>NZ_RBXT01000001.1:0-1341198 GCF_003635045.1 Terracoccus luteus | reverse complement strand
GAGGCCGCCCCGCTCGACGGGCCGGCGACCGCCGGCCCGGCCACGACGGCATCCGCGACGACGACGACGGCGACGACGGCGACGACGACGACGACGGCGACGACGGCGACGACGACGACGACGACGACGGCGACGGCGACCCCGCTCGTGACGTGGTCGATGGACTCGTCGGGCGGGGTGGTCCGCGACGGCACGAGCGGACTCACCCTGGGCCTGCAGGGCCGCTGGACCCAGCTCGCGGGCGCGGTGGCGTTCGGCGCGGCAACCCCCAGCCTCGGCGTCTCCGACGACGGTGGCCGCCTCAGCCCCGGCACGGCCGACTTCGCCGTCGCCGTGACCATGACGACCGCGAGCGTGCCTCGCGGGCAGGGGTACTCGCCCAACGTCGTGCAGAAGGGGTTCGCCTCGAGCGGCGGCCAGTGGAAGCTCACCCTGCGTCCGACGAGCGGGGGCACCCGGGCCGCGTGCCGGTTCGAGGGGCGCTCGGGCAGCGTGCTCGTGCGCGACAGCGCGGGCGGTCGGCTCGACGACGGTCGCAGCCACGTCGTGGCGTGCTGGCGCGCCGGCGGGGTGCTCGGCGTCACCGTCGACGGGCGCTCGACGCAGCTGCGCCGCGACGTCGGGGCGATCTCGCCGCGCACCGCGACGACCGTGGCGAACAAGCGGGCGGATGCCGGTGCCGACGACCAGCTCGTCGGCTCGGTCGCGTGCGTGGCCATGGCCCTCGGGGCGGGCTCGCGCGACCTCGCCCTGTCGCGGGCCGGATGCTAGACCCACCCGTCGCACGGTCCGAGAGGGAGGTCACGCCCGACGGACCGACGTGCCTGACGGGCGTTGTCGGCGGGGGCCCCTACGGTCGGGGACATGCAGGCGATCCAGGCGACGTTCGACGACCTCGGCACCTCGTTGGCCGACGTCACGTTCGTCGTCGTGGACCTCGAGACCACCGGTGGCAGCCCCGAGCACTGCGGCATCACCGAGATCGGCGCCGTCAAGGTGCGCGGTGGTGTCGTGCTCGGCGAGTTCCAGACCCTCGTCAACCCCGCCGAGCCGATCCCGGCCTTCATCTCGGTGCTGACCGGCATCACCGACGCGATGGTCGCCGACGCCCCGCGCATCGAGGGCGCGGTGCCCGCCTTCCTCGAGTTCGCCGCCGGGTCGGTGCTCGTCGCCCACAACGCCGGCTTCGACATCGGCTTCCTCAAGGCGGCGACCGCCCGGGTCGGGGGCACGTGGCCGCGCTTCCGCGTCCTCGACACGCTGCACCTCGCCCGCCACCTCGTCACCCGCGACGAGTCGCCCAACCACAAGCTCGGCTCGCTCGCCCACGTCTTCAGCGCGCACACGACCCCCGACCACCGGGCCCTGCACGACGCCCGCGCCACCGTCGACGTCCTGCACGGCCTCATCGAGCGGGTCGGCAACCTCGGCGTGCACACCCTCGAGGAGCTGACGAGCTACACCTCGCGCGTGACGCCCGAGCAGCGCCGCAAGCGCGTGCTCGCCGAGCCGCTGCCGCACGCCCCGGGCGTCTACCTCTTCCGCGACGCCACCCGGCGGGTCCTCTACGTCGGGACGAGCCGCGACATCCGCACCCGGGTGCGCACGTACTTCACCGCCTCCGAGCAGCGCTCCCGCATGGCCGACATGGTGCGTCTCGCCCACGTCGTCGAGCCGATCGTGTGCCAGACCCCGCTCGAGGCGCAGGTGCGCGAGCTGCGCCTCATCGACGAGCACCAGCCGCGGTTCAACCGGCGCAGCAAGGACGGGCGCCGCACCGTCTGGGTCAAGCTGACCCGTGAGCGCTTCCCGCGCCTGTCCATCGTCAAGCACGTCCGCGACGACGGGGCACACCACATCGGGCCGTTCCGTTCGCGCGCCACGGCCCAGGCCGCCATCGACGCCGTGCACGAGGTCGTGCCGCTGCGGCAGTGCACGAAGACGCTCAGCCTCACCGGCTCGGGCAGCGCCTGCGCCCTCGCGGACCTCGGCCGCTGCGGCGCGCCGTGCACGGGGGCCCAGACGCAGAGCGAGTACGCCCTCGTCGTCGACCGGTGTGCCGCCCTCTTCAGCGGCAACGGCCGCGCCGACGCCGACCGGCTGCGCGCCCGCCTCGACGAGCTCGCCTCGCAGGAGCGCTTCGAGGACGCCGCCCGCGTCCGTGACCGCTTCGTGCAGCTCGTGCGCGGCGCCGCCCGGGCCCAGCGCGTCGCCCCGCTCGTCCGCTCCGCCGAGGTGGTCGCGGCCCGACCGCGGCCCGAGGGCGGGTGGGAGCTCGTCAGCGTGCGCCACGGCCGGCTCGCCGGCACCGCCGTCTCCCCGCGCGGCGCCGACCCCATGGTCTTCGTGCGCACCCTGCAGGCCACCGCCGAGGTCGTGCCGCCCGGCACCCCCGAGCGGCCCGCGGCCCTCGTCGAGGAGACCGAGATCCTGCTGCGCTGGCTCGAGGCGCCCGGGGTCCGCATCGTCGAGCTGGACGGGTCGTGGACCTGCCCGGTCGGCGGCGCCGGCTCGGTGCGGCACGAGCTCGAACCCGCGGTGGCGGCGGCCCGTGAGGTCGTCGGCTTCGACCGCGACGCTCCCGCCGTGGGCGCCGGAGACGGTGGCGGGCGTCGACCCGGGTGGCGCCGGGCCGGCTGACCGGCCCCACTCGATAGGGTGACCGCGTGATCACCGCCATCGTCATGATCAACTGCGAGGTCGACCGCATCCCCGAGGTCGCGGAGGCCGTCGCCGACATCCCGGCGGTGTCGGAGGTGTACTCGGTCACCGGCGACACCGACCTCATCGCCATGGTGCGCGTGCGCGCCCACGAGGAGTTCGCCGACGTCATCGCCGACCAGCTCAACAAGGTCGAGGGCATCGTCGGCACGTCGACGCACATCGCCTTCCGCACCTACTCCTCGCACGACCTCGAGGCGGCCTTCAGCCTCGGCCTCGAAGGCGACTGACCCGCTCGCCCCGACGGGTCGCCGTCAGCGGGGGTCAGCCGGCAGCGCGGGTGGCCCCGACCCAGCGGTCGACGAGCCGCAGCGCCGCCCCCGAGTCGACGGCCTCCTCGGCGTCGGTCATGCCGGCGCGGACGTCACGGTGCAGCTCGTCGGTGCCGGTGCCGGAGTCGGCGCGCGTCAGGGCGAGGGCGATGCCGGCGTTGAGCACGACGGCGTCGCGCACGGTGCCCCGCTCGCCCTCGAAGACCGACCGCACCACGCCCGCGTTGTGCGCCGCGTCGCCGCCACGCAGGTCCGAGACGGGGTGCAGCACGAGGCCGAGGCGCTCGGGGTCGAGGGTGTGCGCCGACACCGAGCCGTCGCGCACCCACCACACGCTCGTCGTCGTCGAGACGGTCACCTCGTCGAGCCCGTCGTCGCCCCGGAAGACGGCCGCGTCGCGGCCGCGGCGGGCGAAGACACCGGCGATGAGGGGCGCCATGCGGGCGTCGGCGCAGCCCACGGCCGCGTAGGTGGGCTGGGCCGGGTTGGTCAGCGGCCCGAGGAAGTTGAAGGCCGTGCCGATGCCGAGGTCGCGCCGGGGCACCGCCGTGTGCCGGAACGAGGGGTGGAAGGTCTGCGCGAAGCAGAACGTGATGCCCGCCTCCCCCACCACCTCGACCACCCGCTCCGGGGTCAGCGACAGGTCGACCCCGAGCGCCTCGAGCACGTCGGCCGAGCCCGACGACGACGAGGCCGCCCGGTTGCCGTGCTTGACGACCCGGATGCCGGTCGCCGCCACGACCATCGAGGCCATCGTCGAGATGTTGACGGTGTGGGCGCGGTCGCCACCGGTGCCGACGATGTCGAGGCTCGGCCCGGCCACCTCGATGCGGCGCGCGTGCGCGAGCATGCGGTCGGCCAGGCCCTGCATCTCCTCGACGCTCTCGCCCTTGGCGCGCAGCGCGACGAGGAAGCCGGCCACCTGGGCGGGCGACGCCTCGCCGGCCATGATGCGGTCCATGGCCCAGCCCGCGGCGTCGGCGTCGAGGTCACGACCGGCCAGCAGCTCGCTGAGGACGACCGGCCACGACGCCTCGGCCGCCGGGGCCTGGGCTGTCGTCACTGACGTGGTCGCGGTCGGGCTCGCGACGGCGTCGGTCGACGACGGGCCCGACGACGGCACGGGCCGTGGGGTCTGCGGGGTCGGTCCGGCCACGGCTCAGGCCGCGGGGACGGCCGCGCGCGCCAGCGTGGCCACCGCCGAGGTGAGGGCCACGGGGTCGATGGGGTGCGACACGGCGAGGTCCGCCTGCGACCACGCGGCGAGCCAGCTGTCCTGGGGGCGTCCGGTGAGCACGATGATCGCCGGGCAGTCGAAGATCTCGTTCTTCAGCTGCTTCGCGAGCCCGAGGCCGCCGACCTTCGCCGCCTCGCCGTCGAGCACGAGCAGGTCGAAGCCGCCCTTGTCGACCGCGGCCACGACGGCGTCGGCCGTCGCGCACTCGTGCCACCGCACGACCTCGACGTCCTTCGCCGGCCGACGACCGGCCGCTGCCCGCACCGCGTCGCGCGTCGTGACGTCGTCGCTGTAGAGCAGCACCGTCACCTTGTGCAGGGGGCGCGCACCCGGGCCGCCGGATGCCGTCGGGGCCGACGTCGTGGCCACCGTGGGGTCGACCGTCGGGTCGTGGGCCGTCACTGCACCGGCGTTCGCGTCGCTCATGCGCCTGATGCTATCGGGCGGCCCGTGACGGGCGTCGCGGGTCCCGAGGTAGGAGCGGGAGCCCGCCACCCGGCATCCTCGGACCCCCCTCGACAGGCCTACTACGGCGTGTCGTGAGTGAGCCGCGTCACGCGGGAGACCCCCCGACGTCACGGAACGGTCACGAGACCTCTACACGGCACGATCCGACGGGGGGTCGGTCGCGCCGCAGCACCCGGGTGTGGGAATAATGGGCAACGTGTCGACAGCATCCGCAGTTCCCCCCGCCGCAGTAGCGAACGCGACCTCTCACGGGCCCGCCACGCGACCCAACATGGTCGCCGTCGGCACCATCGTCTGGCTCTCGAGCGAGCTGATGTTCTTCGCCGGCGTCTTCGCCATCTACTTCCAGTTGCGCTCGGTGCGCGTCGACCTCTGGGGCGAGCAGACGGCCAAGCTCAACGTCACCTTCGCCGCCATCAACGCGACGGTGCTCGTCATCTCCTCCGTGTGGTGCCAGCTCGGTGTCTGGAAGGCCGAGCGCGGCCAGAAGGCCCGCACCGGCGGCCTGCTCAACCTCAAGGGCTGGGGCATGCGCGAGTGGTACGTGCTCACCTACCTCTTCGGCGCCTTCTTCATCGCCGGCCAGGTGCTCGAGTACGCCGAGCTCGTGCACGAGAACGTGACGCTCAGCTCCGACGCCTACGGCTCGATCTTCTACATGGCGACCGGCCTGCACGGCCTGCACGTGACGGGTGGCCTCATCGCCTTCCTGCTCATCATCGCCCGCACCTTCACGACGCGCCGCTACACGCACGCCAACGCCACCGGTGCCGTCGTCACCTCCTACTACTGGCACTTCGTCGACGTCGTGTGGATCGCGCTCTTCGCGACCATCTACATCCTCAAGTGACGCCAGCACCCACGGGCTGCGTGCGAGCGGCCGACCAGCAGCACCAGCGGTACCCGCACCACCTGAACGACCTCTCCGAGACCATGCCGACCGACAGGACGACACCGTGAAAGCCTTGGCCGCCCGCCGCCGACACCCAGCTGCGATCGCGGTGCTCATCCTGCTCGGCCTCCTCGTCACCGGGGGCGCGTACTCGTTCCTCGCGCCCAAGGACGCCCAGGCCGTCACGGTGACCGCCGACTCGGTGGCCCAGGGCAAGGACCTGTTCCTGTCCAACTGCGCGAGCTGCCACGGCGTCAACGCCCAGGGCGGGGCCTCCGGCCCGTCGCTCGCCGGTGTCGGTGCCGCGTCGGTCGACTTCCAGGTCGGCACCGGCCGCATGCCGCTGCCCGCCCCGGCCGTCCAGGCCCAGCGGAACAAGGTGAAGTTCGACGAGGAGCAGATCGCCGCCCTCGCCTCCTACGTCGCCTCCCTCGCCCCCGGCCCGGGCATCCCCGACGACGAGTACACGACCGTGCTCCAGCCCGGTGGCGAGAACGACGAGCGCATCGCCCGCGGCGGCGAGATCTTCCGCGTCAACTGCGCCATGTGCCACAACTTCGCCGGCGCCGGTGGCGCCCTGACGCGCGGCAAGTACGCGCCGTCGCTCAACGAGACGACCCCCACGCACATCTACGAGGCCATGGTCACCGGCCCGCAGTCCATGCCGGTGTTCAGCGACACGAACATCAGCCCCGAGTCGAAGCAGGACCTCATCTCGTACCTCAAGGCGGTCGACAACCAGACCAACGTCGGCGGCATGACGCTCGGCAACCTCGGCCCCGTCGCCGAGGGACTCTTCGCCTGGGTCTTCCTCCTCGGCATCCTCATCGCGTGCGCCGTGTGGCTCGGAAAGAAGGCAGCATGACCGACATCGACACCTCGCAGTCGGGTGCCGTCTCGGACGGCAACCCCGGCACGCCGGGCACCGACCTGGCCCGCCACGACGGCGCCCTGCCCGACCGGTTCGAGAACCCGGGCCTGCCGGCGCACGTGCACCGCGCCGCCGACGACGACCCCGCCGCGGCGAAGCGCGCCGAGAAGCAGGTGGCCACGCTCTTCGGCCTCTCGATGCTCGCGACGCTCGTCTTCCTCGTGGGCTACTTCGCCATCCGTGACGAGGCGACGTTCTACCTGCCCGGCGTCGGGCTGGCCAAGACCCAGAACGTCGTGCTCGGCCTCTCGCTCGGCTTCGCCCTCTTCTTCATCGGCATCGGCGCGGTCCACTGGGCCAAGACGCTGATGTCCGACGAGGAGATCGTCGAGGAGCGCCACCCGCAGCGCTCCGACGACCGTGCCCGCTCGGCCGCCGTCACGACGGTGCTCGACGGCGGCACGAACGCCCAGCTCGGTCGTCGCCCGCTCATCCTCTACTCGCTCGGCGGCGCGATGGGCCTGTTCGCCCTCCCGTTCGTGCTGCAGATCGCCGGCTCGCTCGGCCCCGTCGACGGGCCCGAAGAGCTCAAGCACACGATCTGGGACCTCGAGAACAACGACGGCAAGCCGATCCGGCTCATGCGTGACCCGGAGATGACCCCGATCAAGCTCGACGAGGTCACCAACGGCTCGGTCTTCCACGTGATGCCCGAGACCCTCCAGAAGTACATCGACGAGAACCACGGGGTCCTCGAGGCCAAGGCCAAGGCGGCGGTCATCCTCATCCGCCTCGACCCGAACGACATCAAGGTCGCCAAGGCGCGCGACTGGGGCGTCGACGGCGTCGTCGCCTACTCGAAGATCTGCACGCACGTCGGCTGCGCCGTAGGGCTGTACGAGCAGGGCACGCACCACCTGCTCTGCCCCTGCCACCAGTCGACCTTCGACCTGACCGAGGACTGCAAGGTCATCTTCGGCCCGGCCAGGCGGCCCCTGCCGCAGCTCAAGATCCAAGTCGACGACGCGGGCTACCTCGTCGCCCCCGAGGGGTTCCACGAGCCCGTCGGACCGAGTTTCTGGGAGCGTAAGCGATGAGCACGATCAACGAGGCCAGACCGGCCGACGCCCTTCGTGCCGGCGACCGTGAGGTCGAGGACCGTCGGGCGGAGCAACGCCCCCTCCCCGGCATCGCCGGCTGGGTCGACGACCGCACCGGCGGGGCCAAGGCCGTCTCGTACCTGCTGAAGAAGGTCTTTCCCGACCACTGGTCGTTCATGCTCGGCGAGATCGCGATGTACTCGATGATCATCTGCCTGCTGACCGGCGTGTTCCTCACGTTCTGGTACGTGCCGAGCGTGACCCCGGTCGTCTACGACGGCTCGTACGTCCCCCTGCAGGGCGTCACGGTCTCCGACGCGTACCGCAGCTCGCTCAACATCTCGTTCGACATCCGCGGTGGCCTCCTGATCCGTCAGATCCACCACTGGGGCGCGCTGATCTTCGTCGTCTCGGTCTTCGTGCACATGGCCCGCGTGTTCTTCACCGGCGCCTTCCGCAAGCCGCGCGAGATCAACTGGGTCTTCGGCACGCTGCTGTCGATGCTCGCCTGCATCGAGGGCTTCGCCGGCTACTCGCTCCCCGACGACCTGCTGTCGGGCACCGGTATCCGCGCCATGAACGGGTTCGTCCAGTCGATCCCCGTGGTCGGCACGTACGTCTCGTACTTCATCTTCGGTGGCGCGTTCCCGGGCGAGGCGATCATCCCGCGCCTGTACTCGGTGCACGTCCTGCTGCTGCCGGCCCTGCTCGTCGCTCTCTTCACCGCGCACATCGTGCTCGTCGCCGTGCACAAGCACACGCAGTACCCCGGCCCGGGCCGCACGAACAACAACGTCGTGGGCTACCCGCTCATGCCGGTGTACATGGCCAAGGCCGGTGGCTTCTTCTTCATCGTCTTCGGCGTCATCGCGCTCATCTCGGCCGTCGTGACGATCAACCCGATCTGGGCGTACGGGCCCTACGACCCGTCCCCCATCACCGCGGGCTCGCAGCCCGACTGGTACATGGGCTTCGCCGACGGCGCCCTGCGTCTGCTTCCGGGCTGGCTCGAGTTCGAGACGTTCGGCTTCACCTGGAGCATGAACATCTTCCCGGGTTCGATCGTGCTGCTGCCGCTCATGTGGGGCATCATCGGCGCCTACCCCTTCGTCGAGAACTTCGTGACGAAGGACAAGCGGGAGCACCACCTGCTCGACCGCCCGCGCAACGCGCCGACCCGCACCGCGATCGGCGTCGCCGGAATCACCGCCTACGCGGTCCTGCTCTTCGCCTCGGGCAACGACCTCATGGCGATCAAGCTGCACCTGTCGATCAACGACCTGACGCGCCTGTTCCAGACGCTGTTCTTCATCGGGCCGCCCATCGCCTTCTGGATCACGAAGCGCATCTGCCTCAGCCTGCAGCGCGCCGACAAGCAGAAGGTGCTGCACGGCCGCGAGACGGGCACCATCTGGCGCTACCCCGACGGCCGCTTCGAGGAGGTGCACGCCCCGCTCTCGGCGTTCGAGCGCTGGGACCTCGTGCAGCACGAGGCGCCCGAGCCCCTCGAGCTCACCTCGACGGTCGACGAGAACGGCGTGGCCCAGCCCGCCGCCCGCATCGAGCGCGTCCGGTCCAAGCTGTCGCACTTCTACTACAGCGACCGGGTGGCCCCGGCCACGCCGGCCGAGCTCGAGGCGGCTCACCACGAGCACGACCACGACGAGCCCGCCGGTCCGCTGGAGGAGATCCACGGTGTCGGCGAGGAGCAGGAGATCGAGTCCGGTGCCGGTCGTCGCGAGACGATCAAGGCCGACAAGCAGCTCTGAGCTGAGCGAGCAGCATGGCGAAGGCCGGTCCACCACGCGGTGGGCCGGCCTTCGCCGTACCGACGGACGTACCGACGCGGCACCCGTCCCTCGACCCGACGGGAAGCCGGGGCCGGGCGCGGGGCCCAGAGCCCGGTCTGGGGCGGACGTCCCTGCGCCCTCCCCCGGCGTCACCCCCCCGGATGCCGATGAGCACCCTGACGTCGCCCGGCTCCGGGCCGCGTCGCCCTCCCGGGTGGCCGACACGGTGTCACGGGTCGCCGATCCGGCGGTCGTCGTCACCGTCAGCACCGCGTTCGTCTCGGTGCGGGCGTCGGGCTCCCTGCCGGTGGGACTCGCGTGGGGCGCCCTGGCCGTGCTGTTCTGCGTCGGGCTGCCGTGGGTGGCGCTGTCGCTCATGCTGCGGCGCGGCGTCGTCACCGACCCTCACCTGCTCGTCCGCGAGCACCGCCGGCAGCCCCTGCTCGTGGCCGCGGGGTCGCTCGTCGTCGGGCTCGTCCTGCTGTCGGCCACCGGAGCCCCGCGCCCGGTCGTCGCCTACCTCTGCGGCATGCTGGCGGGCCTCGCCGTCATGACCGTCGTCACCGTGACCGTGAGCAAGGCGTCCTTCCACGCCGCCGTGGCCGCCGGTGCCGGGTCGACCGTCGCCGTCGAGCTCGGGGCCGACGCAAGCCGCTCGGCCGCGGTGGCCACGACCGTGGCGATCGGCGTGGTCATCGCCCTCACCGCCCTGGCGGTGCTGCTCGTCGGCTGGGCCCGTGTGCGCGCGGGGCGGCACTCGACCCCGCAGGTGCTGGTCGGTCTGCTCGTCGGCACGGCGGCCACGCTGGCCGTCTACCTGCCGCTGCGCTAGGCGCGGCGGCGCCGTCCCCTGCGGGGCCGGACCGCTACCGTCAGGCGTGCAGCCTCTCGTCGAAGAACGCGAGCACCCGGTCGACGGCCTCCTGCTGACGGTGCTCGGTGAGTGTCGAGTGCTGCCGCCCGGGGAACTCGACCCGGACGAAGTCGTCGCCCAGCTCACGGGTCAGGGTCTCGAAGCGCCGACCGACCGCGGCGTCCTCGGCGTAGCGCAGGCCGAGCACCTGACAGCCGCCAGCGGCACGGCGGCGCACGACCTCGAGGTCGTCCGAGGAGAGGTTCAGGTCGGCGGCTCGGCGGCGACCGATCGGGAAGGGCACGGAGGGCTGCGCGAGCACCGGGGCCGCGACGGAGTCGTCGACCATCATGGCCAGGGCGAAGCCGCCGGTGAAGCACATGCCGAGGGCGCCCACGCCCGGCCCGCCGAGCTCGGAGTGCAGCCCACGGGCGAGGCTGCGCAGCCAGGTCGCGACGGGGGACGTCACTCCGGTGCGCAGCTTGGTGAACTCGGCGCTGACGCACACCTGCCGCATCGTCTGCGCCACGTGCACCACGGTCGCCGGACGCTCGGGTGTGCCGAAGAGGTGCGGCATCACGACCGTGAAACCGGCTGCCACCACCTCCTCACCGAAGCCGATGACCGCGGGGGTCAGCCCGGGGATCTCGTGGATCAGCACCACCCCGGGGCCGGTGCCCTTGCGGTACGTCGGGTGGGTGGTCGCGGTGCCGTCGACCGGGGCGGTGTGCTCGCCGGCGGCCCAGCTCTCGAGGAGGCTCACCACCTCAGTATCGCCAGGTCGGGGGCCGATGGGGCCGCTACCGGCCCCCAGGGTGCCGGCCGGTCCGCTCGTCGGGACGACAGCCACCCCGGCGCTCTACGCGCCGTTGCGCCGACCCTCGAGGTCCGGCGGATGGGTGTAGTCGACGGGTGTCCCGGTCGTCTCGGCGTGGGCGATCTCCGCCCGTGTGGAGGCCCCGACGTGCCCGTCCGGGTCAACGACGAGGACCCGGTCGGCCAGGTCGATCTTGTGACGGTGCAAGGCGTCGAGACGGGCCTTCTGCTCGGCCGTGGGAGGCGGCGCGTCCCCGTCCCCCCCGGTCCCCCCGGCCGGCTCCCCCAGCTCGGCGGGAGCGAGGACGATGATGCCGGCGAGGCTCAGGTCGCGGGCGACGGCTCGCAGCTCACGGGCGAAGCGCAGGGAGCCGCACAGGCAGACGATCTCGGGGCGGTCGGGCACAGCGCTCTCCTCGGTCGGCGACGGAGCCGACACCAGCCCACCACAGGGGTCCGGGCGCGCACGAGGGCCACGTCGCCCGCCGTGCGAGGATCGACGGGTGCAGCACCTCACCGATGCCGAGTTCGAGTCCGCCGTCGCCGACGCCCTCGACTCGATCCCCGACGAGCTGGCCCGCACGATGACCAACGTCGCCGTGCTCGTCGAGCAGGAGCCCCCGGAGGACGACCCCGACCTGCTCGGCGTCTACGACGGCATCCCCCTCACCGAGCGCGACGGCTGGTGGGACGCCGGGGCCCTGCCCGACCGCATCACGATCTTCCAGGGCCCGCTCGAGCGGTTCTGCGACTCCCCCGAGCAGCTGCGCGAGGAGATCGCCGTCACCGTCGTGCACGAGGTCGCGCACCACTTCGGCATCGACGACGACCACCTGCACGAGCTCGGCTGGGGCTGAGGCCCGCCCTCACCCTTCTCGCCCCTCACACGCTCGCGCGGGCACCGCAGGGGCACCGCAGGGGCACCGCAGGGGCAGCGCAGGGGCCTTGTGCGACACCCGTGACGGGTCTACCGTCGATCCACCGCATCATCCGATCGGACGGAGGTGGACGACGATGACCGCTCCAGCACGATCGCACCACAGGCCCGAGGGCCCGTGAGTGCCGGGTGACATGGCGAAGGGGGAAGGCCGCCGGCCTTCCCCCTTCGTCGTCCGTGACCGTGACTGCGGCGCCGCAGGCTACCGCTGGTCACTCGTGTGTCGACCGGTCAGATCGAGTACTCACCGGAGAAGGACTCGAAGACCCAGAGCACCACGGCCACCGCGCCGAGGAACGCCCCGATGATGAAGAGCCACCAGCCGACGGCCAGGCCGAGGAACATGATCGCGCCGGCACCGGCGAGCCACAGCGGCGTCCACGAGCTCGCGACGAAGTAGCCGTAGTTGCCCTCGCCCTCCTCGATCTCACCGGTGAGGTTGTCCTCCGGGCGCAGCGGGAGGTTCTTGCCCGTCATGTAGAAGTAGAAGCCGGTGAGCACGAACAGGCCGGCCGTGAGGATCAGCGCCGTCAGGCCGATGGGCTCGGTGAACTTCGTCCAGAACCCGTACACGAGGGTGACCGGGATGAAGAAGATGAACAGGTAGATGAAGAGCTTGGTCTCGACCTTCACGGGTCAGTTCTCCTTCGTGCCCGCACGACGGGCCTCACGGTCACCGACGTCCGCCTGGCCCATGACCTGCACGAGCGTGCTCTGGTCGGGCACGGGGGCGCCACCGGGGGCCGCCTCGGGGTGGTGCAGGTCGAACGCGGGGCGCTCGGAGCGGATGCGCGGGATCGAGGTGAAGTTGTGGCGCGGGGGCGGGCACGAGGTGGCCCACTCGAGCGAGGCGCCGTAGCCCCACGGGTCGTCGGTCTCGACGAGCGGCGCGTGCCTCCACGTCTTCCAGACGTTGTACATGAACGGGATCATCGACGCGCCGAGCAGGAACGCCCCGACGCTCGAGACCATGTTCGCGGCCTGGAAGCCCTCCTCCGGCAGGTAGTCGGCGTACCGGCGGGTCATGCCCTCGACGCCGAGCCAGTGCTGGATGAGGAAGGTCATGTGGAAGCCGATGAAGAGCATCCAGAAGTGGATCTTGCCCAGCGTCTCGTCGAGCATGCGCCCGGTGAACTTCGGCCACCAGAAGTAGAAGCCGGCGAACATCGCGAACACGACGGTGCCGAAGACCGTGTAGTGGAAGTGCGCGACGATGAAGTAGCTGTCGGAGAGGTGGAAGTCGAGTGCGGGGCTGGACAGGATGATGCCGGTCAGACCGCCGAAGAGGAAGGTGGCGAGGAAGCCCATCGACCACAGCATCGGCGTGGCCATGACGACCTTGCCGCCCCACATCGTGCCGATCCAGTTGAAGAACTTCACGCCGGTCGGCACCGCGATGAGCATCGTCATGACCGCGAAGAACGGCAGGAGCACCTGCCCTGTCACGTACATGTGGTGCGCCCACACGCTGGCCGACAGCGCCGCGATGGCGATGGTGGCGAAGACGAGGGTCTTGTAGCCGAAGATCGGCTTGCGCGAGAAGACCGGGAGGACCTCGCTGATGATGCCGAAGAACGGCAGCGCGATGATGTACACCTCGGGGTGGCCGAAGAACCAGAACAGGTGCTGCCAGAGCATGGCACCGCCGTTCTCGGCGTCGAAGATGTGCATGCCGAACCGCCGGTCGCCGCCGAGCGCGAAGAGCGCGGCCGCCAGCACGGGGAAGACCATGATCGCGAGGATCGAGGTGATCAGGGCCGTCCACGTGAACAGCGGCATGCGGAACATCGTCATGCCCGGGGCGCGCATGCACACGATCGTCGTGATGAAGTTGACGGCGCCGAGGATGGTGCCGAAGCCGCTCAGGGCGAGGCCGAAGACCCAGAGGTCACCGCCGACGCCAGGGCTGTAGCTGACGTCGGAGAGCGGCGCGTAGGCGAACCAGCCGAAGGCGGCGGCGCCGTTCGGGGTGACGAACCCGGCGGCGGCGATGATGCCGCCGAAGAGGTAGAGCCAGTACGCGAACATGTTCAGGCGCGGGAAGGCCACGTCGGGCGCGCCGATCTGCAGCGGCATGATCGCGTTGGTGAACGCCGCGAAGAGCGGCGTCGCGAACAGCAGCAGCATGATCGTGCCGTGCATCGTGAACAGCTGGTTGTACTGGTCCGGGTTGTCGACGACCTGCAGGCCCGGGGCGAACAGCTCGGCCCGGATGAGCAGGGCGAGGATGCCGCCGAGAAGGAACCAGACGAACGAGGTGATGAAGTACAGGTTGCCGATGACCTTGTGGTCGGTCGTCGTCACCCACTTGACGAACGTCGCCCCCTTGGGGATGCGACGGGCCCGTGGGACGGACGCGGCGCCGGTCTTGACGTCGGCCTGGCGGTTGGCGGTTGCGGTCGTCACTGGTCGGTCCCCGTTCGGGCGGGTGCTGGGATCTTGTCGGCGTCGGCGGGCACCATCTGCTCACGGCTGGCGTCGACGGGGATGAGGCCGGTGTTGCCGATCTCGGCGAGGCGGGCCATCTGCTGGTCGTACTCGTTCTGCGGGACGACCTTGACCATGAAGAGCATCTGCGAGTGGTAGGCACCGCACAGCTCGGCGCACTTGCCCTGGAAGGTGCCGGTCTGGGTGGGCACGATCTGCAGCTTGTTCGTCTTGCCCGGCAGCATGTCGAGCTTCGTCATGAACGCCGGCACCCAGAAGCTGTGGATGACGTCGCGGGCGTTGAGCACGAACTCGACGCGCTTGTTGACCGGCAGGTAGAGGGTCGGCATCTTCGCGCGGGCGTCGGGGTCGGCCGGGTCGACGTGGACGCCGCTCTCGTGGACGTTGCTGTCGATGTAGTTGAAGTCCCAGCTCCACTGCTTGCCGACAACGCTGATGGTGACGTCCGGCTTCTTGCTCGTGTCGGTGAGGGCGGCCTCGTCACGGGCCGTGTAGTAGAAGAACACGGCGACCATGAACACCGGGATGATCGTGTAGAGCATCTCGACGGGCACGTTGTAGCGCAGCTGCACCGGCAGGGTGTCGTCACCCTTGCGGCGGCGGAAGCGGATGGCGGCGTAGAGCATGAGGCCCCACGTGATGGCGCCGACGGCCAGCACGGCCACCCAGCTGCCGATCCAGAGGTCGGTGACCCGCTCGCCGCTGTCGCTCACGGTGTCGGGCAGGTAGCCGTTGCTCGCCTTGGTGTTGCAGCCCGCGAGGGCCAGCGCCGTGACGGTGAGCAGACCGCCGGCGCGCAGGACGCGCCGCCCCACCGTCCGCCGAGGCCGGCCCGCCGTCGGCGAGGCCGCTGCGGTGTCGTCGTGCTCAGGCACCAGGTGCACCCTTTCGTCGCGCCCGCGGGCACTCGTCGAGAGCCCGGAACGTTGTCACGTCATCTGTGCGCCGGACCGCCAGAAGTCGTGGCGGTCGGGCGGCGCGGTCGTCCATGGGCACCCGTGTGCCCACCCCTGAACACTACCGCCCCACATCGGGCGTCGCCCCCAGGGGGCGGCTACCGTGTCGCCGTGGTCAGTCACGATCCGGGCACGAACCCTGTACCCGGGCGCCGCCTGCTCGACGCGGCCGACGGGCCCCTGCACCCGGTGGCCCGCCAGACGCTCGCGGCCGCCGTCGACGCGGGGTGGGCCGACCCTGCCCGGCTGCACACCGAGGGCCGTCGGGCGCGTGCCCTGCTCGACCGCACCCGGGATGTGCTGGCGGCCGGTCTCGGGGCGCGACCGTCAGAGGTGAGTCTCCTGCCGAGCGGGCCGACCGCCCTGGCGCGGGCGGTCGAGGGCGTCCTCTGGGCCCGTCGTCGCCATGGCTCGCGCACGGTGGCCTCAGCGGTGGAGCACTCGGCCGTCCTCGTCGACGCCCGCGCACGAGAAGCGCAGGATGCCGGTGGGCTGGGTCTCGTGCCCGTCGACCGTCTGGGGCGGGTCGAGCTCGACGCGTGGGGGGCCGAGGTGGCCGCGCCGGGCACGGTCGTCGCCGCGCTCCAGAGCGCCAACGGCGAGGTCGGCACGCGGCAGCCCCTCGCCGCGGCGCACGAAGTCTGTCGGCGTCACGGGGTCCCGCTCGTCGTGGACGCCATGGCCGGCCTCGGGCGCGACCCGGCCCCGACCGACTGGGACGTGCTCGTCGGCGACGCCCGCTCGTGGGGTGGACCCCCGCTCGGAGTGCTCGTCGTGCGCGAGGGCACCAGGTGGCAGTGGCGCCACGCCCGCGCCGACGTGGAGCACGGACGCACCGATGTGTCCCCGTGGGTCCCGCTGGCCCTCGCCGCCGCCGAGGCGTGGCAGCAGACCGCGTCCGACCGGGAGGCCGACGCAGCGGCGGCGCACGCCCTCGTCGACCGGGTGCGGCGAGCGGCAGCCACGGTGCCGGACACCGAGGTCGTCGGCGACCCCGACGACCGTCTCCCCCACGTCGTCACCCTCTCGAGCCTCTACGTCGACGGGGAGGCGCTCGTGCACGCCCTCGACCGTCGCGGCATCGCGGTCGCCAGCGGGTCGGCCTGCACGTCGAGCACCCTCGAGCCGAGCCACGTGCTCGCCGCCATGGGCGCGCTCACCCACGGCAACCTGCGCCTGACCCTGCCGCTGCGCTCGGTCGGGCCGGAGCGCGAGGCCGACGTCACGGCGTTCTGCGAGGCGCTCCCGCAGGTCGTCGCCGCGGTCCGGCTGGAGGCGGGGGTGACCGGGCTGTGAGCGACGACCGGCCCGTCTCCGGCCGTGACACCCGGGCCGACGCCGGCACCGGACCGGACCATGAGGTGGAGGGTACGACCGCGTCGACCCACCGCTTCAACCCTGACCCTCGACCTGAACCTGAACCGGCAGCTGCGGTCCTTGACGCGCGCGGGCTGCGCTGCCCGCTGCCGGTGATCCGACTCGCCGCCCTCGTGCGCGACCGTCCCGAGCTCACGACCGTGGTCGTGCTCGCGACCGACCCCGCCGCGGCGCACGACGTGCCGGCGTGGTGCCGCATGAGGGGGCACACCTTCGTCGGCACCCGGGCGGAGCCCGGCGGCGGCCAGGCGCACGAGGTGCGCCTCTCACGCGGGCCGGCCACCCGGCATCCGTGACCGGATGCGAACCGACAGGACGAGCCCGGCTCAGGCCCAGGGGCGAGGCAGCGGCGCCCGGAGCGCCTCGTCGAGCAGGCGGAGGTAGTCGCGCCGCGGCACCTCGGTGACCCCGAGGGTCGCCAGGTGGTCGGTCCGCCACTGGACGTCGACGATGCGGCGGGCGTCGCCGTCGGCGGCGAGCAGCTCGTGGAGCGCCAGCAGGGCCACCTTCGAGGCGTCCCGCTGCTCGTGGAACATCGACTCCCCCGCGAAGAGACCTCCGATGGCCACGCCGTAGAGCCCGCCCACCAGCCGGTCGTCGTCCCACACCTCGACGGAGTGGGCCCAGCCGGCGTCGTGCAGCGACTCGTAGGCCCGGATCATCGTCGGCGTGATCCAGCGTCCCTCGCGGCCGGGGTCGGCGCAGGCGCGGATGACGTCGGAGAAGGCGGTGTCGACGCTCGTGCGCACCCGGCGCGCCGACTGGCGCAGCGATCGGCTGACGCGCAGCTCACCGAGTCGGAGCACCCCGCGCGGGTCCGGGCACCACCAGCCCATCGGCTCGGCCCCGTGCTCCCCGATGCCCATCGGGAAGATCCCCGTCGAGTAGGCCTCGTAGAGGGTCTCGACGGTCAGGTCCGCCCCGATGCCGATGAGGTCCTCACCGTCGGGGACCCGCTCGAGCGCGAAGTCCCAGGGGGTCGGGTCCGGAGCAGTGGGCACCGTGCGCCTCCCGTCCCTCGTCCTTGCCCGTCCTACCCGTCCGACCCGCAGTGCGACCCGGCGTCAGGGACGGGCGCAGGTGATGTGCGGCTCGATGTCGGCGGCCGAGCCGGGGCCGTAGGCCTCGGTGAGGCGCTCGAGAAACCGCGCCTTGCCCAGCACGTACTCCTGCGTGCCGACCGTCTCGATGACGTAGGTGGCGAGCATCGAGCCCAGCTCGGCGCACCGGCGCGTGTCGAGACCGGCCGACAGCCCGGTGAGGAAGCCGGCGCGGAACGCGTCGCCGACGCCCGTCGGGTCGGCGCGGCGCACCTCGCGTGCGACCGGCACCGTCACCACCTGCTCGCCCTCCCCCTCGCCGCCCCGGCGGTGGATGGTCACGCCGTCGGCGCCCCGGGTGATGACCCGGGTGCCGACCCGCTGGAGGATCTCGGCGTGGTCCCACCCGGTCTTCTGCTCGGTGAGGTGCGCCTCGTACTCGTTGGTGAAGAGGTAGTCGGCGCCGTCGACGAGGCCCCGGATGGTGGGCCCGTCGGCGAAGGCGAGCTGCTGCGACGGGTCGGCGATGAAGGGGATGCCACGGGTGCGGCACTCCTGCGTGTGACGCGTCATCGCCACCGGGTCGTCGGCCCCGACGAGGACGAGGTCCAGCCCGCCCAGGCGCGCGGCCACCGGGGCCAGCTCGATGTCGCGGGCCTCGGTCATGGCTCCGGCGTAGAAGGTCGCGATCTGGGCCATGTCGCGGTCCGTCGTGCAGATGAACCGGGCCGTGTGCCGCGACTCGGAGTAGTGCACGGCGCCGCAGTCGACGCCGTGCCGCTCGAGCCACGAGCGGTAGTCGGCGAAGTCGTCGCCCACTGCCCCGACGAGCACGGGACGCTGCCCGAGGGCGGCCATGCCGAAGGCGATGTTGGCCGCCACTCCCCCACGCCTCACCTGCAGGTCACCGGCCAGGAACGACAGCGAGATCTTGTCGAGCTGCTCGACGACGAGCGAGTCGCGGAACAGACCGTCGAAGGTCATCAGGTGGTCGGTGGCGATGGAACCCGCGATGGCGATCTGCACACCACTCAACCTAGCGTGCGGCCCTGGCGCCGGTTGCGGCCGGGACGCACGGAGGGGCCCGACCGGCATCCGGTCGGGCCCCTCCGTGAGGTGCGGGGCGGCTCAGCTGAAGGAGTCGCCGCAGGCGCAGCTGCTGCCCGCGTTGGGGTTGTCGATGGTGAAGCCCTGCTTCTCGATGGTGTCGGAGAAGTCGATCGTCGCGCCCTCGAGGTAGGGCGAGCTCATGCGGTCGACGACGACCTCGACCCCGTCGAAGTCGCGCACGAGGTCACCGTCGAGCGAACGCTCGTCGAAGTAGAGCTGGTAGATCAGGCCCGAGCAGCCGCCGGGCTGGACGCCGACGCGCAGGCGCAGGTCGTCACGACCCTCCTGCTCGAGCAGGCTCTTGACCTTGCCCGCGGCGAGGTCGGTGAGCAGGACACCGTGCGCGGGGGCGTCGGTGGTGACGGTGTCGGTCGCGGTGGCGTTGGTCTCGACAGTCATGTGGTGGTCCTTCACGTCGTGGACGGCTGGTGGTGCTGTCACAGCGGACAACCAGCGGGTCACCGGTTGTGTTCCCGGTTCGCACCACGATACGCCGCGCCACCGACGGTCCCGAACGGTCGTCCGCAGGGCGGCGTGGTGTCACCCGCCGACGTGCGTCCGAGCACGGGTGCGCCCGCCGGTCGGAGGGTCGGAGGGTCGGATGCCGTCGGACCGCGCGGGTGCACGGCCCCCGGCCGCGGGCGAGCGTGTCAGCGGGGCGGGGGCGACCACGTGCGGGCCACCCGCTCGACCCGTCGGGACAGCGCCCCGGCGGGGTCGGCCCGGCTCGCCTGCACCTCGGCCGGACGCTCGGCGACGGCGTAGACGCCCGAGAGGCCGGCGGCCATCGCCTCGCGGCGGCCGACGAGGGCCTCCCCGGCCACGACGACCGCGGGCACGCCGTGACGGGAGGCGGCCGCGGCCACCCCGACGCAGACGGTGCCGCGCAGCGACTCCCAGTCGAAGCGGGCCAGGCCGGTGACGGCGAGGTCGGCGGCGGCGAGGTACCGCTCGAGCCCGACGGCCTCGGCGACGACGTCGACGCCCGGCACGAGGCGACCGCCGAGCAGCCGGAGCGCGAAGGCGAGCCCGCCGCCGGCCCCGGCCCCCGGCTCCCGCTCGGGGCGCAGCAGCGTGCCGCTCAGCAGGTCGCGGGCGGGCGGTCGCACCCGGGCGACGACGGCGGCGAAGTGGCCGAGCGCGTTCTCGAGCGACTGCGCCTGCTCCGGCGTGGCGCCCCGGCGCTCGGCGTGCACGGCGCTCGTGCCCTTGAGCCCGAGCAGGGGGGCGTCGACGTCGGTCGCCACGACGAGGTCGACCCCCCGCAGGCGCTCGCGGGCGGCGTCGAGGCCGTCGAGGTCGGCCTCGGTGACCGACACGAGGTCCGAGCCCCCGCGGGCGAGCCGCGCCGCGGTGCCGACCCCGAGCGCGGCCAGGAGCCCGGCGCCGGCGTCGTTGGTCGCCGCTCCCCCGACGCCCACGACGAGCCGCGACACGCCGAGCTCGAGCGCGGCCTCGACGAGGGGTCCGACACCGTGGCTGCTCGCCACCCCCGGGTCGCGCTCGGCCTCACCGAGCAGGTGCAGGCCGCAGGCCTGGGCGGCCTCGACGTAGGCGGTGCGTCGACCGGCGTCCGGCCCCTTCGTCGGTCCACCGGGCTCCGTCACGAGCACGCTCGCGGGAACCTCGCGCCCGAGGGGGTCGGTCGTGACGACGGCATGGAGGGTGCCGTCGAGGGTCGCGGCGAGGGCGTCGAGCAGACCCGGGCCGCCGTCGGACAGCGGCACGGTGGCGAGCACGTCGTGCGGGGCCGCCCGCCCCCACCCGGCCGCGAGGGCGGCCCCCACCTCGGGGGCGCTCAGGGCGCCGTCGTAGCGGTCGGGGGCGATGAGCACGTGCACCGCGGCATCCTCGCACCCGAGGCGTGACGTCGACGCCGCGAGGTCACCGCCGCCCCGGACGCACTCGGCGCGCCGCCCGTGAGGCACCCCTGACCCTCCCCGGGCGCAACCCCCGACGCGCGGATGCCGCCCACCCGGGCGGGTGGCCGGCATCCGTCGGGGTTCGGCCGGGTCAGCCGAGCGTCGGGTAGTCGGTGTAGCCCTTCGCCCCGCCGCCGTAGAAGGTGGCGTCGTCGGGGGTGTTGAGCTCGGCGCCTTCACGCCACCGGCGCACGAGGTCGGGGTTGGCGAGGAACTCGCGCCCCACGGCCACGACGTCGGCGAGGTCGCGCTCGAGGATGTCCTGGACGTCGGCGAGGCCCGTGACCGACGAGAAGCCGGTGTTGAGGATGACGGGGCCGTCGAAGCGCTTGCGCAGGTCGCGCACGAGGTCGGACTCGGGGTCACCGAGGATGCTGAGGTAGGCCAGGCCGAGCGGCGCGATGCCCTCGACGACGGACTCGTACGTGGCGGCCACGTCGGCCTCGTCCTGCTCGAGCACGCCCTGGATGTTGTGCGCCGGGCTGATGCGGATGCCGACGCGCTCGGCGCCGATGGCCTCGGCCACCGCGCGGGTGATCTCGACCGTCAGGCGGGCCCGGTTCTCGGGCGAGCCGCCGTACTCGTCCGTGCGCTGGTTGCTCGTCGGGGCGAGGAACTGGTGGGGCAGGTAGCCGTTGGCCGCGTGCACCTCGACACCGTCGAGACCGGCCGCGACCGCCTGGCGGGCGGCGTGGACGAACTCCTGCACGAGGCCCGGGATCTCGTCGGTCTCGAGGGCACGAGGTGTCGGGTAGTCCTGCTGGCCGGTGGCGGTGACGATCTGGCCCGGGGCCGCGAAGGCGCTCGGGGCGACGGTCTCGAGGCCGTCCTTGTTCTCGGGGTGGGCGATGCGGCCGGCGTGCATGAGCTGGACGACGACGCGCCCGCCCTTCGCGTGCACCGCGTCGGCGACGAGGCGCCAGCCGGCGACCTGCTCGTCGGAGTGGATGCCGGGGGTGTCGAGGTAGCCCTGGCCGACGGCGCTGGGCTGCGTGCCCTCGGTGATGATGAGACCGGCGCCGGCGCGCTGGGCGTAGTACTCGGCGTTGAGCTCGGTGGGGGCCATGCCGGCGCCCGCGCGGTTGCGGGTCAGCGGCGCCATGACGAAGCGCTGCGGCAGGTCCCAGGCGCCGATGCGGACGGGCTCGAAGGCGGACGTCATCGAGGTGCTCCTCAGGTAGTTGATCGTTCAGGTACCTGCAGGACAAGGCCGTGGTGCGCGCGTTCATTCCCGGGATCCGGGCGCTCTACGATTCACGTATGACGACGACGGCGACGGCTCCCGGCTCGGCTCCTGCCCCTCTGCCCCTGCTCGTGCTCGGGCAGGGCACCGACCTGCACACCGAGCGGGGTGTCGAGTGCCCGGGCGACCTGCCGGCGGCGTCGGACCCCGACCTCGTGGCGCGCGCGCGGGCGGCCAAGGCGGCGCTCGGCGACTCCGTGTTCGTGCTCGGGCACCACTACCAGCGCGACGAGGTCATCGAGTTCGCCGACGTCACCGGCGACTCGTTCAAGCTCGCCCGCGACGCGGCGGCCCGGCCCGACGCCCCGCACATCGTCTTCTGCGGCGTGCACTTCATGGCCGAGTCGGCCGACATCCTCACGAGCGACGAGCAGACCGTGATCCTGCCCGACCTCGCCGCCGGGTGCTCGATGGCCGACATGGCCGCGATCGCCCAGGTCGAGGACTGCTGGGAGCAGCTCGCCGAGGCCGGCGTCGCCGACCGCACGCTGCCGGTGACGTACATGAACAGCTCGGCGGCCATCAAGGCCTTCACCGGGCGGCACGGCGGCACCATCTGCACGAGCTCGAACGCGCAGACCGCGCTCGAGTGGGCCTTCGAGCAGGTCGGTGGGGTCGACGGAGACGGCAAGGTGCTCTTCCTGCCCGACCAGCACCTCGGGCGCAACACCGCGGTGCGCGAGCTCGGCCTGTCGCTCGACGACTGCGTCGTGTGGGACCCGCACCGCCCCCACGGCGGCCTCACCCCCGAGCAGCTGGCCGGGGCGCGGATGATCCTGTGGCGCGGCCACTGCTCGGTGCACGGCCGGTTCACGGTCGACGCCGTCGAGACGGCCCGCCGCGAGATCCCCGGAGTGCGCGTCATCGTGCACCCCGAGTGCCGCTACGAGGTCGTCGAGCTGGCCGACGAGGTGGGCTCGACGGAGAAGATCATCCAGACCATCGCGGCCGCTCCCGACGGCACGTCATGGGTCGTCGGCACCGAGCTCAACCTCGTGCGCCGGCTCGGGACGATGTTCCCCAACCAGCGCATCACCTTCCTCGAGAAGAACGTCTGCTACTGCTCGACGATGAACCGGATCGACCTGCCGCACCTCGTGTGGGCGCTCGAGTCGCTCGTCGAGGGCCGGGTCGTCAACCCGATCCGGGTCGACCCGACCGTCGCCGCGGAGGCGCGGGCCGCCCTCGACCGGATGCTGGCGCTGCCCGGCCGGACGCACCGCGACTGACGCGCGGGCCGGGCCACCCGGCATCCGTGCCGCGCCCGGCCGTGCGCTTTCTCCCGCCGCGGCCCGATTCCGGACGCCGAACTCGCCCGGCCGTGCACTTTCTCCCGCCACGGCCCGATAAAGGACAGGGTCTGCGCCCGGCCGTGCACTTTTTCCCGCCGCGGCCCGATTCCGGACACCGAACCCGCCTGGCCGTGCACTTTCTCCCGCCACGGCCCGATTCCGGACGCCGAACTCGCCCGGCCGTGCACTTTTCCGCGCCACGGCCGCGTTCCGGACGCCGAACCCGCCCGGCCGTGCACTTTCTCCCGCCACGGCCCGATTCCGGACGCCGAACTCGCCCGGCCGTGCACTTTTCCGCGCCACGGCCCGATGAGGGACAGCGTCCGCGCCCGGCCGTGCACCTTTTCCCGCCACGGCCCGGAAACGGACCGCGCCCGGATGCCGGGTGGCCCGGTCAGCGCGCCCGCAGCGCTCCCATGCGGGCGAGGAAGATCGCCTCGGCCGTGCAGACCTTCTCGAACTCGCCGAGGTGCAGCGACTCGTTCGCGCCGTGCGCGCGGGTGTCGGGGTCCTCGACGCCGGTGACGATGATCGCCGCCTCGGGGAACCGCTCGACGAACGAGGAGATGAACGGGATCGACCCGCCGACGCCGATGTCGACCGGCTCGGTGCCCCACGCGTCGGCGAACGACGCCCGGGCCTGGTCGTAGGCCGGGCCGTCGGCGTCGGCCGCGAAGCCCGGGCCGCTCTCCTCGAGGCTGACCTCGACCTTCGCGCCCCACGGCGCGTGGCCCTCGAGGTGGGTCTTCAGCGCCTCGAACGCCGAGGCCGGGTCCTGCGTCGGGGCGAGCCGCATCGAGATCTTCGCGGCCGCCTTCGCCGCGAGCGTGTTCGAGGCCTTGTCGATCGACGTGGCGTCGATGCCGATGGTCGTGATCGACGGCTTGGTCCACAGCCGCGACAGGATCGAGCCGGTGCCGATGAGCTCGACCCCGTCGAGCAGCCCCGACTCCTCACGGAAGCGGGCCTCGTCGTAGTCGAGGTCGGCCGCCTCCCCCGAGTCAAGCCCGGCCACGGCGACGGATCCCTCGTCGTCGTGCAGCGTCGCGAGCAGCCGTACGAGCGCGGTCACGGCGTCGACCGCCGCGCCGCCGTACATGCCCGAGTGCACCGAGTGGTCGAGCGTGCGCACCGTGACGACGACCCGCACTCCGCCGCGCAGCGTCGTCGTCAGCGCGGGCGCACCGACGGCCCAGTTCGTCGAGTCGGCGATGACGATGGCGTCGGCCGCGAGCCGGTCGCCGTGCCGCTCGAGGATGGTCTCGAGCGAGGGCGAGCCCGACTCCTCCTCACCCTCGACGAAGATCGTCAGCCCGACGGGCAGGTCGCCGGCGTGGGCGCGCAGCGCGGCGACGTGGGCCATGACGCCCGCCTTGTCGTCGGCGGCGCCGCGCCCGTAGAGGCGGCCGTCGCGCTCGGTCGGCTCGAACGGCGCCGTGGTCCAGTCGGACTCGTCACCCGGGGGCTGCACGTCGTGGTGGGCGTAGAGGGTGACGGTCGGCGCCCCCTCGGGCCCGTCGACGTGGCCGATGACGGCCGGACGCCCGCCCTCGGTCACGACCTCGACCTCGAGCCCCTCGGCCGCGAGCAGGGCCGCGACGGCCTCGGCGCTGCGCGCCACCTGGCTCTGGTCGAAGCTGCTCGCCGAGACGCTCGGGATGCGCACGAGCGCCTCGAGGTCGGCGCGCACCTGCGGCATGAGGTCACGCACCCGAGATCGGATGCCGTCGAGCTGGGCCGGGGTGAGCACGTCGTCAGTCACGCTCCCGACCCTACCCAGACGCCCGCGCCCCCGACGGGCGCCCGCGAGCCCCCGCCCGCACCAGCCCCCCACCCACCGGCACGGGCGCGCACGACCCGGCCACCCGGCATCCGGTGACGATGCGGGTGGCCGGGCGCCCACCACCTAGAGTGGGCCCGTGTTCGGACGCAAGAAGACCCTCAACGACGAGCTCACCGAGACGACCGCCGCGGTCGACGCCCGCCCGGGAGCCAAGAACCGCCCCACGCCCAAGCGGCGCGAGCAGGAGGCCGCCAACAAGCGCCCGCTCATCGTCACCGACCGCAAGGCGGCCGGCAAGGTCGACAAGGTCGCCCGCCGTGAGGCGCAGATGAAGCAGCGCGCCGGCATGCTCGCCGGCGACGAGCGCTACCTGCCGCCGCGCGACAAGGGGCCGCGTCGCAAGTTCATCCGCGACACCGTCGACTCGCGCTGGAACATCGGCGAGTTCCTGCTGCCCGTCATGCTCCTCGTGCTGCTGCTCAGCTTCGTGCGCACGAGCTGGGCGCTGCTCTCGGTCTTCATCCTCGTCTACGGGCTCATCATCGTCTCGGTGCTCGACGCCGTGCTCATGTGGCGCCGCACGAAGAAGCGCCTCGACGGCAGCCGCCTCGGCGAGCCCCAGCGGGGTGAGGCGATGTACGCGATCATGCGCGCGTTCCAGATGCGCCGTACGCGCATGCCGAAGCCCAAGGTGGCCCGGGGTGAGCGCCCCACCCTCTGAGGCGTCGCACCGACCCCGCCCGACCGGGTGGGGTCGGCCTTGAGTCAGCCCTGCAGGTCGGCGAACGCGAGCGGATGCCGGGTGACGGCATACGTCGCGAAGTACAGCTTGGCGACCGTGCCGTCACCGGCCCGCACCACCTCGAGCACCTCACCGCGCTCGCGACCCTCGACGGCCCGGTAGCGGTCGGTGCCCTCGGGCTCGTAGCGGGTCTCCGACAGCGGGTCGTCGTCGACCAGGCGGGACCACAGCCGACCGTCGCGGACGAAGAACGTGATCGGCGACCCCTCCGACCACCACAGGCCGAGCAGGTGCTGCAGCTGCGGGGCGGGCCGCTCGGGCACCCACGCGGGGGCGAGCACGGGCTCGGCGTCGACGACGGCCTCGACGAGGTCGGTGGCGAGCCCGAGGCACGTCGCGTCGGCCGTGCTGTTGGCGAAGACGACCGCGCCGACCTTCTCCGGTCGGCGCACCCGCAGCCCGGTGAGGAACCCGGGCATGGCGCCGCCGTGCCCGACGAAGACGCGGTCGCCGCGCCGGCCCATGCCGAAGCCGAGCCCGTATGCGCCCGACCAGCCGTCGGGGTCGGTCATGATGATCGGCCGGCACATCTCGGCCACCGTCTCGGGCCGCACGACGCGGTCGTCAGGGTCCGCGACGTACGCCGCGTAGGCGGCGAGGTCGGCCACCGTCGACCACAGGCCGCCGAGCGGCGCGGTGGCGTTGAGGGTGAAGAGCGGCTCCTCGGTCGCGGTCCCCGCATACGGGTCGACCTGGTAGCCACGGGCGCGGTCGTCACCCGGCGCGAGGGTCGTGCGGGTCATCCCCAGCGGGGTGAGCACGCGCTCGGTGACGACCCGCTCGTAGTCCTGACCCGTGACCGTCTCGAGCACCTGGCCGAGCAGCCCGTACGCGAGGTTGGAGTAGTGGAAGGCGTGGTGCGACGGCAGCACCTGCTCGGCCTGCTCGACCCCGGCGAGGAAGGCGTCCCGGTCGGGGGCCTCGAGGCTCTCCCAGATGTGGCCCACCGGCTCGCGCTGCAGGCCCGACGCGTGGGCGAGCAGCTGGCGCATCGGGACCCGGGCGTGCCGCTGCCCGCTGAGGTGGTCGCCGAGCGTGTCGTCGAGGTCGAGCCGACCCTCGTCGCGCAGCGACATGACGGCGAGGGCGGTGAAGGTCTTGGTCACCGAGCCGATCATGAAGCGGGTGTCGTCGTCGACGGGGGTGTCGGCGGTGCCGGCGTCACCGTCCGCGCCGCCGGGCTCCGCCAGCCTCGCCGCGCCGACGTGGCCGGACCAGACGAGGATGCCGTCGCGCACCACGCCCGCGCTCACGCCGGGTGAGCGCCACCGGCGCTGGGCCTCGACGAGCCGACGGTCGAGGTCACGGGCCAACCCGTCGGAGACCCGGTCGACGTGCACGCCGCCCGCTCCCCCGGCAGCGCTCACTCGGCGGCCCGCAGGCTCATGGGGCCGTACACGACGGTGTCGTTCTCGCGCAGGGTCACGGCCTCCACCCCGGCGTCGAGCAGCTCGCGCCACGACTCCCCGAGGTAGTTCTCCGCGTCGCTCTGCGTCGGGAAGCCGTTCGTCGGCAGGGCGGCATCCGTCACGGGGTTGCCCTGCGCGTCGAGGTACACCCAGGTCCAGTCGGCACTCATGCCTGCCACCCTAGCCAGCGCGCGGTGTCCGTGGCGGCGCCGGGTTTGACGGCCCTCGCGCGAGCGTGCGACGGTTCGGGGTACCCCGAGGGGCGATGGGGCAAGCCGGTGAGACTCCGGCGCTGACCCGCAACCGTGACGCCACCGGCCGACGCCGGGGGCCAGCCGGAAAACCCGCGCCCGTTCGGCTCCCTGTCAGTCTGTCGTGGAATGCGGACCGGAGACACCTGGTGACGAGCGGCCGGTGGCCGGCCGCACGCGGTGCCCTCCCCCCGCGAGGAGGCCCCGTGAACGCCCGTCAACCCATCACGCGTCGACGGCCCGCTGCGGCGGCCCGCCTGCTCGTGGCGCTGCTGCTCGCCGCCGGGCTCGGCGCCCTGACCGTCGCACCCGCCCAGGCCGCGGCCTACCGCTTCTGGGGCTTCTTCACCGAGAGCGGCACCTCGTGGACCTTCGCGCAGAAGGGCCCCGACCAGACCGTGCCCGCCGACGGCACCGTCGACGGCTGGCGCTTCGCCGTCGCCGACGAGAGCTCGAGCCGCTTCCCGCGGGCCACCCCCACGTTCGACGAGCTGTGCAGCACCACCCCGAAGCAGGACGGTCTCAAGCGTGTCGGCCTCGTCGTCGACTTCGGCCGTGCGGCCGACTCCGAGAGCGCCAGTACCCCGCCCGAGCCGACGGCCCGCTGCGCCTCCGTGCCCACCCAGGCGAGCAGCACCGATGTGCTCAAGTCGGTCGGTGAGCTGCGCGTCGAGGGCGGGCTCGTGTGCGCGGTGGCCGGCTACCCGGCATCCGGCTGCGGCGGCGAGGTCAAGGAGGTGAGCAGCGCGGCGGCGGCGGCTGACACGCCCGTGCAGCTCACCCTCCCCGGTGCGGCCACGTCGAGCGCCCCCTCCACCCCCGCCGGCCAGGCGGTCGCCGAGGGCGCCGCCGCGGGCACGTCCGCCGGAACGGTCGTCGCCTACGTCGTGGCGGCCCTCGCCATCATCGCCGTGCTCGTCGTCGTGCTGCTGCGCTCGCGGGCCCGGGCCCGCCGTGGCGAGCACTGACCGACGCCGGCGAGACCCAGCAGGACCGAGCGAGACCCGGCGAGACCCAGCCAGACCAGGAGGACCGCGAGACCCGTGACGCGACCCGAGCGAGTGCGTGAGCGACTGCAGCACCCCGCGGCCTGGTGGCTGTGGGGGCTCGGCCTCGCGACGGCGGCCTCGCGCACGACCAACCCCGTGCTGCTGCTGCTCGTCGTCGGGGTCTGCGTCGTCGTCGTCACCGAGCGCGCCGACCCGTCGGTGGCCAACCCGCTGGTGCCCTTCCTCGTGCTCGGCGCGGTCATCGTCGTGCTGCGCCTGCTCGTCACCGTCGTGCTCGGCAACGGCACGGGCGGGTCGACCGTGCTCTTCACGCTGCCGCGGGTTCCCCTGCCGGAGTGGGCCGGTGGCATCCGCATCGGCGGACCGGTCGCCCTCGAGTCGCTGCTCTACGCGCTGTACGACAGCCTCCGCCTCGCCGCGGTGCTCGCCTGCCTGGGCGCCGCCAACGCCCTCGCCAGCCCGCGACGGCTGCTGCGCTACCTGCCGGCCACGCTCTACGACGTCGGCACGGCCGTCGTCGTGGGCCTCACCTTCGCCCCCCAGCTGCTCGCTGACGCCCGCACCGTCCGCAGCTCGCGGGCGCTGCGCGGACACGACGCCCGCGGCCTCCGCGAGACGGCCCGCCTCGCCGTGCCCGTGCTCGAGACCGCCTTCGAGCGCTCCCTCGGGCTCGCGGCCTCGATGGAGTCGCGGGGCTACGGCCGGGCGCTGCGCTCGACCCCGCGCGACCGTCGCCTCGCGTCTGCCATGGCCCTGCTCGGCGTGCTCGGTGTGCTCGGTGGCCTCTACGGGCTGCTCGACGGGTCCGTCGGTGGGGCGCTCGGCCTCCCACTGCTCGTCGTCGGCGCCCTGCTGGCCGCGGCGAGCCTCGTCGTCGGTGCGTCACGCGACACCCGCTCGCGGCACCGCCGCGACGAGTGGGCCCTGAGCGAGACCCTCACCGTCGCCTGCGGTGCGGTCGCGGCAGGCGCGCTCGTCGTCGGGTCCGTGGCCGGCTGGGAGGGCGTCGTCCCACCCCAGTCGCCCGCGCTGCCGGCGGTACCCCTCCCCGCGGTGCTCGCTCTCGTGGTGGCGGCCGCTCCCGCCGTGCTCACGCCCCGCCCGCGCCGGGTGCACGACGTGCAGGAGGTGACGGCGTGATCGGCTTCGAGCACGTCGGCGTCACCTACGCCGGGGCGTCGGCACCGGCCCTGCACGACGTCACCCTGGAGGTGCCCGAGGGCGAGCTCGTGCTCGTCGTGGGCCCGACGGGCAGCGGCAAGTCGACGCTGCTGCGCACGGTCAACGGGCTCGTCCCCCACTTCAGCGGCGGCACGCTCACCGGGCGGGTCACCGTCGACGGCCTCGACACCGCCGAGCACCGCCCCCGCGACCTCGCCACCGTCGTCGGCCTCGTCGACCAGAACCCCGCCTCGACCTTCGTCACCGACGTCGTCGAGGACGAGGTGGCCTACGGCATGGAGACGATGGGCCTGCACGCCACGGCCATCCGCCGCCGCGTCGAGGAGACCCTCGACCTCTTCGGCCTCACCGCCCTGCGGGCGCGTCCGCTCGGCGCCCTGTCGGGGGGCCAGCAGCAGCGGGTCGCCATCGCCTCGCTCTTCGCCGCCGGCCCGCGGGTGCTCGTGCTCGACGAGCCGACCTCCGCCCTCGACCCGGTCGCGGCCGAGGAGGTGCTGGCCTCGCTGCACCGCATCGTGCACGACCTCGGTGTCACCGTCGTGCTCGCCGAGCACCGCCTCGAACGCGTCGTGCACCACGCCGACCGGGTCGTGCTCGTGTCGGAGGGTCGCACGTCCGCCCTGCTCGACCCCGCCGAGGCCATGGAGGTCTCGCAGGTCTTCCCGCCCGTCGTCGGCCTCTCGCGCCTCGCCGGCTGGTCACCGCCGCCGCTGTCGGTGCGCGACGCGCGCCGCCGGGCCGCCCCGCTGCGGGCGCGGCTCGACCGGGCGTCCGCCGCGGGCCGCGGCGACGTTCCCGACGGGCGCGACGTTCGCGACGGGGGCGCCGTGCCTCCGCTGCGCGCCATCGGCCCGAGTGACGCCGTCGTCGTCGAGGGCGCCCGGGTGCGGCGCGGCGGTCGCGTCGTCGTCGAGGGCCTCGACCTCACCGTCGCCCGGGGCTCGGTCACCGCCCTGATGGGCCGCAACGGGGCCGGCAAGTCGACGCTGCTCGGTGCCCTCGTCGCCCAGCACGAGCTGTCGGCCGGGCGGGTGCGGCTCGGCGCCGCCGGTGTCGACCCGGATGCCGTGTCGGCCCGTGAGCGCGTCCGGGTCGTCGGGCTCGTCCCCCAGCAGCCCGAGCTGCTGCTCTACGCCGACACCGTGGCCGGCGAGTGCGCCGACGCCGACCGCGACTTCGGCGTCCCGGCCGGTTCGACCGCGGCCGTGCTGGACCGGGTGTCGCGCGGGGTGCCTGCCGACCGGCATCCCCGTGACCTGTCGGAGGGCCAGCGGCTCGAGCTCGCCCTCGCCGTCGTGCTCGCGGGAGGCCCGGAGGTGCTGTTGCTCGACGAGCCGACCCGCGGCCTCGACTACGGGGCCAAGCAGCGGCTCGGGCTCGTGCTCACCGAGCTGGCGGCGGCGGGGACGACCGTGCTGCTCGCCACGCACGACGTCGAGCTGGCCGCCGAGATCGCCGACCGCGTCGTCATCCTCGCCGACGGAGAGGTCGTCGGCGACGGACCGGCCCGCGACGTGCTCGCCGCCTCCCCCGCCTTCGCGCCGCAGGTGACGAAGGTGCTGCTGCCGCAGACCTGGCTGACGGTCGCCGAGGTGGCGGCCGCGCTCGAGGAGACCGCGTGAGCGCCGACACGGGCGCCCGCGCCACGGTCACGACGGCCGCGCCGACGTCGCCGGTGCGGACGGTGCGCCCCCGGGTCATCGGGCTGTCGTGGCCCGCCGTCGCGGCCCTCGCGCTCGTCGGGCTCGTCGGGGCCGTGGCCTTCGCGTGGCCGTTCCTCGCCTCGGCCGACTTCGTGCGGGCGCACGGCAACGACGCGCCGTGGCTCTTCGCCGTGCTGCTCGGCCTGCTCACGCTCGTGTGCCTCGCTGAGGTGTCGTCGGGGCGCCTCGACGCCAAGACCATCGCCGTCCTCGGGGTCGCGGCGGCCGCGGGCGGGGCCATGCGCCTGCTCAGCGCCGGCACCGCGGGCCTCGAACCGATGTTCTTCGTCGTCGTCGTGGCCGGGCGCGTGCTCGGGCCGGGCGTCGGGCTCGTCTCGGGCGCGCTCGCGGTGACGACCGGCGCCCTGCTCACCGGCGGCGTCGGCCCGTGGCTGCCGTTCCAGATGCTCTGCGCCGGGGCCATCGGCCTCGGCGCCGGCCTGCTGCCGGTGCGGCCCGCGGCGCGCGCCGAGCGGTGGGTGCTCGCCGCCTACGCCCTGCTCACCGGGTTGCTCTACGGCGCGGTGATGAACCTGTGGTTCTGGCCGTTCCTCGGGGCCGGCACCGCGCCCGGGCTCGCCTTCGTCCCGGGGGCCCCGCTGACCGAGAACCTCTCGCACTACGGCCTGTTCTACCTCGCCACCTCCCTCGGCTGGGACCTCCCCCGCGGCGTGCTCAACGCCGTGCTCGTCGTCGTCGCCGGGCCTGCCCTGCTCCGGGTCTTCCGCCGGGCCGCGCGGCGCGCCGCCTTCGGTGCCCCCGTGACCTTCGAGTCGCGGGCGGATGCCGTCGACCGCGACGTCCCCGACGTCCCCGACGTCCCTGACGTCCGCGACGCCGGGCCGAGGCCGTGAGCGTCACCCTCGTCACCGGGCCGGTGCGCAGCGGGAAGAGCCGGCACGCGGAGCAGCTGCTCGCCGACCAGGCGGTCGTGACCTACCTCGCCACCGGCCGACGCGCCGACGACGGCGACCCCGAGTGGGCCGAACGGGTTCACTCCCACCGACGACGACGACCCGAGGCGTGGGGGGTCGTCGAGACGGTCGACGTCGAGCCGGTGCTGCGCTCGGCCGACGCGCCCGTGCTGCTCGACTGCCTCGGCACGTGGCTGACGGGTGTCGTCGACGAGGCGGGGTGGGACGACCTGGACGCCGCCCGCGCGGCCCTGCGGGAGCGGGTCGCCGGTCTGCTCGGCGCCCTGCGTGCCGCTCCGGTGCACGTGGTCGTCGTGACGAACGAGGTCGGGTGGTCGCTCGTGCCGACGACGGCATCCGGCCGGCTGTTCCAGGACGAGCTGGGCCGGCTCAACGCCGCCGTCTCGGGCCTCGCGAACCGGGTGCACCTCGTCGTGGCGGGGCGGGTGCTCGACCTCACGGCCGCGCCGCTCGTGCCCGACCACCTCCCCCCGCGCACCCTCGATGCGTGACGGCTGGCGCCTCGCCTGGGGCACCTTCACCGCGCTGCGCGTGCCGCCGCCGAGCGCGGTCGACGCCGGCGTGGCCGGTCGGGCCATGCTGCTCGCCCCGCTGACGGCACTACCGGCGACGCTGGTGTGGCTGGCCCTCGGTGTCGGGGCCCGCACGGCCGTCGTCGCCCCCCTCGTCGCCGCCGCCCTCGCGCTCGTGGCGACCGCCGCGCTGTCGCGGGCCATGCACCTCGACGGACTCGCCGACACCGCGGACGGGCTCACCAGCGGCTACGACCGCGAGCGGGCCCTGACCGTCATGCGACGAGGGGACACGGGCCCGGCCGGGGCGGCCGCGCTCGTGCTGACCCTGCTCGTGCAGGCCGCGGCCCTGGCCGCCTGCCTCGGTACGGACGCCGGCGTCGCCCTGGCGCTGCTCGCGCTCGTGGTCAGCCGGGTCGCGCCCGCGGTGCTCTGCCGCCGGGGCGTGCCGTCGGCGCGCCCGGCCGGGCTGGGGGCGACCGTCTCCGGCTCGGTACCCGTCGGCGGGCTCGCCGGTCTGCTGGCCGTCGTCACCGTGATCGCCTGCACGGCCACGACGTTCGGGTTCGGCGTCGGGGCAGCGGTCGCGGCGGTCGTCGTCGTGGCCACCGCGGTGCTCGTGGCGACGGTCGTCGCCCGCCGGGCCGTCACACGGTTCGGCGGAGTCACCGGCGACGTCATCGGCGCGGCGATCGAGACGGCCGTCGCGGGCGCGCTCGTCGTGGCGGCGACGGCATCCGCGCTGCTCGCCCGCTGACCCCCGTTCGCCCCTCTCGCGGCGAACACACCGAGCACTGCGCACGTCGGCGTGTTGCAACTCGCGGATCCGACAGCTGCTCGGTGTGTTGCGCAGGCGCTGGGAGCCCGGCGCGGTCCGGGTTGCCCGGGGTGGCCCCGGGGTGGCCCCGGGGTGGCCCGGGAGACGGTCCCGTCGGTGCGTCAGTCGTCGTGCGGCGGGCGCAGCCAGAGCTCGTTGCCGTCGGGGTCGCACATCGGCACCGCTCCGCCCGACCCGCGGGCCCCGGACGGCCCGTCGTCCGCGCGGGTGCCGCCGAGCTGCAGCAGCCGGTCGACCTCGTCGACGAGGCGGCCCCCGGGCGACACCTCGAGGGTCAGCTGCAGCCGGTTCGGCCCCTGCTTGGGCGCGACCGGCTCGCCACCCCAGGTGATCTTCGGCCCGCCGTCGGGGTGCTGGACCGCCGTCTCGTCGTCCTGGTCCCACACGAGCGGCCAGCCGAGGGCGCCGCTCCAGAACACGCCCGTCGCGCGCGACCCGCTGCCGGCCAACGCGCCGACCGCACCGGTCCCGGCGAGGAAGGCGTTCCACGACTCGATGACGCAGAACTCGTTGCCCTCCGGGTCGGCGAGCACGACGTGGTCGGCGTCGGGGCCCTGGCCCACGTCGAGGTGGGTCGCGCCGCCGGCGAGGGCACGGTCGACGAGCTCGCGCTGGTGCTCGGGCGACCTGCTCGTGAGGTCGAGGTGGGTGCGGTCGAGACCGCGCTTCGGCTCCTCACGCACCTCGAAGTGCAACGGCAGGTCGAGCCCGTGGGCCGACACCGCCGCGACACTCCAGCCGCCCCGCGACACCGACCAGCCCAGCAGCCCGGCCCAGAAACGCGCCTGCGCCTCGGGGTCGCGTGCCGCGACGACGATCTCCGTGACCTGCAGACCCACGTCGGCCTCCCTCGGTGTCGGGCCGCCCAGCGCAGATGCCGGGGCCCGCCGTTCACGGTAGGCCCCGGCATCCGTGCGGTGCCAACTTTTTTCGGGCTATCCGGTGGCGACCACGCTCTCGGCGACGACGTGCGTGACCGGCACGTCGTACTCGGCGCGGGCGCGGTCGACGACGTCGTTGCGCAACCACACCGAGCGGTCGGGCGGCAGGGTCGACACGACGATGCGGTCGGGGTCGAACCGGTCGAAGGCGTCGGCGAGGGCGGTCAGCGGGCGGTAGTCACCGAGCTCGCCCTCGGCCGTGAGACCGGCCTCACGCAACGAGCCGAGCGTGTAGTCGAGCCGCTGCTGGGCGGCCGCGGTGGTGGCCTCCCAGAGGTAGACGGCGCCCTTCGTCTCGGCCTGGCCGGTGTCCACCGGGTTGGCCGGGACGCAGACGAAGTACTCCGCCGAGCCTGCGGCGTCGATGCGGCGCAGCTCGTCGCGCAGCTCGGTGGCGTCGACCGTCTGGTTGGCGAGCACGAGGACCCGGGTGGCACTCCCGGTGGGGGCGTCGACAGCGCGCTCACCGGCATCCACCGACCCGCCGCGGGCCTTGGTGACGAGGTAGAACGCGATGACGATGGCCCACGCCAGCAGGCTCAGCCACAGCTGGGGCGCGGTGCTCTGGGTGAGGCCCATCTGCACGAGCACCGCGAGGATGCCGACGATGGTGAGGATCGACAGCGCCGGGAAGAGCCACATCTTGACCGTCAGCGTCGAGCTGTCGGTGCGCCGACGCAGGATGACCTGCGAGACGCAGATGAGCAGGTAGACGAAGAGGATGATCGCGCCCGAGCTGTTGAGCAGGAAGAGGAAGACGCCGTCCTCGGAGATGGCCGCGGCGATGACGCAGAGAAAGCCGATGATCGAGCTGAAGAGGATGGCGTTGCGCGGCACGCCCTTCTCGGTGACGCGGATGAGCTGCACGGGCGCCTCGCGGCGCGCGGCGAGCACGAAGAGCATGCGCGAGGCCGTGTAGAGGCCGGAGTTGAGGCACGACAGCACGGCCGTCAGCACGACGGCGTTCATGATGTGGTCGGCGGCGGGGATGCCCATCTGCTTGAACGCGGCGACGTAGGGCGAGGCGCCGAGCTCGTTGTCGTTCCACGGGAGGATGACCGCGAGCAGGAAGATCGAGCCGACGAAGAAGATGGCGATGCGCGCGATGACGGAGTTCGTCGCCTTGGCGATCGACTTCTCGGGGTTCGACGACTCGGCGGCCGCGATGGTGGCGATCTCGGCGCCGACCATCGAGAAGATGACGACGACGATGGCCGAGAACACCGCCCCGGTGCCGTTCGGCATGAACCCGCCCTGGGCCGTGAGGTTGCTGAAGTCGGCGCTCTTGTCGGGCCACAGCCCGAAGATGTAGAACGCGCCGAGAACCAGGAACAGGACGATGGCCCCGACCTTGATGCCGGCGAACCAGAACTCGAACTCGCCGAACGACTTGACCGAGAACAGGTTCGTCGCCGTCATGAGCAGCATGAGGCCGAGCGACAGCAGCCACAGCGGCGCGCTGAACCAGTAGGTGAGGACCTTGGCGCCCGCGACGGCCTCGAAGCCGACGACGATGACCCAGAAGTACCAGTAGAGCCAGCCGGCGGAGAACCCCGCCCAGCCGCCCAGCGCCTTGCGGGCGTAGTCGGCGAAGGACCCGGTCGACGGGTTGGCCGTCGCCATCTCGCCGAGCATGCGCATCACCATGATGATGAGCACGCCCGTGACGGCGTAGCTGATGAACGCGGCCGGCCCGGCCGAGTTGATGACGACGCCGGAGCCCACGAAGAGGCCCGCGCCGATGACGCCGCCGATCGCGATCATCGTCAGGTGACGCTGCTTGAGCCCCTTGTGCAGCTCGTTCGGAGGTGCGCCCATGGCCAGACCTTCCACGCGGTCCGCGGCCGGAGGGGATGCCCGGATGCCGTCGGACGACCCCCGTGCGGAGGGGGTCGGGGTCAGCCTCCCACCGCCGGGCCGTCACGGCGCGGCGGCGCGTCGAGTGATGGCGCGTCGCCTGATGGCGTGGCGGTCGGCCTGCCCGGTGGGTGGTCGGCCGGTGGGGTGTCGGACGGTGGCCGATCAGGCCTGGCGGGTCTGCGTCTGCACGAACGGCGGCTTGACGACCGTGGCGGGCAGGCTGCGTCCGCGCACGTCGATCTCGACGGTCTCGCCGTCGGCGACCTCGGGGGCGAGCATGGCGAGCGCGATGCCCTGGCGCAGCGTCGGCGAGAACGTCCCCGACGTCACCTCCCCCACGGTCGCGCCGTCGCGGGTGACGCCGCAGTGGGCGCGCGGGATGCCGCGACCGGTGACGAGCAGGCCGCGCATGAGCCGGGTCGGGGCGGCCTTCTCGGCGACGAGGGCCTCCTTGCCCCAGAAGGTGTCCTTCTTCCAGCCGACGGCCCAGCCGCTGCGTGCCTGCACCGGCGAGATCTCGAGCGAGAGGTCCTGGCCGTGCAGGGGGTAGCCCATCTCGGTGCGCAGGGTGTCGCGGGCGCCGAGACCGCACGGGATGCCGCCCTGGTCGGCGGCCGCAGACACGAGGGCGTCCCAGAGCGCGGGCGCGTCGTCCCACCTCGGCACGAGCTCGTAGCCGCGCTCGCCGGTGTACCCGGTGCGGCAGACGATGACCGGGGCGCCCTGCCAGTCGGCCTCGACGAACGACATGTAGTCGTGGCCGGTGGGCAGCCCGAGCGCCTGCAGCACCTCGTCGCTGCGCGGGCCCTGCACGGCGACGACGCCGAAGTCCTGGTGCCGGCCCGTCACCTCGACCCCGTCAGGCGCGGCGGCCTTCAGGCGGCGCACGACCTCGGCCGTGTTGGCGGCGTTGGGGATGAGGAAGACGTCGTCGTCGGCCCGCAGGTAGGCGATGAGGTCGTCGACGACGCCACCGCTCTCGTCGCAGCAGAGGGTGTACTGGGCCGAGCCGGGGGCGATGCGCCGCAGGTCGTTGGTGAGGCAGGCGTTGACGAACTCGGCCGCGCCCGCACCCGTGACGGAGGCCTTGCCGAGGTGGCTGACGTCGAAGATGCCTACGCGCTCGCGCACCGCGGTGTGCTCGGCCACGACCCCACCGCCGGGGTACTCGATCGGCATCTCCCAGCCGCCGAAGTCGGCCATCTTCGCGCCGAGCGCGACGTGGCGGTCGTGCAGCGGTGACAGCAGGGGCGACGACGGCGCTGAGGTCATGGCGGTCAACCTATCGCGGCCCCCGCGCGCGCCCGCCGAGCCCTCACGGCACCCGTCGAGAGGCCACGTCGCGGCACCCCCCCCACCCGTCGAGAGGCCACTTGCCGACGCAGCGAGCCGGCAGGAAGTGGCCACTCGACGGGGACACTGCGCGCAAGGGGACAGGAAGTGGCCACTTGACGGCGAGAGTCGGCCGGGGCCGGTGGCGGCGAGCCGTCGGCAGGGCCCTCGTTATAGTCGAGCGCCGCCACCCGCGGCCGGCACGGTCGTCGACGAGCGTGCTCGCGTACCTGCCTCTGAGGAGCACCTTCGTGGTCAACCTGACCCTCTCGACCCGCTCGGCCGCCGACGCGTCGGGCGACGCCCTCGTCGTCGCCCTCGTCGCGGCCGCCTCGCGCGCCACGGCCGCCAAGCGCGACGACGCGGCGAGCGCCGACGTGGCCACGGCCACCCTCGCCCCCGGCCACGGCCTCCCCCGCAAGGCCGTCTCGCACCTCACGTCGGCCATCGCCGACCTCGAGCTCAAGGGCTCCGTCGGCGAGCTGACCCGGCTCAACGCCGTGCCCGGCGTCTCCAGCCGCCTCGTGCTGCTCGCCGGCATCGGCGAGGCCCCCGTCGAGGGCGGCGACCTCGAGGACCTCCGCAAGGGCCTGGGCGCCGCGGTGCGCTCGCTCCCCCGCAAGAAGGTCACCGTCGTCGTGCCCGGCTCGAGCACCGCGCTCGCCGCCGCCACGGCCGAAGGGGTCGCCCTCGGTGCCTACGCCCCCGCCAAGGCCGGTGCCACGAGCACTGACGTCGTGGAGTCGGTGGCGATCGTCGGACCCGGCGACGCGGCATCCCGCAAGGCCGTCAAGCGCGCCGTCGCGCTCGGCGAGGCGGTCGCCTACTGCCGCGACCTCGTCAACCTGCCGCCGAACCTGCTCTACCCCGAGACCTTCGTCGACTCGCTGGCCGAGCGGGTCAAGGGCACGAAGGTCAAGCTCAAGAGCTACGACATGAAGGCGCTGCGCGCGGGCGGCTTCGGCGGCACCGTGGGCGTCGGGCAGGGCTCGGTCAACGACCCCCGCATCGCCGTGCTCAGCTACTCCCCCTCGCGTCCGAAGGCGAAGATCGCGTTCGTCGGCAAGGGCATCACCTTCGACTCCGGTGGCCTGTGCATCAAGCCGGCCACCGGGATGCTGACGATGAAGTGCGACATGGCCGGGGCGGCCGCCGTCGCCGCGGCCGTGCTCGCGGTCGCCGAGCTGGGCCTGCCCGTCGCCGTGACCGGCTACCTCGGCCTCGCCGAGAACATGCCGAGCGCCTCGGCGCAGCGCCCGAGCGACGTCGTGACGATGCGCGGCGGCACGACCGTCGAGGTGCTCAACACCGACGCCGAGGGCCGCATGGTGCTCGGTGACTGCATCGCCCTCGCCTCGGAGGAGTCGCCAGACGCCATCGTCGACGTCGCCACCCTCACCGGCGCGCAGGTCATCGCCCTCGCCAACACCGCGGCGGTCATGGCCAACGACGACGCCTTCCGCGAGCGCGTCGTCGCCGCCTCGGCGACGGTCGGCGAGGCCACCTGGCCCATGCCGCTGCCGAAGGAGCTGCGCCCCAGCCTCGAGTCGATCAACGCCGACCTCGCCCACAAGGGCGGGTCCGAGGGCGGCATGCTCACCGCCGGCATCTTCCTGTCGGAGTTCGTCGGCGAGGGCATCCCGTGGAGCCACATCGACATCGCCGGGCCGGCCTTCAACGACAAGGGCGCCACCGGCTACTGGCCCAAGGGCGGCACCGGCTTCGGCGTGCGCACCCTCGTCGGCCTCGCCGAGTCGTACGCCTGACCCGTCGCACCCGCACGCACGAAGGGCCAGGACGCCTCGCGTCCTGGCCCTTCGCGTGTGCTCTGACGGGCGGTCAGCCGCCGCTCTTGCGGCGGAACATCTGCTGCGACTTGGCGGGCCCGTGGGCGCCGTGCACCTTCGAGCGGTCGCCGTCGTCGGAGACGTCCTTACCACCGTGCGCGTGCTTCTTGTCGAGCGCGGCGCGGAACTTCGCCTTCATCTCCTCGCTCGGGCCGGATGCTGCGTCGTTGCCGGTCATCGGAAACCTCCTGTGTGGTCGGCGGGGTGCTCCCACCCTTGCAGGCGGGCCCCCATGGGTACCAGTGCTTTGTGGTCAGGCCTCGTTGCGACGGCGCAGCGGGTTGCCCCGCCCCTGCGCCCTGGCCTGCGCGCGCTGGTCGTCGCGGCGCTTGCGCGAGTTGTACTCCCGCATCCGGTTGGGGTACCCGGTCTGGTTGACGTCGTAGGCGGGCACGCCGAGCTTCTTGCTCAGCGCGAAGGCGTCCTGCGGGGTGCCGACGGCACGTCGGGTCCACTCGCCGTCCCACGCGATGAGCACCACCGTCGTCGTCGTGACGCTCGTGGCCGGCTCGACGTACGCCTCGACACCCTCGCGGGTGTCGACGAACTCGCGGAAGTGCTCGACGACCGCCTTGCGGTCGATCTCCATCTGCGGACCGTCCGACCGCAGTGGTGCGGTGCGTCCGAGCCCGCGGCTCTTGGTGCGCGAGAACCAGCCCATGAGCGAACTGTACGTGGCGCGACCATGGGAACCGCCTCACTCCCGGCAGGTCGCAGGCCCACCGGCCCGTGCGACGACCTGCCTGTACCCGCCACGACGATCAATGACAAGATGCTCCTTGCCGTGAGCCCACCCCCTCGCACCGCCTGAAGGAGCCCCATCACATGTCGGCCGATGCCGCAGACGATCTCGACGTCGTCATCCTCGGTGGCGGGTCCGGCGGGTACGCCTGCGCGTTGCGGGCGGCCGAGCTCGGGCTGAAGGTCGCGCTGGTCGAGAAGGGCCGCCTCGGCGGCACCTGCCTGCACGTCGGCTGCATCCCGACGAAGGCCCTGCTGCACGCGGCCGAGGTCGCCGACGTCGCCCGCCACGGCGAGCAGTTCGGGGTGCGCAGCACGCTCGAGGGCGTCGACATGCCCCGCGTGAACGCCTACAAGGACGGCGTCGTCGCCCGCCTCTACAAGGGGCTGCAGGGCCTGGTGAAGGCCGCGAAGATCGACTACGTCGAGGGTGAGGGGCGCCTCGACGGGCCCGGCGCCGTCGTCGTCGGCGACCGCCGCCTCACCGCCCGCAACGTCGTCCTCGCCACCGGCAGCCAGCCGCGCAGCCTCCCCGGGCTCGACATCGGCGGGCGCATCATGACGAGCGAGCAGGCGCTCGCCATCGACCACGTGCCCGACCGGGTCGTCGTACTCGGCGGCGGCGTCATCGGCGTCGAGTTCGCCTCCGTCTTCGCGAGCTTCGGCTCCGCGGTCACCGTCGTCGAGGCCCTGCCCCGGCTCGTGGCCGCCGAGGACGAGGCGCTGTCGAAGCAGCTCGAGCGTGCCTTCCGCAAGCGGAAGATCACCGTGCGCACCGGAGCCCGCTTCGCCTCGGCGACCCAGGACGCCGACACCGTCACCGTGACGCTCGAGTCGGGCGACACCCTCGAGGCCGAGCTGCTGCTCGTCGCCGTCGGCCGAGGACCGGTCACCGCCGGGCTCGGCTACGAGGAGGCGGGCGTCCCGCTCGACCGGGGCTTCGTGCCGACCGACGAGCGGCTGCGCACGGGCGTCCCCGGGGTCTACGCCGTCGGCGACATCGTGCCCGGGCTGCAGCTGGCCCACCGCGGCTTCGCGCAGGGCATCTTCGTGGCCGAGCAGATCGCGGGCCTCGAGCCGACCCCGATCGACGAGACCGGCATCCCGCGGGTGACGTACTGCGACCCGGAGGTGGCCAGCGTCGGCCTCACCGAGGCGCAGGCGCGCGAGGTGCACGGCGACGTGCAGACGTACGAGTACAACCTCGGCGGCAACGGCAAGTCACAGATCCTCGGCACGCAGGGCTTCGTCAAGGTCGTCCGCGTCGCAGACGGCCCCGTCGTCGGGGTGCACATGGTCGGGGCGCGCATGGGTGAGCAGATCGGCGAGGGCCAGCTCATCGTCAACTGGGAGGCCTTCCCCGAGGACGTCGCCGCCCTCGTGCACGCGCACCCCACGCAGAACGAGTCACTCGGAGAGGCGCACCTGGCCCTGGCCGGCAAGCCCCTCCACGCACACGCTTGAGCCAGAAACTGGGAAGAGGAGAGAACACGTCATGTCAGAACGCGTGACCATGCCGGCCCTGGGTGAGTCAGTCACCGAGGGGACCGTCACCCGCTGGCTGAAGAACGTCGGTGACCAGGTGGAGGTCGACGAGCCGCTGCTCGAGGTCTCGACGGACAAGGTCGACACCGAGATCCCGTCCCCCGTGGCGGGCACCCTTCAGGAGATCCTCGCCCAGGAGGACGACACCGTGCCCGTGGGCGCCGACCTCGCCGTCATCGGCGACGGTGCCGCCCCGTCGGGCAGCGGGTCCGACGACGCCGGGCAGGATGCCGGTGGGTCGGCCTCGCAGGACGCGCAGGACGAGCCCAAGGACGACACCCCCGCCGAGGCGCCCAGCACCGAGGCCGAGCCCGAGGTGGGCACGAGCGAGCCCGAGACCGAGCAGGCGAGCCCCGGCCCGAAGCCGGCCTCCGGCGGTGCCGACACCGGCGAGACGGTCACGATGCCTGCCCTCGGCGAGAGCGTCACGGAGGGCACCGTCACGCGGTGGCTCAAGAGCGAGGGCGACGACGTCGAGGTCGACGAGCCGCTGCTCGAGGTCTCGACCGACAAGGTCGACACCGAGATCCCCTCACCGGTCGCGGGCACGCTGACCAAGATCCTGGCCCAGGAGGACGAGACCGTCCCCGTCGGCGGCGAGCTCGCCGTCATCGGCGGCAGCCAGGGCGACGTCGAGCCGGCCGGCAACACGCCCGACGAGCACGTCCCCGCGCAGCAGTCGCCCGAGGCCCCGGAGCCTGCGCAGAGCGCCCCCGCCCCGCAGCAGCAGGAGCAGGCCTCGACGCCGGCGGCCGCCCAGGCCTCCGCCGGCACCGACGCGCCGGCCCAGGCGAAGCCCGAGGAGGCGACCGACGCCGCCACCGGTCAGTCACAGGCCGACGCCGAGGGGGCCGGCAAGCCCCCGGCCCAGCCGCAGGGCTCGAGCTCGGACGACTCGTCGGCGACGACGAGCGGCTCCGCCACCTCGTCCTCGACGGCGTCGAGCAACGACTCGGCGGCCTACGTCACGCCCCTCGTGCGCAAGCTGGCGACGCAGCACGGCATCGAGCTCTCGTCCGTGACGGGCACGGGCGTCGGCGGCCGCATCCGCAAGCAGGACGTCCTCGACGCCGCCGAGGCGGCCAAGAAGGCGTCCGCGCCGGAGCCGGCCCAGCCCACGCAGCCGACCGCGTCCGCTCCCGCACCGTCGTCGCCGGCCGCGCCGTCGTCCCCCGCCTCGTCGGGTGGCGGTGCCCCGGCCGCGGCGGAGTCGCCGAAGCGCGGCACCCGCGAGAAGATGACGCGCCTGCGCAAGGTCATCGCCCAGCGCATGGTCGAGTCGCTCCAGGTGTCGGCGCAGCTGACGACCGTCGTCGAGGTCGACCTCACCAAGGTGGCCCGCCTCCGCGCCCGCGCGAAGTCGGACTTCGAGTCGCGTGAGGGCGTCAAGCTCAGCTTCCTGCCCTTCCTCGCGCTCGCCGCGACGGAGGCCCTCAAGGCGCACCCCAACGTCAACGCGAGCGTCGACGGCGAGGAGATCGTCTACCACGGCTCGGAGAACCTCTCGATCGCGGTCGACACCGAGAAGGGGCTCATCGTCCCCGTGGTCAAGAACGCCGGTGACCTCAACATCGCCGGGCTGGCCCGCGCCATCGCCGACGTGGCGGCGCGCACGCGCAGCAACAAGATCACCCCCGACGACCTCGCGGGTGGCACCTTCACCATCACGAACACCGGCAGCCGCGGCGCCCTGTTCGACACGCCGATCATCAACCAGCCGCAGGTGGCCATCCTCGGCACCGGAGCCATCGTCAAGCGTCCGGTCGTCGTGGCCGACGCCGACGGCGGCGAGACGATCGCCGTGCGCTCGATGATGTACCTCGCGCTGTCGTACGACCACCGCATCGTCGACGGGGCGGATGCCGCCCGCTTCCTCGGGACGATGAAGGCCCGCCTCGAGGAGGGCCGCTTCGAGGCCTCGCTCGGTCTCTGAGCACCGGGGCGGGGCCAGCGGGTAAGAGGTCGTCAGACTCTCCGGTGGCCCGCCCGGGCCACTCGGCTCCCCCGAACGAGAACAGGTAGGACTCATGGGCAAGCGCGTCGCCGTGACCGGATCGACCGGGTTGATCGGCGGCGCGCTCTGTCGTCACCTCGTCAGCCGCGGTGACAGCGTGGTGCGCCTCGTGCGCCGGCCCACCGAGGCGGCCGACGAGGTGCAGTGGGACCCGGCGTCGGGCTCGCTGGCCCCGGCCGCCCTCGACGGGGTCGACGCGGTCGTCAACCTCGCCGGTGTCGGCATCGGCGACAAGCGGTGGGACGACGAGTACAAGCGTGCCGTCGAGACCTCGCGTATCGACGCCACCGGCACCGTGGTGCGGGCCCTCACCGACCACCTCGAACGCACCGGCAACCGGGTGCGCCTCGTCAACGCCTCCGCCGTCGGCTTCTACGGGGACCGTGGCGACGAGGTGCTCACCGAGCGCAGCCCCGCCGGTGACGACTTCCTCGCCGGCCTCACCACCCGCTGGGAGGCGGCGACCGCGCCGGCCGCAGCCGCCGGCCTTGACGTGGCCTACGTGCGCACCGGCCTGGTCATGGCCCGCGGCGGCGGCGCCTTCAAGCCGCTGCTCCTGCTGGCCCGCCTCGGGCTCGGCGGTCCCCTCTCGTCGGGCGAGCAGTGGATGCCGTGGATCACCCTCCCCGACGAGGTGCGGGCCATCGTGCACCTCGTCGACCAGCCCGACGTGACGGGCCCGGTCAACCTCACCGGGCCGGCACCCGTGCGCCAGAAGGAGATGGCGAAGGTGCTCGGCCGCGCCGTCTCGCGCCCCGCCTTCGTCCCCGCGCCCCGCCTCGCACTGCGCGTCGTCGTCGGCGAGTTCGCCGACTCGATCCTCGCCAGCCAGCGGGTCATGCCCGACGTGCTGCGCGACTCCGGCTTCGTCTTCGAGCACGAGAGAGTCACCGACGCGGTCAGCTGGCTGACGGCGGGCTGACGGCCTCCACCCGCCAGCCCTCGGGCTGGCGCAGCAGGACGAGGTCGAGCGGTGTCCCGGGGTCGGCCGGGCGCAGTCTCGACACACCCGCGCGGTCGATCTCGAGGTAGGCGGGGAAGGACACCCGGGCCCGCACGACGACCCGGTCGGGGTCCGCTCGTCCGACGACGCGGGCCGACTGCACCTCGGGCACGAGGCCCGACCACCTCACCCGGGTGGAGCGCAGGCGCTCGACGACGGCGGCGTCCGCCTCCCACGCCGGTGAGCGGGGACGGCTCGCGGTCGCGAGCCGGTTCGGGTCACGCGCGGTCAGCGCCCGAGCCCGTCGGGTCGACAGCGCGAGCACGACGGCGGCAGGGTCGCGCACCGGTCCGGTGGCGTCCGTGAGCAGGGCGTCACCGGACCTCGTGCCCGCCTGCGGCGCCGTCGCGTCGGGGCCGGTCGACGGGCTGGTCGCACCTCCGGGCGCCCGGCTCGGAGGTGGAGACGGGCGGGCCTCCCCTTCCGTCGCCCCGGTGGGGCGCGCGTCGGCCGTGAGCACCCGCTGGAGCCCGACGCCGACGGCCAGGAGCAGCACCACCGCCGCAGCGACGAGGGCGACGCGCGCGACAAGGGGCCGCCCGTGAAAGCGCGACCGACCCGTGCGCCCGAGCACCCGCCGACCGACGGCCGACCCCAGACGCCCGGGGGCCGAGCCGAAAGCAGAGCCGAGGCGGCCGAGCCGTCCCCGCCGCGGGCCGGCGGGCGCCGGCGGCGGGTCCTGCGCGGCGTGGGCCCGGATGCGGTGGGTCAGCGCCGACGCGTCGTCGTCGTCGCCGAGTACCACCTCCACGGGTTCGGCCGCGGCGCAGTCGAACACGAGCCGCGCGAGCTCGGCCGCCGACGGGCGTCGCGTCGGGTCGGGGTCGATGCAGGCGGCGACGAGACCGGCGAGCTCGGGCCCGACGTGGCTTTCGACGACAGCTGGGTCGAGGCGGCCCACCGGGTCGGGGGCGCCGTTGCCGGTGACGCAGAACCAGGCGATCGCCCCGAGCGAGTAGACGTCGCTGCGGGGCCCGGGCGCCTCACCGCGACGCACCTCGGGGGCGGTGAACCCCGGCGTGCCGACGATCTCGCCCGGGCCGCCACCGACGAGGCGGGCCGCGCCCAGGTCGAGCAGGGTGGGCCGGCCGGTCGGACCCACCATGACGTTCGGGGCGGACACGTCACCGTGCACCCCGCCGGCCGCGTGCAGCGCGTCCACCGCCTGCGCGACGGGGGTGAGCACCGTGACGACCTCCCCCGGGCGCAGGTGACCGCGACGGCCGACGAGGGAGTCGAGGCGGGCCCCCCGGTGCAGGTCGAAGACGAGCGCCACCCGCCCGTCGGCGAGGACGACGACGTCACGCAGGCGCACGAGGTGGTCGTGCCGCACCGCCATGAGCACGTGCCGCTCGAGCGCCTCGTCGGGTGCCACCGCCGGGACGTCGTGGGGCACCTTGACCGCGACCGGGTGGCCGGCGGCGTCCTCCCCCGCCCAGACGGTGCTGCTCGCCCCCGTGCCGACGACATGCAGCAGCCGGTGGCCGGGCACGTGCGGCGGCCTCGGCCGGGCCGGTCGCGTCGGCGTCTCGTGGGGTGCGGTGGTCACCCACCGATCGTCACAGAACGCTGCGAGCCGCCGCCGGCGTCATCCACAGGCCCGCCGACGACGAGGCGTCGGCCGTCGCGGCACCTGGCGGCAAGTCACCGACGAACCGAGGTGACCGGCCTCAGGGCGCCTCGCCCGGCGTCATGACGTCGACGACGCGCCCGGCCCGCGCGCTCGTGCGGGCGGCGTCGATCACGGCCATGACGTGCACGGCGTCGCGGGGGTCGACCGGCATCCGGCCCTGAGGGTCGTCGGAGGACAGCGCGGCGGCCACGGCACGGTAGTAGTCGGCCTGGTCGGCGCCAGTGACGACCGGGCCCGGTTGCCGATCGTCGCCGCGCACGACCCAGCCGACGTGCTCGCCCTCGTTCTCGAACTCGCGGAACGACCCCACGTCGTCGTGCTGGCGACCGATGACGAAGGCGCCCGCCGACCCCGCCACCCGCGAGCGCGGCCCCGGCGCCCCGTTGACAGCACTGGCCATGAGGTGGGTGACGACGCCCGACTCGTGCCGGCAGGCGAGGAAGGTGTCGTCCTCCGCGACGGTCGTGCGCACCTCGAGCTCGGCGTAGACGGTGAGCACCCGGCCGTGCAGCACGACCGCCTGGTCGACGAGGTGGCTCTGCAGGTCGAGCAGCAGCCCGCCGCCCTCGGTCGCCGGCACCTGTTCGCGCCACCGCTGCTTCGGTACCGGACGCCAGCGGTCCCAGCGGTGCTCCGCCCTCCAGATCTCGCCGACCAGGCCCTCGTCGCGCACCCGCACGAGCGCGGCGTGCTCGGGGTCGAAGCGCCGGTTCATGAACACCGTCAGCGGCACGCCGGCCCGGCGGGCGGCGTCGACCACCTCGAGCGCCGCCGACGCGTCGGTCGCGAGCGGCTTGTCGACGACGAGCGGCAGCCCGGCCTCCACCACCCGCTCGGCCTGCCCCGCGTGCGCGCCGCTCGGCGACGCAAGCACGACGAGGTCGAGGCCGTCGACCCCGAGCAGGGCCTCGAGGTCGGGCACCACCTGCGCGTCGGGGTGCTCGTCACCGACCTGGGCCACCCGCTCGGGGTTCGCGGTCGCCACTACCGCCACGTGCAGCCCGGCGCGCACGAGCAGGGCGGCGTGGATGCCGCGGCCGGCCGAGCCGTAGCCGACGAGGCCGACGCGGAGGGGACGGGACGTGCTCACGGGGCTGACCGGCATCCGGCCAGCCAACCACGTCGCCGGGCCGACCGGATGCCGCGTGGCCCGGCGTACCCTGACCGCATGCGTTTCGTGCACCTCGGTCTCGCCCCCGACTACGTCGACTACGAGCAGGCCTGGCAGGTGCAGCGCGACACGCACGCCAAGGTCGTCTCGGGCGAGCAGCCCGACACCGTCTACCTGCTCGAGCACGCGCCGGTCTACACGGCGGGCAAGCGCACCGAGCCGCAGGAGCGCCCGAACGACGGCACCCCCGTCATCGACGTCGACCGCGGCGGCAAGATCACGTGGCACGGTCCCGGCCAGATCACCGGCTACCCCATCGTGCGGCTGCCCGCCCCGATCGACGTCGTCGGCTACGTGCGCCACCTCGAGGAGATGATGATCCGGGTCTGCGCCGACTTCGGCGTCGAGGCCGGCCGGGTCGCGGGCGAGAGCGGCACGTGGGTCGCGGCCGACGACCGCGGGCCGAGGCGCAAGATCGGCGCCATCGGCATCCGGGTGAGCCGTCAGGTCGCGATGCACGGCTTCGCCCTCAACTGCGACCCGGACCTGTCGTGGGGCGAGGTCATCATCCCCTGCGGCATCGTCGGCGCGGGGGTCACCTCGCTCTCGTTCGAGCTCGGCCGCGACGTGCCGGTCACCGAGGTGCTCCCCCATGTCGAGAAGCACCTCGCCGACATCCTGCCGACGCTGCGGCCCAACCGGCGCGCCGAGGTGCCCACGGGCTGAGCGCGCCCTAGGGTGACGCCACCGACCGACCCGCCACCCCGCGTCGACCCCGTGTCGACCTGCGTGGCGACGGGCCACCGCCGAGCGTCAGGGGCTCTCATGGACGTCGCCGTCCGCACCGTCGACCTCCGCAAGACCTACCTGGGTCGCGGCGGGCGACGGGCCGCCGTCGAGGGGCTCAGCCTCACCGTGCCGCACGGAGGGGTCCACGGCTTCCTCGGGCCCAACGGGTCGGGCAAGACGACGACGATCCGCATGCTGCTCGGGCTGGCCCGGCCCGACTCCGGCACCATCGAGGTGTTCGGCCGCGCGGTGCCGCGTGAGCTGCCGGCGGTCATCGACCGCGTCGGCGCCATCGTCGAGGCGCCGAAGTTCTTCCCGACGTTCTCGGCCGGCCAGAACCTGCGCCTGCTCGCGGCGGCCATCGGCGTCCCCGCCGGACGGGTCGACGAGGTGCTCGAGGCCACCCGCCTGTCCGACCGTGCCGGTGACCGCTACGCCGGCTTCTCGCTCGGCATGAAGCAACGGCTCGCCATCGCGGCGACGCTGCTCAAGGACCCCGACCTGCTCGTCTTCGACGAGCCGACCAACGGCCTCGACCCCGCCGGCATCCGCGAGGTGCGCGACACGATGCGCTCCCTCGGTGCCGAGGGCAAGACGGTGATCGTCAGCTCGCACATCCTCGCCGAGGTCGAGCAGGTGGCCGACACGGTGTCGATCATCGGGCACGGTCGGCTGCTCGCGGAGGGCACGGTGGCCGACATCCTCGGCGGCTCGGGCACGCCGCGGGTGCGCGTCGGCGTGCGCGACCACGACCGGGCCCGGCAGCTGCTCGAGGCCGACGGCCTCGCCGTGCAGACCGAGGGCGACGAGCTCGTCGTCGCCGTCGACGACCCCTCCCGGGTCACGCGCGTGCTCGCCGGCGGCGGTCTCTACGTCAGCTCCCTCGTGCCGGTGCGGGCCGACCTCGAGTCGGCGTTCCTCGCCCTGACGGCGGGCGAGGGTCTCGGCGGTGAGGCCGACCGGGCCGCAGGTGGCCGGATGCCGGGTGGCCGGGTCGAGGGGGCGGCATGAGCGACGACGTGGCGACGGAGGTCCGCCCGCGGGCCGAGACGCGCCCGCGCGGCACGACCTGGGTGGGGCTCGTGGGCGTCGAGCTGCGGCGGCTGTGGTGGCGGCGGCTGACGAAGGTCGTCCTGCTCGCCATTGTCGCCTTCGTCGGGCTCTCCATGCTGCAGATCTACGGCGAGACGAAGCCGTCGAACGTCGCGGCCCAGATCGACAGCTACAACGCCTACCTCCGCGACATGCAGTCCCAGGAAGCGGCGCTGACGCCGGCCCAGCGTGCCCAGCAGCTCGCGGAGTGCCGCGCGCAGGAGGCCCAGGCACGCCAGAACGACCCGAACATCGAGTTCGCGTGCGACGACTCGACGACCGCGACGCTGGCCGACTTCGGCGTCGTCGAGCCGGACCGAGAGTCGCTGGTCAGGAAGACGGCGCAGGCACTCGCCTACGTGCTGGGGTTCCTCGCCTTCCTGCTTGCGGCGAGCTTCGTCGCAGCGGAGCTCACCACCGGTGCCATGGGGAACTGGCTGACGTTCCAGCCTCGCAGGCTCCGGGTGGCATCGACCAAGCTCGCCGCGGCGACGCTGGCCGGTGCGGCGGTCGCCCTCGCCGGGATCGGGTTGACCGTGCTGGGGGTGGTCGGGGTCACGACCGTCAACCGGCCCGGGGAGACCCTTGATCTGCCCCCGGCCCCACCCGGCGACGGTCAGCCTCTGTCGCTCGTGCTGCTCCGGGTGCTCGCTGCGGTGGCGCTGGGCGGCCTCGGGGGTGCAGTGCTCGGGTTCATCACGCGCAGCACGGCCGCCGTCGTCGGCGTCGTCCTCGCCTACGTCGTGGTGATCGAGAGCTTCGTCGCCCCGGGCATGTTCGGGGGACGGCTGCAGCCGTGGTTCCTCCGCGTCAACATCGACGCCTTCCTCGAGAACGGCGCAATGTACAACGCGCAGGTCTGCGGTCCGAACAGCTGTCAGTACACGACTCTGACGCACAGCTTCACCCACAGCTGGGTGTACCTGCTCGCCGTCGCGGTCGTCGGGGTGGTCGCGGCCCTGCTCGTCTTCCGGCGTCGCGACGTCGGCTGAGCGGCATCCGTCGGGGGCCCGGTGACGCCCTCACGCGGGCGCGATGCGGTCGGTGTCGGTGGTGCGGCGTAAACTCGGCCGCAGCCGAGAACACCGACGAAGGAGCCATCTCGTGACTGTCGCCCCCGACGGCCGCCGCCTGCTGCGCGTCGAGGCGCGCAACGCCGAGACGCCGATCGAGCGCAAGCCGGAGTGGATCCGCACCACGGCCAAGATGGGCCCGGAGTTCACGGCCCTGCACTCGATGGTCAAGAGCGAAGGCCTGCACACGGTGTGCCAGGAGGCCGGCTGCCCCAACATCTTCGAGTGCTGGGAGGACCGCGAGGCCACCTTCCTCATCGGCGGTGACACGTGCACCCGGCGCTGCGACTTCTGCGACATCGCGACCGGTCGCCCCCAGGCCCTCGACCTCGACGAGCCGCGCCGCGTGGCCGAGTCGGTCGCCCGCATGGGCCTGCGCTACTCGACCGTCACGGGCGTGGCCCGCGACGACCAGCCCGACGGCGCCGCCGGCCTCTACGCCGAGACGATCCGCCAGATCCACCTGCTCAACCCCAACACCGGGGTCGAGATCCTGCCGCCCGACTTCGGTGCGGTGCCCGAGCTCGTGAGCCAGGTCTTCGACGCCCGCCCCGAGGTGTTCGCGCACAACCTCGAGACGGTGCCGCGCATCTTCAAGCGCATCCGCCCGGCCTTCACGTACGAGAAGTCGCTGCGGGTGCTCACCATGGCCCGCGAGGCCGAGCTCGTCACGAAGAGCAACCTCATCCTCGGCATGGGCGAGACCGACGCCGAGATCGAGGAGGCCATCGGCGACCTCCACCAGGCCGGGTGCGACATCCTCACGATCACGCAGTACCTGCGCCCCTCGAAGCTGCACCACCCCATCGACCGGTGGGTCAAGCCGGAGGAGTTCGTCCACTGGTCCGACGTCGCCGAGAACCTCGGGTTCAAGGGCGTCATGGCCGGCCCGCTCGTGCGCTCGTCGTACCGTGCCGGTCGGCTGTGGGCGACCGCGATGGGCAAGTGGGGTCGCCCGATCCCCGAGCACCTGGCCCACCTCGCCCAGGCCGCCGAGTCGCCCGCCCGCCAGGAGGCGGCGTCGTTGGTGGCCCGCACAGCCGCCGCCGTATCCTGATCCGCATGCCACGCAACCCGTTCGCCCGAAAGAAGGACGGCGAGGCCACCGCGCCCGCCGAGCAGAAGACCGGGCGCATCGCGCAGATCCGTCAGGTCTTCACGGTCTCGAAGCAGGTCGACCCCCTCATCGGGTGGTACATGCTCCTGGCGTTCCTCGTCACCTTCGGCGTGCTGCTGCTCATCGGCTTCCTCGTCAGCCTGCCCTGGATCTTCGGCATCTTCGGCGTGCTCTTCGGCATCCTCGCCGCGACGATCACGCTGAGCCGCCGGGCCGAGCGGGCGGCGTACACCCAGATCAACGGTCAGGCCGGTGCCGCCGGTGCGGCGCTGACCTCGATCCGCCGCGGCTGGTACACCGACCGCGAGCCCGTGGCCGCCGACGTGGCGCGCCCGGGTGACATCGCCTCGGCGGCCATGGTCTACCGCGCGCTCGGTCGGCCCGGCGTCGTCCTCGTCGGCGAGGGGCCCACCGGTCGCGTGCAGAAGCTGCTCGCTGCCGAGAAGAAGCGCGTCGAGCGCGTCGCCCCCGGCGTGCCCGTCACCGTCATGCGCGTCGGCGACGGCGAGGGCGAGGTGCCCCTGCAGAAGCTGTCGAGCAAGGTGCAGCGGCTGAAGCCGAAGATCACGAAGGACGAGATGTCCCTCGTCAACAAGCGGCTCAAGGCGCTCGGCGGCATGCGCGCCCCGCTGCCCGGAGGCGTCGACCCCAGCCGTGCTCGCATGGACCGCAAGGCCCTCCGCGGCCGCTGACCCTCCCCGTCGAGAGGCCACTCCCCGTCGGCACCCCCGTGGAGGATCGTCACCGTCAGGACGACGCAAATCCTCCACGGCCCCACCACAAACGCGGGACCGTCAGGTCAGCGGGTGCGGACGATGACGGTGTTGGGGATCTTGTCGTGCAGTCCGCGGCCGTCGCGGTCCCAGATGACGGCCGGGACGAAGATGCACAGCAGCACCGTGCGGGCCAGGGCCTGCAGCGGCATGACGCGCCCGGTCCCCGAGAGCGACCGGACCTGGAGCCCCATGACGCGGTGGCCGATGGTGAAGCCGAGCGTGCCGACGAGCAGCAGGGTGATGACTCCGAACACCCCGAGCGTGATGAAGGAGTCGGCCCCCGAGGTGTGCTGCGCCGTGAACGGCAGCGGCACCCGAAACAGGCCGCTCGCGATGAACAGGGCCACGACCCAGTCGATGAGCACGGCCACGAGCCGGATGCCGAACCCGGCGATCGACCCCGGCCCCCGTTCGGGCAACCCGAGCTGCTCCCCCGGCCACCTGCCGGGCGTCGTCCTCGCCCGGGGGCCCTCGAGCCAGCTTCCGAAGTCTCTGCGGTCGACCACGGTCCCAGCCAACCACGCGACCGGGCCGACGACGTAACCCGGCGACCCGGCATCCGGGCCGGCGTGAGGCGTCTCACCTCCGCCGCGGCCCCTCCGGGTTAACACCGGCGAAACATGGGGGTCACGGCCGAGTAATGGCACCTGCGTAGGGTCGGGACCGACAACACGGGGTCGTGGTCCGCTTTTCGACGTGCTCGAGGGCGGCCCGGCCCCGATCCCACATAGGAGGTTGGATGTTCAGCTCAGCCGATGAGGTCCTCTCGTACATCAAGGACGAGGACGTCAAGTTCGTCGACATTCGGTTCTGTGACCTGCCCGGTGTCATGCAGCACTTCAACGTGCCGGCTGAGTCGGTCGACGAGGACTTCTTCTCGGTCGGCCAGATGTTCGACGGCAGCTCGATCCGCGGCTTCCAGGCGATCCACGAGTCGGACATGAAGCTCGTGCCCGACCCCGCGACGGCGTTCATCGACCCGTACCGCACCGAGAAGACGCTCGTCATGAACTTCTCGATCCTCGACCCCTTCACCGACGAGCGGTACAGCCGCGACCCGCGCAACATCGCGAGCAAGGCGGAGGAGTACCTCAAGTCGACCGGCATCGCCGACACCGCCTACTTCGGTGCCGAGGCCGAGTTCTACGTCTTCGACGACGTCCGCTTCGAGACGAAGTCGAACGCCTCCTACTACTACCTCGACTCCATCGAGGCCGCGTGGAACACCGGTCGTGAGGAGGAGGGCGGCAACAAGGGCTACAAGACCCGCTACAAGGGTGGCTACTTCCCCGTCTCGCCGGTCGACCACTTCGCCGACTTCCGCGACAAGATCTGCCTCGAGCTCAAGGAGGTCGGTCTCAACGTCGAGCGCAGCCACCACGAGGTCGGCACCGCCGGCCAGATGGAGATCAACTACCGCTTCAACACGCTGCTGCACTCGGGCGACGACCTCATGAAGTTCAAGTACGTCGTCAAGAACTCGGCGTGGGCCCAGGGTCACACCGCGACGTTCATGCCCAAGCCGCTCTTCGGCGACAACGGCTCCGGCATGCACACGCACCAGTCCCTCTGGAAGGACGGCGAGCCCCTCTTCTACGACGAGCGCGGCTACGGCGGCCTGTCCGACCTCGCGCGCTGGTACATCGGTGGCCTGCTCAAGCACGCCCCGTCGCTGCTCGCCTTCACCAACCCGACGGTGAACAGCTACCACCGCCTGGTGCCCGGCTACGAGGCGCCGGTCAACCTCGTCTACTCCGCCCGCAACCGCTCGGCCTGCGTGCGCATCCCGATCACGGGCACCTCGCCGAAGGCCAAGCGCATCGAGTTCCGCGTGCCCGACCCGTCGGCCAACCCGTACCTGTGCTTCGCGGCGCAGCTCATGGCCGGTCTCGACGGCATCAAGAACCGCATCGAGCCCCCGGAGCCGGTCGACAAGGACCTCTACGAGCTCCCGCCCGAGGAGCACGAGGCCATCCAGCAGGTGCCCGGCTCGCTGCCGGCCGTGCTCGACGCCCTCGAGGCCGACCACGAGTACCTGCTCGAGGGTGACGTCTTTACCGAGGACCTCATCGCGACGTGGATCGACTACAAGCGCAAGAACGAGGTCGACCCGATCCGCTTCCGCCCGCACCCGCACGAGTTCGAGATGTACTTCGACATCTGACGGAGCGAAGCGGAGTCTGATGTCGACATCAGCTCCGTGACATCTGAGCACACCTGGTCACCGTCGGTGGTCACGAGGACCGCGTCCCGGGGAGGGGCGCGGTCCTCGTGCTGTCGGGGGGTCCGTGAGGGGTCGGATGCCGGTGAGCTCGCCCGTGCACGGAGCCCGGCCGCCGAGGCCGGAGCGGGTACAGACTGGGGTGTGACCGACTCCAACCCGCCCGCGCCGACCGAGCAGCGGGACCCCGACCACTCCGAGAGCCCTGACCGGGGCGACGCCTCCCGGCAGACGGAGCAGCCCGACCCCCGCCGCTGGAAGGCCCTCGCGGTCTGTCTCGTCGCCGGTTTCATGACGCTGCTCGACGTCAGCATCGTCAACGTCGCGCTCCCCTCGATCCAGCAGGGCATCGGCGCCAGCCCGAGCGACCTGCAGTGGGTCGTGTCCGGCTACGCCCTCACCTTCGGTCTCACCCTGGTCGGCAGCGGACGCATCGGCGACGCCATCGGCCGCCGCACGGTCTTCATCACCGGCGTCGTCCTCTTCGGCGTCGCCAGCCTGGCCTGCGGTCTGGCCACGAGCAGCGCCATGCTCATCGTGGCGCGCCTCGTGCAGGGCGCGGCGGGCGGCATCCTCAACCCGCAGGTCTCCGGCCTCATCCAGGAGATGTTCCGCGGCAAGGAGCGCGGCCGCGCCTTCGGCATGCTCGGCGCGACCATCGGCATCTCGACCGCGGTCGGCCCCATCGTCGGCGGCACGATCATCAGCGTCCTCGGTGCCGAGGCGGGCTGGCGCTGGATCTTCTTCGTCAACCTGCCGGTCGCCGTCGGCGCCGTCGTGCTCGCACGTCTCTGGCTGCCCGACCCCCCGGCCCGTCGCGCGGGTCGGCTGGACCTCGACCCCGTCGGGGTCGTCCTGCTCGGCATCGCGGTCACCGCGCTGCTGCTCCCCCTCGTCGAGACCGGGCGCGGCACGGCATCCGGGATCCCGTGGTGGGTGGCCCTCGTCGGCGTCGCCTTCGCCGCCGCCTTCCTGCTGTGGGAGCGCCGGTACACCGCCCGCGGCCACAGCCCCCTCGTCGACCTGCACCTCTTTCAGGTCCCCGGCTACAGCTCGGGCGCCGCCGTCGGGCTCATCTACTTCGCCGGCTTCACCGGGATCTTCTTCGTCCTCACGATCTACTTCCAGGAGCGCCTCGGCTACACCCCCCTCGTCGCGGGCCTCGCCGTCACCCCGTTCGCCGCGGGCTCGGCCGTCGCCGCGGCCGCGGGTGGCTCGCTCGTCAACCGCTACGGCCGCGTGCTCGTGACGGCCGGCCTCACGACGGTGCTCGTGGGCCTCATCGCCGTCGACCTCGTGCTGCCGCGCGTCGAGGGCGGGGCCACGGGCTGGGCCCTCGCGCTGCCGCTGCTCGTCGCGGGCCTCGGTAGCGGCGTCGTCATCTCCCCCAACGTCACGCTCACGCTCGCCGACGTGCCGGTCGAGCGGGCCGGCACCGCGGGTGGGCTGCTGCAGACCGGCCAGCGCATCGGCACCGCGGCGGGCATCGCGCTCGTCGGTGCCGTCTACTTCGCCTTCGCCGAGGATGCCGGTGCGAGCGGTGCCGTCTGGGCGCTGCGGGTCGCTGCCGGCCTCGTCGCCGTCGCCCTTCTCGCCAGTGCGCTCGACCTGCGCGCGCGCCGTCACGGGCAGCGGGTCACGCCCGCCTGACCTGCGGCCCGGGCGGACCTCTCGACGGCCTCTGTCTGCCCTCTCGACGGGTGCTACGCGCCCTCTCGACGGGTCGTGGGCGGGGTCAGGCGGCGGGGCGGGCGGTGGTGCCGCCGTCGGTGCTCGCGTAGGCCGAGTCGACGGCCGCCTGCACCTGTCGGTGCGGCCACGACAGGGCGAGCAGCACGATGGCGACGAGGCAGATCGCCGCGCTGACCGAGACGCCGGTGTAGGGGTTGGTGCGGGTGCCGATCCAGCCGGCGAGCAGGTACGACAGACCGGCCGAGGCGACCGCGACCGACCCGGCGAGGCTGAAGATCCGGCCGCGCAGCGCGGGCTCGATGGCGAGGGCGAAGGTGGCCTGCAGCGGCACCATGAACGCCTGCAGCATCCCGCTGACGACGAAGACCACGCCGACGACGACGAGCGGCGGCCGCAGCACGAGCACGAGCAGGGGCAGCGGCATGGCGAGCGCGGCCGGCAGGATCGAGCGGTTCTGCCACACGACCGGACGGGCGCTGATGAGCAGGATGCCGACCGCCGCGCCGGCGATCGGGGCGGCCATGAGCACACCGCCCCACGGTGAGCTGCCGGCGAGCGGGATGGCGAGGGCCTCCGGGGCGGCGATGCCGAGCGAGGCCACCGCGCTCAGGGCGACGAAGCGGGCCAGCAGGGGGTGCCGGGTGAGGTCGCGGGCGGCCGAGCCGATGTCGCGCAGGTAGTTGCCGAGGCCACGGGTCGCCTCCCGCGCCACGGGGCGAAGCGGCACCACGGTGAGCACGACGACGGCGGCCACGACGAAGGTGACGGCGTCGAAGACGAGCCCGGCCTCGGCCCCGACGAGGGCGACGAGCCCGCCGCCGACGGCGAGACCGACGGCCTGGTTGACCTGCTCGCTCAGGGCGCTGAGGCCGACGCCCTTGCCGTAGAGCCGGGGGTCGGGCAACAGATCGAGCTGCAGCAGCAGGCTGGCGGCCGCGGACGCCCCACCGATCATCTCGAGCACGAGCAGTGTGCCGAGCAGGGTCCACAGCGGGGCCACGGTGACGACGAGCACGAGCAGCAGCCCGACGCAGAGCGCCCGCAGCACCTGCGACCAGAGCAGCACCCACTTGTAGGCGAACCGGTCGACGAGGGGCCCGAACAGGCTGCGGCCGAAGACGCTCGGCACGAGGCTGACGGCCAGGGTCGTGGCCGTGGCCAGCGGCGACCGCGTCCGCTCGAAGACGACGGCGGCGAGGGTGATGCGGGCGACGTAGTCGCCCCACAGCGACAGGGCCGTGGCGAGGAAGACGGGTAGGTAGTGCGGTTGCCTGAGCACCTCACCGAACCCGGGCTGGGCTGAGTCACCCCGGTTCGTGGCCATCACCGGTCGACGCTACCCCGGCCGGAGGAGTCGTAAAAGTTGAAATCGGTGGCGGCTCTCGCCCGACGGGCCACGCGCCGCCACAGCGTCTCGAGCTGGGGGCCCTCCCCTGCCGGTCGGCCGACGAGCCGGCCCACCCCCTCGAGGTCGCGCAGGTCGGACGGGACGCTGTCGACCGGTCGCCCGCGCCAGAGCACCGACGCGTTGCGCACGCGCGTCGCGAGCAGCCACGCCTCGCGCAGGGCGGCGGCGTCGTCGGCCGGCAGCAGCCGCTCCTCGGTGAGGGCGTCGAGCGCGGCCAGCGTTCCGGTGACCCGCAGAGCGGGGCGTTCGTGGGCGTGCTGCAGCTGGAGCAGCTGCACGGTCCACTCGACGTCGGTGAGGCCGCCGAGCCCGAGCTTGAGGTGCTTGCGGGGGTCGGCACCACGGGGCAGCCGTTCCGCCTCGACCCGGGCCTTGAGCAGCCGGATGTCGCGCCGCTGTGCCTCGGTGAGCCCCCCGTCGGGGTAGCGCAGGGGGTCGACGAGCGCGACGAAGTCGGCGGCGAGGTCGGCCGGTCCCGCGACCGGTCGGGCTCGCAGCAATGCCTGGAACTCCCACGTGTCGGCCCAGCGCTCGTAGTAGGAGCGGTACGAGTCGAGCGTGCGCACGAGCGGGCCGTTCTTGCCCTCCGGCCGAAGGTCGGCGTCGACCCCGAGCGCCGGGTCGGGCCCCGCGCCGGCCAGCAGGCGCCGCAGCGTCTGCACCGCCGTCGTGGCGCGCGCGGTCACGGCCGCCTCATCCGCCTCGCCGAGCCCGGGGTCCGGGCGCAGCACGACCATGACGTCGGCGTCCGACGCGTAGCCCATCTCGCGGCCGCCGAAGCTGCCCATGCCGACGACGAGCAGCTGCCCACCGAGCGAACGCCCCTCGCGCCGCTCGACGTCGGCGACCGCGGCGGCCAGGGCGGCCTCGACCGTCGCGGCCGCCAGGTTGCTCAGCGCCGCGCCGACCGTGAGCGGGTCGAGCTCTCCGACGGCGTCGGCGAGGCTCACGCGCAGCAGCTCGTGACGGCGAAGCGCCCGCACCGCGGTGACGCCCTCCTCGGCCGAGTCACGTCGGCCGACGGCGGCCGCCATCCGCGACACGAGGGCCTCGTGGGTCGGCGGCACGAGGCCGGCGGGGTCGCCGAGGATCGACACGCTCTCGGGCGAGCGCTCGAGCAGGTCGGCGGCGTAGCGGCTGCGGGCGAGCCCGTGCGCGAGCCGGTCGGCGGCCCGGCCCTCGTCACGCAGCATCTTGAGGTACCAGTGGGTCGTGCCCAGCTCGTCGGACAGCTTGCGGAAGGCGAGCAGCCCCGCGTCGGGGTCGGCCTCGTCGGCGAACCAGCCGAGCATGACCGGCAGCAGCGTGCGCTGGATCGCGGCCCGGCGGCTGACACCGGTCGTCAGCGCCTCGATGTGGCGCAGCGCCCCCGCGGGGTCGCGGAAGCCGAGCGCCCTCAGCCGCTGACGGGCCGACTCGGTGCTGAGCCGCGCCTCGTTCGGGCTCAGCTTCGCGGCGGCCGCGAGCAGCGGGCGGTAGAAGAGCCGTTCGTGGATGCGGCGGACCTCCCGGGCGATCGACTGGCGGTCGGTGACGACCGCCGCGGCCGGGTCGGTGCGGTGGCCCATCGAGCGGCCGAGCCGGCGCAGGTCGGTGGCCGCCTCGGGCATGAGGTGGGTGCGGCGCAGCCGGTGCAGCTGGATGCGGTGCTCGAGGCAGCGCAGGTGCCGGTAGTCGCGGTCGAGCGCCGCGGCGTCGTCGCGGGCGACGTAGCCGCCCCGGGCCAGCGACGCGAGGGCCTCGAGGGTCGTGGCCGAGCGCAGGCTCGGGTCGGTGCGCCCGTGTACGAGCTGTAGCAGCTGCACGCTGAACTCGACGTCGCGCAGACCCCCGGGCCCGAGCTTGAGCTGGCGGCCCGACTCGCCCGCCGGGACGTGGCTCTCGACGCGGCGGCGCATGGCCTGGACGTCCTCGACGAAGTTCTCGCGACCGGCCGCCTCCCAGACGAGCGGCGCGATCTCGGCCTTGTAGCGCAGCCCGAGCTCGTGGTCGCCGGCGCTCACCCACGCCTTGAGCAGGGCCTGGAACTCCCACGTCTTGGCCCACCGGCGGTAGTAGGCGACGTGGCTGTCGACGGTGCGCACGAGCGGGCCCTGCTTGCCCTCCGGGCGCAGGGCGGCGTCGACGGGCCAGAGCGTGCCCTCCTGCGTGTGCGTCGAGCAGTTGCGCATGAGCGCCATGGCCAGGGACGTGCCCACCTGCAGCGCGCTCTCCTCGTCGGCGCCGTCGACCGGCTCGGCGACGAAGATGACGTCGACGTCGCTGACGTAGTTGAGCTCGCCGCCGCCCGTCTTGCCCATCCCGATGACGGCCAGCCGGCACACCTCGTGGCCCGGCCCGTGCTGCTCGCGCGCGATGGCGAGGGCCGCCTCGAGGGCCGCCTCGGCGAGCTCGGCGAGCGACTCCCCCACCGCCGGCATGACGACGAGCGGGTCGGATGCCGTGACGTCGAGGGCCGCGATGCGCAGCAGTCCGCAGCGGTAGGCCACCCGAAGGGCGTCGAGCGGGTCGCGCTCGCCTCGGTCGGTCGTCACGGCGCGGACGAGCTCGTCGCGCACCTGCTCCCCGGTGCGTCGCTCGGCGCGGGCGGCGACGAGCCAGTGGTCCGGGTGCCGGACGAGGTCGTCGACGAGGGCGGTCGAGGCGCCGAGCACCGCGCACACCCGCTCCTGCCCGGGCCCGTCCGACGCCAGCTCGCGGGCGAACGCCGTGATCCCCCACTCCGGTGCGTCGTCCTCACGCGCCAGCGACTCGGCGACGCGCACGAGACCCAGCAGGCCCTGGTCGGGGTCGGCCGTCTCGTTGAGCACGGCGAGCAGGTCGTCGAGCTGCCCGTCGTCGACCGCCGCCCGCAGGGGCAGCAGGGCCGGGTCGGCGAGCAGGGTCTCGGCGCGGGCGGGGTCGGCGAAGCCGAGGCGCGCGAGGGCGCCCGTCGTGCTGGTCGTCCGGGACGACGTCACGGCAGCGTCACAGTCGCGGCAGGTACCGGTTGAGCTCGAACTGGCTCACCTCGTGGCGGTAGTCGAGCCACTCCTGGCGCTTGTTGCGCAGGAAGAAGTCGAAGACGTGCTCGCCGAGGACGTCGACGACGAGCTCGCTGCTCTCCATCACCTCGAGGGCCCGGCCGAGCGAGGCGGGCAACGGCTTGATGCCCATGGCGCGCCGCTCGGAGTCGGTGAGGCCCCACACGTCGTCCTCGGTCTCGGGCGGCAGCTCGTAGCCCTCCTCGATGCCCTTGAGCCCGGCGCCGAGCATGACCGCGAAGGCGAGGTAGGGGTTGCACGCCGCGTCGAGGGACCGCACCTCGACGCGGGTCGACTGGCCCTTGTTCGGCTTGTGCATCGGCACGCGCAGCAGGGCCGACCGGTTGTTGTGGCCCCAGGTGAGGTGGGCGGGTGCCTCTCCCCCGCCCCAGAGTCGCTTGTAGCTGTTGACCCACTGGTTGGTGACGGCGGTGATCTCGGCGCCGTGCACGAGCAGGCCGGCCATGAACTGACGGCCGACCTTGCTGATCTGGTACGGCGCACCGGCCTCGAAGAAGGCGTTGGTGTCGCCCTCGAACAGGCTCATGTGGGTGTGCATGCCGGAGCCGGGGTGCTCGGAGAACGGCTTGGGCATGAAGGTCGCGTAGATGCCCTGCGACAGCGCGACCTCCTTGACGACCGTGCGGAAGGTCATGATGTTGTCGGCGGTCGACAGGGCGTCGGCGTAGCGCAGGTCGATCTCGTTCTGGCCGGGCGCCCCCTCGTGGTGGCTGAACTCGACCGAGATGCCCATGTTCTCGAGCATCGTGATGGCGGCCCGGCGGAAGTCGTGGCCGGTGCCGTGCGGCACGTGGTCGAAGTAGCCGGCGTCGTCGACGGGGATCGGCTGCCCGCTCGGTGAGCGACCCTGCTCGAGGAGGAAGAACTCGATCTCGGGGTGGGTGTAGAAGGTGAAGCCGAGGTCGGCGGCCTTGGCCAGCGCCCGCTGCAGCACGTTGCGCGGGTCGGCGACGCTCGCGGAGCCGTCGGGCAGCTGCAGGTCGCAGAACATCCGCGCCGTGCCGGGGGGGTCGCCGCGCCACGGCAGCACCTGGAAGGTCGAGGGGTCGGGCTTGGCGAGCATGTCCGCCTCGTAGACGCGGGTCAGGCCTTCCATGGCCGACCCGTCGAAGCCGATGCCCTCGGCGAAGGCCCCCTCGAGCTCGGCCGGTGCGACCGCCACGGACTTCAGCGTGCCGAGCACGTCCGTGAACCACAGCCGGACGAAGCGGATGTCGCGCTCTTCGATCGTGCGCAGCACGAACTCTTCCTGACGGTTCATGTGTCGATCCTGCCGCATCCACGTTTCGCGTTCGTTAAGCCGGACGGGCCCCCGGGGAGATCCCGGGGGCCCGTCACGGTCGTTCTGGTGAAGCCGGTCGTGCTGGTTGGTGCTACGTCACTTGGTGGTGACGCGGACGACCATGTTCTGCTTGTTCTCCGACGTCTGGGTGACGGTCATCTTGACACCGGCACCGGCGACGGCCGTGGACGCCCACGGGTTGCTGGCGTCCCAGTAGCGCAGCGGGTCGCTGTCGTCGAAGGTCGGCATGGCCGGCTGCGACTTGAGCGTGACGCCGTAGCCGTTGCGGTGGAAGGTCACCATGTCGGTGCGCTCCTGGCCGAACGTCGCGTCGAAGGGCTGACGACGGTTGCCGAGCAGCGCACCGTCCGGGAACTTGATCGCCTTCGGGCGGGCGTCGACCGGCAGGACGAGGCCGGCACCCGGGTGGTCCTTGGTGTTGTTGTTCGTCTGCTCACCGTTGGAGAACCACACGAGCAGACCGTTCTGGTACGGGAAGCGCTCGACCCAGTCGGGACGGGTGTTGCCCCAGCCGAAGTTGTACGGACCGGTCTTGAGGCCCTTGTCGTAGTTGCTGTAGACGCGGTTCTCGGCGTAGTAGACGTCCTGGACCTTCTTGGAGGTCGTGCCGTCGGTGATCGCGAAGCCCTTCGCGACCCAGGCGCCGGCGCCCGACTCCACGTCGTCGACCGGGCCGGCGACGCCGTCCTTGGTGACCTGGATGTCGTCGACGAACGCCTCGGACTCCACGCCGCCGTCGGTCTGGACGCGGAAGCGGAACTGGACCGACTGGCCCTTGTAGGCCGAGAGGTCGAAGCTCTTCTGGGTCCAGCCGAAGACGCCGTCGACGGGCGTGCCGACCTGGTTCCAGGTGGTGCCGCCGTCGGTCGAGACCTCGCCGTACATGTAGTCGTAGTCGACCTCGAGGTTGCCCTGCACCCAGGCGCTGACCGAGGCCGACGTCGTGGCGCCGGTGAGGTCGAGCGTCGTGGAGAGGGTGTTGTTGAGGTTGTTGCCGTAGCCGCTCCACCACTCGGCCGAGCCGGAGTGCGGGGTGTTGCGCTCGGTCGTCACGGTGCGCTCGGGCAGCGGCACGACGATGGCCTGCGGCGTGACGCCGTAGCTGTTCTCGTCGGTGTTGCTCTTGTCCTTGGCGACGCGGTCGGCCGGGCCGAGCTTGACGAGCTTGTTCGTGCCGGGCTTGACCGTCACGTAGTCGAGCCAGCCGAGCTGCAGCTTCTCCCATGGGCCCATGTAGCCGGGCTTGGTGCCGATGGAGTCCTTGGCCTGGTTCAGCCACGAGCCACCGCTCATGAGGGTCCAGAACGCGGTGCCGTTGTCGCCACCGTTGGTGTCGTAGAGGTCGGGCAGGCCGAGGTCGTGGCCGAACTCGTGCGCGAAGACGCCGAGGCCACCGTTCTCCGGCTCGGTGGTGTAGTCACCGATCCACATGCCCGAGTCACCGAGCTGGACGCCACCGGACTTGTTCATGTCCGGACCGGTCTTGCCGGCGTCGCTCGAGTACGCGTACCAGCGGTGCGACCAGATGGCGTCGGTGCCCTGCGCACCGCCACCGGCCTCCTCGCCCTCACCGGCGTGGATGGCCTGGAAGTGGTCGATGTAGCCGTCGGGCTCGTTGAAGTCGCCGTCGTTGTCGTAGTCGTAGCGGTCGACCTTGTCGAACTGCGCGAGGTAGGTCTTGATCTGCGCGTCCGTCTTGCCCGCGGCCTTCTGCGCGTTGTACCACGCGGTGGCCGTGTCCTTGATGTAGTTCCAGTAGCCGTTGCTCTGCGGAACCGAGTTGGAGCCGTAGCGGGCCTCGTTGTAGGGCACGGTGACCCAGTCGGAGACGTCACCCTTGGCCACGAAGCGGCCGTTGCTCTGCTTGAGGTAGAAGTCCTTGAAGGAGTCGCCCTCGCCGAACATCAGGTCCATGAAGTGCTGGCGGCTGAAGTCGGGGATCCAGTAGGTGGAGTTGTCGTCCGTGGCGCTCTTGTCCCACACGCGGTCGGGCTGCGGGATCTGGTTGTGCACCGGGCCGGGCGCCTGCGACTGGCCGGACATCGTCTGCGTGCCGAAGTCCGTGAGGATCGTGAAGATGTCCTCCTCGCGGTCCACCGGGTAGTTGATGAAACGCGACTGCGTGGCGGCACGGCCGGCCGTGTTCTTCGTGGCCGACTTCACCTCGATCACGCGGTTGCCGTTGATCGTCTTCGTCGTCGCCTCGCCCTTGATGAGCTTGGAGACGGCATCCTTGCGCTCGGCATTGGCCTTGTCGGCAAGGGGGTTCGGCAGGTTGTCGTGCCGGGAAGCCTGGGCCTCAGCAGGGTCGCTGCTGACCGGGGCCTTGGTGGTAGGCGTGGCCTGAGCCTGGCCCGGGGCGGTCAGGCCGGTGACGACGAGCGCCCCCACGGCCAGCCCCGAGACAGCGCTCCAAGAACGCTTGTTCAAGGTGTGTCCTCCTGGATCGTCGGCACCCACATGGCGCCTCCGGAATGAGAACACGGGATCGAGCGTTTTTGCCGTTCGCTTACCAAGAATTTGCCAAAGTCGTCCGTGACCAACCTTTGAATACACCGTGAAAGTGGTTGCAGACCGGAGGATCTGGACAACGGCCTGTCACCCGCGGTCACCCGACCTCGACCCCGACCGGATGCCGGGTGGCCCGGCGGGAGCGACCGGCTCAGTCGTCGCCGTCGCCCCCGCCACCGGCACCGGTGCCCGGGGCGCCGCCGCCCCAGTCGCGATCCTCGTCGTCCCACCGCTCGGTGTTCTCCTTGGCCTTCGCGAGGGCCCCGCGGGCCTCCTCCTCGGTGGCGTACGGGCCGAGCACCTGCTCCCCCCGGCTGCGGTCGGCGTCGCTCTCGACCTGCCCGGTGTCGACGTTGTACCAGTAGCTCATCTGACGCCCTCTCGTCGCGGCCAGCGTCCCGGCCGCCCCGGTGGGCGGCACACGCTGACGACCTAGACTCCCCACTATGCCGCTCCTGCACGCCAGCGTCGCCCCGCACGAGGTCAGCCCCCGGCGCGCCGTGCCGGCCACCATCGCCCGTCCGCACTACGTCGACCGGTCCGACGTCCGCGAGGACGGCGACGTGCACGTCAAGGACGCCGAGACGGTCGAGCGGATGCGCGTGGCGGGCCGCATCGCCGCCCGGGCCATGGCGGCGGCGGCCGCCGAGATCGCGCCCGGCGTGACCACCGACCGCCTCGACGCGGTCGCCCACGAGTTCATGCTCGACCACGGCGCGTACCCGAGCCCGCTGGGGTACAAGGGCTTCCCGAAGTCCGTGTGCACGAGCGTCAACGAGGTGGTCTGCCACGGCATCCCCGACGCCCGCCCCCTCGAGGAGGGCGACATCGTCAACATCGACGTCACCGCCTACGTCGACGGCGTGCACGGCGACACCGACGCCACCTACCCCGTCGGCGAGGTCGACGACGAGTCGCGACAGCTCGTCGAGCGCACGCACGAGGCGATGATGCGCGGCATCCGGGCGGCCCGACCGGGTCGCGAGATCAACGTCATCGGCCGTGTCATCGAGAGCTACGCCAAGCGGTTCGGCTACGGCGTCGTGCGCGACTTCACCGGCCACGGCATCGGTCTCGAGTTCCACTCCGGGCTCATCGTGCCGCACTACGACGCCGCCCCGGGCTACGCGACCGTCATCGAGCCGGGCATGACCTTCACCGTCGAGCCGATGCTCAACCTCGGGACCCACGAGTGGGACATGTGGGACGACGGCTGGACCGTCGTCACCCGCGACCGGCGCCGCTCCGCCCAGTTCGAGCACACCATCCTCGTCACCGAGTCGGGCACCGAGATCCTCACGCTGCCCTGACGCGCGGCGCGAACCCGCTCCTCGCCCCTCCGGGCCCTGAGCCGACCTGCGGGACACCGTTCCACGCGGGGGCGTGCCTGTCATAGGGTCGTCCCCGTTCGGCACGGGCCCGCGCGGCCCCCAGATCTCTTCGAGGAAGTCGGGACCATGGCCAAGCACGGCAAGTCGCACGGGAAGCCCCTCGGCATCGACATCGGCGGCAGCGGCATCAAGGGTGCCCCGGTCGACCTGAAGAAGGGCGACCTCGCGCAGGACCGCCTCAAGATCCTCACGCCGAAGCCGGCCACCCCGGACGCCGTCGCCGACGTCGTCGACCAGATCGTCGACCACTTCGCCGACGTCACCGGCGACTCCCCCATCGGCGTGACCGTGCCCGCGGTCGTCGTACGCGGCACCGTCCTGTCGGCGGCGAACATCGACCCGACCTGGATCGACACCGACGCCGAGGCGCTCATCAAGGAGCACACCGGCCGCGAGGTCACCCTGCTCAACGACGCGGACGCCGCGGGGCTCGCGGAGATGTACTACGGCGCCGCGAAGGGCGTGAACGGCCTCGTCATCCTCACCACGCTCGGCACCGGCATCGGCTCGGCGCTCATCAACGACGGGCGCCTCGTGCCCAACAGCGAGCTCGGGCACCTCGAGATCGACGGCCACGACGCGGAGGACCGCGCGGCCAGCTCGGCCAAGGACCGGGACGAGCTGTCGTGGGACGAGTACGTCGAGCGTCTGCAGGTCTACTACGACACCGTCGAGAAGCTCTTCACCCCCGACCTCATCATCGTCGGCGGGGGCATCAGCAAGGACGCCCCGAAGTTCCTCCCCAAGCTCAAGCTGCGCGCGCCGATCGTGCCGGCGCAGCTGCGCAACCAGGCCGGCATCATCGGCGCCGCCCACCTGGCGGTCGACCTCTCCAAGGGCTGAACCCGACACCGGCCCGACCGGGCCGTCGCCCGGGCCGTCGCGCTTGACCGACGGCCCCGCCGGGTACGCGCCACCTGCGCCCCGGTTCGCGGGTCGCCGTGCGGCGTCGTCCCACGACCCTCGTCGCCAGGACCTGCGTTGCCCGCCAGTACCACCGCCGCCCGCCGTCACCTCCCCACGCGCGCGGCCGCGGCCAGGTAGGGCGTCGTGTCCACCTTCCTGCTCGCCGCCCCGCCGCTCTTCGGCCACCTCGCCCCGATGGTCGCGATCGGCGCGCGACTCGTGCAGCGCGGCCACGACGTCGAGCTGCTCGGCGGGCGCAAGTACCGCGACCTCGCGACCTCCCGCGGCCTGCGCTTCACCCCGCTGCCGCGCGACGCCGACTTCGACGACGACGACCTCGACGCCTGGCTGCCCCACCGGGAGCGCTACTCCGGCCTCGCCGCCGGGAGGCGCGACATCCTCGGTCTCTTCGTGCGCCCCCTGCGCGCGCAGTCGGCCGCGCTGCACGACCGCCTCCGCCGCACCGGCCCGGATGCCGTCGTGGCCGAGAGTGCCTTCCTCGGCGCGCTGCCGCTCGTGCTGAGCCGACCGGCATCCGCGAGGGTGCCCGTCGTCGCCGTGTCGACGACGCCGCTCGCCCTGCGCAGCGTCGACACGGCCCACTTCGGCAGCGGGCTGCAGCCGGGCACCGGTCGGTTCACCCGCATGCGCAACCGCCACATCGACGCGCTGCTCGCGCGCGGCCCGCTGCGACCGGTGCAGGAGGGTCTCGACGCGGCCCTGACGGCCGCCGCGGTCGACCGGGCCGAGGCCGGCGACGGACTCGGCTCATCAGTGTCGGCCGACCACCCGGGTCGCCCGGCCGACGGCGGGACCGGCTGGGGCGTCAACTACTTCGACCACCTGCTCGAGTACGACCTCACGCTGCACCTGTCGGTGCCCGGGTTCGAGTACCCCCGTCGCGAGCTGCCCGACCGGGTGCGCTTCGTCGGCCCCGTGCCCGCCGCCGGCGACGGCCGCCTGCCCTCGTGGTGGGGCGACCTCGACGGGAGCCGGCCCGTCGTGCACGTCACGCAGGGCACGATGGACAACGCCGACCCCACCAAGCTGCTGCTGCCCACGCTCGCAGCGCTCGCCGACGAGGACGTGCTCGTCGTCGCCTCCACCGGCGGGCGACCCGTCACCGACCTGCTCACCCTCGCCCGCGAGCGACGGATGCCGGTTCCGGCGAACGCGCGCCTCGCCGGCTTCGTGCCCTACGCCGAGCTGCTGCCCCGCGTCGACGTCGTCGTGACCAACGGCGGCTACGGCGGGGTGCAGGCCGCGCTCTCGCACGGGGTCCCGCTCGTCGTCGCCGGTGACGGCGAGGACAAGCCGGAGGTGGCCGCCCGCGTCGCGTGGTCCGGCGCCGGTGTCGCGCTGCGCACCGGCCGGCCCTCGCCGCGTCGGGTGCGACGGGCCGTGCGCACGGTGCTCACGCAGCCCCGCTACCCCGCCGCGGCCGCGCGGCTGCGCGACGAGATCGTGGGCCACGGTGACCCCCTCGACGAGGTGGCCCTCACCCTGGAGGGACTGACGGCGGGCGAACGGGTGCTCGGGCACCGATAGGTACCGATAGGTACCGATAGGGACCGATAGGCACCGATGAGCACCGATGAGCACCGACCGGGTCGGATCCGGTCGGATGCTCCCGTTCCGGCCCCGCGGCCGCATGCCGTCGGTACGCTCTCGCGCAGTCGACCCGCGTCGTCGCGGGCCGGGCAGGCCCCCCGCCGGTGAGATGAGGCCCCATGAACGCCGCCGTCCACGTCCCCCGTCCGTCACGGACGCCGTCTGCGCCCGGGCCCGTGCCCCCGCCCTCCGTCGGCGGGCGCCGCGGGCGAGGCGCCCGTCGGCGGGACAGACGTCGGGCCCCGACCGGGGTGCGCCGGCTCGGTGCCGCCGTGCTCGCCCTGGCCCTCTGCGGTGCGCTGTCGCCCGTCGCGCCCGGCGCGGCCGTCGCTGACGGGTCGGACGCCACGCCCCTCACCCGGCCCGACGTCACACCCGGACGCGTCGTCACCTCGGGCGCGCTGACCCCGCCGACCGACCTCGTCGACGCCGTCGCTCTCGCCTCGACGGACGCGCCGGGCCACGACAGCGCCCTCGCGCTGCGGGCAGACGGCACGGTCGTGGGCTGGGGCGACGACGGTCACGGTCAGACGAGCGTGCCCGACGGACTCACCGGCGTCGTCGCCGTCGACACGGCCGGCGGCAGCTCCCTGGCGGTGCGCTCCGACGGCGGCGTCGTGGCCTGGGGGGACCCCGGCAGCGGGGTCACCGCGGTGCCCGACGACCTCGGCCCGGTCACGGCCGTGGCCGTGGGCGGGCGCCTGACCGACGACACCGCCTGCAGCGTGGCCTACGCCGTCCGGGCCGACACGACCGTCGTGCGCTGGGGCGGGGCCGCCTCGGCGACGTGCCCCGGGCTGGGGGACGAGTACGACGTGCCCGAGGGGCTGGCCGGCATCCGGGCCGTGAGCGCCGGCGACACCGTCGTGCTCGCGCTGCGTGACGACGGCACCGTCGTCCGCTGGGGGCCCGGCCTCGCGGCCGCCGACGGCGTCGACCCCGCGACGTGGCAGGACATGACCTCCGTCTCGGCGAAGGGCGAGCACGCCGTGGGCGTCGACGCCTCGGGGCGTCTCGTCGGCTGGGGCGTCTGGGGCGAGGCGGGCGCTCCCACCCTCGAGGGGGTCCGGGCCGCCTCGGCCGGCCGTCAGGTCGCCGCCCTGCGCGACGACGGCTCGGTCGCGTGCCTGCCGGGCTGCGCCACCCCGCCAGGGGCGCCACGCTTCCAGGCGGTGTCGGGCGGGTCGGACCAGGTGCTGGCCGTGCTCGCGCCGCGGTCCGACCTGCCTCCTGCGCCGAGCGCCGGGCCGGGGCCCGTGCAGCTGCTGCCCGGGTACGTCGGCCCCGACTACGCGATGAACCCGCCGGCCGGGCTGCGCGACGCCGTCGAGCTCGACGCCACGTCGTTCGCGGCCGGTGGCAACACGGCGATGGCGGTCAGGTCCGACGGCACCGTCGTCGGCTGGGGGTCGCGCTACCCCGTGCGTCTGCAGCCGCCGGCGGGCCTCTCGGACGTCGTCGACGTCGGGGTCGGGGCCGGCTTCGCCCTCGCGCTGCGGGCCGACGGCAGCCTCGTGCCCTGGGGCAGCGGCGGCGTGACGACCCTGCCCCCGGACCTCGGCCCCGTGGTCGCCGTCGACGCCGGCGGCACGCAGAAGGCCGTGCGCGACCCCGACGGCGGACCGCCCACGGTCACGACGTGCGGGGTGGCCCTCGCGCTGCGGGCCGACGGCACCGTGCGCACGTGGGGCTCGACCGGCGCGACGTGCCGGGCCCTGACCGAGGCGATGGCGGCGCCGGCCGACCTCACCGACGTCGTGTCCGTCTCGATCGGCGACGAGTACGCCGTGGTGGCCCGCGCCGACGGGAGCGTCGTCGGCTGGGGGCCGAGCTGGCGCAGCTACTCGACGGGCCTCGCCCTGGAGCGGTGGGACTCGGTGACGAGCGTCTCGACCGACCGCGCCCGCATCATCGGGGTGCGCGCCGACGGCACGGTGCGCCTGTGGGGCGTCACCGGCGAGGTGCCCGTCGGCCCCCTCGACGCCCCCGTCGTCGCCGCGTCGGCGGCCCAGACGAGCGGCTTCCTGCTCGGCCCGTACGGGCGGCTCGTGCTCTCGGGCGGCCCGACCGGTGAGCAGCAGGGCCGCTACACCGCCGTCGCGGGCGGGGACAACTACACCCTCGCCATCGCCGTGGGTGGCAGCGCCGCCGCCCCGGCCGTGCCCCCGCTCGGTGCGACGACGGTGACGACGCGACGCATCGGGATGGCGGCCGGCGTGGCCACCGCCTTCCGCTACCCGGCCAACCGTGCCGACCCCGTGTGGCGTGCGCGGGTGTTCGTCGACCGGTCCACCACGGCCCGCGGCCTCCGCGTCGGGATCTACGCCGACGACGACGGGCGCCCGGGTGCGCTGCTCAGCACGGCGTCGACCGACTCCGTCGTGCCGGGCGCGTGGAACACGGTCCTGCTCGACCGGGGTGTCACGGTGCAGGCGGCGGGCTCGTACTGGCTCGTCGCCCTGGCCCCGTACGCGGGGGCCGACGACGGCAGCACCGCCGCCCCGCGCCTCGTGCTGCGGGGGGCCGACGGGGCGCCGCCCGGCACCCCGTCCCTCGTCAGCGCCGACCGCACCCTGACGGGTCTGCCCGGGGCGGCACCGACCGACCCGGACGACCCGGGTGCGGACCCGGCCACGACGTGGCGCGAGGGCCGCACCCCCGACAGCGGACCGGCATCCTTCTTCGCCTCGACGTGAGGTGACCGGGCCCGACCCGGCGGAGGTCTCCCGGGTCGGGCGGGGCGGCGGATGCCGTCAGAAGGTGGCCGACTCGCCGTCGTGCAGGTCGTGGTAGGTGAGGTCGTCGACCCCGCTGAAGTTCTGCACGTGGGTCGCGTACATCGTGCGGCCCACCGGCGAGAGCAGCGCGTCGTGCACCGGGAGGAAGCTCGACGGGGCGATGCGCGCGACGAAGGCGATCGAGTCGCGGCTCGCGGCCCACGGCGCGCTCAGCGGGTGGGCCAACACGTCGACCTCGCCGGGGTCGGCGTCGTAGGCGTCGCCCGGGTGGAAGAGGCTCGGCTCGCCGTCGGCGCGCAGGACGTAGCCGACGTTGGGGATGCGCGGCATCGCCTCGTGGTTGAACGCGTGCAGCTCGCCGACCGGCGTCACCGACACGTCGCCGACGGTGAAGGCCTCACCGGCGGACGTCGGGGTGACGTCGAGCCCCTGCTCGCCCAGCTTCTGCGCCGACAGCGTGTCGGTGTGCACGGCGGCGCCGGGGTTGGCCCGTAGCATCCGGGCAGCCGCCTCGAGGTCGAGGTGGTCGGGGTGGTTGTGCGTGACGAGCACGGCGTCGAGGCCCTCGAGGTCGTGCCACGCGGGCGAGAGGTTGCCGGGGTCGACGAGGATGCGGCGGTCGGCCGCCTCGACGAGGAGACAGGCATGTCCGAGGTGAGTGACGCGCATGAGCCCACCTAACCACCGACACCCGGCGCGCGTCGGCGCCGGGTGTCGGTGGTCGGTGGTGGGGCGGGCCAGCCCGGCAGCTCAGCCCCGGCGGGCCAGGCCCGCCTCGACCGCGTCGATGATGCGCGGGCGCAGCTCGTGCGGGTCGACGACGGCGTCGACCGAGCCGACCGAGACGGCCCGGTGGATGCTGTGCACCCGGTCGAACTCCGACGCCACCTGGCCGAGCTTCTCCGAGCGCACCGACGACCGCAGCTCGGCGAGCTCGGCCGCGAGGCGGGCCCGGTCGAGGCCCGAGCTGCTCGACACCTGCGCCTCGAGGTCGGTGACGCGCGGGTCGGAGGCGGTGCGGGCGTCGACGTCGCGGGCGAAGACCACGGCCGCCGCCGGGGCCCCGCCGAGCACCGACGCGAACGAGCCCTCGACGGCCAGCACGGTCATGTTCTCGTTGAGGGTCTTGGAGAACACGACGAAGGCGCCGCCGTGGTAGCGCGAGACGACGGTGAAGACGATCGGGCCGTCGAAGTTGACGATGGCGCGGCCGATCTCGGCGCCGTACTCGAGCTGTAGCGCGCGCATCGACTCCGGTGAGCCGTCGAAGCCCGAGAGGTTGGCGAGCACGACGAGCGGACGGTTGCCGCTGGCGGCGTTGACTGCCCGCGCGACCTTCTTCGACGACCGCGGGAAGAGGGTACCCGCGGTGTACGTGTCGGGCCCGTCGGTGGGCGGGAAGCCCCGTCGCGCAACGGACTTCGACTCGATGCCGATGAGACAGACCGGGATGCCGGCGAGGTGGGCGTCCTGCACCACGGCCGTCTCGGCGTCGGCCATCCCGGCCCATCGCTCGAGGGGCTCGTGGTCCTGGTCGGCGACCGCGCGCATGAGGGTGCGGATGTCGAACGGCTTCTTGCGGTCGGGGTTGGTCTCGGCCGAGAAGATGTCGCCGACCGTCGTGAAGCCCGAGTCGGGCAGGTCGTGCGGGTAGGTCGTCACGTCGCGGTCGCTCGGGTCGGTGGTCGGCACCCGGCGCGGGCCCGACTCCCCCGGTGCGACGTAGGCGTGCTCGTAGTGCGCCATGAGCGTCTCGCGTGCGCCGGCGAGGTCCTGCGCCCAGTACTGCGCCTGGCCGTTCGGGCCCATGACGCGGTCGTAGCCGCCGATGCCGAAGTTGTCCTCGGCGCTGACGCCGCCCGAGAAGTCGAGCGACTGCTTGCCCGTCAGCACCATGGCGCTGTCGGGGGTCATGACGAGGATGCCCTTGGTGTGCATGAGCATCGTCGCCTCGGCGTTCCAGTACGGCTGGGCGCCGACGTTGATGCCGGCCACGACGATGTTGATCTCGCCGCCGGCCTGGGTGAACTCGATGATGCGGCGCAGAGCCCGGGCGACCCAGTCCATGTTCTCGGTGCCGGAGTCCATCGAGATGCGGGCTCCCGCCGACAGCGAGTACCACTCCAGCGGCACCTGCATCGACTCGGCGAGGTCGAGCGCGGCGATGATGCGGGCGCACTCGGCCTCGGCCACCGACCCGAGCGAGCGCAGCGGGTCGCCCGACAGCACGACCCGCGTGACCCCCTGCGGGTGGCGGGCGGTCGGGGTGGTGACGACGGCGACGATGATGCCGGCCTTGTTGAGCCCGAGCGGCCGCTCGACGGGCACGAGCGCACCCGTGGCGTCGAGGTCGTGCTCGCTGACGGTGCCGTCGGGCCCGGCGATCATCGACTGCAGCTCGTAGGGGTAGACGAGCCCCCGACGGCGGGCGCGCACGACCTTCGAGGTGTAGTCGTCGAGCGGTGCGAGCGGCTCGGTGGGCGGCGGCCCCACCGTCCCGACGACCCCCGAACCCGGCTGGTACGAGAAGCGGCCCACGATCGGGGCCGGCGAGTCGCCCGCGGCGCCGGCGACGTCGGCCTGCACGAGCACCTCCTCGATGCCCGCCCCCGCGGTGAGCGGGGCGATCTTGCCCTGCAGGGCGGTCAGCTGGCCGAGGTCGGCCTCGATGGTCGGCCAGATCGAGACCCACACGTGGTTCATGTCGAGCTTGGAGGCCTTGGCCCCGCGGGAGGCCCGCACGCGGCGGATCGCCTCCAGGCAGCCGGCGATGGTGCGCTCGACCTGCGGCAGGCCCGAGACCTGCCCCGACTCGTCGCGCACGACGACGATCTGGCGCACCTGGGCCAGGGCGACGAGGCGGCGGTCGTCGGGGTTGTCGCGGGCGACGCACTCGTAGAGCAGGACGTCGTCGGGCGCGTCGAGGCGCGTGATGTCGAACGAGGTGAGGCGCCAGAGGTTGAGGCGGCGCCCGACCATGGGGTGCACGCCGCGCACGAGCCGGTCCTCGGTGAGGCCGTCGTCGCTCGGTCGCAGGGTGAGGTAGTCGACGGGGCGTGACGGGTCGCCGTTGACGGCGACGGCCACCCGGCGCACGTCGGCCGCGAAGGGCAGCCGACCGACGAGGGCGGCGAGCCGCTCGCTCGCCTCGTCGGCGCCGGCCGGCTCGTCGGGCCAGCGCAGGTAGAGGTCGACGACCGCCTGCGAGCCCTCCGGGCGCGACCGCACCTCGTTCGTCACGGCCTCGACGAGGTCGCTGCCGGCGACGAGCTCGTCGACGGAGCCGACGGTGCTCGTCAGGTGCGTCGGGCGCCCGTCGAGGGTGTAGTCGGCCACGGCGAAGGGCCGCTCGCCCGACCGGAAGGTGCGCAGTCCCTGGAGGTCGTGCTCGCGGTAGTGGCGCTTGATGAGCACCTCGAGCATCGGCTCCTGCTCGGGCCGGCCCGGTGCCGCCGCGTGCAGGCGCTCGAAGAGGAAGCGCACGATCTGCTCGGGGATGGCGGCCAGCTCGTCGACGCGAGCGGCCCGCTCGGGCGAGTCGGGGTCGGCGGCCAGTGCCTCGAGGCTGTCGTGCACCCCCGCGAGGACGCTCTCGCGGTCGGCCTCGGCCAGCGGCTGCTCGAACCACCGGAAGCGGACGCTGCGGGCGAGGTCGCCGATGAGCGGGAAGCGCAGCTGGGTGGCGACGACGAGGCGGTCGAGGGTCTCGCGCGCCATCGTGTCGAGGGGCGCCGGGGGTACCGGCTCGGTGAGCCACCGCTGCAGCACCGCCGTCGCGACCTGCACCTCCGGCGTCGAGCGCTGCTGGGCGAGGAAGACGCGGAAGACGGCCTCCTCGAGCTGCGGGGTGCGCTCGGTGTCGCTGACGCCGTAGTGCCCGAGGACACGGGCGAGCTTGTCGCGGAAGTCGGCCGGGAGGCCGGCACGGTCGGCGTCGAGGCTCTGCAGGTAGGTGTGGAAGTGCTCGCGCGGGCTGTGCACGAGCAGCTCGGTGTGCTGCTCCTCGGCGGCCGGCCGGTTGCGGCTCAGCTCGGCGAAGTCGGTGACGAGGCCGAGAACCGCGATCTCGCGCTCGATCGGCACCTCACCCGAGGCGGCGAGCTCGTCGCGCGCGGCGAGGTAGCCGGCCAGCACCTGGCGGTCGCCCGCCGGGTCGCCGTCGAAGCCGAGCACGCCGGCCGACAGGTCGGCGATGCCGCGGCGGGCCCGCTCCCGGGCCGACCACGACGCGGGGTCGCTCTCGGGCAGGTCGAGGTCGACCCCCTCGCCGGCGGCGGCGTCGGCGGCCTCGTCGGCCTCCCCCGTCGGCTCGAGCCGCACGAGCGGGGCACCGGTCTCGACCTGGCTGCCGACGCTGACGAGCAGCTCGCGCACCCGGGCCGGGAACGGCGCGGGCAGCACCGTCTCCATCTTCATCGACTCCAGCACGAGCACCGGGGCGCCGGCGGGCACCTCGGTGCCCACCGCGGCCGGCACGGCGACGACGAGGGCCGGTGCGGGCGAGCGCACGACGCCGCCCTCGTCGCGCGAGACGCGGTGGGTCACGCCGTCGACCTCGACGAGGTGGACGGGCCCGTGGGTCGCGGTGACGAGGCGGTGGGTGCGGCCCTCGACCTCGATGCGGCCGTTGTACTCGTCGATGCGGTCGAGCCGCGCCTCGACGACGTGGGCGTCGCCACCGTTCGTGATCGACACGCGGTACCGGTCGCCGGCGGTGCGCAGCACCATGACCTTGTACGCCGTGCCGCGCAGCTTGAGGTCGATGGCGCGCCCCACCGCGTGCTGCACCTGCGGGCGCCCGCCCCGGGCGGACGCGAGCAGGCGCGCCCGCTCGATCGCCTCGGCATCCTCGTATGCCTCGATGCCCGCGGCGACGAGGGCGATGCCCGAGTGCCGGTGGCTGACGAGGCGGCCCTCGGCGCGGACCCGGTCGATCCAGCCGGTGTCGGCCGAGCCGTCGATGACCTCGGGCTGGGCGAGCAGGTCGAGGATGAAGCTCTTGTTCGTCGCGCCCCCCTCGATGACGACGGTCGTCTCCGACAGCGCGCGCCGCAGCCGGGCCAGCGCCTCGTCGCGGTCACGGCCGGAGGCGATGATCTTGGCGATCATCGAGTCGAAGTCGGCGGGGATCGAGTCGCCCTCCGCCACACCGGTGTCGACCCGGATGCCGGGACCGGCCGGGAAGTCGAGCAGTGCGATGCGGCCGGGCGAGGGCGCGAAGTCACGGTCGGGGTCCTCGGCGTTGAGCCGGGCCTCGACGGCGTGGCCGCGCAGGGTGGGCCGGCCGTCGGGGAGGTCGCTCAGGCGGCCGCCGTTCGCGACGTGGATCTGCAGCTTGACGAGGTCGGTGTCGGTGACGACCTCGGTGATGGGGTGCTCGACCTGCAGGCGGGTGTTGACCTCGAGGAAGGCGAAGAAGCGGTCGCCCGGGTGGTAGAGGAACTCGACGGTGCCGGCGCCGGCGTAGCCGACGGCGATCGCGAGGCGCTCGGCGCTCTCGCGCACCTCCTGCTCCTGCTCGGGGCCGAGGACCGGGGAGGCCGACTCCTCGATGACCTTCTGGTTGCGGCGCTGCACCGAGCAGTCGCGCACGCCCACGGCCCACGCCTCGCCCTGCCCGTCGGCGATGACCTGCACCTCGATGTGCCGCGCTCCGGTGACGAGCTTCTCGAGGAAGACGACGCCGGAGCCGAAGGCCCGCTCGGCCTCGTCGCGGGTGCGCTCGTAGGCGTCGGTGAGGTCGGCGTCGGAGTCGACGCGACGGATGCCGCGACCGCCACCACCGGCGGTCGCCTTGAGCATGAGGGGGTAGCCGATGCGGGCCGCCGCGGCCTTCGCGTCCTCGAGGGTGTCGACCCCGCCGCGGCTCCACGGGGCGACCGGCACCCCGACCTCCTCGGCGATGAGCTTGCTGCCGATCTTGTCGCCGAGCTGGCGCATCGCCTCGGGGCTCGGACCGATGAACGTGATGCCGATGCGCCCGCAGAGCTCGGCGAACGCGGGGTCCTCGGCGACGAAGCCCCAGCCCACCCAGGCCGCGTCGGCGCCGCTCTCCTTCAGGGCGCGCTCGAGCACGGCGTGGTCGAGGTACGGCCGGGCCGACGCCGGGCCGAGGTCGTAGGCGTGGTCGCTCTCGCGCACGAACATCGCCCGCCGCTCGCCCTCCGTGTGCAGCGCGACCGTCTCGATGCGGTGGCCCCCGTCGGGGCCGGCGGCGGCGTTGAGGTCTCGGACGGCGTGGATGAGGCGCATGGCCGCCTCACCGCGGTTGACGATCGCGATCCGCGAGATCATTCGGGCAGCACTCCTTGTCGTCGCACCCCATCGGGCCGGCGCCCACCGGGGCGCCTCCCCCGCAGCCTTCCACCCCGCGGGGGCGACTCGCGAGTAGGGACCCGGCGAGTCTGGGCGGACGCCGGCCGGCGCGGTCCGCGGGTCGCGCCCCGTGACGCCGCATCGGACATGATGACGAGGTGACCGACCTCGCCTCCGCCCACGTCCTCGTCCTCGGCGCCACCGGCGGACTGGGGGCGCCCATCGCGCGACGGCTCGTCGCCGCGGGCGCCCGCGTCTCCCTCTCCGCTCGCGACGGGTCGAAGCTGGCCGCCCTCGCCGACGAGCTGGGCGACTCGGTCGTCACGACCGTGGCCGTCGACCTGACGCTTCCGCCCGGGCCGGGCCAGGCGGTCGAGACAGCCCACGGCGCGGCGCCGCTCACCGGTGTCGTCAACGCCGCCGGCGTCGTCGCCTTCGGCCCGGCCGCCGAGCTCGACGACGACACCCTCGACGAGCTGCTGCTGCTCGACCTCGTCGCGCCGGTGCGCCTGGTGCGCGCGGCTGCCGCGGTGCTGCCGGAGGGCGGCTTCATCGCCCAGGTCAGCGCCGTCGTGGCGGAGAAGGCGATGCCGGGCATGGCCGCCTACAGCGCCGCCAAGGCCGGGCTCACGGCGTTCGACGCCGCCGCGGCGACCGAGCTGCGCCGCCGCAAGGTGCGGGTGCTCGACGTGCGCCCCCCGCACACCGAGACCGGCCTCGCCACCCGCCCCGTCGCGGGTGAGGCGCCCAGGCTGCCACGGGGTCTCGCACCGGATGCCGTGGCCGCGCGCATCGTCGCGGCCATCGCCGACGACGAGCGCGACCTCCCCGCCGAGGCGTTCAGCGACCGGCCGGAAGGGTCCTGACCGCCACGACGGCGGCCACGGCGGCGAGCCCGACGACCGACGCGACGACGCCGGGCCAGCCCAGCGCCGTCCACGCGTAGCCGAGCGCCCAGCCGACGACGGCGGAGCCGCTGTAGTAGGCGACGTTGTAGAGGGCGGTGGCCTGCGCGCGACCCGTGGTGGCGCGGGCCCCGACCCACGCCGAGGCCGTGGCGTGGACGGCGAAGAAGCCGGCCGTGAAGACGAGCAGCCCGACGACCACGAGCGGCAGTGGCGAGCTGAGCGTCACCAGTGCGCCCACGACGACGGCACCCGTCGAGGCGAGCACCATGGTGCGCCGGCCGGTGCGCCCGACCCATCGGCCGGCCGAGCGCGACGACACGGTGCCGGCGGCGTAGGCCGCGAAGATGAGGGACGCGACGCTCGCCGGCAGCCCGAACTCCGGCCCCTCGAGGCGGAAGGCGAGGTAGTTGTAGACGGCGACGAACGCGCCCATGAGCAGGGCGCCCTGCGCGTAGAGGGCGAGCAGGACCGGGTCGCGCAGGCTGGTCCGGATGCCGTGCAGCACCGTCCGTGCGGTGGCGCCGGTCGCGCGGTGGCCCCGGGCGGTCGGCATGAGGCGCAGGAAGGCGACCGAGGCGACGGCGCACAACGCCGCGACGGCGAGCAGGGCGCCGCGCCAGCCGACGAGACCGGCCAACGGGCCGGCGACGAGGCGACCGGCGGCCCCGCCGAGGGTGGTGCCGCTGATGTAGGCCGCCGCCGCCGCGGCCGTGTGCGACCCGTGCACCTCCTCGTGCAGGTACGTGACGGCGAGGGCGGGGAGCCCACCGAGGGCCATCCCCTCGACGAGCCGCAGGGCGAGCAGCACCTCGAGCGACGGCGCGAGGGCGACGAGCACGCCGAGCACCGTGGCGGCGACGATCGCGGCGCGCATGGCCTGCAGCCGTCCGACGCGGTCGGCCACCCACGACCAGGGCAGCACGGCGAGGGCCACGCCGAGGGTGGCGAGCGACACCGACAGCGCGGCGTCCGACGCCGAGACCTCGAGCCCGCGGGCCAGCGTCGGCAGCAGACCCTGGGGCGAGTAGAGCTGCGCGAAGGTGGCGAGACCGGCGGCCCCGAGCCCGAGCAGGATGCGCCGGTAGTCCCGGCTGCGCGGCAGGTGACCCTGCCAGCCCTCCTCGGCCGACCGGCCCCGGGCATCCGCGGCGGAGGAGGCGGCCGGGCTGGTCGAGGTCATGGGGCGACGCTAGGCCGACCCCGTCGCAGAGCACTAATGCATGAGACGTCCCCCGCTCATACGCTGTCGTCATGGATCGCCGGACCCGCGACGTGCTCGCGCTGCTCCCCGTCCTCGTGACCGTGGCCGAGGTCGGTCAGGTCACGACCGCGGCGGCGGTGCTCGGGCTCCCCCAGCCCACGGTGAGCCGCCGGCTGGCGCGCCTCGGCGACCTGCTCGGCACCCCGGTCGTCGAGCGCCGGGGCCGAGGCATCGCGCTGACGCCCACCGGGGAGGCCCTGCTGCCCGACGCGCAGGAGGGGCTGGCTCGGCTCGAGCGCGCCGTCGAGCGCGTCGCCCGAGCCCGCCGGGAGGGCCACGGCACGGTCTCGCTGTCGTTCCAGACCCTGCTCGGCGAGACGGTCGTCCCCGCGCTGATCCGCGCGTTCCGGGAGGTGCACCCGCACGCCCGGTTCGAGCTGGCCCAGGGCTCGCGTCAGAAGGCGCTCGACGACCTCACGTCGGGGCGTGCCACCGTCGCCCTCGTCGCGTCCCCGCCGCAGGTCGGGGGTGGCAGCGCCACCGTGCTCTACGACGAACCGCTCGTCGTCGCCGTGCACCGGCAGCACCCGCTCGCCGGGGCTGCTGCTGCAAACTCGCCTGTGCAACGGTCGGTCTCGGTGACCGAGCTCGTGTCGTCGGGCCACGACGAGCTCATCGTGCTCAAGGCCGGCTACGGCCTGCGCGGCCGGGTCGAGGAGATCTGGGCTGACGCCGGCATCCCCCTGCGCATCGCCTTCGAGGCCGAGGACGTGCACACCGCCCGTGGTCTCGTCGGTGCCGGTCTCGGTGTCGCCGTGCTGCCCGCCTTCGCGGCGTCGCACGACGTGGTCCCGGTCGGTCTGCAGCACCCTCGGGCACGGCGCACGATCGGCGCCGTCGTGCGCGACCCGTACCGCGACCCCACGGTCGCCGCCTTCGCCGCGTTCGTGCACGACCGCGGCGCCGGGGTGGCCCTGGCCTCGCTGGGACGGGCCGTGCAGGGGGACGAGGCGACCGGCATCCGGCGTCGGTGACCCAGTCGACCCACCCGACCCACCCGTCGACTGGGGTGGCCGGAGAACCCGACAAGGCGGACACTGGGCAGATGAGGCGACGACACGGCCTGGTGACCATCGGTGGCGCGCTCGTGGCCGCCGCCATCGCATCGGGCGGCGCCGTGGCGGCTGCACCTGCCGTGCCGGTCGAGGCGGGCGAGGCGTCCGTGGCGGGCACCCGGTCCGTGCTCCACCTTCCCCGCGTGCCGTGGGAGGGCGGCTCGGCGTACTGGTCGCGCTTCCCCGAGGCGCACCGCGCGGGGTGGGACCGCGCATCGTTCTTCCCGACGGCGCTCTGGTACGGCTCGTGCAACCCCGACCAGTACGTCTTCGACAAGGCCCACGGCATCAACACCTACGCCCAGTGCAACCCCGAGACGACGTACGACGGGCTCGCGGCCGCCCGCATGTCGACGCTCTTCACGCCGCAGGGGCAGCCCGCGAGGGGCGGACGGGTGCAGGTGGGGACGCTGCTCGACGACGAGGTCGACGGTCGCTACGAGGTCGAGGAGGGCCTCGCCCACATGCGCGCGCTCGCCCGGCAGTACGACGTGGCCCGCACGGGTCGCTTCACGTACGCCAACTGGACGGGCAGCATCCTCACCGGCGACCGCTCGATGAAGGTCTCGACCGACTACTACGACACGGTCGACGTCAACAGCGTCGACGCGTACCTGCTGTCGGTGCCGCAGTGCGACTGGACGTACGACGGTCAGTGGGTCGGGTCGCGCTACCGGGTGCCGGCCGTGTCGTCGTGGTCGTCGGGTCACGTCGGGCTGCCGATCTCGCAGACGTCGTGCCGCACGCCCTCCTCGTACGGCAAGCTGATCGACCTCCAGCTCGAGGTGAACCGGGCGCGGGGGCAGCGGGGCCCGCTGTGGGGGGTGCACGAGGTCATCTCGACCGGCGGCAGCGTCAACGGCTACCGCCAGCCGACGGGCGCGCAGGTGAAGGCCGCCGCGATGAACTCGGTCGTCCACGAGGCCCGCGGCCTCATGTGGTTCTCGCAGGCGCCCGACCAGGCCGACGTCAGCGACTGCGTCAGCGGTGACGCGTTCCGCGACGCCCGGGTCGACCCGAGCTCGTGCGGGGCCGCCAACGTGGCCGCCGTCGGCGAGTTCAACCACTTCCTCCAGTCGCTCGCACCCGTCATCAACACCCGGTCGTTCGTCTGGAGCTTCGGACCGGGCACCGACACGATGCTCAAGGTGCACCGCGGCGCCGCCTACGTCTTCGCCATGGCGCAGGACGGCGGCCACGGCACCCGCACCTTCACCCTCCCGCCGGGCGTCACGGGCCGGCGCGTCGTCGTCGTCGGCGAGAACCGCACCCTGCCGGCGAGGGGCCACACCTTCACCGACACCTTCGCCGACGAGACTGCGTACCACGTGTACCGGGTGCAGCTCTGACGGTGCCCTGAGCGGTGTGGACGCGTCGGCGGCCGCGGCGCCCGCGTCCTATCGTGGATGCCGATGAACGCCGCCCCACCTGCATCCCGACCCGGTCCGACTCCCTCGCCGTGGCGGTCGCTGCTCGGGTGGGGGCCGTACCGCGGCGCCCACCGGGTCGCGCTGCGGGCCGGGGTCTCGGTTCTCGTCCCCCTGCTCGTGCTCACCCTGGCGGGTCGGCTCGAGCTGACGCCGTACGCCGCGTTCGGGGCCTTCACGTCGCTGTACGGTCGCCAGCACGGTCGACGGCAGCGAGCCGGCATGCAGGTGGTGGCCGGCGGGTTCCTCACTGTCGCAGTCACGCTGGGCGTCGCCGCCTCGGCCGCGCCCGGCACGCGCTGGCTCGTCGTGCTGCTCGGGGCCCTGCTCGGAGCAGCCGGGTCGCTGGCGTCCGACGCCTACCGCTGGCACCCACCGGGCCCGCTGTTCCTCGTCTTCGCCTTCGCCGTCTGCGCGACGGTGCCGGCGGGCCTGACGACGGTCCCGGTGGCAGCCGGTGTCGCCGCGCTGTCCGTGCTCTTCTCGCTGGTCGTCTCGCACCTGGGCGGGGTGGCGCGACGTGAGCCGTGGGGCCGCCCCCACCTGCCCTCGCCGCACTTCGCCGACGCGTGGTCGGCCCCGGGGGCGGCGACCCACCTCGTGCGCCACGTCGTCGCGCTCGGGGTCGCCGGTGCGGTGGCCACCGCCGTCGGGTGGGTGCACCCGTACTGGGCGATGGTCGCCGCCGTCACCGTGCTGTCGGGGCCTGACCTCAGCTCACGTCTGGCCCGCGGGCTGCAGCGCGTGGTCGGCACCCTGCTGGGGCTGGCCGTCGCCGCGCCGGTCCTGCTGTGGGGGCCGCGGGGCGTCGTCGCCGTGCTCGTCATCGTCGGGCTGCAGGTGCTGACCGAGCTCGTCGTCGGGCGCAACTACGCCGTGGCCCTGCTCTTCATCACGCCGCTGGCCCTCATGATGGGCCAGCTCGTGCACCCGGCCCCGGTGCGGCCGTTGCTCGAGGACCGCCTGCTCGAGACGGTGCTGGGTGCGGCCGTCGGCGCGGTGGCTCTGCTCGTCGTACCGGACCGCCGGGCGGGGCGCGTCACGGGGTGACGGACGCGCCCCGCCCGGCCACGACGGCATCCGGTGCGACGGGGGGCGGTTCGACGGGCCGAGGTGCGCTGGCATCCTGACCCTGGGCGACGACGGCACGGGTCTTCTGGTCGCGGGTGGCGAAGGCGCACAGCTCGTGGGTCTGCATGAGCCAGAAGAGGCCGAAGCCGGTCACGACGACGAGCTCGGCGGCGAGGATGAGGTGCGACCGCCACGGCAGCCAGGCGAGGGTGGCGACCAGGATGACGAGTGTCGCGGCGGCCGTGACGCCGTAGCGGTTGCGCCACGGCCGACCGGCCCCTTCACCGTGGGTGCGCTGCTCGGCGCGCGCGAAGCCGACGGCGTTGGCGACCATGACGCCGAGAACGCCGAGCACCATGGTCGAGGCTGAGATGCCGTGGGCGACGTCCTTGAAGGTCGACGGCCAGAAGACAAACATGCCCAGCTGCGCGAGAACGACTGCGCCGCAGAGGGTTCCGAGAACTCGCGCCGTGCGGCGCTGACCTCCGGCGGCCGTGGCGGCGGCGCGCCCCTGGCGCGGCATGAGCCGGTACAGCACGAGGAAGACGACCGACACGGTGACCAGCGAGAGGACGTTGTTGCGGACGGCGTCGGCGGTGTTGGCGTCGGCCACGAGGCCCGCGTACTTGCCGGGGCAGCTGTCGTCGACGGTGGTCGGTACGAGGGCGACGAGCCACGCCATGAAGCCGGCGAAGTCGAGCAGCACGTTCTCGACGGCGTCGTTGCCCTTGTAGGCGATGAGGCACGCGCCGAGTGCTGCGAGCGAGAAGACGAACGCCCCGCGCACCGGCGTGTGGAAGTAGGCGCTGATCGAGCCGAGCAGACAGTCCTGACCGCGCGTCGACTCGAGTCCCGTCGACACGACGAGCATGAGCAGCAACGGCACCATGGCGACGCGCAGGGTGCGGTAGGTGTCGAACAGGGTGCGCTGGAACGTCTCCGGCATGGTGGCCTCCCGTGACCGCGCCGGGTCTCCCCCGGCTCACGTCAGAGGTCGGCCGGTCCGTCGCTGATACCGGCGCCGGTTCGGGGCGCCCTCGAGCTGAGGACCCGCCTGAGGCACGACCGCATCAGCCCCGCACGACGGTCATCGCGTGGGCCCCGAGTCGAGGAGGCGTCAGTCGACAGGGAGTGCGAGTCACTTCCTGTCGCTCATCAACAGGTAACCCACGCCGCCCACGAGCAGACCGGTCAGGACTCCCAGGAAGCCGAGAAAGGCGGCCGCCGCACCCCAAGGCATCCATCCCGTCAGAGGCACATCGACCTTCCCGATGAGGCTCATCCCGCACGGGGTGGCGGCGTCGACGAAGCCCGACGCACACGCTCGACCCTGCGGAAGTCGGGTGGTGATGAGGCCACCGATGACCCCGAAGATCGAACCGGTGACACCGAAAGCGGCTTTGGCCGATTCCGTCATCAGGCTCTCCGCCCAGTTCTCCCCGGCCATGACGCCCCTCTCGGCCGCTCGTCCTCCGACCATGACAGGGCCGAGCGGAACCTGCGGCGCCTTTGGCGAAACCCGGCCCCGACGCTCACCTGCAGCTTGCGGGTCGCCGTTCAGGCGAGCGACACGAGGTGCAGGGTCTCGCCCGGGGGCCCCTCCGAAGCGCGGCTGACGTCATCACCGACCGCCCCGTCACGGCCGGGTGAACGGATGAGTCGGCCGGTACGCCGGGTTCTGTCCCGCACCGTCGTTGCCGACGTTGGTGCAGTGACGGTCATCCATCTCGGCCGGCCATTGCTGACCGGCTCCAGCGTCCTACCCGCGCACTCGACCGGGCCGGTCTCCCTGACGCCGAGGCGTCGTGCATGCGCTGTCTGGACTTGCTCCGGGTGGGGTTTACCGAGCCGCTCCGGTCGCCCGGAGCGCTGGTGGTCTCTTACACCACCGTTTCACCCTTACCGGCTGCAAGCAGCCGGCGGTCTGTTCTCTGTGGCACTGTCCCGCGGGTCACCCCGGGTGGCTGTTGGCCACCACCCTGCCCTATGGAGCCCGGACGTTCCTCGGCAGGGCCGAAGCCCTGACGCGACCGTCTGGCCGACTCATCCGTCGCCCAGCATAGGGCCTCGGATGCCGGCCGGCCGCCACCGTCGAGCCGCTGTCGGTGCTCGGCGCTAGCGTCCGAAGATGCTGCTGGATCCGCAGGTACCCGCCATCTCCTACCTCCTCGGCCTGCTTCAGACCGACGGGTCGCACCACGGTTCGCTCGACGGCAAGGGCAAGGTCTCCATCGAGCTCGCGGTACGGGACCTCGCAGTCCTGCAGGCTCTTCAGCCTCATGTGCCGTGCTATTCCTCCCTCCGGCTGAGGACGCGAGAAACCAACTTCTCGTCGGCGTCCTCGACGGCGACGCTCGCGTTCTTCAACCAGTCGGTCCGGCGCGAGCTCTCCACCCTCGGGCTTCCACCGGGACGCAAGGCGCGGACGACGGCGCCCGTGGACCAGTCCCTCGTTTCGTCCCGCGACTATCTCAGGGGCCTGCTCGACGGCGACGGTTCGGTGGGGATCACCGCCCGGGGCTATCCCTTCGTCTCGTTCATCACGGCCAGCGAGGCGATGGCTCGACACGTCGAGAGCGAGATCGAGAGGGTCACGGGTGCGCGGCGGCGTTGTGGCCGCAACACGCGTGACGCGGTCTTCAACGTCATGGTCGCGAACGAGCCGGCCGCGATGTTGGCGGCCTACTGCTGGAGCGAGCAGGACATCTCGATCCCGCGCAAGCGTGCGTCTGCCAGTCAGGTGGCCGGGTGGCGGCCGCCGCCCGGGCGACGCTTCGGGGCGCCTCGCAAGCTGTGGACGGACGCGGAGGACGCAGTCCTCCACTCGGGCTCGGTGGAGTCCGTCGCTCGGCTGCTCAACAGGACAGAGCGCAGCGTCGCCATGAGGCGCTGGAGAGCGGCACGCGCCCTGCCCACCGTCGACACCGGCCCAAGCCCCGAAACGGACTACGACCAGATGACGTGACGCGCGCCACACATCAGCGTCGTCGCCAACGATGTGGGTGCGCCGATCGTCGTCCCTTCGTGGCCTCGGAGCAGCGGCCGCCCGACCTGCTCCCGAGACCCGTCAGGACCCATGAGCCCGACACTCACCGACGACCGCACCGACCCGCGACTGACCGCACCGACCCGCGACTGACCGCCGTGCCGTCCCCCGACCCTGCCGAGGGGTCGCCGCCCGACGTCACCCGCGATCGGCCACGCCTCGTCGACCCGTCGCTGACGCAGGTGCTGGGCGGCTCGATGGCCGCCGCCACCGCCGCCTTCCTCGGCTCGAAGCTCGGAGTCGTCGGCACGATCGCGGGCGCCGCCGTCGGCAGTGTCGTCTCCGCCTTCGCGACGAGCGTCTACACCGGCTCACTGCAACGCGCCGGTCACGCCGTCCGTCGGCTGCGCGCCGATTCACCGACGCTACAGTCCAGTTCGCACGGTGATGCACCGTCGGTACCGGATGCCGGTGGGCAGGCTGTCGCTCCCGGAGCCCGCACGCGTCGCGTCCTGCTTGCGGCCGTGCTGCTCTTCGCCGTGGCGACGGCGATTCTCATCGGTCTGCAGCTGACGACCGGTGCGTCGGTGACGGGCACCGACCTCGGCGGCCGCTCCGCGTCCTCCGGGCACTCCGGGGCGCAGCACTCGACCGGGTCGCAGACGGCGCCCGCGTCGGGCGAGACGGACACCGCGGCGACAGACACCCAGAGCTCAGACGGCGCGCACGAGACCGCCGGTCAGACCGCCAGGGGTACGACCGCGACGACACAGCTGTCGCCCACCGGCAGCAGCCCCACCCCGGAGCAGGGCGCCACCGCGCCGACCGGGGCGCCCACTCCCGCGGCGTCGTCTGCCGCCGGCGGCACGAGCGCCGGATCGTCGGTGCCCTCCGCCGGGGCCACGCCCACAGCCGCCGCCTCCTCCGCCGGGACGACCCCGTCGGCGACCGCGACTTCCGTGGCACCGACCACCCCGGCGACGGGAACGGCCCCGTCAGTCACCGCCCCGCGTTGACGCAGCGGGGCGCCCGTCACCCCAGGCGCGCAAGTGGCGCCTCAGACCAGCGTCAGGGTGGCGGTGCCGGCGGCCACGTCCGCGGCGTCGACGCGCACGCGGACGGTCGACCCGGCATCCGCCGTGCCCGTCGCCTTCGCGACGATGCCGAGCTCGGTCAGCTGCACGCTGACACCCTTCTCGCTCTCGTCGACGACGACGCCGTCGACGGTGCGCCCGACGATGCCGACGAGCTCGGCCACCTCGACGGCGTCGGTGCACGCCCGGCCCACCCCGTTGGCGACCCGGTCCGAGCTGGCCATGATCTCGGGGAGAGTCGGCAGAGCGTCGCGAACCCATTGCGGCACAGGCGAACCGGAGGCGAGCGACTCACACACGACGAGGCCGAAGCGGTCGACGAGGCGCCGCAAGGGGGCGGTCACGTGCGCGTAGACGCTCGCGACGGCGGCGTGCTCGCGCTGCTCGGGGACCTCGCCGTCGAACGGCGTGTACGTCGCCCCGCGGAAGAGGCTCGTCGCCTCGTGGATGAGGGCGAGGTGACGCGGGTTCGTGCGGTCGAGCGTGCGCAGGAACTCGCCGTACGGCTGCCCCTCCGGCCACGGCACGCCCGCGGCGGTGGCCTGGCGACGGAAGCGGCGCACGGCATCCTTCTCGGGCGGCGGCATCGTGCGCAGGATCCCGACCCGGCCCTCGATCATCATCTCGGCGGCGGCGATTCCGGTGAGCAGGGAGATCTGCGCGTTCCAGTCCTCCGAGTCGACGACGGGCCGGAACGACACCGAGAACCCCGCGTCGCCGTCACCCGAGACGACCTGCTCCGGCATGGGCAACGACGCGCCACCCCGGCGCCGCTCGGCCTCGACGCGCTTCTGCCCGATCTCGCGGAGCAGCAGCAGCACCTCGTCGGCGACGCCGTCGTCGACGAGGTGCTGCACCTCGTCGTAGTCGTAGCGGTGCACGCTGCGCACCATCGCGCGGTAGACCGTCGCCGAGGTCGACTCCCCCGCCTCGTCGAGCGCGATGTCCCAGACGAACGCCGGGCGAACCTGGTCGGGCAGCAGGCTGGCGGCCCCCTCGCTCAGCTCGCTCGGGTGAAGCTGCGCCCGCACGTCGGGGCAGTACACCGTCTGCCCGCGCGTGCGCGCCTCGGTGTCGACCGCGCCGCCGGGACGCACGAAGGCGGGCACGTCGGCGATCGCGTACCGCACCCGGTAGCCGCCGTTCTCGCCCCGCTGCAGGTGCATGGCCTGGTCGAGGTCCATCGAGCCGGGCGGGTCGATGGTGATGAACGGCAGGGCCGTCTCGTCGCGGTCGGGCAGCTCGGCGGTCCCGGCCGCCACCTCCGCCTCGGCGACGACGTCGGCCGGGAAGGGCACCACGACACCGAACTGCTCGCGGACCGCCTCGAACCGGGCCACCAGCGCCGCGGTGAGCTCGTTCTCGGTGGCGTTCGGGAGGAGGACGACTCTGCGCTGGGCCATGGCGCCACCCTACGCACGCAGGCTGCGAGCCGTCGGTGCGCGCCGTGTCGCCGCCTGCATAGGCTGGCCGCCGTGCTCATCCTCCTGCCGCCCTCCGAGGGCAAGACCGCGGCCCGACGAGGCCGCCCCCTCGACCTCGGATCGCTTTCGTTCCCGGAGCTGACGCCGATGCGCGACGACCTGATCGAGGTCGTCGCCCGGGCCAGCGGCGAGCCCGAGGGTCACGAGGTCATCGGGGTCAACCCCAACCTCGTGGGCGACCTCGAGCGCAACACCCGACTGCGTACGGCGCCGAGTGGGCCGGCATCCGCCGTCTACTCCGGGGTGCTCTACGGCGCCTTCGACGTCGCCTCCCTCGACGCCGCGGCCAAGCGCCGTGCCGCGCGGTCGGTCGTCGTCGTGTCGGCCCTCTTCGGCGCACTGCGCCTCACCGACCGCATCCCCGCCTACCGGGTGAACGTCTGCGCCGAGGTCGAGGGCGTCGGGCTGCTGACGCGCGAGTGGCGTCCCCTGCTCGCCCCCGTGCTGGATGCCGTGGTGCGCCCTCGCGAGCTCGTCGTCGACTGCCGCTCGTCGACCTATGCGTCGCTGTGGCGCCCGACGGGCGACCGCGCGGCGGCGTGGGTGCAGGTGGCGGTGCCGGGCGCGTCGCACCTGGCGAAGTTCACCCGCGGCCTCGTCGCACGAGAGCTCGTGTCGGCCGAGGCACCGCGCACCCCGACCGCGCTGGCCGAGCGGCTCGGTCAGAGGTTCGGCGTCGACCTCGCCGAGCCGGTGCGGCCCGGTGGGCCGTGGGTGCTGTCGGTGGCCGACCAGAGCAGGGCCGGGGCGCACTCGTCGTGACCGACCTCGCCGCCCTCGCCGACCGGGTCGTGCCGGTGCTGCTGTTCCTCGTCTTCATCACCGTCGTCGCCGAGATCTGCGACCTCGTGGGGCTCTTCGACGAGGCGGCCCACCTCGCCGCGCGAGTGGCCCGCGGCCGCACCTTCGTGCTGTGGCTGCTCGTCGTCGTGCTCGCGTGCGTCTGCACCATCCTGCTCAGCCTCGACACCACCGCCGTGCTGCTCACCCCGGTGGCCATCGCCGTCGCCGGTCAGGTCGGGGTCTCACCGCTGCCGTTCGCCATGACGACGCTGTGGCTGGCCAACACGGCCTCCCTGCTGCTGCCGGTCTCCAACCTCACGAACCTGCTCGCCCTCCACCGCTTCGACGCGCTCGGCCTGTCGGTCACCGACTACCTCTCGCTCATGTGGGCGCCGGCGCTGACGGCCATCGTGCTGACCGTCGCCCTCGTGTGGCTGCTGCACCGCCGTGAGCTGCGTGGGCGCTACGAGAAGCCCGGCCGGCCGGAGCCGCACGACCGCCTGCTCGTGGTCGCTGCGGCCGTGGTGGCCGCGGCGCTCGGCCCTGCCTTCGTCGCCGGCATCACGCCGGCGTGGCCGGCGGGGATCGCGGCCGTGGTGCTCGTCGCGGTGACGGCGTGGCGCTCCCCCGCCCTGCTGCGCCGGGTGTCGGTGCCGTGGAAGGCCGCGGTCGGCGTCGCGGTGCTCTTCGTCGTCGTCGACCTCGCCCTGGGGTTCGGGCTGGGGCCGTGGCTGACGAGCGTCGTCGGCACCGGCAGCGGGCCAGCCGAGCTGCTGCGCCTGTCGGGCATCGGGGCGCTCACCTCGAACGGCATCAACAACCTGCCCGCCTACCTCGCCCTCGAGGGCACCGCCGACAGCTCGCCCGTGCGGCTGGCGGCGCTGCTCGTCGGCGTCAACGCCGGGCCGATCGTCACGGTCTGGGGGTCGCTCGCGACGATCCTCTGGGCCCAGCGGTGCCGCTCGGCCGGGCTGACGGTCTCGGTGTCACGCCTGGCCGTGACGGGGCTGCTCGTCGCGGTCGTCGTCGTCACCGGCGCGACCCTCGCCCTGTCGGCATCCGCCTGACCCCGTCGACCGCGGCGTCACGAACTGGCCACTCGACATTTGCTGACCGGCCGCGAGAGGCCACTTCCCGTGAGGCCCGGCCGTGAGGAACTGGCCTTTCGACGGTGTCTATTTGGCCTTTCGACGGGGTCAGGCGAGGGCCTGGGTGAGGTCGTCGACGAGGTCGTCGACGTCCTCGAGGCCGACCGAGACGCGCAGCACGCCGTCGGTGATGCCGACCGCGGCCCGGGCCTCCGGGGCGAGTCGCCGGTGGGTCGTCGTCGCCGGGTGGGTGACGAGCGACTTGCTGTCGCCGAGGTTGTTGCTGATGTCGATGACGCGCAGGGCGTTCATCAGCGCGAACGCCTCGTCCTTGCCGCCGTCGAGCTCGAACGTCACGACGGTGCCCGCCGCCGACATCTGTCGCTTCGCCAGCTCGTGCTGCGGATGAGACTCGAGGAACGGATGCACGACCCGGCGCACCTTCGCGTGCGACTCGAGGAAGCGGGCGACGGTGAGCGCGTTGGCGGCCATCCGCTCGACCCGCAGCGACAGCGTCTCGAGGCCCTTGACGAGCACCCACGCGTTGAACGGTGACATCGACGGGCCGGTGTGCCGCATGAGGTTCTGCACCGGGCCGTCGATGAACTCCTTCGGCCCGAGCACGGCGCCGCCGAGGGTGCGTCCCTGACCGTCGATGTGCTTCGTGGCGGAGTAGACGACGATGTCGGCGCCGTGCTCGAACGGCTTGCTGAAGACCGGCGTGCCGAAGACGTTGTCGACGACGACCTTGGCGCCAGCCGCGTGGGCCAGCTCGCTGACGGCGGCGATGTCGACGAGCTCCTGCATCGGGTTGCTCGGCGTCTCGAAGAAGACGGCGGTCGTCGGCTCCGACAGGGCCTCGCGCCACTGGTCGAGGTCGGCGCCGTCGACGAAGACCGTCTCGACTCCCCACCGCGGCAGGATCTCGTCGAGGATGACGAAGCACGAGCCGAAGAGCGCCCGCGAGCTGACGACGCGGTCGCCCTGGCCGAGCAGCGCGGCGAGGGCGACGAAGACCGCCGACATGCCCGAGCCCGTCGCGAAGCAGGCCTCGGCGCCGTCGAGCCGGCGCAGCCGCTCCTCGAACATCGTCACCGTCGGGTTGCCGTAACGGGAGTAGACGAAGCGGTCGACGTCGCCCTTGAACGCGGCCTCGGCCTGCTCGGCGGACTCGTAGACGAAGCCCGAGGTGAGGTACAGCGCCTCGGCCGTCTCCTCGAAACCACTGCGGGACAGTCCTGCTCGCACCGCCAGCGTGTCGGGGCGCCAGCTCTGGTCGGTGCGGTCGTCGCTCATCCCTGCACCCACGGCAGCCCGGCGACCTTCCAGCCCGACACGGTGCGGTGGTGCTCCTCGTCGTGCGGGCCCTCGAAGCCCTCGAGCACGTTGTGCGCGTGCGACCACCCGGCGGCGGCCGCGGCCTCGGCGGCGGCGACCGACCGGACGCCCGACCGGCAGAGGAAGAAGACCGGCGCGTCCTGGCCGACACCCAGCTGCGTGAGCTGGTCCGTGAAGGACGTGTTCACCGCTCCGTCGGGCCAGCGCTGCCACTCGACGCGCACGACCTCCTTGCCGACCGACCGCAGGTCGGGCAGCCCGACGTACGACCACTCGGCGGCCGTGCGCACGTCGACGAGGACGGCGTCCGGTCGGTCCGAGAGAGCGGCCCAGGCCTGCTCGGGGGTGACGTCACCGGCGTAGCTCATGCGCCCGAATATCGCACAGCGCGAGGTCAGCCGAGGTGGTCCGTCCGGTTGGTGAAAGCGACGGATGCCGTGCCGTCGGGCCACACCTCGACGCCGGACAGGCTGCCCGGTGCCGTCGCCAGCGCCCAGAACCGGTCGGTGGGCAGCCCGAGCACCTCGGCGACGACGGTGAGCACGCCCCGCCGGGTCGTCACGACGACGGCGGTGCCGCCCGTGCGGACGAGGTCGCGGTAGGCGGCCAGCGCGTCACGGTCGGAGGCGCGGTCGGAGGCCTGCTCGGACGTGTGCCCGCCCTGCGCCGCGTCGGCGTCGTCGACAGGGGCGGACCACCGCGGGTCCTCGCGGGTGGTGCTGCCCGCGTCCGACACCGACCGCGCCAGGGCGGCCACCGCTGCGTCCGCAGCGGCTCCGGCGGTCCGGCCGGTTCGAGGGCCGCCGGCACCCGGCAGCACGACCGGGGCGTCGCCGACGAGGTGGCGTACCGCCCGAGCCGTGCGCGCGGCCGCGGCCTCGTCGGCGGGCACCTGAACGAGCAGCAGCCGCAGACCCTGCCCGGCGTCGGCCCCGGTGTCCTCGTCGCGCAGTTCGTCACGGTCGTCACCCAGGGGGCCGTAATCGCCGCCGGCGGTCGCGCCACCGTCGGCGCCATCGTCACCGCTGTCGTCGTCGCCGGCACCGTCCAGGACGCGGTGCACCGAGTGACCGTCCATGCCCTCGTTGCTCAGCGCGTCGGCATCCTTGTTGCGCTCACGGGGGATCCACTCGAACGACACCGATCCGCCGGCGGCCGAGATCTCGGCACAGACGTCGCGGGCCTCGAGGGCGAGACGTCGCATGTCCTCGTGCTTGATCTTCCAGCGGCCCGACATCTGCTCGACGACGAGCTTGGAGTCCATGCGGGCCAGCACGTCGGCGCCGGAGTCGATGTCCCGCGCGGCCTTCAGCCCCGCGATGAGGCCGGAGTACTCGGCGACGTTGTTGCTCTGCTTGCCGAGCGGCTCGGCGAGCTCGACGAGGACCGCGCGGGTGCGCGGGTCGCGCACCAGCGCCCCGTAGCCGGCGACGCCGGGGTTGCCCCGGGAACCGCCGTCGGCCTCCACGACGAGCGAACGCCGTTGTGCCGCAGCACCTTTTGCACCCGAGCGGGCAGGAGGCGTCACAACCCCGACTCGTCGGTGCGGACCATGATGCGACGGCACTCCTCGCAGCGGACGACCTCGTCGGGGGCCGCCGAACGGATCCGCGACAGGTCGACGTTGTTGAGCTCGAGCCGGCAGCCGCCGCAGCGGCGGTGCTTGAGCTCGGCGGCGGCGAAGCCGCCGCTGCTCGTGCGGATCTTCTCGTACAGCGCCTCGAGGTCGGCCCCGACGCCCGCGACGACCTCGGGCCGCCCGCTCGAGACGGTCTCGGCCTCGGCGTCGAGCTTCTGCAGGGCCTCGTCGCGCTCGTCCTCGAGCCCGGCGAGCCGCTCGGCCACCTCCGACCGGCGGGCCTCGAGCTCACCGACCCTCGCGGTGAGGGTCTCCGAGCGCTCCATGACCTCGATCTCGATGTCCTCGAGCTCGGCCTGGCGGCGGGCGAGCGACGTCAGCTCGTGCTGCAGCGCCTGGAGGTCCTTGGCCGAACCCTGCCCGGCGTCGAGGCGCGACTGGTTGCGCGTCGCACGGTCGCGGACGAGCTGCACGTCCTGCTCCGACTTCGAGAGCTCGCGCCGCACGTCGTCGGCCGCGGTGCGGGCGTTGACGACCTCGGTGTCGAGCCGGCCCAGCTCACCGCGCGCCGCCTCCACGGCCGCGAGCTGCGGCAGGTGGGTGCGGGCATGACGGATCTGGTCGATCCGGGTGTCGATCGCCTGCAGGTCGAGCAGGCGCCGCTGGCGTGACGGGTCGGCTTTCAGGGCGCACCTCCGGGGTGGGGCTGGGCGGCGTTCGCACCGACGACGAAGGTCCACGGCTCGGTGCGCACGCGCGAGACTCTGGCCTCGACCCTAACCGGTGCGGCGCCCTCCTCCGACACCACGGCGAGCAGCCGCTCGCGCACGTCCGCGAGCCACAGGGACTCGGTGGCCCAGTGACCGGCATCCACGAGGTAGGGCGGCCCGCCACGGGCCTGCTCGCGCGCCTCGAGGACGGGGTGGTGGCGCAGGTCGGCGGTGACGTACACGTCGGCGCCGGCGCGCTCGACGTCGGCGAAGCGGTCGTCGCCCGACCCGCCGAGGACGGCGACCGTGCGCACCGTGCCACCGGGGTCGCCCGCGACCCGGATGCCGCCGACCGAGTCGGGCAGGGCGCGGGCCACCGCGTCGGCGAAGTCGGCGAGGGTCACCGGGTCGGCGAGCTCACCGACCCAGCCGAGCGGCCACGACCTCCCGTCGCGCATCGTCTCGGTCGACAGCGGCCGCCGTTCCTGCAGCCCCAGCGCGTCGGCGAGCACGGACGACACCCCCGGCTGCGCCACGTCGGCGTTGGTGTGGGCGTTGAAGAGGGCCACCCCCGCGGTGACGAGCCGCGTCAGCGTGGCCCCCTTCGCGTCGGTGGTGGCCACCGAGTGGATGCCGCGCAGCAGCAGCGGGTGGTGGGTGACGACGAGGTCGGCCCCCCACTCGACGGCCTCGTCGACGACGGCGAGGGTCGGGTCGAGCGCGAGCAGCACCCGGCGCACCGGCTGGTCGAGGTCGCCCGCGACGAGCCCGACCTGGTCCCACCCGGCCGCGCTGCCCGGGGGGTACAGCCCGTCGAGGGCCTCGACGACGTCGCGCAGCAGGAGGTCGGTCACGTGGGCCCGGCCGGGCTCGAACCGACGACACCCGCGGTGTAAACGCGGTGCTCTACCAACTGAGCTACAGGCCCCAGAGGCGCACGGCGGTGCGCCCGGCCGACATCATGCCAGCCGCGGGGCGCCCGGGTGCGCGGCCGTCAGGAGACGGTCGCCGGTCGGCGCGAGCGCAGCCGCCCGAGGGCCTCGCGGTAGGCGACGAAGTCACGGCCCTCGCCGGGCTGGTTGACCTCCGACCACACGAGCACCCCGTCGCGGTCGACGAGGAAGGTGCCGCGCAGGGGTGACCCGTCGGCCTCGTTGAGCACGCCGTAGGCGCGGGTCACCGCGCCGTGGGGCCAGAAGTCGGACAGGAGGGGAAAGAAGTGGCCCTCGGCGTCGGCGAAGGTGCGCAGCGAGAACATCGGGTCGCACGACACGGCGAAGACCTGGATGTCGTCGCTCTGGAAGTCCTCCAGCCCGTCGCGCACGGCCCGCAGCTCGCCGGTGCAGATGCCGGAGAAGGCGAAGGGGTAGAAGACGACGACCGCGTTCTTGGCCCCTCGCACGTCGGCGAGGCCGACCTCGGCGCCGTACTGGTCGGGCAGGACGAACGTCGGTGCGAGCTCGCCCACCGCGGGCACCCCCGGGTGGGCGGTCGTCGCAGCACGACCGGACGGCGCACCGGAGCAGGGCGGGCGACCGTCGAGGACCGCCCCTGCCGGCGTCTCAGCCGTCTCAGCCGTGTCGGTCGGGATCATGGGGTCGATTCTGCCAGCACCCGGCGGCTCAGCGGCGCGGCCCCTTGGGCGGCATGAGACGCGTCGCGGTCCAGTCGGCGGCGACGTTGACGGCGCCACCGGTCTGCAGGCCGGCCGTCGACGCGGCCTCCTCGACGTCGCTGGCCTGGACGTGGTCGGGGCGACCTGCCTTCGGCGTGCAGAGCACGACGAACCCCTGGTCGAAGAGCTTGGTGACGCCGTCGACGAGCAGGTCGACGAGGTCGTCGTCGCCGTCGCGGTACCAGATGAGCACGCCGTCGGCGCCCTCGTTGAAGTCCTCGTCCACGAGCTCGCTGCCGACGGCATCCTCGATGTCGAAACGCAGGTCGTCGTCGACGTCGTCGTCGTAGCCGAACTCCTGGATGGTCTGCCCCGTGGCGAAGCCCAGCTTCGCGAGGGGCCCCGCTCCCGCGGTCTCGCCCACGTGCACCCGCCTTCCGGTCACGACCCGGCGACCTGTGAGCCCGGATCGGCTGCCGCCGTCACCGACCGGTGGGGCGCCCCGGCGCGCGCCGGTGGACAAAGTCCACCCGGTCCGGCGCCACGACGCAACCACTGGCCGTGGCGCCCGCGCGCGTCGCCCACCCGGAGGGGCGGTGCATCGGGTGCCGGCCGACCGGCATCCGACGGACGTCGACGCCCGCGGACGGGTCGGCGCGCGCTCCGACCGACCCCCTCTGCACCCGGCCGGCGCGGTCGTGGACCCGTGTGTGACCTCGGTGGACGTTTGGTGGAGGATGGGTGGAGCAGCGTCAGGGCCGACCGGCCGCTCGGCGCGGCATCGCGACGAGAAAGGACCCACGACGTGGCATCCGAAGCCGGCCCGATCCTCAACGGAATCCCCAGCCAGCTGCCCGACATCGACCCCGACGAGACGCAGGAGTGGCTCGACTCGCTCGACGCCGTCCTCGACGAGCAGGGGCGCACCCGAGCGCGCTACATCATGCTCAAGCTCATCGAGCGGGCGCGCCAGCAGCAGGTCGGGGTCCCCTCCCTCACGGCGACGGACTACATCAACACGATCCCGCCGGAGCGTGAGGCCTGGTTCCCGGGTGACGAGGACGTCGAGCGCGAGTTCCGGCGCTACATCCGATGGAACGCCGCGGTCATGGTGCACCGCGCGCAGCGTCCCGGCATCGGCGTCGGCGGCCACATCTCCACCTACGCGAGCGCCGCGACGCTCTACGAGGTGGGCATGAACCACTTCTTCCGCGGCAAGGACCACGAGGGTGGCGGCGACCAGATCTACTTCCAGGGCCACGCCTCCCCCGGCATGTACGCCCGCAGCTTCCTCGAGGGCCACCTCAGCGAGGCCGACCTCGACGGCTTCCGCCAGGAGAAGAGCCACGTCGTCGACGGCAAGGTCGAGGCGGTCCCGAGCTACCCGCACCCGCGCCTCATGCCCGACTACTGGGAGTTCCCCACGGTCTCGATGGGCATCGGGCCGATGAACGCGATCTACCAGGCGCAGTTCAACAAGTACCTGCACAACCGCGGGATCAAGGACACCAGCCAGCAGGACGTCTGGGCCTTCCTCGGCGACGGCGAGATGGACGAGCCCGAGTCGCGCGGCCTGCTGCAGCTCGCGGCGAACGAGGAGCTCGACAACCTCACCTTCGTCGTCAACTGCAACCTGCAGCGCCTCGACGGGCCGGTCCGCGGCAACGGCAAGATCATCCAGGAGCTGGAGGCGTTCTTCCGCGGCGCCGGCTGGAACGTCATCAAGGTCGTGTGGGGCCGCGGGTGGGACCCGCTGCTCGCCGCCGACCGCGACGGCGCGCTCGTGCACATCATGAACGACACGAGCGACGGCGACTACCAGACCTTCCGCGCCAACGACGGCAAGTACGTGCGCGACCACTTCTTCGCCCGCGACCCCCGCACCGCGAAGATGGTCGAGAAGTGGACCGACGAGTCGATCTACTGGGACCTCAAGCGTGGTGGCCACGACTACCGCAAGGTCTACGCCGCCTACCAGGCCGCACGTCAGCACACCGGCCAGCCGACCGTCATCCTCGCCAAGACCATCAAGGGCTACGGCCTCGGCTCGCACTTCGCGGGCCGCAACGCCACGCACCAGATGAAGAAGATGACGCTGGACGACCTGAAGGCCTTCCGCGACAGCCTGCGCATCCCGATCACGGACGAGCAGCTCGAGGCCGACCCGTACCAGCCGCCGTACTTCCACCCCGGCCCCGACAGCGACGTCGTCAAGTACTCGGTCGACCGCCGGCGCAAGCTCGGCGGCACGCTGCCCAGCCGCCGCGTGCAGTTCGAGCCGGTCAAGCTGCCCGGCGACGAGGCCTACGCCCAGGTGAAGAAGGGCTCGGGCAAGCAGGAGGTCGCCACGACGATGGCGTTCGTGCGCCTGCTCAAGGACCTGCTGCGCGACAAGGAGTTCGGCAAGCGCATCGTGCCGATCATCCCCGACGAGGCCCGCACGTTCGGCATGGACGCGTTCTTCCCGACGATCAAGATCTACAACCCCAACGGGCAGAACTACACCCCCGTCGACGCCGAGCTCATGCTCGCCTACCGCGAGAACGTCTCGGGCCAGATCCTGCACCTCGGCATCAACGAGGCCGGCTCGCTGGCGGCGTTCACCGCGGCCGGCACGTCGTACGCGACGCACGGCCAGCCGATGATCCCGGTCTACGTCTTCTACTCGATGTTCGGGTTCCAGCGCACCGGCGACTCCATCTGGGCGGCCGCCGACCAGATGAGCCGTGGGTTCCTCATCGGCGCCACGGCCGGTCGCACGACCCTGACGGGCGAGGGCCTGCAGCACGCCGACGGCCACAGCCCGCTGCTCGCCTCGACGAACCCGGCGGTCGTGCACTACGACCCGGCGTACGCCTACGAGATCGCGCACATCATGCAGCACGGCCTCTCGGTGATGTACGGCGAGGGCTCGACGCCCGACGAGGCGAACAAGATCTACTACCTCACCGTCTACAACGAGCCGATCGTGCAGCCCAAGGAGCCCGAGGGCGTCGACGTCGAGGGCATCGTGCGCGGCATGCACAAGATCGCCCGGGCCGACACGAGCGGCTGGACCCACGACGCGCCGAAGGCCCAGCTCCTCGGCTCCGGTGTCGGGGTGCCGTGGGCGCTCGAGGCGCAGCAGCTGCTCGCCGACGACTGGGGCGTCGCCGCCGACGTGTGGTCGGTGACGTCGTGGAACGAGCTGCGCCGTGACGGCCTCGAGGCCGACGCCCAGGAGTTCCTGCGCCCCGACGAGGAGCGCCGGGTGCCGTGGGTGACCCAGTGCCTCGAGGGCACCGAGGGGCCCGTGGTCGGCGTGTCCGACTACATGCGCGCGGTGCAGGACCAGATCCGCGAGTGGGTCCCCGGCACGTACGCGACCCTGGGCGCCGACGGCTTCGGCTTCAGCGACACCCGCGCCGCGGCCCGCCGGTTCTTCCACATCGACGGCCCGTCCGTCGCGGTGCGCACGCTGCAGCTGCTCGCCCGTGACGGAAAGGTCGACGCCGACGTGCCCGCCAAGGCGGCCGCGAAGTACAGGCTCGACGACGTCACCGCCGGCACGTCGGGCAACGCGGGCGGCGAGAGCTGACCCCGTCGTCACGATCGTCACGGATGCCGTGCGGCCCGGTCCCCGACCTCGGGGGCCGGGCCGCGCGCCGTGAGCCGGCCGACCGGCATCCGATTGGATAGGTATGCACGACTGTGCATATACTTGCATCATGTCCAAGGTACTCACGTCGCTCCCCGTCGGCCAACGAGTCGGGATCGCCTTCTCCGGCGGCCTCGACACCTCCGTGGCGGTGGCGTGGATGCGCGAGAAGGGCGCGGTGCCGTGCACCTACACCGCCGACCTCGGGCAGTACGACGAGACCGACATCGACTCGGTGCCGGGCCGCGCCGGCCAGTACGGCGCCGAGATCAGCCGACTCGTCGACTGCAAGGCCGCCCTCGTCGAAGAAGGCCTGTCGGCCATCGCCTGCGGTGCGTTCCACATCCGCAGCGGCGGCAAGACGTACTTCAACACGACGCCCCTGGGTCGCGTCGTCACCGGCACCCTGCTCGTGCGGGCGATGCAGGACGACGACGTCAGCATCTGGGGCGACGGCTCGACCTTCAAGGGCAACGACATCGAGCGGTTCTACCGGTACGGCCTCATGGCCAACCCGGCGCTGCGCATCTACAAGCCCTGGCTCGACGCGGAGTTCGTGTCCGAGCTCGGTGGGCGCCACGAGATGTCGCAGTGGCTGACGGCGCGCGACCTGCCCTACCGCGCCAGCGCCGAGAAGGCCTACTCGACCGACGCCAACATCTGGGGCGCCACGCACGAGGCGAAGACGCTCGAGCTGCTCGACGAGTCGATGGAGGTCGTCGAGCCGATCATGGGCGTGCGCTTCTGGGACCCGTCGGTCGCCGTCGAGACCGAGGACGTCACCGTGCGCTGGGAGCGCGGCCGCCCCGTCGCGATCAACGGCCAGACCTTCCCGGATGCCGTGGCGCTCGTCGACGAGGCCAACCGGGTCGGCGGTCGGCACGGTCTCGGGATGAGCGACCAGATCGAGAACCGCATCATCGAGGCGAAGTCGCGCGGCGTCTACGAGGCGCCGGCGATGGCGCTGCTGCACCTGACGTACGAGCGGCTGCTCAACGCCATCCACAACGAGGACACCGTCGCGAACTACCACGCGGAGGGGCGCAAGCTGGGTCGCCTTCTCTACGAGGGTCGCTGGCTCGACCCGCAGTCGCTCATGGTGCGCGAGTCGCTGCAGCGATGGGTGGCCTCGGCCGTCACCGGCGAGGTGACGGTGCGCCTGCGCCGGGGTGACGACTGGTCCGTCGTCAACACGACCGGTCCGGCCTTCAGCTACCACCCCGAGAAGCTGTCGATGGAGCGCACCGAGGACGCCGCGTTCGGCCCCGTCGACCGCATCGGGCAGCTGACGATGCGCAACCTCGACATCGCCGACTCCCGGGCCAAGCTCGAGCTCTACGCCGCGCAGGGCCTGCTCGGCCGCGACGCCACCGACCTCGTCGGCGAGCTGGCACCCGGCGGTGCCGCGGCCATCACGGCCAACCCCGCGGCATCCGACGGTGACGGCGACGACGCGCTCGACCGCGCCGCCATGGAGTTCGGCACCGACTGACCGGTCCGTCACGCGAAGGGCCCCCCCGACCACGTGGTCGAGGGGGCCCTTCGCGTGTCCGCGCGGTCAGGCCGGCGGCGGGTCAGGAGGCCCGCCGCTCCCCTGCCGCGGCGCGCGACTGCTCGGCGACGAACGCGTCGCGGGCGGCCACCCCGATGTCGGGCTGGTCGGTGAAGAGTCCGTCGATGCCGGTCTCGAGGTAGCGCACCTGCTCGTCGAGGGCGCGGCCGAAGTCGGCGTCCGACGTGCCGGTGCGGTAGTCGACGGGCAGGAAGGTGTTCTCGGCCCGGAAGGTGTACGGGTGCACCTGAAGACCGGCGGCGTGGGCGTCGGTGACGAGGCTCGTGGCGGACGCCGCGAGGGTGCCGTCGGCGTTGCGCGGGATGACCTGTGCCTTGTCGGGGCCGAGCCCGTTGATGGTGCGGGCGAGCTTCCTGAGGCTCGGCGCCGTCGTGAGGTCGGCGTAGGTGCGCGGGTCACCCCTGGCGACGAGGTCGTAGGGGGCGCCGCTCGCGGAGGTGAGGAAGACGAGCGGGACGCGCAGGCCGTAGAGGTTGCGCAGGGTGCCGAGGTTGGTCAGCTCGAACGACTGCACGAAGACCGGGGCGTTGCGCCGGTCGAGGTCGTGCGTGCGCAGGGCGCGCACCACCCTGGGCTCGAGGGCGAGGCCGAGCTGCTTGAAGAACGTCGGGTGCTTGGTCTCGGGGTAGACGCCGATGGGCCGGCGCAGCTCGCGGCTCAGGCGCTCGCGCAGGGTGAGCACCTCCTCGAACGTCGGGACCTCGAACCGCTCGTCCCACAGGGTGTTCTCCTGCCGGATGAGCGGCAGTCGCTCCTTGGCGCGCAGCGTCTTGAGCTCGGCGAGGGTGAAGTCGGTGGTCCACCAGCCCGTGACGGCGACGCCGTCGAGCATCTTCGTCACGCGACGGTCGGCGAACTCGGGGTGGTCGGCGACGTCGGTCGTGCCGCCGATCTCCGGCTCGTGCCGGGCGACGAGCACGCCGTCCTTCGTCGAGACGAGGTCGGGCTCGATGAAGTCGGCGCCCATGCGGGCGGCCAGCTCGTAGCTGGCGAGGGTGTGCTCGGGGCGGTAGCCGGAGGCGCCGCGGTGCCCGATGACGAGGGGGGCGGCGCCCTCCGCGCGACCGGCGGTGAGGGTCGACACCGTGTCGGCGGTGGTCGTGGCCGGGCGCAGGCCGAGGGCCGCCGACGACGTGGCGGCGGCCACCGGGACGAGCGCGGCGACGGCGACGGACACGGTGAGCATGATGGAGGATCGTCTCATGGCGACAGCACAGCGCCTGGGCCGACGCGGCGGGCGACCACCAGCCCTACGCCTGCCGTCGAGGTGGTGAAGAACCGGTGTCGGGCCGGACGCACGGAGCGGGTACCACCCGTGCATGACCGAGAACACGAAGATCACCGTGCAACGCAGCATCGACGCGTCGGCCGCCGACCTGTTCGACGTGCTGAGCAACCCGAAGCGCCACGCCGAGCTCGACGGCTCGGGGTTCGTGCGTTCCGACGAGAAGGCCGAGCGCATCCAGAAGGTCGGTGACGTCTTCCGCATGAACATGGAGGGCGCGCACATGGGCGGCGAGTACCAGACCGACAACACGGTCACCGGCTACGACCACAACAAGCTCATCGCGTGGAAGACGGCGCCCGCGGGCACCGAGCCGCCCGGGTGGGAGTGGATGTGGGAGCTGCAGCCCACCGGCGCCGACACGACCGACGTCACGCTCACCTACGACTGGGGCAAGGTGACCGACAAGGAGATCCTGTCCAAGGTGCACTTCCCGCTCGTCAGCGAGGGTGACCTCGAGCAGTCGCTCGGCCGGCTCGCGTCCGCCGTCGCCGGCTGACCCCAGCACTGACGAGCACCGTCGAGGGGCCACTTCCCGGCGGGCTCTGCACCGTCGAGAGGCCAGTTGCCGTCGCCAACCCGCGTCGGGAACTGGCCCTTCGACGGTCTGGGGTGTCGGGGTTGTCGGGCAACCACAAGTCGCGCTCGGCCTCTCGGCCCGGTGCCGGATGCCGGCCCGCCACTAGGGTGGGCCGGTGACCTCGCCCCCGCGCCGCCTCCCGGGCGAGGGGACGGCGCACACGGTCGAGCAGAGCGCGGGCGAGCTCGCCCGCCTCGCGATGGCCCGCATGGACGAGACCCTCGGCTGGTACCGCGAGCTGTCCGCCGCCCAGCGCTCGCAGGTCGGCCTCGTCGCCCAGGCCGGCATCTCGCAGTTCGTCGAGTGGCTGCGCCAGCGCGAGCGGCACGCCCCCTCCGCGATCTCGATCTTCGCCAACGCCCCGCAGGAGCTCACCCGCGCCGTCAGCCTGCGCCACACCCTCGACCTCGTGCGCACCGTCGTCGACGTCGTCGAGGCCCGGGCCACCTCGCTCGCCGGGCCGGGTGACGAGCAGCTCGTGCTCGAGTCGGTGCTGCGGTTCTCGCGCGAGATCGCCTTCGCCGCCGCCGAGGTCTACGCCGGCGCCGCCGAGGCGCGCGGAGCCTGGGACGCCCGGCTCGAGGCCCTCGTCGTCGACGCCGTGCTGAGGGGCGAGGCCGACGACTCGATGCAGTCGCGCGCCGCCGCCCTGGGCTGGGACGACGTCGCGGGCGTCACCTTCGTCGTCGGGCGCGCGCCCCTCGCCGCCAGCTCGCCCGACGCGCCCGCGGCCACGGTCGACAGCCTGCGCCGCGCCGCGCGCCACCTCGGGGTCGAGGCCCTCGCGATCGTGCAGCGCGACCGGCTCATCGCCATCGTCGGCGGCACCCGCGACCCACTGCCCGTCGTCGAGCACGTCGCCGACCGCTTCGGCCCCGGACCGGTGGTCGTCGGCCCCACCGTGCCCCACCTCTTCGCCGCCGGCCGCTCGGCCCGCGCCGCCCTGAGCGGGCTGACCGCCGCCGTCGCCTGGCCCGGCGCCCCCCGCGTCGTGGAGTCCGACGAGCTGCTCCCCGAGCGGGCCCTCGCCGGCGACCTCCCCGCCCGCCGCCGCCTGCTCGACCGCGCCCACCGCCCGCTCACCGAGTCGGCGCAGTCGTCGCAGTCGCCGCTGCTCGAGACCGCGACCGCCTACTTCGAGCACGGCGGCTCCCTCGAGGCCAGCGCCCGCGCCCTCTTCGTGCACCCCAACACCGTGCGCTACCGCCTCGCGCGCATCACCGACGTCACCGGCTACGACCTGACCCGCCCGCGCGACGCGTGGGCCGTCCGGGTCGCCGTGACGCTGGGTCGGCTCGGCGGCACCGGTGCCACCCCCGGGCCTGCCGTGGGGCTGTCGGATGCCGGCCAGCCCGCTCCCGTGGGTCGCCGCGGTTTGGAGGAATCCTCCAACCTATGACCTCCGACTTGGTGGCATTCGGCGGCCTGCTCCCCGCCGGTAACGAGGAAGGCTGAGACCGTGCTCGCGATCGTCTGCCCTGGACAGGGCTCCCAGACCCCCGGCTTCCTCACCCCCTGGCTCGGGCTCGCGGGTGCCCGCGACCGCCTCGCGTGGCTCGGGGCGGCCGCCGGTGTCGACCTCGTGGCCCACGGCACCGAGAGCGACGCCGACACGATCAAGGACACCGCGGTGGCCCAGCCGCTCATCGTCGGCGCCGGCCTGCTCGCCCTGCCCGCGCTGCTCGCCGACGACCCGAGCACGGCGTCCGCCGCAGCCGCGCTGCCCGCCGGCTCGGTGACCGCCGGCCACTCCGTCGGCGAGATCACGGCGGCCGCGGCCGCCGGCGTCCTGTCCGCCGAGGCCGCCATGGTCTTCGTGCGGGAGCGCGGGCGCGGCATGGCCTCGGCGAGCGCCGTCACCCCGACCGGCATGGCGGCGGTGCTCGGGGGCGACCCCGACGAGGTGCTCGCCGCCATCGACGCCGCCGGTCTGACGCCGGCCAACGTCAACGGCGGCGGTCAGGTCGTGGCCGCCGGCACGCTCGAGCAGATCGAGGCGTTCGCGACGCAGCCCCCGGCCAAGGCCCGCGTCATCCCGCTGCAGGTCGCCGGCGCCTTCCACACCCACCACATGGCGCCTGCCGTCGACGTCCTCGACGGGTACTCCCGCGCGATGACGACCGCGGCGCCGCAGGTGACCCTGCTCTCGAACGCCGACGGCGCCCCCGTGTCGGACGGCGCGGAGGTGCTCGGCCGGCTCGTGCGACAGGTGAGCAACCCCGTGCGCTGGGACCTCTGCATGCAGACGATGCTCGACCTCGGCGTGACCGGCCTCATCGAGATCCCGCCGGCCGGCACCCTCGTCGGGCTGGCGAAGCGCGCCATGAAGGGCGTCGAGACCCTCGCCCTCAAGACCCCCGACGACCTCGACGCCGCCCGGCGCCTCGTCGCCGACCACGCCGGGTGAGCGCACCCCGCGACCCGGCCCACCGGCATCCACGACGGTCGCGCACGGCCCGTGCGACCCCGATGCTCGCCCACCCCCTCGCCCCCGTCACCGACAGAAGGTTCACGTGACCGACAACGTCCAGCACACCGTCCCCAAGGGCACCGGCACGATCGTCGGCTCCGGCGCGGCCCGTGAGTCGCGCATGATGGGCGTCGGCCAGTACCGGCCCGAGCGGGTCGTCATGAACTCCGAGATCATCGGCAAGATCGACTCGAGCGACGAGTGGATCCGCGAGCGGTCGGGCATCGTCAGCCGGCACTTCGCCGCCGCCGACGAGTCGGTCATCGACATGGCCGAGAAGGCCTCGCGGGCCGCGCTCGAGCACGCCGGGATCGCGCCCGAGCAGGTCGGCTTCGTGCTCGTCGCCACCGTCACCCACCCCTACCAGACGCCCGCGGCGGCCCCCGAGCTCGCCGCACGCCTGGGCTCGACGGCGCCCGCCGTCGACATTTCCGCCGCCTGCGCCGGCTACTGCTACGGCGTGACGATGGCGAGCGACATGGTCAAGGGCGGCTCCGCCGACTACGTCCTCGTCGTCGGGGTCGAGAAGCTCAGCGACTTCACCGACCCCTACGACCGCGGCAGCGCGTTCATCTTCGGCGACGGCGCGGGTGCCTGCGTCATCGGACCGAGCGACACCCCCGGCATCGGGCCGACGGTGTGGGGCTCCGACGGCACCCAGCGCGACGCCATCACCCAGCGCCAGGCCTGGACCGACCTGCGCGGGTCGTGGCAGGAGTCGCAGCAGGACAAGGACCTGTGGCCGGCGATCGGCATGCAGGGCCAGACCGTCTTCCGCTGGGCCGTCTGGGGCATGGCCCCGGTCGCGCAGCAGGCCATCGACAAGGCCGGCATCACCGCCGACGACCTCGACGCCTTCATCCCGCACCAGGCGAACATCCGCATCATCGACGCGATGGTCAAGCAGCTCAAGCTGCCGGCCGACATCCCCGTCGCCCGCGACATCGTCACGACCGCGAACACGTCGGCGGCCTCCGTGCCGATCGCGACCGCGCGCATGCTCGCCGAGAAGGAGATCCCGAGCGGCGGCCTGGCCCTGCAGATCGGCTTCGGCGCGGGCCTCGTCTACGCCGCCCAGGTCGTCGTCCTGCCCTAACGGGCACCAGCTCCCGCCGGTCCCGACGGGTCATTCGGGCCATTGCAGCGACACGCACCCAACCCAAGGAGCACAGACATGGCTCAGTCCGAGCAGGAGATCCTCGAGGGTCTCGCCGAGATCGTCAACGAGGAGACCGGCCTCGACACCGCGTCGGTGGAGATGGACAAGTCCTTCACCGAGGACCTCGACATCGACTCGCTGTCGATGATGACGATCGTCGTCAACGCCGAGGAGAAGTTCGGCGTGCGCATCCCCGACAGCGAGGTCAAGAACCTCAAGACGGTGCGCGACGCCGTCACGTTCATCAACAACGCGCAGTCCTGAGCCACCGGTCGGCCGGCACCCGCGGGTGCCGGCCGGCTCCGGCCCACCCGGCCCACCCGGCCCACCCGGGCCGCCCCACACCGCACGGCAGCACTCGGCACCACCCGGCATCCGCCTGACACCCGTCCGACACCTCTGGGCGGCGCACCAACCCCGACAAGCGCACCCCGACCCCTGAGGAGCACGTCACCATGACCTCCACTCGCGACCGTCGTGTCGTGGTCACCGGCCTCGGCGCCACCACGCCCCTGGCCGGCACCGTCCCGGAGACGTGGGAGGCCCTGCTCGCCGGGCGTTCCGGCGCCCGACCCATGGAGTTCGACTGGGTGGCCAAGTACGAGCTGCCCGTCACCTTCGCGGCCACGATCGCCGTGACCCCCGACCAGGTGCTCACCAAGGTCGAGACCCGGCGCCTCGACCCCTCCAGCCAGTACGCCCTCATCGCGGCCCGCGAGGCCTGGGCCGACGCCGGAACGCCCGAGGTCGAGCCCGAGCGGCTCGGCGTCGTCATCGGCTCCGGCATCGGCGGCGTCTGGACCCTGCTCGACCAGTGGGACAACCTGCGCGAGAAGGGCCCCCGCCGGGTCTACCCGCTCGCCGTGCCGATGCTCATGCCGAACGGGCCTGCTGCGGCCGTGTCGCTCGACCTCGGCGCCCGGGCCGGCGCCCACACCCCCGTCAGCGCGTGCGCCTCCGGCGCCGAGGGCATGGGCTACGCCGTCGACATGATCCGCACGGGCCGCGCCGACGTCGTCGTCGCCGGTGGCACCGAGGCGGCCGTCCACCCCCTGCCCATCGCCGGCTTCGCCGCGATGCAGGCGCTCTCGACCCGCAACGACGAGCCCGAGAAGGCGTCGCGCCCCTACGACGTCGGTCGCGACGGCTTCGTCCTGGGCGAGGGCTCGGCCGTCATCGTGCTCGAGTCGGAGGAGCACGCCAAGGCCCGCGGCGCGAAGATCTATGCCGAGCTCGCCAGCGTCGGGATGTCCGCCGACGCCCACCACATCACCGCCCCGGAGCCCCAGGGCGCCGGCGCCTCACGGGCGATGGTCTCCGCGGTAGAGCGGGCCGACCTCTCGCTCGACGACATCGTCCACATCAACGTGCACGCGACGTCGACGCCGGTCGGTGACATCGCCGAGTACAACGCCATCAAGCGGGCCTTCGGCCACCGCACCGACGACCTCACGGTCACGGCGACGAAGTCGATGACGGGCCACCTCCTCGGGGCGGCCGGCGCCCTCGAGGCGATCGTCACGATCCTCTCCGTGCACCACCGCACGGTCCCGGCGACGATCAACCTCGACGAGCAGGACCCCCAGATCGCGCTCAACGTCGTGACGGGCGAGCACCAGACCCTGCCCGACGGCGACCTCGCCGCGATGAACAACTCGTTCGGCTTCGGCGGCCACAACGTCGCCCTCGTGGTGCGCAGCGCCTGAGCCCCACGGCACCACCCGGCATCCCCGGTGGGGTGACGGACCACGACAGCACGAGAGCCCGGAGGCACGAACCCTCCGGGCTCTCGTCGTCGCACGACCCGCGTCACCCACGCCGCGGTCAGGTCGGCAGCGCGCGGCGGCTCACCCCACGCGGCTCACCCCACCCGGTGCAGCCAGCGCACGGGCGCGCCGTCGCCGGCGTGGCGGAACGGCTCGAGCTCGTCGTCCCACGCCGCCCCGAGCAGCAGGTCGATCTCGTCCTGCAGCGCCAGCGCGTCGCCGCGGGTGCGGGCCACCGCCTCGCGGAGCCGGTCCTCCTGCACCAGCGCGTCGCCGGACGTCGAGATGAGGGTGTGGTGGATGCCGAGCGACGGCGTGTACGACCAGCGCGACCCGTCGCTCACCGCGGTCGGCTCCTCGGTCACCTCGTAGCGCAGGCCGTCCCAGCCGCGCAGCGCGCTGGCCAGCTGGGCGCCGGTGCCGACGGGCCCGGTCCACGACAGCTCGGCGCGCACGGTGCGCGGCGCGACGGGCTGAGGGGTCCAGTCGATGGCCACGCGGCGGCCGAGCACGGCCTCCAACGCCCACGTCAGGTGGGGGCACAACGGCATCGGGGTCGCGTGGACGAACACGACCCCGCGCGTGACGGTGCGCGACAGCACGGAAGACATCCGGACCTCCTGGGTGTGCGAGGGACGTCTTCCCCAACGGCCTGCGCCAACCCTGTCGACCCGACTCCCAACCGTGGATGCCGGTGTGCGCCGCGGGGGCGCACGCGTCCATTGTGCACCATCGGTCACAGGCGCACCAGAGGTCACGCTGTCCGGTTCACCCGCGATGTCGGGTGGTCGCCCGAGCGGGCAGGGGTTGCGGCGAGGCCGCGCCGGCGGGCCGCCGTCGGGTGGAGCCAGGCGCGGTCAGGCGAGGCCCGACACGGTCGAGCGCCGTGCACCGCGGTCAGGAGCGGGCGACCCCGACCTGGAGCAGGACGTCGTCGCCGTCGACGTGCACCGCGTGCGTGCGCACGGGCTGCGTGGCCGGCAGGCACCGCGGTCGACCGTCACCGAGGCCGAAGCGGGTGGCGTGCAGGGGGCACTCGACCTCGCCGCCCTCGATCCACCCGTCGGCGAGGCTGGCCGCGCCGTGCGAGCAGGTGTCGTCGAGGGCGTAGAAGGTGCCGTCGTCGTCGCGGAAGAGCGAGATGGGCTCGTCGGTGCCGGTGAGCTCGGTGGGCAGCACGAGCGCCTCCCCCGGCTCGACGTCCTCGACCCCCGCCACGCGGATTGCCTCGCTCATGCCTGTCGTCACCTCTCGCTTCCGTCTGCGACCGCGCCCGAGCGTAGGTCATGCCCACCGGGCGTTCCGCGCCACGTCCCACCGCGGACCGACGTCGACGCGTCGCTAGACTCGCGGCCGACCGCCGGGCACCACAGCGCCGCGGTCAGGGGGCAGTAGCTCAGCCGGTCAGAGCAGCGGACTCATAATCCGTCGGTCCAGGGTTCAAGCCCCTGCTGCCCCACCACCCCGTCCGCGCCAATGCACTCGGGTCACGGCACCCGGGTCACGGCACCCGCGTCACGGCCCCGGCGGCCCGGCCGGCGGCGTCCGCTCGCTGCGCCCCAGCCGTCTGCGGCCGCGCCGAGACGCGTCCGCTCGCGGGGCGTCCGAGGACTCTGTCGGCTTCCGTCGGCGGTCGTGGAGTGTGTCGTGTCTGAACACCTCCGTCACAACCACACCATGCGGCACGTCCGCCACGTTCGCTGCGACAAATCCGATAAGAGCGACTAGACCCGTTCCATGATCTCGAACTGGCGCCGACCGGCGCGCTCAGGGGCTAGAACCATCGGATTCTCACGCGGGGTGCTCACCGGCACCCTCGTCGCTGCTCTGTCCATCCCACTCACCGCGGCGGCGCTCACACCGAGCGCGGCCGCTGCTGCGACACCACCGGGCCAGATCGGTGCGGACACCGCCGCCCAGATCGCGGCCCTGCAGAAGGTCAAGGGGTCACTCTCCGGCGCCGAGCGCAAGCTCGACAGCGCCCTCGCCGTCTCGCTCAAGGCGCGCACCGACGCGTCGCTGCGCACGGCGCTCCCCCGGCTCGACACGGCCAAGGGCGCACCGGCATCCAGCGTCACGGTCGACATCGAGGTCACCGCGGTGACCGACGGGCTGCTCGCCCGCCTGCGCGCCACCGGGGCGAGCGTCGCGCACGCCTCGAAGGTCGTGCGCAGCATCCGGGCCACGGTGCCGACGAGCGCGCTCACGACGGTCGCGGGGTTCCGCGAGGTCACCCACGTCCGCGCCGCGGGAGGGGCCATGACCTCCCGTGCCGGTGCCCCGGCCACGACGTCGAAGAACGACCAGGCCGCCCCCGGGCGCATCGTCACCTCGCCGCCGTCGAAGAGCGAGCGCACGGCCCGCGTCGAGACGGCGCTGAAGAAGGCGCTCAACACCCCCGGCCGGCCCAGCGTGGTGCAGCAGGGTGAGCTGACCTCCGAGGGCGACGCGGCCCATGCCGCCGACACCGCCCGGGCCCGGTTCAAGGTGACGGGGACCGGTGTCAAGGTGTGCGCCCTGTCCGACGGCATCGACTCGGTGTCGGCGTCGGTCGCGAGCGGTGACCTGCCCCCCATCGACGTCCTGCCGGGGCAGGAGGGCAGCGGAGACGAGGGCACCGCGATGCTCGAGATCATCCACGACCTCGCGCCCAACGCCGAGCTCGGCTTCGCGACGGCCTTCACGAGCGCCGCCTCGTTCGCCGACAACATCCGCGCCCTGCGCGAGCAGGGCGACTGCGACATCATCGTCGACGACGTCCTCTACTTCGCCGAGACCCCGTTCCAGGACGGACCCATCGCGCAGGCCGTCAACGACGTCACCGCCGACGGGGCGCTGTACTTCAGCTCGGCCGGAAACGAGGGCAACGTCATCGACGGGACCTCCGGCAACTACGAGGGCGACTTCAACGGGTCGGGCCAGACCATCGGCAAGTTCGCGGGCTCGGCCCACGACTTCGACCCCGGTGACGGCGTCCAGCTCTACGAGCCGCTCAGCGACGAGAGCCAGGGCGTCGTCGTGCCGCTGTTCTGGGCCGACCCGCTCGGGCAGGCGGCCGACGACTACGACCTGTACCTGCTTGACGCCGCCGGCAACGTCACCGGCTTCTCGCAGGACGTCCAGGACGGCGACGACGACCCGTTCGAGATCCTGCAGACGGGCGCCGGCGCCGGACAGAAGCTCGCCGTCGTCAAGTACGCCGGCGCCGACCGCTACCTCCAGCTCTCCGCCCTGCGCGGCCGCTACGAGGACGCGAACGGCCTCACGGCGTACGTCACCCCCGGCGTCACGCGAGGCCACTCGGCCGCCGTCAACGCGGTGAGCACGGCCGCCGCGCCGGCCGCGGGCGCCCTGCCCTTCGACCTCGAGGCCGGTGACCCGCCGAACCCGACGGGCCCCTTCCCCGGCGTCTTCACCCGCGACCAGCTGCCCGAGCGCTTCACCTCCGACGGCCCGCGCCGCGTGTTCTTCGAGGCCGACGGCACGCCGTACACCCCCGGCAACACCACCTCGACCGGCGGCGTCGTGCGCCAGAAGCCGGACGTCACGGCCGCCGACGGCGTCCGCACCACGGCGCCGGGCTTCGACCCGTTCTTCGGCACCTCGGCCGCCGCCCCGCACGCCGCCGCCCTCGCGGCGCTGGCGCTGTCGGGCAACCCGGGCGTCGACCCGGACTCGATCCGCACGGCGATGATCGACACCGCGATCGACCTCGCCCCGGCGGGGGTCGACAACCGCACCGGCCACGGCATCGTGCTGGCCACCCGGCTGCTGCAGCGCACCGGAGCCACGCCGCAGCCGCTCGTGCGGGCCGGCGAGCCGCGCGCGGAGGAGACCTCCGGGGACGGCGACGGCTATCTCGAACCCGGCGAGACCGGCTCGCTCACGGTCCCCGTCACGAACGTCGGTGACGGTCGGGCCACGAGCGTCAGCGTGCGTCTGACGACGTCGGATGCCGGTGTCTCCCTGCGCCCCGCCGTGCGCAGGTACGGCAGCCTCGCCGCCGGCGCCACCGCCGAACGGTCGTTCACCGTCTCGCTGGCGGACGACTACCCGCTCGGCAAGCCGGTGACGGTGCAGGCGTCGGTGTCGTTCGTCGGGGTGCTGTCGCCGACGAGCACGACGCTGACCGTGGCGACCGGCCAGCCGGCCGAGACCCCGACGGAGTTCGCGTACACGGGCCCGGCCGTCCCCATCCCGGACAACGACGCGGCCGGTGCCTCGGTGACCATCCCGGTCACCGGCTCCGAGTACGCCTCGAAGGTGACCTTCTCGGTCGACGGCGAGACGTGCACGACCGACACCGCCAGCACCACGGTGGGCCTCGACCACACCTACGTCGGTGACCTCGTCGGCACGCTGACGAGCCCGTCGGGCGCGACGGCCACGCTGTTCAGCCGCAACGGCGGCAGTGGCAACAACCTCTGCCAGGTCGTCTTCGACGACGACGCCGCCGCGAGCTTCAGCACCGTGACCTCGGCCGACGCGCCCTTCACCGGCACGTGGTCGCCGATCTCACCGCTGTCGGCGCTCACGGCCTCCCCGGTCGTCGGCGACTGGACGTTCTCGGTCGTCGACCAGGCGGGCGGAGACAGTGGCTCGATCCGGGCCGTGACCCTCTCGGTGACGGGCTTCGTCGAGTAGTCGGCAGGGGCGTCGCCGCAGCCCGCGGCGACGCCCCGGCGCAGTCCGCCGCAGACCTCCGGAGGCCCCGGGCGACCACCGCCCGGGGCCTCCCCCCGCGCCCGGCGCCCGACGGCGGCGGAGGCGGCGGGCCAGCGCCACACGTGTCCCAGCAGCCACTCCCGTCCCACATTTCGACCGAGTTCGCGTTTCGCCCTGCCGCGGCGCCCGCCCGCCCTTTATGGTGGACAAACCGGATGCCGCCCGTACCCACGGGCGCGACCCTCGTCGCGCTCGGTACGGTGTGGCCCCCCGGGGTTTCTGTCAGGGGCAACGATGTCGATGGGGAGTGGACCGCAGGTGCACGAAGGCAAGCAGCCGGAGCGCGAGCCCGTCGTCCTGACCATCAACCTCAGGAGCCGGGCCCTCCCGGCCACCGCTGCGCTCGCCGCCTTCGCCGTCCTGCCCTTCCTCGGTGCGGGCGCCAACCCCGCGGTCGGCTCGCCCGCCGGCCGCCTCGCCGCCGGCACCCCGACGCCGGCCCTCGTCGCCGACGCGGGCGGCGCCGGTCAGGCCCTGTACGCGCGCGCCGCACAGCCCGGCGCCGCCGCGGCCGCCGGCGCCCCCATGGCCTTCCCCAACCTCGCGCTCGGCCCGGCCCTGCCCGGCGGGATCGACCCGGCCGGCGTGCCCGGCTCCCTTTCCGCCCTCTACGCCGGCAACCTCGTCGGGGCACCCGGGAGCGTGTCCGGTGGCCCGGCGTCGTGGGGGGCCTTCGCACCGTGGGCGCCGACCTCGGGCGCCGGCTCGTCGGCGTGGTCGCCGTGGGCTGGCGGTGCCCTCCCGCCGGCCGGTGCCGTGGGCGCGGCCGGGTTCATCCGCCCCGTCGACGCCCCCGAGACCTCCGGCTTCGGCCCGCGCCGCCACCCGGTGCTGGGACGCGCCATGTTCCACACCGGCATCGACCTCGGCGCCGTCTGCGGGACCCCGATCCGGGCGGCCGCCGACGGCACGGTGGTGTACGCGGCGACGACCGCGTCGTGGGGCAACCGCATCATCATCCAGCACTCCCCCACGCTGAAGACGGCCTACGGCCACCAGTCGCGGCTCATCGCGAAGGTGGGCCAGACCGTCAAGCAGGGCGACGTCATCGGCCTCGTGGGCACGACCGGATGGTCGACCGGCTGCCACCTGCACTTCGACGTCGTCCTCGACGGCCGCTACGTCGACCCGGCGCCCTACCTCGGGTTCGCCAGCGGCGACGCCGCCTCGGTGCCCTTCGCCAACCCGGGCAGCGGCACCTACTCTCCCTCCGCTCCCGGCACCCCGAGCGCCCCGGCCGTGCCCGACGGCGACGTCCCGCTGCCCGCCGCGTCCCCCACCCCCTCGCGCCCGTCGACCCCGGCCACGCCGTCTTCGTCCCCGGCGCCGAGCTCGACGTCGCGGCCGGGCACCAGCGCCCCGAAGCCCACGCCGAGCAGCACCACCCCGAAGCCGACGTCCAGCTCGGGCGCCCCGAAGCCCACCACGAGCACCGGGACCCCCAAGCCCACCACGAGCACCGGGACCCCCAAGCCGACGACACCGCCGACCCGGCCCGGGACGACACCGCCGACCACCGGCACGGGCACGAAGCCGCCGACGACGACCCCGCCGACCACCTCGTCCACCACGGCGCCGACCAGCACCACGCCGCCGACGACCACCTCCCCGGCCCCGGGTGCACCGAGCACGTCGGCCACCCCCACCTCGAGCACGCCGACGCCCACGACGAGCGACACGTGCAGCCCGAGCGAGGACCCCACCGGCAGCGGCGAAGCGACCGGCGCCACGCCGGCACCGACCTCGACCGGGGCACCCACCGACACGTGCGCGCCCGACGCGGCGTCGGCGGCCGAGGGCGGCGAGGGCGCCCCCGTCCCGCAGGCCCTGGCCGCGACGGCCGAGGCCGTGCTCGACACCGTGGGCTGACCGCACCACTCTCCGGTCCCGCCCGTCGCGAGGCCACGATTCGGCGACGCTCCGCACGAGCACGTGTCCGGCGCCCATCCGACCTAGTAGGTTGCGGCAATGAGCGAAACCAGCCGCGACCGCACCGGCGACGCGACCCGCGAGCCCATGGTCGTCATCGAGGGCGTCAACAAGCACTTCGGCGACCTGCACGTGCTGCGCGACATCAACCTCACCGTCGGTCGCGGCGAGGTCGTCGTCGTGCTCGGGCCGTCGGGGTCGGGTAAGTCGACCCTCTGCCGCGCCATCAACCGCCTCGAGACCATCGAGTCGGGCACGATCAGCATCGACGGCAAGGCCCTGCCCGAGGAGGGCAAGCCGCTCGCGCAGCTGCGCGCCGACGTCGGCATGGTCTTCCAGTCCTTCAACCTCTTCGCGCACAAGAGCATCCGCGACAACGTCACCCTCGGACCGGTCAAGGTGCGCAAGCAGAAGAAGGCGCAGGCCGACGAGAAGGCCACCTCGCTGCTCAAGCGCGTCGGCATCGAGGCCCAGGCCGACAAGTACCCCGCCCAGCTCTCGGGCGGCCAGCAGCAGCGCGTCGCGATCGCCCGCTCGCTCGCCATGGACCCCAAGGTCATGCTCTTCGACGAGCCGACCTCCGCCCTCGACCCCGAGATGGTCGGGGAGGTGCTCGACGTCATGGTCGGCCTGGCCAAGGAGGGGATGACGATGATCGTCGTCACCCACGAGATGGGCTTCGCCCGCAAGGCCGCCGACCGCGTCGTCTTCATGGACAACGGCCAGATCGTCGAGGTGGCCACCCCCGAGGAGTTCTTCGCCAACCCACGCAGCGAGCGGGCCCGCGACTTCCTCGGCAAGATCCTCACGCACTGACCCGGGGCGTCGGCGTGACGAGCGCCCGCCGCCGTCTGACGACCGCGGGTCGGCGCGGCATCGCAGACCCGGCCACCCGGCATCCCCACGGATGCCGGTCACGACCACCGAGACCACTCACGGCAACACCCAGCAAGTCACACCAGGGAGGAACCCAGTCATGAACGCACGACGAATCGGAGCCGCGCTCGCCGGCACGGTGCTCGCGCTCTCGATCGCCGCCTGCGGCGACGGCAGCAGCGGCGGAGGGACCGGCGCAGGCGGCGACGGCGCCAAGGCCCTCAAGATCGGCATCAAGTTCGACCAGCCGGGCCTCGGGCTCAAGCAGGGCTCGACCTACACCGGCATGGACGTCGACGTCGCGAAGTACATCGCCAAGCAGCTCGGCACCGACGAGGGCGACATCACCTGGGTGCAGGCGCCGAGCGCCCAGCGCGAGTCGCTCATCTCGACCGGGCAGGTCGACTTCATCGTCGCCACCTACTCGATCACCGACAAGCGCAAGGAGTCGGTCAGCTTCGCCGGGCCGTACTTCGTCGCCGGCCAGGACCTGCTCGTGCGCGCCGACGACTCGAGCATCACCGGGCCCGACTCGCTCAACGGCAAGAAGCTCTGCTCGGTCAAGGGCTCAACGTCCGCGCAGAAGGTCAAGGACGAGTTCGCCAACCAGGTTCAGCTGCAGGAGTTCTCGGGCTACTCCGAGTGCCTGCCGGCCCTGGCCAGCGGTGGCGTCGACGCCCTGACCACCGACGACACGATCCTCGCCGGCTTCGCCGCGCAGGACGCCAACAAGGGCAAGTTCAAGGTCGTCGGCAAGCCGTTCTCGACCGAGAAGTACGGTGTCGGCCTCAAGAAGGGCAACACCGACCTCTGCAACAAGATCACCGACGCGATCAAGAAGATGCAGAGCGACGGCTCGCTCGAGAAGGCCATCGAGGCCAACCTCGGGCCGGCCGACTACACGCCCGGCCCCGGCAACCCGGCCACCCCGGAAGCCTGCGCCTGACCGACCCCGACCCGAGGGTGGGTCGCCCGTCACGAGTCGTGGCGGGCGACCCACCCTCGATCGGCGTCACGGCCGGCACCTCCCAACCTGTGAGCCCGGGCTCGGCTCCCCCACCTGACACCTCGCGGAAAGGAGCGTCATGCTCGACATCTTCGAGAAGTACGCGGTCTTCAGCGCGTTCTGGATGACGATCAAGCTGACCTTCTTCTCGGCCATCGGCGCGCTCGTCATCGGCACCGTCGTCGCGGTCATGCGCGTCTCACCCGTCGCGGTGCTGCGGCGGCTCGGCGCGTTCTACGTCAACACCGTGCGCAACACCCCGCTGACCCTGTTGATGTTCTTCTCCATCGCGGGCATGTACTACATCCTGCAGCTCAACCTCGCCGAGGCGGGCTCACCGACCGAGCTCGTCGACAACGGCGTCCGGTGGGCCATCGTCGCCCTCGCCGTCTACCACGCGGCCTTCGTCTGCGAGGCCATCCGCAGCGGTATCAACACCGTGCCCGTCGGCCAGGCCGAGGCGGCCCGCTCCATCGGGCTGACCTTCACGCAGAGCCTGCGCGAGGTCATCCTCCCCCAGGCCTTCCGCGGCGCCATCGCCCCGCTCGGGTCGGTCCTCATCGCCTTGACGAAGAACACGACGGTCGCCTCGGTCATCGGTGTCGCCGAGGCGTCGCTCCTCATGAGCGAGGTGATCGAGAACGAGACGGCGAGCATCGGGGTCTTCCTCGTCTTCGCCCTCGGCTTCGTCGTGCTGACCCTGCCGGTCGGCATCCTCTTCACGTCCCTCTCCCAGCGCCTGGCGGTGAAGCGATGAGCGCCCCGTCCGTCCTCTTCGACGCCCCCGGCCCCCGGGCGCGGCGTCGGCACGCCGTCCTCACCGTCATCGGGCTGCTCATCGTCGCCGGCATCCTCGCGGCGGTCGCGCTGAAGTTCAGGGCCGAGGGCCAGCTCGAGTCGTCGCTGTGGACCTCGCTCGTCACCGGTGAGGTCTGGAGCTTCTACATCCTCCCGGGCCTCGTCAAGACGCTCGAGGCCGCCGCCATCTCCATCGTGCTGGCCATGGTCTTCGGCATCGTCTTCGGCATGGGCCGCCTGTCGCAGGTGCGGGTCGTGCGGTGGGTCAGCGGCGTCGTCGTCGAGTTCTTCCGGGCCGTGCCGGTGCTGCTGATGATGTACTTCACGTTCCGCTACTACTCCGACAACGGCGTGTTCCGCAACGACGTCAACCCGCTCGCCGCCGTCGTCACGGCCCTCACGCTCTACAACGGGTCGGTCATCGCCGAGCTCGTCCGGTCGGGCGTCTACAGCCTGCCGAAGGGGCAGAAGGAGGCGGGCCTGTCCATCGGCCTGACACCGAGCCAGACGCTGCGCAGCATCCAGCTGCCGCAGGCGCTCACCGCGATGCTGCCGGCGCTCGTCGGGCAGCTCGTCGTCATCCTCAAGGACACCGCCCTCGGCACCGCCGTGCTCTACCCCGAGCTGCTGCAGGCGGCCCGCGACATCGGCACGAGCTACAGCAACCCGATCCCGGCGTACCTGTTCATCGCCCTGATCTTCATCCTCATCAACTACGCCCTGACGGTCGTCGCGGGGCGCGTGGAGACGCGGCTGCGTCGCCGCGGTGGAGGCCCCCGACGCGGGGCTGCCGTCACCGGTGTCGCCGGCGCGGGCACGGTCGACGCGCCCACCGACGGCGTCGCCGGTCAGGGCGTCTACACGGGGGACGCCAGCAGCCGCTGACCTCCTCCGCTCGGACCAGGAGACAGCGAGAAGGCCCCGACACCAGTGGTGTCGGGGCCTTCTCGTCGTCGTGCGCGCGGTGCGCCTTCGGTGGCTCCCCCGATTGGACTCGAACCAATAACCTGCCGGTTAACAGCCGGCTGCTCTGCCAATTGAGCTACAGGGGAATGCTGCGGGGCAACCATAGCAAGGGCCGGGTGCGGTCGCTAAATCGGCCTCGGTGATGCCGCCGGAGCGGTCAGAGACCGACCTCGTGGCGCAGCCGCGCCAGCCGTCGGGCGACCTCCGCGGCCACCTCCGGGTCGGTGACCTCGACCCCGCGGGGGGCCACGACCTGCTCGCGCAGCACCCCCTCCCCGAGGTCTTGGCGGATGACGACCCGCACCGTCTTGCGGCCGGGTGTGCGGAACTCGTCGGCCGTGACCACGCTGGCCTGCAGGCGCTCGCGCAGCGTCTGCTGCAGCGTGGTGGGCTCCGTGATGCGCCACTGTCCGGGCCGCACCCGGCGGTCGACCCACGTGACGGTGAGCAGTGACGCGTCGGCCTGCCACGTGCCCGCCTCCGCCTCGTGCCACGGACGGATCCACTGCAGCTCGCCCTCGGGCGAGACGAAGGCGAGGTGGTACGTCGTCGCCACGACCCAGCCGCCCGTCGTGTCGTCGGCCACGCCCGAGAGGACCCGCTCACCGGAGGCCAGCGGGACGGCATCCTTGACGGTGCGGGGCAGGGCGGCGGCACGGCGACGGTCGAACAGACCCATCAGGTCATCGACTCCTTGATCTGGGCGAGCTCGGTCTGCAGCGACTGGAGCGTGAGGGCGAGCTGTCGGCTGCGCGCCGGGTCGGGTGACTCGGCGTGGTCGAGGCGACGCATCTCGCTCAGGGCGTCGTCGACGCGACGCCTCAACGCCACGGTTCGTACCCGGTCGAAGAGCTCGGTCACGTATCGAGACGACGGGAGACCGGTCAGCGCGTCCATGCGGGTGGGCAGCGGGGCCACGGCCAGCTCGCTGACGAGACCCGTCACGACCGCCGGTGCGGCCGCGCTGACGGCTCCGACCCACGCCGCCGCGCGGGTGTCGTCGGCGCGGGCGGCGACGACCCCCTCGAAGATCGCCCGGTGGGCCGGGGCGGCGAAGGCCTCGGGGGTGAGCAGGTCCCACGTCGGCGCGGCGAGCACGGTCGGGAACTGGAGCATGACCTGCAGCAGCTGCCGCTCGGCCTGGGTGACCGGGTCGCGGGGGTCGGGCATGGGCATCGACGCGGACGCGCCGGCCTGCTCGGCGGCGGTCGGCTCGAGGTCGTCGTGGTCGTCGTGGTCGCGGCGAGTCCCCTGGTCGCGGCCACGTCGGTGGTCGGATGCCGTGTCGGGCACGGTGAGCGCGCCGGCGCGCGACACCTCGGTGGCCACCTGCTCGACCTCGAGGCCGAGCAGGCCCGACACCTCACGGACGTACTCGGGCTGGAGCGACCGGTCACGGATCGCGGCGACGATGGGGGCGACGGCCCGCACCGCCTGGATGCGACCCTCGGCTGTCGCGAGGTCGAAGCGCTTGATCGTCGTGCGCACGGCGAACTCGAACATCGGCACGGCGTCCTCGACGAGCGCCTGCACGGCCGGGTCACCCTCGGCCTGGCGCAGCTCGCACGGGTCCTTGCCCGAGCGCTCGACCGCGACGAACGACTGCGAGCTCCACTTCTGGTCGTCGGCGAACGCCCGCATGGCCGCCTTCTGCCCGGCGGCGTCGCCGTCGAAGGTGAAGACGACCTTGGCCGGGGCCAGGCCTGCCTCGTCGCGCATGAGGCGTCGCAGCATCTTGATGTGGTCGGACCCGAAGGCCGTGCCGCACGTCGCGACCGCGGTGTCGACGCCGGCGAGGTGGCAGGCCATGACGTCGGTGTAGCCCTCGACGACGACGGCGGTGCGCTGCGAGGCGATCTGCTTCTTGGCGAGGTCGAGGCCGTAGAGCACGCTCGACTTCTTGTAGATCGGCGTCTCGGAGGTGTTGAGGTACTTCGCCTCGATGCGGTCGTCGTCGAAGAGGCGACGGGCACCGAAGCCGACGGTGTCGCCCGTGATGTCGCGGATGGGCCAGACGAGCCGCCCACGGAACCGGTCGTAGAGGCCGCGCGACCCGCGCCCGGCCAGCCCGCCGGTCACGATCTCGTCGTCGCTGAAGCCCTTGGCGCGCAAGTGGCGCACGAGGTCCTCGCCACCGCGGGGCGCGAACCCGACCCCGAAGTGCTTGGCCACCTTGCCGTCGAAGCCGCGGGCGCGCATGAAGTCGCGGGCGGTCCGGGCCTGACCGGGCGCGAGCAGCGCCTCGCCGTAGAACTCCTGGGCCACCCGGTGGGCCTCGACGAGCCGGCTCCGGCGGCCGAGCCCCTCGTCGCGGGGGCGGGAGCCGCCGTCCTCGTAGCGCAGCTCCATGCCGAGCTTCTGGGCCAGCCGTTCGACGGCCTCGGTGAAGCTGAGGTGCTCGATCTTCTGCACGAAGGAGATGACGTCGCCGCCCTCACCGCAGCCGAAGCAGTGGAAGAAGCCGGCGCCGGGGTTGATGCCGAACGACGGGCTCTTCTCGTCGTGGAAGGGGCACAGCCCGACGAGGCGCGCACCGGAGCGACGCAGCGTCACGTGCTCGCTGACGACGTCCTCGATCGACGACCGCTCCTTCACGGCCGCGAGGTCCTCGCTCTTGATCAGCCCCGCCATCGGCCTCCTGTCGCCGCTCGTGAGTCTAGGTCGTCCGCGCACACCTCCCCGCCGCCCCTCCCCACCCCTCACCGTCGAGAGGCCAGTTCCCGACGCGTCCTACGCCACGAGGTCGGATGCCGGTCAGCCGGCCCAGCGGCCGTGCAGCGCGAGTGCCCGCACGTCGGTGAGGGAGGCGACCTGGTCGACGACGACCCGCAGCCGCTCGTCGTCACCCGCGGCCTCCGCGAAGTCGGCCCGCAGCGGCGGGTCGAGCCGCTCCTCGGGCCGCTCGAGGTACGCGGCGACGAGCGCCCGTACCACCTCGCGCTGCGTCACCATGACGGCGAGCCGCTCGTCGGTCGTCATGACGTAGTGGTTGGCCAACGCCTTGAGCACCGAGCACTCGGCCCGGGTGGCGTCGGGCACGACGAGGTCGGCCTCGAAGCGGCACAACGGCCCGGGTCCGTGCCGGTCGCGGGTGGCCTGCTCGACGACGAGGACGAAGTGGCCGATGAGCCGGCTCGTCATGTCCTTGAGCCGGGCCAGCGCCGCCCGCGACCCGTCGTGGTCGTCGGGGATGGCTCCGCTCGCCACGAGCCGGTCGAGCGCGGCGGCGAGCTGGGCGGGGTCGAGGTCGGGGGCGTACGTCGCCGCGGCCACGTCGACGACGACGGCCATGTCGGTCGGCGAGCGCAGCACCCGCGGGTCCAGCCAACCCGACGCGACGGCATCCTCGACGTCGTGCACCGAGTAGGCGACGTCGTCGGACCAGTCCATGACCTCCGCCTCGAGGCAGCGGTCGCCGGCGCCGGCCCCGTCCCGGACCCACTCGAAGACGGCACGGTCCGACTCGTAGACGCCGAACTTCGCGGTGTCGTGAGGCGCCTGCCCCCGGCCCCACGGGTACTTGGTCGCCGCGTCGAGGCTGGCCCGGGTGAGGTTGAGACCGGCCGGCGTACCGTCGGCGTGAGACCGCTTGGCCTCGAGCCGCGTCAGCAGCCGCAGGGTCTGGGCGTTGCCCTCGAAACCACCGATTCCGGCGGCGATCTCGTGCAGGACCGCCTCGCCGTTGTGCCCGAACGGCGGGTGGCCGAGGTCGTGTGCGAGGCAGGCGGTGTCGACGACGTCGGCGTCGCAGCCCAGGGCGGCACCGAACTCACGACCGATCTGCGCCACCTCGAGCGAGTGCGTCAGCCTCGTTCGCACGAAGTCGTCGTGCCCCGGTGCGAGCACCTGCGTCTTGGCCCCGAGGCGACGCAGCGCCGACGAGTGAAGCACCCGGGCGCGGTCGCGGGCGAAGTCGTCGCGGTCGGCGCGCTTCTGCGCCGGGTCCTCCGCCACCCATCGCTCGCGGTCGCGCTGCTCGTAGCCCATGACGTCGAGCCTATGGGCCACCAGTGACGACGCCCGTCGCCGCCCGTCGAGGTCGGCGGCAGGCGCATACTGAGCTCGAAGCCGTCCGGGCTTCCGACGCGAGGAGCTCGCCATGGGCGACAAGTCACCGAAGTCCCACATGTCAACGAAAGCGAAGACGCTCAAGGAGAAGCGGGCCGACAAGCACGCGAAGGCGGACGCCAGGGAGCACACCGAGATCGTCCCGCCGAAGGCCAAGCGCTAGGCGGCGCCGACGCTCAGCCCTCCCGCTCGCGGAAGCGCCGCACCCACGCGGGCTCGTCGCCGTAGCGCTGCGACGGGATGAGCCGACCGTGCGAGCAGTCGTCGACCAGCTGGGCGAGCCGCTTGTGGCGGGTGGCCTCCTGCTTGGCGGTGACCACCCAGTTGGTGGCGGTGCGTCGGTACGAGGGCGTGGCGGCGTCCCAGAAGGCGGATGCCGTGGGGTTGGCTCGCAGCGTCGCCTCGAACTCGTCGGGCCACGTGAGGGTGCGGGTCTCGTACGCGTACACGCCGGAGCGGTCCTCACGGCGCCGGTCGAACGCCGCCTGCCCGGCCGGGCGCATGAGACCGGCGGCGGTGAGCTCGGCCACGGCCTCGATGTTGACGGTGCTCCAATTGCTGCCGGGCTTGCGCGGGGTCCACCGCTGGCGCCGGACGTCGTCGTCGACGCGCTGGGACACGGAGTCGATCCAGCCGTAGCACAGGGCCACCCACACGGCCTGCGCCCACGTCAGCCCCTGCGGCTGGACGTGCTTCTTCTTCAGGCCCATCCACAGCTCGGTGGCGCTCTCGTGGTTGGCCTCGAGCCACGACCGGAAGTCGTCGGCGTCGTCGAAGAACACCGCGGGTCGCTCGGGCGTGCCTCCCTCGTGCATGACCCGATGGTGCCAGCCGGCGGTGACAACCGCGATGATCCTCCTGTGACCGACCGCATCGCCCTGGCCGCCCGCAACAACGCCCTATGGGTCGACACCGTCTGCCGCACGCACGGTCTGCGCGGTGCGATCGATGACCTCGCGTGGAGCGCCCCCTCCCGCACGCCGCCCTACTACCCCGACGCCGTCACGCTCTCCCCCGACGCCGACGAGCACGAGGTCCTGGCCCGCATCGACGGCTCCGACGGCGCGTCGGTCAAGGACAGCTGGGACCGCCTCGACCTCGCCGCCGACGACTTCGCCCGTCTCGCCACGGGCCAGTGGCTCTGGCACGCCGGTCCCGCGGACGGCGCCGGGGTCGCCTCGGCGGCGGCGCCCGCGTTGCGCTGGCGGCGGCTCACCCAGCGCTCCGACGTCACCCCGTGGGCGACCGCGTGGGCCGCGGAACCCGACGCGGCCGGCATCCTGCGCCCCTCCCTCGTCGAGCAGCCGGGTGTCCTCGTCCTCGCCGCCGTCGAGGGCGGCACCGGGAGCACCCACGACGCCGACGACACGGATGCGGCTGGGCGGGTGGTCGCGGGCGCCGTGCTCTTCGCGTCGGGCGAGGGTGACGAGCGGGTGGTGGGCGTCGGCAACGTCTTCGCCGTCGACGACGACGTGCACCGGGCCTACCGCGAGGTGACCGCGTTCGCGCGGAGCCTCGTCGGTGACGTCCCGCTCGTCGGCTGGGAGGCCGGGCCGGGGCTCGAGGCGGCGCTGGCCGCGGGCTACGAGGCGGTGGGTCGGCTCAGCGTGTGGGTGCGCTGATCAGCCGCCGCTGACCGGCAGCTCGGCCTCGGCGATGACCCGCTGGTGCTCGGGCGAGAGCTCGCGTGACTCGAGCCACCGGTCGGGCAGCGCCACCGAGCGGGGCGACCCCGCCCGGCCGCGCTGACCCTCGGCGGCCTCTCCCGGCCACGGCGCGTCACGGTCGAGACCCGAGAGCAGGGTGTCGAGCGACGCGAGCGAGTCGACGAGTGCGAGCGAGTGGCGCACCGTCGAGCCGGCGGGGAACCCCTTGAGGTACCAGGCGATGTGCTTGCGGATGTCGCGGCAGGCGCGGCCCTCCTCGCCGTAGAACTCGGTGAGGTAGACCGCGTGCAGGCGCAGGGCGTCGGCGACCTCGCCGAGCGACGGCGTCACGCGCACAGGGCTGCCCGCGAACGCCGACGCGAGATCGGTGAAGAGCCAAGGGCGCCCGAGGCAGCCGCGACCGACGACGACGCCGTCGCAACCGGTCTCGCGGACCATGCGCACGGCGTCCTCGGCCGACCAGATGTCGCCGTTGCCGAGTACCGGCACCGAGGTCACGGTCTGCTTGAGCAGCCGGATGGCCTCCCAGTCGGCGGTGCCCGAGTACGACTGCGACGCCGTGCGCCCGTGCAGGGCGACGGCGGCGACGCCCTCCTGTTCGGCGGCGAGAGCGGCGTCGAGGAACGTGAGGTGCTCGTCGTCGATGCCCTTGCGCATCTTGACCGTCACCGGGACGTCGCGGCGCGCGCCCTCCTCGACGACGGCGCCGACGATGGCGCGGAAGAGGTCCTTCTTCCACGGCAGGGCCGACCCGCCGCCCTTGCGCGTCACCTTCGGCACCGGGCAGCCGAAGTTGAGGTCGATGTGGTCGGCGCGGTCCTCGGTGACGAGCATGCGCGCCGCGGCGCGGGCCGTGGCCGGGTCGACGCTGTAGAGCTGGATCGAGCGGGGGCTCTCGTCGGGGTCGTGCTCGATGAGGCGCATCGACTCCGGGGTGCGCTCGACGAGGGCGCGGGAGGTGATCATCTCGCTGACGTACAGGCTCGTCGCGCCGCTGGCCGACGCGTCACCCGGTGCCGCCGCCACGCCCGCCGACGCCGCCCCGCGGACGCCGTACTGCCGGCAGAGCCGTCGGAAGGCGCGGTTCGTGATGCCGGCCATGGGCGCGAGCACGACCGGTGAGCCGATGACGTGGCGACCGATGCGCAGCGGCGGCAGCAGCGGCTGCCCGCCGGCCGGTATCCGCTCGGCCGTGCGGGGGTCTGCCTCGAGCACGTCGGTCATCCTTCGATTGTCGCCGATCAGGTCACGGGCGCCGAATCGGCCACCTCCCGGGCGAAGGCGAGCACGGCATCGGTGAAGGCCTCCGGCTGGTCGAGGTTGGTGAGGTGCCCGGCCCGCGGCAGCACCTCGACGCGGGCGGTCGGCGCGGCCCGGAGGAAAGCCCGGGTGCCGACGCGGAACTGGTCGAACCGGCCGTTGAGCAGCAGCACCGGGCGGCGCACCCCGGTGAGCATCGAGGGGCGGCAGTGCGTCATCACCTCGGCCCACGCGGCGGGGGTGGGCGCGAAGTAGTAACCGCCCGCGATCACAGGCTCGATGCGCTCGGGCGGGTAGAGCCGGCGCAGCACGCGGTCGTTGACGCGCGTCATGCGCTCGGGTCCGAGACGGTCGGTGAGGGCCGCGACCCCGCGATAGACCGCGGCTCCCAGCCCCGTCGGGGTGGCACTGCAGTCGGCGAGCACGAATCCGGCTGCGACGTCGGGGTTCTCGCTCGCGAACGTCATCACCGCGTAGCCGCCGAGCGAGTGACCGACGACGACCGTGCACGCGGATGCCGGGGCGCTCGCCACCGCCTCACCGATGACCTCGGCGCACCGGGCGAGGGTGAACGGCTCGTCGGCGCGGGCGCCGTGGCCGGGCAGGTCGACGAGGCCGACGGTGGCCCGGCCCGCGAGCAGGGGCAGCTGCGGCGCCCACTGCGAGCTGCCGAGACGGGAGCCGTGCACCAGCACGAGGTGCAACGGGCGTGCGGGAGCGTCCACGGGCCGAGGATGCCACGATGGCCGCATGAGCCACCTCGTCAGTGCCCGGGACCTCTCCGCCGAGATCGAGCAGGACGCCGAGCGACAGGTCGAGGGACCGGTGCTCGTCGACGTGCAGTGGCGCCTCAGCAGCGGGCGGTCGGCGTCGTCCGGGCCGATCGGTCGCCCCGACTACGACGCGGGCCACCTACCGGGCGCCTTCTTCGTCGACCTCGACACCGAGCTCGCGGGCGCGCCCGGCGAGGGTGGCCGGCATCCGCTGCCGGAGGCGTCGGTCGTGCAGGAGGCCCTGCGCCGCTGCGGCGTCGGTGACGGGAGCCGGGTCGTCGTCTACGACGGGCGCGAGTCGTTCGCGGCGGCGCGGGCGTGGTGGGTGTTCCGGTGGGCGGGGCTGACCGACGTGCGGGTGCTCGACGGTGGGCTGGCGGCGTGGCAGGCGGCCGGGCTGCCCGTGAGCACCCACGAGCCGCAGCCGCGGGAGGGCGACGTGACGGTGCGGCCGGGCTCGCTGCCGGTGCTCGACGCCGACGGGGCGGCCGCCTGGGCCCGGCGCGCGGTGCTGCTCGACGCACGCGACCCCGAGCGCTACTCGGGCGAGACCGAGCCGCTCGACCCGGTCGCGGGCCACGTGCCCGGCGCCGTCAACAGCCCGACGCGGGCCTGGGTCGCGCCCGACGGGACCTTCCGCCGCGACCTCGCCGACCACTGGGCCTCGGTCGGTCCCGGGACCGTCGGAGCCGACGAGGTGGCGGTCTACTGCGGCTCGGGCGTCACCGCCGCCCACCACGCCCTCGCCCTGGCCGAGATCGGAGTGGACGCGACGCTCTACCCCGGGTCGTGGAGCGACTGGGTGCGCGACCCCGAGCGCCCCGTCGCGACCGGCCCCACCCCCGGCTGACCCGACGCCGTCCTGCGGGCCGTGGAGGTTTCTCGACGTCAGGGCGACGGAGAACCTCCACGGGTCAGGCCGAGACGCCACAGCCGCGGCGACGGCAGGGCCGGGGCGTGCCTCGCCATCCGCGCGACGCCATGATCGCGGCCAGGTCGGACGCCGTCTCGCACGGCGAGCCCGCCACGTCGGTCCAGAACACGCGGATCGTCAGCCACCCCCCGGTGGCGTGACGACGGTCGCGGCGACCATCACGCTGCTGGTGGCTCCACCCGGCGTGGCCGAGCCTGCCGTCGACCTCGACCTTCATGCGCACCGGCTCGTAATCGTTGTCGCAGACGGTCCGGTCGAGGCCCGGCCGCTGGTGCTCGGCCCTCGGCAGTCCGTGCGACCGCTCGACGTCGCGCAGGTAACGCAGCTCGGCAGCACTCTCGATGCCGGTCGAGACGTCGTCGAGCACCTCGAGCAGCAGCGTCCGCAGGGTCTGGTTGGGCCGCAGCTCGAGCGCCGACCTGAGGTTGCGGACGGTCGTGCGACGCGACTGCACGGCCTTGGCGACCAGCGCCACCGCGCGGTCGAGGGGCTGGCCCTGCGCGAGGTCGAAGACCGTGTGGTCGACACCGATGCGGTGGGGCCACGCGCGCTCGTCGGTGCGATCGAGGGCGAAGCGGCTGCGCGAGATCACGAGGCCCGGCGCCGGGTCAGGTCGGCGGCTCGTCGGCACGACGATGTGCACCAACGGCCCCGGCGCGGGCACCAGACCCCAGAGGTAGCCGGCGCTGGGGCCGCAGAGAGCGGCGGGGATGCCGACGTGCAGCAGCCCGGCGAGAGCGGTCGTCTGCCAGTCGTCGCGTCCGGGCAGGGTCTGGAAGACGCCGGGGTGCACCCGCCGCCACCGGCCCGATGTCACGCGCCACCGCAGCGCCGCGTCGCTCAGGCCCAGCTCGAGCGCCTGGCGCCTCGTGACGAGCCCCCACTGCGCCCGCGTGACCGTCTGCAGGGTGCGCGCCATGTCCCGATGTTGACCGATCGCGGCCGGCCGCCGCCGAGTCCGTCAACAGGTCGCGACCCACGCCCGGCCCCGTGGAGGATCGTCGTCGTCCTGGCCGCGCAAACCCTCCACGGGGGTCATCGCCCCGACCACAAGTCGACCTCAGGGGTGGAGGGGGCGGTCGAGGCGCTGCTCGAGCCGGGTCAGGGCCCGCTCGGCCGCGTCGCGCACGGCCGGATCGGTGTCGTCGAGGGCCCGGGCCACCGCCTCGGCGTGCTCGCCCTCCCCCACCGCCGCGAGCACCCGCAGCGCGGCGAGCCGGACCCGAGGGGTCTCGTCGTCGACGAGCCGCCGGCACGGGTCGGCCGCCTCCGCGACCGCCCACCGCGCGCACACCTTGGCCGCCATCTCCCGCACCCGCCACGCCGGGTCGGCCAGGGCCGCGACCACGTCGGCGGTGGCCGGTCCCGGCCCGGCGTGCAGGAGGGTGCGGGCCGCCCACACGCGCGACCAGTAGCGGGTGTCGCCGTCGAGCCGGGACGGCGACCCCCACGTCGAGCCGACCCGGCCGGCGAGCCAGCCGACGTCGGGCGCGTCCGAGTCGCCCCACGCCACTCGCCCGCCGAGCAGGTCGGCACACCACCCCGACACGACGTCAGTGCCCAGGGCGTCGACAGCGGCCGCCGCCCGCGCCGACGGTGTCGCGTCGAGCACGGCCTCCGGAACGGTCGTGGCGCCACCCATCGCCCCAGCATGCCCCCTCCCACCCGTCACCCCGTGGAGGTACGTCGTCGCCGGGGCAGCGCACAACCTCCATCAGAGGCAGGCTTAGGGCGGACCGGGCCACGACGCGAGGATGACGTCGCACCCGAGTGGGCGCGACGGCATCCGTCAGCGGTGGTGGCGGTGGGCCCTCAGCAGCCGACGAGGCGCTGCGCGAGGTAGCCCTCGACCTGGTCGAGGGCGATGCGCTCCTGGCCCATCGAGTCGCGCTCGCGGATGGTCACGGCCTGGTCGTCGAGGGTGTCGAAGTCGACCGTGATGCAGAACGGCGTGCCGATCTCGTCCTGGCGGCGGTAGCGCTTGCCGATGGCGCCGGAGTCGTCGAAGTCGATGTTCCAGTGCCGGCGCAGCGTCGCCGCGAGGTCGCGGGCCTTGGGCGAGAGGTCGGTGTTGCGCGACAGCGGCAGCACCGCGGCCTTGACCGGCGCCAGACGGGGGTCGAGGCGCAGCACGACACGCTTGTCGACGCCGCCCTTCGTGTTCGGCGCCTCGTCCTCGTGGTACGCGTCGACGAGGAAGGTCATGAGCGAGCGCGACAGACCGGCCGCGGGCTCGATGACGTACGGCGTGTACTTCTCGCCGCTCGCCTGGTCGAAGTAGACGAGGTCGGTGCCCGAGTGCTTCGAGTGCGTCGAGAGGTCGAAGTCGGTGCGGTTGGCCACGCCCTCGAGCTCGCCCCACTCGGAGCCGGAGAACCCGAACCGGTACTCGATGTCGACGGTGCGCGTCGAGTAGTGCGACAGCTTCTCGGGCGCGTGCTCGTAGTGGCGCAGGTTGTCGGGGTTGATGCCGAGGTCGGTGTACCAGCGGGTGCGCTCGTCGATCCAGTACTGGTGCCACTCGGCGTCCTCGCCGGGCTTGACGAAGAACTCCATCTCCATCTGCTCGAACTCGCGGGTGCGGAAGATGAAGTTGCCGGGCGTGATCTCGTTGCGGAAGCTCTTGCCGGTCTGGGCGATGCCGAACGGCGGCTTCTTGCGCGTGGCAGTCATGACGTTGTTGAAGTTGATGAAGATGCCCTGCGCGGTCTCGGGGCGCAGGTAGTGCAGCCCCGCCTCGTCCTCGATGACGCCGAGGTAGGTCTTGAGCATCATCTGGAAGTCGCGCGGCTCGGTCCACTGACCCTTCGTGCCGCAGTCGGGGCAGACGATGTCGGTCATCGGGATCGTGTCGGGGTCCTCGATGCCCTTCTTCTCCGCGAGCGCCTCCTGCAGGTGGTCCTGCCGGCGGCGGCGGTGGCAGTTGAGGCACTCGACGAGCGGGTCGGTGAAGGTGCCGACGTGGCCCGAGGCCACCCACGTCTCGCGCGGCAGGATGATCGAGGAGTCGAGGCCGACGACGTCGTCGCGGCTCGTCACCATCGCCTTCCACCACTGGCGCTTGATGTTCTCCTTGAGCTCGACGCCGAGGGGCCCGTAGTCCCAGGCCGAGCGGGTGCCTCCGTAGATCTCACCGCACGGGAAGACGAAGCCCCTGCGCTTGCAGAGGCTGACGACGGTGTCCACGGTTGAGGTCTGCTTGGCCATGCCGCACAGGTTATCGGCCCTCGGGGGCCGGCCTCGCCACCGCCCGCGGGGCACGACGCGTCCCGACGTCCGACGGCCGGATGCCGGTGAGCCCGTACCCTGCTCCCGTGGCCCTGAGCTTTCGTTCCCGTGTCGAGCACGCGTCCGCTCCCCTCGCGGAGCGGGTCAACTCCGTCCCCCGGCCCCTCTTCCTCGGGGGGCTCGTCGTCGTCCTGCTCGTGGGGGTCTTCGCCCCGGCGCCGTGGGGCGGGATCGCCTTCGCGCTCGTCACGGTGCTCGTCGCGTGGCTGCTCTACCTGACCTGGCCGCGGCTGACGATGCCCGAGCAGCTCATGCGTCTCGCGGTGCTGACACTGGCCGCCGCGGTGACGATCGTCCGGTTCTTCCCTCGGGGCTGAGCCGACCGGCATCCACCGCTTTTGACAATCATTCTCATTGTGAGAATGATTGTCACCATGCACCGACCGAGCCGCCGCGCCGCCCTCCCCGCCCTCTCCGGCTCCCTTGCCGCCCTGCTCGCCCTGTCGGCGTGCGGGTCCGACGCCCCGAGCGCCGGCGCGGGGGCCGACGGCAGGCCGAGCGTCGTCGCCTCCTTCTACCCGCTACAGTTCGCGACCCAGCAGATCGCGGGCGACGCCGTCGACGTGTCGGTGCTGACCAAGCCCGGCGCCGAGCCGCACGACCTCGAGCTCGGGGCGCAGGAGATCGGTGCGATGACGCAGGCGGGGCTCGTCGTCTACAGCGACGGCTTCCAGCCCGCCGTCGACGACGCGATGGGCCAGGTCGACCCGAGCCACGTGCTCGACGTCGCCTCGGCCGCGAGCCTCACCCTCGAGTCGACCGAGGACGGTCACGAGCACGGCGACGGCGAGCAGCACTCCGCCGACGACGGGCACGACCACTCCGGCAACGACCCGCACTTCTGGCTCGACCCGCAGCGGTACGCCGCCGTCGCCAAGGCGATCGGGGCGCGGCTCGCCGAGCTCGAGCCGTCGCAGGCCGCCACGTTCGGCAAGAACACCGACGCCTTCGTGGCCAGGCTCGTCGCGCTCGACGACGCCTACAAGGCGGGCCTGAAGTCGTGCACCAACCGGGTGCTCGTCACGAGCCACTCGGCGTTCGGCTACCTCGCCCAGCGCTACGGCCTCGAGCAGCACGGCATCACCGGCATCACCCCCGAGGCCGAGCCGAGCGCCGCCGCCCTCAAGGAGATCAGCGACCTCGTGCGCGCCGAGGGCGTCAAGACCGTCTACCAGGAGACCCTCGTCGAGGGCCGCTTCGCCGAGACCGTCGCCTCGAGCACCGGCGCCACGCTCGCCACGCTCGACCCCATCGAGGGCATCAACGACGCGTCGGCGGGCAAGGACTACTTTGAGGTCATGCGCAGCAACCTGCAGGCGCTCCGGACCGGACAGGGGTGTTCGTGACGACCCCGTCCCCCACGGTCGCAGCCGCGACCGACGAGCCCGTCGTCGAGCTGCGGGACGCCGCCTTCGGGTACGGCGAGCGGCCGGTGCTCACCCACGTCGACCTCACCGTGCACCGCGGTGAGGTCGTCGCCGTCGTCGGGCCCAACGGGTCGGGCAAGTCGACGCTGATGAAGGGCCTGCTCGGCCTCAACACCCTCAGCTCGGGCACCGTGCGCCTCTTCGGCGAGCCGCTGCACGAGCAGGGCGACCGGGCCCGCATGGGCTACGTCCCGCAGCGGCACACCCTCTCGGCGTCCGTCCGCGCCACCGCCGAGGAGATCGTCGCCTCCGGCCGACTGCCGCGCCTCGGCTGGTTCGGCCGTCTGCGCGCCACCGACCGCCAGATCGTCGCCCGGTCGCTCGAGCTCGTCGGGCTGTCCGACCGCGCCGCCACCGAGGTCAGCACCCTCTCGGGCGGGCAGCAGCGGCGGGTCCTCATCGCGCGGGCCCTTGCCGGCCAGCCCGAGGTGCTCGTCATGGACGAGCCCACCGCCGGCGTCGACGTCGCCAGCCAGCACGTCCTCGCCGACGTCCTCGCCCGCCTCGCGGCGCGCGACGTCACGATGGTCATCGTCACGCACGAGGTCGGTGCGCTCGAGCGCCTGCTCACGCGCATCGTCGTCGTGGATGCCGGTCGCGTCCGTTTCGACGGCACGCCGGCGCAGTACGCGGCCGCCCGCAGTGACGTGCACCACGACCACGACAGCCACCACCACGACCACGAGCTCGACCCGGGGCACGGCCACCCGTGGTCACCGGTCGGCTCGGCGCCGTTCGAGGGTGTCGCCCCCCGGAGGTCACGCCGTGCTTGAGATGCTCTCCATCGACTTCATGCAGCGGGCGCTGCTCGCGGCGCTGCTCGTCGGCACCGTCGCCCCCATGGTCGGGATCTTCCTCGTCCAGCGTCGTCTCGCCCTCATCGGCGACGGCATGGGGCACGTGGCCCTCGCCGGTGTCGCCATCGGACTGGTGACGAACCAGGCGCCGGTGCTCGCCGCCCTCGTGCTCGCCGTCGCGGCGGCGGTGCTCATCGAGCTGCTGCGGGCCCGCGGTCGCACGAACGGCGACGTCGCCCTGGCCGTCATCTTCTACGGCGGCATCGCGGCCGGCGTCGTCATCATCAGCAAGGCGCCCGACGGCACGCCCGCCAACCTCATGAAGTACCTCTTCGGCTCGATCCTCACGACGCAGCGCTCCGACCTCGTCGTCTTCGCGGTGCTCGCCGCCGTCATCGCCGTCACCACGTGGCTGCTGCGGCCGCGCCTGTTCGCCGTCGCCAACGACGAGGAGTACGCGCGCGCCGTCGGCCTGCCCGTGCTGCCGCTCAACATCGTGCTCGCCGTGCTCACGGCCACGACCGTCGTCGTGGCGATGCGGGTCGTCGGCCTGCTGCTCATCAGCGCCCTCATGATCGTCCCCAACGCCGCCGGCCAGCTCGTCGCACGCAGCTTCAGCAGCGGCCTGCGGTGGGCGGTCGCCTTCGGGCTCGTCTCGGCCGTCGGCGGCGTCGCGCTGTCGTACCCGCTCAACACGCCCTCGGGCGGCACGATCGTGCTGCTCGCCGTCGCCCTCTTCGTCGTCACGTCGGTCGTCACGGGTCTGACATCGCGGCTGGGCGGCCACCGGCACCCGGTCGCCGAGCGCCACGACCACGAGCACGGCGACACCTGCGGGCACCCGGCGGTCGCCCACGGCGACCACGTCGACTACGTGCACGACGGGCACCGGCACGCCGCCCACGAGAGCCACTACGACGAGCACGGCCACCACGGTCACCACGGCGCGGACGAGCCGGAGCAGACGACGACGGGAGCGCGACCATGAGCCCCACCACCGACGCCGGCACCACCGGCACGGCCCCTGCCCGCCGTCCGACCCGTCAGCAGGCCGCCGTCGCGGCCCTGCTCAGTGCCAGCGACGACTTCACCTCGGCGCAGACGGTGCACGCCCGGCTGCGCGAGGCCGGCGAGGGGGTCGGGCTCGCCACCGTGTACCGCACGCTGCAGACGATGGTCGAGGCCGGCACCGTCGACGTGCTGCGCACCGACGACGGCGAGGCGGTGTACCGCTCGTGCTCCACGCATCACCACCACCACCTCGTCTGCCGGTCGTGCGGCCGCACGGTCGAAGTGGAGGGACCGGCCGTCGAGACGTGGTCCGACCGGGTGGCGGCCGAGCACGGGTTCACCGACGTCACGCACACCCTCGAGATCTTCGGCACCTGCGCCGACTGCGCGTCGGCCACCGACTGAGCCGACCCGGCCCACCGGCATCCGCGCGTCGTCGGCACGAGCGGGCCAGGACGCCGACGGGCCCCCGCGGTACGTCACCGCGAGGGCCCGTCGTGGATCGGCTTGTGCCTCAGCGCAACCCGAAGGCGCGGATGACACGCTGCGTCACCGCGTCGCCCGCCGAGTCACGCGCGCTCGCCCGCAGTGAGACGAACGACCCGGCATCCTTCGGCACGACCATCCGCGCCGACCACGTGTCACCGCGACGGGTGAGCGGGACCTGCTGCCACGACCGTCCGTCGTCGAACGAGAGGGCCAGCGTCGCGGCCTTCAGGTCGACGGAGCCCGCCGCACCCGGCACCTGCGACGGTGTCAGCGTGAGGGTCGTCGTCGCGTCGCGGGCCACCCGGCCGCCCAGGTCGGTCGGCACGCCGTAGTCGAGCTGCAGCAGCGGCTGCGGCACCTGCGCGTCGTCGGCGACGTGCTGCGAGCGGAAGGTCCACGACGTGTGGGTCCGGGTCGAGTACGTCCACGTGCGGGCCGAGCGCGTCGTGTCCTGCTCGAAGCGGTACGTCGTCGGCCCGCTCGTCGGGGGCACGTCGGTCTGCACAGCCTGGAAGGGCGTCTCGTCGAGGAGGGTGTCACCCGCGTAGAGCCGGGAGACGACGGTCGCGCTCGACTCGTCCCAGTACGTGCCCGTCACCCCCGCGTCACCGGTGCTGGCGGGCGGCACGTTGAGGGCCATGAAGTCGCCCTGGCGGTACGGACCCCAGAAGCCGTCACCGGTGCGAGGCCGCGTCACCGGGCCCAGCCACGAGGTCGTCGCCTTCTCGCCGCGGTCAAAGGTGCCTCGTACGGCCCGCTGTTCGATACCGGAGTAGGTCTGCACGTCCTGGTACCAGTCGGTCCCGGCCGTCACGTAGTCGGTGCGGGTCGAGGGCACGGTGACCGGCTCGGACGCGGCGATGCACGGCGGCCAGAACCAGGTCGCGCAGTCGAAGCGGCGCTCGACGGCCCGGGTCGGCGTCGCCCCCACGAAACGCTGCTGCACCGTCGCGAGGTCGGCCGCCGTGGGCCGGTAGACGAGGGAGGCGGGGATGCGCCCTTCGTGGTGGTCGACGAGGTCGTAGAGGTAGGGCGTGTTGCTCGTGCCCTTGGCCGTGAGGCGGAGCGTGCCGGCCTTCGCCGCGCGCAGGACGCCCGCGCCCTCCGCCTGCGTCAGCGACACCACCGGCAGGGTCGCGTCGACGACGGTCCAGAGCCGACCGGGCCGGTCGTTGACGACGACGAGCAGGGCCGCCCCCGCCTTGGCGGCGGCCTTGGCCGCGGCGGACGGGTCGACGGTGTCGCTGCGCGTGATGACCGCCGCCTGCCCCTGGAGCGGCAGGTCGACGAGGTCACGTGGTCGGCCGAGCCCGGCGTCGACACCGCGCACGTTGAGCCGGCCGTCGAGGCGGGGGGCGCCCCCGATGGCGAGCGGGTGCAGGGCGACGCCGCCCGGGCCGGCGGTCCGCAGCTCGAGCAGCGGGGCCGTCCGGCGCCAGCGCGTCGACATGGCGTACTGGCCGGCGGCGACCTTCGCTGTGGGGGCGGCGTAGACGTCGTCGACGTCCGGCGTCACCCCGTAGTCGTCGCCGAAAGAGGCGTAGGGCCCGCCGATTCCGGAGTCGTGGAACCAGCTGACGCGCCGGACGCTGTCGACGCTCGCGCGCGGCGTCACCGCGTCGACCTCGGTGGCGGTGCGGGCGTCGAGGCGCACCGTCTTCGCACCGTCGACGACGAGGCGCGGCGTGCCGAGCAGCGCCACCCCGGCGGAGTCGCGGCCGCCGTCGCCGGCGACCGGCATCCACGTCGTCACGGTGTAGATGCCGGGCTCGAGCCGCATCGTCGTCTTGCCGTCGACGGGCACGTAGGAGGAGTACTGGTCGCCGTACCGGTAGACGGAGGCGAACGTGCCGGCGGGCCGGCCGTCACGCCCGGTCGCAGTGATCGACAGGTCGTACCGCTCGCCCTCGACGACGAGGCCGAAGACCGAGCGCGCGGCCACGGCGCCACCACCGGCGACGGATGCCGTGAGAGTCCCCGCGTACGTCGCTCCCGCCGCGCCGCGGGCCGGGTCGGCGATCATGCCGACCTCGGCGGTGCCCGCGGCCGGTACCGTGACGCGGTCGGCGCTCACGGTGAACAGGCCTGTGGGGGCAGCGGATCCGTCGGCGGCGGTGGCCGTGGCGGCGAGGTCGAGGGTGACCGGCGAGTCGGTGACGTTCGTGTAGGTGACGGTGCGCGTCACCGGGCGGTCGTCGTCGTGCGGGAAGGTGGCGGTGCCGAACGAGAGCGACCCGGTGGCGATGACGTCGGGGAACGTGGCCGCCGGGACGTCGAGCCGCCCGGCCCCGACCTCGAACGGGGACACCCCGGCGAGCGGGGCGGAGCGGCTCGTCAGGGCCGCCTTGAGCTGCGGCGCCTTCCAGCCCGGGTGCTGCTGCAGCAGCAGGGCGGCCGCCCCGGCCACCTGCGGTGTGGCCATCGAGGTGCCGCTGAGCCGCACGTAGGGCCCCTCCCCCTCGGCGGACTGGGCCGACCGGGCGGCGAGGACGTCCTCGCCCGGTGCGACGAGGTCGGGCTTGAGGGCCCCGTCGCTGCGCGGGCCCATGCTCGAGAACCACGAGCGCTCGTCGGTGGGCCCGACGCTGCCCACGGTGAGGGCGGCGTCGGCCGCCCCGGGGGCGCCGATGCCGACCGACCCGGTGTTGCCGGCCGCCACGACGAAGAGCGTGCCCCTGGCCGCGGTCAGCTCGTCGACCGCCTGGTCCATCGGGCTGAGCCCGTCGCTGGGGCTCTCGGTGCCGAGGCTCATCGAGACGATGGGCGCCTGCTCCGAGGCCCACTCCATGCCGTCGATGATCCACGACTCCGCACCCTGGCCCGCGTCGTCGAGCACCTTGCCGACGACGAGGCGGGCGTCGTGCGCGACGGCCTTCTCGGCGCCGCCCGACGCGGCACCGGTGCCCGCGACCGTGGAGGCCGTGTGGGTCCCGTGGCCGTCGACGTCGGCCATGCCCTGGCCGGGCACGAAGCTCTTCGACTCCTCCACCTGTCCGGCGAGGTCGGGGTGGGTGGCGTCGAACCCGGTGTCGAGCACGGCGACCCGCACCCCGGTGCCGGTGGCGCCGCGGGCCCACGCCGCGGGGGCACCGATCTGCGCGTTCGTCTCGGCCAAGGTCGTGCGCACCCGGCGGTCGAGCCACAGCTTCGTGACGCCGCCGGTGAAGGACGGGGCCGCGGCCGTGAGCCGGTTGGCGCCCTTGCCGGCGAGACCCGAGAGGCCACCGGTCGGCCCGGCGCCCGTCGCCACCGCCCCCGCGAGGCCGCGCCAGAACGTGCGGGCCGAGGTCTTGTCCGCACGCAGGGCGTCGGCGCCGATGCTCTCGAGCGTGCGTGTCCGCGTCGACCCGGTCGGGGCGGGGTTGCTGCGCCTTGCCGTCGACGGCGTGGCGTACTGCGCGATGAGCGGGACGCTGTCGACGTGGGCGTCGTCGTACCCCTGGGCGATGAGCCCGGTCACGTCGAAGAGCCCGCGGTCGAGCGTGCCGGCCGCGAGGAAGGGCACCACCGAGTCGGGGACGACGTAGAGGCTGCGGCCCACGGTCTGGGTGTGCACGCCACCGGTGGAGCCCGGGGCCGGCTTCACGTCGGCGCTCGTGCGCCCGTCGGCGGCGGTGGTGACGGTGACGACGTCGCCCGTGACGAGGGTGACGGTGTGCGTCGACGACGGGCCGCCCGCGGACGGCGCCGCCGCCGGCGGGGGCCCTGCCGGGGTGCCCGGCCCCGCGGCGGTCGCGGCGGTCGCGTCGGCCGTCGCGGTTGCGGTGGCGGTTGCGGTAGCGGTCGCGGTGGCGGGCGCTGCGGTGACGGTGGTGGCGCCGGCGGACAGGCTTCCGGCGCCGACCGCGAGGGTGGCGGTCACCGCCGCGGCGAGGACCGCTCGCGGGCGGGGGTGCGGCAGGCAGGACATCGAGGGCCTTTCGACGCGGAGGGGGCGCGCCCAACGTGACAGACCCCCACCGCCGTGACAATGGCGGAGACCTGCCATGGCGCACGCTCGCCACGTCTCAGGGCCCGATGGCCGCCAGGTGGACGCGGTGACCCTCAGGCCGTGGGCGTGTCGACCGCCCCGCCGTACCGACGGTCTCGGGCGACGTACTCCTCCACGGCGGCCCAGAGGTCGCGCCGGTCGTAGTCGGGCCAGAGCCGGTTCTGGAAGACCATCTCGGCGTACGCCGACTGCCACAGCAGAAAGTTGCTCGTGCGCTGCTCTCCCGAGCTGCGCACGAAGAGGTCGACGTCGGGCATGCTCGGCACGTCGAGGTAGCGGGCGATGGTGCGCTCGTCGACCGACGACGGCTTGAGCCGGCCGTCCTTGACGTCCCCGGCGATGCGCTTGACCGCGTCGGCGATCTCGGCGCGACCGCCGTAGTTGACGCAGAAGTAGAGGGTCAGGCCGGTGTTGTGACGGGTGAGCTCCTCGGCGACCTCGAGCTCCTTGACGACCGAGCGCCACAGCCGGGGCGTCCGGCCCACCCAGTGCATGCGCACCCCCCACTCGTGCAGCTGGTCACGCCGGCGGCGGATGACGTCACGGTTGAACCCCATGAGGAAGCGCACCTCGTCGGGCGAGCGTCGCCAGTTCTCGGTCGAGAACGCGTAGGCCGACAGGTGGGTGACGCCGACCTCGATGGCGCCCGCGACGACGTCGAGCAGGGACGCCTCCCCCGCCTCGTGGCCCTTCGTCCGCGGCAGCCCCCGCTGGTTGGCCCACCGGCCGTTGCCGTCCATGACGATGGCGACGTGCTTCGGCCGCACCTCGGCGGGGATGACCGGTGCGGTGGCGCCGCTCGGGTGCGGGAAGGGTCTGGTCGTCATCGACGGATCCTCGTCGGTCGGGGCGGGGTGAGGGCGAACAACGTTGCGTGTGAAACGGTTTCAGGGGACATCGGGCCGTTCCGGGCGGGCTCAAGCCGGCGCGGCGGCCGGCGGCTCGACGACGGCCCGGGGCGTGAGGTCGACCAGCCGCAGCGAGCGCAGCCCCCGCTCGACGTGCCACTGGAGGAAGGCGGCGACGAGCCCGTTGCCCTGGCGCCGGTGCCGGTCGTCGCTGGCGTCGGCGGTCTCCCAGTCGCCCGAGAGCAGGGCCGCGAGCAGCAGGAAGGTCTCCGGCGCGGGCGCGCTCGACCCGGGCGGCCGGCATCCGCTGCACACCGCCCCACCCGCCTGCACGTTGAAGGCCCGGTGCGGCCCCGGCGCCCCGCACCGGGCGCAGTCGACGAAGCTCGGCGCCCACCCCGCGACGGCGAGCGAGCGCAGCAGGAAGGCGTCGAGGACGAGGCCGGGGTCGTGCGCGTGCTCGGCCAGCGACCGCAGTGCGCCGGCGAGCAGGAGGTACTGCTGGGTCTGCGGCTCGTGCTCCTCGCTCAGCTGCAGGGCGGTCTCGAGCATGACGGTGGCCGTGGTCCACGCCGCGTAGTCGCGCGCGATGGCATCGCCGTAGGGGGCGAGCGTCTCGACCTGCGTCACCGTGTCGAGGTTGCGCCCCTCGTAGCACTGCACGTCGACGACCATGCCGGGCTCGAGCCGCGAGCCGAACCGCGACCGGGTGCGACGCACCCCCTTGGCGACCGCACGCACCCGACCCCGCGTGCGGGTCAGCAGGGTGATGATGCGGTCGGCCTCCCCCAGCTTGTGGGTGCGCAGCACGATCGCCTCGTCGCGGTAGAGAGGCATGGCCCCATTGTCCACCGTGACGGATGCCGGGTGGTGGCGGCCACGCCCGTCGCGTCGTCGTCGTCATGTCCGTCAGCCGCTCGATCGAACGCGTGTTCGACGGACGGGGGTAGGCTGGGTCCCATGGACCTGACGCTCCAGGGGTCGCTGCTCGACCTCACCGACGAGATGACGCTGCGCGACCTGCGCGTCGGCACCACCCGGCATCCGCTCGCGCTCGGGGCGTGGGTCGACGTGCGGCCCGGGTGGCTGGCCGCGGGCGACGAGCTCTTCGCAGCCCTGCTGCGCGACGTGCCGTGGCACGCCGAACGGCGGCAGATGTACGACTCGGTCGTCGACGTGCCGCGGCTGACGAAGTTCTACGGTGGCGACGAGCCGCTGCCCCACCCCATGCTCGCGCAGGCGCGCGACGCCCTCAGCCGTCACTACGCGGGCGAGCTCGGCGAGCCGTTCGTCACCGCGGGGCTGTGCCTCTACCGCGACGGGCGCGACAGCGTGGCCTGGCACGGTGACCGCATCGGCCGTTCGCGGGACAGCGACACGATGATCGCCATCCTCTCGCTCGGCTCGCCGCGCACCCTCGCGCTGCGGCCCCGTGACGGTCGCCCGGTCGAGGGCGCCGGCGGACGCAGCCTGCGCTACCCGTTGGGGCACGGTGACCTCGTCGTCATGGGAGGCTCGTGCCAGCGCACGTGGGACCACTGCGTGCCGAAGACCGCCGAGCCGCTCGGCCCGCGCATCTCGGTGCAGTTCCGGGTTGCGGGCGTCCGCTGAACGAAAGGTGGCGTCGTGACGTCGCGAGTACCGACCCCGTTGCCGTTCGCCGACCACCTCGAGCGTGAGTCCGCCCGTTTCAGAACGGTGCTCGCGGATGCCGACCCGGCCGCGCGCGTGCCCACGTGCCCCGACTGGTCGGCCGACGACCTGCTGTGGCACCTCGCGGAGGTGCAGTGGTTCTGGGGCGAGATCGTCGAGCAGGGGGTGACCGAGCGGGGTGGTCTGGCGGCGGTCGAGGCAGCGCGCGTGGCCCGCCCGGCCGACCGTGAGGGCCTGCTCGCGTTCTTCGACCACGCGACCGCCCGGCTGCGCCGGGTGCTGTCGCAGCTGCCCGCCGACACCGAGCGCTGGATGTGGGCCGACGACCACACGGTCGGCTACATCGCGCGCCGTCAGGCCCACGAGGCGCTCGTGCACCGGCTCGACGCCGAGCTGACCACCGGGCAGCGGACCCCCCTCGACCCCTGCCTGTCCGCCGACGGCGTCGACGAGGCCCTCGTCGTCATGCGGGGCCACGAGGACGACCCGGCCGAGCCGGGGCTCGCGGCCGACCCCCTCGGCGGCGCCGTCGTGGTGTCGGCGGTCGACACCATGCACACGTGGACGGTCACGCCGTTGCGGGTGCACGGCACCGAATCCGACGGTGACGAGCTCGACGTGCTCGCCCTCGACGTCGCCCAGGGCGCCCGGCCCGGTGTGACGACCGAGGTCTGCGGCACGGCCGCCGACCTCGACGCCTGGCTGTGGAACCGGCCACCGGCAGGCGAGGTCACCCGCGTGGGCGACGCCGACGCCCTCGCGGCCGTCGACCGGGTGGTCTCCCGGGCGGTCGACTGACGCGTCCCTGGGCCACCGCCGAGGCCTGTCTCCCGGGCGATGCCTGTGGGGACGGGCGCCTCACGGCCGGGACGTCGCCACGACGGCGTCCCGGCCGACCGCTCGGATCAGGCGTCGCGCAGGGCGCGGTTGACCGCCGAGACGACGGCCTTGAGCGAGGCGTTGACGATCGACGGGTCGACCCCGACGCCCCACAGCACCCGCTCGCCGACGGCGCACTCGACGTAGGCGGCGGCGCGGGCGTCGCCACCCTGCGACAGTGCGTGCTCGGCGTAGTCGAGCACCCTCACCTCGGGCGCGCCCTCGACGGTGCCGAGGGCCGCGACGAAGGCGGCGATCGGGCCGTTGCCGGTGCCGGTCACCGTGACCTGACCCGCACCGTCGCGGAGGCTGGCCTCGATGGTGCTCGCCCCGTCGACCGTCGAGTCGGTGACGACGTTCACGAGCTCGAAGCGGCCCCAGGCGCGGTCGGAGTCGGGCAGGTACTCGTCCCGGAACCGCGACCACAGCTCGGCCGGGGCGACCTCGCCACCGTCCTGGTCGACGCCCCGCTGGACGACCCCGCTGAATTCGATCTGCAGCCGGCGCGGCAGGTCCATCTGGTGCTCGCTCTTCATGATGTACGCGACGCCGCCCTTGCCCGACTGGCTGTTGACTCGAACGACGGCCTCGTACGAGCGGCCGAGGTCGTGCGGGTCGACCGGCAGGTAGGGCACCGCCCACACGAGGTCGTCGATCCCGGCATCCTTGCTCTTCGCCTCGGACTCCATGGCCTCGAAGCCCTTCTTGATGGCGTCCTGGTGCGACCCGCTGAAGGCGGTGAAGACGAGGTCGCCGCCGTAGGGGTGGCGCTCGCCCACGGGCAGCTGGTTGCAGTACTCGACGGTGCGGCGCACCTCGTCGATGTCGCTGAAGTCGATCTGGGGGTCGATGCCCTGGCCGAAGAGGTTCATGCCGAGGGTGACGAGGCAGACGTTGCCCGTGCGCTCGCCGTTGCCGAAGAGGCAGCCCTCGATGCGGTCGGCGCCGGCGAGGTAGCCGAGCTCGGCGGCGGCGACACCGGTGCCGCGGTCGTTGTGCGGGTGCAGGCTGACGACGACGGACTCGCGGCGGTCGAGGTGGCGGACCATCCACTCGATGCTGTCGGCGTAGACGTTCGGGGTCGCCATCTCCACCGTCGCGGGCAGGTTGACGATCATCTTGTGGTCGGGGGTCGGGTCGACGACGTCGATGACGGCGTTGCAGATGCGGACGGCGAACTCGAGCTCGGTGCCGGTGTAGCTCTCGGGCGAGTACTCGTAGTACACGTCGGTCTCGGGCACCGTCTCCTCGAGCTTCTTGCACAGCCGGGCGCCCTGCACGGCGATGTCGACGATGCCGTCCTGGTCGAGGCCGAAGACGACCTTGCGCTGCAGCGCGGACGTCGAGTTGTAGAAGTGGACGATCGCCTGCTTGCTGCCGCGGATCGCGTCGTAGGTGCGCTCGATGAGGTGGTCGCGGCACTGCGTCAGGACCTGGATGGTGACGTCGTCGGGGATGTGGCCGCCCTCGATGAGCTCACGGCAGAAGTCGTAGTCGGTCTGGCTCGCCGACGGGAAGCCGACTTCGATCTCCTTGTAGCCCATGGAGACGAGCAGCTGGAACATGCGCAGCTTGCGCTCGCCGTTCATCGGGTCGATGAGCGCCTGGTTGCCGTCGCGCAGGTCGACCGCGCACCAGCGCGGGGCCGTCTCGATGCGCTTCGTCGGCCACGTGCGGTCGGGCAGGTCGACGGCGATCTGCTCGTGGAAGGGCGCGTACTTCTGGAACGGCATGCCCGAGGTCTGCTGGGGGTGGATCATCGTCGGCTCTCTTCGTCGGGGTTCACGGTGTCCGGCCGGACACGACGAACTCCGCGACGAGGGCGGCCGGGGTCAGGCCTCGTCGCGGCAAAGAAGGAGCAGGCCCACCGCACGCACACCGTCACCGTATTGCGGGGCGGTCTCGTCGTCCACCCCCGGGCCGTGCTGCCCGCATCGTGAGATCCGCGTCTCGCCGTCAGTCACTGCCGGCGTCGGCGACCTCCTCCTCGGGGCGGGGCGGCACGGTCTCGTCGTCCACGAGCACCTCGAGCTCGTGGTCGTGCGGGACCTCGGTACCGGCGTCGTCGGCAGGGACGGTGGACATGGGCGGCTCCGCTCGCTCGGTCGGTGAGGGTCGTCGTCCAGCCTACGACCTGGCCTCCGTGCGGCGTCGGCGACCGAGTGTCGCCGTGGCAGAACGACTTTCGCGCCACGGCCCGATCTCGGACACCACGCGGCATCCCCGCCGTCCACCAGCGCACCCCGGCCCGATCTTGTCGGACCCGAGAAAGTACTTGACGATGTGGAAAGTATTTCCTACCGTCGATGACATGAGCCACTCGAACCGTGAGGTGCCGACCATGTCCGACGACACGACCGACGACACGACCGACCGCGCGGCGGCCCGGGCCGCTCTCGAGGCCGCCGGGTCCGCCGCCATCGACCGACCCGGCGACCGCCGCGTCCACGCCGTGGCGACCGCGGCGTTCGGGTTGCTCGTGGGCGCCTACTTCGCCGTGACCCGGGTCGAGCCGGCCCTGGTGCCCGGCTGGGTCTCGACGGCCGGCTACGCCGTGCTGGCCCTCGCGCTCGCAGCCTGGCAGACCCGCGCGGCACGGACCGTCCCGCACGGGGTCCGGCGGGTGAGCCGCTGGGGGCTGGTGGGAACGCTCGCGGTCATGGTCGTCACCCTCGGCGTCGTCAACAGCCTGTACCGCGACGGCATCCCCGGCCTCGTGCTCGTCGTCGCGGGGGCGCTGGTGGCGGCCCCGATGGTCGTGGCCGCGGCGGTCGTGCAGCGGCGGCCCCGGTGACGTCGGCCGCGGCGGCGGGCAGTGCCGCGGAGCGGGCCCGAGCGAGCAGCGAGGTGCGCCACGCCCGACACCGCCTCGACGACGCCCTGCACGCGCCCGTGCGGTTCAGCATCGCCGCCGCCTTGGCCAGCGTCGACGAGGCCGAGTTCGCCGTCGTGCGCGACACGGTCGAGATCAGTGACAGCGTGCTCAGCCGGCAGGTCGCCACCCTCGAGTCCGCCGGGTACGTCAAGGTGCGCAAGGGCTACGTGGGCAAGCGGCCGCGGACGTGGCTCTCGCTGACCCGCCAGGGCCGCACCGCCTGGCAGGGCCATCTCCTCGCGCTTCGCGAGATCGCCGGCGACCCGAGCTGACCGGTCCGCCACCGGGCCGTGGCCCGATCTCGGACACCGCACCGCCTCTGACCTGTCCTGCATCGGGCCGTGGCGAGGTCGCGGACGGCTGCGGACCCGGACCCGTCAGAAGCCGAGGCGCTGGAGCTGCCGGGGGTCGCGCTGCCAGTCCTTGGCCACCTTGACGTGCAGGTCGAGGTAGACCCGCTGCCCGAGCAGCGCCTCGATCGCCTGGCGCGAGTTCGTGCCCACCTCGCGCAGCCGGGAGCCGCCACGACCGATGATGATCGCCTTCTGGCTCGAGCGCTCGACGAACACGTTGACCCGCACGTCGAGCAGCGGGTCGTCGTCGCGCCGGCCCTCGCGCGGCACCATCTCCTCGACGACGACCGCGAGCGAGTGCGGCAGCTCGTCGCGCACGCCCTCGAGCGCCGCCTCGCGCACGAGCTCGGCGATCATCACCATCTCGGGCTCGTCGGTCAGCACCCCGTCGGGGTAGAGCTGCGGCGAGCGGGGCAGGTAGCCACCGAGCAGGGCGCGCACCTCGTCGACCTGCTCGCCCGACACCGCCGAGCAGGGGATGATCGCGTCCCACTCCCCCAGCTGGTCGACGGCCATGAGGTGCTCGGCCAGTCGCTCACGGTCGACGGCGTCGGCCTTCGTCGCGATCGCGACGACGGGGCGCCGGCGCACCGAGCGCAGCTCCGTGAGCTCGTTGGCGATGAACGCGTCACCCGGGCCGGGCCGCTGGTCGGCGGGGAGGCAGAAGCCGATGACGTCGACCTCGAGCAGCGTGGCCCGCACGAGGTCGTTGAGGCGCTGCCCCAGCAGGGTGCGCGGCTTGTGCAGACCGGGTGTGTCGACGAGCACGAGCTGCGCCGTGTCGGTCGTCGAGATGCCACGGATCGTGTGGCGCGTCGTCTGCGGCTTCGAGCTCGTGATGGCGACCTTCTGCCCCACGAGCGCGTTCGTCAGCGTCGACTTGCCGGCGTTGGGCCGCCCCACGAGACAGGCGAACCCGGCGCGGTAGTCCTCCCCCGCGCCGCCCTTCCCGCCGACGGTGAAGCCCGCGGATACCGTGGGGCCCGGCCCACCGGCATCCGACCCGGGTGCGTGGCCGGGTGACCCCTCGGCCCCGGCGCCCCCGTCGTCACCGCTGCGTCCGCGTCGCTCACCCATGGGCTGCCTCCGTCTCACTGTGCACGTCGTCGGTGTGGTCGGGCTCGGCGCGGCGCACCACGACGGAGGCCACGCGGTGGCGGCGACCGGCCATGCGCTCGGCCGTCAGGGTCAGGCCGGCGACCGAGGCGGACGACCCGACGATCGGCACCCGGCCGATCGTCTTGGTGAGCAGCCCGCCGACGGTGTCGACGTCGGACTCGTCGATGGTGACCTCGAACAGCTCGGCGAGGTCGTCGATGTCCATGGCCGCCGGGACACGCAGGGACCCGTCGTCGAGCGTCTCCACGCCCGGGGCGTCACGGTCGTGCTCGTCGGAGATCTCGCCGACGATCTCCTCGATGATGTCCTCGATCGTCACGAGCCCGGCGGTGCCGCCGTACTCGTCGACGACGATGGCGAAGTGGGTCTGGTCGTGCTGCATCTCGCGCAGCAGGTCGTCGACCGGCTTGCTCTCGGGGACGAAGTGCATCGGCCGGGTGACCTCGGTGACGAGGTGCCGGGCGTCGTCGGGGGCGGCGGTGAGGCGACGCGCGACGTCCTTGAAGTAGAGCAGGCCGCGCACGTCGTCACTGTCGTCGCCGACCACGGGGATGCGCGAGAAGCCCGAGCGCAGGAAGAGCGACATCGCGCTGCGCAGCGTCTTGTCGTCGTCGATGACGATCATGTCGGTGCGGGGCACCATGACCTCGCGCACGACGGTGTCGCCGAGCTCGAAGACCGAGTGGATCATCTCGCGCTCGTCCTGCTCGATGACGTCCGAGCGCCCGGCCATGTCGAGCAGGTCGCGCAGCTCGGACTCCGTCTGGAACGGCCCCTCGCTGTACCCCTTTCCGGGCGTCACCGCGTTGCCGAGCACGACGAGCAGCTTGGCCACCGGGCCGAGTACGGCACGCAGGCCGACGGCGAACGGCGCGCTCCACAGGGCGACGCTGTCGTAGTGCTGGCGCCCGAGCGTGCGCGGCGAGACGCCGACGATGACGAACGAGACGACGGCCATGACGGCGACCGCGACGAGCGCCCGCGCCCACGTCGACTCGAGCAGCCCCGCGACGGCCAGGGTGACGAGCACCGCGGCGGTGGCCTCGGCGACGACGCGCAGGAACGCGATGACGGCGAGGTAGGCGGGCGAGTCGGCGACGACGGTGAGCAGCGACTTGGCGCCGGAGCGGCCCTCCTCGAAGAGCTCGTTGGCCCGGACCCGGGACATGCGGAAGAGGGCGGCCTCGCTGGCCGACAGGGCGAAGGCGACGACGATGCCGACGAGGGCCGGGAGGACGAGCTGAGGGAGCATGGTGACCGCCCGCTCAGGCGCCGGGTCTGTTGCGGGTCGCGAGGAAGGTGAGCAGCAGCTGGCGCTGCAGCTCGAACATCTCGCGTTCCTCGTCCGGCTCGGCGTGGTCGAAGCCGAGCAGGTGCAGGATGCCGTGGGTCGTCAGCAGGAGCATCTCCTCGACGGGCGCGTGGCCCGCCTCGGCCGCCTGCTTCGCCGCGACGGAGGGACACAGGACGATGTCGCCGAGCGTGCCCTCCTCCGGCTCCTGGCCCTCGCGCCCGGGGCGCAGCTCGTCCATGGGGAAGCTCATGACGTCGGTCGGGCCGGGCAGGTCCATCCACTGCACGTGGAGGACCTCCATGGCCGCCTCGTCGACGAGCTTGATGCAGAGGTCGGCCTGCGGGTGCACCCGCATCTGCTCCATGACGTAGCGGGCGCACGAGAGCAGCTCGAGCTCGTCGACCTCGGCGTCGGTCTCGTTGAGGACGTCGATGCTCATGCGCCGCGACCGCCCTCGCGCCCGTCACGGCGCCCCTCACGCTGGTCGCGGTGGGCCGCGGCCCGGTGCTGGGCCTTCTGCGCGCGCACGTCGTCGCGCTCGTAGGCGTCGACGATGGCGCTGACGAGGCGGTGGCGCACGACGTCGTGCGAGGTGAGCTCGGCGAAGTGGACGTCCTCGACGCCCTGGAGGACGTCGCGCACGACGCGCAGGCCCGAGCGCGTGCCGCCGGGGAGGTCGACCTGGGTGACGTCGCCGGTGACGACCATCTTCGAGCCGAAGCCGAGGCGGGTGAGGAACATCTTCATCTGCTCGCTCGAGGTGTTCTGGGCCTCGTCGAGGATGATGAACGCGTCGTTGAGGGTGCGCCCGCGCATGTAGGCGAGCGGCGCCACCTCGATCGTGCCCGACGCCATGAGCCGCGGGATGGTCTCCGGGCTGACCATGTCGTGCAGCGCGTCGTAGAGCGGGCGCAGGTACGGGTCGATCTTGTCGTTGAGCGTGCCGGGCAGGAACCCGAGCCGCTCGCCCGCCTCGACCGCCGGCCGGGTCAGGATGATGCGGTTGACCTGCTTCGCCTGGAGGGCGGCGACGGCCTTGGCCATGGCCAGGTAGGTCTTGCCCGTGCCGGCGGGGCCGATGCCGAAGACGACCGTGTGGGTGTCGATGGCGTCGACGTACCGCTTCTGGTTGAGGGTCTTGGGCCGGATGGTGCGCCCGCGGTTGCTGACGATGTTCATCGTCAGCACGTCGGCCGGGCGCTCGGCGGTCTGGCCGCGCAGCATCCCGATGGAGCGCTCGACGGCGTCGCGGTTGAGCGGCTGGCCCGTCGCGACGATGGCGAGCAGCTCGTCGAGCAGCGAGTCGACGATCTCGAGCTCACCGGCCGGGCCGGTGAAGGTCATCTCGTTGCCGCGCACGTGGGTGTCGACGAGCGGGAACTGCCGTTCCATCGTGCGCAGCAGCTCGTCGCGGGGGCCGAGCAGGGTCACCATGTCGACCGGCGGCGGCACCTCGCGGACGAGGACGGGCGGCTCGGCACCGGTGGCGTCACGGGTGTCGTGGCGGTCGCGCGCGTCGCTGGGCTCGGGGGTGCCGGGGGTCTGCTGGGGGGCGTCAGTCATGTTGCCTCCGAGTCTACGTGGCCGGGCCGCAGGCCCTCACCACGAATTCGGCCAGGTCGGCGCTCTGCTGCACCCGTGACGGCTCGTGCACGTACATCATGTGCCCTGCCTCGTAGTACCGGTGCTCGATGTTGGCGAGCAGGTCGGGCGGCAGCTGCAGGTGCGCGACGACGTCCTCGGCCGCGAACCACGGCGTCGCCCCGTCGTGGTAGCCGTAGGCGACGTGGACCTGGAGGTGCGGGTTCTGGCGCATGGCCCGCTCGAGCAGGTGGCTGACGTCGACGGGGCGGCCCTCGAACTCGGCGTAGCTCCACGGGTGCACCCGCGGCGAGATGAGCTCGTAGTGCAGGTCGGTCTCGTAGCCGAGCTCGGCCCGCACGTAGTGGTTCCACGCGGTGGCGTAGGGGCCTGTGATGGCGTCCATCGACGGGTCGGCGTCCATGTTCTCGGCGATGGCGCTCGCGGCCGGGCCGGTGAACCGCCCGTCGAGCCGGCCGACCGTGAGGCGACGGTCGCGCAGCAGCTCGGTGAAGTACCGCCAGTGCTCGATGCGCAGGTCGGCGCGGTCGACGTAGCCCTCGGAGAGCCCGCTGAGGCGCGCGAGGGTGCGCACGGCATCCGCCCGCTCGGAGGCCGTGAGGCGCGACCCGCGCGACAGCACCCACGGGTAGTCGCGGGAGGCGTAGGCCACCGCCTCGTCGAGGACGTCGTTCAGGGGGCGGTCGCCGTGCAGCCCGTGGTGGTGCGCGATGGCCGCGTAGGTGGGCAGGTAAAGGGCGTGGGCGCGGTCGTTGCGCTGCTTCTCGAAGTCGACCGACGAGAGGTCGAGCACGCTCGAGACGAGCACGAGGCCGTTGAGGAACATGCCGTAGCGCTCCTGCAGGTGGGCCGCGAGCGCCGCCCCGCGCAGGGTGCCGTACGACTCGCCGGCCACGACCTTGGGTGACATCCAGCGGCGGTGCCGCGTCGTCCAGGCCCGCACGAGCTCGGCCATCGCCTCGACGTCGCGCTGGTAGCCGTGGTACTCCCCCGCCTTGCCGCCGCTGACGGCGCGCGAGTAGCCCGTCGAGACCGGGTCGACGAAGACGAGGTCGCTGACGGCGAGCAGCGACTCGGCGTTGTCGACGAGGTCGTAGGGCGGGCGCGCGAGCGCTCCGGCGTCACCGGAGACGACCCGGCGCGGGCCGAGCAGGCCGAGGTGCAGCCAGACGCTGGCGCTGCCGGGGCCGCCGTTGAACGCGAAGGTCACCGGCCGGGTGCGGGGGTCGGCGTCGTCGAGCACGTAGGTCGTCAGCGAGAGCTCGGCCCGGGCGGTGTTGCCGCCGAAGGTGCCGTCGTCGTGCTTCTCCTCGCGCAGCACCACCCGCCCGGTCGTCGCGGTGTAGTGCAGCGTGCGGCCGCCCGCGGTGAGCTCGTGGTGGGTCGTGACGAGGTCGTCGACGGGCTCGCGCGGTGGCTTCGTGGCCGCCGGCGTCGCCGGGCTCGTCGGGCCGGATGCCGTGGGGCCGGATGCCGTGGGGCCGGTCGGCTGCTCGGCCACCTTGTCGTTCATGCTGTCGCCCACGGCTCAGGCCTGCGGCGTCATCGACGCCTCGGTGAAGTCGGCCCCGCCGAGCACGTGGACGTGAGCGTGGAAGACGGTCTGCCCGACGCTGGCCCCGCTGTTGACCATGAGCCGGTAGTCGGTGATCCCCTTGGCCCGGGCCACCTCGGGGATGACCGCGAAGAGGTCGGCGAGGTCGTCGGTGGAGGCCTCGGCGAGCTCGGCGACCGTGGCGGCGTGACGGCGCGGGATGACGAGGACGTGCACGGGAGCGGCCGGGGTGCGGTCCTCGAAGGCGACCGACCGTTCGCTCTCGGCGACGACCTGGGCCGGGATGCGGCCGTCGGCGATGGCGCAGAACACGCAGTCGGAGGTCGTGTCGGACGTCGTCTCGGATGCCGGGGCACCCCCGTCGCCCGGGGTGGTGCCGGTCTCGTGCGCGTCGCTGCTCATGCCCCGACCCTAGGCAGGTCAACCTCGCGGCGCACCTGTGCGTCGGGTGCTCGTGAGAACGTTGAGCATGGCCGAGGGCGAGCTGGGCGGTCCGCGCGGGCCCCGGGCCCGCCGGGCCGTGCGCGCTGCCCCCGCCTCGGAGGGCACGACGACCCGCGCCGACGGGCTGTCGGCGACGACGGGGCGCCCGGCGTCGGGGTGGCGCCCCCGGCCGGACGACACGGGCGTCGGCGTGACCACCGGCAGCACCGGCGCGGTGCGGCTGCCGCAGTGGGCTCAGGCCACGGCCGACAGCGCCGTGGCCGAGCTCTACACCGCGCACTGGCACCGGCTCGTGCGTCTCGCGTGGCTGTTGCTGCGCGACCAGCTCGCCGCCGAGGACGTCGTGCAGGACGCGTTCGTCGCCACCCACCGCCACTGGGACAGCATCCGGGAGGGCGGGCGCGTCGTCGGCTACCTGCAGACGGCGGTCGTCAACGGGTGCCGGTCGGTGCAGCGCCACAACGTCGTCGTCGACCGGGAGAACCGGCGAGAGGCCGGCTCGGCCGACCTGCCCGGGCGTGCGAGCCACGACAGCGCCGAGGCCCAGGTGCTGCGCCTCGTCGAGCGTGACGCGATGTTCGAGGCGCTCGACTCGCTGCCCGGCCGACAGCGCGAGGTGCTCGTGCTCCGGTACTACGGCGACCTCAGCGAGGCGCAGATCGCGGCCGCGCTCGAGATCTCCCCCGGGTCGGTCAAGGCCCACGCGCACCGCGGGCTGAGCGCCCTGCGACGGTTCGTGCGCCCACCGACGGCGACCGACCTCACGCCGCCCCACGGCATCCGGCCGGGCGATCCCGACGGCCCGCACCCCACCCAGCACCCCACCCAGCACCCCACCCAGCACCCGGAGCGAGCATGACCACCGACGACCGGCACGGCCCTCGCGGCGCCGGCGACCCACGGGGGTCGGGCGACGACGAGCGACCCCTCGACGAGGCCCGCGAGCTGCGGGAGGTGGCCGCGCGACTGCGCGCCGTGCTCGACGACGAGGCCGGCACCGTCACCCCGTCGAACCGGCTGTCGGCGGTGCTCGCCGCCGCCCACGAGGTGCCCGCCGCGGCCGCCCGGCAGCGGCGGCGCTGGGCTCCCGCCGCCGCCGCGGCCGCCGCGCTCGTCGTCGTCGCCGGCGGCGTCGCCCTGGCCTCGCGACCCGGCGCGCCGCCCGTGTCGGCGGACGGGACCGTCACCGCGACCCCGGCGGCGCCGCTGACCCTGCCGTCCACACCGGCTGGGCCCTCGACGACCACGGGCCTCCCGACGAGCATCCCGACGAGGACGGCACCCCCGGCCGTGGTCCCGACCACGGCCAGCCACACGACGAGCACGAGCACCCGTGTCGTGCAGGTCCCGGCCCCGCCCGCCACGACGGCATCCGCGCCCTCGACGACGACGAGCACCTCCCCACCGCCGAGCCCCACCACCCCGGCGGCCCCGACGACGGACACCCCGCCGAGCACGTCGCCCGACCTGCCCGTCTACGTGGCCGGGCCCGTCGTCGACGGCTCGAGCCGGCTCGTCCTCTTCCGCACCTGGGCGCCGACCGACCTGCCCCGCGGCGACGTCGCGCGCCGCGTGCAGGCCGCCCTCGGCCTCGCCCTCGGCGCTCCTGCGAAGGGGACGCCGTGGGTGTCGCTCTCCCCCGGCACCACCGTCGAGAGCGCCACGGTCGCCGACTCCGGCATCACGGTGACGCTGGCCGCTCCGCTGGACGGCGGGTCCGACGCCGCGACCGCGCTCGCCGTGCAGCAGCTGGTCTTCACGGCCCAGGCCGCGGCCGGCAAGCCGTCGCCGGTGACGCTCGACGTCGCCGACGGCTCGACGGACGTCGCCCCGGGGGTGGCCGCGGGCTCGACGCTGCAGCGCCCCGACGCCACCACGGCCGCGACGCTGCTCTCGGCCGTGTGGGTCGACCAGCCCTCCGGCGGGGAGACGGTGTCCGCAGGAAAGCCGCTCGAGGTGACCGGGACCGCGAGCACCTACGAGGCCACGGTCGTGTGGCAGGTGCTGCGCGGCACGACGGTCGTCGAGAAGGGGTCGGCCACCGCCGACGCCGCCGCTCCCCGGCGGGGCTCGTTCACGTTCACGACCGCGGCCCCCCTGCCGGCCGGCAGCTACACGGTGCGCGTCCTCGCCGAGAGCGCCGCCGACGGGTCGGTCGTCGCCGAGCAGCGCGTGCCCGTCGTCGTGCGCTGACCCGAGCCCGGGTCGCCCCTGGGGCCGTGGAGGTTCTCGGTCGTCCTGACGACGACGACCCTCCACGGGGTCGTCGCGGGCGGCCTGACGTCAGAGCCAGCGGCCTCGCGCGCTGAGCACGGCGAGAGCTGCCGGGCCGGCCGAGCCGGCGCGCAGGATCGTCGACCCGAGCCGCACCGGCCGGGCCCCGGCCGCGGTCAGCGCCTCGACCTCGCCGTCGGTGATGCCTCCCTCGGGCCCGACGACGACGAGCACGTCGCCGCTCTGGGGCAGGGGCACCCCGGCCAGCGGCTCCACGGCATCCTCGTGCAGCACGAGCGTCAGGGCGGCGTCCTGCACCCGGCGGGCGAGCGCGGCCGACGCCACGGGCGCCGTCACCTCGGGCAGCCTGGCCCGGCGCGACTGCTTCGTCGCCCGTACGACGACCGAGCGCCACTTCGCGAGCGAGCGCTCGACCCGGTCGGGCCGCCAGACGACGACGCTGCGCTCCGCCTGCCACGGGACGACCTCGTCGACGCCGAGCTCGGTGGCCGCCTCGACGGCCTGGTCGTCGCGGTCGCCCTTGGCGAGCGCCTGCACGAGCACGAACCGCACCGCGGGCACCGGCTCGTCGTGCACCTGCACCACCTCGCCGCGCACCAGCGCGCGCTCGACGTGACGGGCCTCGACGAGCACCCGTCGGCCGGCCCCGTCGGAGACGTAGAACCGCTCGCCGGGCCGCACGCGCACGACGGATGCCGCGTGGCGGGCCTCGTCGCCCTCGAGGACGAGCGATCCGCCGGCCGTCGCCCGGCGCACCGCGTCGGGCTCGCCGAGGAAGAGCTGGTGGGTCACGCCCGCCCGCCCGGGACGCAGGGCACGGGGGTCACTTCTCCTTGAAGGCGTCGCGCAGCTTGCCGAAGAGCCCCTTGTTGGGCTGGAGCCGGCCCTCGGGTCGCTCCTCACCACGCAGCTCGGCGAGGCGACGCAGCAGGTCGGCCTGCTCCTCGGTCAGCCGGGTCGGGGTCAGCACGTTGGCGTGCACGTGCAGGTCGCCGCGACCGCCGCTGCGCAGGTGGGTGACGCCGAGCCCGCGCAGGGTCATGACGTCGCCGGTCTGCGTGCCGGCGCGGATGTCGAGGTCCTGCATGCCGTCGAAGGTCGAGAGCTTGAAGCTCGTCCCGAGCGCCGCGGCCGCCATGGGCAGCTCGACCGTGGCGTGCAGGTCGTCGCCACGGCGCGTGTACGTGTCGTGGTTCGCGACGCGCACCTCGACGTAGACGTCGCCGGCGGGGCCGTTGCCCGGGCCGACCTCGCCCTGCCCGGTCAGCTGGATGCGGGTACCGGTGTCGACGCCCGCGGGCACCTTGAGCGTGAGGCTGCGGCGGGTGCGCACCCGGCCGTCGCCCGAGCACTCGTGGCACGGGTCGGTGAGGGTGGCGCCGTAGCCCTGGCAGTTCACGCACGGGCGGGAGGTCATGACCTGGCCGAGCAGGCTGCGCTGCACCTGCTGCACCTCGCCCCGGCCCTTGCAGATGGGGCACGTCTGGCGGCCGGTGCCCGGCTGCGCGCCGTCGCCGCCGCACGTGCCGCAGCCGACGGCCGTGTCGATGACGAGCTCCTCCTCGGAGCCGAACACGGCCTTGGCGAGGTCGATGTCGAGGCGCACGAGGGCGTCCTGGCCGCGCTGCACACGCGAGCGCGGGCCACGGGCGCCACCGGCGGCGCCACCGCCGAAGAAGGCGTCCATGACGTCGCTGAACGAGAAGCCCTGGCCGTCGCCGAAGCCCGCGCCGCCGCCACTGGCGAAGGGGTCGGCGCCCATGTCGAACGCCTGGCGCTTCTGCGGGTCGGAGAGCACGTCGTAGGCCTGCGAGACCTGCTTGAACTCCTCCTCGGCCTCGGGGCCGGGGTTGACGTCCGGGTGCAGCCGGCGCGCGAGGCGGCGGTAGGCCTTCTTGATCTCCTCCTGGCTCGCGGAGCGCGAGACGCCCAGGACGGCGTAGTAGTCGTTCAACGGGTGGTCCTGTCAGGTGTGGTTCGGCTGGTCTGCTGGTGGGTCGGTGCTGTCACGGGGCGGGGTTGTCGTCGAGGATCTGCGAGACGTACCGGGCGACGGCGCGCACCGAGGCCATCGTCGTCGGGTAGTCCATCCGGGTGGGGCCGAGCACGCCCAGGCTGGCGACGCGTTCGGCACCGGAGCCGTACCCCACGGAGACGAGCGAGGTCGACTGCAGCCCGCTCACCGGGTTCTCGGCCCCGATGCGGACCGAGACGAGGTCGGGGTCGTCGCTCAGCTGCCCGAGCAGGCGCAGCAGCACGACGTGCTCCTCCAGCGCCTCGAGGATGGGCCCGATGCTGCGGGTGAAGTCGCCACCGGACTTGGCGAGGTTCGACTGGCCGGCGAGCACGACCCGCTCCTCGCGCTCCTCGGCGAGGGCGTCGCACAGGCTCGACACGACGGTGCGGAGGGCGGCCGCGTGCGGGTCGGACCCGGCATCCGGCCCCCGTCCGTCGGCGCCCTGCGCCTCGGGGTCGTCGCCGACGCCCTCGGCGAGCTCGCTCAGGCGCGCTGCGGCGACGGTGAACGGGAGCCCCGCGGCGGTCTCGTTGAGCTCGCCGCGGATGAGCGCCACGAGGCCCTCGCCCTCGTCGCCCGCGAGGACGGGACCGAGCTCGACGACGCGCTGCTCGACCCGGCCGGTGTTGACGATGAGCACGATCATGACGTGGCTCGCGCCGAGCGGCACGAGCTCGATGTGGCGCACGATCGAGCGGGTCAGCGACGGGTACTGCACGACGGCGACCTGACGGGTCAGCCCCGCGAGGAGACGCACGGTGCGGTCGACGACGTCATCGAGGTCGACGGCGCCCTCGAGGAACTGGCTGATCGCCCGTCGCTCTCCGAGGGTGAGGGGCTTGACCGCACTCAGGCGGTCGACGAAGAGGCGGTAGCCGGCGTCGGTCGGGACGCGGCCGGCCGAGGTGTGCGGGGCGTGGATGAGCCCCTCCTCCTCGAGCTGCGCCATGTCGTTGCGCACGGTTGCGGCGCTGACCCCGAGGTGGTGGCGCTCGACGAGCGCGCGGCTGCCGACCGGCTCCGAGGTCTGGACGTAGTCCTGCACGATGGCGCGCAGGACCATCAGCTTGCGGTCGTCGCTCACCGGACCTCCCTCTCGCCGTCGGGCCACCGCTCTGGCACTCCCTGCGTCCGAGTGCCAAGTCTACGCCGAGCGGCCCCCAAGGCCGAACGCACCGGATGCCGGGTCACGGGGTCCGCCGCCGCCGTGACCTCCCGCCGGCGTCGGGCCGGCGCAGGCTCGGGCACGGTCGCCCACGGTTGGGCGGGCACGGTCGGGCGCGCACGGGTCGCGCGTCGCTGCCCGGGCCGGGGGCACGCCCGGCATAGCCTCCCGGGGTGCCACCGATCGACCGCTACGGATCCGACGTCCTCTCCGGCGACTGGAAGCGACCCCCGCGGGGGCGCTCCGAGCCGACCCCGGCCGAGCCCGGTCTCGTCGTCGAGGACGTCGAGACGGGATGGGTCGGGGCGGTCGTGCGGGTCGAGAAGGCCGGCGGGGTGCACGTCGTGCACCTCGAGGACCGTCGTGGTCGCACGAAGGGCTTCCCCCTCGGGCCGGGCTTCCTGCTCGACGGCCGCCCCGTCGCGCTCACCGCCCCCCGCCGGGCGGCCGAGGCGGCCCTCACCCGGGCCCGGCAGGCCGGCGCCCGCACGGCGAGCGGCTCGGTGGCGGTGACGGGCGCGCGGGCGCGGGTCGCGAGCGGCTCGCGCATCTACGTCGAGGGCCGCCACGACGCCGAGCTCGTCGAGAAGGTGTGGGGCGACGACCTGCGCGTCGAGGGCGTCGTCGTCGAGCTCATGGACGGCGTCGACGACCTCGCCGGGATCGTCGCCGACTTCGAGCCGGGTCCGGGTCGCCGCCTCGGGGTGCTCGTCGACCACCTCGTGCCGGGCACGAAGGAGGCGCGCATCGTCGCGCAGGCGCAGGCCCTGCCCGGCTTCTCGGCGCACGTCAAGGTGCTCGGTCACCCGTACGTCGACGTCTGGCAGTCGGTGCGGCCCGAGCGGCTGGGCTGGTCGCAGTGGCCGGTCATCCCCCGCGGCACCTCCTGGAAGCACGGCATCTGCGCCGCCCTCGGGTGGCCCCACGACGACCAGGCCGACATCGCGCGCGCCTGGAAGCGGATCCTCGGGACGGTGCGCACGTACGCCGACCTCGAGCCGACGCTGCTCGCGAGCGTCGAGGAGCTCATCGACTTCGTCACCGAGCCCACCGCCTGACCGGACGCACGTGCGGGTGGATGCCGACCGGCATCCACCCGCACGTCACGGCCTCGGGGTGCAGGCTAGGAGCGGACCCAGCCCTGGATATCGACGACCACGTAGGACGGGACCGAGCTCCAGACCGCGATGGTGCCGTCGGAGGCGACCGGGAGGACCGCTGCGTTGACGACCGTGCGACCGCCGGCGAAGAGCACGTTGCCGACCCCGGGGCGCGACCACGTGCTTGGGTAGACGGTCAGGGCGCCGCCTGCCGTCGAGGCGAGGGTGGTGACGGTGACCGACACGGCCTTGACCCCCGACGACGGGACGCCACCGCGCCCGGCCGCCTGGAACTTGACGACGCCGCCCGCGGGCACCCGTCCCGAGTAGCCGCCGACGCCGGTCCGCGTGTCGAGCAGACGGCTCGGGGTGACGGCGGCGTAGTCGGCCCCGGTCGGGAACCACCCCAGGACGTCGACCATGAGGTCGGTGCTGGCCTCGGTGTCGATGGACACCTTGCCGGTCGAGCCGACCCGGGTGACGACGGTGGACGTGCTCGCGCGCCCGGGCTCGGCGAAGACGTGGGTCGTGACCGGTCGCGAGCTGCCCGCCGGCCAGGCCGTCAGCCACCCACCGCGGGACGTGTTCTCGGCCGAGACGCCGAGCACGACGGACGCCACGCCCGTGCTCGGGACGCCGGACGTGCCGGCTACCTGGACGTCGACGCGCCCGCGGTCGGGCAGGCGGCCCTTGGTCACGTTCGTGCCGTTCCGGGTGTCGAGCAGACGCTTCGGCACGATCGTCGACAGCGACGAGCCGTTGGGGTACCAGCCGACCACGTCGACGGTGAGGTGGGCGCCGGCCGAGGTGTAGAGCCGGATCCGACCATCCGAGCCCACCCGGGACACGAAGGACGAGCTCGTGCTCGTGCCGTAGGGGTAGCTGACGCTGCGCGCCGTCGGCCGGCTGTAGCCCGACGGGTAGGTGGTCACGTAGCCCGAGGCGCTGGGGCTGACGACGGAGATGTTGATGAGGGCCGAGCCGACGCCGGTGGTCGGCAGGCCACCGCGCCCGGCGACCTGGACCGAGACCTCGCCGCCGGCGCCGACCGGGGTGCGGGTGCTCACGCCGTTGGCGGTGCGCGTGTCGAGCAGGCGTGAGGTCACGACGGGCTTGTACGTGGCCACCGGGGCGGGCGCGCCGGCGGCGACGTCCTTGAGGTGGATGAAGCCCTGCGGCCAGCGCCCACCGTCGCGGCTGACGGTGCGCCAACGGAAGTCACCGCCCCAGTTGTCCTCGGAGATGATGACCTGGTCGTTGCTGATGACCTGCTCGACGTAGGCGACGTGACCGCTCGACGAGAAGCTCGTGTCCCACCAGGCCACGGAACCCACGGCCGGGGTGTCGTTCGTCTGGCTCGCCATGTTGACGCCCCAGTCGCGGGCGTAGCCCTTGGCGCCCGCCGGACGCGTCGCCGACATGCCGTTGCGGATGAGGCGGTAGGCGACGTAGTTCGTGCAGTTGTGGCCGCTGTACTGCGACCAGAAGCTCTGCCGGTAGACCGACTCGTAGCCGGCGTTGCCGCGGCCGGCGGCGTTGCAGCCGGAGAAGCCGGTGCAGAGCACGATCCACTCGCGGGCGGCGCTGAGGCGGTTGGCGCCCGAGGCGGACCGGCCGTCGTCGGAGGCGGCGGCCGGGGCGGGGGCGGGGTCGACGGCCCGGGCGGGCGGGGGGCCCTGGACGTCGCGGGGGGTCTCGCCGGGCACCGCGGGCGACGGCGCCGACGTCGTGCTCGTCGAGCCCTTCGGGCCGGTGGTGCCGCTCTTGCTCGTGCTGCCGGTCGTGCTCGTGGCGGTGCGGGTCGGGCTGTCGTCGGCGGTCGCCGAGGTCGCGGCGACGGGTCCGAGCGCCGCGGCCACGACGACCGTGGCGAGCATGGAGGTGACCCGGGACCAGCGACCGGCGGGGCGGTGCCGACCTGTCGGTCGCGACGAGCCGTCGGGATGGACGGTGGACGGTGTGATGGCTGGCAGGGGGCAGCGCTCGGTCACGACGACTCCAGGGGGGAGGGGTTCGGCAAAGACCCGCGCAAATGTAGTCAAGTCGACACGCCGCGTGAAGGGAGAGGCACAGGAAGTTTCCTGTGAATCCTGAGATACGCGGTACAGGTGCACCCTTCGGGGTGTAACCGGTTGCTTGTCCGATTGGTCGAAGAGCCCCTCTGCCTCGGCCCGGGGTCAGCGACCCAGACCCATGAGGCGCGAGGCCAGGCGCGCCCGCAGGCTGCGCGACGGCGGGTAGAGCAGGGCCGCCGTGTCGGGTCGGGTGCGCTGGCGCAGCACGGGCTTGTGGTGGCTGAACAGCTCGACGGACGCTCGGCCGTGGTAGCTGCCCGTCCCGCTGGCCCCGACGCCGCCGAAGGGCAGGTCCGGCACCGCCACGTGCGCGAGCGGCATGTTGACGGCGAGGGCCCCCGACGAGGTCTCGCGCTCGAACCGGCGCTCGACGAGCGGGTCGTCGGCGAAGACGTAGAGCGCGAGGGGCTTGTCCCGCTCGACGACGAAGGCGATGGCGGCGTCGAGGTCGGGCACCGCGACGAGGGGCAGGACGGGGCCGAAGATCTCCTCGGCCATGACGGCGGAGGCCGGGTCGACGTCGGCGAGCACGGTCGGGGCGACGTAGCGCTCGGCCGCGTCGACACCTCCCCCGGTGACGCAGCGCTGCCCCTCGAGCAGCCCGGCGAGCCGCTGCACGTGACGGTCGCTGACGATGCGACCGAAGTCGTCGGAGCGGCGGGGGTCGTCGCCGAAGAAGTCCTCGACGGCCCGCGCGAGCAGCGGCGTCAGCCGGTCGAGCACCGCCGGCGTCGCGAGGACGTAGTCGGGGGCGATGCACGTCTGCCCGGCGTTGGTGAACTTGCCCCACACGAGCCGCCTCGCCGTGACGGCGAGGTCGGCCGAGGGGTCGACGTAGGCCGGCGACTTGCCCCCCAGCTCGAGGGTCACGGGGGTGAGGTGGCGGGCCGCGGCCTCGAGCACGACCCGGCCCACGGTGCCGTTGCCGGTGTAGAAGACGTGGTCGACGCGTCGCGACAGCAGCTCGGTCGTCTCGGCGACCCCGCCCTCGACGACCTGCACCGCCCCCTCGCCCACGTAGCGGGGCAGCAGCGTGGCGAGCGCGCGCGACGTCGCCGGCGCCAGCTCGCTCGGCTTGAGCACGACGGTGTTGCCGGCCGCCAGCGCGCCCAGCACGGGGCTGAGGCACAGCTGCACGGGGTAGTTCCAGGGTGCGATGACGGTGACGACGCCGAGGGGTTCCGGCACGACCGAGGCGCGCCCTCCCCCCAGCGTGAGCGGCACGGGCACCCGCCTCGGACGCAGCCACCCGGCGAGGTGCCGTCGGGTGTGGTCGACCTCCCGCACGAGGAAGCCGACCTCGGTGACCATGGCCTCCGTGCGGCTCTTGCGCAGGTCGTCGTGCAGCGCGGCGCACAGCACGTCCTCCTGCTCGGTGAGCAGTCGCCGCAGCTCGGCCAGCCGCGCCAGGCGCCAGTCGACGGGCCTGGTCACGCCGGAGGCGAAGACGGCCCGGGCCCGCCTCACGGCCTCCGTCGGCGTGACCGGCGGGGTGGGTGCCGAGCTGGCGTCACCGGCCGACCCCACCGGATGCCGCCCGCTCGAGTCACCCTGTGTCGCAGTCGCTCCCGTGTCGTGACCGAGAGGCCTCGTCGTCGCGCTCATGCTCGCTCCTCGTAGCGGGTGAGGTGGGGGGTCAGGTCGCCCGACAGGTCGGTCGGTGCATCGCCGGTGGCGGGCGCGGCCGGGACGCCCGAGCTCTCGTCCGCCCCACCGAGGAGGCGGTGCACGACCGTGTCGGCGAGCAGGCGGCCCCGGCGCGTGAGCACGACCCGTCGCCGACCCACCGCCGCCGCCCCGTCGACGAGCCCGTCGGCGATGAGCCCGGCGATCGCGCCACGCCCACCGGCGCCGGACCCACCGGCGCCCGACCCACCGAGCTCGTCGAGCGGCAGTCCCTCGACGAGGCGGCTCCCGAGCAGCACCCGCTCGTCGTGGCGCTGGTCCTCCGTCAGGACCTCGCGGGCCTGCGCCGGGGACTCCCCTGCGGCGAGCCGGCCGGCCCACGCCACCGGGTGCTTGGCGTTCCACCAGCGCGTCCCGCCGACGTGGCTGTGCGCCCCGGGACCGACGCCCCACCAGCTCGTGCCGCGCCAGTAGGCGAGGTTGTGCCGGCACCGTGACGCCTCGTCGCGGGCCCAGTTGCTCACCTCGTACCAGCCGTAGCCGGCGGCCGAGAGCAGGTCGTCGGCCAGCTCGTACTTGTCGGCCTCGTCGTCGTCGTCGGGGGCGGCGACGACCCCGCGCCGCACCTGGGCGGCGAGCTTGGTGCCGTCCTCGACGACGAGCGCGTAGGCCGACACGTGGTCCGGCTCCAGCGCGAGCGCCGTCTCGAGGCTGGTGCGCCAGTCCTCGAGCGACTCCCCCGGCGTGCCGTAGATGAGGTCGAGGCTGACCTGCATCCCGGCCGCCCGCACCGCGTGCAGGGCCCGGGCCACGTTGGCGGGGTCGTGCGTCCGCTCCAGCGTCCGCAGCACGTGCGGCACCGCCGACTGCATGCCGAGCGAGACGCGGGTGAACCCGCCGCGGGCCAGCTCGGCCACCGACTCCGGCGAGACGCTGTCGGGATTGGCCTCGGTCGTGACCTCGGCGTCGTCGGTGAGGCCGAACCGCTCACGGATGCCGTCGAGCACCCTCACGAGGTCGGCCGACCGCAGCATGGTCGGCGTGCCCCCGCCGACGAACACGGTCGACACGGGCGGGGCGTCCGGGCCGAGCACCCGGGCGGCCAGGTCCAGCTCGAGCAGGGCGGCGTCGGCGTAGGTGTCGAGGCCGACGCGGGCGTCGGGGCCACCGAGCTCGGTGAGGGTGTAGGTGTTGAAGTCGCAGTAGCCGCACCGCACCGAACAGAACGGCACGTGCACGTACACGCCGAGCTCTCCGTCGGGCAGGGCGCGCAGGGAGGCGGGGGGGAGCTCGCCCGACGCCGGGGCGGGCTCGCCGTCGGGGAGGGCGGAGGGCGGCATCCACCCATTGTCACAGCCGCGGCACCACCACCCGCCCCGGCACCTGTCGCGCGGCTGTCAGACTCGGGGCCGTGGCCACCTCCCCGACCGCCTGGGCGCTGCTCGGCACCGCCATCGTCAGCGAGGTGACGGCGTCGCTCTCGCTCAAGGGCGCGCTCGACCGGCCGGCGCTCTACGGGGTCGTCGCCGTGGGCTACCTCGCCTCGTTCACCCTGCTGGCCCTCGTGCTGCGCCGCGGCATGCCGCTCGGGGTCGCCTACGGCGTCTGGGGCGCCCTCGGCGTCGCCCTCACCGCCGTCGCGTCGTCGCTCGTCTTCGACGAGGCCCTCACCGGGCTCATGGGCCTGGGCATCGTGCTCATCATCGCCGGCGTGCTGACGGTCGAGCTCGGCTCGCAGCGGGCCGCCCGCGAGCGGGCCCGGGCGACGGGAGGGCCGAGCTGATGGCCTGGCTCTACCTCGCGGGCGCGATCCTCACGGAGGTGACGGCGACGCTCTGCCTGCGCTCGGCCGCCCGTGGTCGACGGTCGCTCTACGCGGTCGTCGTGGCCGGGTACCTCGCTGCTTTCGCCTTCCTCAGCCTCACCCTGGCGGCCGGGCTGCCGCTCGGCGTCGCCTACGGCGTCTGGGCCGCCGTGGGCGTCGCCCTGACGGCCGTCGCGTCGCGGGTGCTCTTCGAGGAGCCCCTGACGCCCGTCATGGCGGCCGGCATCGCCCTCATCGCCGGGGGCGTGCTGCTCGTCGAGCTCGGGTCCGCCTGACGCTGGCCGGGCGGCGGCGCCGACAGCGCCGACACCATGCAGTGGGCCATCGCCTAGGGTCGGGAGCGTGGCTGAACCCAACTGGATCGAGCTGGCCGGCGTCGTCAACATGCGTGACCTCGGAGGGTTGACCACCGAGCGGGGCGAGGTCGTGCAGGCCCGGCGCCTGCTGCGGTCGGACAACCTGCAGGACCTGCCCGCCGACTCGGTGCGCACCCTCGTCGCGCGCTACGGATTGACCGACGTCGTCGACCTGCGCACCGACGTCGAGGTGGTGCGCGAGGGCGAGGGCCCGCTGCGGGCGCTGCCCGAGGTGCGCCACCACCACCTCACCCTCTACCGCGAGGACACCGACGAGAGCGGCATCCCCGCCGCCGAGCGCTCGCTGCCGTGGGAGCGCGGTGACGCCGAGGCGGCCGCGACCCGGCGCGCCGCCGAGGCCGCGTCGCCCTCGTCGCCGGCCGCGACCCCGCCGTCGCACGACGAGTTCTGGTCGCAGCACTACCTGTCCTACCTCGACCAGCGACCCGACTCGATCGTCGCCGCGCTGCGCGCCGTCGCCGACGGGGAGGGCGCGGTGGTCGTGCACTGCGCCGCGGGCAAGGACCGCACGGGCACCGTCGTCGGCGTCGCCCTCAAGGCGGTCGGCGTGCCCGACGAGGAGATCGAGGCCGACTACGCCGCCTCGGCGGAGCGCGTGCCCCGCATCCTCGACCGCCTCCGCCAGCGGCCGGCCTACGCCGCCAACCTGCGCGACAAGTCGGTGGCCCAGCAGTCGCCGACGACCGACACGATGCGACTGCTGCTCGACGCCCTCGAGAACCGTCTGGGCGGGGTGCACGCCTGGCTGGCGGGCCACGGCTTCGACGCCGACGACGTCGAGCGGCTGCGGCGCAAGCTGCTCGCCCCCGACGCCCACAGTGACGACCGGGCCGCCGCTGACGGACCGGGGGATGCCGGTCAGCCGGAGTAGGTGCCGAAGCTGAACGAGTTCCCCTCGGGGTCGACGACCGAGAACTCGCTCGAACCGTAGTCGCTCGTGGCCAGCGGGCGGACCACGCGCGCGCCCAGACGCTGCGCCCGCTCGTGCACCGCCTCGACGTCGTCGGTGACGACGTACACCGTCGCCGCTCCGGGCGCCGACACGAACGTGCCGTCGGCGCGGGCCCGGCTCGAGACCATGACCCGGCCGCCCTCGGGCCACACCATCTCGCTGTGCACCACCTCGCCGTGCTCCCCCTCGACGAGGATGCCGTCGCGGAAACCCAGAGCGCGAAGCCAGTCGCGCGCCGCGAGCGGGTCCTCGTAGCTGAGGCCCACCCACACGTTGTGGTCGGTCGTCGATGGTCCCGGCGTGATCGTCTCGTCCATGGGCCCACCCTGCCGCCTCACGGGCTCCCCGTCTTGGACGAATGCGCACTCCGTACGTCGGCGTCGGCGAGCGGCGACCTCAGGTGCCGATGAGGGCGTCGTCGGCCCGCCAACGGCTCGGGGAGGTGCCGGCCAGGTCGCGCCAGTCGCGATCCATGTGGGCGTGGTCGGACCAGCCGCAGTCGAGGGCGACCCGGGTCAGCGGCAGCCGGGCCGCCGAGACGAGCGGCACCGACCGCTCGAAGCGACGGACCCGCGCGGCGGCCTTGGGACCGAGGCCGTAGGCCGCCCCGAAGCGCTGCTGCAGGTGGCGCACCGACCACCCCACCGACCGGGCCACGTCACGCACCGGCACCCGCCCGTCCGACCGCTCCACGACCCGCCACGCCTCCTGCACCTCGGGGGCGACCCGGCCGGCCGCAGGTCGGTCGCCCACCCGCGAGCGGGCCGCGGTGAGCAGCCCGAGGACGAGCGCGAACCTCGTCGTCCAGCAGTCGGTCTCGTGCATCCGCTCCCGCAGGGTCGACACCGCGCCGGCCCCGACCAGCTCGTCGAGCACGTCGCCGAGCTCGAAGGACTCGTGAGCCAGCGCCGCCGCGGGCACCCCGAACAGGGCCGGGGCGGCGTCGGGGTGCAGGGCCAGCTGCACGCCGTGCTGCACCCCGTCGTGGTGGATGTGCTCCGGGGCGACGGCCAGTCCTGCGACCACAGCCTCGACGTCACGGCGCCGGCCGGACCGTCCGCTCGACAGGGTCAGCGGCGCGTCCAACGGCACGACCAGCGTCAGGGTGCTCGACGGCATCCCCACGTGGACGCCCGGCTCGAAACCGCTCAGACGGTAGCCGACCACGCGCGTGACGAACGGCGCCAGCGCGCCGGACGCCACCGTCTCGTGGTGCTCCGACTGCGCGGCCATACGGGCCACGCTACGCCGGAGCCGTCGCGTCGGGCCAGGTCGGGTCAGGTCAGGTGGAGCCGGTGGTCGGCTACTTCTTGCCCTTGTCGCCGTCGCTGCTGAGGGCGGCGACGAACGCCTCCTGGGGGACCTCGACGCGGCCGACCATCTTCATCCGCTTCTTGCCCTCCTTCTGCTTCTCGAGCAGCTTGCGCTTGCGGCTGATGTCGCCGCCGTAGCACTTGGCGAGGACGTCCTTGCGGATGGCGCGGATGTTCTCGCGGGCGATGATGCGTGCGCCGATGGCGGCCTGGATCGGCACCTCGAACTGCTGGCGCGGGATGAGGTCCTTGAGCTTGCCCGCCATCATGACGCCGTAGGCGTAGGCCTTGTCCTTGTGCACGATCGCGCTGAAGGCGTCGACGCTCTCGCCCTGCAGCAGGATCTGCACCTTGACGAGGTCGGCCACCTGCTCGCCGTCGGGCTCGTAGTCGAGCGAGGCGTAGCCGCGGGTGCGCGACTTGAGCTGGTCGAAGAAGTCGAAGACGATCTCGGCCAGCGGCAGGGTGTACCGCATCTCGACGCGGTCCTCGCTGAGGTAGTCCATGCCGCGCAGCACGCCGCGCTTCTGCTGGCACAGCTCCATGATCGCGCCGACGAACTCGCTCGGGGCCAGCACCGTGGCCCGCACGACCGGCTCGGTCACCTCGCGGATCTTGCCCTCGGGGAACTCGCTCGGGTTCGTGACGTGGATGTCCTTGCCGTCGTCCATCGTCACGTCGTAGACGACGTTGGGCTGCGTCGAGATGAGGTCGAGGCCGAACTCGCGCTCGAGGCGCTCGCGCACGATCTCGAGGTGCAGCAGGCCGAGGAAGCCGACGCGGAAGCCGAAGCCGAGCGCCGCCGACGTCTCCGGCTCGTAGACGAGCGCAGCGTCGTTGAGCTTGAGCTTGTCGAGCGCCTCGCGCAGGTCGGGGTAGTCGCTGCCGTCGATGGGGTAGAGCCCCGAGAAGACCATCGGCTTGGGGTCGCGGTAGCCACCGAGGTCGTCGGTCGCCGGCTTGCTCGCGTTCGTCACCGTGTCACCGACGCGCGACTGCCGCACGTCCTTCACCCCGGTGATGAGGTAGCCGACCTCGCCGACGCCGAGGCCCTTGCCGGGCACCGGCTCGGGGCTGATGACGCCGATCTCGAGCAGCTCGTGGGTCGCCCGCGTCGACATCATGACGATCTTCTCGCGGGGGTTGAGGTTGCCGTCGACGACGCGCACGTAGGTGACGACGCCGCGGTAGGTGTCGTAGACCGAGTCGAAGATCATCGCGCGGGCGGGCGCGTCGGCGTCACCGGTCGGCGCGGGCAGCTGACGCACGATCTCGTTGAGCAGCGGCTCGACGCCCTCACCGGTCTTGCCGGACACGCGCAGGCAGGCCTCGGGCTCGACGCCGATGAGCTTGGCCAGCTCCTCCGCGTACTTCTCGGGCTGGGCGGCCGGCAGGTCGATCTTGTTGAGCACCGGGATGACGGTGAGGTCGTTCTCCATCGCGAGGTACAGGTTCGCGAGGGTCTGCGCCTCGATGCCCTGCGCCGCATCGACGAGCAGCACGGCCCCCTCGCAGGCGGCGAGCGAGCGGCTCACCTCGTACGTGAAGTCGACGTGCCCGGGGGTGTCGATCATGTTGAGGGCGTACGTGACGCCCTCGCTCTCCCACGGCATCCGAACGGCCTGGCTCTTGATCGTGATGCCGCGCTCACGCTCGATGTCCATGCGGTCGAGGTACTGGGCGCGCATCGCGCGGGCGTCGACGACGCCCGTCAGCTGCAGCATCCGGTCGGCGAGGGTCGACTTGCCGTGGTCGATGTGCGCGATGATGCAGAAGTTGCGGATCAGGTCCGGCGGCGTTGCGTTGGGTGCCAACGCGGAGCGGGCCATGGGCGACACGGTGCGGCGAACCTCGGGGGGTGCGAGAACGGGCGGACGTCACAGTGTCCCACGTCCGGGCCGGATGCCGGTCACCGCGGCCCCGGCGCCCGCACCGTGGCCGTGCCGTGACCGCGGGGTGGCCGCATCTCGGCCTTGCGGTCGCCGTGGGTGGCCGCATCTCGGCCTTGCGGTCGCCGTGGGTGGCCGCATCTCGGCCTTGCGGTCGCCGTGGGTGGCCGCGGCGGGCGTGACGGCGACGGGTGTGCCGCACAATGTGCGCATGAAGCCGCCACCCATGCAGCCGCTGCCGGCGCCGCCCGGCAGCCAGGTGCCGATGCGTAAGGCCGTGCGCCACCCGAGGGAGATCCTCACGCTCGTCGTCGCCGTCGTCGGCTCGTTCCTGCTGCTGCTGCTCGCGATCGCGGAGGTGGTCACCGCCGCGGACGAGGACCGGACGCCCGACGTCTACGCCCTCGCGCTGCTCTTCGCGCCGGTGCTGCTGTGGTTCGGCCGCGGGCAGCTGTGGGCGCAGCAGCGCACCAACGGCATCAAGCTGACGCCGAGCCAGTTCCCCGAGGCCCACGCCATGCTCGTCGACGCGGCGGCGCGCTCGGGCCTGCCCTACGTCCCCGACGCCTGGGTGGTCGGCGGCAACGGGCTCATCAACGCGGCCGCGTCCGGTCACGGCTTCCGCCGCTTCGTCATCGTCTACAGCGACCTGCTCGAGGTCGGCGGCGCCGCCCGCGACCCCGACGCCCTGCGCTTCGTCATCGCCCACGAGGTCGGTCACATCGCCGCCGGGCACACGAGCTACTGGCGGATGCTCGGCACCTTCGCCTCGCAGTGGGTCCCGCTGCTCGGCTCGACCCTCAGCCGGGCGCAGGAGTACACGGCGGACAACTACGGGCACGCGCTCGTGCCGCAGGGCGCGCGCGGGGCCATGGCGACGCTCGCCGGCGGCAAGTACCTCGGCCGCTCGGTCGACGCCGACGCGATGGCCGACCGCGCCGTCACCGAGCCCGGCTTCTTCGTCTGGACCGTCAACGCCGCCGCGTCGCACCCGGTGCTGACCTGGCGCATGCACGCGCTGCGCGACCGGCGCACGCCCGGGCGGCTGCTCTGGCGTCCGCGGGCACCGTGGCTCTGGACGCAGGCGGTCGACCCGGCCTCCTACTCGCTGCCGGCCCGGGTCGGCTTCGAGCCCACTCCCCCGCCGCGACTGCTGGGCGCCGCGCCGTCATCGTCGTACGGCACGGTGCCAGCCGGTGCGCCCGGGGTGGGCCGGCCGTTCGCCCCGGTCGACGCCACCCGACCCGACCCCACCGCGCCGTCGGACGCCCCGTACGGGCCGCCGCAGGGCTCCGGCCCGGCCTGACGGGCCGGGCCTCCAGGCCCGGCCTGGTCACCTCCGTGGGGGCCCGGACCGAACGAACCGTTCGAGGTCGAACCCCGTGCCGCTCGTCGAACGCGCCGGTGTGCCGGCGTGTTCGAACACGAACGGCGTGTTCGGCACCGAACGGTTCGTTCGGGCAGATGCGTGAGGGGCACGGGCGGCGCGTTCGGCACCGAACGGTTCGTTCGAGCAGGATGCCGGGGGCCGGAGTGGGTGGGACCGCGCCTCAGACGGGGGTGACCTCGCGCACCGCGGTGGGTGCCGGCGTGTCCGACCCGGCCGCGTCGGCATCCAGGCGGCTCGCCGGGACCCCGCGGCGGCGGTCGCGACGCTCGAGACCGGCCGACAGGGCCGCGATGCCGACGCCGAGCACGGCGAGGCCGGCACCGACGAGGCTCGGGGCGCCGTAGCCGTAGCCCGCCGTGAGCACGAGCGATCCGAGCCAGGCGCCGAGGGCGTTGGCGATGTTGAGCGTCGAGTGGTTGAGGGTCGCCGCGAGCGACTGACCGTCGCGGGCGACGTCCATGAGGCGCGTCTGCAGCAGCGGCACGACGATCGAGGGCACGAGGCCGAGCAGGAAGACGAAGGCCACGGCGGCCCAGACCACGTGGGCGGCAGTGCCGAAGAGGCCGAGCAGCACCGCGACGGCGACCATCGAGACGAGGATGCCGCGCATGACACCGAAACGGGCGGCGACCCGGCCGGCGAGCACCATGCCGGTGACCATGCCGATGCCGTAGGCCATGAGCACCCACGGGACGGCCGACTCGGCGAGGCCGGTCAGCTCGGTCATCGTGGGCGTGATGTAGCTGTACATGGCGAACATGCCGCCGAAGCCGACGGTGCCGATGAGCAGCGCGAGCCACACCTGCCCGCGACGCAGCGCGCTCAGCTCGGTGCGCATCGAGGCGGCCTGCTCCGGCGCCTGGCGCGGCAGCAGCAGCCCGACGGCGACGACCGTGACGAGACCGACGACGCCGACAGCGACGTACGGCAGGTGCCACGAGAAACGTTGTCCCAGCAGGGTGGCCAGCGGCACCCCGAGCACGTTGGCGACCCCGAGCCCACCGAGGATCGTCGCGATGGCCGCGGTGCGGCGCTCCCGCGAGACGAGCGAGGCGGCGACGAGCGCGCCGATGCCGAAGTAGGCGCCGTGCGGCAGCCCCGACACGAAACGCACCGCGAGCAGCGACGGGTAGGTGTCGACGAAGGTGGTCGCGAGGTGGCTGACGGCGAAGACGGCCATGAGCGCCATGAGCAGCGCCTTGCGCGGCACGCGGGCCGCGAGGACGGCGATGAGCGGCGCCCCGACGACGACGCCGAGGGCGTAGGCCGACACGTAGTGGCCGGCTGTCGGGATGTCGACGCCGGTGCCGTCGGCGATCTGGGGCAGCAGGCCCATCGTCACGAACTCCGTCGTGCCGATGGCGAAGCCGCCGAGGGCGATGGCTACGATGGCGAGCGCGGTGCGGCGCTGGGTGGTGCTCACGGGTGAGGCGTCCTTCGGTCGGGATGGGAAGGATCTCCGTCGACCCGCGATGACCCCGATGGTAACGGGCCGGGCACTACGGTCATTCCCATGGCCAGCACCCTGCAGCGACTCGTCCGGCTCGTGCGCGACCTCACCGCACCGGCGTCCGGTCGGGGCGGCAGTGGGTCGACGCCCGCACGAACGACGCCGAACAGCACCACGCCGGATGCCGGAGCGCCGCACCGCGCGTACCCGGGCGACGCCGACCGGCTGCCCGACACGACGTACGCCCCGAAGCCGGACGGGCGGCCCGATCCGGGCGAGATCGTCTGGACCTGGGTGCCGTACGAGGAGGACCACCGCCAGGGCAAGGACCGCCCCGTGCTCGTGGTCGGCCGCGACGGTGCGTGGCTCGTCGCGCTCGCCCTGACGAGCAAGGACCACGACCGCGACGAGGCGCAGGAGCGGCGGGCCGGGCGTGAGTGGGTCGACATCGGCTCGGGTCCGTGGGACCGGCGCGGTCGGGCCAGCGAGGTGCGGGTCAACCGGCTCATCCGCGTCGACCCCGCAGCGGTGCGCCGTGAGGGCGCCGTGCTGCCCCGAGACCGCTACGACGCCGTCGTCGCCGGCGCCCGGGCCGCGCTCGGCTGACGTGACGGGCGGGCCTGTCGGCCACGACCCGTCCGGGTGGGTTCGGGACGCGGGCGGACCCGGTGACGACCCGCTGACCACACGGTGGGCACACGGGCGACGACACGGACGGGTACGACGAAGGCCCGTCACCGGAGGGTGACGGGCCTGTCGGCGGCACGCCGTCAGGCGTGCGGTACCAGTGGTGCCGGGGTCAGAGCGACGCGGCCTTGCGGGCCATCGACGACTTCTTGTTGGCGGCCTGGTTGGCGTGGATGACGCCCTTGCTCACGGCCTTGTCAAGCTTCTTCGACGCGTTCTTGAGGGCCTCGGCGGCCGCGTCCTTGTCGCCCGACTCCGCGGCGACGCGGAACTTGCGGATCCAGGTGCGGAGCTCGCTCTTGTAGGCCTTGTTGCGCTCGGTGCGCGCAGCGTTGGTCTTGATGCGCTTGAGCTGCGACTTGATGTTTGCCACGTGTGGTTTCTTTCGCTGGGTCGGATGGTTGCCGTTAGAGGGCGGCAGAGCGCGTTCGGGACCGGGCGTGGGGACACCCTGCGTGAACGGCTCCGGGTCATGCTGCATGCGCGCACGACCTGAGCGCGCACGCGACGGTCAAAGTTACCAGCGCGGGGGCGCCCGCTCCAAACCGGCCTGACCCCGCGGGGATCGCGCGGCGGTGGCCAGGTGCCGTCAGCGCAGGGCGCGGGCCCGGGAGACGGTGAGGATCGCGCGTTCGACGGCGTAGACCGGGTCGCGGCCGCCCCCCTTGACCTCGAAGTCGGCGGCGGCGACGGCCTGCACGGCAACCGCGAGGCCCTCGCCGGTCCAGTGACCGACGACGCGCCGCGCCTTGTCGACCTGCCACGGTGCCATGCCGAGGCTGCGTGCGAGCTGGGCCGAGCTGCCGCGGCCGGCGGAGCCGACCTTGACGAGCTGGCGCAGCTGCGAGGCGAGCACGGCGACGATGGGGACGGGGTCCACGCCCGTCGCGATGGCGTGGCGGAGCAGCCGCAGCGCCTCGCCCTGCTGCCCGGCGACGGCGGCGTCGGCGACCCGGAAGCCGGTCGCCTCGACCTTGCCGCCGTGGTACGTGTCGACCACCGCGTCGTCGACGGTGCCCTCGGTGTCGGCCACGAGCTGGGCGCATGCCGCCGCCAGCTCGCGCAGGTCGCGGCCGACCGCCTCGACGAGGGCCCGGACCCCCTCGCTCGTGATGGTGCGCCGGGCCGAGGCGAACTCGCGCTGGACGAACTCGCCCTTGTCGCGGTCGCTCTTGACCGCCGGGCAGTCGACCACCTCGGCGCCGGCCTTCCTAGCCGCGTCGAGCACACGCTTGCCCCGGGGGCCGCCTCGGTGGACGAGGACGAGCGAGACCTCCGGCGCGGGGTCCTTGACGAGGGCGACGACGTCGTCCTGCAGGTCGTCGGCGGCGTCCTGGAGGTCTCGGACGACGATGCAGGTGCGACCGCCGAAGAGCGAGGGGCTGGCGTGCACCGCGACCGCGCCCGGCTCGTACGTGGCGGCGTCGAGGGCCACCACGTCGGCATCCGCCGCCCTGGCCGAGGCGACGACGGCGGCCACGGCCCGATCGACGAGGACCTCCTCGGGGCCGGTGACGAGCACCAGCGGGGGGACGGCGACCGGCGGCATGCGCCCATGCTGCCACGCACCGGCGACAGCGCTGCGCGTCACTCGAAGAGGGCGCCGCTGGCGAGGGTGAGGCCCAGCTGCTCGAGCCGGGCGGCGATGGTCTGCTCGGGCAGCTCGAAGTGCTCGACGAGCTCGTCGAGCTGCATGCCGGCCTCGGCGGCGTCGCGCAGCTCGTCGTCCTGCTCGTCGGTCCACGCGTGTCCGGACGTGACGCCGGTGCGGCTCGACTCCGCCACGGGCGGGGGCGGGGCGACCGGGCGGGGGTGCTCGGCCCCGTCGCCACCGGCGGCCGGCGCGGCCGTCGCGCCGGTGAGGCTGCGCAGGGCGGGCTCGGCGACGGGAAGCGGCGGGGGCGCCGTCTCGTCGAGGCGTCTCAGGGCCGACAGGACCCGGTCGCGGTCGGTCGTCGGCCAGAACGGCGGGAGCGAGCGCTGGAGGAACTCGGCGTAGCGCGCCGTCATCATGCGCGAGTCGAGGAAGGCGACGACCCCGCGGTCGTCACCGCGGCGCACGAGACGGCCGGCGCCCTGTGCGAGCCGCAGCGCCGCGTGCGTCGCCGACACGGCCATGAAGCCGTTGCCACCCATGCGCCCGATGGCCTGCGAGCGCGCCGAGGCCAGCGGGTCGTCGGGCCGCGGGAAGGGGATGCGGTCGATGATGACGAGCTGGCACGAGCTGCCGGGGACGTCGACGCCCTGCCACAGGGTCAGGGTGCCGAAGAGGCAGGTGCGCGGCTCGCGGGCGAACTGGCGCACGAGCGTGCTGATCTGGTCCTCACCCTGGCACAGGACGGGGAAGTCGTCGCCGAGCCGCGCCCGCATGACCTCGGCGGCGTTCTGCGCGGCACGCGTCGAGGAGAACAGCCCGAGGGTGCGCCCGCCCGCGGCCCGCACGAGCTGCTCGATCTCGTCGAGCACGGCCTCGCTCGTCCCGTCGCGCCCGGGCGGCGGCAGGTGGGTCGCGACGTACGCGATGGCCTGGCGCGGGTAGTCGAACGGGCTGCCGACGTCGAGCCCCTGCCAGGCCGGGGCGCCTTGCCCGCGCAGCCCGATCGTGCCGGCCACCGCGTCGAAGGTGCCACCCAGCTCGAGGGTGGCGGAGGTGAGCACGACGGTGCGGTCGTCGAAGACCTTGTCGCGCACGAGCATGGCCACGCTCATCGGGGCGACGCGCAGCACCGGCCCGCGGCGCGGGTCGCGGCTGCACCAGACGACGTCGAGCTCGCGCTCCTCGAGGATGCGCTCGGCGTTCTCGTGCACCTCGTCGACGGCGGCGCGGGCCACCTGGCGGGCGCCGTCGACGTCCTGCCCCGGCGGCGGCTTGAGGTCGCTCTGCACGGCGCGCGCGGTGTCGCGCACACGGGCGAGGGCCAGCCCAACGGCATCCGGCACGCCGAGCAGACGCCCCTCCTCGACGTTCTCGAGGGAGGCTGCGAGCAGCTCGCCCGCCTCGTCGAGCTGGGCCGTGCTCTCGCTGAGCCGACCGGCGCGCTTGGCCGCGGCCGCGACCATGCCGCCGCTCAGCTCGTCGGTGACGGTGGCCGTGACGCGGTCGACGAGCTCGTGCGCCTCGTCGACGACCAGGACGTCGTGCTCGGGCAGCATCTGGCGCCCCTCGAAGGCGTCGATGGCCATGAACGAGTGGTTGGTGACGATGACGTCGACGTCCTTGGCCGCCTCGCGGGCCCGCTCGACGAAGCACTCCGTGACGAGGGGGCACTTGCTGCCGAGGCACTCGTGGGCCGACACCGACACCTGCCGCCACGCCCGCTCGGAGACGCCCGGCACGAGCTCGTCACGGTCGCCGGAGTCGGTCTGGTCTGCCCACTCGCGCAGCCGGACGACCTCCTGGCCGAGCCGGCCTGCGGAGGCGTCGACCTGCCCCACGCCGAACAGGCCCTCCTCGTCGTCGGGGAAGCCGCCCTCGAGCTTGTTGAGGCACACGTAGTTGCGGCGGCCCTTGACGAGCGCGTAGGTCGGGCGCCGCCCCAGCAGCGGGGTCAGGGCGTCGGCGACCCGCGGCATGTCGCGGTCGACGATCTGCGCCTGCAGCGCCAGCGTCGCGGTCGCCACGACGGCCGGCTTGCCGACCTCGACGGCGTGGGCGACGGCCGGGACGAGGTAGGCGAGCGACTTGCCGGTGCCCGTCCCCGCCTGGACGAGCAGGTGCTCGCCCTCGTCGACCGCCCGGGCGACGGCCCGGGCCATGTCGACCTGCCCCGGGCGCTCGGCTCCCCCGACGCTCGTCACGGCCGCGTGCAGGAGGTCGTCGAGCGAGGGGGTGGCGGCCATCCGGCAAGGGTATGCCGCACGGCGCCCCGCCCTCGACCGACATCCCCAGGCCGACGCCCGGGCCGGTGTACCAGCCGCCGTCAGAAGCCGCCGTCAGAAGCCGCCGTCGGGCAGGAGCGGCCGGCCGTCGACCCGGCGGGCCATGGCGACGTCGTCGCGGTAGTCGTCGCCGCCCATCCGCAGCCCCTCGGCGATGCGGCCGACCTCGGTCCACCCGTTGGCCTCGTAGAAGCGCCCGAGACCGAGGCCGCCCCGGTAGTCGAGCCGCAGCAGGCGCACGTGCGGCAGCTCGCGACGGGCGACGCCGGTCATGGCCGCCAGCGTCAGCCGACCGAGGTTGCGGCCCTGGCGCTCCGGGTCGACCATGAGCCGCACGAGCCAGGCCACGTGCTCCTGGCGCCGCGAGCCCGGGGCGAGCCAGAACCCGAGCGCGAGCAGCCCGGAGTCGGGGGCGCGCAACGTGACGAGCAGGGCCCGTCCGGCCCGCACCGCCTCGAGGTGGGTGTCGAGAGCGACGGCCACGTCGCCCCGAGGCGTCCCCGGGACGAAGCCCACCGCACCGCCCGCCTCGTTGACGCGCATCCACAGGTCGAGCACCTCGTCCCGGTCCACGCCCCCGACCTCCGTCGCGCCCGCCACAATGAGCTCCGGCGCCTCGAACGCGACCATGGGCTTCCCGTCCGCGTGGGGGCGCACGCCCACCTCGAGGAGCCCGGCCGAGCGGCACGTCGCGAGGGACGCGTGGTTGCCCTCGTCGACGAGGGCGCCGACGGGCTCCTCACGCCACTCGAGGGCCCACGTGAGCAGGGCCCGGGCCAGCTCACGGCCCAGCCCCTGCCCGAGCCGTGCGTGCACGAGGCGGTGGTAGAGGTTGAGCAGCACCGGCCGACCGTCGGGCCGCTGACGACGCAGCCCCGCCCAGCCCACGAGCTCGCCCGTCGCGGTGTCGATCACCGCGGCGTAGCCGACGCCGTGGTCACGCCAGGCGTCGAGGTCCTCCTCCAACCGCTCGCGGCACCGTTCCGCGTCGGGCCGGGATGCCGGGGCGTGGGCGTACGTGCGCGGGTCTCCGTGCACCCGCCGGTAGCCCTCGAGGTCGTCCATGACGGGCCGGCGCAGGGTCAGCCGCGGCGTCGTCAGCCACACACCGCCGGGCTCGGGCAGCGGGTGGAGGACGGCTGGGGCGGGCTCCGGGGTCGAGGGGGTCACGAACCGGCATCCTGCCCGACGCCGCCGACACCGCTTCAGGGCCACCTCAGGACGGCACCGGGCCCCGCGCCGCCCTACAGTGGGCGCATGGCCCTGCGTGCGCTCCGGATCGCCACGACCGTGCTCTTCGCCCTCGCCCTCGGGCAGGCGGGCTTCGGCTCGGGCCTGGCCGCCTCGCTCATCACGAGGCCCAAGAGCGAGGCCTGGAGACGGCGCACCTCGTCAACGCGTACCTCGTCGTCACGGCGGTCGTCGTGTGCCTCGTCGCGTCGCTGCTGCTGCGCCGCGACGAGGGGACGAGCTGGCCGCTGTGGTTCGCCGTCGCCCTGCTCGTGGTCGTCGTGCTGCAGATCGTCCTCGGCAAGCAGCGTGTCGTCGGGGCGCACCTCTACCTCGGCGTGCTCTACCTCTGCGCCGTCACGACGTACTGCTCGTACGCGTGGCGCCACCGGCCGGCATCCGACCGCGTGACGACCGGCCGCTGACCGCTCCGCGGTGACACGGTGGTGACGCGCTGACGGGGTGGGGCCGCAGGCACCCACCCCGCCAGCGCGTCACCGGTCGCGTCCGGGCTCAGACGGCGAAGGCCGAAAGCTCGTGCTCGAGGGCCGGGCCGACCTTCGCGTGGGCGAAGGTGCCCTCCTCACGGTGCTCGGTCGAGAGCACCTCGGCCTCGGCGTGCAGCCGGCTCACGAGGTCGCCGCGGTCGTAGGGGATGACCGCCTTGACCTCGATCTCGGGCTTGGGCAGCTCGTGGGCGACGACCTCGAGCAGGGCCTCGATGCCCTCGCCGGTGCGGGCCGACACGGTGACGCAGTGCCGCTCGTGGCGGCGCAGCCGGTCGAGCACCTCCGGGTCGGCGATGTCGGCCTTGTTGACGACGACGACCTCCTTGATCTGGTCGCCGCCGACGTCGGCCAGCACCGCGCGCACCGCGCTGATCTGGCCCTCGGGGTCGGGGTGCGAGCCGTCGACGACGTGCAGCAGCAGGTCGGCGCCGGACACCTCCTCGAGGGTGGAGCGGAAGGCCTCGACGAGCTGCGTCGGCAGGGCGCGGACGAACCCGACGGTGTCGGCCAGTGTGTAGACGCGGCCGTCGGCGGTCTCGGCCCGGCGCACGGTCGGGTCGAGCGTCGCGAAGAGCTGGTTCTCGACGAGCACACCGGCGCCCGTGAGGCGGTTGAGCAGCGAGCTCTTGCCGGCGTTGGTGTAGCCGGCGATGGCGACGCTCGGCACGCCGTGGTGCGCCCGGCTCGACCGCTTCGTGTCGCGGTTGTTCTTCATGTCCTTGATGTCGCGCTTGAGCTTGGCGACGCGGGTGTTGATGCGACGGCGGTCGAGCTCGATCTTCGTCTCACCGGGTCCGCGCGAGCCCATCCCCTGGCCGCCGGCCGCCTGGCCACCGGCCTGCCGCGACATCGACTCGCCCCAGCCGCGCAGACGCGGGAGCAGGTACTGCAGCTGGGCCAGCTCGACCTGCGCCTTGCCCTCCCGGCTCTTGGCGTGCTGGGCGAAGATGTCGAGGATGAGGGCGGTGCGGTCGATGACCTTGACCTTGACGACGTCCTCGAGGGCACGGCGCTGGCTCGGGGCGAGCTCGTCGTCGCAGATGACGGTGTCGGCGCCCTCGGCGACGACGATGTCACGCAGCTCGATGGCCTTGCCCTTGCCGAAGTAGGTCGCGGCGTCCGGCCGCTGCCGGCGCTGCATGACGCCCTCGAGCACCGTCGAGCCCGCCGTCTCGGCGAGGGCGGCGAGCTCACGGAGGGAGTTCTCGGCATCCTCTGCCGTGCCCTCGCTCCAGACGCTGGCGAGCACGACGCGCTCGAGACGCAGCCGCCGGTACTCGACCTCGGTGACGTCCTCGAGCTCGGTCGACAGGCCGTTGACGCGCCGCAGCGCCGCGCGCTCGTCACGTTCGAGCTGGTCGCCGTCGTAGAGCGGGCGGTCGAACTCGTCGGATGCCGGGTCGCTCGCCGAGAGCGCGGCCGCGCGGGACTCGAGCAGGTCGCGACGGGACCGGCGACCGGTGACGTGGGCGGTGTCGGGCGTGACGCCGTCCGGTATCTCGTCGGTCATGCCGGTCGGATCGTCGGTGATCCCGGTGAGCTCGTCGGTGAGCTGGTCGGTCGGCTGGTGGGTCGCTGGCACGGTGTTCTTCGTTCGCATGTTCTCCCTAGGGTCGCATCCGTAGAACGCCACGGGCCACTCGTTTGTGCCCGTTCGGCCTCTCCTGCCCCTGCTCGCTACGGTGACCGTGATGAGCGAGCCGACCGACCACTACTTCAGCGCCGAGCCCGCCGCACCCGACGAGCGGCGCCCGGTGACGGTCCGCCTCGCCGGGCGCGACCACGTGCTGACCACCGCCCGGGGTGTCTACTCCCCCGACCGCCTCGACCCCGGCACGGCCGTGCTGCTCGACCGCGCCCCCGACCCCAGCCCCACCGGTGACCTGCTCGACCTCGGCTGCGGGTGGGGGCCGATCGCGCTCACCCTCGCACTGCGCTCCCCCGCCGCGCGGGTGTGGGGGGTCGACGTCAACCGCCGCGCGCTCGACCTGGCCCGCGCCAACGCCGTGGCGGTCGGGGTCGACACCGTGCGCTTCGTCGAGCCCGACGACGTGCCGGGCGACATCCGCTTCGCCACCCTGTGGAGCAACCCGCCCATCCACGTCGGCAAGGCGGCGCTGCACGCGCTGCTCGAGCGGTGGCTGCCCCGCCTCGCCGACGACGGCGTGGCCCACCTCGTCGTGCAGAAGCACCTCGGCAGCGACTCGCTGCAGCGCTGGCTGAACGAGCACGACCTCGGGCTGGCCTGCACCCGGATCGCGTCGGCCAAGGCCTTCCGCGTGCTCGAGGTGCGTCGGCGCTAGAGCTCGATCTCGCCGTCGGCGACGAGCTCGGCCGGCCCCGCGAGCTCGACCCGCTGGCCGCCCAGGGGGGTGACGGTGAGGCGGCCCCCGGGCACGTCGACGGTCCACGGGGTGAAGTCCTCGACCCCAGACCAGAAGCGGGTGGCGAGCGCGGCGGCCGCGGCCCCCGTGCCGCACGAGCGGGTCTCGCCGACGCCCCGCTCGTGCACGCGGAGGGCGATGTGGCCCGGACCCACGGCACGCACGAACTCGACGTTGGCACCGCCCGCCGGGGTGGGGTGGATCTCGGGCGCCTCCGTGAGGTCGAGCTGCTCGAGGGTGATGCCCTCCGGCAGCATGACGACGGCGTGCGGGTTGCCGAGGTCGAGCGACAGCGCGGGGACCGGCTTGCCGAAGCGGGCCCGCACCATGACGTCGAAGCCGTCGCGGCGGGCGCCGACCTCGTCGACGAGCCGCCACGGGCCGAGGTCGACGGCGAAGCCCTCGTCGGTGACTCGCACGACCTTGGCGCCGGCGCGGGTCGCGATGGCGAACTCACGGTCGGCGACGAGTCCCTCGCGCTGGAGGTAGGCGGCGAAGACGCGGGTGCCGTTGCCGCACATCTCGGCCAGCGAGCCGTCGGCGTTGCGGTAGTCCATGAACCACTCGGCGCCGGGCGCGAGGCTGCGCACGGCGTCGTCGGTGGCGAACTCGGTGCGCACGACCCGGATCACGCCGTCGCCACCGATGCCGGCGTGCCGGTCGGTGAGGCGTTGCACCTGGGCGGGGGTCAGCTCGAGGGTCCCCTCCGGGTCGGGCACGAGGACGAAGTCGTTCTCGGTGCCGTGGCCCTTGGTGAAGCGCGTCATGTCAGCCATTCTCCGGTACGGCCCCGTCGGCCCGGGCACCCGCCTCGCGAACCGCCGCGAGAGCGCGCTCCGACAGGCCCGGGTCGAGCGCGTCGAGCCACACGATGCGCGGGTCGGCGCGGAACCACGACTCCTGCCGGCGGGCGTAGCGCCGGGTCGCCTGGGCCGTCTCGGCCTGCGCCTGCGCCTCGTCGAGGCGACCGGCGAGCTGGTCGACCGCCTGCCGGTAGCCGATGGCCCGGCTCGCGGTGACCCCGCGTTCGAGACCGGCCGCGAGCAGCCGCTCGACCTCCTCGAGCAGGCCGCCGCGCCACATCTCGCCGACGCGGCGCCCGATGCGCTCGTCGAGGGTCGGCCGGTCGACCCGCAGGCCGAGGATGACGGACGGTCGGCGCACCTCGCGGTCGGGCATCGCCGCGCTGAAAGGGCGTCCGGTCAGCTCGATGACCTCGAGCGCGCGCACCACGCGGCGCACGTTGGCGGGGTCGATGCGGGCCGCGGATGCCGGGTCGCCGGCTCCCAGCCGCCGGTGCAGGGCCGCCGGCCCGTGCTCCTGCGCCTCGAGCTCGAGGCGCGCCCGCACGGCCGGGTCGGTCGGCGGGATGTCGAGCCGGTCGAGGGCCGCCCGCACGTAGAGCCCCGACCCGCCCACGAGCAGCGGCATGTGCCCCCGCGCGGCGACGGCGTCGAGGTCGGCCCTCGCCGCGACCTGGTAGGCGGCGACGGTCGCCTCCTGCACGACGTCGAGAACGTCGAGCTGGTGGTGCGGGATGCCGCGGCGCTGGTCCGGGGGCAGCTTCGCCGTCCCGACGTCCATGCCGCGGTAGAGCTGCATCGCGTCGGCGTTGACGACCTCGCCGCCGAGGCGCTCGGCGAGGTCGAGGGCGAGCCCCGACTTGCCGGTCGCGGTCGCGCCGACGACGGCGACGACCGGGACGACGTCGGTCACCCGATGAGCTCGTCGGCGTGGCTGCCGGACCGCGCCCCGCCTGCCCTGGCGTCGTCGCCGGCGTCGGCGTGGTCACCGGCCGACGCGTCGTCGTCCTCGTCGTGACCGAAGGGGTCCTCGTCGACCCCCGGCAGCCACGAGTGGCCGGGCCGCCCCCAGCCGTTGCGCTTGACGGCCTTGCGCGCCTTCTTTCCCTGGCGCTCGTCGAGCCGGTCGACGTAGAGCGTGCCGTTGAGGTGGTCGTACTCGTGCTGCATGCACCGGGCGAACCAGCCCGTGGCGTCGAACTCGACCCGGCCGCCGTCGACGTCGAGACCGACGACGTGGGCACGCTCGGCCCGCTTGAGGGCGAACGACTCGCCGGGCACCGAGAGGCACCCCTCGGTCTCCTCGCGCGGGTCGGGACGCTCCTGCGGGATCTTCGAGGTCGTCACGGTCGGGTTGATGACGTGGCCCTCCTCCGGCACTCCGTCGTCGTTGGCCATCTTCCAGACGAAGACGCGCAGCCCGACCCCGATCTGGGGGGCCGCGAGACCGACGCCGTTCGCGGCGACGTTGGTCTCGTGCATGTCCGCGACGAGGGTGCGCAGGGCGTCGTCGAGCTCCGTCACGAGGGCCGCGGAGCGGTGCAGGACGGGTTCACCGGTGATGACGATGGGGCGCACGGTCATGCGCCAAGTCAAGCATGACCGCCCCGTGCGGCCCGAACCCGTCTGGGCTCAGCCCACCGAGCACGCGGAGGCGGCGGCCGCCGCGGCCGGCGACGGTCGACCCAGCGACGGCATGCCGAGGCTGACGGCCGGCTTGCGCGAGCCGGTGGGCTGCTCCTGCAGCGCCGCCCACGCGTCCCCACCCGCGGTGCGCCGCACGGAGTACGCCCCACCCTCGAGCCCGCTGTCGGCCACGAGGTGGTGCGGGGCCCCGTACGTGACTGCCACGGTCACGGCATCCCCGGGTCGCGGCACGGGCGCGCCGTCGGGCACGGCGAAGTGCACGAGGCGGTTGTCCTGCGCGCGGCCCGACAGGCGGCGGGTCTCGGTGTCCTTGCGGCCCTCGCCCGGCGAGACGAGCACCTCGACCTCTCGCCCCTCGAGGCGACGGTTCTCGACCCAGCTCATCTCGTCCTGCAGGGCGACGAGGCGCTCGAAGCGTTCCTGCACGACCGCCTTCGGCACCTGGTCCTCCATCGTCGCCGCGGGCGTGCCGGGGCGGATGGAGTACTGGAAGGTGAAGGCGCTCGAGAAGCGCGCGGCGCGGACGACGTCGAGGGTGCCCTGGAAGTCCTCCTCCGTCTCCCCCGGGAAGCCGACGATGATGTCGGTCGTGATCGCGGCGTCGGGGATGCGGTCGCGCACGGCGTCGATGATGCGCAGGAACTTCGCGCTGCGGTAGGAGCGGCGCATCGTCTTGAGCACCGCGTCGGAGCCCGACTGCAGCGGCATGTGCAGGCTCGGCATGACGTTCGGCGTCTCGGCCATCGCCGCGATGACGTCGTCGGTGAAGGCGGCGGGGTGCGGGCTGGTGAACCGGACCCGCTCGAGGCCCTCGATCTCGCCGCAGGCCCGCAGCAGCTTGCCGAAGGCCAGCCGGTCGCCGAACTCGACGCCGTAGGTGTTGACGTTCTGCCCGAGCAGGGTCACCTCGACGACGCCCTGCGCGACGAGCGCCTCGATCTCGGCGAGGATCTCCCCGGGGCGGCGGTCCTGCTCCTTGCCGCGCAGGCTCGGGACGATGCAGAAGGTGCACGTGTTGTTGCACCCGACCGAGATCGACACCCAGCCGCTGTAGGCGGAGTCGCGTCGCGTCGGCAGGGTCGAGGGGAAGACCTCGAGGCTCTCGAGGATCTCCACCTCGGCGCGCCGGTTGTGGGCGGCGCGGTCGAGCAGGGCAGGCAGCGACCCGATGTTGTGCGTGCCGAAGACGACGTCGACCCACGGTGCCCGTTCGACGATGGTGCCGCGGTCCTTCTGGGCCATACAGCCACCGACGGCGATCTGCATGTCGGGGTTGGCCAGCTTGGCCGGGCGCAGCTGACCGAGGTTGCCGTACAGCTTGTTGTCCGCGTTCTCGCGCACCGCGCACGTGTTGAAGACGACGACGTCCGCGACCGCCGGGCGCTCGGATGCCGGGAGGCTGGCGAGGTCGACGTAGCCCGCGGTCTCGAGCAGGCCCGAGAGCCGCTCGCTGTCGTGGACGTTCATCTGGCACCCGTGGGTGCGCACGTCGTAGGTGCGGGCGGACCCGGTGGACGGTCCGGCGGAGGTCACGGTCTGTGCAGTCATGGCACCGACCAGCGTACGGCGTCGGCCGCGCTCCCCCGACCCGGCGAGCCGCTGGTCGCGCACCCGCGTCTCGTCCGCCCACCCGGTCGACGCGGCGGCGGGAATGGTGGACGCGGCTCTCGTGTTGAGAGTTCAACTTGACAGAACTGGTCAAGTGGGGCATCGTTCCAATTGAAGGTTCAACCAACAACGCGGAGGTCATCATGGGTCTGTTCAGCAAGCGCGAGTCGGAGACGACGGAGAACATCGCCGAGAGCTCGGTCGCGGTGTCCGACATCAGCGGCGACTACGTCCTCGACCCCAGCCACACCACCATCGGCTTCACCGCCCGCCACGCGATGGTCACCAAGGTCCGCGGCCACTTCTCGCAGTTCGAGGGGACCGCCCACGTCGACACGACCAACCCGGCGAACAGCTCGGTCAAGGTCGTCATCGAGGCCGCGAGCGTCACGACCGGCAACGAGCAGCGCGACGGCCACCTTCGCACGCCCGACTTCTTCGACATCGAGAACTACCCGCAGCTCACCTTCGTCTCCACCGACGTCGAGCGCGACGGCTCCGAGTGGAACATCACCGGCGACCTCACCATCAACGGCGTCACCAAGTCCGTCACCGTCCCCTTCGAGGAGACCGGCTCGGCCAAGGACCCCTTCGGCAACCAGCGCGTCGGGTTCGAGGGCGCCCTCACCATCGACCGCACCGAGTGGAACCTCAAGTTCAACGCGGCCCTGGAAACCGGCGGCGTCCTCGTGAGCGAGAAGGTCAAGCTCGAGTTCGACATCTCCGCCATCGCGCAGGAGTCCCCGGCCGCCCCGTCGGTCGACGTCTGAGCCACCCACCGCGTCCGCCGAGGACGCCCGCGCGTGCACCACGACTGACGAGCGACTGACGAGCGCCAGACACGTGTGACACGTGACTGACACCGGTCGCGCCACCGCACGCAGCGACACACACGCCGAGGGGCGGGGACCGGAAGGTCCCCGCCCCTCGGCGTGTCCCCATCCGTCCCGGGACCCGAACCGTCAGGTCCGTCAGTCGCGCTGGTGCTCAGGGGGCTCGTCGACGGCGCGACGCACGACGGCCCAGGCGACGTCACCCGAGTAGCCCTTGCGGGCGAGCATCCCCGCGAGCCGGCGGGCCTGCACCTCCGGCGCCAGACCGTGCAGCGAGCGCAGCCGTCGCGCGACGAGCTCCTCCGCCCGGGTCCGCTCGTCGTCGGTGTCCACCTGTTCGAGGGCCTCGTCGGCGAGGTCGCGGTCGACGCCCTTCTCGCGCAGCTCGTGCGCGATGGCCCGGCGGGCCAGGCCCTTGCCGGCGTGACGTGAGCGGACGAGCATCTCGGCGTACGCGCCGTCGTCGACGAGGCCGACCTCGGTGAGCCGGTCGAGCACCCGGGCCGCCACGTCGTCGTCGCAGCCGCGCTGGCTCAGCTTCTTCTCGAGCTGGGCCCGGCTGCGCGGGGCCATGCTCAGCTGCCGCAACGCGATGCTGCGGGCGACCGACTCCGGGTCGGCGTCGTCCGGGCCGGCCTGAGGGTCGTCCGGTGGTGCCGACCGCTCCCCGCGGCCCCGACGGCGACGCCGCCCGTCCGGGCCGGTCTCGACTCCGCCGGACGTGTCCGGCGTGTCCGAGGCGTCGGCCACGCCGTCCAGCCCGGAGCTCGCCTCGTCGGCGGCACCCGCCCCCCCGGACCGACCGGCGCGTCCACCCTGGCCCCGACGACCCGACCCGCCGGGTCGGCTCGTGCTGCCGGTCCGGCCGGCACCGGCGGACCCGCTCGACCAGCCGGACCCGCCGGAGGCGCCGTCACCCGATCGGGACCGGGTCGCGGCCACCCCCTCGGCCTCGGCGAGGGCGGCGGCCGCCCGGGCCAACCGCTCCTCGACCGAACCCGACGCGGTTCCGGACAGCGACGGCCCGCCGGGCCGGTGCTCGCCCGGCCCGCCACCCCTCACGCGGCGCTCCCCGGCGATCAGAAGTCGACGGGCACGTCCGCAGCCGCCGGCTGGTCGACGCGCGGCCCGACGCCGAGCTTCTCCTTGACCTTCTTCTCGATCTCGTCGGCGAGGTCGGGGTTGTCCTTGAGGAAGTTGCGGGCGTTCTCCTTGCCCTGACCCAGCTGGTCGCCCTCGTAGGTGTACCAGGCGCCGGCCTTGCGGACGAAGCCGTGCTCGACCCCCATGTCGATGAGGCCGCCCTCACGGGAGATGCCCTGCCCGTAGAGGATGTCGAACTCCGCCTGCTTGAACGGCGGCGACACCTTGTTCTTGACCACCTTGACGCGGGTGCGGTTGCCGACGGCGTCGGTGCCGTCCTTGAGGGTCTCGATGCGGCGCACGTCGAGGCGCACCGAGGCGTAGAACTTCAGCGCCTTGCCACCGGTCGTCGTCTCGGGCGAGCCGAACATGACGCCGATCTTCTCGCGCAGCTGGTTGATGAAGATCGCGGTCGTACCGGTGTTGTTGAGCGCGCCGGTCAGCTTGCGCAGTGCCTGGCTCATGAGGCGGGCCTGGAGGCCGACGTGGCTGTCACCCATCTCGCCCTCGATCTCGGCGCGCGGGACGAGCGCCGCGACCGAGTCGATGACGATGATGGCGAGCGCACCCGAGCGGATGAGCATGTCGGCGATCTCGAGCGCCTGCTCACCGGTGTCGGGCTGCGACACGAGCAGAGCGTCGGTGTCGACACCGAGCTTCTTCGCGTAATCGGGGTCGAGGGCGTGCTCAGCGTCGATGAAGGCGGCGATGCCGCCGGCCTTCTGCGCGTTGGCGACCGCGTGCAGCGCCACCGTCGTCTTGCCCGAGGACTCGGGGCCGTACACCTCGACGACGCGGCCGCGGGGCAGCCCGCCGATGCCGAGGGCGACGTCGAGGGCGATCGAGCCGGTGGGGATCACCTCGATCGGGGCCCGCACGTCGTCGCCGAGGCGCATCACCGCGCCCTTTCCGTAGCTCTTCTCGATCTGCCCCATCACCGTGGCGAGGGCCTTGTCCTTGTCGGGAAGCGTTGCCATGTCGGCCACCTGTCTGCCGTCTGCGAGTCGGTCGTCTACCTTCGACCCGACCTCACGCAGGTGACGGCTCGTCGTGAGTCGTGCACTGGGGTGCGCTGTCGGGTCAGACGTTAGGTGGGACCGCCGACATCGGGTTGCTCCACGAGACGGCCTGTGGACGATGCGGTCGGTGGCGGACCACCTGTGGAGAACACTACCGAACAGATGTTCGACACCGACACGACACGCCGCGGGTCAGCCGCGCAGTGACTCCAGCTCCCGGGCGAACGCCTCGTGCACCTCGTCACCGAAAAGCCAGAACCGCACCGCCTGCACGTCGTCCGGCCCGGCGTCGCGCAACCGGTCGGCCACCGTGCCCAACGCGACCGCGGCTGCCCGGTCCACCGGGTAGCCGTACACGCCGCACGACACCGCCGGGAAGGCCAGCACCCGGCATCCGACCTCGGCGGCCACCGCGAGCGAACGCCGGTGGCACGAGGCCAGCAGCTCGGGCTCGCCGGACGTCCCGCCGCGCCACACCGGCCCGACCGTGTGCACGACGTGGCGCACGGCGAGCCGGCCCGCACCCGTGACCTTGGCGTCGCCCGTCTCGCAGCCGCCGAGGCGACGGCACTCCTCCAGCAGCTGCGGACCGGCCGCGCGGTGGATCGCCCCGTCGACGCCACCCCCGCCGAGCAGCGACGAGTTCGCCGCGTTGACGATGGCGTCGGCCTCCGTCTCCGTCGTGATGTCGCCGCGCAGCAACGTGATGGCGGCCGCGCCGGGGTGGCCGCTCACCGTCGTCCCTCGTGGCCGCCGGGCGCGCCAGGGGCCGGGCGCACGTCGCGTCCGAGCCGGCGCGCCTCTGGCACGTCGAGGTCGTCGCACAGGGCGGCCCACACCTCGCGCGGCGGGACACCGGCCTCGATCGCCTGCGCAGGAGTGCGGTCATCGAGGGCACCGAGCACGTGGTCGCGGGCCAGGGTGCCGGCGTAGGCGGGGCCGAAGACGTCGTCCATGAGGGTCCAGAAGTGGCTGAGGCGCACCCGCCCAGTCTGCACCGCGCCCAACGGTGACGACGCAGCGCACTCGGGCGACCGTCGGGTAGGAGGGTTGACCGAAGCGGTGGACGTGACCCCACGAGAGCGCGACCCGGGCCGCCGACACCCCAGTCGGATGCCGTCCGGCGCGCCCGTCGACGGAGGGAACCGGGCCGTCGGGGCGGGCGTCGCACGGACGCTGCGGCCCCGGTCCCCGTCACACCCGACGGGTAGCATCGACCGCAGCGTGAGCAGGCGGCCCGCCCGTCTGCGGACGCCCACGACCAGGGGAGAAGAACCGATGACCGAGCAGCACCCGGGCGCGACGCCCGAACCCAGCACCGACCCGGCCCCGCAGCCGCCGCAGGCCGCGACGACGCCCTCGTACCGCTACCCCACCGCGGCCGGCCCCACCGCCGGCGGCCCGACCGCCGGCGCCCAGGGCGTCGGGTTCGGCGACGACACCGCTCCGGCCGCCGGCAGCCGGCGGCGTCCGGCCTTCATCGCCGCCGGTGTCGCGGCCGCCCTCGTCGTCGGCGGGGCGGGCGCGTTCGCCGCCTCGCAGCTGAGCGGCGGCGGCGCCCAGCCGGCCGACGTCCTGCCCGGCGACGCCTTTGCCTACGTCCGCCTCGACGTCGACCCCTCCGCGGCCCAGAAGGTCTCGGCCGTGCGCTTCCTCGGCAAGCTGCCCCAGGTGCGCGACACCCTCGGCTCCGGCGACCCGCGCCAGAAGGTGTGGGAGGCCATCACCGCCGACGCGAAGAGCGACTGCGTCTCCCGCTTCTCCTACAGCGGCGACATCGAGCCGTGGCTCGGTGACCGCGTCGGCCTCGCCGTGCGGCCCGGTGGCACCACCGGCAAGCCGAACGTCGCCGTGGCCGTGCAGGTCAGCGACGAGGGCAAGGCCCAGGACGTCCTCACCCGCCTGCTCGCGTGCGACGGCGCCGACGAGACCGACCTGCGCCTGCGCGACGGCTACGCCATCGTCACCCCCAAGGGCCAGGGCGACGCGACCCTGGCGGCCGTCGACCGCGGACGCCTCGCCGCCGACCCCGAGTTCAGCGACGACATGTCGGCCCTCGGCGAGCAGGGCGTGGCCTCGGCCTGGTTCGACACCGCCCCCGCCGCCAAGGAGCTCGAGTCGTCCCGGGGCTCCGGCCGCAGCACGAGCGACCTCGGCGGTCTGGGCGATCTCGGCGGCCTCGGCAACGGCTCGGCCATGATGTCGGGCCTGTCCGGTCTGGCCGGCGCCAAGGGCGCCGCCAGCGGCCGTGTCGCCGTCGCGATGCGCTTCGACCCCTCGTACGTCGAGGTGGCCGGCATCACCCGCGGCGTGACGGCGATCCCCGGGTACACCCCGGCGCCCGGCGACGGCACCCAGCTGGCGAACCTTCCCGACGACACGCTCGCCGCCGTGCACGTGTCCGGTGCGGGCGACGCGCTCAAGGCCGCGTGGCCGCAGATCGAGAAGATGATCGACGGCTCCGGCGACGGCGCCGACCGGCTCGCCGCCGTCGAGCAGCAGCTCGGGGTGACCCTGCCCGACGACGCGCAGGTGCTGCTCGGCCGGTCGCTGACGGTCTCCGTGCCCGACCAGCAGCTCGGCGACGGCGTCCCCTCGATCGGCGCCAAGATCGTCTCCACCGACGCCAACCGGGCCGACCAGCTCGTCGAGACCCTCGAGCGGACCGCCGGGGCCCCCGGCACCCTCACCCGTGAGGTCGACGGCGACACGCTCTACCTCGGCACGACTCCCGACTACGTCGGCGCGCTGAAGTCGGGCGGGCGCCTCGGTGACTCCGACGCCTTCACGGCGGCGATGGGCGACACGTCGAAGGCGACCGCGGCCGTGTACGTCGACCTCGACCGCCTCGAGAAGCAGTACCTGCCCCAGGTGCCCGACGAGCAGCGGGCGGCCGTCGAGTCGCTCCGCGCCGTGGGGATCACGGCCTCCGTGCAGGATGCCGGCTCGGGCTCGTTCTCGCTGCGCGTCGTCGGCAACTGACCCGGCAGCTGAGCCGGCGCGCGGAACCCTCTCCGACGGCCCCACCACCCCGGCCTCAGGCCCGGGTGGTGGGGCGGTCCGCGCCCGCCACAACCCAGCCCGTGACACCGAGCCCTGGCCCGGACGGCAGCAGGACGGCTTCGCCCTCGTACGCGATCCCGCCCACGACCGGTGAGCACGTGGCCCACCAGGCCGCGTCGAGGTCGCTGACGAGGGTGGTCGGCACGGCGGCGACGAGCGAGGCCGCGGCGCCGAGCCCGACGTGGGTCTCCATCATCGAGCCGACGATGGTGCCCAGGCCGGCCTCGTGGGCGCGGTGCAACAGGGCGGCGCCGGTGCGCAGCGAGCCGCACTTGGCCAGCTTGACGTTGACGAGGTCGGCCGCGCCGAGGCGGATGATGCGCTCGAGGTCGAACGGTCCGTAGCACGACTCGTCGGCCATGACCGGCAGCGGCACCCGCTCCCGCACCCAGGCCAGCCCCTCGACGTCCTCGGCCACGACGGGCTGCTCGACGAGCTCGACCCCGAGACCGGCGTCGGCGAGCGCCCGGATCACCTCCACCGCCTCCTCGCGGCTCCAGCCCTGGTTCGCGTCGAGCCGGATGCCGACGTCCGCCCCGACGGCTGCGCGGACCGCCGCGACCCGGGCGACGTCGGTCGCCGCGTCGGTGCCCACCTTCATCTTGAGGGTGGCGAACCCGTCGGCCACCCTCGCCCGCGCGGTGTCGGCGAGGGCCGAGGCGTCACCCGCCGAGAGGGTGACGTCGGTCGTGAGCCGGATGCCGTCGAGGCCGCCGTCAGGGGTCGGACCTCCTGACCCGGCCACCCACCCGCGGACGACCGCGGCGACCGTCGTGCCCTGCGACTGCGCGAAGAGGTCGTGCAGGGCGGCGTCGAGCGCGGCCTTGGCCCCGAAGTTGCGGGCGACGGTTCGCTGCACCCGCGTCAGGGCGACGTCGAGGTCGTCGCGGTCGTCGAGGGCCAGACCGGTGACGGCGGGCGAGAGCATCGTGCGGACGCACGCGGTCGCGCCGGCGAGCGACTCCCCCGTCACCTGCCACACCTGCGGCGCCTCGCCCCAGCCGGTGCGCCCGTCGCTGTCGGTGACCGTGACGACGACCGTGTCCGTCGTCGTCGTGCGACGCAGGGCGGTGACGAACGGCGTGTGCAGATTCACCGAGGTCGTCGTCGCCGTCACGGTCTCGATGCGGGTCACGGCTCTCCAGAGTGGTCGGCAGGGTGGGTGGTCAGGGTGAGTGGTCAGGGTGGGTGGTCAGGGGTGGTGGCCCAGGTGGCCGGTCAGGAACGTGCGGTGTCCGGAGCGACCGAGCGGCACCGGTCAGCCGGCGGCCCAGACGTCGGCCGCGACCGACGCCACGAGCCGAGCGGCCTGGTCCATCGGCAGGTCGACGGTGGTGCACACGACGAGCACGAAGGGCTCCCGCCCCGAAGCGGCGTCGGGGCGGATGGTGCAGGCGTCGTGCGAGACCCCCGGGATCCACCCCGACTTGCTCGCCGTGGGCGTCCCGGCCGGCAGTCCGGCCGGGATCTGGTCGACGTGGGTCTGACGGGCCAGCACCGCCTCGATCGGCTCGCAGACCTCCGGTCCGCCGAGCGCCGGGTCGCGGCGCGCGACGAGCGTGAGCAGCCGGGCGAGGTCGGCGGCGGTGACGGTGTTCGTGATGCCGGCCCGGCGGGCGACGGCATCCTCGATCCCACGGCCCACGACGGTGCCCGAGGAGCAGCCGGCGTCGGCGAGCACGTAGGCGACGGCGGGCAGACCGACCCGGCCGAGGAGCAGGTTGGTGGCGAGGTTGCCGGAGTGGATGACCGCGTGCTCCATGAGCTGGGCGAGCGTCCGCGTACCGCCGAGCGCCGCCCACGTGTCAGGGTCCTGGTCGTCGTCCTCGTCCATCGCGAAGACGGACCCGTCCGCCACGGACGCGAACCGGTCGTCGACCGCGACCGCCTCATCGGGTCGCAGCCGCCCGGCCACGACGAGCCGCTGCGCCGCGATCACGAGCGGCAGCTTCATCGTCGAGGCCGCGTAGTGCGGCACGTCGTCGCGTCGTGACCACCACTGCTCACCGTCGAGGCCGCCCCACCACGCCGAGATGCTCGCGGGCGAACCGTCCTGCCCCACGACGGCATCCAGTCGGGCGTCGAGCGCCGCCAACGGCGCGCGTGAGGACGGGGGCATCACGAGGTGACGGGGGCCGATCAGGCGGCGGAGGCCGAGACGACGTCGGCCTGCGCGAGGGGCAGGGTGACGGTGGGCGCGAGACCCTCCGACTCGGCCATGCGCGTGGAGACGTCGATGAGCACCCGCGAGAGGGGCAGCTCGAGGGCCCCGCAGATGGACGCGAGCAGCTCGGAGGAGGCCTCCTTCTCGCCGCGCTCGACCTCGCTGAGGTACCCGAGCGAGACGGACGCCGTGGCCGACACCTCGCGCAGCGTCCGGCCCTGCGCCCGACGACGCTCCCGCAGGACGTCGCCGAGCTCGCGTCGAAGCAGCGTCGTCATGGCGTCCTCCTCCGGTGGCTGGGATGGCTGTTCTGGCTGGGGGTGCGACGTGGCGCGGGGTGACCGGTCAGGGTCCTACCGTACCCCCAGCCCCCGGCCGGACGGCAGGGGATCATCCACAGTCGGAGACGACGGAGCAGGCCCACCCGAGCAGCTCGTCGACCGTGCGGCGTCGCACCTCTTCGCGTGTACCGGTCAACCGCAGGGCTCGCGTCACTGTTCCCGTCGGGCCGGCGACCGCGACGTGGACGGTGCCCGCGGGCTTGCCCTCGGACGGGCCGGGACCGGCGACCCCGGTCGTCGACAGGGCCCAGGTCGAACCCGTGCGGGCGCGCACCCCCTCGGCGAGGGCGACCGCCACGGCCGGGTCGACCGTGCCGACCCGGTCGATGAGCTCGGCCGGCACGCCGAGCAGCTCGACCTTGAGCCGCGGCGCGTAGGCGACGACGCCGCCGAGCAGCACCGCCGACGCCCCGGGTGTGTCGGCGACCGTCGCCGCGACGAGGCCGGCCGTCAGCGACTCGGCGCAGGAGAGCGTCTCACCCCGCTCGGTGAGCAGGCGCACGAGCCCCTCCGAGGGCGTCACTCGCGTCGGGCCCCCTCGCGGCGGGCCCGACGCAGGCGGGTGCGCTCGCTTGTCTCGCGCAGCCTGACCGCCTTGAAGACGTAGTCGACCCCGCTGGCCACCGTCACGACGACGGCCGCGGCGAGCAGGGCGTAGGCGCCCCACTCCCACAGGTCACCGAGGGGTGCCACCCAGAGCGGCAGCGTGAGCAGGCCGAGAGAGAACGTCTGCAGCATCGTCTTGAGCTTGCCGCCGCGCCCCGCCGGCATGACCCCGTGGCGGATGACGACGAAGCGCAGGAGCGTGATGCCGAACTCACGGACGAGGATGACGACGGTGACCCACCACCACACCGACCCGAGCAGCGACAGCCCGATGAAGGCCATGCCGGTGAGGGCCTTGTCGGCGATGGGGTCGGCGATCTTGCCGAAGTTCGTGATCTGGCCGCGGCTGCGGGCCAGCTTGCCGTCGAGGCCGTCGGTGAGGGCGGCCACGGCGAAGACGACCCAGGCGGCGAACCGCCACCACGGCCGGCTGCCGTCGTCGTGCAGCAGCAGCGCGCCGTAGACGGGCACGAGCAGGATGCGCAGCACCGTCAGCGCGTTGGGCAGGTTCCAGTCGGTCGGCTGCGGTGCCGGCCCCTCCCCCGCGTGCGGGCTCAAGGCACCTCCGCCACCAGGTCGATGCCCTCGGCGGCGGTGACCACGGCGGCGACGAGCTCACCGACGGCGGGCAGCGGCGCCCCGGGCGCCAGCACCACCGTCGTCTCGCCGTCGACGTCGGGCCCCTGGAAGGCCGCGCGGCCGGTGACGGTGTGCTCGTCGGCGTCGACCTCCTCGACGAGCACGACGACGTGCTCGCCGACGCGCTCCTCGGCGCGGTCGGCGTTCAGCTGCTCGACGAGCCGGCTGAAGCGGTCGAGCCGCTCGGCCACGACGTGCGGGGGCAGCTTGCCGTCGAGGTTCTCGGCCTCCGTGCCGTCCTCGTCGGAGTAGCCGAACACGCCGACGACGTCGAGACGCGCCTCGACGAGGAAGGCCTCGAGCTCGGCGAGGTCGTCCTCGGTCTCGCCGGGGAAGCCGACGATGACGTTGCAGCGGATGCCGGCCTCCGGCGAGTCGGCCCGGACGCGGGCGAGCAGGTCGAGGAAGGCCTCGCGCGAGCCGAAGCGGCGCATGCGGCGCAGCAGCGGCTCCGACGCGTGCTGGAAGGAGATGTCGTAGTAGGGCACGACGCCCGGCGTCTGCGCCATCGCCCGCAGCAGGCCCGGTCGGATCTCGGCGGGCTGCAGGTAGCTGACCCGGACGCGCTCGACCCCGTCGATGGCCGTGAGGTCGGGCAGCAGCGCCTCGAGCAGGTCGAGGTCGCCGAGGTCCTTGCCGTACGACGTCGAGTTCTCGGACACGAGGAACAGCTCGCGCACGCCCTGCGCCGCCAGCCACCGCGCCTCGGTGACGATCTCGGCGGGCCGCCGCGAGACGAAGGCACCGCGGAACATCGGGATCGCGCAGAACGAGCACCGCCGGTCGCAGCCGGACGCGATCTTGAGCGGGGCCCAGGGGCGCCCGTCGAGCCGGGCGCGCACGACCGGGGGCCCGGATGCCGGCACGGCCAGCCCGCGGTCGACGGCATCCGGCAGGTCGGTGGCGTCGGTCACGGGGGCGGTCGTGGGCACGGTCCCACCCGTCGGGGCCACGTCACCGTGGCCCGGGGTGGCGACGGACGCGGCGCTCGCCTGCCGCGAGGCGGGGCTGAGGGGCAGCAGGCGCCGACGGTCGCCGGGCGTGTGGCTCGCGACGTGCCCGCCGGCGAGGATCGTCTGCAGGTGCGTGCTCATGTCGCGGTAGGAGTCGAAGCCGAGCACCGCGTCGGCCTCGGGCAGCTGGTCGGCGAGCTCGGTGCCGTACCGCTCGGCGAGGCAGCCGACGGCGACGACCTTCTGGGTGCGCGCCCCCTCCCCCTTGAGGTCGGAGGCCTCGAGGAGGGCGTCGATGGAGTCCTTCTTGGCCTGCTCGACGAAGCCGCACGTGTTGACGACGGCGACGTCGGCCTCGGCGGCGTCGTCGACGAGCCGCCACCCCTCGGCGAGCAGTCGTCCAGCCAGCTCCTCGGAGTCGACCTCGTTCCGGGTGCATCCGAGCGTCACCAGGGCGACGCTCCTCTCGGGCGGGGTCATGCGCCCACTCTAGAGGCCGCCGTGTTCAATGACGGACATGCCCGAGACGTCCGCCGAGCACGCCGGCACCTCCGACCCTGCGCACGTCGCCGACCCGGCCGACCCCGCCGTGACCCTCGACCGGGCCCGCCGGCTGCTCGCCCGCCACCCCCTCGTCGACGGGCACAACGACCTGCCGTGGGAGGCCCGCGAGCAGGTCGGCTACGACTTCGACCGCCTCGACCTCGCCACCCGCCTGACGACGACGTGCACCGACCTCCCCCGCCTGCGCGAGGGTGGCGTCGGCGCCCAGTTCTGGTCGGTCTTCGTACCGAGCACCCTGCCGGGCCCCGAGGCCGTCGTCGCCACCCTCCAGCAGGTGGATGCCGTGCACGCGATGGTCGCGCGGTACCGGGGTGACCTCGCGCTGGCCCGCACGGCCGACGAGGTCGAGGCCGCGACGGCATCCGGGCGGGTCGCGTCGCTGCTCGGCGCCGAGGGCGGCCACTCGATCGACGGGAGCCTCGCCGTGCTGCGGATGCTGCACGCGCTCGGGGTGCGCTACCTGACCCTCACCCACAACGACAACACGCCCTGGGCCGACTCGGCGACCGACGTGCCCGTGGCGGGCGGGCTGACCGCCTTCGGCCACGAGGTCGTGCGCGAGCTGAACCGTCTCGGCGTCATGGTCGACCTCAGCCACGTCGCCGCGACGACCATGCGGGCGGCGCTCGCGACGACCGAGGCGCCGGTGGTCTTCAGCCACTCGTCGGCCCTCGCGCAGTGCGACACCCCGCGCAACGTCCCCGACGACGTCCTCGAGGCGCTGCCCGCCAACGGCGGCGTGTGCATGGTGACCTTCGTGCCCGAGTTCGTCTCGCGGGCGACGGCGGCCTGGCACCGCGAGGCGATGGCGGCGGCCTCGGATGCCGGGGTCGACCCCCGCGACTGGGTGGCCTTCGGCGCGTTCAGCGCCACGTGGCAGCGCCGGCACCCCAAGCCCGACGCGACCGTCGACGACGTCGTGCGCCACCTCGAGCACGTGCGCGAGGTGGCCGGCGTCGAGCACGTCGGGCTCGGCGGCGACTACGACGGCACCGACACGTTCCCCCTCGGGCTCGAGGACGTCAGCGGATACCCGCGGCTCGTGGCCGCGCTGCTCGACCGGTCGTGGTCGGAGGGCGACGTCGCCGCCCTCGTGCGCGGCAACGCCCTGCGGTTGCTGCGCGACGTCGAGGCGGTCGCCCGCGACGTCCGGGGTCGGCGCGGTCCGAGCCTGGCCACCCTCGGGCAGCTCGACGGCTGACCGCCCGGCGCCGGCGACCGCCCCCGTCGACCCGAGGGCGGCCGCTAGTTGCGGAAGCGGGCGATGGTCAGCCCGACGAGCCGCGAGACGACGAGCGCGACGTAGAGCATGCCGGCGATCTGCTGCAGCAGCACGAACGAGCGGGCGTGGGGCGAGATGGCGTAGATGTCCGACAGGCCCGTGCTCGTCATCGTCGTGATCGACAGGTACAGCAGCTCGTACCACGAGCGCTCACCGGGCACGCCCGTCTCGCCGTAGACGGTGAAAGACCCTGGCCAGATGAACTGGACGGCGACGTAGAGGTAGGCGAAGCCCCAGGCCACGACGGTGAAGGTCGACCCGGTGGCGTACAGCTCGTCACGGGTGACCCAGTTGTCGGCGAACATGTACCGCAGCAGCGCGTAGCCCGTGTAGAAGTAGAACAGCGCGTGCAGCAGCGCCGAGGTGAAGGCGACCGGGTTGTTGTCGGGCCACACCGCCTCGGCGACGGTCAGCACGACGACCGGGACCCCGAGCACCGAGGCGATCCACGTGAGGGCGGGGGTGGCCCGCACGGCCCGCACGGCGAGGAACAGGACGAAGAGCCCGACGAGGCCGAAGAGGGCCTTGCCGAAACCGGCGAAGTCGCCGAGCGACGCGGTCTCCATGAAGGGGTAGGCCAGCAGGGCCAGCAGCTGCACCACGAGCAGCACCGCCGAGGGCAGCTCGACGACCTTGCGGCGGATGCGGTCCAGCCGCGACGGCGGGCCGGTGCGGCGGGGCGACGACGGCCACAGCTCGAGCGATGCTGACACGCCGCCGAGACTACCCACCGGGGCGTCAAGAACCCGTCAAGAGCCGTCAGGGGCCGGTCAACGACGCGGGAGGGGTGGCCCGTCGGCTCGTAGACATCTCGCATGATCGAAAACATCGCCCTGGGCGTCATCGGGCTCGCCCTCATCGGGTACCTCGTGCACGTCCTGCTCCACGCGGACCGCTTCTGATGAGCGACACCGTCTTCGGCCTGCTCACCATCGGCGTGCTCGTCGCCGCGCTCGCCGCCGCCCACGTGCCGCTCGGGGGGTGGATGGCGAAGGTCTTCACCGACGAGCGCGACTGGAGGGTCGAGTCGCTCGTCTACCGCCTCTGCCGTGTCGACCCGCGCTCGGAGCAGCGGTGGGGCTCGTACGCCGTGGCGGTGCTCGGCTTCTCCGTCGTCGGCATCGTCCTGCTCTTCCTGCTCATCGCGCTGCAGGGCGTGTTGCCCCTGGCCCGCGGGGCCTCGATGCACCTCGACACCGCGCTCAACACCGCCGTGTCGTTCGTGACGAACACGAACTGGCAGTCGTACGCCGGTGAGGCCGGCGCGTCGCCGGTCGTGCAGGCGCTCGGCCTCACGGTGCAGAACTTCGTCTCGCCCGCCGTCGGGCTCGCCGTCGCGATCGCGCTCGTGCGCGGTCTGGTCCGCTCGAACGGCACCGGCATCGGCAACTTCTGGGTCGACCTCGTGCGCGGCACCGTCCGGGTGCTGCTGCCCGTCGCGCTCGTCGGCGCCGTCGTCCTGCTGCTCGGCGGGGTCGTGCAGAACCTCGCGGCCCCCACGTCCGTGACGACGCTCGACGGCGGCCAGCAGGTCGTCCAGGGCGGGCTCGTCGCCTCGCAGGAGGCGATCAAGATGCTCGGCACCAACGGCGGCGGCTACTTCAACGCCAACTCCGCCCACCCCTTCGAGAACCCGACGCCGCTGACGAACCTCGTCGAGATCTTCCTCATGCTCGTCGTGCCGTTCTCGCTCCCCCGCACGTACGGCATCCTCGTCGGCGACCGCCGCCAGGGCGTCGCGGTGCTCGGCTTCATGGCCACCCTGTGGGGGCTGCTGGTCGCGGTCGTCACGTGGGCCGAGGTCTCCGCCGCGAGCGGGCCCCTCGGTGGCATGGAGGGCAAGGAGGTGCGCTTCGGCTCCTGGGCCTCCGCGCTCTTCGGCGCCAGCACCACCGGCACCTCGACCGGCGCCGTGAACTCGATGCACGAGAGCTACAGCGCCCTCGGCGGCGGCGGGGCCCTCTTCGGGATGCTGCTCGGCGAGGTCGCGCCCGGAGGCGTCGGCACGGGCCTCTACGGCGCCCTGCTGCTGGCCGTGCTCACCGTGTTCCTGTCCGGGCTCATGGTCGGACGCACCCCCGAGCTGCTCGGCAAGCAGATCGGCCGGCGCGAGATCACCCTCACCGCCCTCGCCCTGCTCGTCATGCCGGCGCTCGTGCTGTCGCTCACCGGCATCGCCATGGTGGCGCCCGTCGTGTCGTCGCAGATGCTCGCGTCGGGGCCGCACGGCCTCACCGAGGTCATGTACGCCTACACGTCGGCCTCGAACAACAACGGCAGCGCGTTCGCCGGCCTCAGCGCCGACACGCCCTACCTCAACCTCACGCTGGCCCTCGCCATGCTGCTCGGCCGCTTCGTGCCGATCGTGCTGACCCTGGCGCTCGCCGGGTCACTCGTGGCCCAGCGCCGGCGCCCCACCATCGCGGGCACCCTGCCCACCCACACCCCCACGTTCGCCGGGCTCTTCGTCGCGGTGGCGGTCGTCGTCACCGGCCTCACCTTCTTCCCGGCCCTCGCTCTCGGACCCCTCGCGGAGGCACTCGCATGACCCCCACCCCGTCCACCACCTCGACCCGTCCCGCCGCCGCGGGCGGCGACGGCCCCACCGCGGGTGCCCCCGGTGCCCACGGTGCCCACGGTGCCCACGGTGCCGGCGACCCGGCATCCGCCCCGTCGGTGACCGACGCCACGCGCCCCGGCAGCTCGACGTCGTTGGCGCGCCAGATGGTCGCCACGTTCCCCCAGGCCGTGCGCAAGCTCGACCCGCGCCACGTGTGGCACTCCCCCGTCGTCTTCGTCGTGTGGGTCGGCTCACTGCTGACGACCGTCGTGGCGGTCGTGTCACCGTCGTGGTTCGCCTGGCTCATCACCGTGTGGCTCTGGGCCACGGTGCTCTTCGCGAACATGGCCGAGGCCGTCGCCGAGGGCCGCGGTCGCGCCCAGGCGGCGACGCTGCGGGCGACCCGCACCGACACGCTGGCCCGGCGCCGGCTCGCCGACGGCACGACCGAGCAGGTGTCGGCCGCCGACCTCACCATCGACGACCTCGTCGTCGTCTCGCCCGGCGAGGTGATCCCCGGCGACGGCGACGTCGTCGAGGGCATGGCCACCGTCGACGAGTCGGCCATCACCGGCGAGTCCGCCCCCGTCATCCGCGAGTCGGGTGGCGACCGCTGTGCCGTCACCGGCGGCACCACGGTGCTGTCCGACGGCATCGTCGTGCGCATCACCACCCGGCCCGGCGAGACCTTCATCGACCGCATGATCGCCCTCGTCGAGGGCGCCGCCCGGCAGAAGACGCCGAACGAGATCGCGCTGACGATCCTGCTCACGACCCTGACGATCATCTTCCTGCTGGCGGTCATGGCCATCCAGCCGCTGTCGATCTACTCGGGCGCCGCCCAGCCGACCGTCGTGCTCGTCGCCCTGCTCGTCTGCCTCATCCCGACGACGATCGGCGCCCTGCTGTCCGCCATCGGCATCGCCGGCATGGACCGCCTCGTGCAGCACAACGTCCTCGCCATGTCGGGCCGCGCCGTGGAGGCCGCGGGCGACGTGTCGACCCTGCTGCTCGACAAGACGGGCACCATCACCTTCGGCAACCGTCGGGCGACCGAGCTCGTCCCCGCCCCCGGCGTCGACGAGGGCGACCTCGTGCGGCACGCCTACCTCGCGAGCCTTGCCGACGAGACCCCCGAGGGTCGATCGATCGTCGAGCTGGCCGGCCAGTCGCTCGACGAGGAGACGCGGTCGGGCCTCGACCGGTCGACCGAGACCGGCTGCACCGCAGTGGAGTTCACCGCGCAGACGCGCATGTCGGGCCTCGACCTCGCCGACGGCACGGTCGTGCGCAAGGGCGCGGCGGATGCCGTCGTGGCCTGGGTGCGCGCCCAGGGGGGGCAGGTGCCCCGCGAGGTGCTCGCCGACGTCGACCGCATCGCCACCGGTGGCGGCACGCCGCTCGTCGTCGCGTCGCAGACGGCCGGCGCCGGCGCCCGGGCGCTCGGTGTCGTGCACCTCAAGGACGTCGTCAAGCCCGGCATGAAGGAGCGCTTCGACCAGCTGCGCGCCATGGGCATCCGCACCGTCATGATCACCGGCGACAACCCGCTCACGGCCAGGTCCATCGCCGCCGAGGCCGGTGTCGACGACTTCCTCGCCGAGGCCACTCCCGAGGACAAGATGGCCCTCATCAAGCGCGAGCAGGAGGGCGGCCGGCTCGTCGCCATGACCGGCGACGGCACCAACGACGCGCCGGCTCTGGCCCAGTCGGACGTCGGCGTCGCGATGAACACGGGCACGTCGGCCGCGAAGGAGGCGGCCAACATGGTCGACCTCGACTCCGACCCGACCAAGCTCATCGACATCGTCGCCATCGGCAAGCAGCTGCTCATCACCCGCGGCGCGCTGACGACCTTCTCCATCGCCAACGACATCGCCAAGTACTTCGCCATCATCCCGGCGATGTTCGTGACGCTGTTCCCCGGCCTCGACACCCTCAACGTCATGCAGCTGGCCACGCCGCAGTCGGCGATGCTCTCGGCCGTCATCTTCAACGCGCTCGTCATCATCGCGCTGATCCCGTTGTCGCTGAGGGGCGTCCGCTACCGGCCCAGCAGCAGCACGGCCCTGCTGCGCCGCAACATCCTCCTCTACGGCGTCGGCGGCGTCATCGCCCCTTTCATCGGCATCAAGCTCATCGACCTGCTCGTGAGCCACCTGCCGCTCTGACCCGACGCCGCACCGCACCTCCCGCCACACCCGAACGAAGGCAACCCATGAACAGCTTCACCAGGCAGACGCTGGCCGGGCTCCGGCTCATGATCGTCATGACCGTCCTGCTCGGCGTCCTCTACCCCGCCGTCGTCTGGGGGGTCGGCCAGGTGGCCGCCCGCGACCAGGCCGCCGGCTCCCTCGTCCAGGCCGACGGGCGCACCGTCGGCTCCGCCCTGCTCGGCCAGCAGTTCACGGGCGACGCGTGGTTCGCCTCGCGTCCGTCGGCCAGCGACTCCAGCGGCGACGTCAGCGGCGGCACCAACCTCGGCCCGGGCGCCGACCTCGACGCCGCCGTCGCCGAGCGGGCCCGGGCTGCGGGCCTCACCGTCGGCACGGCGGCCCCCGACGCGCTCACCGCGTCGGCCAGCGGCCTCGACCCGCACGTCTCGCCCGAGAACGCGGCCGCGCAGGTGGCCCGCGTGGCCGCGGCACGGGGCCTCCCGGCATCCGAGGTGCAGCAGCTCGTCACCGCGAACACCGAGGGGCGTCAGCTCGGCTTCCTCGGCGAGCCGCGGGTGAACGTGCTGCGCCTCAACCTCGCGCTGCAGGCGCTCGCGCCCACGAAGGGCGCCTGACCGCGGGACGGCCGCGAGGAGGGGTGGGGATGCGGGAGGATCGGGTCATGGCACGTGGGCAGCTGCGCATCTACCTCGGGGCGGCGCCGGGCGTCGGCAAGACGGTGGCGATGCTCGACGAGGCGCACCGTCGGCTCGAGCGCGGCACCGACCTCGTCGTCGGCTGGGTCGAGACCCACGACCGGCCCTACACGGCGGCGCTCGTCGAGGGGCTCGAGGTCGTGCCGCGGCGCGTCGTCGCCCACCGCGGCGGCACGCTCGAGGAGCTCGACGTCGACGCCCTGCTCGCGCGCCGACCCGAGATCGCGGTCGTCGACGAGCTGGCCCACACCAACGCGCCGGGCTCACGGCACGCCAAGCGCTGGCAGGACGTCGAGGAGCTGCTCGACGCGGGCATCGACGTGCTCTCGACGATCAACATCCAGCACCTCGAGTCGCTCAACGACGTCGCCCTCGCCATCACGGGGGTGCGCCAGCGCGAGACCCTGCCCGACGCCGTCGTGCGCGGCGCCGACCAGGTCGAGCTCGTCGACATGACACCCGAGGCGCTGCGGCGGCGCATGGCCCACGGCAACATCTACGGCCGCGAGAAGGTCGACGCGGCCCTCGCCAACTACTTCCGGGTCGGCAACCTCGCCGCGCTGCGCGAGATCGCGCTGCTGTGGCTGGCCGACAAGGTCGACGAGGCCCTCGCCCGCTACCGGGCCGACCAGGGCATCGACGCGCAGTGGCCGACCCGCGAACGCGTCGTCGTCGCGCTCACCGGAGGGCCCGAGAGCGAGACCCTGCTGCGGCGCGGGTCGCGCATCGCCACCCGGTCCGCCGGCGGTGACCTCATCGCCTGCCACGTCCGCTCGGCCGAGGGGCTGACCGGCGGTGACCCCGTCGCCATCGAGCGCCTGAAGCGGCTGACCCGCGACCTCGGCGGCGAGTTCCACGAGGTGACGGGGGCCGACGTCGCGACGGCCGTGCTCGACCACGCCCGCGGCGTGCAGGCCACCCAGATCGTCGTCGGCGTGAGCCGGCGCGCCCGGTGGCAGGCCCTGCTGCGCCCGAGCATCGCCTCCGAGGTGGCCGACCGGTCGGGCGACATCGACGTCCACCTCGTGTCGCACGAGGGCTCGCGCGTCGGCACGAGGCGGCGTCGGGCGGGCGCGCTCAGCGGGCGGCGGCTGCTGCTCGGCTGGCTGCTGTCGACGGTGGGGCTGGCGCTGCTCACCCTGGTGCTCGTGGCCAGCCGCGAGCGGCACGAGCTCTCGCTCGACCTGCTGCTCTACCTCGCCCTCACGGTGTGCAGCGCCCTCGTCGGCGGCATGTTCCCCGCCCTCTTCGCGGCGCTCGTCGGCTCGCTCGTCGTCAACTGGTTCTTCACCGAGCCGCGTGGCACCCTCACCATCAGCGACCCCCCGAACGCCCTCGCCCTGGGGGTGTTCGTCCTCGTCGCGATGGGCGTCTCGTCCGTCGTCAACGTCGCGGCGCGACGCACCGAGCAGTCTCTCGCCGCCCAGCGCGAGTCGTCGGCCCTGGCCGCCCTGAGCCGCGACCTGCTCGCGCAGCCGAAGCCGCTGCCGGTGCTGCTCGAGACGGCCACCGCGGCGCTCGGGATGCGCGGCGCCGTGCTCGCCGTGCCGGCGCCGGGTCGCACCCTCACCGTCGTCGCGAGCACCCTGCCCGGCACGACCCCCGGCGACGTCGTGGCCCGGTCGGCCGTCGGCGAGTTCTCGGTCGACGCACCGCTCGACGAGGGCGCGCACCTGCTGCTCGCCGGACCTCCGGTGGCCGCCGAGAACCAGCGGCTCGTCAGCGCCTTCGCCACCCACGCCTCGATCCTGCTCGCGCGCGAGTCGCTGTCGAAGGCGGCCCGCGAGGCCGCCGGGCTGGCCCGCGACAACGCCGCCCGCACCACCCTGCTCGCCGCGGTGTCGCACGACCTGCGCACGCCGCTGTCGAGCATCAAGGCCGGGGTGTCGATGCTGCGCCAGACGAGCGTCCCGCTGCCGGAGGAGGACCGGGTCGAGCTGCTCGAGTCGGTCGAGGAGTCGACCGACCGGCTCGACGCCCTCATCGGCAACCTGCTCGACCTCTCGCGGCTGCAGACCGGTGCCGTCCGCCCCCACAGCCACCCCGTCGACCTGCTCGACGCCGTGCACGCGACGGTGCGCACGACGACCGACCCGCGCCACGTCGACGTGCGCCTCGACGGCGACCTGCCGCCCGTCGTCGCCGACCTCGGGCTGCTCGACCGCGTCGTGGCCAACCTCGTCGAGAACGCCCTGCGCCACCGGGGCGACGCCGACGTGCGCATCACCGCGACCCGGCTCGTCGACACCGACGCCGACACGGTGCAGCTGCGCATCAGCGACCGCGGCCCCGGGGTGGCCGACGCCGACAAGGAGCGCATCTTCTCGGCCTTCCAGCGCGTCGGCGACACGCCGCAGGGCGACGGCCTCGGCCTGGGTCTGGCGGTCGCGCGTGGTCTGATGACGGTCATGGACGGCACCCTCGTGGCCGACGACACCCTCGGCGGCGGGCTCACCATGCTGGTCGAGCTCCCCGTCGCCCACGAGCCGGATGCCGGTGACGAGCCGGGCGCGCACGACGCCGTCGCCGCATCCTCCCTCGACGGTCTCGACGGCCTCGACGGCCCCGACGGCCCCGACGGACCGGGCGGGGGGGCGGGTGGTGGCGACTCGCTCGCCGCGTCGGCCGGGACCGCCCGCCCCGAGCCGTCGCAGGTCCGCTCGTGAGCCGGGTGCTCGTCGTCGACGACGACCCGCGGCTGCAGCGCACCCTCTCGATCGCCCTGCGCGCCCACTCCCACGAGGTGCTGACCGCGGCCGACGGACGCACCGCGCTGCAGGTGGCGGCCGAGGACGAGCCGGACGTCGTCATCCTCGACCTCGGGCTGCCCGACCTCGACGGCACCGAGGTGCTGAGCCGGCTGCGCCAGACCTCGGCGGTGCCCGTCATCGTGCTGTCGGCCCGGCACGAGAGCGAGGACAAGGTCGAGGCGCTCGACCTCGGCGCGGACGACTTCGTCACCAAGCCCTTCGGCGTCGAGGAGCTGCTGGCCCGGGTGCGCGCCGCCGTACGCCGGGGCGGCGACCTCGGGCGCAGCCTCGGGGTGCTCGAGAACGACCACTTCCGGCTCGACTTCTCCGAGCGGCGCGCCCGGGTGGACGGCGCCGACGTCCGGTTCACCCCGACGGAGTGGCGCGTGCTCGAGACGCTGTGCCGCGAGCCCGGGCACCTCGTCTCGCAGCAGGACCTGCTGCGCTCGGTGTGGGGACCGTCGTACGGCCGGGAGTCGAACTACCTGCGGGTGTACGCCAACCAGCTGCGCCGCAAGCTCGAGCCGGACCCCGCGCACCCGCAGCACCTGCTCACGGAACCCGGTCTCGGCTACCGCTTCGTCCCCTGACGGACCCTGGGACACCCCGACCTCCACCGTCGAGCGGCCAGTTCCCGACACCACACGGGCGTCACGAACTGGCCTCTCGACGGTGGAGCGGGCGGGCGGGGGGTGGGTCAGAAGCGCTCGCGGTAGCCGCGGTCGCCGCGGTCGGTCAGACCCCAGGCGTCCTCGGACTCCTCGTCGTCGTCCTCGGTGACCGTCGGGGTCATGTCCCCGGGGGTCCAGCCCGCCGCCGCCCGCTCGCGTCGCTCACCGCGCTCGGCGACGACGGACGCGGTGCGGGTGGCCGGCCGACCGGCATCCTCGTCGTCCGACCCGTCGTCGTCGAGGTCCCCGAGGTCGCCGAGGAGGTCGACGTCGCCCAGGGCGTCGTCCGACGCGTCGACAGAGTCCTCACCCGGCACCTCGCGCGCCACCGCGGTGTCGGCCGCGTACGGGCCCTCGTCGAGCACCTCGACGTCGGGCGCGACCACCACCTCGTCGCCGCGCAGCAGGGCCAGGGTCTGCGGGAGGTCGTCGGGGCGCACGAGCACGTCGCGGGCCTTGCTGCCCTCGCTCGGACCGACGATGCCGCGCGACTCGAGCAGGTCCATGAGCCGGCCGGCCTTGGCGAAGCCGACGCGCAGCTTGCGCTGCAGCATCGACGTCGAGCCGAACTGCGTCGTGACGACGAGCTCGGTGGCCTGCAGCAGCACGTCGAGGTCGTCGCCGATGTCGTCGTCGATCTGCTTCTTCGGCGCCGCGACGGTGACGTCCTCGACGTAGTTCGGCTTGAGCTGCGTCGTCACGAACTTGACGACCTCGTGGATCTCGGACTCGTTGACCCACGCCCCCTGCACGCGCATCGTCTTGCTCGCCCCCATGGGCAGGAAGAGGGCGTCGCCCTGACCGATGAGCTTCTCGGCACCCGGCTGGTCGAGCACGACGCGCGAGTCGGCGAGCGAGCTCGTCGCGAAGGCCATGCGGCTGGGCACGTTGGCCTTGATGAGGCCGGTGACGACGTCGACCGACGGGCGCTGCGTGGCGAGCACGAGGTGGATGCCGGCGGCGCGGGCGAGCTGCGTGATGCGCACGACCGACTCCTCGACGTCGCGCGGGGCGACCATCATGAGGTCGGCGAGCTCGTCGACGACGACGAGCAGGTACGGGTAGGTCGTCAGCTGCCGCTCGGACCCGGGCAGCGGCTTGACCTTGCCGGCCCGGACCGCCTTGTTGAAGTCGTCGATGTGCTTGAACCCGAACGCGGCGAGGTCGTCGTAGCGCTGGTCCATCTCCTTGACGACCCACGCGAGCGCCTCGGCGGCCTTCTTGGGGCTGGTGATGATCGGCGTGATGAGGTGCGGGATGCCCTCGTACGCGGTCAGCTCGACGCGCTTGGGGTCGACGAGGATCATCCGGACCTCCTCGGGCGTGGCCCGCATGAGGATCGAGGTGATCATCGAGTTGACGAAGCTGCTCTTGCCCGAGCCGGTGGCGCCGGCGACGAGCAGGTGCGGCATCTTCGCGAGGTTGGCGATGACGTACGCGCCCTCGACGTCCTTGCCGACGCCCATGACCATCGGGTGCTCGTTGCTGCGCGCCGTGTGGCTGCGCAGCACGTCACCGAGGGCGACGTTCTCGCGGTCGAGGTTCGGGATCTCGATGCCGATGGCCGACTTTCCGGGGATCGGGCTGAGGATGCGCACGTCGGCCGACGCCACCGCGTAGGCGATGTTCTTCGACAGCGCCGTCACCCGCTCCACCTTGGTGCCGGCGCCGAGCTCGACCTCGTAGCGGGTGACCGTCGGCCCTCGCGTGAAGCCGGTGACGGCGGCGTCGATGTCGAACTGCTCGAAGACGTGGGTGAGCGACTCGACGACGCGGTCGTTGGTCTCGCTTCGCGTCTTGTGCGGCGCGCCGGGGGTGAGCATCGCCTGGTCGGGCAGCCGGTAGGTGATGTCGCCGCCCAGGCTGAGCTGCTCGACCCGCGCCGGCAGCTGCGTCGTGGGCGGGGGGACGAGCTCGGCCTTGGGGCCGATCGAGGCGGGGTCGACGGATGCCGGTCGGCCGGCCTTCGCACCCGCCGCGCCCGCCGCGCCCGTCCCGCCTGCGGAGCCCTCGCCGGCGCCGGGGGCGAGGACCCCCGGGGCGGTGGGTCGCTTCTGGCCGGGGCGCGGGCCGTTCGCCCTGCCGCAGGGCTGACCCGCGGGGCGTGCGGGCCCGTCGGCGGAGGCGGCACCGTCGTGCACGACCTCGGCCGCCTTGCGGAAGGCCTCGTCGCCGTCACGCTCGTCGAGCTCGACCGCTTTGCGCCCGCGGGGGCGGGCGGGACGGGAGCGACCGGCATCCTCGTCGTCGTCGTGGCCCTCGTGGTCGTCATGGAGGTCACGGCGCACGACGAGGTCGCGCAGCTGCGCGAAGCGGTACGGGATGAGGTTGACCGGGGTGGCCGTGACGACGAGCAGCCCGAAGAGGCCGAGCAGCACGAGCAGGGCCACCGCGCCGTAGCTGGAGACGGCGGCGGCCACCGGGCTCGAGGCGAGGAAGCCGATGATGCCGCCGGCGGCGCGCATGCCGTCGGCACCGTCGGGCGGGTTGGGGATGCCGTCGGCGAGGTGGGCCAGGCCGCACGCCGAGAACGTGAGGGCGAGCAGGCCGAGGCTGATGCGGCTCGTCGCGGCGTCGTCGTGCGGCACACGCAGCAGGCGCAGCCCGAGTACGAGCAGCACGAGGGGGACAGCGTAGGCGACCCGCCCGAAGGTGCCGGCGAAGACGGCGTGGACGACGTCGCCGAAGACCCCGGGCACCCCCCACCACTCACGGGCGGCGACGACGATCGACAGCGCGATGAGGGCGAAGCCGAGCCCGTCGCGGCGGTGCTCCGGCTCGAGGTCGGCGGCCGTCGTGCCGACCCGGCGCACCGCGCCACCGGCGAGGTGGGAGACGCCCATCCACGTGTTGCGCACGGCCCGCAGCGGCAGCGGCAGGCCGCCGTCGCGGGTCTTGCGGGTGGCTTTGGCCGGGGGCTTGCGAGCGGCCGGACGTCCCGAGCGGGCGGCGGGTCGCGAGCCGCTGCGGCCGGTCGACCGGGGCGCGGACGTGGAGCTGCCCCCCGAGGAGCGCGGAGCGGCGCGCGGGGTGGAGCGCGTGGAGCCGGACGGACGTGTCGCCATGGTCGGAACCGTACGGGAAACGCCCCGCCGAACCCACCCGCCACACAGGCAACACCGGTCCGCGTCCGGTCCGCATCCGGTCCGCATCCGGTGCGGCGCATCCCCGACCCCCGGGCTCGGCGGTCCTGTCCGCCCCTCGGGCGCCGCGTCTCAGATGACGACACGCCCTCGGGCGACGGTGGACAGGTTCGCGCGCGCCCGCCTACCCTCGACGCAGGTCATGAGTGCCAGTGACAAGCCCCGGCTCGCTGGTCGGCAACCCTCCTCCGCGGTGGGGTGCTCCGGGTGACGACCCGGCCGTCCCCTCACGCTCGCAGCACGAGCAGCAGGGCCGGCAAGCGCGGACCTGCACCCGGTGGGTCCCCTGGCCCCACAGGAGTACCCCGATGTCGGTCCTTCCCAGCACCACGAGCCGCTGCCAGCCGGCCCTGCCCGTCCTGCGGACCCGCGCCCTGCGCGTCGTCGCCTCCCCCGGCACCCTCCCCGAGACCGTCGGCTCGGCCCTGCAGGTGCCGACCCTCAGCGGTCCGCAGCCCTACGCCAACCTCGACCACGCGGCATCCACGCCGGCCCTGCGCACCGTCAAGGATGCCGTCGACCGAGCCCTGGAGACGTACGCCTCGGTGCACCGCGGGGCCGGGTACGCCTCGCGGGTGACGAGCGCGTGGTACGAGCAGGCCCGCGCCGAGGTGGCCCGGTTCGTCGGGGCACGCGAGGGCGACACCGTGCTCTTCACCCGCACGACGACCGACTCGTGGGCCCTGCTGAGCAAGGCGCTCCCCGGCCGCACGACGGTCTTCGTCTTCGGCTCCGAGCACCACTCGACCCTGCTGCCGTGGGGCCGCTCGCGCACCGTGCGCCTGCCCGTCCCGCAGTCGCCCGACGACGCTGCCGCACTGCTCGAGGAGGCGCTGGCCGACCACCCCGCCCGCCACCGCCTCGTCGTCGTCACCGGCGCCTCGAACGTCACGGGCGAGGTCTGGCCGGTCGCCCGCCTCGCCGAGCTCGCCCACCGGCACGGGGCCCGCATCGCCGTCGACGCCGCCCAGCTCTCGGCCCACCGCGAGATCGACCTCGCCGCCTGGGACGCCGACTACGTCGCCTTCTCCGGCCACAAGACCTATGCCCCCTTCGGCGCGGGCGTGCTCGTCGGACGTTCCGACTGGCTCGACGCCGGCACGCCCTACCTCTTCGGTGGCGGGGCCACGACCGCCGTCACCGAGGCGGGCACGGCCTGGGCGACCGGCCCCGCACGCCACGAGGGCGGCAGCCCCAACGTCATCGGCGCCGTCGCCATCGCCGCGGCGTGCGCGACGATCCGCACCCACCGCGAGGCGATCGAGGCCCACGAGGCCGAGCTGCTCGCGCGCCTGCGGGCCGGGCTCGAGGCGGTGCCCGGGCTCGAGCTGCTCTCGATCTTCGGCGACGACCACGACCGCGTCGGCGTGCTCGCCTTCACCCTCGAGGGCTGGGACTCCTCCCTCGTCTCGCAGGTGCTCTCGGTCGAGCACGGCATCGGCGTGCGCGACGGCAAGTTCTGCGCCCACCTGCTCGTCGACGAGCTGCTCGACGACCCGTGGCAGGAGCGCTCGACGACGGCGGTGCGGGTCAGCCTCGGTCTCGCCTCGACCGCCGAGGGCGTCGACCGGCTCGTGCGCGGCGTGACGCTGCTCGTCGAGCAGGGTCCGGCCGCGACGTGGGTGCGCGGCGAGCGCGGCTGGCAGATCGAGGGCGAGGACCCCCGCGACGCCGAGGTCGCCCGACCCTGGTGAGACCGTCGGGCTCGCGGCCGGAGCGGTCAGCGGCCCGCTTGGCCCGCCCGGTCGTCGGGGTGGCGGCGGGCCGCCCCTGCGGCGGTCAGCGCAGGGAGAAGCTCGCCCAGACGAGGGCGTGGTCGGTGCCGTGGACGACGGTGTGCCCGGCCGCGACGAGGACGAGCCCCCGGGTGAGCACGTGGTCGATCTGGACGTAGGCCGGCACGCGCTGGCCGAGGTACGGCCACGTGCGCACCCAGCCGAGCCCGGCCTCCCGCTCGGCGTCGAGCAGGCCCGAGGCGGCCTGCCGGAACCCGGGGTGGCCGAAGCCGGAGTTGAAGTCGCCGGCGAGGACCAGCGGCGCGTCCTCGCTCTGCCGCCGCGACCAGTCCGCGAGGGCGGTCAGGCCGGCCCGCCACTCCGGCGTGGACCGGGTGATGGGCGCGACGACGTGCACCGCCTTGAGCCGCACCGCCGTGCCGCCCACGTCGACGAGCACCTCGGGCTGGTGGCTCGGGGTCTGCTCGACCGACGGGTCGTCGCCCTCGGTCACCGTCGTGAGCGGGTAGCGGGAGTAGACGCGGGTGCCGGTGAAGGAGTCCTCCACCGGCTCGCCCACCTGGTACCGGAACCAGTCGGTCGCGCCCGAGGCCGCGAGCCGGTCGGCGGCCTCCGGGGTCAGCTCGGTGACGACGAGCACGTCGGCGCTGCGCAACCGGACGGCATCCATGAGCATGTCGCTGTCGGCCCCGCCGAAGCGCATGTTCTGCGCGACGACGGTCAGGTTCACCTTCGCCCCGGGCGAGGTGTGCGCGACGAACGTCGGCCCGGCGACGACGAGCGAGGCGGCGAGGGCCGCCCCGACCGGCAGCAGGGTCCACCAACGGCGCAGCAGGGCGGCGCCGACGAGCAGCAGCACGAGGCCGACGACCACGAACGGTCCGGCGGTCTGCGCCACGACGACGGGCGCCCACGTCGTGTCGACGAAGCGCGCCGCTCCGACGAGCACGAGGGCGAGCAGCACGAGCAGCACCGCGACGTCGCCGGCCCGCCGCCACCGCGGGTGGGCCCCGCGTCGCGCGTGCCTGTCCCCCACGCCCTCAGGCCTGCAGGACGACCGGGATGATCATCGGCCGGCGGCGGATCTTGCCGCCGACCCACGAGCCCACGGTGCGGCGGATGACCTGCTGCAGCTGGTGGTCGTCGCGGACCCCTCCGGCGACGGCGTCCTCGATGGCCCGTTCGACCTTCGGGATGACCTGCTTGAAGATCTCCTCGTCCTCGACGAAGCCGCGAGCCGTGATCTCCGGGCCGCTGGCGATCTTGCCGGTGGCCGCGTCGAGCACGACGATGCACGTGATGAAGCCCTCGTCACGCAGGATGCGGCGGTCCTTGAGCAGCGCCTCGTCGGTGCCGCCGATGTTGCTCCCGTCGACGTAGGTGTAGCCGGCCTCGATGACGCCCACGATGGACGCCTGACCCTCGACCAGGTCGATGACGACCCCGTCCTCGGCCAGCACGACGTTCTGGGCCGGGACCCCCGACATCTTCGCCAGCTCGGCGTTGGCGTACATGTGACGCCACTCGCCGTGCACCGGCAGCACGTTGCGGGGCTTGACGATGTTGTAGCAGTAGAGCAGCTCACCGGCGCTTGCGTGGCCCGAGACGTGCACCTTCGCGTTGCCCTTGTGCACGACGTCCGCGCCTAGGCGCATGAGCCCGTTGATGATGCGGTAGACGGCGTTCTCGTTGCCGGGGATGAGGCTGCTCGCGAGCAGGACGGTGTCGCCCTCGCCGACGTCGATGCGGTGCTCGCGGTTGGCCATGCGCGACAGCGCCGCCATCGGCTCGCCCTGCGAACCGGTGCAGATGAGCACGACCTCGTCGTCGCGCAGGCTGTCGATGCGCTTGATGTCGATGAGGATGCCGTCGGGCACGTGCAGGTAGCCCAGCTCGGCGGCGATGCCCATGTTGCGCACCATCGAGCGGCCGACCATGGCCACCTTGCGGCCGGCCTTCTCGGCCGCGTTGAGCACCTGCTGCACGCGGTGCACGTGGCTGCTGAAGCAGGCCACGATGACACGCCGCTGGGCGTGGCGCATGACCTTGTCGATCGCGGGGGCGATCTCGAGCTCGGGCGTGGTGAAGCCCGGCACGTCGGCGTTCGTGCTGTCGGTGAGGAAGAGGTCGACCCCCTCCTCGCCGAGGCGGGCGAAGGCACGCAGGTCGGTGAGGCGGCCGTCGAGCGGCAGCTGGTCCATCTTGAAGTCGCCGGTGTGCAGCAGCGTGCCGGCCTCGGTGCGCACGAAGACGGCGAGCGCGTCGGGGATCGAGTGGTTGACGGCGACGAACTCGAGGTCGAAGACGCCGAGGCGCTCACGCTGGCCCTCCTTGACGGCCATCGTGTAGGGCCGGATCCGGTGCTCCTTGAGCTTGGCCTCGATGAGGGCGAGCGTCAAGGTCGAGCCGATGAGCGGGATGTCGCCCTTGAGGCGCAGCAGGTAGGGCACCGCGCCGATGTGGTCCTCGTGGCCGTGCGTGAGCACGATGGCCTCGATGTCGTCGAGGCGGTCCCGGATGTAGCTGAAGTCGGGGAGGATGAGGTCGACGCCGGGGTGGTGGTCCTCGGGGAAGAGCACGCCGCAGTCGATGACGAGCAGCCGGCCCTTCGTCTCGAGCACGGCCATGTTGCGCCCGACCTCGCCGAGGCCGCCGAGCGCCACGACCCGCAGGGCGTCGTCGGGCAGGGGCGGCGGGGTGGTCAGCTCGGGGTGGGGATGGCTCACAGGTGTCCTGTCGTGGCGTCCGCGCGGTGCGCGGCTCGGTCGGTCTGTTCGGTCGGTCTGTTCGGTCGGTCGGGTGGAACGGGTGGATCACAGTCTTCGGGTGGGACGGTCGTGACGGATGCCGGGTGGCCCGGCGGGTGGTCAGCCCGGGATCGTGGTGAGGGCGTGGCGCAGCAACGCGGTCTGATCCTCGTCGGCGGGGACGAGCGGGAGGCGCACGGCGGGGTCGGCGAGGTGCCCCTGCAGCACGAGGGCGGCCTTGGCCGTGATGGCGCCCTGGGTCACGTCCATGACCGCGTGCACGATCGGGCCGAGGCCCCGGTGCAGCTCGAGGGCCTCGTCGTACCGGCCGGCCACGGCGGCGTCGGCGAGACGACGGTAGGCGGCCGGGGCCACCTGCGAGGTGACGCCGACGAACCCGACGGCGCCGTTCGCGAAGTGGGTGAGGTTCATCGCGTCGTCGCCGGAGTACCAGGCGAGGCCGGTGCTCGCCATGAGCTCGCCGGCGAGGGCGAGGTCGGCGCGGGCGTCCTTCACGGCGACGATGCGCTCGTGCTCGGACACGGCGAGATAGGTCTCACGGGCGATGGCGATGCCCGAGCGGCCGGGGATGTCGTAGAGCATGACCGGCAGGTCGCTCGCGTCGGCGATGGCGCGGAAGTGGGCGACGAGGCCGGCCTGCGGGGGCTTGTTGTAGTACGGGGTGACGACGAGGGCGCCGTGCGCGCCGGCCTTCTGCGCCAGCTGCGCGTTCTCGGCGCTCTTGGCGGTGTCGTTGCTGCCCACCCCGGCGATGACGGTGCACCGGTCGCCGACGGCGTCGAGCACCGCCCGCAGCAGCTCGTCCTTCTCGTCGGCGGAGGTCGTGGGCGACTCCCCCGTCGTCCCGGAGACGACGAGGCCGTCGTGGCCGGCGTCGACGAGGTGGGTGGCCAGGCGCTGCGCCGCGTCGAGGTCGAGGGTGCCGTCGGCCCGCATCGGCGTGACCATCGCGGAGAGGACCCGTCCGAACGGGGGTGCGGCTGCCATGGGCCCAAGGTTAGCGCCAGCGGCCGGGAGGGCCCCGCACGCCGGGCCGCCGTGGCCCGCGGTGACAGCCGGCCGGACGTCGTGGACGGCGACCCGCTGACGGGGCCGCGTCCGGCAACGGACGCCGCGTGAGCCTCGACCGCACCCTTCAGGTCGGGGCCGACGAGACCATCGACCTCGTCCACCGGGGCGGGAGGCTGTGGGACGGGGCACCACTCGCTCGGGGGTCCGAGTAGTGCCCCGCCACCCCTACTATCGCGTAACCCTCGGGGTCGTTACAGCCGAGCGGAGATTTCTTTGAAAATTCTTCGTCCCGTCGGCCGAACCGCCTCAGACCCTGCGCTCCCACGTCACGACGGCGAACCCGTCGCCGGCCTCCCGGGCGGTCTCGCGCCACTGCTGCGGGTCGATCGCCGGGAAGGTCACCGACCCCTCGGGCTCGAGGTCGACCTCGGTGACGAGCAGCCGGTCGGCCGTCGGCAGCGCGAGCCGGTAGATCTCGCCGCCCCCGACGACGAACACCTCGTCGACGCGGGAGCCGTCGGGCGCCGTGGCGGCCACCGCGAGGGCCTCCTCGAGCGAGCCGGCCCGCTCGGCCCCGTCGGCCGACCACCCGGGGTCGCGGGTGACGACGACGGAGCGCCGCCCCGGCAGCACGCCCATCGTGTCGAAGGTGCGCCGGCCCATGACCATCGGGTGGCCCATCGTCGTGCGCTTGAAGAAGCGCAGGTCGGCGGGCAGGTGCCACGGCATCGAGGTGCCGTCGCCGATGACGCCGTTGCGCGCGACCGCGGCGATGAGCGTGACCCGCGGACCGGCATCCACCTGCGTCACCTCAGACCGCGATGGGGGCGCGGATGCCCGGCTCGGCGACGTAGTCGCGCAGCTCGAAGTCGTCGAGGTCGAAGTCGTCGATGCCGGGCTTGCCGGGCGTGATGTGCATCGTCGGCAGCGGGTGCGGCGTGCGGGTCAGCTGCTCGCGGGCCTGCTCGAGGTGGTTGAGGTAGAGGTGGGCGTCGCCGAGCGTGTGCACGAACTCCCCCGGCTCGAGGTCGGTGAGCTGCGCGATCATCTGCGTGAGCAGGGCGTACGAGGCGATGTTGAAGGGCACGCCGAGGAAGATGTCGGCGCTGCGCTGGTAGAGCTGGCACGACAGCCGCCGCCGGCCGTCGGGCCCCGCCGGGGAGACGTAGAACTGGAACATCGTGTGGCAGGGCGGCAGGGCCATGTCGTCGACGTCGGCGACGTTCCAGGCCGAGACGATGAGGCGCCGGCTGTCGGGGTCGGTGCGGATCGCGTCGATGACCTTCGCGATCTGGTCGACGTGACGGCCGTCGGGAGTCGGCCACGAGCGCCACTGGTGGCCGTAGACGGGCCCGAGGTCGCCGTTATCGTCGGCCCACTCGTCCCAGATCGAGATGCCGCGCTCCTGCAGCCAGCGCACGTTCGTGTCGCCGCGCAGGAACCACAGCAGCTCGCCGATGATCGAGCGCAGGTGCAGCCGCTTCGTCGTCATCGCCGGGAAGCCGTCGGCGAGGTCGAAGCGCATCTGGTGCCCGAAGACGCTCAACGTGCCCGTACCGGTGCGGTCGGACTTCTGCTGCCCGTGGGTCAGGACGTGGTCGAGGAGGTCGAGGTACTGGCGCACGCCGCAAGGGTAGCCGCGGGGGCCGACACCCCGGCTGCGAGGATTCGGTCATGGACACGCACGCTCACGGCCCCGCTCACGACCACGGGGACGGCGGCGGGCACGCGCACGACCACCCGCACGACCACCCGCACGACCACCCGCAGGACCACCCGCACGACCACCCGCACGACCACGGCACGGATGCCGGTGGGCCCGCTCCCGTCGTCGCCGACGCGAGCGTGCGGCTGGCCCGCGCCACCGACGCCCCGGCGGTCGGGCTCGTGCAGGCGGTCGTCCTGCGCGAGACGCTCGGGTCGGTGCTGCCCGCCGACCGCCTCGCGAGCCTCGAGCGCGAGGGGCTGCTCGAGGCGCGGACGCTCGCGTCGGCCTGGCGTGCGTCGCTGGAGCGGCCCCCGTCGCCTGACCACGTCCTGCTCGTGGCGTGCGCGGGTGAGCAGGTGGTCGGGCTCGCCGCCGTCGGCCCGAGCCCCGATCCCGACGCGCTGTCCGAGGGCGCCACCGAGCTGCTCGTGCTCGCCGTCCACCCCGAGGCGCGACGGGCCGGCCACGGCTCGCGGCTGCTCAACGCGGCCGTCGACGTCAGCCGGGGGCGGGGCCGCAGCGCGGTCTGCGCCTGGGTGCCGGCCGCGGACGAGGAGGCCCTCACCTTCCTCACCGGGTCCGGCCTCGAACCCGACGGGGCCACCCGGCGCCGGCTGCTCGACCCGACCGACCCGACCGACCCGACCGACCCGGTCGACGAGACGGGCGCACCGGGCGGCACGGACGGCGCCGCCGTGCCGGAGGTGCGGCTGCGCGCCTCCATCGCGACGGACTGACCGTGCCGGAGCCGAGCGAGCCGAGCGAGCCGAGCGGCGTGACCGACCCGCCGGGCCCGGTGGCGCCCGCCGACCGTCGCCCCGTCGCGCGCCAGGGCCTGTCGGTCGGACTGGCGACAGGCGCCTACGGCATCAGCTTCGGGGCCCTCGCCGTCGCCGCCGGCTTCGACGTCTGGCAGGCCTGCGCCCTGTCCCTGCTCATGTTCACCGGCGGCTCGCAGTTCGCCTTCGTCGGCATCGTCGCCTCGGGTGGCCTCGCCGCCGCCCCGTCCGCCATCGCGGCCAGCTCGATGCTCGGCATCCGCAACGGCCTCTACGCACTCGAGCTGACGCACCTGCTCGGGGTGCGCGGGGTGCGCCGGCTGCTCGCGGCGCACCTGACGATCGACGAGTCGACCGCCGTCGCGGTGGCCCAGCCCGACGCGCCGCGCGCCCGGCTCGGCTTCTGGGTCGCCGGGCTCAGCGTCTTCGTCCTGTGGAACCTCACCACCCTCGCCGGGGCCCTGGTCGGCAACGCCATCGGCGACCCGCGCACCTACGGCCTCGACGCCGCGGCCTGCGCCGCCTTCACCGCCCTGCTGTGGCCGCGCCTGCGCAGCCGCGACGCCGTGGCCGTCGCCGTGCTCGGCGGGCTGGTGGCCCTGCTCCTGTCGCCGGCCCTGCCCCCCGGCATCCCCGTCGTCGTCGCCTCGCTGGCGGCCCTGCTGGCGCTGCGGGCGCCCCGCGCGACCGCAAATCCCGACAGGGCCGCGGCGTGAACGCCTGGCTGGCCATCGCCGTGGCCACCGCGATCGCGTTCGGCACCAAGGTCGCCGGGCACCTCGTGCCGGCCGGCGTGCTCGAGCGTCCGCGCGTGCGCCGGGTGACCGGCGCACTACCGGTCGCGCTGCTCGCGGCGCTCGTCGTCACCCAGACGGCGACCGGCGCCGGTGGCTCGCTCGTCGTCGACGCCCGTCTCGCCGCGGTCGCCGTGGCGGCGGTGGCGCTGCTGCTGCGGGCGCCCTTCCTGCTCGTCGTCGTGCTGGGCGCCCTGACCGCGGCGGTGCTGCGGGCGGCCGGGTTCGCCTGAGCCTCAGTCGAGCCCGAGGTAGTGCTCGAGCCCGACGGTGAGCCCGGGGTGGTCGGCGACCGCCCGCACGGCCGCGATGACACCGGGCATGAACGACGTGCGGTCGAAGGAGTCGTGGCGCAGGGTCAACTGCTCCCCCGCGTTGCCGAGCAGCACCTCCTGGTGGGCCGTGAGGCCCCGCAGCCGCACCGAGTGCACGTGGATGCCGTCGACGCTGACCCCGCGCGCCCCGTCCGGGTCGCTCGTCGTCGCGTCCGGAGGAACCGGCGTCCCGGCCTCGGCGCGGCTGGCCGCGATCATCGCGGCCGTGCGCGCGGCGGTCCCCGACGGGGCGTCGACCTTGGCGGGGTGGTGCAGCTCGACCACCTCGACCGACTCGAAGAACGGCGCCGCCTTGGCCGCGAAGGCCATCATGAGCAGCGCGCCGACGGCGAAGTTGGGGGCGATGAGCACGCCGACCCCGGCGCCGGTGGCCGCCGGCGGGGCCGCGGCCAGCTGCTCGCGCAACGTGGACAGACGGGCCTCGTCCCAACCCGTCGTGCCGACGACGACGTGCACGCCGCGCTCGACGCAGTGGGCGACGTTGCCGGGTGAGGCTGCCGGCACCGTCAGCTCGACCGCCACGTCGGCCCCGCCGAGGTCGCCGAGCTCGTCAGCGGAGCCGTAGCGGCCGACGAGCCGCAGCCCGGGTGTCGCCTCGACCGCGCGGACGGCCTCGGCGCCCATCCGCCCACCGGCACCGATGACGGCGACGGTGAGGTCGCGCCCGGCCGCGGTGGGCCGAGCGGCGGAAGACGCGGCGGCGGCCGCGTCGGCGACCGCGGCGGCGGCGGTCGAGCTGGAACCCGCCACTCCGGGGGCGGGGCGGTCGTCGGCCGAGGTCGTCGCGCTGCTCGTGTCGGTCACGGCGTCAGCGTAGCCAGCGCATCCGCGCCGCCCGCCGGGCGTCCGCCACTCCCACCGGGCGTTCAGGCAGGTGTCGGAGCATGCCGCCGTGCCCCCGTTCGACGCCTCGCGACTGCTCACCGCCTGGGAGCTCTCGCCCGGCGGCCTGATCACGGTGGCTGTCGTGGGCGGCGCCTACCTCGGCTGGGTGCACCGGGCCCGGCGTTCCGGTCACGCCTGGTCGCGCTGGCGTACCGCGCTGTTCCTCCTGCTCGGCGTCGGCACCCTGGCCTACGCCGTGTGCGGTCCGCTCGCCGTGTACCGCGACAGCGTGTTCTGGGTCGGGGCGCTGCAGGTCGGCGCGCTCGCCTCGCTCACGCCGGTCGGGCTCGCGCTCGGCGACCCCGTGCGGCTGCTGCGCACGCTCCACCCCGCCGGCCGGCATCCGCTGCTCAGGCTGCTGTCGACCCGGCTCGCCCGCCTGCTCATGTTCCCCGCCGTCGGCACGGCTCTCGCCGTGGGGACCCTCATCGCCGTGTTCTGGACGCCGGCCTTCGCGGCCTCCACCCGCTCAACGGTGGCGGAGGCGCTGCTCGACCTCGCCCTCGTCGTCACGGGTCTGCTCTTCGTCCTGCCGCTCATGGTCGACGGGCTGCTCCCCCGGTGGGCGACCCCGGCCGTGCGCACGGCGCTCGCCTTCGTCGACGGCCTCGCGGACGCCATCCCCGGCATCCTGCTCATGACGGCGAGCGGGCTGGTGGCGCCGACCTTCCCGGGCTGGACCCACCTGACGGCCGGCGGGGTCGGCGCCGTGTCGGGGCTGGCGCCGGACCTCGACCAACGCCTCGGCGGCGGGGCCCTGCTCGCCGTCGCGGAGGCGGTGGGGCTGCCGGTCATCGCCGCAGTCTTCGTCGAGTGGGTCCGCAGCGACGACCGCGAGGCCGCCGCGACCGACCGCGCCCTCGACGCCGCCGACCATCCGGTCGCTGTCAGGTCGGCGGATCCGGCGACCGGTCCGGCTGCCGACCCGGACGACTCCGTCGCCGCCCCGGTCCTGTGGTGGGAGTCGGACCCGAGGCTGCAGGGTCGGTTCCGACCGAGGGCCTGAGGCCTCAGGCCACGCCCGGCCCGACCGAGGCACGACGGGAACGCGGACGGCCCGCCACCCCGAGGGGTGACGGGCCGTCGCGAGGTCCGGTCGGACCCACTGCGCGATCGGGCTGCGATCAGGCGTCGGCCGGCTCTGCGGCCGCGTCGGACGCCTCGGCGGCGCCGTCCTGGCTCGCGTCGTCGGCGACGACCGCGGCGAGGCTGAGCTTGCCGCGCGGGTCGATCTCCTTGAGCTCGACCTGGATCTTCTGGCCGATCTTGACGACGTCGTCGACGTTGTCGATCCGCTTGCCGCCGACGAGCTTGCGCACCTCGGAGATGTGCAGCAGGCCGTCCTTGCCCGGCAGCAGCGAGACGAACGCCCCGAAGGTCGTCGTCTTGACGACGGTGCCCAGGAAGCGCTCACCGACCTCCGGCATCGTCGGGTTCGCGATGGCGTTGACCGCCGCGCGAGCCGCCTCGGCCGAGGGGCCGTCGACCGCACCGATGAACACGGTGCCGTCGTCCTCGATCGAGATGTCGGCGCCCGTGTCGTCCTGGATCTGGTTGATCATCTTGCCCTTCGGGCCGATGACCTCACCGATCTTGTCGACGGGGACCTTCACCGTGATGATGCGCGGCGCGTAGGGGCTCATCTCGTCGGGCACGTCGATGGCCTCGGCCATGACGTCGAGGATGTGCAGGCGGGCGTCGCGGGCCTGGGTCAGCGCGCCTCCGAGCACCGAGGCGGGGATGCCGTCGAGCTTGGTGTCGAGCTGGATGGCCGTGACGAACTCCTTGGTGCCGGCGACCTTGAAGTCCATGTCGCCGAAGGCGTCCTCGGCCCCGAGGATGTCGGTGAGGGCCGCGTAGCGGGTCTCACCGTCGACGGTGTCGGACACCAGGCCCATGGCGATGCCGGCGACCGGGGCGCGCAGCGGCACCCCGGCGTTGAGCAGCGACAGGGTGGAGGCGCAGACCGAGCCCATGGACGTCGAGCCGTTGGAGCCGAGGGCCTCGGACACCTGACGGATCGCGTACGGGAACTCCTCGCGGCTCGGCAGGACCGGCATGAGCGCACGCTCGGCCAGGGCGCCGTGACCGATCTCGCGGCGCTTCGGCGAACCGACGCGGCCGGTCTCACCGGTGCTGTAGGGCGGGAAGTTGTAGTTGTGCATGTAGCGCTTGCGCGTCACCGGCGAGAGGGTGTCGAGCTGCTGCTCCATCTTGAGCATGTTCAGCGTGGTGACACCCATGATCTGGGTCTCTCCGCGCTCGAAGATGGCGGAGCCGTGCACGCGCGGCAGCACCTCGACCTCGGCGCCGAGGGCGCGGATGTCGGCGAGGCCACGGCCGTCGATGCGCACCTTGTCGCGCAGGATGCGCTGGCGGATGAGCTTCTTCTGCACGGCGCGGAAGGCGGCGGAGACCTCCTTCTGGCGACCGGCGAACTCACCGGCGGTGCCGGTGCCCTGCACCGGGTCGGCGTCGCCGACGAGCTTGAGGTGCAGCGACGACTTGATCTCGTCGAGCTTGTCCTCGCGCTCCTGCTTGCCGGCGATGGTCAGGGCGGCGGCCGTCTCGTCGGAGACGGCGGCCTCGACCGCGGCGTACACGTCGTCCTGGTAGTCGAGGAAGACGGGGTAGTCCTGGACCGGCTTGGCCGCCTCGGCAGCGAGCTGGGCCTGGGCGTCGCAGAGCTGCTTGATGAACTTCTTGCTGGCCTCGAGGCCCTCGGCGACGACCTCCTCGGTCGGCGCCTGCTTGCCCATCGTCTTGACGAGGTCCCAGGTCGACTCGGTCGACTCGGCCTCGACCATCATGATGGCGACGTCGTCAACGCCGTCGGCGTTCGTGACGACGCGGCCGGCGACGACCATGTCGAAGACCGACTTCTCGATGTCGGAGAAGTTCGGGAAGGCGACCCACTGGCCGTCGATGAGCGAGACGCGGACGCCGCCGACGGGGCCGGAGAACGGCAGGCCGGAGATCTGCGTCGAGGCGCTGGCGGCGTTGATGGCCAGCACGTCGTACTGGTGGTCGGGGTTCAGCGAGAACACCGAGATGACGACCTGGACCTCGTTGCGCAGACCCTTCTTGAAGGTCGGGCGCAGCGGGCGGTCGATGAGGCGGCAGGTGAGGACGGCGTCGGTCGACGGGCGGCCCTCGCGGCGGAAGAAGCTGCCGGGGATCTTGCCGATGGCGTACATGCGCTCTTCGACGTCGACCGTCAGCGGGAAGAAGTCGAACTGGTCCTTCGGGGTCTTGCCCGCGGTCGTCGTCGACATGAGCATCGTGTCGTCGTCGAGGTACGCGGTGACCGCGCCGCCGGCCTGCTTGGCCAGGCGACCGGTCTCGAACCGGACCGTGCGGGTGCCGTACTGACCGTTGTCGATGACGGCCTCGGCGAAGGTGATGTCTGGACCCTCCATGTGGGCCCTCGCTTTCTTTTTCTCAAGTTCCCGCGCACATCGTCGTTGTGTGCGTGGTGCTGCTTCGGACCATCTGGTCCTGGTGCCACGGCCGGCCGGCGGCCGACCCGGGGGCACCTATGACGAAAGGCGGTCTCCGCATGCGCGGTGACCGCCTCTCGTCACGATTTCATCGACGCAGACCGAGTCGCTTGATCAGCGAGCGGTAGCGCTCGATGTCGGTCGACTCGAGGTAGCGCAGCATGCGCTTGCGCCGACCCACGAGCAGGAGCAGACCACGACGGCTGTGGTGGTCGTGCTTGTGCGCCCGGGAGTGCTCGGTGAGGTCCTTGATGCGCTGCGTGAGCATCGCGATCTGGACCTCGGGGGAACCGGTGTCGCCCTCGGTGGTGGCGTACTCGGTCATGATCTTCTGCTTGACGTCAGCTTCCAAAGGCATGGATGCACCGACTCCTTCTCACTCGTTGCGCGGTGCACCAGGGCATGTCCACCTGGGCTCTGTCGATCCGCGGCCGGTCTACGGCGTCTCCAAGGCTAACAGCGAGGGACGGGTCGTCCCTAATCGGCCGAGTCCGCCCCGGTGCACGCCCACCGCACGCGCTTGTGCCCCATGTCGACGGAGCCCCTCACACCTCGGGTCGCGTGGCTCATTCTCGCCGGTGGGGGTCGGGTTCGCACTGGCAGGGACAGCCGGTCAGGCACGCGGCCACCTCGTGGCACCCGTCGAGGCAGGTGCACTCGGGGGCGAGTGGCGCCGCGGCCGCAAGCATCGCCCGCAGGCGGCGTTCGTTCTCGCGCCGGCGGGCCTGCCGGGCGCGCAGCTCGGCGGCGGTGGGGTGGTCGGCCGGGGTGCCCTCTCGTGCGCGTCGGCGGTCACGTTCGGGGCGGTGGCGGTACCAGCCCTTGGCCGGTGGCCGGTCGTAGCGCGGCATCAACCGGCGCAGCGCGGGCACCTCGTCGGGCGGGTCGACGTCCAGGTGCGCCGGGAACCGGCGGCCCCCGTTGTCACGGACCCCGTCCGCCGGCACCGGCCACACCCGCTCACCCCGTGACTGCGGGCCCTCGTCCTGCCCCGACCCCGGCGCCGGACCGCGTGACCCTGCCCCCTGGCCGGCTGGTTCACGCCCGGCGCCGGCGTCCTCGTCGGCGGCGCACACGAGCAGCCGCAGCCCGGCCACGGCCAGCAGCCGCCCGAACAACCCCACCGACACCGCACCCTGCCCGGTCTCGATCCGCGCGATCGTCGAGGGCGAGAGCCCGACCCGCGCGGCCAGGTCCCGCTGGCTCAGGTCCGCCAGGCGCCGTACCCGCATCACCATCCGGGCGACATCGACCTCGGACTCCATGCGCTCACTGCCTTCCTGCCCCCACCACGCACCCTGCCAGCCCCCACCGACAACGCCCCACCAGCTCGCCGACCGCCATCCACAACCCACCCATCCCGGCCGACCCGGCCACAACCCACCCCGCCCCCTCAGCCACTGCCCCACCAGACGCAGCAGTGGGTCCCACTGCCCCGCCACGCGGAGCAGTGGGACCCACTGCTCCGTGGGGCGGAGCAGTGACGGAGGGCTCAGGGGGTGAGGAGCCGAGGGAGGACCGCCGCGGCGACCCGGTTGCGCTCGGCAGCGTCCCAGCCCCCGCCGTCGAAGCGGAGCGTGACGACGGCACGCGGCGACCGCACCAGCGCGACGACGGCCCGGGTGCCGGGCTCGCGCACCGACAGCACCGAGCCGACGAGCGCCGGGCGACCGCCAACGCGTCCCTCACGGGCGCCGAGGCATGACACCGCGGCCGCCTCGAGAGCCCGAAGCGTCTCGGGCGCGACGGTGCCGGATGCCGAGGCTGACGCTGACCCGTACAGCAGGGCGGAGTAGTCGAGGCTCGTGTCGTCGGCCTGGGCACCCACCGCTCCGGCCGGGAGGTCCGCAACGACACGCCCCTCGAGCCAACGCTGGGCGCGAGAGCGGAGCACAAGGACACGCCCCGACAAGGGGCGCCATGGGAGGGCGCCGGTGCACGAGTCGGCGACCGGAGCGGGATCCGAGCACCCGGGGCCGTCGAACCGGACGAGGCCGCGGGTCCCGGCGCCGCCGCGCAGCACGCCGGGCCAGAGCTCACCCACCGTGACGAGCGGGTCGGACGGGCGCTCGAGCACGCAGGTGACGGCTTCCGCGACGGGGGTGAAGCCGGATGCCGTGGGCGTCGGCTCGCTGGCCGCCGCCGAGCGCTTGGGCGCTATGCCGGGCGACGGGGCTGCCCCCGCCGAGGGCGGGGTCGAGACCTGACGAGACGCCGAGGTCAGGCCGGCAGACGCGGCAGGCGCGGTAGGACCACCGGACGCGATGGTGCTCGTGCGCTGGGTCGTGCCGGTGCAGGCGGCCACCAGGACGAGGGCCGACACCGAGGCCGTGGCGGTGAGAACGAGCCTGCGCCTCCACCGCGCATGGCGCGGCCCGGGGGCGGGGTGGCGCTGCCCCGTCACGAGGACCGCGTCACCCCGACACCCGGGCCGATGGGACTCAGAAGTTGATCATGTGCCCGGCGATGCCGTGAACGGCTTCCTTGACGGCCTCGCCCAGGGTCGGGTGGGCGAAGACGGTGCGCGACACCTCGTCGGCCGTGAGGTCCCACGTCTGCGCGAGGTTGAGCACCGGCAGCAGCTCGGTCACGTCGGGGCCGATCATGGCGGCGCCGAGGATCTCGTTGTGCTCCGCGTCGGCGATGATCTTGACGAACCCGACGGCGTCGCCCAGGCCCATCGCCTTGCCGTTGGCCGAGAAGGGGAACGTGGCCGTCTTGACGTCGTGGCCGGCATCCTTCGCCTGCTGCTCCGACAGGCCCATCGAGCCGATCTGCGGCTGGCAGTAGGTGGCCCGCGGGATGAAGGCGTAGTCGATGGCCATCGTCTCCGCGCCCGCGATCGTCTCGGCGGCGACGATGCCCATGGCCTCGGCGACGTGGGCGAGCATGAGCTTGGCCGTGACGTCGCCGATGGCGTAGACGTTGGGCACGTTCGTGCGGCAGTACTCGTCGATGGCGATGGCGCCGCGCTCGGTGAGCTCGACCCCGGCGGCCTCGAGGCCGTAGCCCTGCGTGCGCGGGGCGAACCCGATGGCCGACATGAGACGGTCGGCCTCGAGCACCTGCTGGTCGCCGCCGGCGGCGGGGCTGACGGTGACCTTGACGCCGGAGCCGGTGTCCTCGACGGCCTCGACCTTGGTGCCGAGCATGACCTTCACGCCGAGCTTCTTGTAGTGCTTGAGCAGCTCCTTGGACACGTCGGCGTCCTCGGTGGGGACCATGCGGTCGAGGAACTCGACGATGGTGACATCGACACCGAAGTTCTTCATGACGTAGGCGAACTCGACGCCGATGGCGCCCGAGCCGGCGATGATGATCGAGCCGGGCAGGTTCTCGTCGAGGATCTGCTCCTCGTAGGTGACGACGTTCTTGCTCACCTCGACGCCCGGGATCATGCGGGTCACCGACCCGGTGGCGACGATGAGGTTGTCGAAGGTGATGCTGCGCGACGAGCCGTCGTTGAGCGCGACGTCCATCGAGCTGGCGCCGGTGAGGGTGCCCCAGCCATCGATCTCCTCAATCTTATTCTTCTTCATGAGGAAGTGGACGCCCTTGACGATGCCCGAGGACACCTGGCGGCTGCGCTTGAAGGTCGGGCCGAACGACATCGTGACGTCGCCCTCGATGCCGAACTTGGCCTTCTCGTGCGTCAGCGTGTGCGACAGCTCCGCGTTCTTCAGCAGTGCCTTGCTCGGGATGCAGCCGACGTTGAGGCAGACGCCGCCCCAGTACTGCTTCTCCACGACGGCGACCTTCTTGCCGAGCTGCGAGGCGCGGATCGCCGCGACGTAGCCACCGGGACCGGCACCGAGCACAACGACATCGAAATCAGCCATGGGTCCAACTCTATCGGTGGGCGAGCACGCGGCGGAGAGCGGTCCGACCCGACCGAGCCGTGTCGCTGGCCACACCCGGCCCCGTTGCAGGAGTAAGTTCCCCGTCGCACGCGATGCCGCTCCGGTCCGGCCCCGCTGCAGCACAGGGGACGACGCACCCGGCGCCCTTCCCTACCCGGATCCCGCACCAGCGCCCGCCACGACCAACGGAGGTCCCCGTGAGCAGTCCACACCGGCGCGAGGCGCCTCCTGCGAACAAGGGCCTGCTGGCCCTCGCAGGAGTGCTGCTCGCCATCCCGATCATCGCCCTCATGCTCGTGGGCACGTACGCGAAGGAGGAGCCGCGCCTCGGCGACTGGCCCTTCTTCATCTGGTACCAGTTCCTCTGGGTCATCATCTGCTCCGCCGCGACGTACACCGCCTACCGCATCGTGCTCAAGGCGCGGCCGCACGTGCCGATGACCCAGGACGGCACCGAGTTCCTCGACTCCGACGCGTCCGACCCCCGCGGCGGCGCGGGCGCCCCCGGCGCCCCCGGCGTTCCGGGCGCTTCTGACCCTGACTCCACCGGCCCCCAGGGAGGGACCCGATGAACACCGGCGTCAACGGCGTCGCGCTCGCCGTCCTCATCTTCTTCTTCGTCGTCGTCGCCGCAGCCGGCTTCTGGGCCTCCCGCTGGCGCCGCCCCCAGAGCATGGAGAGCCTCGAGGAGTGGGGCCTCGGCGGTCGCTCCTTCGGCACGTGGGTCACCTGGTTCCTGCTCGGTGGCGACCTCTACACCGCCTACACCTTCGTCGCCGTGCCGGCGGCCATGTTCTCGGCCGGCGCCGTGAGCGGCTTCTTCGCCGTGCCCTACACGATCGTGCTCTACCCGATCATCTTCATCTTCATGTCGCGCCTGTGGTCGGTCTCGCACCGCCACGGCTACGTCACCCCGGCCGACTTCGTCGAGGGCCGCTCCGGCTCGCGCGGGCTCTCGCTGGCCGTCGCCGTGACCGGCTTCGTCGCGACCATGCCCTACATCGCCCTCCAGCTCGTCGGCATCCAGGCCGTGCTCGAGGTGGCGGGCGTCGGGGGCGGCGACAACATCGTCGCCAAGGACGCGCCGATCTTCATCGCCTTCCTCGTGCTCGCGCTCTACACCTACACCTCGGGCCTGCGCGCGCCGGCGATCATCGCCTTCGTCAAGGACATCCTCATCTACATCGTCATCATCGTGGCGGTCATCTACCTGCCGTCGAAGGTCGGCGGCTGGGGCACGATCTTCGACGCCGCCAAGGGCAAGATGGAGACGACGAACGCGGCGACCGGCAAGCCCACCGGCGTCTTCACCCCCGGCCCCGGCCAGTACTGGGCCTACGCCACGCTCGCCCTCGGCTCGGCCATGGCGCTGTTCATGTACCCGCACTCGATCACGGCGACCCTGTCGGCCAAGAGCCGCAACACGATCCGCAAGAACGCCTCGATCCTCCCGGCCTACTCGTTCCTGCTCGGGCTGCTCGCCCTGCTCGGCTGGGTCGCGATCGCCGCGGGCACCAAGCCGATCGGTCTCGACGGCAAGCCCAACCCGCAGCTCGTCGTGCCGCAGCTGTTCGAGGACTTCTTCCCGTCGTGGTTCGCCGGCGTGGCCTTCGCCGCCATCGCCATCGGCGCCCTCGTCCCGGCGGCCATCATGTCGATCGCCGCGGCCAACACCTTCACCCGCAACATCTACAAGGCCTGGCTGCGGCCGAACGCGACGGCCAAGCAGGAAGCGCGCGTCTCGAAGAACACCTCGCTCGTCGTCAAGCTGTTCGCGCTGCTCTTCGTGCTGCTGCTCGACAAGAGCAACGCCATCAACTTCCAGCTGCTCGGCGGAATCTGGATCATGCAGACGTTCCCGTCGGTGGTCTTCTACCTCTACACGCGCTGGTTCCACCGCTGGGCGCTGCTCGGCGGCTGGGCCGTCGGGATGGTCTACGGCACCGTCGCCGCGTACAACGTCGTCAACCCGGTGACGAAGGCCAACTTCGGCGGCTCGACGGCCGAGATCCCGGGCCTGGGCCAGATGGGCTACATCGCCATCACGGCGTTCGTGCTCAACCTCGTCGTGACGGTCGTGCTCACCCTCGTCATGCGCTACGTCGTCAAGGCGCCCGAGGGCAAGGACGCGACGATCCCCGCCGACTACTTCGCGGATGCCGGGGACCCGCGGGTCGAGAAGCTGGACCCGGCCGCTCCCGCGGCCCCGCCGGCGCACTGATCACGCACTGATCACGCCCTGACCAGGGCGTCGGTCAGGCAGAGACCAGGCACTGAAGCGGCACCGACACGACGACGGTCGTGCACCCCGGACATCGGGGTGCACGACCGTCTGCGTGAACGGGTCTGCGTCAGCGGGTCGTCAGGCTGACCTCAGCCGACGTGGCGGTAGTCGCCGATCCGCGACGGGTAGGAGGCGGCGTCCTCGTCCGCGTCGTCGAGCGGACCGACCTGCTCCCACGGTGCCCGGACCCGGTGCTGGGCCGCCTGCGGGTCGGACGTCGGACGCAGCAGCTCCTCGTCCTGCGAGGGGACCGGCCCGGTGCGCACGACCTTGGTGGCCGCGTCCGGGCGCGGGGGCAGGCCGCCGAACTCGCGGTAGAGCGAGTTGTAGGCGGCCACGACGTCGCCGAGCTGGTAGAAGTTGACGACCCGGCCACGTGCCGCGCGCGAGTACCGGCCGTACGCCTCGGGGTCGCTGATGACGGACTGGATGCCGTCGGCCATCTGCACGACGTCACCGGCCTCGGTGAGCACACCGGCCGCACCCCACGACTCGCCCTCACGTGTGGTGATGACGTCGCCGATGAGCTCGGCCATGCCTCCGACGGCCGTGCCCACGGTCGGGATGCCGACCGTCATGGCCTCGAGCACGACGATGGGCTGGCCCTCGTTGTAGCTGGGCAGCACGAGCAGGTCGAAGTCCGAGAGCATCTCGCGCACGTTCACGGTGCCGCGGAAGGTGATCTTGTCCTGCAGCCCGTACTCCTCGACCTTGGCGAGACACGCCTCGTAGTACTCGGGCAGGTGCTCGGTCGGCCCGAGCGCGTCGAGACGCACGTTGTGGATGCCGCGCTCCCCCAGCAGTCGGATCGACTCGATGAGGTCGAGCATGCCCTTGATCGGCACGACGCGGGCGATGTAGGCCAGACGCCACACCCGGTCGGGGTCTCCCGCGGCGATCATCTCGACCTGGGCCTGGCGGAGCCGGTAGGCGTTCTCGAACTCGCCCACCGTCATCCCGTTGGGGATGACGACGGCCTTGTCGATCGGGGCCCCGAGGTCGGCCGCCTCGGAGATCGCCGACGGGTAGAGGAAGGTGATGGCCTCCGCGCTGGGGTAGCAGAAGCGGCCCATCTCGGTCCACCACGCCATCCAGGCGCGCTCGACGGGCGTGACGTCGAAGGTCCGGTAGTCGGTTGCGGTGACCGGCAGGGCCATGTTGCGCCCCAGCAGCGTGTTGACGGTGTCGCGGACGTAGAGGTTGTGCTCGGTGAGCAGGAACCGCGTCCCGTTCTGACGGGCGGCCGCGGCCGAGACGAGCGACGCGTAGCCGGTCGTGTGGGCGTGGTAGACGCCGGCCTTGGGGTAGTCCTCGTCGAGCAGGGCGGCGCTGAGCGAGAAGAACTCGCGCATCGTCCAGAACGTCTCCGACAGCGACATGCCCAGGCCGGCGGTGCGCTCGATGCAGAGCTTCATGAACTCCTTGGTCCCCAGCGCCGCCCAGATCGGGTAGTGGCGGGTGCGCGGGTTCATGCCCTCGTCGTAGAGCGACCAGAGCGGCTCGACGTCGCCGGCGACGACGGACTCGAGGGCGTCGAACAGCCTCGTGGCCAGGCGCTTGCGCGACTTGCGGCCCATGCCGAGGTCTCGGGGCAGCAGGCTGAGGAAGTCCTCGCGGTGCTCCTGCATGCTGAGGAACACCGGCTTGACCCACTTGACGTTCGACGGCATCCCGTAGAGGTCCTCCGCCGGGGACTCACGGTCCCAGGAGATGTGGATGATGCCGAAGGTGAGGTCGTCGTTGCCCTTGACGATGTCGTGGACGACCGCGGACACCCCGCCCTTGAGGTAGGGGTAGGTCGACTCCATGACGATGGCGACGTCGACGTCCTCGTAGGACGGGGCGACGGTGGTGCTGGGAAGGGTGGTGCTCATGGTCGGTCCTCGGTCGGGCGGAAGTCGGTGGCGTGGTTCGTCGCGCCCTCCGGCGCGTCCTTGGTGGCGCTGACGGCGTCGCTCACGGTGGCGCTGACGGCGTCGCTCACGGCGGCGCTGACGGTGGCGCTGACGGCGGCGCTGACGGCGGCGGTCGGGGTGGTGGCCATCGAGGTCACCACGAGACGGCGTGACGCCAGAAGAGGGTGTACTCCGGCACGCTCCAGTGGCGGATGGTCACAGTCAGGGCGCCGACGAGCAGGAGCAGCTCGACCCCGAACAGGGCGGTGTACGTCGCGGCTCCGCTGAGGGTCAGGAAGGCGACGAGGACGAAGACGAGGTGCAGGCCGCCGATGAGCTGGGACCACGTGCGCTCGCCGATGTAGTCGAGCAGGTAGGTCGACACGGTCACCATCATGAACGCCCAGGACGCCGAGGCGACAGCGGCGACGAGACCGAGGTCGGCCGGCGCGAGGGCGAGCGTGAAGCACACGGCGGCGAGGACGAGCACGGCGCCGATGAGCCCGGTGCGCGACAGGGCGACGACGACGGAGCTGACGACCTCGCGCGACGGGGCGCCGAGCTCGCGGGACGGACGCGACTCGAGCGTGCTGCGCACGCGGCCGATGGCGCCGTCCATCCACGGGGCGAGCCGGACGAAGTAGTAGTTGTAGGCGATGACCGCGGGCATGAGCGCGGCGAAGACGAGCTGCACCGCGAAGCGGCCGTCGGTGACGAGGAACAGGACGAGCTTGTCGGCCCAGAGCACCCCGCCGAGCAGGAGCCCGCGGGCGAGGTCGGCCGCCGTGTCACGCAGGTCGAGGCGCTGGAGCCGGCGCAGGAGGCCGAGCTCACGACGCAGCACGTAGAGCTGCGTGAGCGTGCCCGCGATGGCGGGCAGGAACCACAGGGTGGGGGCGGCGAGGAGGGCGACCGCGTAGGCGCCCCACGCGCTGGCCCAGGCCCACCGCATCCGGCCGACGTTGGCGACGACGAGCGACTGCGCGAAGAGGATGTGCAGCACGCTGAGCGCGACGTAGGCGGCCGTGGTCGTCAGCGACCACCCGAGCACGAGGGCCATGACGGCCGCGAAAACGGGCACGAGCAGCAGCGTCTGGGCGAAGGTCGCGACCCACAGGCCGGCGAACGTCTCCCGCACGCGCTCGATGGGCGCGTTGTTGATGAGGTGGCCGATGCCGCGGTAGATGGGCATCGCCGCCGCCTGGCTCAGCCACGGCACCGTCACCGACGACGCGAGGAGCAGCTCGCCGAGGCTGGTGCCGCCGACGCTCTGGCCGATGAAGCGCGTCGCGGCGAACGGGAAGGCGGCGGTGAGCAGCAGGACGGGCGACAGGTGCAGCGCGAGCTGGCCGAGCGAGCGACCGGAGCGGCGCAGCGACACTCCACGCTGGGTCGCGGCGAGCTCGTGGCGCATGCCGGGACGGCCCCGGCGCGTCAGCACCATGAGGGCCAGCGCCGCGACGACGCAGGCGATGGCGGCCACGAGGACGGCGGCCGACCGGGCCGCACCGCCCTCGACGGGCACGAGCAGGGCCAGCGCGAGCGCCAGCACGGTGGCGGCCACGGGGGCCCGCCACGAGGACATCAGGTTGAGCACGTCATTCCTCCGGTGATGCGTGTCGGAGGGCTCGACGAGTGGGTGGTGGTCGTGCTGCGTTGGGCCCGGTCCGGCCGATGCTGACGCGGCGGATCCCGGGTGCGACCCGCCGCACAGCCCCCATGCCGTCGAGTCAGGACGTCGTCGTCAGGTCAGCCACCGGAGCGCACGGCACCGCCCCCCACGGGCGGTGTCGACCAGTTGAATGATCAAGAAGATTGGACCACGAGATGACAGGTTTTGGCAAAGAAACCGTAAAGACTCAGCACCCTGGCAGGTCGCGTTCAGGGGATCTCCCCCGGCCTGACCCCCGGTCGGATGCCGGTCAGCGGGCCTTCCTGAGCACGATGCCCTCGTGCGGGGCGAGGACGACGGAGCCCTCGACGAGACGTCCGTCACGGTCGGCCAGACCGTCCGGGACGGGGAAGCGCACCGAGCGCCTCCTCCCCCCGTTGAGGTTCACCGCGGCGAAGCCGTCGGCGAAGCGCCGCGACCAGCCGTTGCCGCGCTGACGGGGCTCCTCGAGCGGCCGCCCGAGGTCCCAGTCGAGCTCGGGCACGAACGGGGTGCCCGAGTAGCCGTCGTGCGAGGTGGCCGTGTACGCGGCGTCCGCCTCGCCGCCGCCGAAGACCCAGTAGGCGGCGAGGCCGTAGCGGAAGTTGGGGTGGTCGTCGGTGCCGTCGCTCGCGACGCGCACGATCGTCAGGCCGGGCCCGTGCAGCTGCGCCATCTGCGCGAGGGCCGTCTGCGGGTCGAGGTGGTCGTCGGGGCCCCAGGCGAGCCAGACCTCCTCGAAGCCGCCGCCGTACGCGGCGTGGCGCTCCCACCGGCCCGGCTCGCGCCGCGACTCGGCGATGTTGGGCACGAGCAGCTTGCCCATCTCCTGGAGGTGGCGACCCGCGCGAGGGACGAGCCGCCCGAGCGCCTCGCGCAGGTCTGCCATCGTCCGACCTCCCTCGATGGGCGGGTCGATGCCGTAGTAGTCGTCGAACACGTCGTTGTCGGCCATGACGCCGTCGAAGGGACTGTCCTCGAGCAGGTCGCCGACGTTGTCGCACCAGCGCTGCTGGTACTCCTCCTCCCACGTCGCCATCTGCCAGTGCCCGCCGTAGCCGTTCCACTGGATGCGGCTGCCGTCGAGACGGTGGGCGAACCAGTGCTCCCCCGACTCCTCGGCCTCCTCGAGGCACACCCCCGAGGTGTAGATCGGGCCCGGCTCGTAGTCACGGGTCGAGCTCAGGCACTGGTAGGCGAGCACCGTCATGTCGGGCCGGGCGTCCTTGAGGCGGGCCGCGACCTCCTGCTCCCACGGCTGCAGGATCGCCGCCCGGTAGTGATCGATGGCGAACTCGACCTGGTCGGGGGTCACGGGGTCCTGGTAGCGCACCCACGCGCCGTGCGAACGGGTCACGTCGCCCTCCTCGGTCGGTCTCGTCAGCGGTGTCGTCAGTGGTGTCGTCAGTGGTGTCGTCGGCGCGGTCGGTGGGCCCGGTGGAGGCGCCGGCGCGGTCGGCACATTGTGTCGGATGCCGGGCCCGGTGTCAGTCCGGGTCGGCCGGTGTCACTCCGTGTCGGTCCGTGTCAGCCCGGTGCTCGGTGTCCGTTCGTGTCGGTCTGTGTCGACCAGTGTCAGTCGCGGGGCCGCTCGGGCGGCACGGCCTCGGTCGCCGCGTCGATCTCGAGGCCCGTGACCTGGAGCAGGTCCACGACGAGCGAGCGCAGCTGGGCGAGCACCGTCTCGACGGCGAGGTCTCCGCTACGCGGCAGCTCGGCCACGAGCCGGGCGGCCACGAGCATGCTCGGCCGGGCCCCCTCGGGCGAGCCGTTCTCCGACAGCAGCCGGCCCGCGACGTCGGTGGCGTCCGCGAGGGCCTCGATGGCGTGGGTGTAGCCGGGCGGCAGTGCCTCGTCGCGGCCCACGGCGATGGTGACGCGACGCACGAGCACCCGGGTGCTGCGCATCGCCCGGTCGAGCGGCTCGACGAGGTCGGCCATCGACCGCACCCGGGCGGCGTGGTGGCGCGAGAACGGTGAGGACCGCACGACCGCCAGCCCTTCGTCGGCCGCCTCCCGCAGGCCACGGAGCAGCGACTCGGTGCCGCGCGCCGAGGCGAGCACCTCGGCCGCCTCGTCGACGTCGCGGTCGGTCGCGCTCGCGGAGGCCCGCCGCAGCAGCTCGGCGATCTTGCGGACCACCTCGGCGGCCGCGACCCGGGGGCGGCGCAGCGGCGCCTGCGGCACGACCGTGGCCGCGACGAGCGCGACGGCGCCGCCGATGAGGGCGTCGGTCCAGCGCGTGAACGCCTGCCCCGGGCTCGCGACGAGGGCGGCGACGACGATGCCCTGCACCGCCGCCTGGGTCACGAGCAGCCGTCCGCCGTCGAGCAGCAGCGCGAAGCTCATGGCCACGAGCACGACCGCGGCGATCTGCCACGGCCCGGAGCCGGCCACCTGCACGAAGACGTCGGCCGTGAACACCCCGACCGCGACGCCGATCGCGACCTCGACGACCCGGCGCAGGCGCTGCGCGTACGACATGCCGAGGCAGACGACGGCGACGATCGGGGCGAAGAACGGCGACTGGTGGCCCAGGACGTCGGTCGCCACCCACCAGCCCACGCCCGCCGCGACGGCGGACTGGACGATGAAGAAGGCGGCGCCGCGCAGCCGGGCCAGGCGGGTGCGCACCGACAGCCGGCTGCGCGACCAGGCGCGGTCGAGCGTGTCGACGACCGGCGCGTCTGACCTCAGGTAGTCGTCCACGCCTCATCCTCGCGCATCGGCCCGCGCCCGGGCCGCCCTCGTCTCAGGACGAGCCGGACAGCACACCGGACGGGGTGCCCGAGCAGGTGCTGGACCAAGTGCCTGAGCAGGCAGCGAAGCGGCTCAGGACCGGTCCGTCACCGGGTCAGAGCGAGGGGAACCAGATGCCGATCTCACGCTGCGCCGACTCGGGCGAGTCGGAGCCGTGGACGATGTTCTGCTGCACCTTCAGGCCCCAGTCGCGGCCGAGGTCACCCCGGATGCTGCCGGGTGCGGCCTCGGTGGGGTTCGTGGCGCCGGCGAGGCTGCGGAAGCCCTTGATGCAGTCGTCACCCTCGATGACGACCGCGGTGACCGGGCCCGAGCCCATGAACTCGACGAGCGGCTCGTAGAAGGGCTTGCCCTCGTGCTCGGCGTAGTGGCGCTCGAGCGCCTCGCGGGTCGGGGTGAGCACGGACAGCGCGACGAGGGTGTAGCCCTTGGCCTCGATGCGGCGCAGCACCTCCCCCGTGAGTCCGCGACGGAAACCGTCGGGCTTGACGAGCACGAGCGAGCGTTCGGTGGTCACGCGCCCACCCTAGCGGGCGGCTCCGGCGCCGCGGCCCACGCCGTCGGCACCCGTGCCGTCGGGACCCGTGCCGTCGGGACCCGGCCCACCGGCATCCGTGCCCCCGGCCGTGGCCTCGTCGGCGGCCCACTGCGCCTCGCGGGCCGCCTGGGCCCGGTCGACCTTGTCGCCCTGCACGAGGCAGGTGACCCACAGGGCGAGGAAGACGACACCGACGACGACCATCGTCTGCACGAACAGGCCACCGAGGAGGGTCAGCGCCTGCACGGCCCAGCCGAGGCTGACGCCCCACGGGCGGCGCACCGTGCCGGCGGCCACCACGGCGAGCAGGGCGACCCCGCAGCCGATGACGAGCTGCGCCGTGCCGCCCTCGGTGCCGCCGCCGGACTGGGCGGCCGCGATCGAACGGGCGACGAGGGTGGCGAAGAACAGCACGAGCGCCTGCCCGCCGAGCACGGTGGCGAGCATGCGCCACGTGAACTTGCCGAGCGTCCCGTGGAAGACGAGACCGCGCATCGGTTCCTCCGGTCGTTTTGTCGGGCGGGTGGGCGGGCGGGTCGGGTGGGTGAGCGAGCGGCCCGTCAGTAGTTCTGGTTGACGTCCCAGCTGCGAATGATCGCCTGCGCCTCGGTGCTGCTCGCCCCCGTCGCGTCGGCGTAGAGACGCATCGCGTCCTCCCGGCGGCCCGCCACGACGAGCTCGCTGATGCGGGACCGGGCCTCGTCGGTCAGGCGCCCCTCCGACCACGAGCTGGCCGCGTCGCGGACCCCGGGGCCGCGCCCCGGCACGAACCAGCTGTCGATGGCGGTCTTGGCGTCGACGAGCGAGGCGCCGGTCGCGTCGCGGTAGACCTTGATGGCGTTCACCTTGTGGCCCGCCGAGATCTCGTGGCTGACCTCCGAGCGGACGGCGTCGGTGAGGCCGGTGCGCCGCCGCTCGGGGTCGCGTCGGCCGACGACGCGGCCGTAGACGATGACGACGACCGCGACGACCGCGAGGACGAGCACGACCTTGACGACGGGAGGCATGGGCCCAGCGTAGGCGAGGCTCAGACGTCGGTCGTGCCGAGCAGCATCCGCACCTCGGCCGCCGTGATGACCGAGCCGGTCGCGACTACCCCGCCGCCGAGGCCGTCCTGCTCCGCCAGCGTCACCGCGGTCTCGAGGGCGTCGGGCAGCGAGTCGACGACGGTCACCCGGCCCTCGCCGTAGAGCTCGGTGGCGAGCTCGCCGAGCCGGGTGGGCGACAGGGCCCGCGGTGACGAGCTGCGGGTGACGACGAGGTGGTCGAGCGCGGGCTCGAGCACCTCGAGGATGCCGACGGCGTCCTTGTCGGCGACGATCCCGACCAGCCCCACGAGCCGCGTGAAGGCGAACGCCTCGCCCATGGCCGCGACGAGGGAGCGGGCGCCGTGCGGGTTGTGCGCGGCGTCGACGAGCACGGTCGGTGAGCGACGCACCACCTCGAGGCGTCCGGGCGAGGTCATCCGGCCGACGGCGCTGCGCAGCAGCTCCTCGTCGAGCGGCTGGGTGCCGCCGCCGAGGAAGGCCTCGGCGGCCGCGACGGCGGTGGCGAGGTTGGCGGCCTGGTGCTCGCCGTGCAGCGGGAGGAAGAGGTCGGGGTACTCGGCGGCGAGACCACGCAGCGACACCTGCTGGCCGCCGATGGCGACCTCGCGGGCGGTGACGCCGTAGTCGGTCCCCTCGACGACGAGACGAGCGCCGACCTCCTCGGCCCGCGTCGCGAGCACCTCGACGGCGTCGTTCTCCTGCGGCCCGACGACGGCGATGGCGTCGGCCTTGATGATGCCGCTCTTCTCCTCGGCGATCGACCTGACGTCGTCGCCGAGCAGGTGGGTGTGGTCGAGGTCGATGGGGGTGATGACGGCGACCTGCCCGTCGGCGACGTTGGTCGCGTCCCACGAGCCGCCGAGGCCGACCTCGATGACCGCCACGTCGACGGGGGCGTCCGCGAAGGCCGCGAAGGCGACGGCGACGAGCACCTCGAAGAAGTTGAGGCGGCGGCCGCCCGACTCGAGCGAGCGGGCGTCGACCAGCTCGACGAGCGGCAGCACCTCCTCGTAGGCGGCGACGAAGCGCTCGCGCGAGACCGGCTTGCCGCCGATGCTGATGCGCTCGCGGATGTCGTGCAGGTGCGGGGAGGTGAACCGCCCCGTCGTCAGCCCGGTCTCGGTGAGGATCGTGTCGACCATGCGGCTCGTCGACGTCTTGCCGTTGGTCCCCGTGAGGTGCACGACGGGGTACTGGCGCTGCGGGTCGCCGGCGAGCTCCATGACCGCCCGGATGCGCTCGAGGCTCGGCCCGATGTCGTTCTCCGGGGCGCGGGCGAGGATCTCCTCCTCGACCTCGCGCATGCGCTTCATCGCCTCGAGGGTGTGCGCGGCCTCGACCGCCGCGGCGTCGGGGCGGCCGCTGGGGCTCATGCCTGCTCCTCGGGTGCGGTGAGGGTCTTGGCCATCCAGACCTGGTCGGGCATGCCGGAGCCGCCTTCCTCGCGGTGGGTCTCGGTGAAGCCCTTGCGGGCGTAGAAGCGGGCGGCGTCGTCGTTGCCCGCGATGTGCGAGAGCACGATCCGGGCGTGGTCGTGCTCGACGGCGTGCTGCTCGACGGCCGCGAGCAGCCGAGATCCGATACCGGCGCCGTGGTGCTGCGGCAGCACGTAGAGCTTCCACAGCACGACGTCCTCGCCGAGCATGCCGTGGGTGGCGACGCCGACGACCTCGTCGTCGACGACCGCGACGAGGGTGCGCCCCGAGCGGATGGTGGGGGTCACGGCATCCGCCGTCCACCACTTCGCCAGGCCGAGGGCGACGTACTCGGGGCCGGTGATCGGCTCGTACGTCGCCAGCCACGTGCGGTGCCCCACCGACAGGATGCCGGCGAGGTCGTCACCGCGCGCGAGCCGGACCTCGAGGTCGCTCACTGCTTCTCCACCACGACGGTGGCGCTCTGGCCGTCACCCACGGTGACGGTCGTACCCACCCCGGCGGGCAACGGGTGCTGCGGCCCGCCGGCGGCGAAGGCGGCGGCCAGCGTCTCGTCGACGATGAGGTCGCGGTGGGCGACCGTCGCCTCGAAGACGGGCTCGCTGCCCGAGATCGTCAGGCGGATGCGGTCGCTGACGTGCAGGCCGGCGTCACGCCGGGCCTGCTGCACGGCCCGGACGAGGTCGCGGGCCAGGCCCTCGGTGGCCAGCTCGGGCGTGACCGTCGTGTCGAGCACGACGAAGCCGCCACCCGGGAGCATCGCCGTCGCGCGCTCGGCGCCGGACGCACCCGTGGCACCTACGGCGCCGGTGGCACCCGTGGCACCGGTCGCGCCGGTCGCGCCGGTCGCGCCGTCGGCGACGACGGTCTCGAGCGTGTACTCCCCCTCGACGAGGGCGAGGCCCCCGGCCGTGACGGTGCCGTCGGCGGCGACCTCCCAGTCGCCGCTCTTGCTGCCCTTGATGGCCTTCTGGACGTCGCGGCCCAGGCGGGGGCCGGCCGCGCGGGCGTTGACGGTGAGGCGCTGGGTCACGCCGAAGTCGTCGTCGCCGGTGGCGCCGAGGTCGACAAGGACGACCTCCTTGACGTTGAGCTCGTCCTGTACGAGGGCCCGGAAGGGCTCGAGCGCGGCCGGGTCGGGCGTGACGACGGTGAGGCGGGCCAACGGCAGCCGCGCGCGCAGCGAGCGCGCCTTGCGCAGGCTCGAGCCGACCGAGCAGACGTCACGGGCCCGGTCCATGGCCGCGACGAGGCCGGGGTCGGCCGGCAGGTCGGCCGCGAGCGGGTAGTCGGTGAGGTGCACCGAGCGCCCGCCGGTCAGCCCGCGCCAGATCTCCTCGGTGACGAGCGGCAGCAGCGGGGCCACCGCCCGGGTGACCGTCTCGAGGGCGGTGTAGAGGGTGTCGAAGGCGCGGTGCGACTCGGGCGACTCGCCGCCCCAGAAGCGGTCGCGCGAGCGGCGGATGTACCAGTTGGTCAGGACGTCGACGAACGAGCGCATCGTGTCGCAGGCGGCGGCCACCTCGTAGCCGTCGAGCTGCTCGGTGAGGTCGGTGACCGTGTCGTGCAGCTTGGCGAGCAGGTAGCGGTCGAGGACGTCGTCCGGCTCGGTCGACCAGCGCGCCTCGTACCCCTCCCCGCCCCGGGCGGTGTTGGCGTACAGGGCGAAGAACGACCACGCGTTCCACAGCGGGATGAGCACCTGGCGCACGCCGTCGCGGATGCCCTGCTCGGTGACGACGAGGTTGCCGCCGCGCAGGATGGGGCTGCTCATGAGGAACCACCGCATGGCGTCGGCGCCGTCGCGGTCGAAGACCTCCGACACGTCGGGGTAGTTGCGCAGCGACTTGCTCATCTTCTGCCCGTCGGACCCGAGCACGATGCCGTGGCTGACGCACGTCTTGAAGGCGGGCCGGTCGAACAGCGCTGTGGCGAGCACGTGCAGCGTGTAGAACCAGCCGCGCGTCTGGCCGATGTACTCGACGATGAAGTCGCCGGGGAAGTGGTGCTCGAACCAGTCGGCGTTCTCGAAGGGGTAGTGCACCTGGGCGAAGCTCATCGAGCCCGAGTCGAACCAGACGTCGAGCACGTCCTCGACGCGGCGCATTGTCGACCCGCCCTGCTCGGGCGTGCGGGGGTCGTCGGGGTTGGGGCGCGTCAGCGAGTCGATGAAGGGGCGGTGCAGGTCGGTGACCTCGACGCCGAAGTCCCGCTCGAGCTCGGCGAACGAGCCGTAGACGTCGATGCGCGGGTGCTGCGGGTCGTCGGATCGCCAGACGGGGATCGGGCTGCCCCAGAAGCGGTTTCGTGAGATCGACCAGTCGCGGGCGTTCTCGAGCCACTTGCCGAACTGGCCGTCCTTGATGTGCGACGGCGTCCACTCGATCTGCTGGTTGAGCTCGAGCATGCGCTGCTTGACCTTGGTCACCTCGACGAACCAGCTCGAGACGGCCATGTAGATGAGCGGCTCGCGGCAGCGCCAGCAGTGCGGGTAGCTGTGGTCGTAGGTCTCGCGGCGCAGCAGCACCGTGCCCGGCGTCACCGAGCCGGTCTCGCCCGACCCGCGGGTCTCGGCGCGCAGGTGGTCGATGACGTGGGCGTTGGCGTCAAAGACGTGCATGCCCTCGTAGTCGGTGACGGGGTAGGTGAAGCGGCCGTCGGGGCCGACCGGCACGACGGGGGTGATGCCCGCGGCGTCGGTGACGATCTTGTCCTCCTCACCGAAGGCGCCGGCGGTGTGCACGAGCCCGGTGCCGTCCTCGGTGGTGACGAACTCGGCCGGGAAGACGCGGTGGGCGTTCTCGTGGCCGAGGTAGTAGCCCATCGGCGGCGTGAACGAGCGCCCGAGGAGGTCAGATCCCTTGAGCCGCTGCACGATCCGCTCGTCGAGGGTGGCGGTGTCGACGTCGGGGCCGAAGAGGTCCTTGGCGTAGGCGGCGAGCCGGGCGGCGCCGATGACGTAGCGCTCGCTCGTGCCGGTCGGCACGTCGGTCTCGACGACGACGTAGTCGATGTCGGGGTGGACCATGATGCCGAGGTTGGCCGGCAGGGTCCACGGCGTCGTCGTCCAGACGAGGGCGAGCTCGCCGGTCTCGAGGCGCAGCCCGACGGTCACGGCCGGGTCCTGGCGCATCTTGTAGACGTCGTCGTCCATGCGCAGCTCGTGGTTCGACAGCGGCGTCTGGTCGTTCCAGCAGTAGGGCAGCACGCGGAAGCCCTCGTAGACCAGGCCCTTGTCGTAGAGCTGCTTGAAGGCCCAGATGACCGACTCCATGTAGCCGGGCTCGAGGGTCTTGTAGTCGTGGTCGAAGTCGACCCAGCGCGCCTGGCGCGTCACGTAGTCGCGCCACTCGCCGGTGTACTTGAGCACCGAGCTGCGGCAGGCGTCGTTGAACCGGTCGATGCCGAGGTCGACGATGTCCTGCTTCGTCTTGAGCCCGAGCTGGCGCTGCGCCTCGAGCTCGGCGGGCAGGCCGTGGGTGTCCCAGCCGAAGCGGCGCTCGACCCGGCGCCCGCGCATCGTCTGGTAGCGCGGGACGATGTCCTTGACGTAGCCGGTGAGCAGGTGTCCGTAGTGGGGCAGCCCGTTGGCGAAGGGCGGGCCGTCGTAGAAGACGAACTCGTTGTCGCCGTCGGTGCCCGCGTCACGGTTCTCGACGGAGGCCGCGAACGTGCCGTCGGCCTGCCAGTAGGCGAGCACCCGCTCCTCGACCTGAGGGAAGCGCGGGTTCGACGGGACACCGGCAGGCCGGCCGGTGGCGCCGTCCACGCCCGGGGTGCCGTCAGTGCCGTCAGTGCCGTCAGTGCCGTCAGCTCCGTCAGCGCCCTGGCCGTCGGCGGCGTTCATGGTGACCTTGGGGTAGGTCATGGCGGTCTCTCCTGCGGTCGCGGTCGTCTCGTCTGCCACGAGGACGACCCTCCCCGAGGGGAGCTGCCGCGGTACCACCCCGCTTGCCGGCTGGCGCACCCGCGAGGGGTGACGGCATCCGACCGCTCTTGCCGAAGGCTGTGACGGGCCCACCCGTCCGGTTCTACTGGGGGCTCTCGCCCTGTTCCTCCGGAGGCTCGCCGCTGATGACGGCTCGAACGCCTGTGTGGCGAGTCTAGCCTGAGGTGGTGAGCACGCCGCACGTCGTCCCGGGCCCCGATGGAGCCGCCGTCCTCCGTGAGCGGCTCGGCGACCGGGTGGTCTCGGATGCCGACGTGGCGCGGTCGTACGCGACCGACGCCACCGCTCCCCCGCGGCCGGCGCCCGACGACTTCACGGTCGTGCGGGCCCGTGACGAGGGCGACGTCGTGGCGGTGCTCGAGCACGCCCAGGCCACCGGCACACCCGTCGTGCCGCAGGGCGCGCGCACCTCGCGGGCCGCGGGTGCGGGCGCCCTCGACGGCGCCATCGTGCTCAACGTGGAGGCCCTCGGCGGGGTGCGCGACCTCGACCCGCTCGAGGGCCTGGCCGTCGTCGGCCCGGGACTCGTCAACGCCGACCTCAAGGCCGCGGCCGCCGCCGCCGGCCTCTTCTACGGGCCCGACCCCGCGTCGTGGCGCACGTGCACCATCGGCGGCAACGTCGCCACCAACGCCGGCGGGCTGTGCTGCGTCAAGTACGGCGTCACCGCCGACTGGGTGACGGCGCTTCGGGTCGTGCTGCCGGGCGGGGAGGTGATGCGCACGGGGCACCGGACCGCGAAGGGCGTGGCCGGCTACGACCTCACCGGCCTGCTCGTCGGGTCGGAGGGGACGCTCGGCGTCGTCACCGAGGTGGTCGTACGGCTGCGGCCCGCCCCCGACCCGGCCCTCACGGCGCTGGGCGTCTTCGACTCGCTCGACGCCGCGGTCGCGGGGGTGGCCGCGTTGCGGGCCGACCGGCACCGGCCCTGCCTGCTCGAGCTCATGGACCGCACGAGCGTGCGGGCGGTGCAGGCCTTCGGCGACCACGGGTTCCCCGACGACGCCGAGGCGGTGCTGCTCGTGCAGGCCGACCGGCCCGGCCACGTGGCGCAGGACGTGGCGCGCTACGCGGAGCTGCTGTCGGCGGCCGGGGCGACCGACGTCGCGGTGGCCGACGACGAGCAGGAGTCGCAGGCCCTGCTCGAGGGTCGCCGCGTCATGAGCACGGCCTTCGAGGCGATGGGTGGCCGCATCGCCGAGGACGTGTGCGTCCCGGTCGGCCGGCTGGCCGACCTCGTCCGCGGCATCCAGGCCGTGGCGACGGACGAGCAGGTGCTCGTCCCCGTGGGCGGGCACGCCGGCGACGGCAACCTGCACCCGTCGATCGTCTACGACCCCACCGACCCGGATGCCGTGCGGCGGGCGATGCGCGCCTTCGACCGCATCGTGCGGCTGGCGTGGAGCCTCGGCGGCACGATGACGGGCGAGCACGGGGTGGGGGCCCTCAAGGCGCCGTGGCTGGAGGAGGAGCTCGGGCGCGCCGAGGTCGCGCGGCAGCGACGGCTCAAGGCGGTGTTCGACCCAGGCGGGATCATGAACCCCGGGGTCGTGTTCGAGGCCTAGGGGTTCGGGACCGAGGGGTTCGGGACCGAGGGGTTCGGGACCGAGGGGCTCGGGGCCGACGGGTTCGGCGCCGTCAGGCGCCGAGGTGAGTAGCGCTCAGGCGACGGCGGCCTGGGCCCGCACGACGACGGCGAAGGAACCGACGCCGAGCAGCCGGGCGGCGTCGACGGGGTTCTTGTCGACGAGGACCGAGACCAGTCGCCCGGTCTCGGGGTCGAAGTCGACGTCGGTGACCTCGCCCAGACGGTCGCCGTCGCTCGACAGCACCTGCTTGCCGAGCACGGCGTGCTTCTTGCCCTGCAGGGCTGCGACCTCGTCGTCGGCGTGACGGATGCTGCCCGGGGAGCCGACCGTGACGGCATCCGGCCCGAAGCCCGCGACGTCACGCCAGGCGAGGGTGTCGCCCTCCTTGTTCTTCTTCACCTCGAGGGCGACGACGGCGCGGGTGGCGGGGTCGACGACGAAGCCGCTGACGCGGCCGACGGTCTCGGCGCTGGTCGTGCTGACGATCTTGTGCTTGCGGGCCTGGGAGAAGAGCATCAGGCACCTCCTCGCAGCTGGCGGCGGAAGTCGTCGATGGCGGCGCCGAAACCGGCGAGGTCGTGGCGCACGAACTGCGTGGCCGAGGCCGGGACGATGAGGTGCTCGCCCGACGCGGCCATCGTGTCGGGCAGCGGCATGAGGACCTTCTGCCCGGCGTTCTCGAGGGCGGGCGAGGACTCGATCTCGTAGCCGACGACGTCGCACTGGTCGCTGCTGCCGCGCACCTCGACGACGACGTCGACGACCTTGCCGAGGTCGGTCCCGGCATCCGTGAGGACGCGGGAGCCGAGGACGTCGCCGCGCACTCCCCCGGACCCGGCGGCCGACTGCGCGAGGACGCTCTTGTCGACGAGGGCGGTGTCGTCGTCGACCATGACGGCGTCGTTGCCGAGTGCGGTGACCGACGACCACGGCAGCACGGTCGACAGGGGTCCGGCGAAGAGCCCGCGACCGGCGAGGGTGAAGCCGTGCACCGAGCCGCCGTCGGCGGCGTAGACGATGTCCTTGAGCTGGGCGATGTCGTCACCGGCGAGGGTGACGACGGGGCGCTTGGCCAGCTCGCTGCTGCGCATGAGGCGGCTCATGCGGAGCCGCCGGAACTGCTGCCGGTGCTGTTGCCGCCCGCGTCACCGGTGCCGCCGGTGGTGCTGCCGCGCTCGATGATGACGCCCCCACGTCGACGGCGGCTCTGGATCAACGCGACGGCGGCCACGAGCAGCGCGACCACCACCACGACGAGGACCAACCAGCCCCACCACTCCATCGGACACCGCTCTCTTCGCAGGGATCTCGTCGGGTGCGGCGGTGCCGTCCCGGGTGTCCACAGCCTAGGCCAGCGGGGGCGGTCGGGCCGGGCACCACGACGGTGGGGCGGGTGGTGGCGTGGGCGGTGGGGTGGGCGGTGGCGTAGGCAGTGGCGTGGGCGGTGGGACGGGGGCCGGGGCGGCGTGCACACCGTTTGGCATGATCGGGCCATGACCGAAGTGGAGACGACGGGCGCGTGGCTGAGCCGCGAGGACCTCGACAACGCCCGTGACCGCCTGCCGATGCTCTACGTGCACGCGGTCCCGGTGCGCTGCGACGACAAGGGCGTGGTCACCCACATCGGGCTGCTCATGCGCGCCGACGGCGACGGCACCATCGGCCAGGAGGTCGTCGGGGGGCGCGTGCTCTACCACGAGAAGATCCGCGACGCGCTCGTGCGGCACCTCGAGAGCGACCTCGGGCCCATGGCCCTCCCGCGCATCCCGCTGTCGCCGCAGCCGTTCACCGTGGCGGAGTTCTTCCCGACGCCCGGGGTGACCCCGTTCCACGACCCGCGCCAGCACGCGGTCTCGCTCGCCTTCGTCGTCGCGGTCATGGGCGACTGCCGTCCGCAGCAGGACGCGCTCGACCTCTCGTGGGTCACCCCGCAGGAGGCGGCCACGCTCGCCGCGACCGGAGAGCTGGGCGGGTCGCACGGAGTCCTCGTCCGCCAGGCCCTCGCCCACGTCGGCTACCCCGTCTGACCCGACGGCGGGTCCGGGCGCACGGTCCCGTCACGAACCGCGCCACGGCCCGAATTCGGACACCCTCACGCTCGGGCCGACGTCCCGGACCGCGCCACGGCCCGATACCGGACATGGCATCTGCACTTTTCCCAGCCGCGGCGGGACTCATGAGCCCGGATGCCGCGTGGCCCTGCCCCTTTCCCAGCCGCGGCGGGCCTCACGAGCCCGGATGCCGCGTGGCCGTGCTCCTTTGCCAGCCGCGGCAGGCGGTGGGTGCGAGACGAGACCACGCCCGGTCCGCCGAGGAGGTGGCGGACCGGACGTGGCCTCGTGGTTCTCATGAGCGCGCCGGTCGGTGGTCGGACCTGACCCGACCCCCGACCGACGCGGGTCCTCAGCTGCCCGAGCTCTCGCCCTGGTCGGACTGACCGGACTGGCCCGAGCCGCTCGGGGCGTCGCTCGGCGCCGCGGGCGGGGTCGGGGCCTGACCGTCCTCGGGGGGCATCGGCGCCTCGCCGGCCTTCGGCGGGGTGGGCGTCTGGCCGTCCTTCGGCGCCGCGGGCGGCGTCGGGGCCTGGCCGTCCTTGGGCGGCATGGGGGCCTCACCGGCCTTCGGCGCGGCGGGCTTCTCACCGGCCTTCGGCGCTGCGTGCTTCCCTGCGGCCTCGGGGGCCGGTGCGCCGGCGGCCGGGCCACAGCCAGGTCCACCGGCGGGGCCACCCGCAGGTCCGCCCTTGGCGTCCGCGCCGGGACCGCCTGCGGGCGGGGCCGGCACGGCGGAGCCGTCCTGACCGCCCGCGGCGCCGGCGTCGCCGCCGGTGGGCGCCGTCGAGCCGTCCGAGCCAGTCGACGTGCCCGAGTCACCGGAGCCCGTCGAGCCCGTCGAGCCCGTCGAGCCCGAGCCCAAGCCCGTCGAGCCCGCGCCGCCGTCACCTCCGGCCGTCAGGCTCGTCGTCGCCGCCGCCGACTCGACCCGGGTGGGCGTCGACGCGTTCTGCGAGGCGATGGCGGGCACGGCGAGCGCCACTGCGATGCCGGCGACGCCGCCGATGGCGAGTCCGCGCCACAGCCCGCCGCGCTTCCCCGGCCGGGCGGCCGAGGCGGACGACGGGACCGCCGGCTGGGCCGTGAAGGTGGCGGGGACGGGCTGGGCGTCGGCCAGGCGCTCGCGCTCCTGCTTCTCGGCGAGGCGACGCAGCTGCTCGCGGGGGTCCTCCGTGGGGTAGCCGTTCATGTCGAGCTCCGTTCGTGTCGGTGACCGGTGCGGTCACGGTGTCGGCGGGTCGGGCCCGTCGGTGTGATGACCACGGTGGGAGGCCCATCTCAAGACGAGATCAAGCACAGGCTCCTGACGGCTGGATCTTGAGCGTTTCTTGAGAACGGGCGGCACTAATGGAGTCATGAACGCTCGTGTGCTCGTGGTCGAGGACGAACCCGCCATCCGTGACGCCGTCGGCGCCGCCTTCCGTGACTGCGGGCTGCAGGTGCGCACGCTGCGCTCCGGCGAGGGCCTCGAGGACCACCTGGCCGCCTTCAAGCCCTCCGTCGTCGTGCTCGACTGGATGCTGCCCGGCCGCGACGGGCCCACCCTGGCCCGCGTCGTGCGCGGCACCGGGAGCGCGGGCATCATCATGCTCACCGCCCGCGAGGGGGTGGACGACCGTCTCCAGGGCTTCGCCGCCGGCATCGACGACTACGTGCCCAAGCCCTTCGCGATGGCCGAGCTGGTCGCCCGCACCCGCGCCCTGCTCCACCGCCTCGGCGCCGTCCCCGCGACCGTCGAGGTCGCCGACCTCGTCGTCGACGAGGCGGGTGGCAGCGCCACGCGCGCCGGCGTCGCCCTCCCCCTCACCGCCACCGAGTTCCGCCTGCTGACCTACCTCGCCGAGAACCGGGGACGCGTCCTGTCCGCCACCCAGCTGCTCACGCAGGTCTGGGGCTACGACGACTACTCCGACAACCTCGTGCCCACGCACGTCAGCTCGCTGCGCCGCAAGATGGAGGAACACGGCCCGCGCCTCGTGCACACCGTCCGCGGCCTCGGCTACGTCCTCCGCGCGACGGCCCCGTGAGCGCCCCTGTGACACCCCGCCCACGTCTGCCACTGCGCCTGCCACGCCGTCTGCCGTTCCGACCGCCGCTGCGCCCGGAGCGTCCCCGCCCCACCCCGTCGGATGCCGGTGGGCCGGTGATGCGCACCCCGTCCCTGCGGCGTCGACTGACCGTCGTCGTCCTCGTCCTCGTCGCGGTGACCCTCGGTGTGCTCGGCGTGACGACCGACGTCGTGCTCCGGGGCCGCCTCGACGCCCAGCTGCAGCAGCGCCTGCTCGACCGGGCCCAGGTCGCGTCCCAGCTGGCCGACCAGCTCGACCCGGAGAACCTCGCCAAGCGCCTCAGCGACGGCACCGTGTCGGTGCTCGTCCTCGCCAAGGACGGCACCGCCTACGTCGAGGGTCCCCCGCCCGGCGCTGACCCCGGGCGGGTCGGGCCGGCCGGTCCCGGCGGCGGCCGCGCCCAGCGACCGGCGCCCACCGCTCCCCCGGTGGCGGCGTCGACGCAGTCGCAGCTCACCGAGTACGACGACCGCATCGAGGTGACACGTGAGGTCGGCGACGGGGCGACCCTCGTGCTCTCGGCGAGCACGACCGAGGTCGGCCGGGTGCTCGACCAGACCCGGATCGCCCTGCTCGTCGGGGCCCTCGCCGTCCTCGCCCTCTGCGGCCTCGTCGTACGCCCCGTCGTGGCCCGCACCCTGCGACCGCTCGACCGGGTGACCGCTCTCGCCCGCGCCATCCGCGAGGGCGACCGCGGCGGCCGGCTGCGCCCCGAACGCACCGACACCGAGATCGGGGCGACCGCCCACGCCCTCGACGGGATGCTCGACGCCGTCGAGGGCGCCGAGAGCCAGGCGCTCGAGGCCGAGCGACGGCTCCGGGTGTTCCTCAGCGACGCCGCCCACGAGCTGCGCACACCCATCGCCGGGCTGCAGGCGGCGAGCGAGCACCTGCTGCGCAGCGACCCGCCGCGCGAGGAGCGTGAGCAGACCCTGCTCACCCTCGTCCGCGAGTCACGCCGCGCCGGCCGCCTCGTCGACGACATGCTGCTCATGGCCCGCATCGACCGCGGCCTCGAGCTGCGCCCGCGGGCCGTCGACCTCACCGCGGTCGCCGCGTCGGCCGTCGAGCCCCGCCGCCTGCGTCACCCCGACGCCACCCTCGTCGTCGACGGTCCGCCGCTCGTCACGCAGGCCGACCCCGACCGCCTCGCGCAGGTCGTCGGCAACCTCCTTGACAACGCCGTGCGCGCCGCCGGCCCGCGCGGCCACGTCGGCGTCACGGTGTCGAACGAGACGGATGCCGGTGGGCGCGCCCTCGCCGTCGTCGACGTCGCCGACGACGGGCCCGGCATCCCGCCGGGCGACCGGGAGCGGGTCTTCGAACGGCTCGTGCGCCTCGACGAGGCCCGCGCGGTGCAGGAGGCGACGGCATCCGCGGGCGGCACGGGACCCGGCGTTGGCACGGGACCGGGCGTCGGCGCCGGCCTCGGTCTCGCCATCGCGAGAGGCATCGCCCGGGCCCACGGAGGCGACCTCGTCGCGCTCGAGCCGACCACGGGACGGGGCGCGCGCCTGCGGCTCACCCTGCCGCTCACCCGTCAGCCAACCGAGAGCACGACCGACGCGCCGACGGGGGGCACATCCACGACGCCAACCACGACCGACCCGGTGGCCAGCGCCACGAGCACGCCGAGCACGCCGACCTCGCCGCCTATTACCGCCTCGCATCCGGTGCCGGTGAAGGTCTGAGCCGACGCACGGAGCCGACTGGCCGAGCCGTCAGCGCCGGGAGCCCCGGATCAGTGCTGGTGCGCCTCGACGAGGGCCTCGCGGCCGGTGCCGAGCACGGTCAGCGGCAGCAGCGTCTTGCCGGTGGGCCCGATCTCGATCTCGGTGCCCATCTGGGGGCAGACGCCGCAGTCGAAGCACGGGGTCCAGCGGCAGTCGTCGACCTCGGTCTCGTCGAGGGCGTCCTGCCAGTCCTCCCAGAGCCAGTCCTTGTCGAGGCCGCTGTCGAGGTGGTCCCACGGCAGCACCTCGTTCTGGTCGCGCTCGCGGGTGGTGTACCAGGCGAGGTCGACGTCCCAGGGCATGGCCGCGAACTCCGCTGCCGCACACCGCATCCAGCGCTCGTAGGAGAAGTGCTCGCTCCAGCCGTCGAACCGGCCGCCGTCGCGCCACACCGCCTCGATGACCCGCCCGACACGACGGTCGCCGCGCGAGAGCAGCCCTTCGACGATGCCGGGCTGGCCGTCGTGGTAGCGGAAGCCGATCGAGCTGCCGTACCGCTTGTCGGCCCGGATCGCCTCGCGCAGCTTGAGCAGCCGTGCGTCCGTCTCCTCGACCCCGAGCTGCGAGGCCCACTGGAAGGGGGTGTGCGGCTTGGGCACGAACCCGCCGATCGAGACGGTGCAGCGGATGTCGCGCCGCCCGGACACCTGGCGGCCGGTCTCGATGACGCGCTTGGCCAGCTCGGCGATCTGCAGCACGTCCTCGTCGGTCTCGGTCGGCAGGCCGCACATGAAGTAGAGCTTGACCTGGCGCCAGCCGGCGCCGTACGCCGCCGCGACGGTCTGGATGAGGTCGTCCTCGCTGACCATCTTGTTGATGACCTTGCGGATCCGCTCGCTGCCGCCCTCGGGGGCGAAGGTGAGGCCCGAGCGCCGCCCGTTGCGGGTCAGCTCGTTGGCGAGGTCGATGTTGAAGGCGTCGACGCGGGTCGACGGCAGTGACAGACCGGTCTGCGTCCCCTCGTAGCGGTCGGCCAGGCCCTTGGTGATCTCGGCGATCTCCGAGTGGTCGGCCGAGCTGAGCGAGAGCAGCCCCACCTCCTCGAAGCCGGTCGCGGCCAGGCCCTTCTCGACCATCTCGCCGATGCCCGTGATCGACCGCTCGCGCACCGGGCGGGTGATCATGCCCGCCTGGCAGAACCGGCAGCCGCGCGTGCAGCCGCGGAAGATCTCGACCGACATGCGCTCGTGCACCGACTCGGCCAGCGGCACGAGCGGCTGCTTCGGGTAGGGCCACGCGTCGAGGTCCATGACGGTGTGCTTCGACACGCGCCAGGGCACGCCGGGGGCGTCGGATGCCGGGGCGACCCGTCGGATGCGCCCGTCCGGCAGGTAGTCGACGTCGTAGAAGGCGGGCACGTACACGCCACCGGTGCGGGCGAGGCGCAGCAGCACCTCGCGACGACCGCCGGGGCGGCCCTGCGCCTTCCACTCGCCCACGATGTCGGTGACCGTGAGCACCGCCTGCTCGCCGTCGCCGACGATGGCCGCGTCGATGAAGTCGGACACGGGCTCCGGGTTGAACGCGGCGTGCCCGCCCGCGATGACGAGCGGGTGCTCGACGCCGCGGTCCGCGCTGTGGAGCGGGATGCCGGCGAGGTCGAGCGCGGTCAGCATGTTCGTGTAGCCGAGCTCGGTCGAGAAGCTCAGGCCGAAGAGGTCGAAGTCGCCGACGGCCCGGTGCCCGTCGACCGTGAACTGCGGCAGGCCGGCATCCCTCAGCTGCGCCTCCATGTCGGGCCACACGGCGTACGTGCGCTCGGCGAGGGCGTCGGGGCGCTCGTTGAGGACCTCGTAGAGGATCATGACGCCCTGGTTCGGCACCCCGACCTCGTACGCGTCGGGGTACATCAGGGCCCACCGCGTGGTCAGCTCGACGCCGTCGTCGCCGAGGCCACCGACGTTCCAGTCCTTCACCGTCGAGTTGAGCTCACCGCCGACGTACTGGATCGGCTTGCTGACCCGTTCCAGCAGCGGCTCGAGGGCAGGGAACAGCGACTCACCGGACATGCCGACCATGCTACGGCGGGCCCCCGCCCCGCCCGAAACGTCGGGCGGGGTCGGGAGCGGGCCGGGATGACATGACGGCCGTGTGCGCGCCCGTCAGGCGTCCGCGTCGGCGTAGAGGGCGTCGAGCTCGCTGCGGTGCTTCTCGGTGACAGCGCGGCGGCGCAGCTTCATACTGGGCGTGAGGTCGCCGGCCTCGACGGTGAGGTCGTGGTCGAGCACGTGGAAGCGCTTGATCGTCTCCCACCGGTTGAGCCCGGCGTTGAGGCGGTCGACGTACCCCTGCACGAGCTCCCGCGCCTGCGGGCTCGTCACGACCTCGGCGTAGGGCCGGCCCTCGAGGCCGACCGTGGGAGCCCACATGGCGACGGCATCCGGGTCGAGGGTGACAAGCGCGGTGGCGTAGTTGTGGCCCGCGCCGTGCACGAGGAACTGGCTGACGAACGGGCACAGGCCCTTGAAGCGGGCCTCGATCTCGGCCGGGGCGACGTACTTGCCGCCCGAGGTCTTGAAGAGGTCCTTCTTGCGGTCGGTGACGTGCACGAAGCCGCGCTCGTCGATGCTGCCGATGTCGCCGGTGTGGAACCAGCCGTCGTCGGTGAGCACCTCGGCCGTCGCCTCGGGGTTGTCGTGGTAGCCGCGCATGACGCCGGGGCCGCGCACGAGCAGCTCGCCGTCGTCGGCGACCCGCACCTCGGTGCCCGGCATGGGCCAGCCGACCGAGCCGTAGCGGTAGCTGCCGGGGTCGGGCGGGTTGACCGTCGTGCCGGACGAGGTCTCGGTCAGGCCGTAGCCCTCGTTGACGAGCAGGCCGACGGCGCCGAACCAGCGGGCGACGTCGGCGTTGAGCGGCGCCGACCCGCTGATCATGAAGCGGACCCGCCCGCCGAAGCGCTCCTGCACCTTGTGCAGCACGAGCTTGGTCGCGACCTTGTGCCGCAGCGCGAGCGCCGTCGACGGGGTGTCGCCGTTCTCGAGGGTGTCGCGCATCTCGGCCCCGACCTTGAGGGCCCAGTCGATGAGCGACTTCTTCACGCCGGTCTCCTGCGCGAACATCAGCGCGATGCGGCCGTGCGCCTTCTCGAAGATGCGGGGCGGGCCGGCCATGAAGGTGGGCTTGACGACGCCCATGTTCTCGACGATCTTGTCGACCCGCCCGTCGACCGCGGTCGGGAAGCCGATCTGCAAGCCGGTGGCGAGCAGCATCTTGCCGAAGACGTGCGACAGCGGCAGCCACAGGAACTGCAGGTCGTCGACGGTGAAGGTGCCGAGCGCCTCGATGACGGCGCCCTCGTAGACGACGGAGTCCTGCACGAGGCGCACGCCCTTGGGCCGCCCCGTCGTGCCGGAGGTGTAGATGAGCACGGCGAGGTCTTCGGGGCCCAGGCGGTCGATGCGGGCGTCGACCAGGCCCGGCTCCTGCTCGATGCGACGCCGGCCGAGCGCGGCGAGCTCGTCGGTCGTGACGACCCACCCGTCGTCGCTGCCGGGCCCGGTGAGGGCGACGACCCGCCGCACGCCGGGCACCTCCGAGCGCACGGCCTGCAGCTTGGCCACCTGCTCGGCGTCCTCGGCGAAGACGACCTCGCTGCCGGAGTTGCTGAGGATGTAGGCGACGTCCTCGGCGATCGTCGTCGGGTAGACGGTCGTCGTGGCCCCGCCCGCGCAGGCGACGGCGAGGTCGGCCAGCACCCACTCGACGCGGGTCGTCGAGGCGATGGCGACGCGGTCGCCCACCTCGACGCCGAGGTCGACGAGGCCGGCCGCCCACTCCTGGACCCGCTCGTGGGTGGCGCGCCACGTGAGGGTGGTCAGGTCGGTGCCGCCCCCCGCGAAGTAGAGGTAGGCGGGCGCGTCGGGCGTGCGCTGCACACGCGAGCGGAAGAGGGCGCCGACGCTGGGCGCCCGTCCGTCGAGCACCGCCTGGTCGACGTGCCGGTCGGCGAGGGACAGCTGGGGCATGGCGGACTCCTTCGTCGCAGCGGGGCGCGTCCTCGGCGTCGGCGGCCCCGCCCTGGCCGCATGGTGTCAAAGATCAGGGCGGTGTGGGTGCCGGCGGGCCCGACGGTGACCGTCCCGTGACCCGTCGGTAACCACCCGAGCCATCCACGCCCACCCGCGGCGACCACGGCTCCACACGACGTCAACCGATGGACAGCCGCCCCGGCGCCGTCGGGTCAGGACGGGACGATGGCCGAGAGGATCTCGCGGCAGCGCGCGACGTCCTGCTCCATCTGCACCACGAGCTCGTCGATCGAGTCGAACCGCAGGGTCGGTCGCAGCAGCGAGACGAACTCCACGGAGACGCGCTCGCCGTAGAGGTCGAGGTCGGTGCGGTCGAGCACGTACGCCTCGACGCGGCGCTGCTGGCCGTCGAAGGTGGGGTTGGTCCCCACGCTCACGGCCGCGGGCAGGGTGCGGTCGGGCGCGTCGACGGGCAGGTCGCGACGCAGCAGCCAGCCGGCGTAGACACCGTCGCTCGGCACGAGGCCCTCGTGGTCCTGGCTGAGGTTGGCCGTCGGGTAGCCGAGCTCGCGCCCGCGGTGGTCGCCGTGCACGACGGTGCCGCTGACGACGTGCGGCCGACCGAGGATCTCGGCGGCGTGCTCGACCGACCCGTCGAGCAGCTCGGCCCGCAGCTGGGTCGAGCTCCAGCGGGCGCGCTCGTCACCGTCGCCGACGTCCTCGAGGGTGATGACCTCGAACCCGTGGGCGCGACCGAGCGTGCGCAGCGTCTCGACGTCGCCGGAGTTGCGGACGCCGAACCGGGTGTCCTTGCCGACCACGACGACGGACGCGTGCAGGGCCCGCACGAACACCGACTCGACGAACTCCTCCGGCGTCTGCTGGGCGAACTCGCGGGTGAACTCGATGACGAGGGTCGCGCCCAGCCCGACGGTCTCGAGGGCGTCGAGCCGCTGGGCGAGGCTCATGACGGCGGCCGGGGCGCGGTCGGGGTAGAGCACGGCGACGGGGTGCGGGTCGAAGGTGACGGCCACGGGGGTGGCGCCGCGTTCGGCGGCCTCGCGCACGACGCGACCGAGCACCTCCCGGTGCCCGCGGTGCACGCCGTCGAAGTTGCCGAGCGTGACGACCGTCGGGCCCAGACCCTGCGGGACCTCGCCCACCTCGAACCAGCGCTGCACGTCGTTCACTGTAGTGGCCGCCCCCGCGGCCCATGTCGCCGGACGGTCGTGACGACGGCCACCTCGCCCTTCGACCGTGCCCGGATGCCGGGTCGCCGGCTCAGCGCGGCGGTGCGGTCTCGAAGACGACTCGCGCCTTGGCGGTCGGGCCGGTCTCGTCGAGGACGGCGATGAGGCGGCCGGCGGGGTCGAGCGCGGCGACCGCGTCCATTCCGGAAGCTCTCAGAGCGCCGGGATCACCGGGATCACCGGGAGCGCCGTGGTGCGCGCTCGGCACCCGCTGTCCGTGGCCGATGCGCACGGCCTCGGCCTCGGTCAGCTCGTGCACAGGCAGCTGGGCCCGTGCCGCCTCGGCCAGGGGGATCAGCGGCAGCGGTGACGGAGCGGTGACGGGAGCCGTGGCGGTGGCCGGGTCGGCGTCACCGTCCGCCGGGGCGGTCTGGGCCGCGACGAGGGCGGCGAAGTCAGCGGCCTGGTCGAGGCCGAACCGTCCCACCCGGGTGCGGCGCAGCGCCGTGAGGTGCCCGCCGACGCCGAGGGCCGCGCCCAGGTCGCGGGCGAGCGCCCGTACGTAGGTGCCCGACGAGACGTCCACCTCGACGTCGACGTCGACCACCGCGAGTCCGTCCGGCGTGGTCGCGGTGCGGGTGGCGAGGAGGTCGAAGCGCGAGACGGTCACGGGCCGCGCGGCGAGCTCGACGGCATCCCCCTGACGGACGCGCGTGTAGCTGCGCACCCCGTCCACCTTGATGGCGCTCACCGAGCTCGGCACCTGCTCGATGTCGCCGGTGAGGGCGGCCACCCGGCCCGGCAGGGCGACCAGCAGGTCGTCGGGGTCCGTTACGCCGGTGGCGGTCACGACGTCACCCTCGGCGTCGTCGGTGACGGTGTCCTGCCCGAGCCGGATCGTGGACCGGTACGACTTGTCGCAGCCGACGAGGAAGGTCAGCAGCTTCGTCCCGCGCTCGACGCCGAGCACGAGCACCCCGGTCGCCATCGGGTCGAGGGTGCCGGCGTGCCCCACGCGACGGGTGCCGCACAGGCGACGGGCCCGCGCGACGACGTCGTGGCTGGTCCACCCGGCCGGCTTGTCGACGACGAGCAGCCCCGAGGCGGCGGGAGTCGCGGATGCCGTCCGGCTGCGGGTCACCTGACCTCGACGTCCGTCGCGGCTGCGTCGGCGGTGCCGTCGGCGTCGTCCTCGCCGTCGCGGTCGACCGGCTTGCGGTACGGGTCGGCGTCGCCAGCGTGGCGGGCGCCGGCGGCGGCACGGGCGAGCTCCTCGTCGCGGGCGCGGGTCTGGGCCACGAGGTCCTCGAGGTGCGCGGCACCCTCGGGCAGGGCGTCGGCGATGAACTCGATCGACGGGGTGAGGCGGATGCCGATGCCCTTGCCGACCGCGGAGCGGATGCGGCCCTTGTTGGCCTCGAGCACCTGGGCGGTGGCCTGGCGCTCCTCGTCGGAGCCGAAGACGGTGTAGAAGACGGAGGCGTGCTGAAGGTCACCGGTGACGCGCGCGTCGGTGATCGTCACGAAGCCGAGCCGCTCGTCCTTGATCCGGAACTCGAGGTGCTCCGCGACGATGACCTTGATGCGGTCGGCGATCTTGCGGGCGCGGGCTGGGTCGGCCATAGCTGCCTCCGGGGACGTCGGGACGGGTCGTGAGCGGCGACGCGCGCCCGGCACGGCTCCACCAACGCACTGCGGAGGACTGTGCCGGTCGCGTGGGTGACTCACCCGGCCACCGCTCGACACCACCCTAACGAGGTGGCGCCGCCTCGCCCGACGAGGCCAGGCCCACTCCCGCTCGGTGGCAGCACGGCCCGTGGAGGGTCGTCGCGGTCCTGACGACGACGACCTCCCGCGGAGCCTCCACGGGCCGATGCCATCTCGCAGCCGGAGCCTCATGCGGGGTCCCCACGTTCCGCTCGACCGTGGAGCAGCCCGTCCCGGGTCGGCTCCGTGGAGCGCCCCTTCCGGCCCATCGACCTCGACCGGCGCGACGGCCCCCCGGGTTGACCGCCAAGAACGCCGGATGCCGGCCGCCCGACTGGGCGACCGGCATCCGGTACGTGCTGCTGCGCGTCAGGCGCGCGGCTTCTCGCGCATCTCGTAGGTGGCGATGAGGTCACCGAGCTGCAGGTCGTTGTACGACCCGAGGTTGATACCGCACTCGAAGCCCTCGCGGACGTCCGTGACGTCATCCTTGAAGCGGCGCAGACCGGCCACCTCGACGTTCTCGGACACGACCACACCGTTGCGGGTGATGCGGGCCTTCGTGCCGCGGCGGATCTCGCCGCTGCGCACGATCGAACCGGCGATGTTGCCGAACTTGCTCGAACGGAAGATCTCGCGGATCTCCGCCGTGCCGAGCTCGACCTCCTCGAACTCCGGCTTGAGCATGCCCTTCAGCGCCGCCTCGACCTCGTCGATGGCCTGGTAGATGACCGAGTAGTACCGGATCTCCACGCCCTCGCGCTCGGCGTAGTCGGCGTTCTGGCCCTCGGCGCGGACGTTGTAGCCGACGATGATCGCGCTCGAGGCCATCGCGAGGTTGATGTTGTTCATCGTGATGGCACCGACGCCGCGGTCGATGATGCGCAGGTCCACGTCGTCGCCGACGTCGATCTTGAGCAGCGCGTCCTCGAGCGCCTCGACCGAACCCGACACGTCACCCTTGAGGATGAGGTTGAGGGTCTCGACGCGTCCCGCGGCGAGAGCCTCGTTGAGGTCCTCGAGCGAGATGCGCTTGCGGCTCTTGGCGAGCACGGCCTGGCGGTCGGCTGCCTCGCGGCGCTCCGCGGTCTGACGGGCCGTGCGGTCGTCGGGGGCCACCACGAAGGTGTCACCGGCGCGCGGCACGGACGACAGACCGAGCACCTGGACGGGCCGCGACGGGCCGGCCTCGGTGACGTTCTCGCCGTGCTCGTCGAGCATGGCGCGGACGCGGCCGTAGGCCGATCCGGCGACGATCGAGTCGCCGACGTGCAGCGTGCCGGTCTGGACCAGCACCGTCGCCGTCGCGCCGCGACCGCGGTCGAGGTTGGCCTCGATCGCGACACCACGGGCCTCACGGTCCGGGTTGGCACGCAGGTCGAGCGCCGCGTCGGCCGTGAGCAGGACCGCCTCGAGCAGGCTGTCGATGTTCTGACCCTGACGAGCGGAGACGTCGACGAACATCGTGTCGCCGCCGTACTCCTCGGCCACGAGGTTGTACTCGGTCAGCTGCTGACGGACCTTCGAGGGGTTGGCCCCCTCGACGTCGATCTTGTTGACCGCGACGACGATCGGCACGTCGGCCGCCTGGGCGTGGTTGAGCGCCTCGATGGTCTGAGGCATCACGCCGTCGTCGGCCGCGACCACGAGGATCGCGATGTCGGTGACCTTCGCACCACGGGCACGCATGGCGGTGAACGCCTCGTGACCAGGGGTGTCGATGAACGTGATGGCGCGCTCGACGCCCTCGTGCTCCTTGCGGACCTGGTAGGCACCGATGTGCTGGGTGATGCCACCGGACTCGCCACCGGCGACGTCCTCGTTGCGGATCGCGTCGAGCAGGCGGGTCTTTCCGTGGTCGACGTGGCCCATGACCGTGACGACCGGGGGACGCGCCTCGAGGTCCTCGTCCTCCTCGCCCTCGATGCCCGTCTCGAGGTCGATGTTGAAGGAGTCGAAGAGCTCCTTCTCCTCCTCCTCGGGGGAGACGACCTGGATGTCGTAGCCGAGCTCGACACCGAGCACCTTGAAGGTGTCCTCGTCGAGCGACTGCGTCGCCGTGGCCATCTCACCGAGGTGGAACAGGACCGTGACGAGCGAGGCCGGGTTGGCGTTGATCTTGTCGGCGAAGTCGGTCAGCGACGAGCCACGACGCACGCGGATGGTCGTCTTGCCGTCACCGCGCGGGACGGTGACGCCACCGATCGACGGCGCCTGCATCTGCTCGAACTCCTGGCGCTTCGCGCGCTTGGACTTGCGGCCACGGACCGGACGGCCGCCACCGCGACCGAACGCACCGGCGGTCGAGCCACGACCCGCGCCACCACCGCGGGGGCCACCGAAGCCACCACGGTTGGGTGCACCACCGGGGCCACCGCCGAAGCCGCCACGACCGGGCGCGCCACCGGGGCCACCGCGGCCGGGAGCCGGACGCTGCCCGGGACGACCGACCGTGCTGCGCTCGGGCATCATGCCCGGGCTCGGGCGCGGACCGCCGGGACGCGGGGCGCCACCGGCGGCAGCACCCGGACGGGGACCGCCGGGGCCGGCCGGACGGGGCCCGCCGGGACCACCAGCGCCACCGGTGCCGCCGGGACGGGGGGACCCTGCCCGCTGCTGCGGACGCGGCATCCCCTGGTTCTGGCTGAACGGGTTGTTGCCCGGTCGCGGGCCCGCGTCGCCACCGGGACGGGGCGGACGGGTCTGACCCATTCCCTGGCTCGGCGCGAACGGGTTGTTGCCGGGGCGCGGCTGACCCGGACGGGGGGCCGGACGGGGCGACGACGGTACGCCGGGACCCTGCTGGCCACCGTCACGGGCGCTCTGCACCCGCTCGGGAGCGGACGCGGCCGGGGCGGCCGGCGACATCGGGGTCGCAGGCGTCGGCGAGGACGACTGGGACGAGCCGGCACCCGGTGCGGCCGGGCGGCCCGGCGTCGCACCCGAGGTGGACGACGGCGTGCCGGACGGAGCGGACGACGGGGCCGAACCCGGGCGTGCGGGAGCGGACGTACCACCGGCGGCGGGTGCCGCGGGGGTGTTCGCGGGGGTGGTCGCGCCGGTCGGTGCCGGGCTCGACGGGGTGGCCGCCGGCCTGGCCGGACCGGGCGTGGGTGCCGACCCGGACGTGCGCGCCACGGGAGCGGACGCTCCGGCGGGGGACGACGTGCCGGGAGCCGACGGCGTCGCACCCGAGGGGCGCGGCGCAGACGGACGTGAGGGAGCACCGGGCGTCGGTGCACCCTGTCCCGCCGGACGAGCAGGCGTCGCGGCACCGGACTTGCCGGCACCACCGTTGCGCAGCTCGTCGGGGAACTGCTCCTTGATCTTGCGGACGACGGGGGGCTCGATGGTCGACGATGCCGACCGGACGAACTCTCCCTGGCTCTTCAAGTGTGCGAGCAGAGCCTTGCTCTCGACTCCGAGCTCTTTCGCGAGCTCGTAGACCCGGACCTTAGCCACATCTCTCCTGTCTTGGTCCGGCCTGACAGGAAGTGGCCGAACCGTCGTTAATGCTGGGGCTTGCTCATCGCTGAGGACTCATCGGGTGCTCATCGCGTTTGACCCGCCTTGTGGTTCGTTCTCGTGGATCGTTGACGTTGCGTGACGTGCGTGATGCTGCTGCGCGTCCTGGTTGCTGACGTGCGTGTTTCCGTCGTGCGTGGTGCCGTCGTGCTTCGAGCTGACGTGCTTCGTGTCGATGTGCCCGGTGACGGCGGTGAGGTCGACCGCGGCCTGCAGTCGCAGGGCACGTCCGAACGCCTTTCGGCGCACCGCCAGCTCGAGACACACGGCCCGTGGGTGCACCCAGGCACCGCGACCCGGCATCCGGTGTCTCGGGTCGGGCACGAGGGTGACCCCACCACCGGGGCGGGGGTTCTCTCGTGACGTCTCCGCGACGACTCGCAGCAGGGCCGACCGGCTATCCGTGGCGCGACAACCCACACAGGTGCGGGTCGGCTCGCTGCGGAGTCCAGTCCGGTCGGTCACAGACCAGTCTAGCGCGTGCTCGGGGTCGATCGGGTCACCGGGAGGGGTGAGTACCCGCGACGCCCGGGAGGGCGCCCACCGAGCCTCGCCGCGGACCGGCTCAGCCGGCATCCGGACGGCCGGGGCCGCGAGCGCCACGGTCGCCACGGTCGCCGCCACGGTCGGCACTGCGGTCGGCACTGCGGTCGCCACCTCGGTCGCCACCGCGCTGACCGCCCCGGAACCCGGCGCGGTCACCACCGGCACCACCGGCACGGGCGCTGTCCCGGGCCCCGCCGGCGGCCGCCCGGGCGAGAGCGGCACCGTCACCGCCGTCGGCGACGGTGTCGGGACGGATGTCGATGCGCCAACCCGTGAGCTTGGCGGCGAGGCGTGCGTTCTGCCCCTCCTTGCCGATGGCGAGGCTGAGCTGGTAGTCGGGCACCGTCACCCGAGCGGCGCGCGCCGCGGCGTCGACGATCTCGACCTTCTGCACCCTGGACGGGGAGAGCGCGGCGGCGACGAACGACGCGGGGTCCTCGGAGAAGTCGACGATGTCGATCTTCTCGCCCCGCAGCTCGGTCATGACGGCGCGCACGCGGGCGCCCATCGGGCCGATGCAGGCGCCCTTGGCGTTGACGCCGGCGACCTTGCTGCGGACGGCGATCTTCGTGCGGTGGCCGGCCTCACGGGCGAGCGCCGCGATCTCGACGGTGCCGTCGGCGATCTCGGGCACCTCGAAGCGGAACAGGGTGCGGACGAGGTTGGGGTGCGTGCGGGAGAGCCCGACCTGCGGGCCCTTGGGCCCCCTCTTGACGCTGACGACGAAGCAGCGCAGCCGCTCACCGTGCACGTACCGCTCACCGGGCACCTGCTCGGCCAGCGGCAGGATGCCCTCGACCGTGCCGAAGTCGACGAGGACGTTGCGCGGGTCCTGGCTCTGCTGGATGACACCGGAGATGACGTCACCCTCACGGCCCTTGAAGTCGCCGAGGATGGCCTCGTCCTCGAGGTCGCGCAGTCGCTGCACGATGACCTGACGCGCGGTCGAGGCGGCGATGCGGCCGAAGCCCTCGGGAGTGTCGTCGAACTCGGGGCCGGGCTCCCCGCGCTGCGGGCGCTCGTCGTCGTCGGTGGCGGGCAGCAGGTCGCCCTCCTCGCGGGCGAGCACCACCACGTGGCCGGTCTTGCGGTCGAGCTCGACGCGCGCGAGGCGGTAACTGCCCTCGGTGCGGTGGTAGGCGACGAGCAGCGCCTGCTCGATGGCCGGGATGAGCACCTCGAGGCTGATGTCGCGTTCGCGCTCGAGGGCGCGCAGGGCCGCCAGGTCGATGTCCATCAGTTCTCCTCGTGGTCGCGCAGGGTGTGGCTGTCGTGGTCGGCGTCGTCGCCGGAGTGGTCGTGCTCGTGGTCGTGGTGGTGCTCGACCTCGTCGAGGTCCTCGTCGTCAGCGAGGTCGTCCTCGTCGTCGTCGCGTGGGTCGCCGTCGGTGCCGGGCTCGGACGCACGCCGCGTGAACTCGACCTGCACGACCCCGCGTTCGACCTCGCCGAGGGCGAGACGCACCGTGCGGGCGGGCACCTTCTTGCTCGCGGGGATCCCGAGCACGACCTCGTCGGTCGTCACCTCGACCAGCCGGCCGGTCTCCGTGCCGCCCTCGCCGCGCCGGTGGACCTCGACGAGCCGTCCGACCTGGCGCCGGAAGTCCTCGTGGGTGACCAGGGGCCGACCGACACCGGGAGAGGACACCTCGAGCACGTAGGGCGTGGCGCCCATGACGTCGCTCTCGGGCGAGTCGCCCGGGCCGTCGAGCGCGTCGCTGACCGCCCGGGTGCCGTCCGCGACCTCGTCGAGCGAGAGCGGCACGACGGTGGATGCCGTGTCGGCCGGGTCGAGCGCGGAGATGTCTCGGTCGACGAGCACCCGGACCACCCGTCGGCGGCCGGCGGGCGAGACCGACACGTCGGCGACGACCAGTCCGAGAGGGACGAGGGCCGGCGCGACCGCCTCCCTGATGTCGTGAGCCGTGCTCATCGACCCCTCCTGTCTTCTCGAGTACCTGTCACCCGTGTCCGTGGCGGCCTCGGCTCCGGCGCCCGACGAGGACGTCGGTGGGTCGGTGGCGCGTCCTCAGGGGTCGTCGCACCACACGCGGGATGCACGGCAGGGCCGCCCTGCGGAACAGGGCGTTCGTCCACTGTATCGGCAGCGGCAGGCCCCGGGCGACGTCGCTGCGGGGCCGGGAGTCCGTCGCGTGCGAGGATCGCCGCATGAGCCGGACCCCGCCGCCCCCACGCGGCCCGGGTCGGCGGAGCGTCCTTCGCACCATGGTCGGCACCGCCGTCACCGGCGTCGCGGCCCTCACTGCGGGCGGCAGCCTGACCGGATGCGGGTTGCGGCTCGACGTGCCGCCGCCCCCGGCGCCGACGCCGACCCGCCGTCGGGCGGTCGACGAGGCGCGCCTGCTCGAGGCCGTCGCCACCGCCCGCAGGCTGGCCACGGCCGCCGAGTCCCTCGTCCGCGCTGGCTCGGCCGATGCGCGGACCCCGGCGGTGGCCAGCCTTCTCCGGACGCAGGACCACGTGCTCACCGGGCGGCTCACGAACGCCGGCGTGCCCACCGCCGAGATCGACACGGCGGTGGCCGCCTCCGCCTCAGCCGCGACGCCGGGAACTTCCGCGACCTCGACGTCCGGGTCCGTGCGCGCCCCGGACCCCTCGGCATCCGACAACCCCGGCGCGGCCGGGGCGCCCGCCTCGGGCGGCGCGGGCGCACCGAAAAACGACGCTGAGCTGGCGTCACGGCTGGCCGCGGTGCCGGCCACCGAGTGGGCGACGGTGTCGGGCGCGCAGGACGCCGCCACCCGTGCCCTGCTCACCTGCGCCCTCACTGCCCGTCTCGCGTGTGCAGGACGGCTGGGGGTCGTCGTCGACACGCCGGCGCCCTCGCCCCTGCGCGCTCAGCTCGTCGAGCTCACCCAGCCGCTCGTCTACGCGTTCGAGGTCGTGGCGGCGCAGTCGACCGGCGCGCAGCGGCGACGTGCCGTCGACACGTTGGCCCGGCTGCGTGAGCTCGAGAGGGAGACCGCGGCCGACACGCCCGCGTCACCGACCGGCTGGGCGCTTCCCTTCCCCGTCACGTCGACGGCGGAGGCGGCCCGGCTCGCCCGCCAGGTGATGACGAACGCGCTCGCGGCCGTGCCGACCGTGTCCGGGCACATCCCGTCCGCACCCGGCACAGGTGCCGCGTCGTCGGCGCCCGCGACGCCGACGGCATCCGCCACCTCGACCTCACGCCCGAGCGGTCCCCCGGACGCGGCGTCGCTCGGCGACCTCGCCCGCTGGGGCAGCCGGGTCGCCCTGCTCGCCCAGCCGTGGGGAACGGCCCTCCAACCGTTCGCGGGGATGCGGTCGTGAGCGTCGAGCTCGTTCCCGCCCACTTCGCCCACCGCGTCGCGGGCTACCCGCCCCAGGGGTGGATGTCGGGCGAGGAGTGGGTGCTCGACCTGCCCGACCTGCTCGACGACCTGCTGGCCGAGTGGGAGCTCGAGCCCATCGGTCGCGCCGCCAGCGGCTCGTGCTCCGTCGCACTGCCCGTGCGCCTGACGGGGCAGGGCCGCGAGGCCGTCGGAGTGAGCGGCGAAGGCGTGCTCAAGGTGACGTGGCCACACCCCGAGGCCGCCACCGAGGCCCTGGCTCTGCAGACGTGGAACGGCCACGGGGCCGTGCGGCTCGTGCGGGCCGACCCGGGCCGGTGGGCGCTGCTGCTCGAGCGACTGCACGACCGCGACCTCACCCGTGTCGACATCGACGACGCTTGCGGGGTCATCGGTGACCTCCTCAGCGCGCTGCGGAGGCCCCCGCACCCGCGGCTGCCGTCGCTCGACGACTACGCGCGGAGGCAGGTGGTCGAGCTGAGCGCTGCCCCTCCCGTCATCCCCCGCCGTTACCTCGACCAGGCCGCCGCGCTGGCCTCCGAGCTCGTCACCCGGCGACCGGCCGAGGACCGGCTGCTGCACACCGACCTGCACTACGAGAACGTCCTCGGCGCGTATCGGGCACCGTGGCTGGCCATCGACCCCAAGCCCATGGCCGGGGACGTGGCCTTCGAGGTGGCCCCGGCGCTGTGGAATCGCGCCGACGAGCTCGGAACGGGTTCGCAGATCCGGTGGTCGCTGCGCCGACGCCTCGAGATCATCTGCGAGCGAGCCGGCATCGACGAGGGCCGTGCGCGGGCCTGGACGATCGTCCGCGAGGCCGACAACGCCCTCGAGCTCGCGGACGACGCCCTCGTCGCGGAGGTGCGCGACCGCATCAGCCTGGCCGTCATGATCATCAAGGCGATGAACGACTGACGGAGCGGTGGGCATGACGACCCACGAGGCGACCGACGGGGTGTCCGACGGGGCGTGCGACGGGGCGTCCGGCTTCGCGACCACCGAACAGCACGACCGGGCGGTCATCCTGACTCCTGACGGTCGTCGTCGGCCGTGGGACTCGTACGTGGAGCCGTCTGCCACTGCTGCCACGTGTGCCACGTGACGCCCGTGTCGGTGACCGTGGCGGTGAGATCCAGCTGGTGCACGTGCTGGTGGTGTCGACGACAGAGCAGGGCGAGGTTCGCCACGCTCGTCGGTCCTCCACGCGCCCAGTGCACGATGTGATGGGCGTCGGTCCATCCCGGCGGTGCGGTGCACCCGGGGAACGTGCAACCGGCGTCCCTGACCCACAGCAGGTGGCGCATCGAGCGCGTGACGAGGCGCTGCTCGCGTCCCACGTCGAGCGGCTCGCCGTCGCGGCCCAGCACGACGGGCAGGATGCCGGCGTCGCAGGCGAGCCGTCGCACGGTGGCGGGCGACAGGACGTCGCCCGAGTCGCACGTCCCGTGGCCCGTCGCGGGCCGGCTGAAGGCACCGCCGTGGCCGTGACCCGAGGCCGAGACCGAGGGCTCGTCGCCGGCAGAGGGCTCGTAGGCGGCAGAGGGCTCGTCGGCGGGCGGCTCGTCAGGGGCGGACCACCTTCGACCGGCGGACGGTCCGGCGCCCGAGAGGTCGTCGGCGAGCGTGTCGAAGTCGACCGTGACGACGACGCGCGCCTTGTCGGTCGTGGGGCTGTCGCCGGGCGCCGAGACCCCGCGCATGACGATGTCGATGAGCGCGTCGGCGCGACGTCGGTGGGCCGGCCGCTCGTCGTCGGCGATCTTCCGACCCTCGTCGTCGAGCAGTGGTGCCGGCGCGGCCAGGGGTTCGAGGGCCGAGCGCACGATGGCGGCCCCCTCGGGGTCGAGCACGCCGCGCAGACCCACCATCCCGGCCGCCGTCGGCTGCTGCCACCACAGGCCTCGGGACTCGCGCTGCTTGCGCGCGCGGTCCTCGGCGTCCGGGGGCGGCCGCAGCTGCTCACCGAAGCGGCGCGCCAGCCGGGCCAGAACCTCGACCCGGGACGTGGGCGCCTCGCCCTCGAGGTGGTCGAGCGCGTGGTCGAGCTCGGACGGGTCGGCTACACGCCGCAGCTGCTCGTAGAAGTCGATGACGACCGCCGCCTTGGCCACGGTCAGGCGCTCGACCGGCCGGACGGCATCCGTGTCGGTCGAGGGGTCGACGTCTCCCGCGTAGGAGAAGAACTGCTCACGCAGCGACTGCCAGCGCGAGTGCGTGAACGCCGTGGCCACGGTGACGAGGGCCCTGGCCTGGCCTCCGCTCAACGTGGGGTCGGTGGCGCGCAACCAGTCGCAGCGTCGCAGGCCACCCGGCGAGGGCACTCCCCTGCCCTCGATCTCCACCAGGGCTCGGACCAGGGCGATCTCACGCTGCTGCTGCACCTGCCCGAGGTCGGCGACCTCCGTGAGCAGGTCGCGGTCGTGCTCGCCGCTCGTCGCGCCCCAACCCGGTTCGCCGGTCGAGGTCGCGCTCGAACCACCGCTCGAACCACCGCTCGAACCACCGCTCGCATCAGCGTCGGGTGGCTCGGATCCCAAGGCGGACGTCGCTCCCCCGGCGGCACGCTGGCGCGCCTCGAGCTCGGTCAACCGCGACCTGAGCCCGTCGAGAACGCTGCCGTCTGCCTCCATGACCCGACGCTATGACCGGGTGCCGCCGCGCCCCGGTGCCACGAAATCCCCTGTGGACGAGGGTCCCTCGGCCGAGCCCGCCCCGTGGGGGTGTGGACGACGGCACCGTCGCCCCGCCACCGCCACCGTCGCCCCGCCACCGTCGCCCCGCCACCGTCGCCACGCCACCACACCCACGCCATGCCGCGACAGGCGCGGCCCGACCACCGGCGACCCCCGTTCGCCGTCCGTCCATCAATCGTTTCGACAAACAATTCGATTTCGAAGGTTTATCGCCCTACGCTGGACCAGCCGTCCCGCCGCCACGTCCAGAGAGCCACCCCATGTCCCACCTCACGATGCCCGCCCGCCCACGTCTGGCCGCATCGTCCTCGGTCCGGGAGATCGCCCGCATCGCCGTCCCGGTGAGCATGGAGTTCGTCCTCATGCTCGTCCTCAACTTCGTCAACCAGATCGTCGTCGGGGTGCTCGGCGCCACCGCCATCGCCGCCGTCGGGTTCAGCAACAGCCTCACGTTCATCCTCGGCGTGACGCTCGGCGCCCTCGGCACGTCGGTCGCCATCCTCGTCGCGCGAGCCGTCGGCGCCGGTCGCCGCGAGACGCTCGACCACACCGTGACGGCCGCCGTGACGGTGGCCCTCGGTCTCGGGGCCGTCGTCTCCCTGGTGCCGTGGCTCTTCGCCGACCACCTCCTCTCGCTCGTCGGCGCCTCCCCCTCGGTCGCCGCCGCCGGGACCGACTACTTCCGGCTCACGGTGCTCGCCACCCTGCCCGTGATGCTGAGCGCCGTCCTCGCGGGTGTGCTGCGCTCCGCGGGCCGCCCGTCGAGCCCGATGGTCGCGACCGCCGTGACGGTCGTGGCGAACTCCGCGATCGCCTACTCGCTCGTCACCGGGCTCGGGCCGCTGCCCGCCCTGGGCGTAGCCGGGGCCGGCTGGGCCACCCTCGTGACCGCCGTCGCGAAGACGCTCATCCTCGCGTGGATGGTGTTCGGCTCGCACGCCCGCCGCATCGTCCGTTGGAGCCTGCCGGGTGGCCGCGCCCAGTGGCGGGCCGTCATCGTGCCCCTCTTCGTGCTCGCCCTCCCCCTCGGCATCACCGAGCTCTTCTGGACCGTGGGCACCTTCCTCTACAACGTCGTCTTCCAGCAGCTCGGCGACGAGGCCCTGGCCGCCGCGCAGATCGTCACCACGCTCGAGGGCATCTTCGTGGTCGGCAGCATCGGCCTCATGGCGGCCACGACGACCCTCGTCGGTCGGTCGGTGGGCAGCGGCGACATCGTCGCCGCCGTCGCCTGGGTGCGTCGCGTCAAGCGCGCCGGCATCGGCACCGCGGTCGCGTTCGGCCTCCTCTTCGCCGGCTCGCTCGTCCTGCTCGAGCCGCTCTTCGGCGAGGCGGGACCGGACGTGCGCTGGATGGCCGCGGTCGGCATCCTCATGAACGCCGCGTTCCAGGTCGTCAAGGTGCGCAACATGATCGTCGGTGCCGGAGTGCTGCCCAGCGGCAACGACGTCCGCGGCGTCATCCTGGGTGACGTCATCGGCGCCTTCGTCGTCGGCCTCCCCCTCGCGGTGCTGCTCGGCCTGTACACGCCACTGGGGTTCGCCGGCATCTTCGCGGCGCGCATCGTCGAGGAGTTCGCCAAGCTCGCGATCTTCAGCTACCGCGCCCGCCGCATCCGCTGGGACGCCCTCGTCGCCCAGGCGGCCTGACCCGCCATCCCCGACCGCCGTCCCCCGTCGCCTAGCGTGGGGTGATGAACCGCCTCGCCGACGCGACCAGCCCCTACCTGCTGCAGCACCGCGACAACCCCGTCGACTGGCAGGAGTGGGGCGAGGAGGCCTTCGCCGAGGCGCGGGCCCGCAACGTGCCGGTGCTGTTGTCCGTCGGCTACGCGGCGTGCCACTGGTGCCACGTCATGGCGCACGAGTCCTTCGAGGACGACACCGTCGCGGCCGCCGTGAACGAGCGGTTCGTGGCCGTCAAGGTCGACCGCGAGGAGCGACCCGACATCGACGCCGTCTACATGTCGGCCGTCGCCGCCACCACGGGGCACGGCGGGTGGCCGATGACGGTCTTCCTCACCCCCGAGGGCGACCCGTTCTTCTGCGGCACGTACTTCCCGCGCGACCACCTCCTCCGCGTCCTGGCGGCGCTCGAGGAGGCGTGGCGCACCCAGGAGCAGCAGGTCCGCGCCTCGGGTGCCCACGTGGCCGGGACCCTCGGTGACCTGCTGCGCCCCGAGGCGCCGGGGCAGGTGGATGCCGGGTCGCTCGACGAGGTGGTCGAGGTGCTGTCCCGCACCTTCGACGCGGATGCCGGTGGGTTTGGTGGCGCGCCCAAGTTCCCGCCGTCGATGGTCCTCGAGTTCCTGCTGCGTCAGCACGCGCGGACCGGGCACGACCTGTCGCTGCGGATGGCGGACCGCACCCTGACGGCGATGGCCCGCAGCGGCACCTACGACCAGCTCGGCGGCGGCTTCGCCCGGTACGCGGTGGACGCCCGGTGGGTCGTCCCCCACTTCGAGAAGATGCTCTACGACAACGCGCAACTGCTGCGGGTGTACGCGCACTGGTGGCGGCTGACGCGGAACCCCCTGGCGCAGAGGGTCGTTCGCGAGACGGCCGAGTTCCTGCTCACGGCGCTGCGCACCGACGAGGGCGGGTTCGCCTCGTCGCTCGACGCCGACACCGAGGGCGTCGAGGGGCTCACCTACGTGTGGACACCGGATGGGCTCGTCGAGGTGCTCGGCGACGAGGACGGGCGGCACGCCGCCGAGCTGTTCGGCGTCACGGACGAGGGCAGCTTCGAGCACGGTCGTTCGACGCTGCAGCTGCAGGCCGACCCCGACGACACGCCGTGGTTCGCGGACGTCCGGGCGCGACTGGCGGCGCACCGTGCCACCCGGCCGCAGCCGGGTCGGGACGACAAGGTGGTGACCGCCTGGAACGGTCTCGCCGTCGCGGCGCTGGCCGACGCCGGTGCGCTGCTCGACGAGCCGGAGTGGGTGCGGCAGGCCCGGCGGTGCGCCGAGTTCGTCCTCGACACCCACGTCGTCGACGGCCGGCTGCGGCGGGCGTCGCGCGACGGTCGGGTGGGTGCCGCCCTCGCCGTCGCCGACGACCACGGCGACCTGGCCGAGGGTCTGCTCGCGCTGCACCAGGCCACCGGTGAGGCGCGCTGGCTCGACGCCGCCCGTGGGCTGCTCGACGACGCGACGCAGCGGTTCGCCGCCGACGACGGCGGTTTCCACGACTCGGGCTCCGACGCCGAGCAGCTCTACCTCCGGCCGCGCAGCGCCTCCGACAACGCCGAGCCGTCCGGCCAGGCCGCGCTGGCAGGCGCGCTCGTCACCCTCGGCGCGCTGACCGGCTCCGCCGCCGCGATCGAGGCCGGCCGTCGGGCCACCGAGGCCGGGCTCGGCCTCGCCACGCGTGAGCCGCGGTTCGGGGGCTGGACGCTCGCGGTCGCCGAGGCGCTCGTCGCCGGACCCCTGCAGGTGGCCGTCGTCGCCGCGACGGCCCCCGAGACCGGTACCGACACCAGCACCGCGAACAGCACCGGCGCCGACACCAGCACCTACATTGGCGCCGCCACCAGCGTGAACGCGGAATGGCTGCTGGCCGTGGCGCGCTCATCGTCGAGCCCCGGTCTCGTCCTCGTCCACGGCCAGCCGGACTCCCCCGGCATCCCGCTGCTGGAGGGGCGCCCGCTCGTCGACGGCGGACCGGCCGCCTACGTCTGTCGCGGCTTCGTGTGCGACCGGCCCGTCACCGACCCCGCCGAGCTGGCCGCAGCGTTGGCCACACCGCCGGCCAGTGCGCCGGCGGACGCAGGCGCGGCGACCCTCAGCGAGGGCTGACGAGGATCTCCCCGTGGGGCACGGTGAACCACCCGTCGGGGTGCTCCGACCACTCGAGCCACGCGTCCGAGATCCGTTGCAGGTCAGCCCGGTTGGCCAGGCCGCGCTCGAGCGCCACTGTCGCGACGTCCGACTCGAGGATGCGCTGCGCCCAGCTGCGCCCCCACCACCCCCGGTCGTCAGGGGCGGCGTAGCACCAGACGGAGGCTGACACCTCGACGTCGGCGAGCCCGGCGGCGTGCGCCCAGGACAGCAGGTGACGGCCGGCGTCCGGCTCGCCGCCGTTGGAGCGGGCCACGGCCTCGTACAGGGCCAGCCACTCGTCGAGCCCGGGCAGCCGGGGGAACCACGTGAAGCCGGCGTAGTCGGCGTCGCGCGCCGCCACCACCCCGCCGGGCCGGCAGACCCGCGCCATCTCACGCAGGGCCTGCACGGGGTCGGCGACGTGCTGCAGCACCTGGTGCGCGTGCACGACGTCGAACGCGTCGTCGGGCAGGTCGAGGGCGTGCACGTCGGCGACGACGACGTCGGCCGTGATCCCCCGTCGCCTCAGCTCGTCGCGCGCGAGCCCCAGTGGTGCCGGTCCGGTCTCGGTGGCGGTGACCCGCCCCGGCGCCACCCGCGTCGCGAGGTCCGCGGTGAGGGTGGCCGGCCCGCACCCGACGTCGAGCAGCGACTGCCCGGGCCGCAGGTACGGCAGCAGGTAGGCGGCCGAGTTCTCGGCCGTGCGCCACCGGTGCGAGGTGAGCACCGACTCGTGGTGGCCGTGGGTGTAGCCGGATGACGTGGAGCTGCCGTTCACGCGCGCGACGCTACCCGTCGCCCTCGGTCGCCCGCCGACGCGTTCACGTGGCGGCGACGACAGGTCACCGACATCTCACCGGCCTCTCGCGCACCGCTCGCCCGGCACTGTGCCCACCCCTCGCCCGGTACCGTGCCCGCACCCCTCGCCAGCGCCTCCGCTCGCCCGTGCCTGACCAGTGCCGCAGCGCTAGAGGTTGACGCTGCGGTACTGCGGGGCCTCGACCGAGAAGGCGTCGTGGGTGGTAGCCGAGCCGACGAACAGCGCGGTGGCCCAGATGTCGGCCCACAGCAGGGTCGGACCGACCACGGTCACCGAGCCGGGTCGGTCGACCGCCCTGCCGAGGGTGGGGTCGTAGAGGTGTGCCCCGCGCGCCGCCGTGCCGGAGGTGGCGACCGCTCCCTCGACGAGGGTCACGGTCTCCGCCATGCGGGTGCGGTCGCGCGGGTCCTCGACACCGACCCGCCACCGGACCGCCTCGGCCCCGGTGCGAGGCAGGTCCGGGTGGGCGCCGACGCGCAGGTCCCCGCCCGCGTTGATGCACCACGACAGCCCCGGCAGGGTCGTCAGGTGCTCGGACGCCAGGTCGACGGCCCAGCCCTTGACGAGACCCGTGGGGTCGAAGGCGAGGTCGCCCTCTCCGGTGGGGAGCAGGGTCGTGAAGGCACGTCGGGTGACGATCTCGGCCCGCTCGCCGATGGCGAGCGCCTGCTGCAGCAGCGAGCTGCAGGCCTCGAGGCCGACCTCCTCGCGCCGCAGCCGCATCAGCTGCGAGTCGGGGCGGTACGTGGAGAAGACCGCGTCGAGCTCGCGGAAGGTCTGGAAGGCCCCGGCCACGGCCGCCGTGGCGGCCCGCGACCCCGGGTCGCACCCGGGGTCGGCGGCGCGCAGGTGGATGCTGACCGGCATCCCCATGACGTGCTCGACCCACGCGCGGCGGGCGGGTTCCGATGGTGCGGGTCGCGTGGCGCGCGTCGTGGTGCTCACGAGAGGTGCGCCTGGTCGATGGCCGACTGGAGCGACTGCGTGTAGCCCTCCCACGTCACCGTGGCCCCGCTGACGACGTCGATCTGCGCCGACTGCTGCTGCACGGCCTCCTGGTCGTACACCGGGACCGCCTGGCTGTTGATCATCTGGTCGTGACGGTCCTCCATCGGCACCTGCAGCACGTCGCTGGCGGTGATGCGCCCGTCGGTGACGGTGATGCGCACCTGCACGTCGCCGTACCGGGTCGACACCGCGTCACCGTCGTAGGTCGTGGTGCCCGACGAGCCCGAGGATGCCGACGTGGTGCCGTCACCGCCCGAGGCGGGCTTTTGGGTGGTCGACGCCGACCCGTCGGACGTGGCGGCGTCCTGCCGGCTCGTGGCCGTGACGCTGCGCGTCTCGGCCGTGACGACGGTGGCGGTGGCGCCGCGGGAGGTGCTGTAGCTGAAGAGCAGGACGAGCACGGTCAGGGTGCTCATGGCCCAGAGGCCGATGCGACGCATCGTGGGTCTCGCTTTCGGTGGGGCGGCCGGCAGGGGTGCTGCAGAACGGTCGAGGAGGACAGAGGTGTCGGCGGTCAGAACGCGGTCGGTACGCGGTCGGTACGCGGTCAGTACGCGAAGCGCTCGTGGTGCACGGCGTCTCGCGGCACGCCCGCCCGGTGCGCGGCGGCGAGCACGGTGTCCATCCACGCCGGATGACCGCACACGAAGACGTCGCGCTCGGCGATGTCGGGGACGATGCGCAGCAGTGCCTCGGCGTCGTCGAGGTCCCCGGCGCTCGCGGGCAGCCAGCTGCTCCTCGACGGGTGCCGATGGCCGACGACCGCGACGACCCGGCCGCCGCGCTCGGCCGTCAGGGCCAGCAGCTCGTCGGCGAGCACCGCCTCGTCGAGCGTCCCGACGCGGTACACGACGACCACCCCGTCGGGGGCGGCGGGCAGCTCCTCGAGCAGCGAGCGCAGCGGGGTGATGCCGATGCCGGACCCGATGAGCACCGACCGCTGCCGGGTGCGTACGCCGCCGTGCAGCCGCCCGTAGGGGCCCTCGACGAGCACCCGGGTCCCGGGTCGCAGGGCGCGGAGGCGGTTGCTGCCGTCGCCCACCGCGGCCGCGGTGATCCGCAGCGACCGCCCGTCGGGGGCGGCCGACAGCGAGTACGGGTGGGCGCGGGTCCATCCCGGGCCGTCGAGGAACCGCCACTGCAGGAACTGCCCGGCGCGCACCGGCATCCGGTGCAGGTCGCGACCGGTGACGACCACCGAGGTCACGGTGGGCGACTCGGCCACGACGTGCGACACCGTCAGTGCGTGGCGGCGGGAGCGCCACAGCGGCACGGCGACGCGGTAGGCCAGCACGGCGACGAGGGCCGCCGCGTAGAGGCCCCACCAGAAGACCGTGGCCACCGCGCTGGAGCGGAAGTCCTGGCCGGTCCACAGCTGGTGCGGCAGGGCGAGACCGGCCCCGAGGTAGGCGTAGAGGTGCAGCAGGTGCCACGACTCGTAGCGCAGCCGTCGGCGGGCGCGGCGTACCGAGGTGACGACGACCATGACGAGGGCGATCGCCCCCGCGAGCGCGAGCAGCATGCCGGGGCTGTGCAGCACCTCGTCGACGAATGTGCCGATCACCCCGGCGTCGGTGCCGACGCTGTAGCCGACGATGACGAGCGCGATGTGTCCGAGCATGAGCGAGAAGGAGGTGAAGCCGACGATTCGGTGCACCCGGGCGAGCTCGTCCTGCCCCCACGCCTGCTCGACGACGGGGATGCGGGCCATGAGCAGCACCTGCAGCAGGATGAGCACCGACGCGAGCAGCCCGGCGAGGCGCCCCACGGAGGTGAGCCCGTCGCCCGCACCGTCGAGCAGCTGCAGCCCGCCGGCGGCGACCCACAGGGCGACGACGAACAGCACGAGTGCCCACGCGGCCGCGGCCGTGACGTCACGCCACCACCGCGGCAGGGGGCCACGACGTCCGAGGATGCGGTCGGGGACGCGGTCGGGGATGCGGGTCGGTACGGCCGCGTACCCCGCGTCCGGCAGGTCGGCGGGCTCGGGGCCAGGTGGTGGGCCCGCGACGGCGGTTGCGCTCATGACGACGAGCGTCGCGACCCCCGCTGTGCCGATCCTGTGGTGGCCGAAGGAGGGGTGTGTGAGCCGCGCCCCGGCTCACTGCCCCGGCTCACTGCCCCGGCTCACTGCCCCGGCTCACTGCCCCGGGTCCCGCGTCGCGGGTCAGGCCCACCAGCCGATCAGGCTGCCGCCGATCTTGACGATGAAGGCGCTGACGACGACGACGAAGACGACGCGCACGAAGCCGCTCCCCCGCGCCACCGCCGTGCGGGCGCCGACGTAGCTGCCGATGAGGTTGGCGGCGGCGATGACGACGGCGACCTTGAGGATGACGAGCCCCATGGGCACGAAGATGACCAGCGCCCCGAGGTTGGTGGCGAAGTTGGCGATCTTCGCCTTGGCGCTGGCCTGCAGGAACGTGTAGCCGAGCAGCCCGACGAGGGTGAAGACGAGGAAGCTGCCGGTGCCGGGCCCGAGCGCCCCGTCGTACACCCCGATGACGAACCCCGTCAGCATGGCCAGGGCGGTGTGCCGGGCGCCGTGGAACCTGCGGATCGCCTCCGAGCCGAGGTCGGGCTTGAACAGCGTGTAGGCGCCGACGAGCAGGAGCAGCACGAGGATGATCGGGTTGAAGGCCGACTTGGGGATGTGCAGCCCGATGAGGGCACCGCCGGCCGCCCCGACGAAGGCGACGCCTGCCATGGGCAGCGCCGTGCGCAGGTCGGGGCGCACGCGCCGGTAGTACGTGACCGAGCTCGTGGCGGTGCCGAAGATCGAGCCCAGCTTGTTCGTCGCGAGCAGCTGGGCGGGGCTGGCCCCCGGCAGCCCGACGAGCAGCGCCGGCAGCAGCACGAGCCCACCGCCGCCGACGACGGCGTCGATCCAGCCCGCGACGAAGGCGGCGGCGCCGAGGAAGGCGAGGGTGGTGAGGGTCGGGTCGCTCACGCCGACGCGCTCACAGTGCCGCGCTGATCCAGCGGTCGACGATCTCGGCGACGTCGATGAGCTCGTGGGCGACGGCGTCCGGCTGCGCCTCGACCGCCACCCGCTGGCTCTCGGGGATGTCGGAGTGCGGCACGAGCACCGCCCGCATGCCGACCTGCTGGGGCCCATAGACGTCCTCGAACACCCGGTCGCCGACGTAGACGGCCCGCTCCGGAGCCACCCCGACCGCCTCGCACGCGAGCAGGAACGCCTCTCGGTGCGGCTTGACGACGTGGATCTCCGACGAGTAGACGTCGCCGTCGAGCAGGTCGAGCACGCCGTCGCGGGCGAACACCTCGCGGTGGTACTCCCGCGTCCAGATGGTGTTCGACAGCACCCCGACGCGCACCCCCATGGCCTGCAGGGCCTGCCACAGCGGCCGCACCTGCGGGTCGGTGTGGGTGTGCGGCTCCCAGAACCGCTGGTAGGCGGCGAGGGCGAGGTGGTGGCGGTCGTGGGCGGGGTCGACCCCGGCCTCCTCGAGGATGGCGGCGATCGACGCGCTCTCGTGGCTCTCGCGCCCGCGCTTCCACGCGCGCTCCTCCGCCTCACCCAGCCGCAGCGCGAGCGAGTCGGCCTCGGCGATCTCGTCGACCGGCATCCTCGGGTCGTCGACGGGCAGGCCGTGCACCTCGCGCGCGAAGACGCGCCACTGCTGCGGGAGGTCGACCTCGTGCCAGGGAGTCAGCGTGCCGCCCCAGTCGAAGACGACCGCGTCGACGGGTCGCCCCGTGCCCGTGGCGCCCATCAGGCCTCGCCGTCGGTGGCCGTCGCGCCCGTCGCGCCCGTGTCGCCCGTGTCGCCCGTGCCGCCCGACACCCCGGCGACGGATGCCGTCCCGCGCACCTCGGCGACCACGGTGGGCACGACGTCGTCGACCGCCACCGAGCGGCGCTCGTTCGTGCGACGGTCCTTGACCTCGACCTGCCCGTCGGCGAGACCCCGGCCGACGACGACGATCGTGGGCACCCCGATGAGCTCGGAGTCCTTGAACTTCACGCCGGGGCTGACGCCGCGCCGGTCGTCGACGAGCGCGCTCACCCCGTGCGCCTCGAGCTCGCGGGCGATCTCCTCGGCCTTGACGAAGACCTCCTCGTCCTTGCCGGTGGCGACGACGTGGACGTCGACGGGGCTCAGCTCGCGGGGCCAGACGAGACCGAGCTCGTCGTGGTTGCCCTCGGCGACGCAGGCGACGGCGCGCGAGACCCCGACGCCGTACGAGCCCATGACGACGGTGACGAGCTTGCCGTTCTGGTCGAGCACCTTGAGGTCGAGCGCCTCGGCGTACTTGCGGCCGAGCTGGAAGACGTGGCCCATCTCGATGCCGCGGGCCGCCTCGAGCGTGCCGTCGCAACGGGGGCAGGCGTCACCGGGGCGCACCTCGGCGGCCTCGATCGTGCCGTCGGCGGTGAAGTCACGCCCGGCGACGAGACCGACGACATGGCGTCCGGGCTCGTTGGCACCCGTCACCCACGCCGTGCCCTCGACGACGCGCGGGTCGAGCAGGTAGCGGATGCCGGTCGAGCCCTCCGAGCCGAGCGCGCCGGGCCCGATATAGCCCTTGACGAGGGCCGCGTTGGCCGTGAAGTCGGCCTCGGTGAAGGCCTCGACCTCGGCCGGCTCGACCTGCGCGCCGAGCCGCTTCTCGTCGACCTCGCGGTCGCCGGGCACGCCGATGGCGAGGGGCTCGCGCGTGCCGTCGGGGTGGGCGAGCATGACGACGACGTTCTTCAGGGTGTCCCCGGCGGCCCAGGGGCGGTCGTCGCGGGGGAAGCGCTCGTTGAGGTGGGCGACGAGCGTCTCGATCGTCGGGGTGTCCGGGGTGTCCTCGACGTGCGCGGCGGCGAGGCCGTCGAGGGGGACGGGGTCCGGCGTCGGCACGCGGACGGCCTCGACGTTCGCGGCGTAGCCGCACGAGGCGCAGTGCACGTAGGTGTCCTCGCCGACCTCGGCCGTGGCGAGGAACTCCTCGCTCTTGCTGCCGCCCATCGCCCCGGCCATCGCCTCGACGATGACGTAGTGGAAGCCGAGCCGGTCGAAGATGCGCACGTAGGCGTCGCGGTGGGCCTGGTAGCTCTTGTCGAGGCCGGCCTCGTCGACGTCGAAGGAGTAGCTGTCCTTCATGACGAACTCACGGCCGCGCAGCACGCCGGCGCGCGGACGTGCCTCGTCGCGGTACTTGGTCTGGATCTGGTAGATCGAGAGCGGCAGGTCCTTGTAGCTGCTGAAGAGGTCCTTCACCGTGAGGGTGAACATCTCCTCGTGGGTCGGGCCGAGCAGGTACTCCGCCCCCTTGCGGTCGTGCAGGCGGAAGATGTTGTCGCCGTACTCGGTCCAGCGGCCCGTCGCCTCGAAGGGCTCCTTGGGCAGCAGCGCCGGGAAGAGCAGCTCCTGGGCGCCGATGGCGTCCATCTCCTCGCGCACGATGCGCTCGACGTTGCGCAGCACGCGCAGGCCGAGGGGCAGCCACGTGTAGATGCCGGGGCTGACGCGCCGGACGTAGCCGGCCCGCACGAGCAGGCGGTGGCTGGGCACCTCGGCGTCGGCCGGGTCCTCGCGGAGGGTGCGCAGGAACAGGGACGACATGTGCAGGGCCACGGGGGCGCTCCTCGGGCTGGGACGACGGCGGTCGCAGGGCAGGCGGACGGGCAGAGAAGGACGGCAGACTGGCGTGCAGGCGGGCGCGCGACCGCGCCCCCGGCAGGATATCGGCCGGGGGCGACGGGTGCGCTCAGCCCTCGCCCGGCCCGCGGGCGTCGTCCACCGCGAGCTGGTGCACGACGGTGCTCGCCGTGCGCCGGTACCCCAGTCCCTCGTAGAGCCGTAGCGCCCCGGACGGGTTGTCTGAGTCGACGCCGAGCCCCGCGGCCTCGAGCCCGGCCTCGCGGAAGCGGTGCATCGACGCGAGCAGCAGGGCGGAGGCGATGCCGCGGCCGCGGTGGTCACGGGCCACCCCGAGCATGTCGGTGTAGCCCTCGGTGAAGCCCTGGGGCTCCCAGTCCTGCTCGTAGGCCGTGTTGAGGGCGGCGCCCACGACCTCGTCGCTCGCCTCGTCGACCGCGAGCACGGACCACCCGGGGCGGAAGGCGCTCGAGCCCGTCTGCTCCTGCCACATCTGCGGCGTCGAGTCGACGTGGCCCCAGTGGTCACGGAAGGCGACGTTGAGCAGGTGGTGCACCTCGGCGCTGCGCTCGGGTGCCCACCCCGTCAGCCGGATGCCGGTGGGCGACGGTACGTCGGACAGCCCGGTCAGCCCGGTCAGCGGTCGGGACATCTCGAAGAAGTAGCGCTCCGTGGGCATCCCGTGACGCGCGGCGAGGTCGCGCACGTCGGCCTGGTCGGATGGCGCGGCCAGACGGACGACGAGCGGGCCGAATCCCGCGGTGCGAGTGCGACGGTCCCACGCGACGGCGTGGGCGATCTGCCACCGCAGCACCGCCCGCCCGATGCCCCGACCACGGTGCTGCGGGTGGACCGCTCCCCCGAGGTGAACGCCGCGCCGCTCGGTCACCGCCCGGTTGCACCCCGACCAGGCCACGGCGACGACGGCACCGTCGTCGTCCCATGCGACGAGGGTGTCCTCCTCAGGCACCGACCGCTCGGAGTCCCAGTACTCCTCGAGGTCCGACAGCGCGGTCCGCTCGGGGTTGGCGTCGTGGGTCTCGCACTCCCGGTAGAAGTCGGCGACGGCGCGGAGGTCGTCCCGTTCCAGCGGACGCCACCGGATGCCGGTGAACGAGTCGAGGGCGGCACGGGCGGTGGGCTCGTCGGGGAGGTCGGTCACCCCGGCATCCTCCAGAGTCTCGGCCACCCCCCGCAAACGCATAACCGTCGAGAGGGCGCGTAGCCCCCGTCGAGTGGTCACGAGGCGACCGGATGCCGGGCCTCCCCCGACGCACCCGCGCGCCTCGACGCGAGCGCGGTCGTCGCAGGCGTCAGCGACGCCCGGGCCGACGACGCCCGGTGACGCCGGCGGCCCGCAGGGCGACCCGTACCAGCGACCACTGCAGCGGCAGTCGCACGACGGTGGCGGCGAGGAACCCGCGAGCGGCGTTGTCCTGCGGGTGACGCTGCAGCCGGCGCGCCGCCTGACGTGTCATCTCGACGTTCGCCGGGAAGACCCCGACCAGCACCGCGGCAGCGGCGATGCCCGCGACCCGACGGGTCTGGGGTACGAGCAGACCTGCGGCACAGGCGAGCTCGGCCGCCCCCGACAGGTGGACCAGCGCACGACGACGGGGCAGCGCCCGCGGCACCATCGCCTCGAACGGCGCGGGGCGCACGAAGTGCATGACACCGGAGACCGCGAAGGCGGTGACGAGCCCGCGGGCGCCGCGGTCGAGGCCGCGCCATCCGGCATCCGACGCGCGTGCGCTCACAGCAGCACCGTCGTGAACGAGCCGACCTCGGTGAAGCCGCAGTGCTCGTAGAGGCGGCGCGCTGCATGGTTGAAGTCGTTGACGTACAACGAGACCTCCTGGGCCATCCCGTCGAGGACCAGCTCGACGACGGCGGCCATCGAGGGCAGCGCCAGCCCGTGACCGCGCAGCCGCGGGTGCAGCCACACGCCCTGGATCTGCGCGCAGCCCAGCGCGAGCGAGCCGACGTCGGCCTTGAAGACGACCTCGCCGTCCTCGACCCGCACGAAGGTGTGCCCGGCCCGGATGAGCGCCGAGATGCCGCCGCGGTAGGCCCGGTCCGAGCCGAAGTAGGGCGGGTAGCCGATCTCCTCGGTGAACATGTGCGCGGCCGCAGGCAGGACGAGGTCGACCTCGTCGGGGCGGGCGGGTCGCACGCGCGGGTCGACCTCGACCCCGAGCCGCGACGGCGGGGTCGTCGTCGTCAGCAGCGGCTGGTGACGACGCACCGAGCGGGGCGGACCCCAGGTGGGCCCGAGACGCTCCCACAGGCCCTCGACCTGCTCCGTCGGACCGAAGATCGAGGCGCACTGGCGTCGTTGCCGAGAGATGCGGTGGGCCACGGCGGCGACCCCGTCGTCGTCGAGCTCGACGGGGACCACGTTGGCGCTGACCCAGGCCAGCCCGCGGAGCCCGCCCTCGCCCCAGTGGCCGAGCACGGAGTTGGGGTGCCCGCGCAGCGCTCCCTCGCCGATGCGGGCGGCGGCGAACACGTTGGCCACGCGGTTCCGGGCGCACAGCGCCAGGGCGGCGTCGCGGTCGGCGGACGACAGCGGCCGTACCGGGGAGCGTTGGCGCAGCACCCCCTCAGCCTGCCTGCCGGGACCGGCCGTGTCACCTCGGCCGCGCCGTGGCGAGATGCGGCAGGCTGGTCCGGTGCCACCCACCCCGCCCTCCCCCACCGCCGACGGTGTGGCGCGCGAGGTCGTCGACGGGGTGGCCGTCGCCTTCGCGACGCCCGAGCCCGCCCGCTGGCGGCACCGTCTCGACGACCTCGACCCGGTCGAGCGGGAGCGCCTCGGCGTCCTGCGGCACCCGCCGACCGCTGCCTCCTACGCGACCGCGCACCTGCTGGCCCGTGACCTCGTGGCCGGGCTGACCGGCATCCGGCCCCGTGACGTGCGCGTCGCGCGTGACTGCCCCGACTGCGCCGCACCGCACGGGCGGCCCCGGCTGTTCGACCACCCGGGGCTGCACCTGTCCCTCTCACGCACGACCTCGCTCGTCGTCGTGGCCGCCACACGCCGAGGGCCGGTCGGCGTCGACGTCGAGCGGGTCGACGGCGTGGCCTTCGACGGGTTCGCCGAGGTCGCGCTCCACCCGGACGAGCGACACCCACCGGATGCCGGTGCGCTGGGTCCTGCGGGCAGGGTGGCCGACGCAGTGTCGTGGGTGCGCAAGGAGGCGGCACTCAAGTCGCTCGGCGTGGGGCTGCGCGTCGACCCGGCATCCATGACGACCCCGCGCGCCGGGGTCCCGCTCACGGTCGTGCCGAGGTCACCGACGGTCGTGGTGCACGACGTCGCCACCCCGGTCGACGGGCACGTCTGCGCCCTCGCCCTCGTCGCGGCCGCCGCTCGCGACACGGACGAGAACGTCTCTGCGACAGGCGAGCTCACTCGTCGGGGTGCCGGCTCTTCCACGCGGTGAAGGGCGCGGCGGGGTCGGCCACCGGCAGCTGCTCGGCGGCGAGGTTGCGCTCCTCGACCGGCTTCGCGTACTCGTCGTAGAACGTGGCGAGGGTCATGAGGCGGTTGCCGTCCTCGTAGTGCTCGCCCTCCTGCTCACGGGTGGCGGCGAAGAAGACCCGGTCGGGCTGGGCGTAGTAGAGCGCGCCGAGGCACATGGGGCACGGGTAGGCGGTGACGTAGACGTCGTGGCCCTCGAGGCTCGTGACGCCCTGCTCGGCTGCCGCCCGCAGCGCCATGACCTCGGCGTGGGCGGTCGGGTCGCCGGTCTGGGCGACGTGGTTGGTCGCCTGGACGACGACCTCGCCGTCGCGCACGACGACGCAGCCGAAGGGCTTGCCGCCCTCCTCGACGTTCTGGAGGGCGAGGTGGACGGCGAGGTCGATGAACGTCTGCTGTGCGTCTGTCATCGCCCGGTCGTACCCGGCGACGGCGGCAGAAGAATCAGGCCGCCGGTCTTCGGTGTCGGCAGCCGCGACGTGCGAGTGGGCCTCTCATCCGGCGACGCTCACCGGGGTGCGGGGCAGACCGGCGGCCGCCACGACCTCGTCCACCTCGGTGCCCGCGGCCGTCAGCACGGACAGCTCGGTGCTGTGGGCCGCATGATGGCGATGCGCCCGCCTCAGCGCAGCGACGGCCTCGTCAGCGAGCTCGTCGACACCGGTGAGGTCGAGGTGCAGTCGGTAGAACCCGCGTCGCGACGCCTCGTCGATCTGCTCACCCAGCGTGGAGGCCGTCGCGCCGTCCACGCGACCCCTGACGTGCAGCAGTCGCGGCGGACCGTCGTCGAGCACGGTCGTCATCGTCGGGTGAACCGGCCGTCGGCCACCGACCCGCTCGTCGGAGCCGTCGAGTGGGGTGGGGCGGTCGGTGGAGTGGCCGGTGGGTGTGCGGGTGGCGCGGTCGGGCATCGGGTCCTTCTCGGGTCGAGCACCGCCTCGTGGTCGGCGGCGGCAAGCGCACGGAGTCGTGCCGCACGTGTCGGTTACCCGCAGAAACCCGGCCGAAACAGGGCCTCGGCCCGAACTCGGCCCCCCTCTCGCCGCGTCGAACGAGTCGTTCGCGGTCGAACGGCTCGCCGGCTGTCGAACTCGCCCGTGCACCACCGCGTTCGTCACCCCGCGGCGCGCTCGGCCTCGAACGGTTCGTTCGGCGCAGCCGGTGGGTGGAGGTGGGTGAGACCGACCGCGGGAAGCACGCCTCTCGTGACCGTCGGCTGACCCGGGTCAGGCCTCAGATGCGGGGCAGCGCCGGGAGCGGCGTCTGCCAGAGCCAGGCGTCGAGCAGCGGCACGGCGTCCCCGTCGGCGTCGAGGTCGTCGACGTGGTCGAGGAAGTCGGCGGTCGAGACCGAGCCGTAGCGGTTGGCGGCCACCCACGTCGCGACGACCTCGAAGAAGGTCGGGTCGCCGAGGTGGGCGCGCAGCGCGTGCAGGGCGAGCGCGCCCCGCTTGTAGACCCGGTCGTCGAACATCGTCGCCGGGCCCGGGTCGGCGAGCACCAGGTCCTGCGGCAGCAGCGAGAGCCGGCGCCAGTGCTGCGACGCGAGGGCGTTCGCGGTCTGGCTGCCCGACGCCTCCGACCACAGCCACTCCGCGTAGCAGGCGAACCCCTCGTTGAGCCAGATGTCGCGCCACGCCTTCACCGTCAGGCTGTTGCCGAACCACTGGTGGGCCAGCTCGTGCGCGACGAGCCGCTCGTGGGTGCGCCGACCGCTGAGGTAGTTCGGGCCGAACGTCGCCATGCCCTGGGCCTCGAGGGGGATCTCGAGCTCGTCGGCGGTGACGACGACGGTGTAGTCGTCGAAGGGGTAGGGCCCGAAGAGCCGGGTGAACAGCTCCATCATCCGCGGCTGGCGCGACAGCTCCGTCGTGACCTGCGCACGCAGCGGCACCGGCGCGACGAGCACCTGGCGCACCGGGCCGTCCGCCAGCACGACCTGCTCGTACTGCCCGACGTGGACCGTGGCGAGGTAGGTGGCCATCGGGTGGCGCTGCTCGAAGACGTGCCGGGTGCGCGAGCCGCGCACCCGCTGCTCGACGAGCGTGCCGGTCACCGCGACGGCGTAGGGAGAGTCGCACTCGAAGGCGATGCGGTAGGTCGCCTTGTCCCGCGGGTGGTCGTTGCACGGGAACCAGGTCGGGGCGCCCGTCGGCTGGCTGGCCACGAGCACGCCGTCGTCGAGCTCCTCCCAGCCGACCTCGCCCCAGCTCGAGCGCACCGGGCGAGGGTTGCCGGAGTAGGTGACGGTGACCTCCGCCCGCTCCCCCACCGCCAGCGCCTGGGGCAGTGTGACGGTCAGGTGCGGGCCGCGCTGGGCCCACTTCACCGCCGTGCGCCCGACCGTCACCTTCGTCGCGCGCAGGTGCACGAGGTCGACCCGCAGGCGCCGCACCGGCTCGTGCGCCACGACGTCGAGCCGCGCGCGCCCGGCGAGCCGGTTGGTCGACACGCGGTAGTCGAGGTCGAGGTCGTAGTGCTCCACGCCGTACGACGCGTCGCCCCTCGTCGGGACGTAGGGGTCGGCGGGGGTGGCGGACACGGCGCCCAGCGTATGACGTGGCGCGCGGGACGCGGTCAGCGGACGGCCCCGACGTCGGTGGCCCGCCCGTCCGGCGATCGGCCGCCGAGTGCACCCACCCCCGGGTCGGATGCCGTCGTGGTGGCCGTCGCGTCGAGCGGCCAGGGGGCGATGGGGTTGCCCGTCCACCGGCTGCCGGGCGGGACCGACTCCCCGCGGAGCACGAGCGAGCCCGGCCCCACGGTCGCCCCCTGCTCGATGGCGGCGGCGGGGAGGATCACCCCGTTCGGGCCGAGCGTCGCCCCCTGTCCGAGCGTCACGGCGTCCATCGCCATGATGCGGTCGTGGAAGAGGTGCGTCTGCAGGACGCAGCCCCGGTTGACCGTGACGCCGTCGCCGAGGGTGACGAGATCGGCCTCGGGCAGCCAGTACGTCTCGCACCACACGCCGTGCCCGATGCGGGCGCCGAGCGTGCGCAGCCAGACGTTGATGGCGGGGGTGCCGGTGGCCGTCCACGCGAACCAGGGGCCGGCGACCATCTCGACGAAGGTGTCGACGACCTCGTTGCGCCAGACGAACGAGCTCCACAACGGGTGCTCGACCGCGCGGATCGGCCCGACGACCGCCCACTTGGCCGCCGTCGTCACCGCCGCGGCGACGGCGCCGACGGCGGCCAGCACCACCCCTGACAGCAGGGCGGCCACGACGAGGCCCATCCGGTCGACGACCCAGGCCAGCGCGACGAGGACGGTGACGCCGAGGGCGACCGTGACCATGACGGGCACGATGCGGCACAGCTCGACGAGACCGCGGAGCACCTTGAGGCGGGTGGGCGGGGCGAAGGTGCGCTCGTCGTCACCGCCCTGGGCCGCGCGGCGCAGGCGCACCGGCGGGCTGCCCAGCCAGCTCGAGCCCGCCTTCGACTTCTGCGGCGCGGCCGACAGCACGGCCACGAGCCCGTTCTTCGGCACCCGGCGACCGGGCGCGGTCATGCCGGAGTTGCCGAGGAAGGCGCGCTTGCCGATCTTGGCCCGCTCGATGCGCATCCAGCCGCGGCCGAGCTCGTAGCCGGCCACGAGGGTGTCGTCCGCGAGGAAGGCGCCGTCGGCGACCGTCGTCATGCGCGGCAGCAGCAGCACGGTCGAGGCCTCGACGTCCTTGCCGATGCGGGCGCCCAGCAGCCGCAGCCACGTCGGGGTGGCGAGGCTGGCGTAGACGGGGAAGAGCATGGTGCGGGCCTGGTCGAGCAGCCGCTCGGTCATCCACACCTGCCAGCCCACCCGGCCGCGCACGGGGTGGAAACCCTCGCTCAGGCCGAGACCGAGCAGCCGCACGACGACGACCGTCACGAGAGCCAGGGTGAGGAAGGCGAGCACCGTGACGAGCGGTACGGCCGCGTACAGGGTGCCGGCGGCGTCGGCGTACGACGTCGCCCCGCGCAGCATCGGGGCGAGCACGAGCAGGGCGGGCAGCAGCGACAGCAGCGGCACGAGGGCGAGCCCGACCGACGAGACCCCGTAGACCGGCACCCAGGCCACGCGTCGCGACGGCCGTTCCGAGGGCCAGCGGCCCGAGCCGCTGCCGCCGCCACCGACGCGGCGGGCCGGTGACCCGGCCACGGTGGTCGCCCCCGACACGTCGGAGAGCACGGTCGACCCGGCCTCGACGAGCGCGCCGCGACCGATGCGCACGTCCGGGCCGATGGTGCTTCGGGCACCGACGCTCGCGCCGGCCCCGACATGGATGGCGCCGACGTGCACGACGTCGCCGTCCATCCAGTAGCCCGAGAGGTCGACCTCGGGCTCGATGCTGGCTCCGTCGCCGAGGGTCAGCATCCCGGTGACCGGGGGCACGCTGTGCAGGTCGACGCCGCGGCCGACCCTCGCTCCGAGGGCACGCGCGTAGACGAGGATCCACGGGGCGCCGGCCATGGAGACGGCGCCGAGGGCCTCGGTGAGCCGCTCGGCGGCCCACAGCCGCAGCTGCACCCGCCCACCCCGGGGGTAGGTGCCGGGTCGCACACCGTGCAGCAGGATGCGGGCGCCCAGCGCCGACAGCGACATCCGCCCCACCGGCGTCACGAAGGCGACCCAGCCGACGGCGAGCACCCACCACGAGGTGGGCCTCGCCCAGGGGGCGAGGTCGAGCAGTCGCAGCAGCTCGGTGGCGGTGACCAGCGCCACGACCCACTGCAGGCCCTTGACGGTGAGCAGCACGAGCGAGACGACGGTCTGCACGAGCTGCGTACGACGGGGGATGCGGCGGACGTGGCGCGTGGGTGCGCCCTCGCCCTCCCTCGGCTGCGACGCCTCGACCAGCTCGGCCTGGGCCGCGAGCCGCGGCCGGTCGTAGAGGTCCGCGACGGTGACGGTGGGCGCCCGACGGCGCAGCAGCGAGACGAGCTGCGCGGCCGACAGGCTGCCGCCGCCGAGCGAGAAGAAGTCGGCGTCGGCCGAGGTGACGCGGGCGCCGAGCACGCTCGTCCACTGCTCGGCCAGCCACCCCTCGGTACCGGTAAGCGCGTCGTCGTCGCCGTCGTCGGCGCCACCGGCCGCGCCGGGCAGCGGCCACGGCAGCGCGGCCCGGTCGACCTTGCCGGAGGTGCGGGTGGGCAGCTCGGCGACGACGGCGAGCAGCGGCACGAGCGCGGCCGGCAGCTCGTCACGCAGCCGCGCGGTGGCGTCGGCCGCGTCGAACGTGGAGGGGTCGACCGGCACGACGTAGCCGACGAGCACCTGCGTGCCGCTCGGGGTCGTCTTGACGGCCGCCGCCGCCCCCGTGACGGTGGGCAGGCCCTGCAGGGCCGCGTCGACCTCCCCGAGCTCGATGCGTCGCCCACCGAGCTTCACCTGCTCGTCGGCGCGTCCGACGAAGACGAGGCCGTCGGGGTCGTTGACGACGAGATCGCCTGAGCGGTAGGCACGCTCCCACCCGAGGGTGGGCATCGGCGCGAACTTCTCGGCGTCCTTGGCCGGGTCGAGGTAGCGGGCCAGGCCCACCCCGCCGATGATGAGCTGACCGGTGGCGCCGGGCTCGACGGGTCGCTCGTCCTCCCCCACGACGACGAGGTCCCAGCCGTCGAGGGGCAGGCCGATGCGCACGGGGCCGTCGCCCGTCATGACCGCGGCGCACGCGACGACGGTGGCTTCGGTCGGGCCGTACGTGTTCCAGACCTCGCGCTCCGGCGTGGCGAGACGGGCCACGATGTCGGGCGGGCACGCCTCCCCGCCGAAGATGAGCAGGCGCACGGGCTCGAGCGCCTCGACCGGCCAGAGCGCGGCCAGGGTCGGCACCGTCGAGACCACGGTGATGCCCTGGGCCACGAGCCACGGGCCGAGGTCCATGCCGGTGCGAACCAGGGCGCGGGGCGCCGGCACGAGGCACGCCCCGTGCGCCCACGCCAGCCACATCTCCTCACACGACGCGTCGAAGGCGACCGACAGGCCGGCGAGCACGCGGTCGTCGGGCCCGATCGGGCTGTCCTGCAGGAAGATCCGCGCCTCGGCGTCGACGAACGCGGCGGCCGAGCGGTGGGTCACGGCGACGCCCTTGGGCACCCCCGTCGAGCCGGAGGTGAAGATGACCCAGGCGTCGTCGGCCGGCTGCACGTCGGGCAGGGCGGGTGCAGCGGGTTCCGTTGCCGCGTCGAGGGGTTCGCCTGTCTCTGTACCGGTGCCGGTGCCGGTGCGTGTGTTGGTCCGCTCGATGGTGCGCCCGGCCGTGACGACGGCGCTCACCCGCGCCTCGCCGAAGACGAGGTCGGCCCGCTCCTGCGGGTCGTCGGCGTCGACGGGCACGTAGGCGGCCCCCGCACGCAGGATGCCGAGGATCGACACGTAGAGGTCGTGGGTGCCCGACGGCGCCCGCACCCCGACCGTGTCGCCGGGTCGCACGCCCGCCGCGAGCAGTGCGGACGCCATCGCCTCGACGTGCTCGGCCAGCTCGGCGTAGGTGAGCACCGACCGGGTGTCGTCGAGCGCCGGAGCGTCGGGGTGTGCCGCGACGGTCGCCGCGAGGACGTCGACGAGGGTGCGTGGCGCGGCGGCCCGCTCTGCGGCCAGCAGCGGGTCGGTCACGCGCACTCCTCGGTCCGGCGCCCCGGCTGGGCGGTCGTCGCGGAGTGTAGTGAGAGCAGGTGAACACCCGGTGTCCCGTCCCGCCGCCCTCCCGTCAAGAGGGCGCGTAGCCCTCGTCGAATGGTCGCCGGATGCCGGTGGGCGCCGTCGCGGTCGACGAGCCCACCGGCGCCCTCGGTGGCAGACCAGCCGAGGCCGGGTACCGCTCGGACCCTCCCGGCCTCGACGGTTCAGGCGGCGCGGCGCCCGGTCACGGGCGGCTCAGCAGGACCGGATGGGCCAGGTCGGTGTTGTCGACCACCCACGTCGCCGACGCGCGCGGGTCGGCGTCCGCGAGGTAGAGCCGCTGGCCCTCGACGTAGCGCCGGTTCGACGCCGCCTCCGGGTCGGGGTCGTGGTCGCCGGCGAAGCGGTCGTTGCCCCGCGGCACCGAGACGGCGAACGGGACGTCGACGAACACGGCGGCGTCCCACGCGCCGGCCAGCTCGGGGCGCTGCAGGAAGATGCCGTCCACGATCAGCACCGTGTCGGCCCCGACGGGCACCGGCTCGGGCCCCAGGGCGCGGTCGGTGGCGACGTCGCGCACGGCCGTCATGACCGGCCGTCCGGCCCGGAAGGGCTGCAGCACCAGCGCCTGCAGCGCGTCGTAGTCGTAGGAGTCGCGGTAGAAGCCCTCGGGCCCCCGGCCGGTGCGGTAGCGCTGCGCACGCGGCCGGTGGAAGCCGTCGACCGTCAGGTGCAGCACCCGGCGGTGCGGGGCGACCTCGGCGGCGAGCTCTGCTGCCAGCACGCTCTTGCCGGCCCCGTCGACACCGTCGACGGCGACCGCCACCCGCTCACGGGGCCGGAGCGCGACGATGCCGTCGCGCAGACTGCGCACGACGGCATCCCGTTGCGGTGAGGTCGTGGACACTCAGCCGACGGTGACCGACGGCGTCCCTGCCGACTCCTCGTCGACGGGCTCGCCCATCTCGTCGGCGAGGCGCATGGCCTCCTCGATGAGGGTCTCGACGATCTGGCTCTCGGGGACGGTCTTGATGACCTCGCCCTTGACGAAGATCTGGCCCTTGCCGTTGCCGGACGCGACACCGAGGTCGGCCTCGCGCGCCTCACCCGGGCCGTTGACGACGCAGCCCATGACGGCGACGCGCAGCGGCACGGTCATGCCCTCGAGGCCGGCGGTCACCTGGTCGGCGAGGGTGTAGACGTCGACCTGGGCACGACCGCACGACGGGCACGAGACGATCTCGAGCTTGCGCGGGCGCAGGTTGAGCGACTGGAGGATCTGGTTGCCGACCTTGACCTCCTCGACCGGCGGGGCCGAGAGCGAGACGCGGATGGTGTCGCCGATGCCCTTGCTCAGCAGGGCGCCGAAGGCGGTGGCCGACTTGATGGTGCCCTGGAACGCGGGGCCGGCCTCGGTGACGCCGAGGTGCAGCGGCCAGTCGCCGCGCTCGGCGAGCAGCTCGTAGGCCCGCACCATGACGACGGGGTCGTTGTGCTTGACCGAGATCTTGAAGTCGTGGAAGTCGTGCTCCTCGAAGAGGCTGGCCTCCCAGACCGCCGACTCGACGAGCGCCTCGGGCGTCGCCTTGCCGTACTTCTCCATGATCCGCTTGTCGAGGCTGCCCGCGTTGACGCCGATGCGGATCGAGACGCCGGCGTCCTTGGCCGCGCGGGCGATCTCCTTGACCTGGTCGTCGAACTGGCGGATGTTGCCCGGGTTGACGCGCACGGCGGCGCAGCCGGCGTCGATGGCCGCGTAGACGTACTTCGGCTGGAAGTGGATGTCGGCGATGACCGGGATCTGGCTCTTGCGGGCGATCGCCGGCAGGGCGTCGGCGTCGTCCTGGCTCGGGCAGGCGACGCGCACGATGTCGCAGCCGGAGGCCGTCAGCTCGGCGATCTGCTGCAGCGTGGCGTTGATGTCGGTGGTGGGCGTCGTCGTCATCGACTGCACCGAGACCGGGAAGTCGCTGCCGACCCCGACCTTGCCGACCTGGATCTGGCGGGTGGGCCGCCGCGGTGCGAGGACCGGCGGGGGCAGCGGCGGCATGCCGAGGGAGACGCTCATGCCTCCAGTATGGCGCGGGTGTCGCCGCGAGACCCCACCGCGGTGGCCCCACGGAGCCCGCTGTGGCAGGCGTCACCGCCCACGCGAGCCCGAGCCGAGTCACGCGACCGGGCCGACCGGCATCCGCACGTGGTCGGCTCGGCGCGCTGTCAGCCGAAGAGGTCGATCGGCTTGACGATGTCGGCGTAGATGAGGAGCACCGACATCGTGATGAGCACGAGCGACATGCCGTACGCGATGGGCAGGCCCTTGGCGACGTCGACGTAGCCGGGGTCGGGGCGCCCGCGCACCCGGGCCACCGCGCGCTTGACCGACTCCCAGAGGGCGCCGGCGACGTGCCCGCCGTCGAGGGGCAGCAGCGGCACGAGGTTGAAGACGAAGAGCGCGAGGTTGAGCGAGGCGATGAGCAGCACGAGCTGGGCGAGCTTGAGCCAGTTGCCGCCCTCGTCGGCGGGCACGTCGAGCGCCGCGACCTCGCCGCCGATGCGGCCGACGCCGACCACGGAGATGGGTCCGTTGGGGTCGCGCTCCCCCGAGCCGAAGGCGGCCTGCACGACGCCGACCATCTTCTGCGGGATCTTCACGACGACGGATGCCGTCTGCACCGTCTGCTCCCAGACGAACGCGGGTGCGTCGTAGATCGGCTTCTTGACCAGCTCCTGCGCCGGGGTGACGCCGAGGAACCCGACGCGGCTCAGCACGAGCTGGCCGTCGCGGGTGACCGGCTGTCCCTGGGCGTCGAAGGTGGGTCGCTGCAGCGCCGCCGGGGTGACGGTGAGCGGCACCTGCGCGTCGCCGCGCTGCACGACGAGGCGCAGCGGCGTGCCGGCGCTGTCGCGGATGAGGGCGGTCACCTGGTCCCACGTCGAGATCGACTGACCGTTGACGGAGACGATGCGGTCGTCCGCCTTCAGCCCACCGGCCGCGGCCGGCGACTGCGGGTCGCCCGTCGCGCATTTCGGCTGCGGCACCTGCAGGGTCGGGGCGGCCGTCGGGACGCACGACGACAGCAGTCCCACCTTGGGCACGACCTGCGGCAGGCCGTACAGCGTGATGACGCCGGTCAGCAGCACGAAGGCGATGACGAGGTTCATCATCGGCCCGCCGAGCATGATGACGATCTTCTTGGCGGGGTGCAGCTTGTAGAAGACGCGGTCCTCGTCGCCCGGCTGGATCTCGACCATCGAGTCGTTGCGGGCTTGGTCGACCATCTGGCTGAAGCGCCCGGTCGAGAGCTCGCGCAGCTCGCCGGGCCGGTCGCCGGGTCGTGGAGGCAGCATGCCGATCATGCGGACGTAGCCACCGAGCGGGATGGCCTTGACCCCGTACTCGGTCTCCCCCCTGCGGCGTGACCAGACCGTCGGCCCGAAGCCGACCATGTACTGCGTCACCTTGACGCCGAACTTCTTGGCCGGCAGGAGGTGGCCGATCTCGTGGAGCGCGATGGACAGGGCGACCCCCGCGAACACGATGAGGACGCCGAGGACGAAGAGCACGGCCCATTCTCACACCGCCACGCTGTGAAACCGATCCGCTCGACCGGGGGGTGCGTGCGGTGGCCCTTTGCACCCCGCGGGCTTTCGCACGCAGCCGCGCACGTCAGGGGCCGGCGATGCCCGGCGACGCCCAGCGACGTGCGCCCCCCGTGCGGGGCGTCACACGCTGACGGCTCGACAGCCGCCGGGCCTGATTCACAGGCGGCTAGGCCGTCCGGGCGGATGCCGCTTCCCGGGCCCACGCGTCGGCGGCCAGCACGTCCTGCAGGGTGAGATCGGCGTCGCGGTCGGATGCCGGTTCGGCGCCGTACGCGTCGACGACCGCGGTCACGGTGTCGACGATGTCGACGAACCCCAGCCGACCCTCGTGGAACGCGTCGACGGCGACCTCGTTCGCAGCGTTGTAGACGGCCGGCCAGGTGCCGCCCGCCTCCCCCACCCGACGGGCGAGGGCCACGGCCGGGAACGCCTCGTCGTCGAGCGGCTCGAAGTCCCACGACTGCACCTTCGTCCAGTCGACGGGGACGTCGGCGTCCGCGACCCGCTCGGGCCAGCTGAGGCCGAGGGCGATGGGCACGAGCATGCGGGGCGGACCGGCCTGGGCGATGGTCGAGCCGTCGACGAACTCGACCATGGAGTGGATCATCTGCTGCGGGTGCACGACGACCTCGATGGCGCTGAACGGCACGTCGAAGAGCAGGTGCGCCTCGATGACCTCGAGGCCCTTGTTGACGAGCGTGGCCGAGTTCGTCGTGATGACCCGCCCCATCGAGAAGTTCGGGTGCGCGAGCGCCTGGGCCGGGGTGACGTCGGCCAGCTCGGGCCGTGACCGGCCCCGGAACGGACCGCCGCTGGCCGTGACGACGAGCCGCCGCACCTCCTGCGACCGGCCCCCGCGGAGGCACTGTGCGATGGCGGAGTGCTCGCTGTCGACCGGCACGATCTGGTCGGCCCCGGCGACCGCCTTGACGAGGGGGCCCCCGATGATCAGCGACTCCTTGTTGGCCAGGGCGAGGGTCGTGCCCGCGCGCAGGGCGGCGAGGGTCGGCTCGAGCCCGATGGCGCCGGTGATGCCGTTGACGACGACGTCGGCCTCGCGCCCGGCCAGCTCGGTGCTGGCCCGGTCGCCGACGAGCAGCTCGGGGTCGTAGCCGCGGACGCCGGCACGGTCGGCGGCCGCCGCGAGCGCCGACGCCAGCTCGTCGCTGGTGGCCGAGGCGGCGGCGACCACCGGCACCCGGAGCGTCACGGCCTGCTCGGCCAGCAGGGTGACGTTGCCGCCGGCCGACAGCCCGACGACCTCGAACCGGTCGCGGTTGCGCTGCACGATGTCGATGGCCTGCGTGCCGATCGAGCCGGTCGAGCCGAGCAGCACGACGCGGCGCGCGCGCTCGCCGGAGGGACTGGTGGGCTGCACGGCATCCGTCACCCGGACAGTCTCGCGCATCCCCGGAAAGCTCCGATGCTGCCCGCCCCCCGCGCGCCGGCTTGCTCCTCGAACAAACCGTTCGAGGTCGAGCGCGCCGGCGGGCGTCGAACGCGCCCGTGCACCGACGCGTTCGAGCACCAACAACGCGTTCGACCTCTAACGGTTTGTTCGAGTAAGCGGGGGCGGGGTGGCCAGGTTGGGGAAATCAGGGGGGCGGGCGGGGCGGAGCCGGGCCGTCGACCGGGGCGGATGCCGGGTGTCTCGGGCAGGATGGCGTCGTGCCCTCCACCCGCAACCGCCCCGCCCTGCTCGCGGTGCTGGCCGTCGCCGTCCTCGTGCTGGCCTGGCTCGTCGTCCGGTCCGCCGGAGGGTCGGGCCCGGATGCCGGCCAGCCCGACGCGCGACCCGGCGCGGTCGCGTCGTCGACCGACCCGGCATCCGGGCTGCCCTGGATCGCCGAGTCGGCCCTGCCGGCCCAGGCCCGGCAGACGCTCGCCCTCATCCGGGCGGGCGGCCCGTACCCCTACCCACGCAACGACGACAAGACGTTCGGCAACCGGGAGCGGCTGCTGCCCCGCGAGCCCAGCGGCTACTACCGCGAGTACACGGTGATCACCCCCGGCGAGGGCGACCGCGGGGCGCGCCGCATCATCACCGGACGCGAGGGCGAGAAGTACTGGACCGCCGACCACTACGACTCCTTCAGCCGCATCCGGGAGGGGTCGTGACCACCCTGCTCGGCGCCCACGCCGAGGTCGACGACCACCTCGAGGCCCTGCGCATCCGCGGGCACGACGTCATCGTCGTCACGGCCGGCGTCGACAAGGCCACCACGCTCGACGCCTTCGCCCGCGCGCTCGACCTGCCGACGTGGTTCGGCCACAACTGGGACGCCCTCGCTGACGCGCTGCGCGACTACGACGGTCCCGAGGGGCGCAGCGCGCGGCTGGGCCGGCCGGTCGAGCTCGTCGTCGACCACGCGAAGACGTTGCGCGACACCGACTCCCACACGTGGAGCACGCTGCTCGACGTGCTCGACGAGGTCGAGCACGAGCGCGACGACCTCACCGTGACGGTCGTCGCCCGCTGACCCGCCTCAGAGCCGTCTCAAAGCCGTCCCAGAGCCGTCTCAGAGCTGCAGGCCGATGTACTTCGTCTCGAGGTACTCGTCGATGCCTTCGAAGCCGCCCTCACGGCCGACGCCCGAGCTCTTGACCCCGCCGAACGGCGCGGCCGGGTTGCTGACGATGCCCTGGTTGACCCCGACCATGCCGTACTCGAGCGCCTCGGCCACGAGCAGCGCGCGTGACACGTCACGGGTGAAGAGGTAGGCGACGAGGCCGTACTCGGTGTCGTTGGCGAGGCGCACCGCCTCGTCGTCGTCGGTGAAGGTCGACACCGGGGCGACGGGGCCGAAGATCTCCTCCTTGGCCATCTCGGCGTCCGGGGGGACGTCGGCGATGACGGTCGGCGGGTAGAACCAGCCCGCTCCGCTCGGCACCTCCCCGCCGACGAGGACGCGGGCGCCCTTGCCGACGGCGTCCTGAACGAGCGAGCTCACCTTGTCGCGCGACTTCTCGTCGACGAGCGGGCCGACGTCGACGCCCTGCTCGGTGCCGCGACCGACGGTGAGGGCGCCCATGCGCTGCGTCAGCTTGGACGTGAACTCCTCGGCCACCGAGGCGTGGACGTAGAACCGGTTGGCCGCCGTGCAGGCCTCACCCATGTTGCGCATCTTGGCCAGCATCGCGCCCTCGACGGCCTTGTCGACGTCGGCGTCCTCGAAGACGAGGAACGGCGCGTTGCCGCCGAGCTCCATCGAGACCCGCAGGATGCCGCCCGCCGCCTGCTCCATGAGCGTGCGGCCCACGGGGGTCGAGCCGGTGAACGTCAGCTTGCGCAGGCGGGGGTCGCGGATGAGCGGCTCCATGACGTCGCCGGTGTGGCTCGTCGTCACGACGTTGAGCACGCCGTCGGGCAGGCCGACCTCGCGCAACAGGTCGGCGAGCGCGAGCATCGTCAGCGGGGTCTGGGTCGCCGGCTTGACGACCATCGTGCAGCCCGCGGCGATGGCGGGGCCGATCTTGCGGGTCCCCATCGCGAGGGGGAAGTTCCACGGCGTGATCATCAGCGTGGGCCCGACCGGCTGCTTGGTCGTGAGCAGGCGCGTGGCGCCGTTGGGGGCGGTGGCGTACCGGCCGCCGATGCGCACGGCCTCCTCCGAGAACCAGCGGAAGAACTCGCTGCCGTAGGTGACCTCGCCCCGCGACTCGGCGAGGGTCTTGCCCATCTCGAGCGTCATGAGCAGCGCGAACTGCTCGGCCCGCTCGGAGATGAGCTCGAAGGCCGACCGCAGCAGCTCGCCGCGGTCGCGCGGGGGCGTCCTCGCCCAGTCGGCCTGAGCCGCCACGGCGGCGTCGAGGGCGGCGCGGCCGTCCTCGACGGTCGCGTCGGCCACCGTCGCGAGCACCGACCCCGTCGACGGGTCGTGCACGTCGATGCGGTCGCCCGAGGCCGATTCCCGCCACTGCCCACCGATGAAGAGACCCGTCGGGACCGACTCGAGGACCGACTCCTGCGTCACTGCTGCTGCCATGCTCGCACCCTACTCATCCCCGCTCAGCGCTCGTCCTGGCCCCACGGGGAGCCGTACCCGGCCGGCTGTGGGGCGGCAAGCAGGGTGAGGAACGGCTCGGCGTCGAACGCCTCGGGGCCGAGCACACCCGACCCCGACCAGACCCCGGTGGCGAGCAGCTCGAGCGCGACGACGGGGTTGACGGCGGTCTGCCAGACGACGCACTGGGCGCCGTAGCGCTCCATCGACCAGGTGTTGTCGACGACGTGGTGCAGGTAGGTGCGGCGCGGCTGCCCGTCCGTGCCCGTGCCGGTGACGAAGAGCCCGGCGCAGGTCTTGCCGGTCAGCCGCGGCCCGATCGTGGCGGGGTCGGGCAGCACGGCGGCCACGACGTCGCGGGGGCTCACCTGCACCCCCTTGACCGTCACCGGCTCGGTGCGGTCGAGACCTAGAGCGCTGAGCACCTTGAGGATGCCGATGAACTCGTCACCGAGCCCGTACTTGAAGGTGACCCGCTTCGCCTCGACCCAGCGCGGCATGAGGAGCACCTCCTCGTGCTCGACGTTGACGCACTCGACCGGGCCGATCCCCTCGGGGAAGTCGAACACCTCGGGCTCGCTGAAGGGCTCGGTCGTGAACCAGCCCCGGCCCTGCTCCCAGACGACGGGCGGGTTGAGGCACTCCTCGATCGTCGTCCACATGGAGAAGCTCGGGGCGAAGACCTCGTTGCCGTCGTCGTCGCGGACGACGAGGTTCGCGCCGTCCCGCACGCCGAGCTCGTCGATCTCGCTGAAGAGGTGGTCGGCGGCGTACCGGGCGAAGACGTCGGAGAGGCCCGGCTCCACCCCGATGCCGACGAGCGCGAGGCGGCCCTGCGCCTCCCAGTCCCCCGCGGCCGCGAACTGCTCGTCACCGAGCTTGACCCCGGTCTCGCTGAAGGGCCTCTCGGGGTGGCGCTGCGACAGGCTCATCGCCATGTCGAGGTAGTCGGCGCCGGCCGCCATCGCCCCCTCGAAGATCGGCATGACGAACTTCGGGTCGACGGCGTTGAACACGTGGGTGGCCCCGTGCTCGCGGGCGAGCGCGGTGACGGCATCCGCCGACGACGCGTCCACCCGCGCGGCGACGAAGCGTGACTCCCCCGGATGCCGGTCGGTGACGTCCGCGACGGTGCGCTCGGCCCGCGCGAGGTCGTAGTCGGCGACGACCCACCGCTCGAAGAAGCCGCGCTCGGCGGCGATGCGGGCGGCGGCGTCGCCGACACCGCCGGAGCCGACCATGAGGACCCTCATGCGGTCTTCGCCCTCCGGAGGTTGCCGACGACCTGGGCGCCGATGACGAGCAGGACGGCGATGAGGAACATCGAGAAGCCGATCACGTTGGCCTGGGCGGGGATCCCGCGCAGGTAGGAGGTGTAGACGAACTTCGGGAACGTCGTCTCGTCGCCCGAGACGAAGTTGGTGATGATGAAGTCGTCGAAGCTGAGCGAGAAGGCGAGCAGGGCCGCCGAGACGATGCCGGGGAGCACGAGCGGGAAGGTCACCCGCCAGAAGGTGCCTCCCGGCCCCGCGTAGAGGTCCTGCGCCGCCTCCTCGAGCCGCGGGTCGAGGCTCTGCAGCCTGGCCTTCACGGTGACGACGACGAAGCTGATGCAGAACATGATGTGCGCGATGACGATGGTCCAGAACCCGAGCCGTAGGCCGGTGCTGCCGAAGCCCTGGACGAAGATCGTGAGGAGGCTGGCGCCGAGCACAATCTCGGGGGTGGCCATGGGGATGAAGATGATGAGGTTGCTCGTCGACTGGCCGCGGAAGCGGTGGCGCACGAGGGCGAAGGCGATCATCGTGCCCAGCGCCGTGGCGACGAGGGTGGCGATGACCCCCACCTGCAGCGAGACGACGAGGGAGTCGCACGCCCCGGGCGCCCCGCAGGGGTTCTGCCAGTGCTTGAAGGTGAAGCCGACCCACGTGATGTTCGACTTGCGGTAGTCGTTGAACGAGAAGGCGAAGGTGTAGGCGACCGGCACGAAGAGGTAGACGAGCACGAGCAGCGCGACGATCATCGCGACGTGGTCGGCCACCCAGCGCTTGGCCGAGGTGAGGGCGGTCATACGAGCTCCTCCGTCCCGAAGCGCCGGATGTAGAGGAAGACCATGACGAGGATGATCGCCATGAGCGTGAACGACAGGGCCGCCGCCGTCGGGAAGCCGCCGAGGACGCGGAAGAACTGGCTCTCGATGACGTTGCCGACCATCTTCGTGCTGCGGTCGCTGCCGAGCAGCTCGGCGTTGACGTAGTCGCCCGCCGCCGGGATGAAGGTGAGCAGCGTGCCGGCGATGACCCCGGGCATGCTCATCGGCAGCGTCACGGTGCGGAAGGTCGTGAACCCGTTGGCGTACAGGTCTCCCCCGGCCTCGATGACCTTGGGGTCGGCCCGCTCCAGCGACGCGTAGATGGGCAGCACCATGAAGGGCAGGAAGTTGTACGTGAGGCCGGCGACCACCGCCACCCACGTCTCGGTGATGTGGCCGCCGGGCAGCAGGTGCAGTGCGTTGAGCGTGCTGGCCACCGGCCCCTCGTCGGCGAGGATCTGGCGCCAGGCGATGGTGCGCAGGATGAACGAGGTGAAGAACGGCGCCACGACGCAGATGAGCATGATGTTGCGCCACCGCCCGGCCTTGAAGGCCATGGCGTAGGCCAACGGGTAGGCGAGGGCGAAGGCGAAGAACGTCGCGAGCCCGGCGAAGAGGAACGACCGCCCGAAGTGGCCGGCGAACTCGGTGAAGGCGCTCCAGTAGTTGCCGACGTTGACGTCGCGGTAGTAGTAGCCCGGGTAGCCGGGGAACTGCGACTGCAGCGACACCGCACCCAGCTGCACGAGCGGCCAGACGAAGAACACCGCGAGCCAGAGCATCCCGGGCAGCAGCAGCGCGTAGGGCAGCCAGCGACGGCCGCGGCGCGTGGCTGCGGGGTCCGGGCCCCCGTCGGGCGGGCCGCCGGCAGGTCCTCCGGGGGCGCCGGGCGTCCCCGCCGGACGCGAGGCGAGGGCGACGCTCATGACGCGGCCGCCACGGCGCGCGCCTCGTCGTCGACGTCGTCGGGCGAGTCGGCCGACCCGACGGTCGCCGGCACCCGGTCGGTCGCCGGCACGGCGAACGCGTGCCCGGGGTCCCACGCGAGCCACACCTCGTCGCCCCGGTGGATGGTGCCGCGCTCGACGTCGAGGTTCTGCTCGTAGACCGCCCACGTCGCGCCGCTGGCGACCCGGACGAGGTACTGGGTGGCGACGCCGGTGAAGCTGACGTCGGTCACGGTGCCGCGCACGTCGTTACCGACCCCCTCGGGGCGGTCCTCGTGGATGCGCACCTTCTCGGGCCGCACGCCGAACACGAGGTCGTCGCCGGTCGCCGACGAACGCGACTGCAGCACACGGACGCTCGTGCCGGCGACCTCCGCGACGAGGTGGTCGCCGTCGCGGCCGGTGACGCGGGCCTCACCGAGGTTCGACTGCCCGAGGAAGTTGGCCACGAAGGCGGTGCGGGGCAGGTCGTAGAGCTCCTCGGGCGCCCCCATCTGCTCGATGTGCCCAGCGTTCATGACGGCCACGGTGTCGGCCATCGTCATGGCCTCCTCCTGGTCGTGCGTCACGTGGATGAAGGTCAGACCCACCTCGGTCTGGATGCGCTTGAGCTCGACCTGCATCTCGCGGCGCAGCTTGAGGTCGAGGGCGCCGAGCGGCTCGTCGAGCAGCAGCACCTCGGGCCGGTTGACGAGCGCGCGGGCCAGCGCGACACGCTGCTGCTGGCCACCGGAGAGCCGTGTCGGCTTGCGTGCGGCGAGGTGGGACATCTGCACGAGGTCGAGGGCGGCGTCGGCGAGCGACCCGGCATCCTTCTGCTTGCGGCGTTTCGGCCCGAAGGCGACGTTGTCGCGGATGGTCAGGTGCGGGAAGAGCGCGTAGCTCTGGAACACCGTGTTGACGGGCCGCTCGTAGGGGCGCGACCCGGTGAGGTCGGTCTCACCGATGAGGATGCGGCCGCTCGTGGGCTGCTCGAGGCCCGCGACCATGCGCAGCGTCGTCGTCTTGCCGCACCCCGAGGGGCCCAGCAGCGCGAAGAAGGAGCCGCGCGGCACGTCGAGGGTGAGGTCGTCGACGGCGGTGAAGGACGCGAACGACTTGGTCACGGCGTCGAGGTGCAGGTCGCCCGTCGCGCTGCGGAAACCGGAATCGGCCATCAGTTGCCCACCACCTTCGCCCAGGCGGCGCTGTAGTCGCTGTCCTCCTGGGAGCTGAGGGCCCGGAAGCCCTGGATGTTGTTGTCCTTGATGTAGCTCTCGCTGGGGAAGATGAAGGGGCTGTCGGCGAGGTCGGGGTCGATCTTCTCCATCTCCTCCTTCGCACCGTCGACGGGGCAGACGTAGTTGACGTAGGCCGCGACCTGCGCCGCGATGTCGGGGCGGTAGTACCAGTCCATGAGCGCCATCGCGTTGCGGCGGTGCGTCGAGGTGATCGGCACCATCATGTTGTCCGACCAGATCGTGCCGCCCGACTCGGGGATGACGAACTGCCAGTTGTCGTTTCCCGTCTCGGCGCGCAGCACGAACAGGTCTCCGCTCCAGACGATCCCGGCCACGGCGTTGCCGCTCTTGAGGTCCTCGAGGTAGCTGTTGCCCTTGATACGGCGGATGAAGCCGTCGCGGACGCGCTTGTCGATCTCGGCGAAGGCCTTCTCGACGGCCGCCTTGTCGAAGGCGCCGGAGATGTCGACCCCCTGCTGCTGCATGACCAGCCCTGCGGTGTCCCGGAACTCGCTGAGCACGACGATGCGTCCCTTGAGGTCGTCGGCCCACAGGTCGTCGAGCGACTTCAGCTCGCGACCCACCTTCGACTTGTCGTAGCCGATGCCGGCGAAGCCCGACTGCCACGTGATGGAGTGCTCGCGGCCCGGGTCGAACGAGACGTCCTTGAGCGAGTCGCGCATGTTGCCCACGTGCGGCATCCGGATGAGCTCGAGCGGCTGCACGAGCTGGTCGCGGATGATGCGGTTGGCCATCCAGTCGGTGAAGACGAAGACGTCGCGGTCGATGTCCTGCTTGGCCCTCAGCTGCGGCGCGATCTTGTTGAAGTACGAGTCGTTGTCCTCGATGTCGACGGCGTACGTCGCCTTGATGCCCGTCGCCTTCTGGAACGCCTCGAGGGTCGGGTAGCGCGTCGCGCTTTCGTCCTGGTCGAGGTAGGCGGTCCAGTTGGCGAAGGCGACGGTCTTCTCCGTCTCGGACAGGTCCTTCGGCAGCGTGAGCGCGGCCGCGCCGCCGGCCGGGGGCAGCGGCGGCGCGCAGGCAGCGAGCCCGAGGGCGGCCGCCCCGAGTGCGCCGCCGCGCAGCAGGTTTCGCCGGCTGAGCCCGGTGGCGCCGAGCCCGGCGAGGGCTCGCACCGCCGGGTCGGCGGGAGGTCGTCGTCTCACGTCTGCTCCTTCGTGCAGGGGTCTCCCCCGAGCCGGGCGGCCGGAGGCGGCCCGCCCCCGAGCAGACGTCGGTCGGTGGCGGGTGGTGCAGGTGGTGCTCCCCGAGTGGTGCAGCCCTGTGGCGGTGGTCCCGACCCGCGGGTCGGGACCACCCGTCGTCAGGACTCGATGTTGGCCATGACGTGCTTGATGCGCGTGTAGTCCTCGAACCCGTACATCGACAGGTCCTTGCCGTAGCCGCTGTGCTTGAAGCCGCCGTGCGGCATCTCGGCGACGAGCGGGATGTGGGTGTTGATCCAGACGCAGCCGAAGTCGAGCTTCCTGCTCATGCGCATGGCGCGGCCGAAGTCGCGGGTCCACACGCTCGAGGCGAGGCCGTACTGCACGCCGTTGGCCCAGGCGAGCGCCTCGGCCTCGTCGGTGAAGCGCTGCACGGTGATGACCGGGCCGAAGATCTCGTCCTGGATCTGCTCGTCGTCCTGGCGCAGGCCGGCGAGGACCGTCGGCTCGTAGTAGAACCCCTCACCGAGGGCGGCGACGCGGGAGCCGCCGGTGACGAGCCGGGCGTGGTCGGGCAGCCGGTCGACCATGCCGGAGACGTGGCCCATCTGGTTGACGTTGTTGACCGGCCCGAACAGTGCGTCCTCGTCGTCGGGGCGGCCGACCTTGGCCGAGCCCTTGGCGTACTCGGCCAGCGCCGCGACGAAGTCGTCGTGGATCCGCGGGCCCGCCAGCACGCGGGTGGCGGCGGTACAGTCCTGACCGGCGTTGAAGTAGCCCGCCGTCGCGATGCCCTCGACGGCGGCCTCGATGTCGGCGTCGTCGAAGACGACGACCGGGGCCTTGCCGCCGAGCTCGAGGTGCACGCGCTTGACGTCGTGCGACGCGCTCTGCGCCACCTGGATGCCGGCCCGCACCGACCCCGTGATGGCGACCATCGCGGGGGTCGGGTGCTCGACGAGGTGGCGGCCGGTGTCGCGGTCGCCGGTCACGACGTTGAAGGTGCCCTCGGGCAGGAACTCCGAGGCGATCTCGGCCAGCAGCAGCGTCGTCTCGGGCGTCGTGTCGGACGGCTTGAGCACGACGGTGTTGCCGGCGGCGAGGGCGGGGCCGATCTTCCAGACCGCCATCATCATCGGGTAGTTCCACGGGGTGACCTGGCCGATGACGCCGATGGGCTCGCGCCGGACGAACGACGTGTGACCGGCGAGGTACTCACCTGCGGCCCGGCCCTCGAGCACCCGGGCGGCGCCGGCGAAGAACCGCAGCTGGTCGACCATCGGAGGGAGCTCCTCGCTGGCCGTCAGGGCGTAGGGCTTGCCGGTGTTCTCGGCCTCGAGGTGCACGAACTCGTCGGCGCGCTTCTCGATGGCGTCGGCGAACTTCAGCAGCGCCTGCTGACGCTCGCTCGGCGTCGTCTCGCCCCACGTCTCGAAGGCCGTCGCCGCCGCGCCGTAGGCCGCGTCGACGTCGGCCTTGCTGCTCACCGGCGCGTGGGCGACCACCTGGGCGGTCGAGGGGTCGACGATGTCGGTCGTCGCTTCGGTCTCGGGGTCGACGTAGGTGCCGCCGACGAAGTTGCGAAGACGTCGGGGTGTCGAGGTCTGGGGAGGCGCTGAGGTCATGGCGGCATGCTAGACACGCACTGGTGGAATCGGAAGGCTTCTCGCAGAGAAACTTCGGAATCCGCATCTACAGGGCTTGCCAACGACGTGATCCACAGGTCACCATGTGGACATGGCGACCATCCGGGGCACCCAGCCCGCCACGCCGACATCCGCGCCGTCGAGACGGCTCGACAGCACCGGCAGCACCGGCAGCACCGGCAGCACCGGCAGCACCGGCAGCACCGGCAGAAACGGCGTCGGCCACGCGGCCGCGGGCCCGTCGTCCACGGCCTCCACTCCGACGCCGATGCGCCGCGGCAGCCGCAGCTCGACGACCCTCGACGACGTGTCGAAGCAGATCATCGAGCTGCTGCAGCACGACGGCCGCAAGAGCTACGCCTCCATCGCGGCCCACGTGGGGCTCTCCGAGGCCGCCGTGCGCCAGCGGGTGCAGCGGCTGCTCGACGCCGACGTCATGCAGATCGTCGCAGTCACCGACCCGCTGCAGGTCGGCTTCCAGCGCCAGGCCATGGTGGGCCTGCGGGTCGAGGGCGACATGACGCCGGTGGCCGAGGCGCTCTCGGCGATGGACGAGGTGACCTACGTCGTCACGACCGCCGGCAGCTTCGACGTGCTGGCCGAGGTCGTCTGCGAGGACGACACGCACCTGCTCGACCTGCTCACCACCCGCATCCGCACCCTCGCCGGCGTCACCGCCACCGAGACGTTCGTCTACCTGAAACTCAACAAACAGCTCTACAACTGGGGAACACGATGACCACGACGACGCAGGACCTCACCACCGACGCCAGTGCCTCGCGCACCCCGGCCGGCACGCCGCACGCGGAGGCCGCGCGCGACCACCTCTGGATGCACTTCACCCGCCACTCCGTCTTCGAGGACACCGCCCACGGCGGCCTCGGCCAGTCGGTGCCCATCATCACCAAGGGCAAGGGCTGGCAGATCTGGGACGACAAGGGCAACGAGTACATCGACGGCCTGGCCGGCCTCTTCGTCGTCCAGGTCGGCCATGGCCGCGAGGAGCTCGCCGAGGCGGCCGCCAAGCAGGCCAAGGAGCTCGCCTTCTTCCCGCTCTGGAGCTACGCCCACCCCAAGGCAATCGAGCTCGCGGAGCGCCTCGCGGCGTACGCCCCCGGTGACCTCAACCGCGTCTTCTTCACGACCGGTGGCGGCGAGGCCGTCGAGTCGGCGTGGAAGCTGGCGAAGCAGTACTTCAAGCTGACCGGCAAGCCGACCAAGCACAAGGTCATCTCGCGGGCCGTGGCCTACCACGGCACCCCGCAGGGCGCCCTGTCGATCACCGGCATCCCCGCGGCCAAGTCGATGTTCGAGCCGCTCGTGCCCGGCGGCCACAAGGTGCCGAACACGAACATGTACCGCGCCCCCGAGCACCTGCGCGACGACGAGAAGGCCTTCGGCCGCTGGGCTGCCGACCGCATCGCCGAGGCGATCGAGTTCGAGGGCGCCGACACCGTCGCCGCCGTCTTCCTCGAGCCGGTGCAGAACTCGGGCGGCTGCTTCCCGCCGCCCGCCGGCTACTTCGAGCGGGTCCGCGAGATCTGCGACGAGTACGACGTGCTGCTCGTGTCCGACGAGGTCATCTGCAGCTTCGGGCGCATCGGCTCGATGTTCGCGTGCGACGACTTCGACTACGTGCCCGACATCATCACCTGCGCCAAGGGCATGACGAGCGGCTACTCCCCCATCGGCGCGATGATCGCGAGCGACCGCCTCTTCGAGCCGTTCAAGAAGGGCCACACCTCCTTCCCGCACGGCTACACCTTCGGTGGTCACCCGGTGTCGGCCGCCGTCGCGATGGCCAACCTCGACATCTTCGAACGCGAGGGCCTCAACGACCACGTCAAGCAGAACGGGCCGGCCTTCAAGAAGACGCTCGAGAAGCTGCTCGACCTGCCGCTCGTCGGCGACGTCCGCGGCGCCGGGTTCTTCTACGGCATCGAGCTCGTCAAGGACAAGACGACGCGTGAGACCTTCAACGACGACGAGGCCGAGCGCCTGCTGCGCGGCTTCCTGTCCAAGGCGCTCTTCGAGGCCGGCATCTACTGCCGCGCCGACGACCGCGGCGACCCCGTCGTGCAGCTCGCGCCCCCGCTCATCATGGGCCAGGAGCAGTTCGACGACATCGAGTCGCGGCTGCGCTCGGTGCTGACGGAGGCCGAGAACCACCTCTGACCCCGCACCCCCACCCGTCGAGAGGCCGCTTCCCGACGCACGCCGGCCACCCGGCATCCGTGACCGTACGGATGCCGGGTGGCTGCGTTCGGCGGAACGGTGGACCGGGGGCGTTCGTTGGGTAGGACGAACGATGCCGTCGGACACCCGTCCGGCGCCTGCGACGCCGACGCAAGGAGATCACCGTGGGGTTCCTCGACAAGCTGCTGGGGCGCGAGCCACTGCAGCAGACCCAGCGCCAGCAACCGCCTGCCCCGACCGGACAGCCGTACGCGACGCCCGAGCCGCGCGGCGGGGCATCGGTCGAGGACGAGAAGGCCATCGCGCGCTACAAGTACCTGTTGCGCACCGCGCCGCCCGAGGACATCGAGAAGGTGCACGCCGAGGCCTTCCAGCAGCTGAGCCCCGAGCAGCGCCAGCAGGTGCTGCAGCGGATGAACGAGGACCTCCCCCAGTCGGAGCGTCCCGCGAGCGACCAGCCCGCCGACCTCGCCCGCAGCGCGACGCGCGCGGAGCTGCGCCAGCCCGGCTACATGCAGCGCAGCTTCGGCGGCGGTGGCGGCATGGGGATGGGCGGCATGATCGCCGGCTCGATGCTCGGCACCATCGCCGGTGTCGTCATCGGCTCGAGCATCGCGAACGCCCTCATGGGTGGCTACAACGACTCGCCGGAGGCGGCCGACGCCCAGGACAACGCGGGCGATGCCGGTGACGGCGGCGACGCCGGCGGCGCAGACGGTGGCGACGGCGGTGACGCGGGCGGCGATGCGGGCGGTGACGCCGGGGGCGCCGGTGGGTCCGACTTCGCCGGTGACGGCGGCGGCGGAGACTTCGGTGGCGGGGGCGGCTTCGGCGGCGGGGACTTCGGTGGCGGAGGCGACTTCGGTGGCGGCGGGGACTTCGGCGGGTTCTGACCGGCATCCGGTCTGAGTACCGGCGCCTGACGACGGGGCCCTGGCGCGGGTGCGCCACCCCTGCGCTCCGACGGGGGCGGCGCACCCGCGCCGCCCCCGTCGGCGTGCCCGGGCTCAGACGCCGGCGACGGCGTGGAACAGGCCGGCGATCGCGACGATGACCGGCACCGACACGAAGGTGCTGATGAAGATGACGTCACGGGCGAGGTTGACCTCACGGCGGTAGCGGACCGCGTAGGTGAAGACGTTCTGCGCCGTCGGCAGCGCCGCGGTGACGACGACGGCGAACAGGCCTTGGCCGCGCAGCCCGAGCGCCAGTCCGATGCCGAGGGCGACCGCAGGCATGACGAGCACCTTGAGGCCGACGACGGTCCAGACATGGCCGGCGCTCCGGCCGGCCGCCGGGCGCGGACCGCGGCGCAGCGAGATCCCGAACGCGACGAGCATCGAGGGCACGGCCATGCCGCCGAGCAGCTCGACGGGCGACGCGATGACACGCGGCAGCTGCACGTCCAGCACCGCGATGAGCAGCCCGGCGACGGCGCCCAGGGTGATGGGGTTGGTGGCCATGCGGCGCAGCGAGCGCCCGAGCGACGGGCGCTCGCCCCGTGCGTCGTTGTCGAACAGGGCCATGGCGACGGGCGTGATGACGAGCAGCTGCAGCAGCAGGGTCGGCGCGACCCAGGCGACGTCACCGAGCACGTAGAGCGCGATCGGGATGCCGAGGTTGCCGGCGTTGACGTAGCCCGCCGAGAGACCGCCGATGACGCGCGAGCCCAGCGTGGCGGTGGGCCAGCGCCAGCGGGCCAACAGCAGGTAGAGGCCGACGACCATGACGAACGCGAGCAGCGACGCCAGCAGGTTGCGACTCAGCACGGCGTCGAGTGGGGTGCGTTGCATGACCGTGAGCAGCAGGGCGGGCGAGGCGACGTGGAAGGCGAGCTTGCTCAGCGTCACCTGCGCGCCCTCGTCGAGCACCCGGTAGTGCGCGAGGAGCCACCCGACGGCGACGATGACCGCGATCGTCGCGAACCCCTCGAGCACCCCCACCATGGGGCGATCGTCGCAGGATGCCGGGGGGCGCGGTGCGCGGGTCCGCCACGTGTGCGCTCACCCGCCGGGCGGGCGCCGACGGGCGGACCGGCGGCGACCGGCATGATGCCGGGATGGAGATCGAGTCGCTGGCCGCCCTGGACGACCGGCTCGCCGACGGGGCTCCCCTGCGCGGGCTGCGGCTGCAGCACCTCGACCTCACCGGCTGGGGGCCGCGTCTCGTCGGCCGTGACCTCACCGGGCTCGTCGTGCTCGGGGGTACCGTGCCGACCGACGTGACGGAGGTGCTGCTCGCCGGCGGCGCCATCGTCTTCCCCGGTCTCGCCGACGCGCCGGTCGACCCGTGGCGCGGTCTCTACGCCCCCGAGGACCTCTACGCCGGCGTCGAACAGGGCTACGCCGGCACCCCCGACGCGCGCGCCTACCGGTGGTTCGTCGACGCGGCGATGCGCACGGACGCCTACGCCACCCTCGTACGGGCGATCCACGACGACTCCGTCACCGACGCGCTCGACGAGTTCGTCGACGCCCGAAGCGTCGTCGGGGTCATGGGCGGCCATGCGCTGCACCGGGGCTCCGCTGACTACCGGGCGGCCGCGCTGCTCGGTCACCGGCTGGCGGAGCACGGCCACCTCGTGGCCACGGGCGGTGGGCCCGGCGCCATGGAGGCGGCCAACCTCGGCGCCCTCACCGACGACGCCGACCGTCTCGACGCCGCCCTCGACCACCTCGCCGACGTCCCGTCGTTCCGCCCCGACGTCACCCCGTGGGCCCGCCGCGCCCTCGAGGTGCGGCTGGACGTGCTCGGCGTGCCGCACCGCAGCGTCGGCACGGCGATGGGCTCCACCGCCCGCTCGCTCGGCATCCCGACGTGGTTCTACGGCCACGAGCCGCCCAACGTCTTCTGCGACGCGGTGGCGAAGTACTTCTCCAACGCCATCCGCGAGGACGGTCTGCTCGCACGCTGCACCGGCGGCGTCGTCGTGCTCGGCGGGGCGGCCGGCACCGTACAGGAGATCTTCCAGGCGGTGACGCCGCTCTACTACGCCACGGGCGAGGCGCCGCTGCCCCCGCTCGTTCTCGTCGGCCACGAGCACTGGACCGACACCGTCCCCGTCTGGCCGGCCCTGCGCGCCCTGGCCGCCGGGCGCCCCATGGCGGATGCCGTCCACCTCGTCGACGACGTCGCGGACGTCCCCGACCTCATCCGGGGCTGACCGCTCCCCCGCCGTCGCGCAGGACGGGGGCGAGCGCGTCGAGCACACCGGCATCCTCGATCGTGGCGGGCACGGTGGGTGACCCGCCGTCTGCCAGCTCACGCATCGTGCGTCGCAGGATCTTGCCCGAGCGGGTCTTGGGCAAGGCGCTGACGACGTCGACCCGGCGCAGGGCGGCGACCGGGCCGACCTCCTCCCTCACGCGGGCGACGAGCTCGGCCCGGATGAGCTCGCCGTCGGTCGCGGCGTCGACCCCGGCCTTGAGCACGACGAGCGCCCGGGGCACCTGTCCCTTCAGGTCGTCGGCGACGCCGATGACCGCGCACTCGGCGACGGCGGGATGGCCGGCCAGCGCCGCCTCGAGGGAGCCGGTCGAGAGCCGGTGCCCGGCTACGTTGAGCACGTCGTCGGTGCGCCCCATGACGAAGAGGTAGCCGTCGTCGTCGACGTGCCCGCCGTCGCCGGTGAGATAGTGGCCGGGGTAGGTGGACAGGTAGCCGGAGACATAGCGCTCGTCGTCGTTCCACAGGGTCGGGAGCGTCCCCGGCGGCAGCGGCAGCCGCACGCAGATGGCCCCCTCCTGCCCGGCCTGGAGCTCGTCGCCCCGGTCGTCGAGCACGCGCACGTCAAAGCCCGGCGCCGCGACGGTCGGCGACCCCGGTTTGAGGGGCATCAGCCCGATCCCCTTGGGGTTGATGGCGATCGGCCACCCCGTCTCGGTCTGCCACCAGTGGTCGATGACGGGCACGCCGAGCGCGTCGGTGGCCCACTGGTAGGTGTCGGGGTCGAGGCGCTCACCGGCGAGGAAGAGTGCGCGCAGGCTGGACAGGTCGTACCTGCCCACGAGCTCGGCAGCGGAGTCCTCCTTCTTGATGGCGCGGAAGGCGGTGGGAGCGGTGAAGAGGGCCACGACGCCGTAGTCGTCGACGACGCGCCAGTACGCCCCGGCATCCGGGGTGCCGACCGGCTTGCCCTCGTACAGCACGGTGGCCGCGCCGGCGAGCAGCGGCCCGTAGACGATGTACGAGTGGCCGACGACCCAGCCGACGTCGCTGGCGGTGAACATCGTCTCCCCCGGGTGCACGTCGTAGAGGTTGCCCATCGACCAGGCGAGGGCCACCGCGTACCCGCCGCTGTCGCGGACGACACCCTTCGGTCGGCCGGTCGTGCCCGACGTGTAGAGCACGTAGAGGGGGTCGGTCGCGGCGACGGTGACGCAGTCGGCGGGTTCGGCGTCCGCATCGACCTCGTCCCACGTCATCTCCTCCCAGTCGGTGTCGCGCTCACCTACCGCTGCGGGGCACTGCTCACGCTGGAGCACGATGACCGACTCCGGCTTGTGCGCGCTGCGGCCGAGGGCGGCGTCGAGCATCGGCTTGTACTCGACGACGCGAGTGGGCTCGACGCCACAGCTGGCCGACACGACCACCTTGGGCTTCGCGTCGTCGATGCGGGCCGCGAGCTCGGCCGGGGCGAAGCCGCCGAAGACGACAGAGTGCACGGCGCCGAGGCGGGCGCACGCGAGCATCGTGATGACGGCCTCCGGCACCATCGGCAGGTACACGACGACGGTGTCGCCCTTCTCGACCCCGAGGCTCGAGAGAGCGCCGGCGAACCGGGCGACGCGGGCGAGCAGCTCGTCGTACGAGTAGGTGCGCCGGATGCCGGTGACGGGCGAGTCGTAGTGCAGCGCCGGCTGCCCGCCCCGCCCCGCGGCGACGTGCCGGTCGAGGGCGTTGAAGCAGACGTTGAGCTCGCCGTCGGGGTACCAGCGGTAGAACGGCGGGTTCGAGTCGTCGAGGGCCCGCGTCGGCCGGCTCACCCAGTCGATCCCGTCGGCGGCCTCGAGCCAGAACGACTCCGGCTCGTCGAGGCTGCGTCGGTAGACCTGTCGGTACCGGCTGACGGCGTCGTCGCTCATGCGCCCACTGTGCCCGCAGGCGGGCCCGTCCACCACCCTTGGCCGCCGTTGGACACGAACGCCGGCGATGCCCGCCCTCCGCGACATACGGTTGCGGCCATGCCGACTACCGAGACGTCGCCCTCGACCCTGACGCTGACCCTCGCCGCAGTGCTCGAGAGCGCCGGCATCGAACCGCGCGACGCCCTGGTGATCCGTCATGCCTACGTGCGCGAGCACGCGGACGGATCCAGCGGGATCCACGCCGACTCCACCGACGACGAGGTGCTCGAGTACACGGCCGTCCACTCGACGAACCCCCGGATCTTCCCCACACGTCCCCCGTCGACGTGGGTCGTCTTCCTCGCGGAGGGCGGGGACCGGGCCCGTCCCTGGGGCGTCGTCGACAACCACGGCGAGGTCGGCGTGGAGGGTGTCCGCCGACGGTTCGCCGTCTCGCGGTCACAGCGGATGCAGGACCTCACCAACCGTCTCGTGATCGGGTGGCGCTCCCCGCGCACCTGGCGTCTCAGTGCATCGACCGCGGGGTCCTACCCCGTGGTGGAGATCGCCGACTCACAGCCGATCCCGTTCCCCGGCTTCGACGCTCTGACACTCGAACACGCTCAGCTGCAGGCCGTCATGCGCGAGCACCGGTACGCGTCGTGGCGGACCGCGCTCGCCTCCGTCGCCGGTGTCTACCTCATCACCGACACAAGGGACGGTCGCCACTACGTCGGCAAGGCCGACGGCGCAGAGAGCATCCGGCAGCGATGGGGCGCCTATGCCACCAACGGGCACGGGGGCAACGTCGAGCTGCGGGCGCTCGACCCGTCCAGCTTCAGGTTCTCACTGCTCCGCGTCTTCGACCCGTCGACACCGATGCGGGAGATCGACGCGGCCGAGAGCCATTTCAAGCGCGCTCTCGACACGCGGCGTCACGGCCTCAACCGCAACTGAACCCCCGGGGGGCCGAGGTCAGGCGGTGGAGGCGGCGAGCTGGCCGCAGGCGCCGTCGATGTCCTGACCGCGGGTGTCACGGATCGTCGTCGGGATGCCGGCCGACCGCAGGCGCTCGACGAAGTTCTGCTCCACCCCGGGGCGTGAGGCGGTCCACTTCGAGCCCGGCGTGGGGTTGAGCGGGATGGGGTTGACGTGCACCCAGCCGCGACCGCGCCGGTTGAGCTTCTCGCCGAGCAGGTCGGCGCGCCAGCCGTGGTCGTTGATGTCGCGGATGAGGGCGTACTCGATCGAGACCCGGCGGCCGGTCGCCTCGAAGTAGCGGTAGGCGGCGTCGAGCGCCTCGTCGACGGACCAGCGGGTGTTGATCGGGACGAGCTCGTTGCGCAGCTCGTCGTCGGGAGCGTGCAGCGAGAGCGCGAGCGTCACCGGGATGCCCTCGGCGGTCAGCTTGTCCATGCCGGGGACGAGCCCGACGGTCGACATCGTGACGCCGCGGGCGGAGATCCCGAGCCCGTCGGGCGCCGGGTCGGTGAGCCGCCGGATGGCGCCGATCGACGCCTTGTAGTTGGCCAGCGCCTCCCCCATGCCCATGAAGACGACGTTGCTGACCCGCAGGGGCGTCTCGCGGTCGCTGTCGCGCTCGTCGTCGGAGCCGCCGGCCAGCTCGCCCCGGCGCAGAGCCCGAGCCGCCCACACGACCTGCTCGACGATCTCGGCGGTCGACATGTTGCGGGTGAGCCCCGCCTGCCCGGTCGCGCAGAACGGGCAGTTCATGCCGCAGCCCGCCTGGCTCGAGATGCAGATGGTGACCCGCTTCGGGTAGCGCATGAGCACCGACTCGACGATGGCCCCGTCGTGCAGGCGCCACGCGTACTTCATCGTCTGGCCGTCGTCGGCCTTGCGCTCGACGATCGGCGTCAGCAGCGGCGGCAGCAGGTCGGAGACGAGCTGACCCCGTACCGCCTTGGGCAGGTCGGACATCCGCTCGGGGTCGTCCTCGAGCCGCTCGAAGTAGTGGGTCGAGAGCTGCTTGGCCCGGAAGCTTTTGTGCCCCAGCGACTCCACGGCATCCTTGCGCTCGGCCGGCGTGAGGTCGGCGAGGTGCCTCGGCGGCTTGCCCCGTCGGGGGGCCGTGAAGGTCAGCTGGCCCGGCCGCGGAGCCGACGTGGTCGGCTCGGGCAGGGCCACGGGCTGCGGGGCGGGGGTGGTGTCAGGCGTCTCGGTCATCGCCCCTCCAGTGTCTCAGGTGAGCGGGTCGGGCACGCAATCGCGCACCTGCCGGCGCACACCGCGCCGAGGCGGCCGACGACCTCAGGATGCCGGGTGGCCGCCTCACAGGGCCGACGCCGGGTGCGCGTCAGGCGGGGACGAGCAGCGCCAGGACGGCCCAGACGACCGGCGCGACGACGATGAGCGAGTCGAGACGGTCCATGATGCCGCCGTGGCCGGGGAGGATGTTCGACATGTCCTTGATCCCGAGGTCACGCTTGATGAGCGACTCCATGAGGTCACCGAGCGTGGCGAGGCAGGCGACACCGATGCCGAGGGCGATGCCGACGACCCACGAGGCGTCGAGGAACAGGTGCACGGTCACCGACCCGCCCACGATGCACAGCAGCACCGAGCCTCCGAAGCCCTCCCACGACTTCTTCGGGCTGATCGACGGCGCCATGGGGTGCCGGCCGAACAGCACCCCGGCGGCGTAGCCGCCGACGTCGCTGCAGACGGTCGTGATGAGAAAGACGAGCATGCGCCCGACCCCGTCTTCGGGCGCCAGCAGCATGATGGCGAAGCCGACGAGGTAGGTCGGATAGGTCGCGACGAAGACGCCGCCGAGCACGTCGCGCCCGGCGCCCTCGACGGGCCCGACGCCGCGCCACAGCAGCGTCGCCGCGCACGTCAGGGCCCAGGCGACGGTCAGCGCCCCCGGCCCGTGGGTGTACGCCGCCCAGATCATGGCGACCGAGCCGACGGCCGCCGGCAGCAGCGGCGCGTGGACGCTCGCCTGCCGCAGCGCCGCCCGCAGCTCCCAGATGCCGATGAGCACCGCCGCGCCGACGACGTAGAGGAACGCCTCCTTGCGGAAGGCGAGGCTGACGACGATGACGACGCCGAGGCCCAGGCCCACCCCGATCGCGGCGGGCAGATCACGCCCGGCGCGGGAGGGCCGCCGGGTGACGACCTCCTCGGGCGGGATGCCGGCGACGTCGTCGAGCGCCGGGTCGTACGGCACCGGCTCGAGCAGCCCCTCGTGGTGCTCCTCGAGCGGCCCCTCGGGCTGCCGGTCGGAAGGCCGCCGGGGGTGCCCCACGGGCGGCTGCGACGGTGGCGGGTCGGTCGTCATCGCTGTCCGGCTCCCCGGCTGACGTCGAGGTCAGACCTCGAGCAGCTCGGCCTCCTTGGTCTTGAAGAGCCCGTCGACGAGGTCGGTGTGCTTCTTCGTCAGGCCGTCGAGCTCCTTCTCGGCGCGGCTGCCGTCGTCCTCGCCGACCTCGCCGTCCTTGACCAGCTTGTCGATGTCCGTCTTGGCCTTGCGGCGGATGTTGCGCACCGAGACGCGGGCGTCCTCGGCCTTGGTGTTCGCGAGCTTGATGTACTCGCGGCGGCGCTGCTCGGTCAGCTCGGGCATGACGCAGCGGATCTGGTGGCCGTCGCTGCTCGGGTTGACCCCGAGGTTGGAGTCGCGGATCGCGCGCTCGATGTCGCCCATCGCCGTCTTGTCGAAGGGGATGACGAGGATGGTGCGCGGCTCGGGGTTCTGGAACGAGGCGAGCTGCTGCAGTGGTGTCGGCGCCCCGTAGTACTCGACCATGAGCTTGTTGAACAGGCCCGGGTTGGCGCGGCCGGTGCGGATGCCCGCGAAGTCCTCCTTGAGGACCTCGACGGCCTTGTCCATCTTCTCCTCGGCCTCGAACATCGTCTCGTCGATCATGGTGGTGCGTCCTCGTCCCGTGGGTCGTCTGCGTCGTGCTGGCGTGCGTCGTGGTGGCGGTCGTGCGCGTCGCCGGGTGGTGCGGTGTGGCCGGTGGCCCGGCGTGTCGTGCGGCGTACCCCGCGCGGGGGTCCCGGATGCCGGGAGGCCACCTCACGGCATCCGTGCCGTCTGTCGGGTGGTGCGTCTCAGGCGCTGGTGACCAGCGTGCCGATCCTCTCACCCGACAGGGCGCGGGTGATGTTACCCGCGCCCTCCATGCCGAACACGATCATCGGCAGCTTGTTGTCCATGCAGAGGCTGAAGGCGGCCGCGTCGACGACCCGCAGGCCCATGGCCAGGGCGTCGCCGAACGTGACGGTCTCGAGCTTCTTCGCCTCGGGGTTGACCTTGGGGTCGGAGTCGTAGACCCCGTCGACGCCGTTCTTGGCGATGAGCACGGCATCGCACTTGATCTCGAGTGCCCGCTGCGCGCTGACGGTGTCGGTCGAGAAGTACGGCATGCCGGCGCCTGCCCCGAAGATGACGACGCGCTTCTTCTCGAGGTGGCGGATGGCGCGGCGCGGGATGTAGGGCTCGGCCACCTGCGTCATGTGGATGGCCGACTGCACGCGCGTCTCGACTCCCTCCTTCTCGAGGAAGTCCTGCAGGGCGAGGCAGTTCATCACCGTGCCGAGCATGCCCATGTAGTCGGCGCGGGTGCGGTCCATGCCGCGCTGCTGCAGCTCGGCGCCGCGGAAGAAGTTGCCGCCACCGATGACGACGGCGATCTCCACACCGCTCTCGACGGCGGCGGCGATCTGCTTGGCGATGCCGTGCACGACGGCAGGGTCGAGGCCGATCTGGCCCCCACCGAAGACCTCGCCCGAGAGCTTGAGGAGCACCCGGCCGAGAGCGGGGTACTGGGCGTCGTTCATGACGGAGGGCCTCCTCGTGGGCAGCGTTCCGGCGGTCGCCCGATCCTTCCACACCACCCACCCGGGGGGCGCATCGAGGGCGGACCAGGGGCACGTGAGGGCTCTCGGGGCGCCTGGGACGACCAGCGGGCCTCGTCCCTCGGCGCGAGGATCTGCCCGTGCCCACTCGACGGGGTCTACGCGCCCTCTCGACGGGGTGGGGTGAGCCAGGGGCTGAAGAGGCGCGTGACGAAGGGCAGCAGCACATACGTCATCCACGGCGTGGCGAGCAGGGTCGTCACGAGCACCCGCAGCACGACGGGCCAGTCGCCGCTGACCGGCCCGAGCAGCAGCGCGAGGGCGAGGCTCGTCGGGAAGAACGCGACCCAGATGACGCTCGCCTGCTTCCACCGCGGCGGCGCGGCCGGGGCCGGGGCGCTCGTCGGCGTGCCGCTCTCGTCGAGCCGGCGTTCCGTGGGCTCGTCGAACCAGCCCTCGATGCCGGTGCGGTACTCGGTGCGGTGGTGCTCGACGAGGTCGGCGGCCGAGCGCAGCCAGCGCTGGCGCTCCGTCGATCGCTCCCACCGCTCGAGCGTGGCGCGCGACTCGAAGCGGTAGAGCATGTGCCAGTCGCGCTCGCCCGAGCGCACCCAGCCGGCGCCGAGGAACCCGTCGAACCGCTCGGCCATCGAGGTGCCCGCGTGCACCCAGGCGGTCATGAGCAGCTCGTCCTCCGGCCGCACCCGCCGGTGGATGGCGACGGTGAGGGGGCCGCCGTCGGTCGAGTCGGAGGTGGCGGTGGTGCCCGTGGTGGGGCCGGTGTCCTGCGTCATGGGTGCCTCTCGGGGTGGTGAGGGGGCCTACGACGACGGATGCCGGCCACCCGGGTGGGGTGACCGGCATCCGTCGCCGTCGTGCGCCGGTGGGCGCCACGGGTGGTGCTGGGGTGTGGGCTCAGGGCCTCACTGGCCGACGCGGAAGCGCGCGAAGGCGGTGGCGCTGGCGCCACCCTCCTCGAGCACCTTGGCGACGGTCTTCTTGGGCTCCTTGGCGAACGGCTGCTCGAGCAGGACGTTCTCCTTGAAGTAGCCGTTGACGCGACCCTCGACGATGCGGGGCAGGGCAGCCTCGGGCTTGCCCTCCTCCTTGGCGGTGGCCTCGGCGACGCGACGCTCGTTCTCGACCGTCTCGGCGTCGACCTCGTCACGGGTCAGCACGGTGGGGCTGAACGCGGCGATGTGCATCGCGACGTCGCGGCCGACCTGCTCGTCGCCACCCTGCAGCGCCACGAGGACACCGATCTGCGCGGGCAGGTCGGGGCTCGTCTTGTGCAGGTAGCTGACGACCTTCTCGCCCTCGAGGCGGGCCACGCGGCGCACCTCGATCTTCTCGCCGATGGTGGCGTTGGCCTCGTCGAGCAGGTCCTTGACGGTCTTGCCGTCCTCGAGGCTGCTGTTGAGGAGGCTGTCGGCGTCGGTGGCCTTCGCGGAGACGGCCTGCTGCAGCACCTGGTCGGCCAGGGCGATGAACTTCTCGCCCTTGGCGACGAAGTCGGTCTCGCAGTTGACCTCGACGAGGGTGCCGACGGAGCCGTCGGCCTGGGCGGCCACGAGACCGTTGGAGGCCGAGCGGCCCTCACGCTTCGTGACGCCCTTGAGGCCCTTGACCCGCAGGATCTCGACGGCCTTGGCGCGGTCGCCGTCGGCCTCGTCGAGGGCCTTCTTGACGTCCATCATGCCGGCGCCGGTCTGCTCGCGCAGGGCCTTGATGTCAGCGGCGGTGTAGTTCGCCATGCTCTCTATCGCTCTTTTCGTCGGTGTGGTGTTCGGGCGAGGCCACGCGACCCGGTGGGCCCGAGCGAGGCTCGGGCCCACCGGTCGTGGACCTCGGCGTGGTGCGGCGTCGGCTCGCGCCGACAGCCCGGTCAGGCCTGCTCGGCACCGGCCGGGGCGGGCTGCGCCTCGGCGTCGGCGGCGGGCGCGTCCTCCGTGGACTCGGCGGGCGCGTCGGCGGTGGCGTCGGCGGCCTGCTCGGTCGCGTCGGCGTCGACCGCGGCGTCCGCGACGGCCTCGGCGGCGACGGGCGCCTCCGTGGCGTCGGCGGCCGGGGCGGCGGGCGCCTCGGCGGCGTCGGCGTAGAGCTCACGCTCCCACTCAGCCAGGGGCTCCTCGACCTGCGCCTCGCCCGAGCGACCGCCCGAGCGCTGCACGAGACCCTCGGCGACGGCGTCGGCGACGACGCGCGTCAGCAGCGTGACGGAGCGGATCGCGTCGTCGTTGCCGGGGATCTTGTAGTCGACCTCGTCGGGGTCGCAGTTCGTGTCGAGGATCGCGATGACGGGGAGGCCGAGCTTGCGCGCCTCGTCGACGGCGAGGTGCTCCTTCTTCGTGTCGACGATCCACACGGCCGAGGGGACCTTGCCCATGGAGCGGATGCCGCCCAGCGTCTTGGCCAGCTTGTCCTTCTCGCGACGGAGGATGAGCAGCTCCTTCTTCGTGTAGCCCGAGCCGGCCACGTCGTCGAAGTCGAGCTCCTCGAGCTCCTTGAGGCGCGTGAGCCGCTTGGAGATCGTCTGGAAGTTGGTGAGCATGCCGCCGAGCCAGCGGTGGTTCACGTAGGGCATCCCGACGCGCGTCGCCTGCTCGGCGATGGGCTCCTGGGCCTGCTTCTTCGTGCCGACGAAGAGGACCGTGCCGCCGTGGGCGACGGTCTCCTTGACGAACTCGTACGCGTTGTTGATGTACGTCAGCGACTGCTGCAGGTCGATGATGTAGATGCCGTTGCGCTCGGTCATGATGAAGCGCTTCATCTTGGGGTTCCAGCGACGGGTCTGGTGCCCGAAGTGGACGCCGCTCTCCAGGAGCTGGCGCATGGTGACGACGGCCATGCCGTGTCCTCCTCATTCGATGGTTGTCAGTTGTCTGCGGGGCATCGCGGCGACGCCGGCCCCGTGAGGGCACCGGACGGCATCCGCCCCGCTCCTGGCGACTCGACGCACCCCGCCCCGCCGTGCGGGGACTGCCGTGATGCGACCCGACCCGTGACCCGGTCACCCGGGGCTGCGGTCGGACGGAGACGCGCGAATTTCGGTCGCGTGCGACAGGCACACGTGACCGCCCGTCATCGTACGCGTCGACACCGGTTGGGGAGAAATCCGTTCGAGCGGCCACAATGGCGGCGCGGACCGGCCCGACCACCCGCTCTGCCCTGCTCGACCCCAGACCCGCGACCACCAGGAGGACCGCCGTGGCGCCCAGCCCGTCGTGGCTCTCGATGGTCCCGGTGCTGCTCGTGCTGCTGGCCGTCCTGCTCGCCCCCGGGTGGTTCGTCGTGCGCGCCCTGGGGGCCCGCGGGCTCGAGGCGCTGGCCGTGGCGCCCGCGGTGTCGGCCGGGGCGGTCGCGGCGTGGGCGACGGTCGCGCCGCGTGTCGGGGTGTCGTGGGGCTTGGTCCCCTTCGTCGCGACCACCCTCGTCACAGTGGCGGTGGCCTGGGTGGTCGGCCGCCTCGCGACGCGCCTGCTGTCCCGCCGACGGGGCGGCGGGGTCGGACCACCGCTGCCGGTGCGGCGCGCCCTGCTGGGCCGCCCGAGGCCGGATGCCGTCGTCGCCATCGTCATCGGGGTGGTGCTCGGGCTGCTGACGACCGTGCCGGCCATCGGCAGGCCGGCAGAGCTCGTCGACTCCCCCGACGCCGTCTACCACCTCGACCGCATCCGCCTGTTCCTCGAGACCGACAACTTCTCGATCGCGAACAACACCTTCTACCCCAACGGGTTCCACGCGTGGATCGCCACCGGCCTGCTGTCAGGGTGGGCCGACGTGCTGCCCGGCACGAACGTCGCCACCATCGCGCTGGCCGCCGTGGTGTGGCCGATCGGCTGCGTCGCGCTCGTGCGGCACGCCCTCGGGCCGTCGCGGCTGGTCACCTACGCGGCCGGGTTCGCGTCGGCGGCCTTCGTCGCCTTCCCGACCATCCTGCTCGGGTGGGGGGTGCTGTGGCCCAACCTCATGGGTACCGCGCTCACGCCCGGGGTGCTCGCCCTCATGCTCCAGGCCGCCCGTTCGCGCCGGGTCGGACAGTGGCTCGGCTTCGCGGCGTCCCTGCCGGGTCTTGCGCTCGTGCAGCCGAACTCGCTCGTCGCCATCGCCGTGTTCGCCCTCGCGTGGTTCGTCGCGGCCCGGCTGCGGGCCGGTGCGCTGCACCACGCCTCGTGGGCGGTCGTGGCCCGCGATCTCCTCGGGGTCGCGCTGGCGCTCGGGGCACTGCTCTACCTCGCCCCCACCGTCTCGGCCCGGCTCGCCTCGACCCAGTCGTACACGTGGGAGGGCCAGGTCTCGGTGTGGACCGCGCTCACCGAGGTCGTCGGCGGCCGCCTGCAGCTGCCGTCGGTGCTGTGGGGGCTGCTCGTGCTGCTGCCGGCCGGCATCCTATGGATCGTCCTGCGGCGTCGGGTCGCCATCCCGGTCGTGGCCATGTGGCTCGCCTGCGTCGTGCTCTACGTGCTGGCCGCGTGGTCGACCGCCGACTGGAGCGCACTGCTCACGGGCTACTGGTACAACGACAAGGTGCGGCTGGCCTCGCTCGCCGCCGTGCCGGGCGTCGTCGTCGTCGCGGCTGCGGCGCCGGCCGTCAGGTGGGTGCTGCGGCGCTTCACGCCGCTGCGGTCACGGCCCACCGCCGCCGGTGTCGTCGCGCTGCTCGTCCTCCCGGCGCTGACAGTCGTGTCCGACCACGGCCTGCGCAGCGGCATGCTCGACGAGTTCTTCCGGCCGTCGTTCCCCGAGCGGGTCATCCTCAGCGACGAAGGGCAACGCGACCTCGGCGAGCTGGCGCGGCTCATCCCGCCCGGGCAGGGTGTCGTCGGGCGACCCGAGAACGGCTCGCCGCTCATGTACGCGCTCTTCGGCACGAACACGCTCTACCGCTCCATCCCCATCCCGCTCACCGGTGACGAGATCCTCATCGGCACCGGCTTCGACGCGATGACGACCCGCCCCGACGTGTGCGCCGCCCTCGCCCGGCACGACATCCGCTGGGCGATCGACTCGACCCACGTCTACTGGCTCGACCGCCCCGAGCGCTCGTCGGGCCTGACCGACCTCGCGAACGTCGACGGCGTCGAGCCGGTGCGCACCGTCGGCGCCTACACCCTCTACCGCGTCACCGGCTGCGGCTGACCGTCGCTCCGGTGCCGCCCCTGCGAGGTGGACCGGCTCGTAGGGTGGCGGGATGGGTTCGCCTCTCGTCTCCCGCATGCAGTCGTTCGGCACGACGATCTTCGCCGAGATGTCGGCGCTGGCCGCGTCGACCGGGGCGGTGAACCTCGGTCAGGGCTTCCCCGACACCGACGGACCGCAGGCGATGCTCGACGCCGCCAAGGCCGCGATCGACGGTGGCCGCAACCAGTACCCGCCGGGCCCGGGGGTGCCCGAGCTGCTCACGGCCGTCGCGGCGCACCAGGAGCGCTTCTACGGCATCCGGCTCGACCCCGCGTCGCAGGTGCTCGTCACCGCGGGCGCGACCGAGGCCATCGCGGCGACGGTGCTCGCGCTCTGCGAGCCGGGCGATGAGGTCGTCACCTTCGAGCCGTACTACGACTCGTACGCCGCCACCATCGCGCTGGCCGGCGCGACGCGGCGCACGTCGGTGCTGCGCTTCCCCGACTTCGCGGTCGACGAGGAGTCGCTGCGCGCCGCCTTCACGCCCCGCACCCGGCTCGTGCTGCTCAACACGCCGCACAACCCGACCGGCAAGGTCTTCACCCGGGCCGAGCTCGAGCTCGTGGCGTCGCTGGCCCGCGAGCACGACGCCTGGGTCGTCACCGACGAGGTCTACGAGCACCTCGTCTTCGACGGCGCCGAGCACGTGCCCATGGCCACCCTCCCCGGCATGGCCGAGCGCACCATCACCGTCAGCTCGGCCGGCAAGACCTTCTCGGCGACGGGCTGGAAGGTCGGCTGGCTCTCGGGGCCGGCCGAGGCGGTCGCGGCGGCGCGCACCGTCAAGCAGTTCCTCACCTTCGTCGCCAGCGGCCCGTTCCAGCCCGCCGTGGCCCTCGCCCTCGGGCTGGGTGACGACGTCTACGACGACATCGCAGCCTCGCTGCAGCGCAAGCGCGACCTGCTCTGCGAGGCGCTCGGCGACCTCGGCCTCGACGTGTCGCGCCCGCAGGGCACGTACTTCGTCATCGCGGATGCCGCACCGCTGGGTGCCGTCGACGGCCTCGAGTTCGCGCGCCGGCTGCCCTCCCTCGCCGGGGTCGTCGGGGTGCCCGTGTCGGTCTTCCACGACGACCCGGAGGCCGCCCGCACGCTCATCCGGTTCGCCTTCTGCAAGCAGGACTCCGTGCTGCACGAGGCCACCCGCCGTCTCGCCGGGGCCCGGGAGGGCGCGGCGCACTGAGCCGGCCCACCGGCATCCGACCGCTCGCCTGACGGCCGGCCGCGGGTCCAGGCGGCGTTCAGTCACGGCGGGCGCGGGGTACGCAGGGCGGGACGGTCGCCCGCAGGTCGGGTGCCCGAACGACCCCCATCCCCCAGCTGAGGAGTGGTCATGAGCGACAGGCTCGACCCCACCGCGGGACCGAACGGCGCCACCGCGCACACCTCCACCGACGGCCTCTCGACGGGACAGCTCGTGAGCCAGCTGTCGACGCAGGTCTCCGATCTCATCCGCGGCGAGCTGCAGCTGGCCAAGGCCGAGCTGCAGGAGAGCGGCAAGCGCGCCGGCATCGGTGCCGGGCTCTTCGGCGGCGCCGGCGTGCTCGCCCTGTACGGTGGCGGGGCCCTCGTCGCCTGCGCGGTGCTCGGCCTCGCGAACGTCGTCGCGCCGTGGCTGGCCGCGCTCATCGTCGCCGTCGTGCTCTTCGCCGTCGCCGGCATCGCCGCGCTCGTCGGCAAGAAGAAGGTCTCGCAGGCGAGCGCGCCTGTGCAGGCGACCGTGCAGAGCGTCAAGGCCGACGTGGAGACGATCAAGGACGGAGCCCACCGTGAGCACTGACAACCCCAAGCCCGACGTCGACGAGCTGCAGGCGCAGCTCGAGCACACCCGCGGGGAGCTCGCCGACACCGTCGACGCCCTCGCCGCCAAGCTCGACGTCAAGTCGCGCGTCGGCGATCAGGTCGACGACGTCAAGGCGAAGGTCGGCGACCGCGTCGAGGGCGTCAAGGAGGGCGTCAAGGAGAAGGTGTCCCAGACCAAGGACAAGGTCGTCGACGCCGCCTCGCACGCCAAGGACGCCGCCGCCCACGCCAAGGACACCGTGGCGACCCAGGCCCACCGCGTCACCGAGTCGGTCGGCAGTGGCAGCGGGGCCGGCGGGGCCGAGGACGTCGTGGACAGCGCTCTCGCGTCGCGGCCGTCGGGTGCACCGACCTCGTCGAGCCGGCCGCGGCCCCTCGCCGAGACGCCTCGTCCCGCCGTCGGGGCGCACCGGGCCCCGACGTCCGCCCCCGCCTCGTCGCTCTCGACGGAGGCCATGGTCGCCCTCGGCGGGCTGGCCGTCGCCGTCGTCGGTGTCGTCCGCTACGTCGCGACCCGTCGCTGAGCAGCACTCGCCAGCCCGAGCAGCACGGCCCGAGAACCAGCCCGTCCAAGGAGAGTCCCATGCCCCGCGAACAGCACGGCACCAAGACCGCCAAGATGCTCTACCGCCCCGTGGGTCTCGTCGGCAGCATCGCCGCCGGTGCCCTGTCCAGTTTCCTCGTCGGCCAGGTGTGGAAGCGCGCCACCGCCGGTGACAACGCCGACCCGCCGCAGGCCCTGCAGTCGGAGTACCGCCTGCGCCAGGTGCTCGTCGCCGCCGCGGTCCAGGGCGCCATCTTCGCCACGGTCAAGGCTCTGGCCGACCGTGGTGGGGCCCGGGCGTTCCAGCGCTGGACCGGTGAGTGGCCGGGCGACTGAGCCCGACGTCGCTCCACGTCTCGTGACGACGAGGATGCCGCGGGGCCGGGCGGGTGCGCCCGTGCCGGCCCCGCGACATCCTCGCGTCCGGACGGTGACAGCCGGGCTCGCGAGGTCCACCGTCGACTCGCCGTGGGTGCGTGCGGGGCGGCTCAGCCGCCCTTGACCTCCTGGACGGTGTTGCCACCGTCGACGACGAGTGACTGGCCGGTGACGTAGGACGCCTCGTCGCTGGCGAGGAAGCCGACGAGGGCGGCGACCTCGTCGGGTCGGCCGGGTCGGCCGACAGGTGTGTGGCGGCCGGCCGTGACCTCGTCCGGCTCGGAGGAGCCGGTCCGGATCCAGCCCGGGGCGACGGCGCAGCACGTGATGCCGTGCGGCCCCTCCTCGAGGGCGACGGCGCGCATGAGGCCCTCCATGCCTGCCTTCGCCGCAGCGTAGGCGCTGGAGCCCGCGATGGCGACGAGCGGCCCGGTGACGCTGGAGACCATGACCACCCGCCCGTGGCCCTGCCCTCGCATGACCGGCAGGCAGGACCGGGTGACGTGGACGGCGGTCATGAGGGTGATGTCGAGCTGGCGTCGCCAGGCGGCGGGGTCCTGCTCGGCCAGGGTCGCGCTGCCGGTGTCGACTCCGGTCTGCACCATGCCGGCGTTGTTGACGACGACGTCGAGCCGCCCGAGCGCCTGGGTGCTCGCCGCGACGAGGTCGGCGGCGGCCCGCTCGTCGGTGAGGTCGGCCAGCAGCGCCCGGCAGTCGATCCCCTCGTCGCGCAGCTCGGCGGCACGCTCGTGCACGCGCCCGGTCGTGGCCGAGAGCACGACGCGGGCGCCCTGCCGACCGAGCTGTCGCCCGACGGCGACGCCGATCCCGTCCGGGGCGCCGGCACCGGTGACGAGCGCGGTCCGGTGGCTGAGGTCGAAAGGGGTCACCGCCGGACCGTACCGCCGGCCGTCGGCGGCCACGACGGCACGCCTGGTGGCGAGGCCGGACCGGTGACCGGGCGGCGGTCTCCGTCCACACCCCCGGGGCGAGACGGCCCGTCCGAGCAGGCCGTCCACAACGCTCATGCAGCACCCGGGTGACGTGTGTCGCCCACGGCGAGGCTGGAGGCATGTCCCTCGTGTCGTCCCTGGCCGCCGCCGTGCTCTCCGTCGCCGCCCTGCTCGCCCCGGCCCCGCTCGCCGCCGAGGCACCGGCACCCGCTCGGGGCTGGACGTGGCCGCTGGCGCCGCAGCCCTCGGTCGTGCGCGGTTTCGACCCTCCCGACCGGCCGTGGCTCGCGGGGCACCGCGGCGTCGACCTCTCCGCCCGGGTCGGGCAGCCGGTCCGCGCCCCGACCGGCGGCGAGGTGACCTACTCGGGTCGGCTCGCCGGACGAGGCGTCGTCGTCGTCGGTCACGCTGGCGGCCTGCGGTCGACCTTCGAGCCCGTGACGGCCGGGCCTCCCGTCGGCACCGCGGTGGCCCGGGGCGACCCGGTCGGCACCGTCGAGCCGGTGGCCGGTCACTGCTCTCCGGCGACCTGCCTGCACTGGGGCGTCCGTCGCGGCGACACCTACCTCGACCCGCTGGCGCTGATCGGCGCGCGGCCGGTCGTGCTGTTGCCGCTCCGATGACGTGGTGCGTGTCGGTCGGCGGGTCGACAGGCTCCGCCGCATCCGCCGACCGCGACCCCGTGCACGACCCCGTGCACGACCCCGTGCACGAGTCACGCTCTGGGATGGGCCTGCTCGTAGCTGCGGCGCAGGCGGTCGACGGAGACGTGGGTGTAGATCTGCGTCGTGGCGAGGCTCGCGTGCCCGAGCAGCTCCTGCACCATGCGCAGGTCGGCGCCGCCGTCGAGCAGGTGGGTGGCGGCGCTGTGGCGCAGGCCGTGCGGCCCGATGTCGGGCGCGTCGCCCACGTGGGCCAGCAGGGCGTGCACGACCGACCGGACCTGGCGCGGGTCGACCCGCCGGCCGCGGCGTCCCAGGAACAGGGCCGGCCCCGACTCGGCCGTCGCCAGGCGGGGTCGCACCCGCAGCCACTCCTGCACCGCGCGGGCGGCGGGCCGCCCGAAGGGCACGACGCGCTCCTTGCCACCCTTGCCCATGACCCGGACGAGGTCCTGCGCGGGGTCGATGTCGTCGACGTCGAGGCCGACGAGCTCGCCCACCCGGATGCCGGAGGCGTACAGCAGCTCGAGCACCGCACGGTCGCGCACGTGGACGGGGTCGTCGTCGTCGGCGCGCGTGGCCGCCACGTCGAGCAGCTCGCTCGCCTCGCCCTCCTTGAGCACGCCCGGGAGGGACCGACCCCGCCGTGGTGCGACGAGGCGCAGGGCGGGGTTGGCCGCGAGGCGACCGGTCCGCTCGGCCCAGCCGAGGAAGGTGCGGGCCGACGCGGCACGACGGGCGACGGTGCTGCGGGCGGCCCCACCGTCGGCGAGGTCGCCCAGCCACCCGCGCAGGTCGCCGAGGGTGAGGTCGTCGAGCCCGGCCACTCCGCGGTCGGCGGTGTGCTCGAGCAGCGCCCTCGCGTCCGAGACGTACGCCCGGCGGGTGTGCGGCGAGCGTCCGCGCTCGGCCTCGAGGTGACGGCCGAAGGCGGCGAGCAGCTCGTCGTGCCAGGGCCGGGTTGCCATGTCAGCACAGTGACCCACGCGGGGCCACCGACCAAACCGACCCGCCGGGAGGCCTACCCGAGGTGCCCCCGGGCCCAGGCCTCCACCCCCCCGGCGTCGATCGGCAGCCCGTCCGACAGCACGTCGTGCCCCGTCTCGGTGACGAGCAGGTCGTCCTCGAGACGGACGCCGATGCCCCGCAGCTCGGGCGGCACGGTGAGGTCGCCGGCGTGGAAGTAGAGGCCCGGCTCGACCGTCATCACCATGCCGGGCCGGAGGTCCGCGCCCATGTAGCTCTCGTAGCCCGAGGAGCCGCAGTCGTGCACGTCGAGACCGAGGTGGTGCCCGATGCCGCACACGAGGTAGCGGCGGTGCTGCTGGCCCTGCGGCGAGAGCGCCTCGTCGACCGACACGTCGAGCAGGCCCCAGTCGTGCAGACCTCGTGCCACGACCTCCATCGAGGCGAAGTGGAAGTCGGTGTACTGAGTGCCGGGCCGCACCTGCTCCATCCCGGCCCGGTGGGCCCGCTCGACGAGGTCGTGCACCGCCCGTTGCTCCGCCGTGAACGTCCCCGACGGCGGCACCGTCCGCGTCACGTCGGCCGTGTAAAGCGTCGTCGTCTCCACACCCATGTCGAGCAGCAGGGCGGCCTCGGGCAGCACCGGCCCGTCGCACCGCACCCAGTGCAGCGTCGGGGCGTGCGGCCCGGAGCCGACGATGCTGGCGTAGCCCGGGCCGTTGCCGAAGGTGCGCGCGTGCCGGTCGAAGGTGCCCTGCAGCCAGCGCTCCCCCAGCCCGTCGACGGCGCGGGGAACCTCGGCCATCACGGCGGCGAACCCGGTCACCGTGTGGTCGACGGCCGCGCGCAGCTGCCCGATCTCCCACTCGTCCTTGACCATCCGCAGGTCCGACAACGTCTCGGCCAGCACGGCCGACGGCTCGAGCCCGTGAGCCGACACGAGCCCGGTCGGCACGCTCGGCGCGGCCCTGGCCCCCCGGCATCCGGTGAGATCGGCGGCGAGGTCGTCGGACGCGCGAACCGTCAGGCCCAGCGCGTCCGACCACTCCTGCAGGCCCGGTGAGGCACCCACCCACAGCTCGCCGTGCAGGGCGTCGCCGTAGAAGCCGGGGTCGCCCGGGCGCGCCGGGGGCGGCAGGTACAGCGTGGCGTCGTGGCCACCGGGGACCGCCCGCAGCACGAGGGTCGCGCCCTCCACCTGGCAGCCCGTGAGCCAGACGAAGTCGCTGTCGGGGCGGAAGGCGTAGGCGGCGTCGCCGTTGCGCGTCGGGGCGACCGACGACGACACGACGACGTCGTGCCCGGCCAGCCTCTCGCCGAGCCGGCGCCGGTGCTCGGCCGCCGCCTCCGCCGCCCCGGCGGCGAGGTCGGGCCGGGCCCGGCCGAGGTCCCAGCCCGCCGCGATGGAGGCCGTGAAGCCGGGCGCGTCGGCCAGGCGCGGAGGGCGGGTGTCCGCGAAGGGCGGCCGGGTGCTCGTTGCGGTCGGACCGGTCATCGTCGTTCTCCTCCTCGGTCGCGGACCAGCCCGCGCAGGTGCGTGAGCACCCGCCCGCTGCCGATGCCGTCGTGCTCGAACTCGTTGGTGACCCAGGCCTGCGAGGCGCCGACGCGCGAGAGCGTGTCGAGCTGCAGGTGGGCGTCGACGTACATGTCGTCGTAGTAGACCGCCGCGGCGAGCGGCACCTCGTTGGCGGCGAGGCGGTCGAGGTCGTACAGCGCCGACCACGACGGCCGCGCCGCGAGCTCGCGCACCGCGGGGCCGAAGCCGCGCAGCAGCCGCACCTCGTCGAACATCCACGGGAAGGCCATCTCGCCGGTGAAGAGCAACGGCCGGCGCAACGGGTCGAACTGGGGACGTCGGTCGCGCTCCTGCTGCGCCGCGAACGCGATCGGGCCGTTGTCGCGGTCGCCGTAGATCGACTCCTGCAGCGTCCAGAACAACGGGTTGCCGGCCGACGAGCTGCGGGCCAGGCACTGCTCGAGGAACGTCGTCGAGAGCCGACCCGGCCGGGCGAAGGCCTGCTCGACGAGCCAGTGCATGCGCTCGGAGCCGGGCTTCATGCCGAAGTCGATGCCGAGCGACTGGAACCGGTGCACCGTCAACGTGTCCCCGTCGGGCAGGCGCACGTCGCCCTCGGCGAGACGGTCGGCGACCGCAGCCACCGCGTCGACGTCCTGGGGGTAGCGCCGGTAGTACTCGGCGGTCTTGTCCTCGACCCGCGTGAAGGTGCGCCGGTACACCTCCGCGGCGTCGGCGGGGGTTCCCGGGATGCCGCCCGCGACGTAGCAGGCGGCGAGCCCCTCCGGCGCGATCGACAGGTAAGCCAGGGTGATCCAGCCGCCGTAGCTCTGGGCGAACCCGCTCCACCGGCGACCGCCGTAAACCTCGTCCCGCACCCGCTCGAGGTCGCGCACGATCGAGTCGGCCCGGAAGAGCGCGAGGTGGTCGGCGCCGGATGCCGGGTCGAGCCCCTCGAGGTCGGCCGCCTCGAGGGGGTGGCTGAGCCCGGTCCCGCGCTGGTCGGCGAGCACGACGCGGTGGTCCTTCAGCGCCTCGTCGACCCAGCCGCTGCGGTCGACGGGGCGCGGGCACTGGCCACCGGGGCCACCCTGGAGGTAGACGAGCAGCGGCAGGTCGTCGTCGCGGCGGTCCGGGTCGACGAGCTCACGGACGAAGATCTCGATGGTCTCGCCGTCGGGGCGGTCCCAGTCGAGGGGCACCGAGACGGTGCGCTCGCTGACGTGCAGGCCCGGCATCGGGTACCGCCGCACGGGATCGGCCATGCCGGGTCGGGTGGTCTCTCGGGTCACGGGGTGACGCTCCTGTCGTGGTGCCGTTGCCGGTTGGCGCGTCGAGCAGCCTCCCACTCGGGCCGGATGCGGGGCACCGCGGCCAGCAGGGCCTTGGTGTACTCGTGCCGCGGGTGCTCGAACACCGCGTCGCGCGCGCCCTCCTCGACGATGCGGCCCCCGCTCATCACCGCCACACGGTCGGCGATCTGGCGCACGACCGCGAGGTCGTGGGCGATGAAGAGGTAGCTGAAGCCCTCCTCCCGCTGCAGGCGTCGGAGCAGGTTGATGACCTGGGCCTGCACCGACACGTCGAGCGCCGACACCGCCTCGTCGCAGACGACGAGCCGGGGCGAGACGGCGAGGGCCCGGGCGATGCCGATGCGCTGAGCCTGCCCGCCGGAGAACTGAGCCGGGTGACGCTGCCACTGCTGCGGGTCGAGGCCGACGCGCTCCATGAGCTGCTGGGTGAAGGCGCGCGCCCCGCCCGGCGGCTTGCGGCCCTGGTAGACGAGCGGCGCGGTGATGATGCGCTCGACGGTGTGTCGGGGGTTGAGGCTCGAGTACGGGTCCTGGAAGACCATCTGCACGTCGCCACGGAACGCGTGCAGGTCGCGGCCCGTCGTCGTCGTGACGTCCCGGCCGTCGAGCTCGACGCGGCCGGAGGTGGGGTCGACGAGCCGGGCGACGAGGCGCGCCGTCGTCGACTTGCCCGAGCCCGACTCGCCGACGAGCGCGAGCGTCTCGCGGTGGCCGATCTCGAGGCTGACGTCGTCGACGGCCCGGAAGGTCTCGCCCCGGCTGAAGAGACCGCCGCTGCCGGCAACCGCGAACTCCTTGACGAGGTGCTCCGCCCGCAGCAGCACATCGCCGGGGGCCGGGCCCCCCGGCCTCGCACCGGGCGACGGGGTGGCCGGGTTGGTCGAGGTGGTCGAGGTGGTCGAGGTGGTCGAGGTGGTCGGGGTGGTCGGTGGGGCCGTGCGCCCGGATGAGCCGGTCACGAGGGGCCTCCTGTGATCGTGTCGGACGCGGCGGTGTCGGCCACGTCGGCACCGGCACCGGCCGCCGTGTCGCGCAGCAGGCCGATCTCGTCGTCGATGCGCGGCACCGCGTCGAGCAGCGACTGCGTGTACTCGTGCTGCGGGTCGCTGAAGATCTGCTCGACGGGGCCGCGCTCGACACACCGCCCGTTGCGCATGACGACGATGTCGTCGGCGATCTCGCTGACGACGGCGAGGTCATGGGTGATGAGCACGAGGCCGCTGCCGGTGTCGCGCCGGATCTCCTGCAGCAGCGCGAGGATCTGCGCCTGCACCGTCACGTCGAGCGCGGTGGTCGGCTCGTCGGCGATGAGCAGCTCGGGCTCGGTCGACAGCGCCATCGCGATCATGACCCGCTGGCGCATCCCGCCCGAGAACTGGTGCGGGTACTCGTCGACCCGCCGCGCGGCATCCTTGATGTGCACGCGCTCCATCGCCTCGACGGCCACGGCGTGCGCGCGCCGGCGGGTGACCCCGCGCCGGTGCGAGGTGTACGCCTCCGCGATCTGCGCGCCCACCGTGTAGTAGGGGTTGAGCGAGCTAAGCGGGTCCTGGAAGACCATCGCCACCCGGTCGCCGCGCACCCGTCGCATCCGCGACTCCGACAGCGTGGTGAGCTCGTCACCGTTGAGGCGGACACTGCCGGTGCGGGTCGCCTTCGTCGGCAGCAGACCCATCACCGCGAGGCTCGTGATCGACTTGCCCGAGCCGGACTCACCGACGATGCCGAGCGAACCACCCTGCGGCAGAGTCAGACTCAGGTCGGACACGACCTTGCTGCTGCCGGTCGCCGTCGGGAAGGACACGGTGAGGTGCTCCACCTCGAGCAACGGCGTGTCGCCCGACCGGCCGGCCTGCGCGGCCTGTGGTCTCGTGACGGATGCCGTGGTGCCGGTCATGCGCCCACCCTCACTCTCGGGTCGATGACGGTGTAGACGAGGTCGACGACGACGTTGCCGACGACGACGAAGAAGGCGGCGAGCAGGGTGACGCCCATGATGACCGGCTGGTCGTTCTTGGCGATGGAGTCGGCGGCCAGCTTGCCGACGCCGCCCAGCCCGAAGACCGTCTCGGTGATGAGCGCCCCGCCGAGGAGGCCGGCGAAGTCCATGCCGAACACCGTGACGACGGGCGTGAGCGCGGGCCGCAGGGCGTGCCGTCGCCACACCAGCCGCGGCGCGAGCCCCTTGGCCCGGGCGGTGCGCAGGAAGTTCTCCTGCAGGGTGTCGATGACGTTCGCCCGCGTCAGGCGCGTGTAGGCGGCGGCGTAGCCGACCGCGAGCACGATCCACGGCATGACGAAGTTGAGGAACCACCGCCCGGGGTCGTCGGTGAAGCCGACGGCCTGCGGGAACGGCAGCCACTGCAGCTGCACGACGAGGACGTACTGCAGCACGAGTGCGAGGACGTAGTTGGGGACGGACAGCCCGCCGAGGGTGAGGCCGGCGGTCACCCGGTCGACCCACGTGCCCTCCTTGACCGCGCTCACCAGGCCGCCGACGACGCCGCTGACGAGCCACAGCACGGCCGCGCCGACGGCGACGGTCGCCGAGACGGGCAGTCGCTGCACGATCATGTCGGTGACCGACTGGCTCGACTGGAACGAGTAGCCGAGGCAGGGGGCCGAGCACTGGACCGCCGTGGCGCCCTCACCGTAGGTCCGCCCGGCGAACAGTCCTCGCAGGAAGGTCGTGAACTGGCTCCAGAAGGGCTGGTCGAGGCCGAGGTTCGACCGGATCTGGTCGATCCGGTCGGGCGTGCAGTTCTTGCCGCAGACCTGCACCGCCGGGTCGGGCGAGAGGAGGAAGAAGACGGCGTAGGTGAAGAGGCAGACGAGCAGCAGCACTCCCGCCATGGCGGCCAGCCGGCCGATGAGGTAGCGGGGCATCAGCGGGCCTCCCCGGAGTCGACGACGGCGCGCAGCCGGTCACCGAGGACGGTGAACGAGAGCACGAGCAGGAACAGGAACAGCCCGGGGATGGCGAAGTAGGTCGGCACGACCGAGTACCAGCTGACCGAGCTCGCGATCATCTGCCCCCACGAGGGCTCGGGCGGAACGACGCCGACGCCGAGGAACGACAGCCCGGCCTCGGTGCCGATGTAGCCGGGCACGGCGAGCGTGACCATGACGATGATCGTCGAGCGCAGGTTGGGCAGGATCTCGGTGAAGACGACGCGTGCCCCGGAGGCGCCGGACGCCCCTGCCGCCTCGACGAACTCGCGCCTCGAGACCGACATCGTCTGGCCGCGCACGATGCGTGCGAGGTAGGGCCATCCGAAGACGGAGATGACGACGACGAGCAGCGTCGAGCGGTTGCCGGCCGGCAGCGCCGACAGGACCGCGATCATGAAGATCAGGGCGGGGAAAGCCATGAGGAAGTCCATGACGCGCGAGACGACCTGGTCGACCTTGCCGCCGAAGTAGCCTGCCAGCAGGCCGAAGGTCGTGCCGAGCACGGTCGTGAGGGCGGTCGCCGACAGCGCGATGACCATCGAGACCCGTGCCCCGTAGACGATGCGGGCGAAGATGTCGCGGCCGCTGCCCGGCTCGACGCCGAACCAGTGCTCGGCGCTGATGCCGCCCCAGGGTCCCAGCGGGACCCCGCCGAGGTTGGGGTCGATGGCCGACTGGTCGAACTCGTAGGGCGACCAGCCGCTGACCCGGACGATGAGCGGGGCGAACACGGCCATGATCACGATAAGGCCGATGTAGGCCAGGCACAGCACGGCGGCGGGGTCGTGGCGCAGGGCCCGCCACACGCGGCCCCCCGACGGCGTAGGGGCCACGACGGCATCCGGCGCCGTGCCCCCTCCCCCGACGCCGCCCTCGTGCCCGTCCCGACGGTCGCCGTCAGGCGTCCGCGCGATCTCGAGCTCGGTGGGTGGGTAGGTCATGCGGACTCACTTCTTGTTCGGGTCGCGCAGGCCCACGAGGACGTAGTCGATGCCGCCGGTGGCCGCGCCGGGCGAGGCGAACAGACCGGTGATGTTCGTGCCGGGCAGGTAGACCGCCTGCTCGACGTTGAGCGGCACGATGGGGGCGAGCTTCATGATCTGCTCGTCGAGGTCGCCCCACTGCCGGTTGGCCTCGCTGAGGTCGGTGAGCGCGCCGATCGCGTCGATGCGGGCGTTCACCTGCTTGTCGTCGAGCTGGGCGAGGTTGGGGTTGCCCTTGTCGGTGATGTTGGGGCCGTAGAAGAGCGGCGGCAGGAAGGTCGCCGCCGACGACGCCCAGTCGGGGCACCAGCCGGTGATGGCGGCGTCGTGCTGCTGCGAGCGGGTCGCGATGGTCTCGTAGTACTTCGAGGTGTCGATGACGTTCAGCTGGACGTCGATGCCGACGCGCTTGAGCGACTCCTGCACCGCCTCGGCCTGCTTCTGCATCTTGGGCTGCGAGCGGATGTCGAGGGTCAGCGAGAACCCCTGCGACTGTCCAGCCTCGTCCAAGAGCTTCTTCGCGGCCGCCACGTCACCCTTGTCACCCTCGCTCGGGTAGAGGTCGTAGTCCTTGTGGCCGGCGACCGTCGTCGGCAGGATCGTGTTCGCGATCGTCGCCAGCTGGGTGCCACCGGTGGCGTTGAGCACGGCCGACTTGTCGACCGCGAGGTTGATGGCCTGGCGCACCTTGACGTCGTCGAGCGGCTTCTTCGTCGTGTTGAGCGACATGTACGTCGTGCACACGCCGGGCATCTTGAGGGTGCGCCCGGCGAACTGCGGGGCCTGCAGCCGCGGCAGCGTGGAGGCCGAGATCGTGCCGGAGATCGCGTTGACGTCGGTGCCCTGCCCCGCCATGAGCCGCTCGTCGATGGTGGCCGGGTCGAGGCCGATGGTGAAGCGCCACCCGTCGGGCTTGGCCGTCCGCACCTGGTCGGTCTTGCCGTCCCAGTTCGGGTTGCGCTCGAGCTGGATGAGGCTGCCGGGGGTGTAGGCGGCGAGCGTGTAAGGCCCCGAGCTGATGATCTTCTTGATGAACTCGTCGCCGCCCCCGCTGCCCACGGGGAAGGGGGTCATGTTGACCTGCGACACGACGGCGTCGAACTCGGGGAACTTCTTCTTCAGCGTGAAGACGATGGTGCGGTCGTCCGGCGTCTTGATCGTCGACAGGTCACCCGACTTGTACGGGCCCTGGTAGCCATCGGGGGCGGCGATGGTCGACTTCGCGTAGGGCGAGCCGATGCCGATCTCGGGGTCCCAGGCGCGCGAGATGCCGAACTTGACGGTCTGGGACGTGATCGGGGTGCCGTCCTCGAACTTCAGGCCCTCCTTGAGCCGGTAGGTCCACGTCAGGCCGTCGGCGGACTGCTTCCCCAGCCCCTCGGCGAGGTCGGGGACGACGGCGTTGGGGTCCTTGGCGTCGCCCGGTGCAGACGTCGTCAGCGTGCGGTAGACGAGTCGGTAGAAGTTGTTGACGCCGCCGTCCCAGCCGCGGGCCGGGTCGAGGTAGCTGAAGTCCGCGTTCTGCAGCACCTCGACGGTGCCTCCGGTCGCGGGTGTCGCGGTGAACGTGCTGCCGGAGGTGCTGCCGCCGCCGTTCTGGGCGCCGCCGGACCCGCCGGACCCGCCGCCGTTGCAGGCGCCGAGCGCGAGGGCGGTCGTGGCGACGAGCGCCACGGTGGTGGTGAGGTGCCGTTTCATGGTGACCTTCCAGGGTGGGTGCTGCAGGGGTGGGTGCTGCAGGGGTCGGGGTGGGGTCGGGGTGGGTTCGGTGGTGCGTTTCGAGCACGACGACGGGGTCGCGGCTCGTGCGTCAGCGGCGGCCGAGGAGGGCGGGTTCAGCTGCGCCGCAACCAGACCCGCATCGCGCCCACCTCGCGGTTGCCCCACAGGTGGTACGGCACGAGGCGGACGCGGGTCACGACGGGCTCGCCCTCCGGTGCCGCCGGTGGGTCGGTGAGCTCGGGGTAGAGACGGCCGGATGCCGGTGGGCGGGCGACGACGCGAGCCGTGACCGCGTGGGCCAGCGGCGACCACGGGTCGTCGGCAGCGGCCGGGGATGCGCCGGCCGCGCCGGTGGGTTCGCCGTCGGGCCGGTCGGCGGGGTCGACACCGACCAGGACGAGGTCGTCGACCGGGGCGGCGGCGTCCTGCTGCTCGAGGCAGTGCACGACCGGTCCGCGCAGGACCGCCACGGCGCCCCGTGTCGCGTCGACGTGGGGGTGGCTGACGACGCACCGGGTCTGCAGGGGCAGCTCGAGCACGACGCGTGTGCCCGACCGCCACGGCCCCGACAGGGTGAGCCACCCGGCATCCGGACGGGCGTCGAGCGCCCCACCGTCGACGGTCACGGCGAGGCGCCGACCGCCCTCGGTGGCCCAGCCGGGCACCCGGAGTCTCAGGTGGCGGGCGTCGCCCGAGGCCCGGGTGACCGTGACGACCACGCGTCCGTCGTAGGGGTAGCCGGTCTCGACGGTGACGTCGAGCGGGTCGCTGCGGACGTCGGCGGCGGTGAGGAGCGCGATGGTGAGGTCCCGCTCGTCGGCGACCGCGACGTGGTCCTGCAGCTCGGCGGCCCACCGGACGACGTTGGGCGGGCAGCAGGGGCAGCCGAACCAGGCGCGGCGCAGCGGCTCACCGCCGGTCTCGGCGCCGGAGCGCTGCTCGTGGTCGGGGCGGCGCTGCAGCGGGTTGTCGTAGAAGAACGAGGTCCCCTCGGCCGAGAGCCCGACGGCGTAGGCGTTGTAGAGCATGAGCTCGACGTCGTCGAGGATGTCGGCGCGGCCGGTCGCGACGAAGAGCCGCCAGCCCCACTGCATCGCCCCGATGGCCGCACACGTCTCGGCGTAGGCGCGCTCGCTCGGCAGCTCGTAGCGGTCACCGAACGCCTCGTCGGAGTGCCGGGCCCCGAGACCGCCGGTGACGTAGGCCTTGGTGGCGACCATGTCGTCCCACAGGCGCAGGAGGTGGTCGAGCAGGTCGGCGTCCTCGGTCTCGACCGCGACGTCGGTGGCCCCGGCGCCGAGGTAGGCCATGCGGACGGCGTGGCCGGTGACGGAGTCGAGCTCGCGCAGGGGCACGTGGTCCTGGAAGTACTCGGGCGGGAAGACCGTGTGCGTCAGGGCGCCGCTGCCACGACGGTCGACGAAGAGCTGGGCGAGGCGCAGGTAGCGCCCGTCACCGGTCTCGCGGGCCAGCTCGACGAGCGCCATCTCGACCTCGGGGTGGCCGCAGTAGAGCGCCTCGCCGTCATCGCCGTACCGGCCGACCGCGAGGTCCGCGAAGCGGCAGGCGACCTCGAGCAGGCGGCGGTCGTCGAGGCCGCGGGAGGCGGCGACGGCGGCCTGCGTGAGGTGCCCGAGGTTGTAGAGCTCGTGGCCCCAGGCGAGGTCGTCCCACGGGACCCGCAGCGGGTCGGGGCCCTGGAAGGCGGTGCCGAGGTAGCCGTCGGGGGCCTGCGCCCGCGTGACGAGGTCGACGGCCTCCTCGTAGAAGTCCCGCAACCCGGCCACGAGGGCGGGGTCCTCGCCCGGCGCCGCCGGACGGGCGAGCTCGTAGGCGAGCCCTTCGAGCGTCTTGTAGACGTCCGTGTCGAGGAACGGATACCGGCCGCGGTAGGGCGAGTCGGCGGCCGTGCCGTCGACGAGCCGGCGGAAGTTCTCGAGGTTGCCGGCGCCGCGGATCTCACGGGTCACGTGCGGCGCGGTCGCCTCGCGGTTGCGGCGCTGCCACCGACCGAGCAGGCCCGAGCGGGCTGGCTCGGGGCCGGACCCGTCGTGCAGCCGCACCGCGTCCGGTCCGAGGGGGCGCCCCAGCGGGCCCCTCGCACCGACGCAGGCGGTGGGGTGCACGGTCGTCATGACGCCTCCTGAGGTGTGCCATGTGATATTCCACATGGCACATCGCGAATGGGAATGGCGGGCAGTCAACCACAGCGCGGCACCGGATGGAACCCCCTGCGCTCAGCCGGTTCGGCGGATGGACGACCAAGCAGACTCCCAGCGAGAACCCCATCGTGACAGCGCAACTGGCGCTGTTTACCCACCTCCCTCGACTGCTGGCGCATGCTCGGCGAGGCCGGGTTGACGGGCGGTCTAGAACCGAGGAGCCACACCCTTGACAGGGGCGTCGAGTGACTGAGTAGTATTCTACTGATCGTGCAGAACCGGTCGCCCGTATCCTTCGACCGCTGGCACCAGCGCGTCGCGAAAGGACGAGCATGACGACCCTGACCCCCGTGTCCCTGCGGCGCATCGAGCACACCGAGAGCCTGCGCGAGCGGGTCCGCCGGGCCCTCGTTGCCGCCATCGTCACCGGCGAGCTCGCGCCGGGCCAGCTCGTGTCGGTGCCGACGCTCGCGACCCGGTTCAACGTCTCCGCCACCCCGGTCCGTGAGGCGATCCTCGAGCTGGAGAAGTCCGGCTTCGTCGAGCCGGTGCGCAACAAGGGCTTCCGCATCACCGTCGTCAGCGAGGACTCGCTGCGCCACGTCGCCGCCGTGCGCCTCATGATCGAGCCGGTCTGCATGGAACGGCTCGCCGGCGCCTTCCCCACCGCCGCCCTGGCCGAGCTGCGCGCCGGCGCCGACCGCATCGTCGAGGGCGCCCGCACCGGCGACCTCGTGGCCTACCTCGAGGCCGACACCGCCTTCCACGTGCGCCTCACGGCGATGGTCGGCAACCCCGTCGCGGTCGACATCGTCAGCGACCTGCGCAGCCGCGCCCGGCTGCTCGGGCTCTCGGCCATGGCGGGTACCAACCGGCTCGTCGAGTCGGCCCACGAGCACCACGAGCTGCTCGAGCTGCTCGCCGCCGGTGACGGGGCCGGCGCCCGTGCCCTCATGGAACGGCACATCGGCCACTCCGTCGGGCTGTGGGCGGGCCAGAGCGAGCCCACCCCGGCCCGCGCCTCGGCCACCTGAGCCGCACGTCCCCGCCCACCCCACCACCCGGCATCCGCCGGCCCGCTCGATGCGGGTAGGTACCGCACCCCACGTCCGAAGGAGAGTCATGAGCGCGCACGTCGTCGTCGTCGGCGCGGGCATCGTCGGTGCGTCCTGCGCGCGCTCGCTGGCCCGCCGCGGCGCCCGCGTGACGGTGCTCGACAAGGGCGCACCCGCCACGGCCACGAGCGCGCACGGCGAGGGCAACATCCTCGTGTCCGACAAGGGGCCGGGCGCCGAGCTCGACCTCGCGCGCTACGCGGCGGCGCTGTGGCCGACCCTCGCGGCCGAGCTCGCCGACGAGCTGGGGCCCCGCTTTCCGTCCATCGAGTACGAGCGCAAGGGCGGCGTCGTCGTCGCCACGACGGATGCCGGAGCCGGCCCGCTCGAGGGCTTCGCCGCCTCCCAGCGGGCCGCGGGCGTCGACGCCCGTGTCGTCGACGAGCGGCAGGCGCGCGCGCTCGAGCCGTGGCTGACGCCCTCCGCGACCGCCGCTGTCCACTACCCCGAGGACGCGCAGGTGCAGCCCGTCGTCGCCACCGAGGCCGTCCTCGCCTCGGCACGCCGCCTCGGCGCCAGCGTGCTCGGGCACCGCGAGGTGCGCGGCGGTGTCGTCGAGCACGGGCGGCTCGTCGGTGTGCGCACCGACGCGGGCACGGTCGCGGCCGACGCCGTCGTCGTGGCCTGCGGGCCCTGGTCCGGCCACGTCGCCGAGGCCCTCGGCAGCGACCTGCCCGTGCGGCCACGACGCGGCATGGTGCTCGTGACGACCCGGATGCCGCACCGCGTGCACCACAAGGTCTACGACGGCGACTACTTCGGCGCCACGCAGTCGGCCGACGCGGCCCTGCAGACGTCGGCCGTCGTCGAGTCGACGGCCGCCGGCACGGTGCTCATCGGGTCGAGCCGCGAGCAGGTGGGCTTCGACCCCCGCCTGCGGGTGCAGGTGCTGCAGGAGGTGGCCGCCCGGGCCCTGCGGCTCTTCCCCTTCCTCGCGACCGCGGGGGTCATGCGCAGCTACCTCGGCTTCCGTCCCTACATGCCCGACCACCTCCCCGTGGTGGGCCCCGACCACCGCCTGCCCGGCCTGTTCTTCGCGACCGGCCACGAGGGCGCCGGCATCGGCCTGGCCCCCGCGACGGGCGAGATGCTGGCCGCGCTCGTGCTCGGCGAGCGGCCGGAGCACGACGCGACCCCCTTCCGCCTCGACCGGCCGAGCCTCGCCGGCCACCTCGCCGAGACGGCGGTGGCCTCGTGACGCCCCGCGCCCGCCGCTGGTCGAGGCCGCCGGCCCCCGCACTCGGCGACGATCCGCGTGCGACGACCGCGACGGCATCCGCTGCGGTGGACGGCCGGGCGGACGACGCGGTGACGATCACCGTGGACGGCGCGCCCGTCACCGGAGCCCGCGGGCAGAGCATCGCCGGGGTGCTCATGGCCGACGGCCGCCGCGACTGGCGCACGACGTCGGTCGCCGCGCGACCGCGCGGCCTCTTCTGCGGCATCGGCGTGTGCTTCGACTGCATCGTCACCGTCAACGACCTCGCCGACGTGCGGGCCTGCCTGCGCCGGGCGCAGGACGGCGACGTCGTCACCCGTCAGCACCACCTGCTCCCCGGGGCCGACGCGTGAGGGCGCCACGCGACGGCACGCGTCACGTCGTCGTCGTCGGGGCCGGGCCCGCCGGGCTCTCGGCCACCCGCGCCGCCGTGCAGCAGGGCGCCCGCGTGACCCTCCTCGACGCCTCCCACCAGACGGGCGGGCAGTACTGGCGCCACCGTGACACCCCCACGCCGACGCCGGCCGAGCAGCGGCTGCAGCACCAGTGGCGGGTGCACGAGGTCCTCCGCGACCTCGCCCGCACGCACCCCCGGGTCGAGCTGCGCACCGGGGCGCAGGTCTGGGCCGCCGAGCAGCACGACGACGGCCCCCGCCTGCACGTGCTCGTCGGTGACGTCGACGGTCACGGCCGCACGCACCTGAGCCTCGCGCCGCATGCCGTCGTGCTGGCCACCGGGGCGCACGACCGCACGCTGCCCTTCCCCGGCTGGGACCTGCCCGGCGTCGTCACGGCGGGCGCCGCGCAGGCCCTCGCCAAGGGTGACGGCGTCGCCGTCGGCCGGCGGGTGCTCGTGGCCGGGGCCGGGCCGTTCCTGCTGCCCGTCGCCGCGACGCTCGCCGAGGTCGGCGCCACCGTCGTCGGGGTGCACGAGGCCTCGCGTCCCGCCGGGCTCGTGCGCGGCTGGCTCCCCCGGCCGTGGCGCCTCGCCGCCAGCCCCGGCAAGGCGGTCGAGCTGGCCGGGTACGTCGCCGGCCACGTGCGTCACCGCATCCCCTACCGCACCGGTGAGGCCGTGGTCGCCGCGCACGGCAGCGACCGCGTCCAGGCCGTCACCGTCGCCCGGATCGACGAGCGCTGGGCGCCCGTGCCCGGCTCGGGGCGACGGGTCGAGGTCGACGCCGTGTGCGTCAGCCACGGCTTCACCCCCCGCCTCGAGGTGGCCATCGCCCTGGGCGCGTCGATCTCGTCGTCGCGCTTCGTCGCCGTCGACGGTGACCAGGCCACGAGCGCCGAGAACATCTACGCGGCAGGCGAGCTCACGGGGATCGGCGGCGTCGACGCGGCCCTCGCCGAGGGCTGGGTGGCCGGTCACGTCGCCGCCGGAGGCGACCGCAGCGACCGCTCGCTCCGGCGCGCGGTGTCGCGGCGCCGGGCCAGCGCCGACGTCACGTCCCGCATCGAGGCCGCCCACGGCATCCGGCCCGGCTGGACCGCCTGGCTGCGCGACGACACCCTCGTCTGCCGGTGCGAGGAGGTCACCGTCGGGCGGCTGCGCACCGCGGTGGAGGTCACCGGCAGCAGCGACCCCGTCTCGGTCAAGCTCACCTCGCGGGCCGGGCTCGGCATCTGCCAGGGCCGGGTCTGCGGGCGGGTCGTGTCCGAGCTGCTGGGCTCGTCGTCACCGATGCAGGCCCGCCCCGTGGTCACCCCCGTGCGGCTCGGCGACCTCGCCGCGACGCCGCCGTTCGCCGCCCCGGGAGTCCCGCAGGCACCCGGGGCAGCCGAGCCCGCGACCGCGCCGGCCCCGGCACCACTTGGCCCACCCGGCCCACCGCACTCACCCGACCACGACCACGCACGAGCACGAGCACCTCACAGCGCCACCACCGAAAGGACCCACCCGTGAGCAGCACCATCGACCTCGGCGGCGTCGTCGTCGCGACGACCCTCCCGTTCAAGGCGGACGACTCCGCCCCCGCCGGCCTCGCCGTCGACTACGACCGCTACGCCGAGCACTGCGAGTTCCTCATCGCGAACGGCTGCCGCGGCGTCGGGCCCAACGGCTCGCTCGGCGAGTACTCGTCCCTCACCGACGACGAGCGCCGCCGCGTCGTGCAGGTCGCCGTCGAGGCCGTGGCCGGCCGCGGTGTCGTCGTCGCCGGCGTGCACGGCGTCGGCTGGCACCAGGCCCAGCACTGGGCGCGCATCGCGGCGGAGGACGGCGCCGACGGCGTGCTGCTGCTGCCCCCGACCATCTACCGCGCCAACCGGGCCGAGGTCGTCGAGCACTACGCGAAGGTCAACGAGGTCGGGCTGCCGATCATGGCCTACAACAACCCCTTCGACACCAAGGTCGACCTGACGCCCGACCTCGTCGCCGAGCTGGCCGAGCTCGAGAACGTCGTCGCGATCAAGGAGTTCTCGGCCGACATCCGCCGGGTCATGGAGATCCAGGAGCTGTGCGACATCGACGTCATCGCGGGTGCCGACGACCTGCTCTTCGAGTCGCTCGTGGCCGGCGCGGTCGGCTGGTTCGCCGGCTACCCCAACGCCTTCCCCAAGGAGGCCGTCGAGATCTACTCGCTCGTGCAGCAGGGCCGCATCGCCGAGGCGCGCGAGCTGTACTCGCACCTCGTGGCCGTCTTCCGGTGGGACTCGCGCACCGAGTTCGTCCAGGCCATCAAGCTGAGCATCGACATCGCCGGCCAGAGCTACGGCGGGCGCACCCGCCCGCCGCGCGGCCCCCTCTCCCCCGAGCACGAGGCCCAGGTGCGCAAGGACACCGAGAAGGCCCTCGCCCACCTCGCCGCGCGATGACGGCCACGCACCCGGCGGTCGCCACCGAGCCGCGGCTGCGCCTGCGCGACGGGGCCGCCGTCTACACCGCCGTCGACTCGCACACCGAGGGGATGCCGACCCGCGTCGTCACCGACGGCGTCGGCGTGCTGCCCGGGGCGACGATGAACGAGCGCCGCCTGCACGTCATCGAGCACCTGGACGGTCTACGGCAGCTGCTCATGAACGAGCCGCGCGGGCACGCCGCCATGAGCGGCGCGATCCTGCAGCCGCCCACGCGCGACGACTGCGACTGGGGTGTCGTCTACATCGAGGTCTCGGGGTGCCTGCCGATGTGCGGGCACGGGACCATCGGTGTCGCGACGGTGCTCGTCGAGACCGGCCTCGTGGAGGTCGTCGAGCCGGTGACGACCATCCGCCTCGACACCCCCGCCGGTCTCGTCGTCGCCCGGGTCGCCGTGAGCGACGGGCACGCCGACTCGGTGACCATCGAGAACGTGCCGAGCTTCGTCGTGCGCCTCGACGACGTCGTCGAGGTCCCGGGTCTGGGGCGGGTGCCGTACAGCCTCGCCTTCGGCGGCAACTTCTACGCCATGGTCGACCTCGACGACGTCGACCTGCCGTTCGACCGCGACCGGCAGGACGACATCCTCGCCGCGGGCCTGGCCATCATGGACGCCATCAACACGACGGCGCCGCCGCACCACCCGACCATCGACGGCGTCGACCACTGCCACCACGTCGAGTTCATCGCCCCCGGCTCGGATGCCGTCCTGTCGCGTCACGCGATGGCGATCCACCCCGGGTGGTTCGACCGGTCGCCCTGCGGCACCGGCACGTCCGCCCGGATGGCCGAGCTGTGGGCGCGCGGCGAGCTGGCGCTCGACACCGACTTCGTCAACGAGTCGTTCATCGGCAGCCGCTTCGTCGGGCGCCTCGTGGCGGAGACGGAGATCGGCGGCGTCCCGGCCGTCGTCCCGACCATCACCGGTCGGGCGTGGGTCACCGGCAGCGGGACCTACGTGCTCGACCCGACCGACCCCTTCCCCACCGGGTTCGCCTTCTGAGCCCGACGGCATCCGGCCGACCCGCTCCGACGGGAGGCGGCCGCGCGCCGACCCACGACCCGGTGAACGCCCCATCGACGACGAACCAGGACCTCACATGACGACCACGACCACCGACACCACCACACGGGAGACGACCGGCGCCGACCTCGACGCCGTCGTCGCCCGCGCCACAGAGGCGGCGGGCCGGCTGCCCGCGCTCGAACCGCGGGTGCGAGCCGCCGCCCTCGACGCCGCGGCGGCGGCACTCGACGGCGCCGCCGACGAGCTCATCGCCCTCGCCGGCGAGGAGACCGGCCTCGGCGTCCCCCGCCTGACCGGCGAGCTGCGCCGCACCCGGGTGCAGCTGCGCCTCTTCGCCCGGGAGGTCGAGCGGGGCGCGTTCCTCGACGTGCGCATCGACGAGGCCGACGCCGACTTCGCCCTCGGGGTGCCGCGCGACGACCTGCGGCGGATGCTGTCGCCCGTCGGGCCCGTGCTCGTCTTTGCCGCCGGCAACTTCCCCTTCGCCTTCTCGGTGGCAGGCGGGGACACCGCGGCGGCCCTGGCGGCCGGCTGCCCCGTCGTCGTCAAGGCGCACCCCGGCCACCCGCGCCTCTCACGGCGGGTGACCGAGCTCGTCGCCGCGGCGCTCGAGCAGGCCGGGCTGCCGGCCGGCACGCTGCAGCTCGTCGAGGGCCAGCAGGCCGGTGTCGACGCCCTGCGCCACCCCGGCATCCGGGCGGCGTCGTTCACCGGGTCGCTGCGCGGTGGGCGGGCCCTGGCCGACATCGCTGCCGGGCGACCCGACCCCATCCCGTTCTACGGCGAGCTGGGCAGCGTCAACCCGGTCGTCGCCCTCCCCGGTGCCGTTGCGGCGCAGGCGGACTCGTTGCTGGAGGGGTACGTCACGAGCGTGTCCGGCTCGGCGGGACAGCTGTGCACCAAGCCGGGCTTCCTGCTCGTCCCGACCGGCACGAACCTCGACACGGTGGCGACCGCAGCGGCCGGCGTCGCCGAACAGCGACTGCTCAGCCCGGCCATCAGCGACGGCTACGAGGCGCGTCGTGACGCCGTCCTCGCGACCCCCGACGTCACGGTGCTGCACGAGGGCGGCGTGCGCCGCGACGACGACGGACAGGGCTGGGCGACCCCCACCCTCGTCGCCTGCTCGCTCGACACGCTGCGGGCCCACGCCGACACCCTGCTCGACGAGGCCTTCGGACCCCTGTCGGTCGTCGTGGCGTACGAGCCCGGCACCGACCTCGCGGCCGTCGTGCTCGACCTCTTCCCGGGAAACCTCACCGGCACGCTGCTGGGCGCCGACACCGCCGACACCGGCGACACCGGCGACACCGACGGCACCGACGCGGCGGCGGACCTCGCCCGCCTCGTCGACGCCCTGACCCGCACGTCGGGCCGCGTTCTCTTCCGTGGCTGGCCGACCGGCGTCGCCGTCACCCCGGCGATGCAGCACGGCGGACCGTGGCCGGCGACGACCACCGACGCGACCTCCGTCGGGACCGCCGCCGTCGGACGCTTCCTCCGCGGCGTGGCCTACCAGGGTGCTCCCCAGTCGCTGCTGCCGGCGCCGCTGCGTGACGACAACCCGTGGGGGGTCCCGCAGTCGCGTGGCACCGCCGGCGAGTCCCAGCGCTGGTGACCCACCGCTCCCCCGTCTCGCCCCGTCGAGAGGGCGCGTAACCACCCTCGAGTGCTCACCGAGGGAGCCGGCGCGAGACCGGGAGCCTGGTGGAAGGCAGCGGATGCCGGCCACCGGGCTCCCGCGTTCCCGTGTCCCTCGGCCGGGCCGGCCGGGCCGGCCGGGGAGCGACGCGTCAGGCGCCGGCCTCGACCGGTGTGACGGCCAGTCGCAGCTGGGCGCTGGCCCGCGACTTGCGCCACCGTCCCTCGACCGCGTCGACGAGCCCGGCCCCCTCGAGCCGGGCCAGGGCGGCGCGGACGGCGAGCACCGGCAGCGTCGTCAGCCGAGCGACCTCGTCGAGGTCGACCGCCTTGCGGTAGGGCACGACCTCGAGCACCGCACGGTCGGCGTCGGGCAGCGCGTCGACGACCAGCGCCGGCGAGCGGTCGGCCGGGGCGGCGTCGTCGCCGATGTGTCCGACCAGCTCGACGACCTCACGCGCCCCGGTCACGAGCACGGCTCGACCGTCACGGATCTCCTGGTGGCACCCGGCGGACTCCGTCGAGGTCACCGGGCCGGGGAAGGCCCCGACCGGCCGGTTGAGGTCGCTCGCGTGGCGCACCGTGTTGCGCGAGCCGGACCGCAGGCCGGCCTCGACGACGACGGTGCCCTGCGTCATGGCGGCGATGAGCCGGTTGCGGTGCAGGAAGCGTGACTTCATCGGCGCGCTGCCGGGCGCCGTCTCGGTGGCGACCACCCCCGACGCGGCCACGCGCTGCAACAGCTCGGAGTTGGAGGCGGGGTAGCTGCGGTCGATGCCGCACGCCATCACGGCCACGGTGGCGGCCTCGACCGCGAGCGCCCCGCGGTGCGCGGCGCTGTCGATGCCGAGGGCCCCGCCGGAGACGACGCACCAGCCGCTCGAGCCCAGCGTCGCCGCGAGCTCGGCCGCCGTCTGCTCGCCGTACCGGGTGGCCAGCCGGGCGCCGACCACGGCGACCGACCGGCTCACGAGCTGCGCGAGGTGGCCCTCCCCCCGCACCCACAGGACCCACGGACCCCGCTCGAGGTCGTCGAGCCCGAGCGGCCACTCGTCGTCGCCGGGCAGCACGATCCGCGCCCCGACCCGGTGGGCGGCGGCGAGGTCGCGGTCGACGTCGAGGGCCGACACCCGGGCGGCGAAGCGGGCCAGCGTCCCACCACCGGCCACGATGCGCTCCACCGCCCGCACGACGCCGAGACGCGACACGAGGTCGTGCACCTCGGTGTCCTCCGGCTCGACGAGCCGGGAGAGGGCCACCCGGGCGAGCCGCTCGTCGCTCATGCGGCCGCCCCCACGCTGCCGCGCAGGGACAGGGCCAGGTCGACGTCGTCGCGCCCGGGTCGTTGCCGCCCGGCGAGGTCGGCCATCGTCCAGGCCACCCGCAGGCTCCGGTCGTAGCCCCTCAGGCTGATGCCGCCGCGTTCGAGGGAGCGGTCGAGCGGGCTGACGTCACCCGCCGGCAGGCGCCAGGGCACGGCCCGCAGCACCGACCCCGGCGCGTCGGCGTTGAGCGCGCGCTCGCTCCCGAGGACGGCCCGCCACCGCTCGTGCTGGGCCGCCCGCGCCGCGGCCACCCGGCCCGCGACGAGCTCGCTGCGCTCCCCCACCGGGTGCCCCGCCATCGACAGCCCCGGTGGCTGCACGTGCACCTGCAGGTCGACGCGGTCGAGCAGCGGCCCGGACAGCTTGCCGAAGTAGGAGCGCCGCATCATCGGCGTGCACGTGCAGTCGGCCCCACGCCCCCACCCGTTGCCGCAGGGACAGGGGTTCGCGGCCAGCACGAGCTGGAACCGGGCCGGGAACGAGACCGCCTCGTTGGCCCGGGCGATCGTCACCGTGCCCCGCTCGAGCGGCGTGCGCAGCGACTGCAGCACCGCCTTGTCGAACTCCGGCGTCTCGTCGAGGAACAGCACGCCACGGTGGGCCTGGGTGATGGCCCCGGGCCGGACCCGGCCGCTGCCCCCGCCGATGACGGCCGCCATGGAGGCTCCGTGGTGCGGTGCCACGAACGGTGGGCGCGTCAGCAGCCGGACGTCGTCGCCGAGGACGCCGAGCACCGAGTGGATGGCCGTCACCTCCATCGACTCGGCGGCGTCGAGCGGCGGCAGGATGCCGGGGAGCCGCTCGGCCAGCATCGTCTTGCCCGCCCCGGGCGGCCCGGCGAGCAGCAGGTGGTGGCCGCCGGCGGCCGCGATCTCGAGGGCGAGCTTGGCCTCCGACTGGCCCATCACCTCGGCGAGGTCCTTCGGCGTCTCCGAGGCGACGGGCGCCGGTGGTGGCACGGCCACCTCGTCCAAGGGCCGGCCCCGGCTCAGCCGGTCGTACCGGTCGACCAGCTCGGCGACGTGGGCGACGGGGTGCACCCGGATACCGGGCACGAGCCCCGCCTCGGCTGCGTTCGCGACCGGGACGACGGCGTGCCGCACCCCGGCGAGCGCCGCAGCGTGCACGGCCGGCAGCACCCCCGGCACCGGGCGCACCGAGCCGTCGAGGCCGAGCTCGCCGAGGTGCACGACGTCGTGCACGAGCGCCTGGGGCACCTTCTGCATCGCGACCGCCACGGCCACGAAGACGGCGAGGTCGAAGCCGGCGCCGACCTTGCGCACCCCGGCCGGCGAGAGGTTGACGATGACGCGGCGCTGACTCGCCGGCAGACCCACGGCCGACGCCGCCGCCCGGATGCGCCCCGGGGACTGAGAGACGGCCGAGTCGCCGAGCCCGCCGATGGCGAAGCCCGGCAGCCCGTTCGTGACGTGGGCCTCCGCCTCGACGAGGAAGCCGGCGACACCGGTGAGCCCGACCGACCGGGTACGGCCCAGCCCGCTCACTCGACACCTCGCAGGTGGTCGACGGTGGCGACCCCCTCCACGGGTCGCAGCACCGAGACGACGTCGATGCGCACCGCGTTGGTCGGCACGACGCCCGGGGGCCACTCGACCAGGCCCGAACGCTGCTCGATCCAGAGCCCGGCCAGCCGGCGCAGCCGCCGCAGCTTCTGCCAGCCCACCGCCTCGAACGGGGCGCCGAACGCGGTCGTCGTGCGCGTCTTCACCTCGCACACGACGAGGTCTTCACCCTCGACGGCGACGATGTCGAGCTCACCCCGCCCGCACCGCCAGTTGCGGTCGAGCACGTGCATGCCCTGGTCGGTGAGGTACCGGGTGGCGAGCCGCTCGCCGTAGTCGCCGAGCTCTCGGGTCGTCATCGTCGTCATGCACCGAGGCTGCCCGCGTCACCACACCAGGGGCCATCGCCCTCCGCCCACCTGTGGACGGCCGCCGCCGCGCCGGCATCCTCGGCAGGGGGTGTGCACGACCACCCGTCGACAGGGCCGGGATCGCTAGGGTCGAGCATGACCGACCACGCGGCACCGAACCTGCCCTCCCGCGACCTCGACGTCACGGTCGCCTTCTACGCCGCGTTCGGGTTCGAGGTGGCGTACCGGGACGACGGCTGGCTGGTCATGCACCGTGGAGGGCTGCGGCTGGAGTTCTTCGCCTTCCCCGACCTCGTGCCCGAGCACAGCTCGTTCATGTGCAGCGTTCGGGTCGACGACGTCGACGAGCTGTACGGGCGGATCCGGCAGACGGGGGTCGTCGAGAGCGACGCCGGCTTCCCCCGCCTGCACCCCGTTCGGCGGCAGCCGTGGGGGCAGCGAGCAGGGTTCCTCATCGACCCCGACGGGACACAGCTCAACCTCATCGAGAACGTCTCGTAGCCCGGTCCCGACCGGGACCCGCGGCAACCCACCACCCGAAGGGACGCACGACCGCCACACGAGCCCACGCCGCGACGCACGGCGGTCCGGCTCTCAGACCCCTGGGTCGTCCCACCCCTCGGACCGGCCGTCCCGCAGGGCGAACGCCGTGAGGGCGTCGAGGTCCGACGGCGGCTCGAGCACGTAGTCGCGCACCCACTCGCCCACCCCGGGGAACGTGCTCCCGACGACGACCGCCCGGGCCACGTCAGCCACATCCACGGTCGTTGAGCGAAGGCTCACCCCATGGTCGTCGAGGAGCACCCACGGCACGCCGCTGGTGCCGTACGGCATGCCGACGCTGCCGCTGTTGACGACCCAACGGCGACCGACGAGCCGCACGAACGGCGCGTGGGTGTGTCCGCAGCAGACGATGCGCACGGTGTCAGGCACGTCGGCCAGCACCTGCGCCCACCGTGACGGCCGGGTGTCGACGAGCACCACCTCGTCGTCGTCGCGGGGGGTGCCGTGGCAGAAGAGCACGTGGCCCACCCCGTCGAGCGAGAGTGTGACGGGATGCCGCAGCCCGGCGAGCAGCTCGACGTGCCGGGTGTCGAGCTGCGCCGCCGCCCACCGGTCGATCTCGGGCGTCCCCTCGGGCAATGCCCCGCCCCGGGCCCCCGTCACGAGGTCGCGGTCGGCGTTGCCGCGCACGAGCACGACGCGCTCACTGAGCCCGAGGAGCAGGTCGAGCACTTCGGTCGGCTGCGGCCCGGCCGCGAGGTCGCCGGTCACGACCACGACGTCGGCAGCGCGCACGTCGGGCTCGGCGAGCACAGCATCGAGCGTGGGCAGCACGCCGTGCGTGTCGCTGAGCACCGCGATCGACCGTGTCATGACCCCAGCCTGCACCCCGTCACACCCAGCGGCGGGGCCGCGGCCGTCAGAGGTTCAACGTGGTGCGGGTCGCGAGGTGGTCACCCTCGCCGACCACGAGTGACTCCCTGTCGGTGAACTCGACGCCGCGCCCCATGACGTGGTCGAGGCCGAGCAGCGGCAGGGTCGTCGGCCACGTGCGCAGCACACCGCCCGAGCCGAGGTTCGGCTCGTCGAGCTCGTCATGCAACCCCGACAGCGCCCGGTCGGTCGAGACGGCGTTGAGGTCGCCGACCAGCACGATGCGCTCGGAGTCGTCGGCCGCCACCACCCGTGCCAGCGCCTCGAGCATCGCGTCACGCTCCCCGTGCGCCCCGACCCGCGCCGACGCGGCGTGCACGACGTACACCCGCACCGTCCCGCTCGGCGTGACGACGTCGGCGCGCAGCGCCCGCCGCCACCCGAGGCGCAGCTCGAGGGGCCGGGCGTTCTCGATGGGGTAGGCGCTCCACAGCCCCACCGTCCCGACGGTGTAGCTGTGCGGGTGGCTCTCGCGCAGCACGTCGGCGGCGTCACGCCGGGCCGACGCGGTGAGCTCCTGCAGCCCGATGACCTGGGCGCCGCCGGCCGCGAGCGAGGATGCCGAGTCGCCCGCCGTGCGCGCCCCCGCGGCGACGTTCTGGCTGGCCACGACGAGCTGCCGCCCCGTGACCGGGTCGGCGGCGGTCCACGTCAGAGGCACGACGGCCGGGACGAAGAGCAGGGCCCAGACCACCGCGGGCACGAGGGCGACGGTGGCCCCACCCCGGCTCCGGGCCACCGCGGCCCAGGCGAGCAGCGGCAGCACGAGCATCCCGAGCCACACGAGCGCCGTCTCGACGAGGAAGCCGAGCTCGCCCGGCAGCAGGCGGTGGCCGACGAGCACGAGCGTCAGCAGGCCGGCAGCCACCGCGATGGCCCGCGCCGCACGGACCGCGCGGGGCGCCTCACCCGGCGCCCCCGGCATCCACCGTCTCCAGCCCCGCGCGCGTGACCGCACGGTCAACGCGGGGTGCGCGGTCGCGTCCGGCACGGGACGGGTGGGGGTCGAGGTCACGGAGAGGTCCAGACGGAGGGGGCAGGGTCACGGGTCCAACGACCCGCACCGGGCAGGAGTGCCGCGGTCACGGACCCCGGTGGGCCGGTCTCAGCTGAAGTCGCCGTCGGGCAGCTTGATGTCTGGCTTCGGCAGCTCTTCGACGTTGACGTCCTTGAACGTGACGACCCGGACGTTCTTGACGAAGCGGGCGGGACGGTAGATGTCCCACACCCAGGCGTCTGCCATGGTGACGTCGAAGAAGACCTCGCCGCCGTCGCTGCGCACCTTCACGTCGACCGAGTTGGCAAGGTAGAACCGGCGCTCGGTCTCGACGACGTGCGTGAAGAGGCCGACGACGTCGCGGTACTCCTTGTAGAGCTGCAGCTCCATCTCGGTCTCGTACTTCTCGAGGTCTTCCGAGCTCACGTGTCGTCCGTTCCGGTCAGCGGTGTCAGGTGGGGCAGGTGGGGCAGGTCGGGCGCGCGACCCGGGACGCTGGCGTCCCGCGGGTCGACCATCTCATTCAACACCGCGGCGGCCGCCGGTTCGAGCAGGGCCCGGGCACCCGGGTCGTCGGGTCCCGCAACCGCCGGTGACGGCAGGCCCGGCACCCCGGGCAGCCGCCAGGAGCGCCGGTGCCACCGGCAGGGGCCGAGCCGGCCGAGCGCGTCGAGGTGCTCGGGGGCGGCGTAGCCCTTGTTGAGGGTCCAGCCGTAGTCGGGGTGCTCCTCGCCGAGACCGACCATGAGGCCGTCACGCTCGACCTTGGCGAGCACGCTGGCGGCGGCGACCGACGAGCACTTCATGTCGGCCTTGATCATCGTCGTCACCGGCGGCGTGCCGACCGACCCGGCACCGTCGTCGCTCCCGTCGCCGGCGAAGGCCAGCAGCCCCACCTCGTCGGGCGCGGTGAGCCAGTCGTGGTTGCCGTCGAGGATGACGAGGTCGGGCACGACGCCACGGGCGGCGACGGCCTCGAGGGCGCGGACGCCCGCCAGCCGCAGGGCGGCCATGATGCCGATCTCGTCGATCTCGTCGTTGCTCGCGTGCCCCACGGCGTGGGCCACGGCCCAGCGCTCGATGCGCGGCACGAGCGCCGTGCGGGCCCGGTGCGTGAGCAGCTTGGAGTCCTTGACGCCCGTCGGGGCGGTGCGCACGGTCTCGTCGATGACGACGACGCCGACGCTGACGGGCCCGGCGAGGGCGCCCCGTCCCACCTCGTCCATGCCGGCGAGCAGGCGGTGGCCGTCACGCTGCAGCTGGCGCTCGACGCGCAGAGAGGGCTTGCGTGAGGGCGTCGGGCGGCGCGCCTTCGGGGACGCCGACGCCGAGGTGGATGCCGGTCGGCGGGCACCCGCGGAACCGGCGGGCGGGGGTGGGGCAGCAGGCACGAGCGCTCGTTCAGCCGGCCTTGCCGGTGGCGGCGCCGGAGGACGACGGGGCCGGGTTGACCGCCTTGCTCGACGCCGGGCTCGGGGCGGGGACGTCCTGGAAGGTGCGCTCGGGGACGCCGAGCCACGTGACGTGGTCGATGGGCCACACGACGAACAGGGCCCGCCCGACGATCTTGTCCATCGGCACGGAGCCGTTCGCGCCCGTGCCACCCGGGTCGTGGTACCGGCTGTCGGCCGAGTCGCTACGGTGGTCGCCCATCACCCAGACCCGGCCCTGGGGCACGACGATGTTGAACGCCTTGCCCTCGCTCGGGGCGTCGCCCGCCTTGACGTACGGCTCGTTGATGGCGACACCGTTGACCTTGATCGGGCCGGTCCCACCGTCGGACTGCACCCGGTCGCCCGGCAGGCCGATGACGCGCTTGATGAGGTGGTTCTCGGCGTCCTCGGGCAGCAGGCCGACGAACACGAGCAGGTCGTGGAACGGACCGCCCGCGGTCGAGGGGGTGGCGTTGGCACCGGAGAGCCAGGGCTCGGGCGTGCCCGGGTCCTCGAAGACGACGACGTCGCCGCGCTTGAGGTCGAAGGGTCCGGGCGTGAGCTTGCTGACGATGACCCGGTCGTCGGGCACGAGCGTGTTCTCCATCGAGCCCGACGGGATGTAGAAGGCCTGGAACAGCCACGTCTTGACGACGAAGGACAGGGCCATGGCGAGCACGACGACGATGACGATCTCGCGGATGCCGGCGAGGATGCTGCCGCCGATGCCCCGGCGGTGCTCCGGCTCGGGCTCCTCCATCGTGGCGACCGGTGCGCTGCCACCCCCCTGGCCACCGGCGCGCCGGGCCTGCTCGGAGCGCCAGGAGTCGTCGTCACGGGAGTCGCGACGGATGGCGTCGGCTCGGGCGCGCCACTGCGCGGCGCCCTCGTCGGTCTGCCCGGTGTCCTGCGCCATCACTCACCGTTCTCTCACTGGCCGCGGTCGGGGGACCCCAGCCGATCGAGCGGCCAGTATCGCACCCAAACCCGACCGATGATGTCCTCCCCCGGCAGCATGCCGCTGCCCGGGTCGCCCAGGTGCGCACGTGAGTCGGCGGAGTCTCCGCGGTTGTCACCCATGACCCAGAACCGGTCGGCGGGCAGGGTGACGTCGAAGGTCGTCAGGCTCGGGTCCTGCCCCGGTTTGAGGTAGGGCTCGTCGACCGGGCGGCCGTTGACCTCGAGGCGGCCGTCGCCCGCACAGCACCGCACCCGGTCGCCGGGCAGCCCGATGACGCGCTTGACGTAGTCGGTCGGCTGGCCCCGCCCGAAGAAGCTCTCGGCCCCGGCGACGATGCTGCCGAACAGCCCCCGGGCCGGCACGTCGAGGTCGAAGGCCCGCGAGGCGTCGAAGACGACGATGTCGCCGCGGTGCAGGTCACCCGGCGCGGTCAGCCGCGTCACGAGGATGCGGTCGCCGATCTCGAGCGTGTCCTCCATCGATGCGCTCGGGATGCCGAAGGGCGTCACGACGAAGGTGCGCACGAGCAGGACGAGCAGCAGCAGGACCGCGGGGGTGATGACCCACCGCAGCGACCGACCCCGGCGCGCGGACCCGGCCGTGCCGGCATCCTCGCGGGTCATCGGGCGCCCACCCGAGGGCTCGGTGCGCTCGGTGGGCTCGGTGGGCTCGGTGGCCTCGGAGTCGGTGGGGGCAGCAGCAGGCGCGGTGTCCCCGACCCGGTCGGCGGGTCCCCCGCTCATCGGGGGTCCTGCCGGGCGGGGGGCACCGCGCCTCTGGTGCCGCCGGAGTGGCGGCTGGTCACGTCGTTCAGCTGGTGCTGGCGGCACTCGCCTTGGCGGCGCTCGCCTTGGCGGCGGCCTTGGCCGCGCCCTTGACGGGCACCGAGTCGCGCTTCTCGCGGATCTTGGCGGCCTTGCCGCGCAGGCCACGCAGGTAGTACAGCTTGGCGCGACGCACGTCACCGCGGGTCATGACCTCGATGTGGTCGATGATCGGCGTGTGCAGCGGGAAGGTGCGCTCGACGCCGACGCCGAAGCTGATCTTGCGGACGGTGAAGGTCTCGCCGATGCCACCGCCGTGGCGGCGGATGACGACGCCCTGGAACACCTGGACGCGCGAGCGCGTGCCCTCGATGACCTTGACGTGCACCTTGAGGGTGTCGCCGGCGCGGAAGTCGGGGACGTCGGACCGCAGAGAGGCGGAGTCGATGTCGTCGAACGTGTGCATGTCGGTTCGCTTTCCTGGGCGCCACAGGCCACCCGGTCGGGTCAGGTCTGTCTGAGTCCGTCTGGATGCGTCGGTCGTGGCCACGTCGAGGGCACCGGATGCCGGTGGGCCGGCTCCGTGCGGTGCCCCGACTCCCCCTGTGGCAGGGGCCGTCGATGACCGGACGCAAGGACTGAGTCTGCCAGAGCGGGGGGTCAGACCTGAAATCGGTGCGCGACCGGGTCGAGCGGCACGGTTCAGGCGCCCGTGCGCCGGCGCTTGACGAGCTCGACGGTGCCGGCGATCTGCGGCGGGCCGGGCAGCAGGCGGTAGCCCGCCTTGCGGTACAGCCGGATGTTGCGCTCGCTGCGGGCGCCGGTGATGAGCGAGACGGTGCGGATGGCGTCGGTCGCGTCGTCCTCGGCCAGGGCGAGGAGGCGGCGGCCGAGCCCGCGCCCCTGCTGGTCGGGGGCGACGCAGAGCCGGCCGACGAAGAGGTCGTCGGCACCGGTCGCGGTCGTGCGCACCGAGGTGCGGACCGAGCCGACGAGCCGTCCGGCCCGGCGGGCCACCCACGTCCGGTGCGCGGCGATGGCGGTGACGACGTCGTCGAGGCTCTCGTGCAGCGCCGGGATGTCGAGCCGGTCGTTGCTGACCGCCTCGCTCACCCAGCACGCGAGCATCAGCAGGTGCAGCTCGGGGGCGTCGGCGGGCGTGGCAAGCCGCACCTCGAGGCCGGCGTCGCCGAGCGAGGGGTGCAGCAGGTCGGGGCGCCGGGCGGCGGTGCGGGCCAGTCGCTGCTCGTGGCGCCACGCGGCGATGGCGGCGTGGTTGCCCGACAGCAGCACCTCCGGCACCGCACGTCCGCGCCACGGGTCGGGCTTGGTGTAGACGGGGTACTCGAGCAGGCCGTCCTCGTGCGACTCCTCGACGAGGGACGCGGCGTTGCCGATGACGCCCGGGACGAGCCGGGCCACGGCCTCGACCATCGCCAGCACGGCGACCTCGCCCCCGTTGAGCACGTAGTCGCCGAGGCTGACGACGCTGACCTCGAGGCCGAGGTCCTCGCGGGCGTGGTCGAGCACCCGCTCGTCGATGCCCTCGTAGCGACCGCAGGCGAAGACGAGCCACGGCTCCTGCGCCAGCTCGCGCGCCATGGCCTGGGTGAAGGGGGCGCCGCCGGGGCCGGGCACGACGAGCCGCGGCCGTTCGGTGGGGCCGGCCTTGGCGACGACGGCCTCCAGCGCCTCCGCCCACGGCTGCGGCTTCATCACCATGCCGGCGCCGCCGCCGTAGGGCGTGTCGTCGACCGAGCGGTGCCGGTCGTGCGCGTGCTCGCGCAGGTCGTGGACGGCGACCTCGAGGATGCCGTCGGCGCGGGCCTTGCCGATGAGGCTGAGGTCGAGCGGGGCGAGGTAGTCGGGGAAGATCGTGACGACGTCGACGCGCAGCGCGGGTCGCCGCGCCGGCACGGCCGTCATCGGGCCTCGTCGCGGTAGAGGTCGAAGAGCCCGGCGGGCGGGTCGAGCACGACGTGGTCGGACTCGACCGTCGGCACGAACTGGCGCACGAACGGCACGTAGGCCTTGACGCCGTCGGTGAGGGTCACGACGAGACGGTCCTGCGCGGCACCGAGCTCGAGACCCGAGATCGTGCCGACGACGGCGCCGGTGGCGTCACGGGCCTCCAGGCCGACGAGATCCTCCTCGTACCAGGCGTCCTCGTCGGCCGCGTCGGTGTCGCCGTCGACCCCGTCACCGGCACCGGCATCCGCGTCGGCGAGCAGCCGCGTGCCGCGCAGGCCCTCGGCGCCGGTGCGGTCGGGGACCTCCGCGAACGCGATCAGCCAGACGCCGTTGTGCACGCGGGTCGAGCGGATGGTCAGCTGCCGCGGCACCCCGGAGCCGGCGGCCGCCTCGGTGTCGAGCACGGCCCCGTCGGGGAAGCGTCGGTACGGGTCGTCGGTGTGCAGCTGGACGGTGACCTCACCGTTCAGGCCGTGCGGCTTGCCGATGCGGGCGACCAGCACGTTGTCGCGGCTCATGGGCCGATCCTCTCAGGTCGGTCACCCCCACCGTCGAGTGGCCACGTCCCGACACCTCACAAACCGTCGAGAGGCCATTTCGCGACGCCCTCACCGTCGAGGGGCCATTTCGTGACGACAGGAACTGGCCACTCGACGGTGCTGGGGGCGGCGCGCCGGTAGCCCCCCGGGGGGACGACGACGGAGGGTGGGCGCACCGTGCGGTGCGCCCACCCTCCGGTGGTCGAGCTGGGGGCTGCGCTCAGCGGGCGCGGTCGGTGTCGACGATGTCGACGCGCACGTTGCCGTTGCCCGCGAGGGCCCCGACGACGGTGCGCAGCGCGCTCGCCGTGCGACCCGAACGGCCGATGACGCGGCCGAGGTCGTCGGGGTGCACGCGCACCTCGAGCAGCTCGCCCCGGCGCAGGTCCTTGCGACGAACGACGACGTCCTCGTCGTGGTCGACGATGCCCTTGACGAGGTGCTCGAGCGCCTCCTCGAGCATGCTCAGGCCTCGGCCTTCGCGCTGTCGTCGCTCTCGGTGCCGGTGGCGTCGGCGGCGGGCGCGTCGGCCTTCTTCTCGGCGCGCTTGCGGGCCGGGCGGTCCTCGCTCGAACCGGCGGCGGCGACGGCGGCCTCGTAGAGGTCCTTCTTCGACGTCTTCTCCGACTTGGTCCGGAGCGTGCCCTCGGTGCCCTCGAGGCCCTTGGCCTTCTGCCAGTCACCGGTGATCTTGAGCAGTGCGGCGACGGACTCGGTGGGCTGGGCGCCCTTGCTCAGCCAGTACTGGGCGCGCTCGCCGTCGATCTCGATGACCGAGGGCTCCTCGGTGGGGTGGTACTTGCCGATCTCCTCGATGGCACGGCCATCGCGCTTGGTGCGCGAGTCCATGACGACGACGCGGTAGAACGGGGCACGGATCTTGCCCATGCGCTTGAGACGGATCTTCACGGCCACTGGTGTGGTTCCTTGTCTGTGGTGAGCGCGGCGAGACCACGCAGGATCGCGTGGGGTGCCGGATGCTCGGTGTAGGCGTCCGGGTCAGGCGAGATGGTCTCCGGCCCGACGGGTACAGCCGTCCATTCTGCCAGACGGGGTGTCGTGCTCCGAACCGTCGGTCACGGTGAGCTCGACGCCACCCGCGCCCGCAGCGCGACCGCGACGAGCTGTCGCGGGGTGAGCGGCTCGCGGGTGTCGACCGTGACGACCGGTCCCAGCGCGAGCGGCCCTGCGGTGTCGACGCAAGTCAGGTCGCAGTGAACCTCGGGCACGGATGCCGGGTCGAACCCTGCCGCGGTCAGCCCCCTCTGCACGTGGTCGGCGTCACGGGCCTGCCAGGGGCCGTCCACGACCGCGCCGACCGGCGAGTCGGCGAGCAGCCGCCAGAGGGTCTCGCCCACCCCCACCACGTCGGGAGGAGACGAGCCGGCGACACCTACCTTCACGGCATCCGCGCTCAGCAGGGGCAGGCCGAGCTCGGCGGCGAGCGCCGTTGCGACACGTGCCTTCCCGGCTCCGGGGAGCCCGCTGACGAGCACGGCGGTGCGACGCCTGGGGTGGGGGCGGTACGGCTCGGCGGGCCAGTCGGTCGCGAGCATCGTGTATCGGTCGTGGTCGCGCCAGTCGCGCCTGCCGTCGGGGCCGGGGATGTGCAGGTAGTCGCGCGAGAAGCCCTCGTGGACGAAGCCGAGGGAACGGGCTAGGCCGGCCGAGCGCCCGTTGACCGGCTGGATGTTCGCCTCGACGCGGTGCAGGGCCATGCCCTCCGGCTCCGGGGCGAAGAGCAGGCCGACGACGAGCCGCAGGCCCTCGGCGAACAGGCCCGTGCCGGCGTAGGGGTCGTAGGCGTCGTAGCCCATCGTCGCGCTGCGGAAGGACCCGCGCACGACGTTGGCGACGTTGACCCGGCCGACGAGTCCGTGCTCGCGGCCGGGGTCGCGCGACCAGACCATGAAGCTGCGGTAGACGGCGCTCTGCGACGCGACGATGGCGGGGAGGTTCTCGGGGTCCGGCACGGCGAAGTCGGCCAGGCGGTGGTGCGACCGGGTGACGGCCTCGCGGTAGGCCTCGACGTCGGCGAGGGTCGGCGGGCGTACCTCGACGCGGTCGCCGACGGCGCTGAACGGCATCCGGGCGGTCGTGTCGTGAGCGGGCTCTGCGTCGAGCGGCGCGATGGCCGAGGTGGGCAGGGGCAGCGGGGACCGCGGGTGGGGCGGGCCGGGCCGGGGGTCAGGCGACAACACGGCCCCGGAGGACGACGGCCACGGGGTCGGCGACGACGCCGACGTCGGCGCGGGGGTCGCCGGCCAGCACGACGAGGTCGGCGTCCTCCCCCTCGACGATGCCCGGGCGGCCGAGCCACTCGCGCGCTCCCCACGTCGCCGCCGAGACGACCTGCTCGGGACGCATCCCGGCTCGGACGAGCTCGGCCATCTCCTGGGCGACGAGGCCGTGCGGCAGGCTGCCGCCGGCGTCGGTGCCGACGAAGATGGGCACACCGGCCTCGTGCGCGGCGCCGACGGTGGCGTAGCGGCGCTCGTGCAGGTCGAGCATGTGGCGGTGGTACTCGGGGAACTTCTCCTTCGCCGGCTCCGCGATGGCCGGGAAGGTCGCGATGTTGACGAGGGTCGGCACGATGGCGATGCCCTGGGCGGCGAAGGTGTCGATACTGTCCTCCTGCAGCCCGGTCGCGTGCTCGATGCAGTCGATGCCGGCGGCGGCGAGGTCACGCAGCGACTGCTCGCCGAAGCAGTGGGCGGTGACGCGCACCCCCTCCTCGTGGGCGGCGGCGATGGCGGCCGCGACGACGTCCTGCGACCAGCTCGGCGCGAGGTCGCCCGTGCCGCGGTCGATCCAGTCGCCGACGAGCTTGACCCAGCCGTCGCCCCGGTGGGCCTCGAGGCGCACGTGCCTCTCGAGCTCGTCCTCCTCGACCTCGTGGGCGAAGTTGCGGATGTAGCGGCGGGTTCGGGCGATGTGGCGGCCGGCGCGGATGATCTTCGGCAGGTCGTCACGCTCGTCGATCCAGCGGGTGTCGCCGGGCTGGCCGGCGTCGCGCACGAGCAGGGTGCCGGCGGCGCGGTCGGTGAGGGCCTGCTGCTCGGTCTCGTCGCGCCCGACCTCGCCGTGCGGTCCGAGACCGATGTGGCAGTGGGCGTCGACGAGTCCCGGCAGCACCCACCCCTCGACGGTCTGCATGGTCGCGGCGGCCTCGGGCGAGGTGGGGCGCTCGAAGGTGACCCGCCCGCCCACGACCCAGAGCTCGTCGACCACCTCGTCGGGGCCCACGAGCACCCGACCGCGCACGTGCAGCACCGGAGCAGCAGCCATGCAGCGACCCTACCGATGCGCCCGCTCCCCCGCCCGCTCCCGACGCGCCGCCGCGCCGGTCCTGGCAGCACGCACCGCCCGATGATCTGCCAGCTGATCCGCCGGTTGATTGTCTGGCGAGACCCAGCCGCCCGGCATCCCGATCAACTGGCAGATCACCTGGCGTTCGGCGTTGCCCCAGCAGCACCGACCGCCTACTGATCCGCCTGTTGATGTGCCGGATGATCGGCTGGCACGTCGTGGGGCGCCCCCGCGAGGCGTGCGGCCCAGTCGCGCGGGGTGGCCGTGACCGGTGGTCGTGGACGGCGGGCCGCACGCTCACGGGCGGCGAGCACCCGGGCGACGACCTTGTCCGGATGCCGTGTGATGGCGTTGGGCGTCACCCCGACGACCTCGATGGTGCACTCCCGAAGGTCCTCGTCACCGTCGACCGTCGCGTCCCAGTCGAGCGCCCCAGCGTGGAACCGGCGCGAATGGACCATGACGGCGAGGGCGACCTCGTCGAGCCAGAGGTCAGGGGTGGTGAGGGGGCGGCTGTTCTCGTCCTCCAGCGCCGGGTTGGCCATGAGCTGCGGGAACCGGCCGCTCCGGCGGAGCAGGGCGCCGAGCTCGGCCTCCGGGACCGACCACGCACCCGTGGCCGCCGCCGCGAGAGCCTTCTTGAGGCGAACGGTGCCGTTGCGACGCCGGACCCCGACCCAGTGCTGAACGTCGTCGACCCTGACGAGGCGCTCCTGCACCGCGCGGATGATCATGGCTGTCGCAGCATCGTCGTCAGGGGCCTGGGCAGCGGCGTCGACCAGGGCCCTCGGGCGACAGGCCAGCCGCAGCGGGCCCTGCGCGAGCAGGCGCTCGTCGGTCAGGGCGGTCGCGCGCACCGTCACCCAGCCGATGCGCCGGCTCCGGGCCGGGAACGGGACCATCACCTGCACGGGTGCCAGCGGTCCGGGAGGAACGAGTCCGTGACGCATCGCCGCGGTCGTGCCGCTGAGCCACGACTCCGGGCCGGCCGCGAGCAGCGCCGCGACGAGACGCTGCTCGTCGCTCGGTAGGCCGGGAGACATCAGTAGCACCCCGGGGAGCAGTGCCCGCCACCGGTGACCCACCCGCCAACGGACCATGGCGGGAGAGACTCCCCCGTCGACGAGCTGTCGTCGCGTGAGCACGCCCCACTGCTCGTCGGCCAGCGAGGCAAGGTGGTCCGGCAGCTCCATCGCCTCAGCGTGCCGCCACCGACCCGATCGCCGTCCGGCTCATCCACAGGGTCAGGACGGGACCAGCGTTCTCACCCGTCGACTGGCAGATCAACTCGCAGATCAGCTGGCGGGTGGTGTCGTCAGGGCAGCAGCACCTGCAAGGTGATCGGCCAGTTGATCGATCTGCAACCGCGCTGGCGCTGTTCCGGTCAACTGGCGGATCAGTTGGCAGATCAACTGGCGGAAGGCGTCGTCAGGGCAGCACCACCTGCGAGTTGATCTGCCAGTTGACGCGGGCGGAGGTCAGGCGATGCTGGCGGTGACGACGAGGCTCACCGCGACCTGGACGGCCGCCGCCACGACGCAGGCCGGGTGGAAGGCCTTCTCCACCACCATCGCGGCCATGTCCCCCGGCGTGACGAGATCGAGCAGCCGGAAGGCCGCCGCCTGCAGCAGCACGCCGAGCAGGCCGAAGACCACCGTCCACACCAGGGCCGAGCCGAAGCCGGACTCGCCGTTGGTCCAGATGGCCGTGAAGACGATGCCGCCGAGGCCGACGAACCCGGCGCCGAGCACGACCGCCGCGTTGACCGACCGCTCGACCCAGATATGCCGGCCGAGGTGCCCGGGCGTCAGCACGTCGAGGGCGAGGTAGCCGAGGCCGAGCATGACGATGCCGACCGCGGCGTAGGCGGCGGCGTAACCGACGTGGCTGGTCAGGTCCATCAGGTCCATGGGCTTCTCCTGGGGTGGCGGTCGGGCGTCGGACGGGTCACGGGCAGGGCGGTCATGGGCAGGGCGGTCATGGGCAGGGCGGTCACGGCTGCGCCACCCACGACGCGATGTCGTCGGGGCTCGAGCGCGGGCCGAGGATGAGGTGCGGCACGAAGCGCGCACGCGTGTTGGTGATGAGGTTGGTCGACTCGCGCACTCCGAGACCGGCCGGCTTGCCGTCGACGACCCACGTGCCGAGCACCGGGTGGTTGCCGTCGTAGTCGGGCAGCGGCACGTACTGCTGGTAGACGAGCGGCTGGCCGGCGGAGTGGGTCGCGGGCGTCTCCTCGAGACCGTCGGGGCTCACGACCCGCACGCCGTCGCCCTCCCAGCCGAACAGCGGCTTGGCGGCGTAGGCCGGCATCCCGTGCGGGTGGTCGAAGTACGCGGGCAGCAGGTTGGGGTGGCCCTCGAACATCTCCCACATCACCGGCAGCAGCGCCTTCGAGCCGGCGAGCAGCTTCCACGGCGGCTCGACCCACTGGGTGCACGAGCGCCCCGACACGAGGTACTGGCCGAAGGGCGAGGCCAGCATCCACTCGGTCGGGTACATCTTGAAGCAGTGGGTGATCGGCTCGCCCTGCAGGTCGACGAAGCGCTCCGCCTCGTGGGCCCAGCCGATGTCCTCCATCGTGATCCCGAGGGCGAGCAGGCCGGCCTCCTGCGCGGCGTCGCGCAGGTAGGCGACGGTGGCCCAGTCCTCGGTCGGCTCGTCCTGGCCGACGGCGAAGTGCATGCGGTCGATGCCGGCCCGCCGGCGCAGCCGTCGGAACGCCTCGACCAGCCTCTCGTGCAGCAGGTTCCACTGGTCACGGTCGGGGTGCAGGTCCTCGAGCCACATCCACTGCACGACCGCCGCCTCGACGAGCCCGGCCGGGGTGTCGGCGTTGTACTCGAGCAGCTTCGGCGGCCCGTCGCCGTCCCAGGCGAGGTCGAACCGCCCGTAGAGCGAGGTGCCGTCGGGGTCGGCGAGCGAGTCGGCGAGCCAGCGGAACGAGCCCTCCGGCAGCCCTTGCCGCGCCGTGATGCCCGGGTCCGACGCCATCCGCCGCACCGCCTCGAGGGCCATCCGGTGCAGGTCGGCGGTCGCCGTCTCGAGCCGCTCGACGTCGTGCTCGGTGAAGGTGTAGCAGGCGCGCTCGTCCCAGTAGGGCTCGACGCCGCCGCCGGCCTCGGACCGCTCGACCGCGTAGGTCAGCCCCTGGTCCTGCACCGTCTGCAGCCAGCCGTCACGCGGGACGGACGCGATGCGGTCCACCGGTCACCCACCGAGGGTCGAGTGCGCCGACGTGAAGCCGCCGCGGGTGACCGTGCCCCCGTCGGCGGAGAAGCCCTTGCCCGTCCACGCGCCGCTGCGCGGGGTGGTCGTCCCGCCGGATGCCGCCTGCCCGACCTTGGGCGCCGCGACGCCCCTCGGCACGTAGTACCAGCCGTAGCCGCCGTGGAAGCCGGTGGTCTGGCGGCTGTCGCACCGGTCGTCGCTGACGCGGGTGTTCGTCTTCTGGTCGACGCACACGCCGGCGTAGTCGTAGTCGGCCTGGTTCGAGCAGCCCGACAGGCCGACGGTGACGAGGGCGACGGTGCCGACGGAGACGAGGGCCGAGCGACGGCGGGCGGGCATGCGAGCGCTCCTGTTCGTGAGGTGGGAGCCGCGGTGCGCGGCTCCGTCGGGGTGGACGCTCCCGGCATCCGGTCGGCTCCCTCGGAAGCCACGTCGGATGCCGTGGGGCTCAGCGCCCGAGGAACTTCTCGAAGCCCTTGGGCAGGTTCGACGGGTCGAAGTCGGCCGTCGGGTCGGCCGGGGCGTCGGCGCCCTGGCCACCGAAGGCGCCGCCGGCGGGGCGGGCGGACGCCTTCTGCGCCGCCTCCCGCTCCTCGGCCGCGCGCTTGGCCGGGTTGCCGCTCTTGCTCTTCTTGCGCTGCGGCTGCTGCGCGCGCCCGCGCTTGCCACCCCCGGGGACGCCGGGCATGCCGGGCAGCCCGCCGCCACCACCGCGGGCCATCGACTTCATCATCTTCTGGGCCTGGCCGAAGCGCTCGAGCAGCTGGTTGACCTCGGTGACGGTGACGCCGGAGCCCTTGGCGATGCGGGCGCGGCGCGAGCCGTTGATCTGCTTGGGGTGGGTGCGCTCGAACGGCGTCATCGAGCGGACCATCGCCTCGACGCGGTCGAACTCGCGGTCGTCGAACGCGTCGAGCTGGTCACGCATCCCCTGCATGCCCGGCATCATCTTGAGCATCGACTTGAGCGAGCCCATCTTCTTGATGGCGTTCATCTGCGAGAGGAAGTCCTCGAAGGTGAAGTCCTCCTCCGCCATGAACTTGCGGGCCATCTCGTCGGCCTCGCGCTTGTCGAAGGCGCGCTCGGCCTGCTCGATGAGGGTGAGCACGTCACCCATGTCGAGGATGCGGCTGGCCATGCGGTCGGGGTGGAAGACCTCGAGGTCGGTGACCTTCTCACCCGTCGACGCGAACATGATCGGCTCGCCGGTGATCTCCGCGACCGACAGGGCGGCGCCACCGCGGGCGTCACCGTCGAGCTTGCTCAGCACGACGCCGGTGAAGGCGACGCCGTCGTGGAAGGCCTGCGCCGTCTCGACCGCGGCCTGACCGATCATCGCGTCGATGACGAAGAGCACCTCGTCGGGGCGGATCGCCTCGCGGATGTCTGCGGCCTGCTGCATGAGGTTCTCGTCGACCGCGAGACGTCCGGCGGTGTCGACGATGACGACGTCGTGCTGGCGGGCACGGGCGAACTCGATGCCCTGGCGCGAGACCGTCACGGGGTCGCCGAACGAGCGCGTGCCCTCACCGCTGTCGAGGACGGCGTCGTGACCACCCATGTTGCCGCGCTCGGGCGCGAAGACCGGGATGCCGGCCCGCTCGCCGACGACCTCGAGCTGGGTCACGGCGTTGGGGCGCTGGAGGTCGGCGGCGACGAGGATCGGGGTGTGGCCCTGGTCCTTGAGGCGCTTGCCGAGCTTGCCGGCGAACGTCGTCTTGCCCGACCCCTGGAGTCCGGCGAGCATGATGACCGTCGGCGGCGTCTTGGCCAGCTCGAGCTGGCGGGTCTGCCCACCGAGGATGCCGACGAGCTCGTCCTGCACGATCTTGACGACCTGCTGGGCCGGGTTGAGGGCCCCGCTGACCTCGGCCCCGAGCGCGCGCTCGCGCACCGCCGAGGTGAACCGCTTGACGACGGGTAGCGCGACGTCGGCGTCGAGCAGCGCCAGCCGGATGTCACGGATCGTCGAGTTGACGTCGGACTCCGACAGGCGGCCCTTGCCGCGCAGGTTCTTGAAGGTGGCGGTCAGCCGGTCAGACAGGGATGCGAACACCCGCGCAACTTTATCCGGTGCCGGGCCGGTGGCCGACCGACCGCCACCTTCAAGAACCTGCGCCACCCCCGCCACCCCCGCCTACGTCGGATGCCGGGTCGCGCCGTCAGAGGGTCGAGGGGGTGGCGGGGGTGCGCGGCGGTGGGCTCAGGGGCCGTCGCACGTGTCGATGATCATGGCGACCGCCTGCGCCGCCCGGGCCGGGGCCAGCCGCCCGCCGCCGAACTCGGTGACGTAGAAGGTGTCGAGCGTCTGGCCCGCGTAGGTGGCGATGTGGGCCGAGCGCACCGACAGCGAGGCGCGCGCCAGCGTGATGCCGATGTCCTGCAGCAGCCCGGGCCGGTCGGTGGCCCGCACCTCGATGACGGTCGCCGTGTCGGAGGCGCTGCTGATGACCATGGCGCGGGCCGAGTCGGGGTGCCCGGTGCCGGGGCTGCGCACGCCGCTCGATCGGCGCCGCTGCAGCCTGCCCAGGGGGCTGCGGTCACCGGTCGCGACGCGCATGAGGTCGCGGGAGATGACGGCCGGAAGCGGGGTCTCCCCGCCGGGCGAGTCGACCCACCACTCGTTGACGGCCAGCCCGTCGACGGTGCGCACGATCGCGGAGCGGACGACGAACCCGTGGGCGGCGAGGAGGCCGGCGGTGTCGGCGAAGAGGCCCGCCCGGTCACGGTCGACGACGTCGACCCGGTGAGCCCCGCCGAGCGAGGAGACGAGCACGTACGGCTCCCCCGACGCCATGCGCTCGAGCGCGTCGTCGTTGAGCGAGAGCGAGGGCGCCGGCTCGAGCGCCTGCGGCTCGTCACCCTCGTGCGCGGCGACGAGCGCGGCGCGGCAGGCGGCGTGCAGGCGCACGACGAGCCCGGCCCGCCAGTCGCTCCAGGCCTTGGGCCCGGCGGCGGAGGCGTCGGCCTCGGTGAGGGCGCGCAGCAGGTCGAGCGTCGTGACCGAGCCCCCGACGGCATCCGAGAGGGCCGAGATCGTGGCCGGGTCCTCGGGGTCGCGGCGCGTGGCGAGCTCGACGAGCGTCAGGTGCTCACGCACGAGCCGCACGACGATCTCCCGGTCGGCGTCGGGCACCCCCATGCGTCGCAGGACGGTGTCGGCGACCTGGGCGCCGGTGACCGAGTGGTCGGTCGAGCCGGGGACCTTGCCGATGTCGTGGAGCAGGGCCGCGAGCATGAGCAGGTCGGGACGGGCGACGTCGCGCACCATGCCGCTCGCGGCGACGACCGACTCGACGAGGTGGCGGTCGACGGTGTGGCGGTGCACGGCGTTGCGCTGCGGGCGGCTGCGCACGGCGCGCCACTCGGGGATCCAGCGCTCGACCACCCCGGCGAGGTCGAGCCCCTCCCACACGGTGACGAGGCCGGGCCCGGCGGCGAGCAAGTCGGAGAAGAGCCCGCGGGCGACCTCCGGCCAGGGCTCCGGCAGCGACGGGGCCTGCTCCGAGAGGTTGCGCAGCGTCGTCGGCGACAGCGGGATGCCGCCCCGCGCGGCCACGAGCGCGGCGCGCAGCGGGATGACGGGGTCGGAGGCGAGGTCGGCCGACGGCCCGAGCACGGCCTCGCCGTCGTGGCGGTAGAGGCCGTAGCCGAGCGGGGCCAGCTGCGGGCGGCGCGGGCCGACGCGCAGCGTGCGGGCGCGCTGCGACTGCAGGGCGCGCCTCAGGGTGCCGTCGACGGCGTAGGCCACCGTGCGCGCCGAGGTCGAGACGTCGGTGAGCAGGTCGTCGCTGTCGGTGTAGCCGAGCAGCGCGGCGCAGGCGTCCTGTTCCTCGCGGGTGAGGCGGTCGCGGCCCCGACCCGTGACGACGTGGATGGCGTCGCGCACGTCGAGCAGCCGCTCGTGCGCGAGGTCGACCTCGCCGTGCGGCCGGTCGGTGAGCCAGGCCGCGGTGAGCGCGCGCAGCACCGACATGTCGCGCAGCCCGCCGTGGGCCTCCTTGAGGTCGGGCTCGACGAGGTGGGCGAGGTCACCCTGCCGGGCGTGCCGGGCCAGCACCGACTCGTGCATCTCCGACAGGCGGGTCCGGGCGTTGGCGCGCCAGTCGTGGGCCACCGTCGAGCGGGCCGCGTTGACGACGTCGGCGTCACCGGCGACGTGCGTGAGGTCGAGCAGGCCGACGGCGGCGGACAGGTCGTCGCTCGCCACGGCGCGGCACTCCGAGACGGTGCGCACGCTGTGGTCGAGCCGCACCCCGGCGTCCCAGATCGGGTACCAGAGCTTGTCGGCGAAGGCGCCGACCTCCTTGCCCGACAGGCCGCGCGGGTGGTGGACGAGCACGAGGTCGTAGTCGCTGAGGGGACCGCCGTCGCCGCGGGCGAGCGACCCGACGGCGGCCAGGGCCACGCCCTCGTGCCGCCGGCCCGCGCAGGCGTCCCGCCAGAGGTCCTGCAGCCACGAGAAGCCGAACTCGGCCAGGGCCCGCCGACGCTGGGCCCCGGCGCCGGGCGCCGCGAAGCTGCGGGTGCCGGCGAGGTCGAGCCGCCTCGAGGTCACATCTGTCATGTCGTGCGCCGCCCCCGCGTGTCGTCCTGCGTGTGTCGTTCCGTACGTCCGTCGTGCCGTCGTGCCGTCCGTGCCGTGCCGTGCCTGTCATGCGTGTGGTGCCCTGCGGTCGTGCCCTGCTGGTCGTGCCCTGCGGTCGTGCCCTGCTGGTCGTGCCCTGCTGGTCGTGCCCTGCTGGTCGTGCCCTGCGCTCGTGCCCTGCCGGTGGGGCCCGCGACGGCACGGATGCCGTGGGGCCGGGTCGCTGCTTGCCCGGCCCCACGGCATCCGGTGTGCCCCACGGACGTGGCGACGGAGCCCTAGAGGGCGTCGACGCCCCGCTCGCCGGTGCGCACCCGGACGACCTCCTCGACGGGGACCGACCAGATCTTGCCGTCGCCGATGCGACCGGTCTGGGCGGCCTTGAGGATGACCTCGAGGACGTCCGAGCCGTCGACGTCGTCGACCAGCACCTCGAGCCGCACCTTCGGGACGAAGTCGACCGTGTACTCGGCGCCGCGGTAGACCTCGCTGTGGCCCCGCTGGCGGCCGTAGCCGCTGGCCTCGCTGATGGTCATGCCGGCGACCCCGAAGGCCTCGAGGGCCTCCTTCACCTCGTCGAGCTGGTGGGGCTTGATGATGGCGGTGATGAGCTTCATGCGTTGGCTCCTTCTGACTGCGGCACGGGCGACGTCGCCGTGCTGCGCGGGATCGAGCTGCTGCGGCCGCCACCGGGGAAACCGCCCAGGTCGTAGCCGGACTCCGCGTGCTCGGACTGGTCGATGCCGTCGCTCTCGACGTCGTCGGAGACCCTCCAGCCCATCGTCTTCTTCAGCGCCATGGCGATGACGAAGGTGAGGGCGCCGGAGACGACGAGGGAGATGAGGGCGATGAGGACCTGGAGCAGGGTCTGGCGGAAGCCACCACCGTAGAAGAGGCCGGTCGTGGTCGAGAGCAGACCGGCGCCGATGGTGCCCCAGAGGCCGGCGACGAGGTGGACGCCGACGACGTCGAGCGAGTCGTCGTAGCCGAAGCGGTACTTGAGGCCCACGGCGAGGGCCGCGAGGGCACCCGCCACGACACCGAGGACGAGCGACCCGACGGGCGAGAGCGCCCCACAGGCCGGGGTGATGGCGACGAGGCCCGCGACGACGCCGGAGGCGGCACCGACCGACGTGGCGTGGCCGTCGCGCACCTTCTCGACGAGCAGCCAGCCGGCGGCCGCGGCGCACGTGGCGGCGGTCGTGTTGAGCCACACGAGCGAGGCGAGACCGTCGGCGGCGAGCTCGGAGCCGGCGTTGAAGCCGAACCAGCCGAACCACAGCAGACCGGCGCCGAGCATGACGAGCGGGACGTTGTGGGGGCGCATCGGCACCTTGCCGAAGCCGAGGCGCTTGCCGACGACGAGGGCGAGCACGAGGCCCGCGATGCCGGCGTTGATGTGCACGACCGTGCCACCGGCGAAGTCGATGGGCAGCACGCTGGCGACGCCGTCGGTGGCCCCGAAGAGCGTGGCCGACAGGCCGTTCTCGGCGCCCGAGAGCAGGCCGCCGCCCCACACCATGTGCGAGATCGGGAAGTAGACGACGGTGACCCAGATGCCCGAGAAGACGAGCCAGGTCGAGAACTTCACGCGGTCGGCGACGGCGCCGCTGATGAGCGCGACGGTGATGACCGCGAAGGTGAGCTGGAAGCCGGCGAAGAGCACCTCGGGGATGTAGACGTCGACGCCGAAGACGTCGATGAGGCGGGGTCCGTCGGCGGTGACGAGGTCACCGAGGCCGAAGAGGTGGAAGGGGTTGGCGAAGATGCCGGCGATGTCGCTCGTGCCGTCCTGCACGTTGCCGAACGCCATCGAGTAGCCCCACAGGATGTAGACGACGCCGACGACGGCCATCGCCCCGAAGCTCATCATCATCATGTTGAGGACGGACTTCGAGCGCGTCATGCCGCCGTAGAACAGGGCGAGCCCCGGAGTCATCAGGAGGACCATCGAGGCCGCCACGAGCATGAACGCCGTGGCCGCCTCGTTGATCGCTGGTGCGTCTGCCGCGATCGGCATCAGTGCAGCTGTTGTCATGGCGACACTGTGGTCGCGCCCTGTTTCGCGCGGCGCCGCCTCGTGTTACAGCCGTGTCAACCGGGCGACCGGCGCGTAAGTTCCACGTTTCCGCACGGGACGCACGGGGACGCAGGGGACGCACGCCCCGGATCGGGCGGGCTCAGTCGACGATGGCGTCGACGAAGGCCTCCGGGTCGAAGGGGGCGAGGTCGTCGGGGCCCTCGCCGAGACCGACGAGCTTGACCGGGACGCCGAGCTGACGCTGAACCGCGACGACGATGCCGCCCTTGGCGGTGCCGTCGAGCTTGGAGAGCACGATGCCGGTCACGTTCACGGCCTCCGAGAAGACCTTCGCCTGCTGCAGGCCGTTCTGGCCGGTGGTGGCGTCGAGCACGAGCAGGACCTCGTCGATCTCGCTCTGCTTCTCGATGACGCGCTTGACCTTGCCGAGCTCGTCCATGAGGCCGACCTTGTTGTGGAGGCGGCCGGCGGTGTCGATGATGACGACGTCGACCTCCTCCTCGATGCCCGCCTTGACGGCGTCGAAGGCGACGGCCGCGGGGTCGGCGCCGTCGCGGTCGGAGCGCACGGTCGGCACGCCGACGCGGTCGCCCCACGTCGCGAGCTGGTCGGCCGCGGCGGCGCGGAAGGTGTCCGCCGCACCGAGCAGGACGTCGCGGTCCTCGGCGACGAGCACGCGGGCGAGCTTGCCGACGGTCGTCGTCTTGCCGGTGCCGTTGACGCCGACGACGAGGATCACGGCCGGGCGGTCGCCCACGCGCGAGCTGGCGATGCGGCGGTCGAGGCCGGGCTGGACGAGCGCGAGCAGCTCCTCCTTGAGCCAGCCGCGGACGGTCGCCTCGTCGGTCGCGCCCTCGACCGAGACGCGGCGGCGCAGCGAGTCGACGAGCTCGGTCGTCGCCTCGACGCCGAGGTCGGACGCGATGAGGGTGTCCTCGACCTCCTCCCAGGCCTCCTCGTCGAGACCCCCGCGCGAGAGCAGCGCGAGCAGGCCCTTGCCGAGCGCCGAGTTCGAGCGGGCCAGGCGGGCGCGCAGGCGCTGCAGGCGGCCTCGCGCCGACTCGGGCTTCTCGAACGCCGGGGCCTCGGGCTCGGCCGGAGGGGCGGGCTCGGGCTCGACGACCTCCGGCTCGGGCGCGGTCGTGGCCGTGGTCTCCGGCGGCGAGGTGACGGCCTCACCCGGCGGCTCGCGGTCGAGGTCGTCGGCGGGCAGGCCCGGCCGGGTCGGGGCGCCCACGGTGGGGGCCTCGCGCTCGAGGGTGTTCGTGCGCGAACCACCCCTCAGCAGGTTGACGCCGAGGCCGATGATGCCGCCGACGATGACGACGCCGATGAGGATGAAGAGCAGGACTGGTTCCACGCGATCATCCAACCACGGCGGCGCCGGCCCTCCGGCCGACGTCCGGGCCCCTTGGGTGGGTCGCGGACCGGGTCGTCGAGCGGCCCCGGGTACGCCGGAGCGACCCCCGACAGCGGATGCCGGGAGGTGGGGCGTCGACTGCGCGTCCGGCCGTGTCTCCAGCCGTGTTCCGGGCCGGGCGTCGGGCGGGGGTCAGTGGGTGCGGGCGCGCACGTGGGTGCGTTCGCGCACCTCGGTCGCCACCGAGCCGACGCGCTGGGCCGCCGCCTTGGCGACGCTCTCGCCGCGGTCGGTCAGGACGTCCCGCCCCTCACGATGGGCGGGGAGGGCGACGACACCGACGATGGCGACGCCGAGGGCGACGACGAGGAGCATCGCGACGATGAGGAGAGCCATGGGACCAGAGTGACGGATGTGACCGTTCGTCCCTCTTCACGGCGCGGCCACGGAGACCCTTTCGTGACGCATCCGACACCGTTTCGTGACCTCGGCGGTCATCGGGCGGTGCCGACTGCGACCGTCAGGCGGGCCGGTCGGCGACGTCCCGCAGCCGCTGCGAGACGACCGTCGTCACCCCGTCGCCGCGCATGCTGACGCCGTAGAGCGCGTCGGCGGTCTCCATCGTCTTCTTCTGGTGGGTGATGACGATGAGCTGGCTGCTGTCGCGCAGCTCCTCGAAGAGGGTGATGAGGCGGCCGAGGTTGGCGTCGTCGAGCGCCGCCTCCACCTCGTCCATGATGTAGAACGGCGACGGCCGGGCCTTGAAGATCGACACGAGCAGGGCGACCGCGACGAGCGAGCGCTCCCCACCCGAGAGCAGCGAGAGCCGCTTGATCTTCTTGCCCGGGGGCCGGGCCTCGACCTCGAGCCCCGTCGTCAGCATGTTCGAGGGGTCGGTGAGCACGAGGCGCCCCTCCCCGCCGGGGAAGAGCCGCTGGAAGACGCGCTCGAACTGCACTGCGGTGTCGGCGAACGCCTCGGCGAACACCTTCTCGACGCGCTCGTCGACCTCCTTGACGATGTCGAGCAGGTCGCGCTTGCTCGTGCGGAGGTCCTCGAGCTGCTCGGTGAGGAACTTGTGCCGCTCCTCGAGGGCTGCGAACTCCTCGAGCGCGAGCGGGTTGATGCGGCCGAGGGCGGACAGGCGCCGCTCCGCCGAGCGCAGCCGCTTCTCCTGCTCGGCGCGCACGAAGGGCACCGTCCGTGGCTCCCCCGCGCCGTCCGACCCGACCGACCCGTCCGACTGCGCCGACGCCCCAGACGCCGTCTCCGCCGCAGCCCCACCCGACGGCTTCGCCGGCGACGCCGACGACGCCGACGAACCACGCCGACCGGCATCCGGCTCGTCGGCGACCACAGGCACGGGGCGGTGCGGCCCGAACTCCTCGACGAGGGCGTCGGGGGCGACCCCGAGCTCGTCGACGGCGCGGGCCTGCAGCTGCTCGATGCGAAGGCGCTGCTGGGTGCGGGCCACCTCGTCGCGGTGCACGGTGTCGGTGAGCTCGCGCAGCTCGCCCTGCAGGCCGGCGACGTCACGGCGAACGGCGGCAAGCTGGGCGTCGCGCTCGGTGCAGGCCGCCTCGCCGGCCGCCCGCACCCGGGCCGCCTGCTCGACCGAGGCCGTCAGCAGGCCGTGGGCGTAGCCGGCCGCGACGCCGACCGACCGGGCCACCTGTGCCTCGCGGCGGCGACGCTCGAGGCGCGCGGCCTGCTGGGCGCGGGCCGCCTCCTCGTGGCGGGCGCTGCGCTCGAGGGCCTCGGCACGGTCCTTGAGGGCCCGGGCCCGCTCCTCGCGGGTGCGCAGGCCGAGACGCAGCTCGGTCTCCGCGGCGCGCGCGGCGCGGGCGGCGGCGTCGAGGCGGTCGCGCTCGTCGGTGCTCGGCTCGCTCTCGTCGACGCCCTCGGCGCTCGCGGCCTCGAGCCGCTTGACGAGGGCGGCGTGCTGCGTCTGGTCGCCCTCGAGCGCGGCCACGGCGTCGGCGAGCGCCTTCTCGGTGCGCTCGACCTCCCCGCGGGCGCTGCGCAGGCTCTGGCCCAGCGAGCCGAGCTGCTCGGCGACGGCGGCGAGACGGGCGTCGCTCTCGTTGAGCCGCTCGAGCGTGGCGTCGACCTGGTCGGCCACCTCGTCGTGGCGCGACCGGGCGGCGGCGACGGCGAAGCGGGCCTGCTCGCCCTCGCGGGTCGAGCGGGCCACGACCTCGCGGGCCTCGTCGAGCGCGGCCTGCAGGGCGATGAGGCTGGGGGCGGACGCGCTGCCGCCACGCACCTGGCCGGGGCCGTAGACGTCCCCGTCGCCGGTCACCGCGGTGACGCCGGGATGGGCGAGCACGAGGGCGTGCGCCTCCTGCGCCGTGCCCACGAGGGCGACGCGCTCGAGCACGCGGTCGAGGGCCGGTCGCAGCGACGCCGGGCACTGCACGGCGTCGCGCGCCCAGCGGGCACCGTCGGGCAGGCCGGGCCAGCCGTCGGTGCCGACTGTCCCCGCCGACTCGGCGACGAGCAGGTGCACCTGTCCGGCGTCGTCGGCCCGCAGCGCGTCGAGTGCGGCCGCGGCGGCGGTGAGGGAGTCGACGGCGAGCGCCTCGGCCGCGGAGCCGAGGGCCGCGGCGACCGCGTTCTCGAGCCCCGGCTCGACGGTGACGAGGGCCGCGACCGAGCCGACGATGCCGTGGGCGTCGTCGGCGGCGGCCAGGAGCGCGGCGGCGCCGTCGCGCCGGCTCAGGCTCAGCTCGAGCGCCTCGACGCGGGCGGATGCCGTGGTGCGCGCCTTCTCGGCGGCCGCCTCGGCCTCGACGTGGCGGGCCAGCTCGGCCTCGACCTCCTCGAGGCGCGCCGCCGCCTCCTCATAGGCGGTGTCGAGACCCTCCTCGCCCTCCTCCTCGCCGGCGACGGACGCCTCGAGCCGGGTGAACTCTCGCTCGGCGGCGGTGGCACGGGCGGTGGCGGCGGCGATGCTCGCGCGCAGGCGCCCGATCTCGGCCTCGCGGGCCTCGATGCGTGACGCGGCGGCCCCGACCTGCCCGCCGAGGCGGGCCAGTCCCTCGCGGCGGTCCGCGGCGGCGCGCGAGGCCTTGACGAGGCGGGCCGACTCCTCGGAGTGGTCGCGCTCGGCCGCCGTGCGGGCGGCCGCGGCGGCCTCGAGCGCAGCGGTCGCGCGCCCCACCTCGGCGACGAGCTCGGCCTCCTGGGCGCGCACCTGCGCCGCCTGGCTGCGCAGCTGCTCGGGGTCCCGGCCCGCCGGGGTCGCCTGCTCGTCGTCCTGCGCGAGCAGTCGCACGCGCTCGGCGGCGAGGGAGGCGGTGGCGGCGAGGCGCTCGACCAGCCGGCCGAGGGCGACGTAGTCGTCCTGGGCCCGGGTCAGGGCGGGACGGGCCTGCTCGGCCTCCTCCTCGAGCCCGGCCAGCCGGGTGGCCAGCACGGCGAGCGCCTGCTCGACCTCGGTGCGCCGGGCGATGAGGGCCGACTCGTCGGCCACCTCCTGCTCGAGGGTCGAGGTCAGCTGGACGAGGTCGTCGGCGAGCAGTCGCAGCCGCGCGTCGCGGGCGTCGGCCTGGACGGTCGCGGCCCGGCGGGCGGTCTCGGCCTGCCGGCCGAGCGGGCCGAGCTGGCGGCGGATCTCACCGGTGAGGTCGCCGACGCGGGTGAGGTTGGCCTCCATCGTCTCGAGCTTGCGCAGCGCCCGTTCCTTGCGCTTGCGGTGCTTGAGCACCCCGGCGGCCTCCTCGATGAAGCCGCGGCGCTCCTCGGGGGTGGCCCGCAGCACCGTGTCGAGCTGGCCCTGGCCGACGATGACGTGCATCTCGCGCCCGATGCCGCTGTCGCTCAGCAGCTCCTGCACGTCGAGCAGGCGGCACGGGGTGCCGTTGATGGAGTAGTCGGAGCCGCCGTTGCGGAACATCGTCCGCGCGATCGTCACCTCGGTGTAGTCGATGGGCAGCGCGCCGTCGGTGTTGTCGATGGTGAGGGCCACCTCGGCGCGCCCCAGCGGCGCCCGGCCGGACGTGCCGGCAAAGATGACGTCCTCCATCTTCCCGCCGCGCAGTGACTTGGCGCCCTGCTCACCCATGACCCAGGCGAGCGCGTCGACGACGTTGCTCTTGCCCGAGCCGTTGGGGCCGACGATGCACGTGATGCCGGGCTCGAGGCGAAGGTGGGTCGCGGAGGCGAAGGACTTGAAGCCCTTGAGGGTGAGGCTCTTGACGTACACGCGTCCGGGGGTCCTTTGGTGTGCCTGCGGCGATCGCTGCTCAGGGTACTGCGCCGGCCGAGGCCGACCGCGCAGGCGCAGCCGCCGCGCGCCCCGGCATCCGGCCCGCTCCTACGCTGGGCCGGTGACCCGACCCGCCTCCGACCTGCCCGCCGACCCGCACGTCGTGACGGGCCTCGACCAGCTGCTCGGGCTCTACCCGCTGGCGACGGCCGAGCCCCCGCGCGGCAAGGAGTCGGCCGTGCTGACGCCCGCCTACGCTGAGATCGTCGCCGCGTCACCGTTCTGCGTCGTCTCGACGGTGGGCGACGGCGGGCTCGACCAGTCGCCACGGGGCGACGCGCCCGGCTTCGTCGTCGTGCGCGACGAGCGCACCCTCGTGCTGCCCGACCGCCGGGGCAACAACCGCCTCGACACCCTGCGCAACGTCGTGCGCGACCCGCGGGTCGGGCTGATCTTCCTCGTCCCCGGCCTCGGGCTCGAGCTGCGCGCGCGCGGCACCGCCGTCGTGACGACCGACCCGGACGAGCTGGCCCGGCACGAGGTGCGCGGCGCGCTGCCCGCGACGGCGCTCGTCGTCACCGTGCAGCGCGTCTACTTCCAGTGCGCGCGGGCGGTCAAGCGCAGCCGGCTGTGGGACCCCGCCGCCCACGTCGACCCCGCCACCCTGCCCACCGCGGGCCGGATGACGCTCGAGGCCGGCGGCTTCGCGGATGCCGGTGAGGCCGGTGCGTACGACGCCGCCCTCGAGGCGCGCCAGGACTCCACGCTGTACTAGGCCGTCCGCTCAGCCGGCCCGGCCGACCGGTTGCCCGTGCTGCCCGGCTGCTCGTGCTGCCCGCTCGCGATCTGCTCGTGGTGGTGGATGACCTCGGCGACGACGAAGGCGAGGAACTTCTCGGCGAAGACCGGGTCGAGGCCCGACTCGTCGGCCAGGGCGCGCAGCCGTGCGATCTGCTGCTCCTCTCGGGCAGGGTCGGCGGCAGGCAGGTGCTCCTCGGCCTTGAGCACCCCCACCTGCTGGGTGGCCTTGAAGCGCTCGGCGAGCAGGTGGATGAGGGCGGCGTCGATGTTGTCGATGCTGCTGCGCAGACGCAGCAGCTCGGCCGGCACCACGGGCACCACCGGCGCGTCGGGCACGTGCGCTGCCCCGGGCCCGGCGGCTGCGGTCCGCCCCACGGTCGTCTCGCTCATCGCTCCAGCGTAGGAGCCTCAGCGCTCGACGAAGCCGGTGGTCCCGTCAGTCGGAACGGCCTCCTGCCGCACGACCGCGTCGACCCGGCCCGGGCGGCCCGACGTGCTCGGCTCCTCGCGCAGCAGCACCTCGAGCGCGTCGACGGCCTCCGCGGCGCCCTGCGCCACGACCTCGACGCGACCGTCGGCCGTGTTGCGGGCGTGCCCGACGAGTCCGAGCTCGCGGGCCCGCGAGCGGGTCCACCAGCGGAACCCGACACCCTGCACCCGGCCGCGGACGTACAGGCGCGCCCTGACCTCCCCGTCAGTGCGGTCGGTGCCGTCGGGTCTGTCGGTGCCGTCGGTGCCGCGCTCGTCGTCCACGCCCGCCACGGTAACGAGGGTCGTTCCTGCCGCACAGGCGACGCGGGTGGGCGGGTGGCGGCGTGGCGCGCCGCGAGCCTCCCCGACGGTGTCCCCTCCGCTCCATATGCTCACGAACGTGACGACGTCGGCCACCTCCCGGCCCCACGACTCGCACCGACCCGACGTCGGGCGTCGCGAGTCACCGGCCGCCGCACCCCCACAGCTACCGCGCATCGACGGGCTCGACGGCCTGCGCGCCGTCGCCATCGCGGCCGTGGTGGTCTTCCACCTCAACGCCTCGTGGATGCCGGGTGGCTTCCTCGGCGTCGACGTGTTCTTCGTCGTCTCCGGCTTCCTCATCACCTCGCTGCTCGTGCTCGAGCACGGGCGCACCGACCGCCTCGACCTGCCGCGCTTCTGGGTACGCCGCGCCCGGCGCCTGCTGCCCGCGCTCGTGCTCGTCGTCGTGACGAGCGTGCTCATCGCCCGCACCGTCAGCAGCGACCTGCTCGTGGGCATCGGGCGCCAGGTCGCCGGCGCCCTGACGTTCTCGACGAACTGGGTCGAGATCACCGCCGGGTCGAGCTACTTCGACCAGACCGCGCCGCAGCTGTTCATGAACTTCTGGTCGCTGGCGGTCGAGGAGCAGTTCTACCTGCTCTGGCCGCTCGTCACCGTCGCCCTGCTCGCCTTCGCCACCAGCCGCACGCGGGTGGCGGTCGCCCTCGGCCTCGGCACCGTGTCGGCGCTGCTCATGGCGGTGCTCCTCGACCCGATGGGCGACGCGACGCGCGTCTACTACGGCACCGACACCCACCTCGTGGGCCTCATGCTCGGTGCCGCCGTCGCCTTCGCGTGGACCAGCCCCCGGCTGCGCCACCTCGTCACGCCGCACCGGTGGGGGGCCGCCGGCCACCTCGCCGTGCCGGCGGCGGGCGTCGTGCTCGCCGCCCTGATGCTCCTGCTCGACGAGGGCACCCCCTTCACCTTCCGCGGCGGCATCGTGCTCGCCTGCGTCGCGACCGCGGTGCTCGTGCTCGGGGTGGTCGACCAGGGCGCGCACGGTGCGGCCGAGGGCGCTGCGGGTGGCGGCGCGACGACGCCGCTGCAGCGGGCCATGGCCAGCCCGGTCGCGACGTGGGTCGGGCGCCGGTCGTACTCGATCTACCTCTGGCACTGGCCCGTCATCCTCATCGTCGCGAGCGACCACCCGTCGGCCCCCGGCACCATCGAGCACGTCCTCGTGCGGCTCTGGTGCGTCGTCGTCACCCTCGCCCTCAGCGACCTCACCTACCGTTTCGTCGAGACCCCGTTCCGCCGCGACGGCTTCCGCGGCACGGGCCGTCGCGTCCTCGCCCTGCTGCTGCGCAGCAGCCGCCGCACCCGCCAGGTCGTGTCGGCGACCGTCGCGGTCGCCGCCGTCGTCACCGGCGTCGTGCTGCTCACCGCCCCGGACCGGTCGCAGACGGCGATCATGCTCGAGCAGAACGAGGCGGCGGCCGACGCGGCGGCCCCGGTCTCCCCCGGTGCCGGCAGCCCGACCGGCGCGCCGACGCCCGGGGCCTCGGGGGCGCCCTCCGCGACCGGTGGCCCGACCGCGTCGGCCACCGCGGGCGCGTCGGCCACCTCGAAGACCGCCCCGTCGACGGCGCCGTCGACCGCCTCCGCCGGGCCGCTCGCGCCCGACCAGCGCAAGGCGGCCTTCACCATGCCGGCCGGCACCGAGATCGACGCCTACGGCGACTCGATCATGGTCGGGAGCCTCGGGGCGCTCAAGTACTACTTCCCCGGCATCCGCATCGACGCCAAGTCGAACCGTCGCTGGTCCGACGGACTCACCGAGGTGACCTCGCGCGGCGACGACAACCGCCGTGCCGTCGTGCTCGCCTTCGGCACCAACTGGGGCACCGACGCCGACCAGGTCAAGGCCGTTCTCGACCGGCTCGGGCCCGACCGCATGGTCGTGCTCGTCAACATCATGGGTCCGATGTCGCGCGTCGACCGCGACAACGCCACGCTCGCGTCGGTGGCCGAGGGCCGGCCCAACGTCGCCGTCGCCGACTGGGCGTCGGCCGTGCGCAGCCACCCCGACCAGCTGCAGAGCGACCGGATCCACCCCAGCCTCACCGGCGCGCACCTCTTCTCGAAGACGGTGCGCCAGGCCCTCGCCGACCTGTCCGAGCGCAACACCGGCACGAAGGTCTCGCTGCCCGACCTGCCGATGCCGTGACCGGGCCACCGGTCGTCGCGATCGTGTCGCCCGGCGCGATGGGGTCGGCGCTCGGCCGCGCCTGGACGGGCGGCGCGCGCGTGGTCACGACGGTCGCCGGGCGCTCCGACCGCACCCGGGCGCTCGCCGAGGGGCTCGAGCTGCTGCCCGACCTCGACGCCGTCGTCGCGGCCGGCGAGGTCGTCGTCTCGGTCTGCCCTCCGGGTGCGGCCGGGGCCGTCGTCGACGACGTGCTCGCCGCCGCCGCGCGCGTCGGCGCGCGTCCTCTCCTCGTCGACGCCAACGCCGTCTCCCCGACCGCCGTGCGCCGGCTCGCCGACCGCGCGGCCTCCGCCGGCCTCGACCTCGTCGACGGCTCGATCAGCGGTGGGCCTCCCGCCCCCGGCGCCGACACGGTGCTCTACCTGTCCGGCGCCCGGGCGGGCGAGGTCGCGGCCCTCGACGCCGTCGGGCTGCGCCACCGCGTCGTCGGCGACGAGGTGGGTCGGGCGTCCGCCGTCAAGATGTGCACGGCGTCGGTCTACAAGGGGACGACGGCGGTGTGGGCGCAGGCCCTGCGGACCGCCGACTCGCTGGGGGTGCTCGACGTCGTGCTCGACGACCTCACGGAGTCCCTGCCCGCCGAGGTGGGCGACGGTGGCGCCAGGGCCGCGCGACGGGTCGCGGTCGCGGCGGCCAAGAGCGGCCGCTTCGTCGCCGAGATGGAGGCCATCGCCGAGACGCAGGAGGCCGCGGGCGCCGGCGGCGAGCTGTTCACGGGGATGGCGGCGGTCTACCGCCGCCTCTCCCGCACCCCGTCGGGCGCGCTGAGCCCGGAGGAGGCGGCCGCCCTCACCGACCTCGGCGAGGTCCTGACCCGCATGCGGGTCGAGGGCACCTAACCGACGACGGGGTCGCCGACCCGGACCACGGCGCCGTCGGGCACGGGCAGCACCGGGGTCAGGCGCACGCCGAACCACGTCGCGCCCTCCCACCGGCGGTGGCGGGCCAGGGTGCGGATCGGCTCCTTCGACCCCTCGAGGGTGTCGCGGTCGACCGTCGTCATGACGCACCGGTCGGTGACCATCGTCGTGCGGAAGGCGACGCCCCCGACCGACACGGCACCCCACGCGTCCTCGGCGAAGGGCGCTCCCCCGGCGACGACGACGTTGGGGCGGAACCGGTCGTGGCCCAGCGGGTCCGGCGCCGGCTCACCGCGCTGCCTCGCCCCCTCGAGCACCCAGTCGTTGAGCCGCGCGAGCGAGGCCTCGGTCGTCACGTGCACGGGAGCCGCGTCCGACAGCGAGTTGCGGTCGCCGTCCCGGCCCCCGTACTCGGGGCGTACCGGCCGCTCGTGCTCCTCCCCCTGCCACACCAGCCGCACCGGGCGACCGAGCCGCCGGGCGAGCCACTCGTCGGCCACGGCACCCGCGGCCCGCGCCACCGGCATCCCGGAGAAGCCGACCGCGACGGGCTCGCCGTCGACCGGCGCGGCCACCTCGAGCGGGTCGCCGTCGTCGTCGCCTGTCAGGTCGGTCAGCCGGATGCCGGCACCGGCGCGGTCGCCCAGCGGCACGGCGCGCAGCCCGAGCATCACCCTGGCCTCGCGGGCGGTGATCTTGTCCCCGACCGTGTCGACGACGGCCCAGTGGCGGTCGCCGACCAGCCCCCGCGCGTCGACCGGCCACGCGTCGACGGAGACGCCGGCGAGCGACTTGACGGGGTGGACGTGGAGGACGACCACCGACGGCGCCGCCGCCGACGTGGGCGGGGTCGAGGTCGAGGTCGGGGCCGGGGTCACGCCGTCACCGGGCCAACCAGGCGGCGTAGGCGTCGAAGGTGTAGTCGCGGCCGAGGAAGTCGTGCACGAGGTCGGCGGCGTCGCGCCGGCCCCCCGGGGCGAGCACCCGGTCGCGGTAGCGGGCGGCGACCTCGGGCGCGAAGAGGTCGTCCGCGTCGAAGGCGGAGAACATGTCCTTCGCGATGACGAGCGACCACATGTAGGTGTAGTAGGCGCTGCTGTAGCCGTCGAGGTGGCCGAAGTGACAGTGCATGTGGGTCCCCTCGACGTAGGGGAAGACGGAGTAGCGGGCCATGAGCTGGCGCAGCCGGGCGGTGACGTCGTCGGTGGGGTTGACGTGCAGGTCGTACGAGAGGGCGGCGTAGAACATCTGGGTGCGGGCGTCGTAGCCCTTGCCGAAGTCGTCGGCAGCGCGCATCGCCCGGACGAGCTCGGGCGGGATCGTCTCGCCGTCGGCGTTGCGGGCGAACGTCGCGAGGACGGCCTCGTCCCAGGCCCACTCCTCGAGCATCTGGCTCGGTGCCTCGACGAAGTCCCACTCGGTGGCGACGCCGGAGAAGCGCACCCACCGGCCCCGTCCGGCGAGGACGTGGTGCACGAGGTGGCCGAACTCGTGGAAGAGGGTGACGACCTCGTCGTGCTCGAGCAGCCCGCGGTTGAAGTTGCAGACGAGCACCCCCTCGGCGAGCTGCCGACCGGCCAGACCCGGCACGAGGTCGAACTGCGCCGCGTGCTTGTACTTGCCGTCGCGCGGGTGCAGGTCGAGGTGGATGCGGCCGATGCGCTCGCCGTCGGCGTGCACGTCGTAGGTGGCGACGTCGGGGTGCCACGACGGGGCGTCGGTCACGCGGTGCCACTCGAGGCCGAAGAGGCGGCCGGTCACGTCGAGCAGGCCCTGGCGGACACGCTCGAAGTCGAAGTACGTGCGCACCCGCTGCGCGTCGACCGCGAGCTGCTCCTTGCGCACGAGCTCGGCGTAGTACGTCGCGTCGGCCCCGTCGATGTCGGTGGCCTCGGGTCGGTCCCGGCGCAGCCGGTCGAGCAGCACCTGCTTGTCGCGCTGCGCGCTGTCGGTCGACAGGTCGGTGATGCGGTCGACGAAGTCGCCGATGGCCTCGCCCGTGCCGATCATCTTGACCTCGGCGTCGTAGTCGGCCCACGAGGCGTAGCCGAGCAGCGTCGCGATCTCGCGACGCACCGCGAGCAGCTGTTGGAGCACCGTGTCGTTGGCCGGCCAGGCGATGGTGAGAAACTGCGTGACGAGCTCGCGCCGGGCCTCGGCGTCGTGGGCGAAGGTGCGGAACGGCACGACGTCGGGGTAGTCGGTCGTGACGGTGACGAGCCCGTCGTCGCCCACCGGATGGGCGTCGACCCAGTCCTGCGGCATGCCCGCCAGCTGCTCGGGGCGCACCCGGATGCTGCGGACGTCCTCGCGCATGTTCTTGCTGAACTCCTGGCTCAGCACGATCGCCCGCTCGTTGAGCTCGCGCAGGCGGTCGCGGGTGCTCTCGTCACGGTCGACGCCGGAGCGGCGGAAGTCGCGCAGCGTCCTCTCGAGCAGCCGCGACGCGTCGTCGTCGAGCCCCTCGGGGTCGAGCGCGGCGAAGACGGCGAAGAGGTCGGGGTCGAGGCCGAGGTCGGTCTCGAGGCGCTGCACGCGCTGCACGACGGTCTCGGCCCGCTCCCGCACCGCCGCGTCGGGGTGCACCTCGGAGAAGAGGGAGCCCACCGAACCGGCGTCGGCCATCGCCGTCTGCACGGCGTCCCACCGCGCCAGCACGTCGAGCGTCGCGGCCGGCGGGTGGGCCCGGAGCTCGTCGACGAGGGCTCGGGCGCGGTCGAGCCCGCCGTCGCCGCGGGCGGACACCCACTCCAGCCACCCCTGCTCGGGCAGGGCCAGCGGGGCGGGCGCGGTCGGGTCGGCGGACAGGGCGGCGGGGTCGATCGCGGTCACACCGGCACTGTAGGCGCCGGGTGCGACGCCCGGCCCCGCACCTACAGTGGGGCCATGGCCAGCCCACCCCCCGGCATCCTCGTCGTGGGCGCCGGCCAGGCCGCGGTCAGCCTCGTGACCCACCTGCGCGAGCTCGGCGACGACTCGCCGGTCACCGTCGTCGGCGACGAGGCGCACCCGCCCTACGAGCGGCCGCCGCTGTCGAAGGCGCACCTGCACCCGGCATCGGGCCCGCCCTTGCCGCTACCGCTGCTCAGCCCGCAGCGGTGGCGCGAGCTCGACGTGCACCTGCTCACCGGCACGACCGTCACAGACCTCACGCGCGGCGCGGGCGGGGCGGGCGGTGGCGGGGTGGCGACGACGACGGCCGGCCCGCTGCCCTTCGAGCGGCTGGCCCTCGTCACCGGTGCCGAGGCCCGCCGGCTCGACGTCCCGGGCTCGGACCTGCCCGGCGTCGTCACGCTGCGCTCCGTCAAGGACGCCGACGCCCTCGCCGCCCGGCTGCGCTCCGTCGCCGCCGACGACGTCGACACCGACGGCATCGACGGCTCCCACGGCCCGCGTGACCTCGACGTCGTCGTCGTCGGGGGTGGCTTCATCGGCCTCGAGGTCGCGGCGACCGCCCGCGACCTCGGGCACCGCGTCACCGTCGTCGAGGTCACCGACCGGCTGCTCGGGCGCGCCGTGACGCCGCAGCTGTCGGGCTTCTTCGCCCTCGCCCACGACCGTCGCGGTGTGAGGGTGCTGCTCGGGCGCCGCGTCGTCTCCCTCGAGTCCGCCGGCCCGACCGGCGGGCGGCCGAGCCGCGTGGGCACCGTCGTGCTCGACGACGGTGAGCGGCTGACCGCCGACGTCGTCGTCACCGGTGTGGGTGCGCGCCCCCGCACCGCCCTCGCGACCGCCCTCGGGCTCGAGGTGGCCGCTGGCGGGGTCGTCGTCGACGAGCACGCGGTCGCGTCGGACGGCTCCACCGTGGCCGCCGGAGACTGCGCCCTGGGGCCGAACCCCTTCTCGCGCGGGGTCGGCGGGCCGCTGCGGCTCGAGAGCGTCGCCCACGCCGTCGACCAGGCGCGGGCCGCTGCGGCCACCCTGGCGGGCCGGCCCGAGGCCTACCGCGCCGTCCCGTGGTTCTGGTCCGACCAGTTCGACCTGCACCTGCAGATCTCCGGTCTCCCCCACGGCGCCGACCGCGTCGTCGTGCGCGGCGACCCGGCGGCGGAGGCGTTCTCGCTGCTCGCGTTCCGTGACGGGCTGCTCGTCGCGGCCGAGTGCGTGGGGCGCCCGGCCGACCACGTCGCCGTCAAGCGTGGGCTGGAGAAGGGCCTCACCGCCGACCCGGATGCCGTGGCCGACGCCGACGTGCCCCTGCGCCGGCTGCTGCGGCCGGCCTGACGGGAAGTGGCCTCTCGACGGGAAGTGGCCTCTCGACGGTGGAGGGGCGTGGGCGTCGAGACACGGCCTCTCGACGGTGTCGGGTGGTGGGCGGGACGGGCGGCCCACGGCCACGGGCGAACCGGCCGGCGCGCTCGCCGACCACCCGGCATCCGCACCGTTACCAGAGAGTGATCCGCGCGCCGCGGCCGGGATGCCGGGCCGAGCGGGCGGGGAGGCGCTAGCGTGAACCGTCGCCCACGGAAGGGAAGTGCTCATGCACGCTTTGGCGGGTCTGCAGACCGCGGACACCCTGATCAGCGCGAACCTCGTCGACTACCTGATCATCGCGCTCTACTTCGTCTTCGTCCTCGGTATCGGCATCATGGCCCGCCGCGCCGTCTCCGACTCGATCGACTTCTTCCTGTCCGGGCGCTCGCTGCCTGCGTGGGTGACGGGTCTGGCCTTCATCTCGGCCAACCTCGGAGCGGTCGAGATCATGGGCATGTCGGCCAACGGTGCGCAGTTCGGCATCTCGGCCGTCCACTACTTCTGGGTGGGCGCCATCCCGGCCATGCTCTTCCTCGGCGTCGTCATGATGCCCTTCTACTACGGCTCGAAGGTGCGCTCGGTCCCCGAGTTCATGTTCCGGCGCTTCGGCACCGGCGCCCACCTCGTCAACGCCATCAGCTTCGCCGTCGCCCAGCTGCTCATCGCGGGCGTCAACCTCTACCTGCTCGGCTCCATCGTGCAGGCGCTGCTCGGCTGGCCGCTCTGGGTCGCCCTCATCGTCGCCGCCGCCATCGTGCTCTCGTACATCACGCTCGGTGGTCTCTCGGCCGCGATCTACAACGAGGTGCTCCAGTTCTTCGTCATCGTCGCCGCGCTGCTGCCGCTGACCCTCATCGGTCTGCACCGCGTCGGCGGCTACCAGGGCCTCAAGGACAAGATCACCGAGTTCGCCGCCGCCGCACCGGCCTCCGCCGGTGTCCCGCCGGCCGACCAGCAGCTCGAGTCGTGGCCCGGTCAGGCCCTCACCGGCTTCGGGTCGGGCACGCTGTCGGTCATCGGCATCGTCTTCGGCCTCGGCTTCGTGCTCTCGTTCGGCTACTGGACGACGAACTTCGTCGAGGTCCAGCGCGCCATGGCCTCGAACTCGATCTCCGCGGCCCGCAAGACGCCGATCATCGGCGCCTTCCCGAAGATGTTCATCCCGTTCATCGTCATCATCCCCGGCATGGTCGCGGGCGTGCTCGTCAACGAGATCGGGCAGCTCAAGAACGGCGGCACACCGGCCGGTGGCGCCTCGGGCAACGTGACGTACAACGACTCGCTCATCCTGCTCATGCGCGACGTGCTGCCCAACGGCCTGCTCGGCCTGGCCATCGCCGGCCTGCTGGCCGCGTTCATGGCCGGCATGGCGGCCAACATCTCGGCCTTCAACACTGTCTTCAGCTACGACCTGTGGCAGCGCTACATCCGCAAGGACCACAGCGACGACTACTACCTGCGCATCGGGCGCCTCGCGACCGTCGCCGCCACGTTCGTCGCCATCTTCACGGCCATCATCGCCAGCTCGTTCAACAACATCATGAGCTACCTGCAGACGCTGTTCGGCTTCTTCAACGCCCCGCTCTTCGCGACCTTCATCCTCGGCATGTTCTGGAAGCGCATGACGGCGACCGCCGGCTGGGTCGGCCTCTCGGCCGGCACGCTCGGCGCGGTGATCTTCGCCTTCCTCAGCGAGGACGCCTTCGGCAGCGCCAGCCTCGGCGTCATCCCCATCGGCGGGCAGGGGGCGGCCTTCCTCGCGGCGTCGACGGCGTTCGTGGTCGACATCGTGCTGAGCGTGCTCGTGTCGCTGCGCACGGAGCCCAAGCCGGTCTCCGAGCTGCGCGGCCTCGTCTACAGCGAGACGCCCAAGGAGGACCTCGTCGACCCGCACGAGAAGTCGAGGCCGTGGTACCAGCGCACCATCCCGCTGGCGAGCATCGCCCTCGTGCTCGTCGTCATCCTCAACTTCGCGTTCTGACAAGGAGCCGGACATGACCGACAACCAGCCAGTCGCCCCCGACGCCGACACGGAACGCGCCGGACGCCACACCGCGGGCGCCTTCGACATCCGCAACTTCATCGGCGGCCTGCTCGGCATCTACGGCGTCATCCTCACCCTCATGGGTCTCTTCGGCGACCAGGAGCTCGAGAAGACGGGCGGGATGAACGCCAACCTGTGGGCGGGCCTGGCCCTTCTCGTGGTCAGCGTCGTCTTCATCGGCTGGGCGCGTCTGCGCCCGACGATCGTGCCCGCGAACGTCGACCCCGCCGACGACGACCCGACCCGCCCCGGTCCCGCCCGCCACGGCGGTCACTGACCCACCGCGGCGTCACGCCCGCGCCGACCGGCCGGCATCCTCACCGCGAGGATGCCGGCCGGTGGCGTCTGCGGCGGCCGCCCGGTCAGCGCGGGGCGAACGCGCGTCGGCGCGGTCGGGGCTGGCAGACCGGGCAGGAGAACGACGAGCGGTTCATGAACTGCTCGCGGCGCATGGTCGCGCCGCACCGGTCGCACGGGGTCCCGGCGCGGCCGTAGGCGTGCAGCGACCGGTCGAAGTAGCCGCTCGCGCCGTTGACGTTGACGTAGAGCGCGTCGAAGCTCGTGCCGCCCTGCTCCATGGCGGCGGCCATGACGTCGCGGGCGTGGTCGAGCAGGCGCGACAGGGTCGGCTTCGTCAGGGCCGAGCACAGCCGCTCACCGTGCACCTTCGCCCGCCACAGGGCCTCGTCGGCGTAGATGTTGCCCACGCCCGAGACGAGCCCCTGGTCGAGCAGGGCGCGCTTGACGGCGCTGTCGCGCTGCTTCATCCGCCGCACGACGGCGGCCTGGTCGAAGGCCGGCTCGAAGGGGTCGGGCGCGATGTGCGCGACCGACTCGGGGATGCCGTCGCCCCGCAGCGGCGAGAGGGCGAGCCCCCCGAACGTGCGCTGGTCGACGAACCGCAGCTGGGGCCCGTCATCGGCGAAGTCGAAGCGGGCGTGGCAGTGCTTCTCCAGCGGCGCGTCGGCGGGCTCGACGAGCATCTGGCCGCTCATCCCGAGGTGCACGATGAGCGCGTCCTCGCCGTCAAGAGCGAGCCACAGGTACTTGCCGCGGCGGGCGGCCGCCGTGACGGTGACGTCGTGCAGCCGGGCCGCGAGGTCGTCGGGGCCGGGGGCGTGCCGCCGGGCGACGCGGATGCCGGTCACCCGGGCCCGCTCGATGCGTCGGCCGACGACGTGGTCGGCGAGGCCGCGGCGCACGACCTCGACCTCGGGCAGCTCGGGCACGGTCGGGGGCTTCCGTCAGTCGGGCAGGGCGGCGGTCTGGTCGAGCGGGGAGACGAGCGCGGCTCGGCGGTCGTTGAGCAGGCCCCAGGCCTGCTTGGCGGCCTTCTGCTCGGCCTCCTTCTTGCTGCGCCCGTTGCCCTCGCCGAGCACCTCGTCGCCGACGGCGACCTGGGCGCGGAACTGCTTCTCGTGGTCGGGCCCCTGCTCGCTCACCCGGTACTCGGGCGTGCCGAGCGCGGACAGCGCCGACATCTCCTGCAGGCTCGTCTTCCAGTCGAGCCCGGCACCGAGGGTCGCAGCCTCCTCGATGAGGGGGTCGAAGTGGTGGTGCACGAAGTCGCCGGCGCACGAGATGCCGCACGAGAGGAAGACGGTGCCGATTAGTGCCTCCATCGTGTCGGCGAGGATGGACGCCTTGTCGCGCCCGCCGGTCGCCTCCTCGCCCTTGCCGAGCATGACGTACTGGCCCAGGTCGATGCCGCGGGCCACCTCGGCCAGCGCGCGCATGTTGACGACGGCCGCCCGCAGCTTGGCCAGCTGTCCCTCGGGGAGGTCGGGGTGCTTGCGGTAGAGGGTCTCGGTGACGACGAGGCCGAGCACCGAGTCGCCGAGGAACTCGAGGCGCTCGTTGTTCGGCAGGCCGCCGTTCTCGTATGCGAAGGAGCGGTGCGTCAGGGAACGCAGCAGCAGCGGCTCGTCGATTCCCTGCCCGACCACCTCGGCGAGGTGGGCGAGCAGCGCGTCGACGGGCCGCTGCGGCACGCCTGGCACACCCTCAGGGGCAGCGGCGCTCACTACGGGGTTCAGGCCTGGTGCTCGGTGCGCTCGGCGGTCGCGTAGTGACGGCCCTTGTAGGTACCGCACGACGGGCACGCGATGTGCGGCTGGTTGGCCGCACCGCACGACGGGCAGGTGCTCAGGGTGATCGGCGCGGCCTTCCAGTTGGCTCGGCGCGAGCGCGTGTTGGAGCGCGACGTCTTCCGCTTCGGGACAGCCACGTCAGTTCCTCTTCTCGTCTGGGTGGTCCGTCAGCATCGCGCTGAGGGCTGACCACCGTGGATCCAGTACTTCATGGTGGTGACCGGGGTCGTCGGCCAGGTGGATGCCGCACTCCGAGCACAGGCCCGGACAGTCAGGCCGGCACACCGGCTTGAACGGCAGCCGGGGCACGACCGCGTCGCGGATCACCGGCTCGAGGTCGACCAGGTCGTCCACGAGCTCGTACACGTCGGCCTCGTCCGCGTCGTCGCCCACCGCGTGGTGGTGCGCCGCCCGGTCGGTGTAGGCGAACAGCTCCTGGAACCGACCCTCGACCGGCAGGTCGACGGGGTCCAGGCACCGCACGCAGGCACCGGTCGCCCGACCGGAGACCGAACCCGTCACGAGCACCCCTTCGACGACCGACTCGAGACGCACCTCGATCTCCACCGGTTCACCGGCGGGGACGGAGATGACCTCGGTGCCGAGATCGTCGGGGAGGCTCACCGTGCGCGAGAGCTCGAGCATCGTCCCGGGTCGCCGCGTCAGCTCTCTGGAGTCGAGCACCAGAGGAGAGCGGGGATGGGGACGGGTCATGACTCCTGCGCACAGTTGTAGGTCCGGCTCGCATCGAACGGACGAGAACCGACGGCCAAGGCTACCGGAGCGCCCCCTCCCGCCCAAATCAGCCGCGGTCGCGGCCGATCCGCCCGTGCAGCGCGGTCAGCACGGCGTCGGGCACGAGGCCCGCGACGTCACCGCCGTAGCGCACGACCTCCTTGACGAGCGAGCTCGAGACGTGGGTCAGCGTCGGGTCGGCGGCGAGGAAGAGCGTCTCCACCCCGGAGAGGTGACGGTTCATGTGCGCCATCGGCAGCTCGTAGGCGTAGTCGGTGCCGCTGCGCAGCCCCTTGACCATCGAGCCGGCCCCGACCTCGCGGCACACGTCGACGACAAGGGTGTCGGCCCAGGCGCCCACGCGCACGTTGCCCAGGTGTCCGACGGCATCCTCGATGAGCCCGATGCGCTCGGGGACCGTGAAGGCGCCCTGCTTCGCGGGGTTGTGCAGGATCGCGACGACCACCTCGTCGAAGAGGGCGGCGGCCCGCGTGACCACGTCGACGTGGCCGTTCGTCACCGGGTCGTACGAGCCCGGGCAGACGCAGCGGCGGCCGGTGGGCTGCGGCGGCTGCGGCGGGTGCGGCGGCGTCTCCGGCGGGGTCACGGGGCCAACCTACCGGCGGGTCTCACGCGCCACCGCCGTCCGGCGGCGGCTCGGCGAACCACACGGCGGTCTCGCCGTAGCGCTTCTCCCCCGACAGCTCGAGCCCCGGCGGCCACGTCGGCTGTGGCGTGCGGGTCGAGCGCTCCACCACGACGACGGGGTCAGGGCCGAGCCACCCGTGCTCGACGAGCAGGGCGAGCACGGCGGCGAGGTCGTCCTCGGAGACGTCGTAGGGCGGGTCGAGCAGCACGAGGTCGTACCGGATGCCGTCGTGCGGGCCGCCGCGGAGGGTGCGCTCGACCGTGTCGGTGACCACCCGCACCCCCGGCAGGCCGACGGTGGCGACGTTGGCCCGCGCGGTGGCGGCCGCCTTGGCGGCGGCCTCGACGAGCAGCACCCGGGTGGCGCCGCGGCTGGCGGCCTCGAGGCCGAGCGCCCCGGAGCCGGCGTAGAGGTCGAGCACCGCCGTGGCGTCGAGCAGCCCCTGGTGCTCGAGGCGGCTGAAGAGGGCCTCGCGCACCCGGTCGGAGGTCGGGCGCGTGCCGGACCCCGGTGGGGTGCGCAGGCGCCGCCCGCCGGCCACGCCGCTGATGATGCGGGTCATCGGTGCACCTCAGCCCCGCTCCAGCCAGGCCGCCTGCTCGTCGTCGAGGCGCATGGCGACCGCCGCCGCGAGCGCCGGGTGCTCGCGGAGGTCGGGGTCGGCGGCCACGACGGCGAAGGCGTCCTCACGGGCGTCGGCGATGACCTGCTCGTCGTCGCGGCGACCCAGGCGCAGGTGCCGGATCGAGTTGCCGCGACCGCTCTGACGGGCCCCGAGGACGTCGCCCTCGCGGCGCAGCAGCAGGTCGGCGCGGGCCAGCTCGAACCCGTCGGTCGTCGCCGCCACCTGATCGAGCCGCTCGGCGGCCCGCTCGCCGGGGTCGTGGGTGACGAGCAGGCACAGGCCCGGCACGGCGCCACGCCCGACGCGGCCGCGCAGCTGGTGCAGCTGCGAGATACCGAACCGGTCGGCGTCGACGACGACCATGACCGACGCGTTCGGCACGTCGACCCCGACCTCGATGACGGTCGTCGCGACGAGGACGTCGACGTCGCCGGCCGTGAAGGCGCGCATCGTCGCCTCCTTCTCGTCGGGGTCGAGGCGCCCGTGCAGCACGGCCAGCCGCAGGCCCGCGAGCGCAGGGTTGGCCTGCAGCTCGTGCAGCTGGGCGTAGACGCCCGTGAGCTCGCGCTCGTCGCCCTCCCCCGGCCCGTCGGCACCCTCGGCACCCTCCCCGGCATCCAGGTCGCCCGGACCCGCGACGTCCTCCGGGTCGCCGAGGCCGTCCGCCGGCTCGTCGTCGAGCTCACCGATGCGCGGGCACACGACGTACGCCTGGTGGCCGGCGGCGACCTCCTCGGCCACCCGCTGCCACGTGCGGTCGAGCCAGCCCGGCCTGCCGGCGTCGACGACGTGGGTGGCGATGGGCGAGCGGCCGCGGGGCAGCTCGCGCAGGGTCGAGGTCTCCATGTCGCCGAACACCGTCATCGCGACGGTGCGCGGGATCGGAGTGGCCGTCATGACGAGCACGTGCGGCGGGCGCTGGGCCTTCTCGCGCAGGGCGTCACGCTGCTCGACGCCGAACCGGTGCTGCTCGTCGACGACGACGAGGGCGAGGTCGGCGAACTGGACGTGCTTCTGGATGAGGGCGTGGGTGCCGACGACGATGCCGGCCTCGCCGGACGCCGCGGCGAGCAGCGAGCGCCGCCGGGTCGCGGCGGGCTGGCTCCCGGTCAGCAGGGTCACCGTGGTGCCGTGCTCGGCGCCACCGAGCCGGCCGCCCTCGGCGAGGTCGCCGAGCATGGCCGTGATCGACCGGTGGTGCTGGGCGGCCAGCACCTCGGTGGGGGCGAGCAGGGCGGCCTGTCCGCCGGCGTCGACCGCCGCGAGCATGGCCCGCAGGGCGACGACCGTCTTGCCCGAGCCGACCTCGCCCTGCAGCAGCCGGTGCATCGGCCGGTCCCGGGCCAGCTCCTCCGCGAGCACCGTGCCGACCTCCTTCTGGCCGTCGGTGAGCTCGAACGGCAGCCGCTCGTCGAACGCGCTGAGCAGGCCGCCGGGCCGCGGCACCCTCGGGGTGGCCTGCTCGCTCTCGGCGACCCGGCGGCGCTGCGCGAGGATCGTCTGCAGCACGAACGCCTCGTCGTACTTGAGGCGGTGCACCCCCCGGTCGGGGTCGTCGTCGACCCCGGGCCGGTGCACGAGCTCGAGGGCCTGCGCGCGGTCGACGAGGCCGCGGGCGGAGCGCACCGGCTCGGGGACCGGTTCGCGGACGCGGTCGACGGAGTCGAGGGCGGTGTAGAGCAGCTTGCGCATCCGCAGCGAGTTGAGCTTGCCGGTGGCCGAGTACACCGGAACCCGGTGGGTGCGGTACCACTCGAGGGCCGCCTCCCCCGCGTCGTCGTCGTCGAAGAGCTCGTACTCCGGGTGGGTCAGCTGGAGGCGGCGGCCGTAGGCCCCCACCGTGCCGACGAAGAAGCCGCGACGCCCCGGCAGCAGCTTGCGGTCGTGGCCGAAGGACCGGAAGAAGGTGAGGTCGAGCTCGCCGCCCGCCTCGTCGGCGAGCACGACGGTGAGCATCGTGCCGCGCCGCCCCCGCATCGGCCGGGTGGCGGCCGTCGCGACCTCGGCGACGACGAGGACGTCCTCGCCCACCTGCAGCGAGCCCAGGTCGCTCAGCTGCCCGGGCCGCACGTAGCGGCGCGGGACGAGCTCGAAGAGGTCGGCGACGCTGTGGATGCCCTTCGCCTTGGCGAGCGCCTCCGCCTCGCCCTTGCGCACGAGCTTGGTCAGCGGCGAGTCCTCGGTGAGCACGGTGACGGGCACGTCACTCCACCCCCAGCAGCAGCGGGTAGACCGGCTGGCCCCCCTGGATCGTGCTCACCTCGAGACCGAGGTGGGCGGCGCGCTCGGCCCGCGCGACGGCATCCGCCACCTCGGGCGGGGCACCCTCGCCGAGCACGACGGTGAGCAGCTCACCGCCGCTCGCGAGGAGGCGGTGCACGACCTCCCGGGCCACCTCGGTGAGGTCGTGCCCGACCACGACGATGTCGCCGTCGACGATGCCGAGCACGTCGCCCGGTTCGCAGGGGCCGGCGCTCGTCAGGGCCGAGCGGCTCGCCGTCGTCACCGCGCCGTGCCGGGTGGCCGCGGCCGCCGACTGCATGGCGAGCACGTTGGCGGCGGCGGACGCGTCGGGGTCGAAGACCGCGAGCGCCGCGACGCCCTGCACGGCGGTGCCCGCCCGCACGACGTGGGCCTCGATGCCGTCGTCGGCGACGGCGCGCACCGCGGCGCCGGCCGCGAGCTCGGTGTCGGAGTCGTCGGGCAGCACGACGACGGCGTCGGCCCCCGCCCGGTGGCGCTCGCGCACCGCGGCGATGAGCTGCCCGGTCGACGCGCGACGGGAGGGCCCCGAGGCCACGACCGCCGCACCGGCCTCCTCGAAGAGCGCCTGCAGCCCCGGGCCGCCCGCGCAGGCGACGATGCCCGACGCCACCCGCTCCGCGGCGGGGGCCTCGGGGTCGTCCAGCGGGCCTAGCGCCGGGCCGTCACCGTCGGCGGGTGGGTCGTCGTGCCCGGCGGTGCCGGGGGCGTGCACGGTGTCCTCGAGGCGGGCGATGCGGATGCCGTGGGGGCGCCCCGCGGCGAGCCCCGCCTCGACGGCCGCGCCGGCGTCGTCGGCGTGCACGTGCACGTGGTGCTCGCCGTCGCCCCCGACGACGAGCACGGAGTCGCCGAGCTCGGTCAGGCGTGCCCGCAGGCCTCGCACGGCGTCGTCGTCGGCGCCGTCGAGCAGGTACATGACCTCGAAGTCCGGATGCCGGGTGGCCGGGTCGGTGCCCTCCGAGCGGTCGGTCGAGCGGTCGGTCGAGCGGTCGGTCGAGCCGGCCGGCCGGGCCGGGTCGGCGTGGGCCCGTGGGGGTCGGCCACGCCCGGCGGCCGGGGCGGCCGGGCGGCGTCGGGACGCCGGGGTGCGCACGGGCCAGGGCTGGTGCTCGACCGGGCCGGCGTCACCGGCGCACACGCGCTCGAGGCACTCGAGCACGACGACGTAGCCGGCCCCACCGGCGTCGACGACGCCCGCCCGGGCGAGGACGTCGAGCTGGCGCGGCGTCTCCTCGAGCGCGACGGCCGCCGCCGCGAGCGCGGCCGAGGCCACCGCGTGCAACCCGTCCCCGACCGCGTCACCGGCGGCCGCCGCCGCGGCCCGCGACACCGACAGCACGGTGCCGGGGCGCGGCTCGGTGACGGCCTGCCAGGCCAGCTCGTCGGCGCGCTGCAGGCCGAAGGCGAGCGTCGCCGCGTCGACGGTGTCGTGGCCGCGGGCGACGTCGGCCACCCCGCGGGCCAGCTGGCTGAGGATGACGCCACTGTTGCCGCGGGCCGCGTGCAGCAGCGCCTTGGCGAAGGCGAGCAGCAGCTCGCCGGCTCCGACGGGGGTCGAGGGCTCGCCGTCGCGGCGGACGCCGTCGGGCGTGGGGGTCAGGCCGGCCAGCCGCGTGCCGTCGAGGGCGCCGTCGAAGGTGAGGAAGAGGTTGGTCCCGGTGTCACCGTCAGGGACGGGGAAGACGTTGAGGTCGTCGATCTCGGCCCGGCGCAGGGCGAGCGTGGCCCGGATGAGCACCGCCCACCGGCGCACCGCGTCGGTGTCGAGCACCGTCAGCGCCTCGTCGGGCACGGTGGCCCTCCTCGTCGCGCCGGGCATCGGACTCCTCCTGCTGGTCGTTGGTGGGAGGCTAGCGCCTCGCTCCGACGGCGGTCGCGGGGCCGGGGCCGACCGGAGGCGGCGCGCCTGGGTCGCGGGGCCCGGCGGGCCCGGTCGTCTCGCGCACTAGCGTGGAGCCGTGTCGACCTCACCCCGGGACGCCGACGATGCCTCCGCTGACGGCGCCGCGACCCACACCGCCGCGGAGGCCCACCACAAGGAGCGCCACGACGCCCCCGAGGGCTTCTTCGAGGTCGAGGCCGCCGGCCTGCGGTGGCTGGGCGCCGCCACCGGCGGTGTGCAGGTGGTCCGCGTGCTCTCGGTCGGCCCACGCCACATCGACCTCGAGCGGCTGCGTCCGGTGGCGCCGACGCCGGCGCAGGCCGACGACCTCGGGTCACGCCTGGCCGTCACGCACGCCGCCGGCGCCCCGGCCTTCGGCTCACCACCCGACGGCTGGAGCGGCCCCGCCTTCATCGGCCGGCAGTCGCAGCGCAACGACCCGACCGTGACCTGGGGCGTGTTCTACGCCGAGCAGCGGGTCCGCCCCTTCGTGCGCCGCGCCGTGCAACGCGGCCACCTCGACGCGGCGTCCGCCGCGGTGGTCGAGCGGGTCTGCGACCGGCTCGCGGCCGGGGAGCTCGACGACGGGCGCCCACCGGCCCGCCTCCACGGGGACCTCTGGGCGGGCAACGTCGTCTACACCGACACCGGGCCCGTGCTCATCGACCCGGCCGCCCACGGGGGCCACGGCCTGACCGACCTCGCCATGCTCGAGCTGTTCGGCCTGCCGGGCCTGTCCCGGGTCCGGTCCGCGTACGCCGAGGCGAGCCCCGACTTCCCGACCGACTGGGGCCGTCTCGTGCACCTGCACCAGCTGCACCCGCTCGCCGTCCACGCCGCCTCGCACGGGCCGTCCTACGGGGTCGCGCTGCTCGAGGCGGCCTGTCACTTCGCCTGACGGCATCCACCGTTTTGTCGATGCCGCGACCCGTCGGCTACTCTTGACCGGTTCCGTTCGTGCACTGCGGTGGGGCACGCCCCGCGTGCCGGACCCGCGTCCTGCCCGGGTCGGACGAACCAGACTCTCGTACATCGAACATTCAGGAGATACCCGTGGCTGCCAACTGCGACGTCTGCGGCAAGGGGCCGAGCTTCGGTCACAACATCTCGCACTCGCACCGCCGCACCAAGCGCCGCTGGAACCCCAACATCCAGCGCGTTCGGACGCTGGTGGGCGGTGTGACGCCGAAGCGCCTCAACGTGTGCACGTCCTGCCTCAAGGCGGGCAAGGTCGCTCGCTGAGCGCACCGCACCTCACGCATCGGGCCGGTCCCCCTCGGGGGCCGGCCTTCGTGCTGTCCGGCTCCCGCTGCGCTCCCCGACGTCGCCGACGTCCGTGAGGCTCACCCGCCGGGCGTGAAGTGGTCCCAGCCGGGACGCGTGACCGGCCGGCCGTCGACGAGCAGCCGCGCGGCCTCCCCCGCCCGACGGGCCCGCACGGACCCGAGCCGGCGCCAGCCCGCGGGGAGCCCGCCCGGCACGAACGTCGCCAGCAGGGCGTGGTCCTCGCCGCCCGACAGCACGCAGTCGCGCGCCTCGCGCTCCCCCAGCGCCTCGCGCAGCCGGTCGACGTCGGGCGCGAGCGCCGCCTCCTCGACCTCGACGACGACGTCACTGGCCCGTGCCACCCGCCCGGCGTCACGGGCCAGGCCGTCGCTGAGGTCGAGCATCGAGGTGGCCCCGGCGCGCGCCGCGGCCGGACCGTCGGCGAGCGGGGGCCGTGGCCGGCGTTGGCGGGCCACGGCATCCGGATGCCGGTCGGCCCGGCCCTGCTGCAGCAGCAGCAGGCCCGCGGCCGCGAGCCCGAGCTCGCCCCGGACGGCGAGGACGTCCCCTGGTCGGGCACCGGACCGCAGCACCGGGTCGACGTCGAGGCGACCGAGGGCGGTCACCGACACCATGACGACGCCGGCCGAGGCCGACGACAGGTCGCCCCCGAGCACGGCGACCCGGGCGTCCCGGCAGGCCCGGGCGACGCCGCGGGCGTGGTCGAGCACCCACTCGAGGCCGACCTCGGGGTCGGCCACGAGGGTGAGCAGCACCCCGGTCGGCACCGCACCCATGGCGGCGACGTCGGCGAGGTTCTGGGCGACGACCTTGTGCCCGACGTCCTCGCCCGACGACCACTCGTCGAGCCAGTCGCGCCCGAGCACGACGGTGTCGGTCGTGGCGACGGTCCGAGGGCTCGTCGCGACCACCGCGGCGTCGTCGCCCGGGGGGACCTGCAGGTCCGGGCCCGTGGGGTAGAGCGGGAGCACCCGCGCCAGCAGGGCGTCCTCGTCGAGCGTGCGCAGCGGTGTCCCCTCGAACACCCGTGGCCCGGTGCGGTCGGCGGGGACGACGGGCGACGCGTCAGGCACGGGCACTCCTGGGTCTGTTGGGGTCTGCTGAGGTGTGGCTGGGGGTCCGGCCCGGCGGGGCGGGCGAGGGACGAGGACACGCGACGGGGGCCGTGTGGGACGAACGGTCAAGGGGCACGGTAGCGTCAGGGCACGGCTCGCCCCGACGGGGCCGATGCCCGAATCGTCCCGACCGCAGACCCGGCTTTGAGGCCGGTCGCCCGGTCAGCAACGACACGAAGAGGTGAGACGTGGTCCAGGCCTACATCCTGATCCAGACCGAGGTCGGCAAGGCGGCGAGCGTCGCCGAGAGCATCGCCGGGATCTCCGGCGTGACGATGGCCGAGGACGTCACCGGCCCCTACGACGTCATCGCCCGCCTCGAGGCGGCCAACGTCGACGACCTCGGGCGGCTCGTCATCGCCAAGCTGCAGGACGTGCCCGGCATCACCCGCACCCTCACGTGCACGGTCGTGCACGTCTGAGCGACGCGTCCGCTCGTCGGCGCCGGCCCACCCGGGCCGGCGCGACCGTCACCGCCGGGGTCCTGCTCGTCGGGTCGGCCCTGGCCGGCTGCGCCCGCGCTCCGGAGGTCGTGACCGCACCCCAGGCGTCGGCCGGCGTGTGCGCGTCGGCCCGCTGGCCGGCATCCGTCAGCGGTCACGGGCGCGTGGAGACAGAACCCGACGTGCCCTCGGCGGCGGCGTGGGGCGACCCGGCGATCATCGCGCGCTGCGGTCTGGCCCCGCTCGGGCCGACGACCGACCAGTGCGTGGCCGTCGACGACGTCGACTGGGTCGTGCGTCCGCTCAGCGACGGGACGAGGGCCACGACGTACGGGCGCGACCCGGCGATCGAGGTGCTCGTGCCCAGCGCCTACGGCCCGGCACCCCTGCTGCTGCCGGTCTTCACCGACCTCGCCCGCACCCTGCCCTCGACCGGGCGCCGGTGCAGCTGAGCCTCAGCGCAGCCCGGTGCGGCGCTCGAGGGCGAGGCCGAGCAGCTCGTCGATGAGGTCCGCGTAGGGCACACCGGTCGCGGCCCACATGCGCGGGTACATCGACGACGGCGTGAAGCCCGGCATCGTGTTGATCTCGTTGATGAGCACCTCACCGTCGGGGGTGTAGAAGAAGTCGACGCGGGCCAGGCCCTCGCAGCCCGCCGCCTCGAACGCCTGCGCCGCCATCGTGCGGATGCGGTGGGCGTCCTGCTCCGGGACGTCGGCCGGGCAGTCGAGACGGACGTCGTCGGACGCGAGGTACTTGGCCTCGAAGTCGTAGAACGTGTGGCCCTTGACGACGACGGCCTCGCCGAGCTCGCTCGTGCGTGGGGGCTCGACGCCGTGCCCCTCGAGCACGCCGCACTCGATCTCGCGGCCCTCGACGGCCGCCTCGACGACGACCTTGGGGTCGTGCTCGCGGGCGGCCTCGACGGCGGCGCGCAGGGCGTCGGTGTCCTCGACCCGGCTGATGCCCATGCTCGACCCGGCCCGGGCCGGCTTGACGAAGAGCGGCCAGCCGAGCGCCTCGGTGCGGGCGAGCGCCGCGTCGGGGTCGCGCAGCCACTCTCGGTCGCCGATCGCCACCCACGGGCCGACGGGCAGCCCCGCGGCCTCGAAGACGACCTTCATCATGGCCTTGTCCATCATCACGGCGGATGCCGTCACGCCCGACCCGACGTACCTGACGTCGGCCAGGTCGAGCAGCCCCTGGATCGTGCCGTCCTCGCCGAACGGGCCGTGCAGCAGCGGGAGCACGACGTCGACGTCGCCGAGGGCCCGGGGCGGCTGCCCCGGCTCGAGCACGGTGAGCGAGCGGTCGACGGTGTCGAGCGGCACGACGACGGTCGCGCCGCTGCCGTCGACCGCGGGGACGTGGCCGGGGGCGAGCCGCAGCGGCTCGGGGTCGTCGTCGACGAGCACCCAGCGGCCGTCGCGCGTGATGCCGACGGGCACGACGTCCCAGCGCTCGCGGTCGATCGCGGCGAGCACGCTCGCCGCCGTCGAGCACGACACGGCGTGCTCGCTGCTGCGGCCGCCGAAGACGACGGCGACCCGGCGCCGGGGGCCGGCCCCACCGTCGGTGCCCGGGCCGGCCGGGGCGGTGCCCGGGTCGGTGCCCGGTGAGGTGTCGGTACTCAGGTCGTCGCTCGGGTCGGTGGTGGCCGCGCGGGGCTGGTCGCTGGTCATCACGCGAGACTCTAGCCGGGGCCCGGAGGGGCCGCTCGTAGGCTGGCGGGGTGAGCCATGACGCCCCCCGCATGCCCTCCCCGGCCACCGCCGACCCCGCCTCCACGTCCCCCGCCGGGACCCTGCACACGGACACGGTCGTCGTGGGCGCGGGCCGGCCGCCGCGCGAGCCCGGCCGGGGGGTCAACCCCGCCGTCGAGCTCACGTCGACCTTCTCGCCCGGCGGCGACGTGGGCTACGCCCGGGTCGGCAACCCCACGTGGTCGGCCTTCGAGACCGCCCTCGGCGAGCTCGAGGGTGGCGTCGCCCTCGTGCACGCCTCGGGGATGGGCGCCATCTCGGCGGGGCTGTCGCTGCTCGCCCCCGGCGGGACCGTGCTCGCCCCCGACCAGACGTACAACGGCACCGAGGACCTCCTCGCCGCCCTGGCGCAGGGGACGGCGCAGGTGGAGCGGGTGCACGCCACCGACACCGACGGCTTCCTCGCCGCGCTCGACCGGCTCGGCGAGGGCGACCTGCTCTGGCTCGAGTCACCGACCAACCCGCTCATGGACGTCGTCGACCTCCCCGTCGTGCTGGCCCGCGCCCGCGAGCGCGGCGTGACGAGCGTCGTCGACAACACCCTCTCGACCCCGTTGCTCAGCCGCCCCCTGCAGCTCGGCGCCGACGTCGTCGTGCACTCGGTGACGAAGTACCTCTCGGGCCACAGCGACGTCGTCCTCGGCGCCACGGTCGTCGCCGCCACCGCGCGCGGGGCCGCCCTCGGCACGCGGCTGCAGCGCCACCGCACCCTGCACGGCGCCATCGCCGGGCCGCTCGAGGTCTTCCTCGCCCTGCGCGGGCTGCGCACCCTGACCGTGCGGTTCGAGCGCGCCTGCGCCAACGCGGCCGACCTCGCCGGCCGCCTCGCGAGCCACCCGGCCGTCGAGCGGGTGCGCTACCCCGGACAGGGGGCGATGATCGCCGTCGAGGTCGTCGGCGGCGCCGAGGCCGCCGAGGCCGTGTGCGAGGCCACCGCCGTGTGGCTGCACTCGACGAGCCTGGGCGGGGTCGAGTCGCAGATCGAGCGGCGCCGGAGGCACGCGTCGGAGCCGCTCGTCGTGCCGGTCAACCTGCTGCGACTGTCGGTCGGCATCGAGCACGTCGACGACCTCTGGGCCGACCTCGACCAGGCCCTGTCGCGCGGGGTGGCGGCCGGTGCCGACGCGTCGGCGGGCCCGGGGCTCAGCGCTTCTCGGCCTTGAGGTCGCGCGACATGAGGCGAGGCCCGATGTCGCGCGCCGGGTGACCGTCGCGGATCACGGCGACGACCTGCTCGCAGATCGGCATGTCGACCCCGTGCTGCCCGGCGAGGGTGAGGATCGACTCGCACGACTTGACGCCCTCGGTCGTCTGGCGCATCTCGGCGGTCGCCTGCTCGACCGTGAGACCGCGCCCGAGCCGCACCCCGAACGAGTGGTTGCGCGAGAGCGGCGACATGCACGTGGCGATGAGGTCGCCGACGCCGGCGAGTCCCATGAAGGTCTGCGGGTGGGCGCCGAGCGCGAGACCGAGGCGGGTCGTCTCGGCCAGGCCGCGCGTGATGATCGTCGCCTTGGTGTTGTCGCCGAAGCCCATGCCCTCGGCCATGCCGGACGCGAGCGCGACGACGTTCTTCGTCGCGCCGCAGACCTCGGCGCCGACGACGTCGGTGTCGGTGTACGGGCGGAAGTACGGTGCGGCGCAGACCTGGGCGACCCGCTCGGCGGTGGCCATGTCGCGGCAGGCGATGACGCCGCCGGCGGGCTGGCGCAGCGCGATCTCGGGGGCGAGGTTCGGCCCGCTGACGACGACGACCCGGTCGGGCTCGACGCCGGCGGCCTCGGTGACGACCTCGCTCATGCGCATCGTCGTGCCGAGCTCGACGCCCTTCATGAGCGAGACGACGGGCGCGCCCGGGGGGATGGCCGCGCCCCACCCGGCGAGGTTGGCCCGCAGGGTCTGCGACGGCACGACAAGCACGACGACGTCGCTGCCCTCGAGGGCCTCGACCGGATCGGTGGTGGCCCGCACCGCGGGCGGCAGGGCGAGCTCGGGAAGGTACGCCTCGTTGCGGCCCGCGTTGACCGCGTCGGCCACCTCGGCACGACGGGCCCACATGAGCACGTCGGAGCCGGCGTCGGCGAGGATCGCGGCGAAGGCGGTGCCCCAGTTGCCGCTGCCCATGACGGCGACTCGGGTCACGGGCGCACCTCCGGGGGCGGGCCGGCATCCGGCCCGTCGGTCGTGCCGCCGGTGACGGCGGACGTCGGCGGCTGCTCGTGGCGCACCTCGGCGAGCATCTCGGTGATACGGGCCATGAGCCGGTCGGTCGCCTCGCGGAGCACCTTCGTGTCGACGGGGCGGTCGTAGAGGTCGCTGAGGTCGACGGGTGGGCCGGCGCGCATCACCATCGTGCGGCGCGGGAAGAGGCCGACCTTCTTGCTGTAGGGCGGCAGGATCTCGTGAGCGCCCCACTGCGCGACGGGGATGAGCGGGCAGCGGGTCTCGAGGGCCACGCGCGCGGCCCCCGTCTTGCCGCGCATCGGCCACAGGTCGGGGTCGCGCGTGATGGTGCCCTCGGGGAAGATCGCGACCGCCTTGCCGTCGCGCACGGCGTCGAGGGCCGAGCGGTACGAGCTCGCCGCGGCGGCGGAGTTGCGGTAGACGGGGATCTGGCCGGAGGCCCGCAGCACCCAGCCGACGAAGGGCACCCTGAAGAGACCGTCCTTGGCGAGGAAGTAGCACTCGCGGTCGCTGTCGAAGAGGAAGTGCGCGAAGACGATGGGGTCGACGTAGGAGATGTGGTTGGGGCTGACGACGAAACCGCCTGTGGCCGGGAAGTTCTCGGCCCCCTGCCAGTCGCGCTTCATCAGCACCATCATCGGCCGCCGCAGCAGCACCGCCGCGAGCCGGTACGCGAACGGCAGCCGCCGCCTCTGGCGCCTGCTGGCACGGCTCACGTCGGACGACCTCCTCGTTGCGGCACCGCACCGACCGGCGCGGACTGCCCTCATCTTCGTCACGTCCGGGTGCAGTGTCGAGCCGCCGGGCGGTCGGTGACACGATTGCGACCAGCATGTCCGACCTCTCTCCGCCGACCTCCCCGGCCCCCGCCCCCGACTGGCACGTCGTCGTCCCCGTCAAGGACACCCGTCACGGCAAGTCCCGCCTCGCCCGCTCGGTCGGTGCCGCGCGCGAGCCGCTGGCGCGGGCCATCGCCGACGACACGCTCGAGGCGGTCGTCGGCGCAGTCGGGGCCGACCGCGTCATCGTCGTCACGTCGGATGCCGGTCTCGCCGCGGAGTGGTCGCAGCGCGGTGTGCACGTCGTGGCCGACCCGGGCGAGGGCCTCAACGCGGCCCTGGGGCTGGGCCTGGCCGCGGTACCGACCGGCCGCGCCGCCGCCGCACTGCTCGGCGACCTGCCGGCGCTGCACCCCGTCGAGCTGCGCGAGGCCCTGGCCGCGGCGGCCCGCCACGACCAGTCGTTCGTGCCCGACGCCGACGGGGTCGGCACGGTGCTGCGCTGCGGCGGTGTCGTCAGGAGTGGCGACGGCGTGCCGACCGGGCTGCCCCGCCCGCTGTTCGGGGCCGGCAGCGCCGCGCGGCACGAGGCCGACGGGGCGGTGCGGCTCACGCTCGACCTGCCCCGGCTGCGCACGGACGTCGACGACCTCGCCTCGCTCGAGGCGGCGTCCCTGCTCGGCCTCGGGACGCGCACGCAGGCGGTCGTCAGCGGTCTGTGGCCGCGGGCGTCTGGTTGGATCTGAGCCATGCAGGCGACCGTGCACACCTTCGCGCCCGACGGCTCCGGCAGCGTGCTGCTCGACGACGGCCGTGAGCTGCCCTTCGCCGCAGCGGCCTTCGCCGAGAGCGGCCTGCGGCTGCTGCGCCCCGGGCAGCGCCTGACGGTGCTGACCGGAACCGTCGGCGTCGCCGGTAGTGACGACGACGGCGCCACCGAGAGTGTCGAGCGGGGCGAGCAGGTCGTCTCGCTGCGCATCAAGGGCATCGGCCCGGGCGAGCGCATCGGCTGACCCGGCCGAGGCCCCGGTCCGGACTCCCGACCGGGCCCCGTGGAGGGTCGTCGCCGCCCTGACGACGCGGACCCTCCACCGTCCCCCGGTGCGCCGGTGCCTCGGTGCGCCGGTGCGCCGGCGCGCCGGGCGTGCACGAGGGGCCCGACCGCACCGGTCGGGCCCCTCGGGCTGTGCTGCTGCGGGGATGCCGCGCGGGTGCGGCGGTCAGGCCTTCTTCGCCGTGCGCTTGGCGGCCCCACCGGCGGCGCGGGTGGTGGTCTTGCGGGCGGTCGTCGTCGCGGCCGAAGCGCGGGTGGCGCCGGCCTTCTTGGCCGGGGCGGCCTTGGTGGCGGCAGCCTTGGTCGTGGCGCCGGCCTTCTTCGCCGGGGCGGCCTTCGTCGCGGCCGTCTTCGCCGGGCCGGCGCTCTTCGTGGCGCGCGCGGGTGCCGTCGAGGTCTTCGAGGCGGCCTTGGTCGCCGTCTTCGTCGCCGTCTTGGAGGCGGCCCTGGTCGCCGTCTTCGTCGCGGTCTTGGTGGCCGTCTTGGACGCGGCCTTCGTCGCGGTCTTCGCGGCGGACTTCGCCGTGGGGCGAGCGGCTGCGGCGCCGCCACCCGTCAGCGACCCGGCAGAGGCGCGGGAGGCCGCCGACTCGGTGCGCGAGAGCTTCTTGGCGCCCGAGACGACCTGCTTGAAGTTCGTGCCGGAGCGGAACTTCGGCACCTTCGTCTTCTTGATCTTGACGGTGTCGCCGGTCTTCGGGTTGCGGCCGGTGCGGGCGGCGCGGTCGACGCGCTCGAAGGTCCCGAAGCCGGTGATACCGACCTTGCCGCCCTTGGCGACCTCGCGGATCACGATGTCGAGAAAGGCCTCGAGCGAGTCGGAGGCCATCCGCTTGCTGCCCAGCTTGGACTCCAGGGCATCGATCAGTTCTGCCTTGTTCACGTCTTCCCCTCCAGAGGAATGTCGGCTCGAAGACCCGACGATGCGTCCGGATCGAGTCCGGTTACCACATGACGTTAGGGCGAAGTGCCCCTGAGGTCCATCACCACACGGGGCATTTGCTTGTGTCGCAACGGCATTGACCGACCTCTCCCCCAGCCACCGGAGGGCCGGTCACCGCGCAGCGACGAACGACGGACGACGGACGTGACGTCGTAAACCGCTGCGGCACAACGGTTTTGGCACGCCGGCAGCGACCCGGCCGGCGCCGGAGGCGGGTCAGGCGAGGGTGGTGACCGGCTTGTGGGCCGGTCGGCCCTGCTCGAACTCCGTGACGTCCGCCTCGTGCCGCAGCGTCAGGCCGATGTCGTCGAGACCCTCGAGGAGACGCCAGCGCGTGTAGTCGTCGATGTCGAACGCCGCCACGATCTCGCCGGCCCGCACCGTGCGGCTGACGAGGTCGACCGTGATCTCGGCACCCGGGTTGTTGTCGAGGTACTTCCAGATCAGCTCGACGTCGTCCTGCGACACGACCGCGGTGAGCAGCCCCTGCTTGCCGCTGTTCCCACGGAAGATGTCGGCGAAGCGAGAGCTGATGACGACCCGGAAGCCGTAGTTCATCAGTGCCCACACCGCGTGCTCGCGGCTCGAGCCCGTCCCGAAGTCGGGGCCGGCGACGAGGACGGAGCCGTGCGCGTAGACGGGGCTGTTGAGCACGAAGGAGGCGTCCTTGCGCCAGGCCGCGAAGAGGCCGTCCTCGAACCCGGTGCGGGTCACCCGCTTGAGGTACTCCGCGGGGATGATCTGGTCGGTGTCGACGTTGCTCCGGCGCAGCGGCACGCCGATGCCGGTGTGGGTCTCGAACTTCTCCATGGCTCAGGCCTCCCGGCTCGTCGCGGACACGAGGGCACCCTCGAGGTCGGCCGGGCTCGACAGCGTGCCGCGCACCGCCGTCGCCGCGGCCACGAGCGGGCTCACGAGGTGGGTCCGCCCGCCCTTGCCCTGCCGTCCCTCGAAGTTGCGGTTGGACGTCGACGCGCTGCGCTCACCCGGCGCGAGCGTGTCGGGGTTCATGCCCAGGCACATCGAGCAGCCGGGCAGGCGCCACTCGGCCCCGGCCTCGGTGAAGACCCGGTCGAGCCCCTCCGCCTCGGCCTGCAGGCGGACCTTGGCCGAGCCGGGCACGACGAGCATCCGCACGCCGTCGGCGACCCGGTGGCCGCGCACGACGTCGGCCGCCGCACGGAGGTCCTCGATGCGGCCGTTCGTGCACGAGCCGACGAAGACGGTGTCGACCCGGATGTCGCGCAGCGGCGTGCCGGGCGTGAGGTCCATGTAGCGCAGGGCGTTCTCGGCCGCGACGCGGTCGCTCTCGTCGGCGAAGCTCTCGGGGTCCGGCACGGAGTCGCCGAGCGGCAGCCCCTGACCGGGGTTCGTGCCCCACGTGACGAACGGGGTCAGCTCGCTCGCGTCGAGGTCGACCTCGGCGTCGAACTCGGCGTCGTCGTCGGTGCGCAGCGCGCTCCACTCGGCCACGGCGGCATCCCAGTCGGCGCCCGTCGGGGCGTGCGGGCGACCCTGCAGGTAGTCGAAGGTGGTCTGGTCGGGGGCGATCATGCCCGCGCGGGCACCGGCCTCGATCGACATGTTGCACACGGTCATCCGGGCCTCCATCGACAGGGCCTCGATGGCCTCGCCGCGGTACTCGATGACGTAGCCCTGACCGCCGCCGGTGCCGATGCGCGCGATGACGGCGAGGACGATGTCCTTGGCCGTCACGCCCGGCGAGAGGCGACCGTGCACGTTGACGGCGAGGGTGCGGAACGGGCGCAGCGGCAGGGTCTGCGTGGCGAGCACGTGCTCCACCTCGGACGTGCCGATCCCGAACGCGAGCGCGCCGAACGCGCCGTGGGTCGAGGTGTGGCTGTCACCGCAGACGACGGTCATGCCGGGCTGCGTCAGCCCGAGCTGCGGGCCGACGACGTGGACGATGCCCTGGTCGGCGTCCCCCATCGGGTAGAGCCGGACCCCGAACTCCTCGCAGTTGCGGCGCAGGGTGTCGACCTGGATCTTCGACACCGGGTCGGTGATCGGGCCCGGGGTCGTCGGGACGTTGTGGTCCTCGGTCGCGAGGGTGAGGTCGGGGCGACGCACGCCGCGGCCGGCGAGGCGCAGCCCGTCGAACGCCTGCGGGCTCGTCACCTCGTGCAGCAGGTGCAGGTCGATGTAGAGCAGGTCCGGCTCGCCCTCGGCTCGGCGCACCACGTGCGCGTCCCAGACCTTCTCGGCCAGCGTCCCTGACATGCAATCCCTCCAACGGTCGGTGTCTCGAGAGCCCTCCGCGGTGGCGACGGTGACACCGCCGGATGCCGGGACGCCGGTCGCCGACGCCCGTGACGTCCTCGTCACGGGCGGTGGTCGCACCCCGTCGTGACCGTCCTCGCGACGCTCGACGGCCGCCCCGGATGGGCTCGCTGCCCCACAGCGTGGACCCGTCACGGCCACCAGTGTTTGACGTCTCAGTGCCTGAGACGGCAATATCAGTGCATGGACAACTCTTCCGGGGTCGGAGTTCTCGACAAGGCCGCCACCGTTCTGGGGGCCCTCGAGGCGGGGCCGGCCACCCTCGCCCAGCTCGTCGGCGCCACCGGGCTGGCCCGGCCGACGGCCCACCGGCTCGCCGTCGCCCTCGAGCACCACCGGCTCGTCTCGCGGGACATGCAGGGTCGCTTCGTGCTCGGGCCGCGCCTCGGTGAGCTCGCCTCGGCCGCCGGCGAGGACCGGCTGCTCGCGGCGGCGGGGCCCGTCCTCGGCGCCCTGCGCGACCACACGAACGAGAGCGCGCAGCTGTTCCGACGCCAGGGCGACCAGCGCATCTGCGTCGCCGCCGCCGAGCGCCCCGTCGGCCTGCGCGACTCGATCCCCGTCGGCGCGACCCTGTCGATGCTCGCCGGGTCGGCGGCCCAGGTGCTGCTCGCGTGGGAGGAGCCGGACCGCCTCCACCGCGGCCTGCAGGGTGCGGCCTTCACCGCGACCGCCCTGTCGGGCGTGCGCCGCCGAGGCTGGGCGCAGAGCGTCGCCGAGCGCGAGGCCGGCGTCGCCTCGGTGTCGGCCCCCGTGCGCGGCCCCTCGGGGCGGGTCGTGGCCGCCGTCTCCATCTCGGGTCCGATCGAGCGCCTGTCGCGCCAGCCCGGCCGGCTGCACGCGGCGACGGTCGTCGCCGGCGCCAACAAGCTCACCGAGGTGCTGCGCCGCCACCACGCGACCCAGCAGCAGCAGGCGCAGACCCACAACGCCTGACGGACGTCCGGAGTGGCCCGATCGCAACGGATCGGTCACGATTGCCCGGGTCGGCGGTGCGGGTCAACCCACAGGGCCCGTCAGCCGTCACTGTGGTCACCGCACCGACGACGAGGGGACAACGATGCACGCCCAGCACCAGGACACCCGGACACGGGTCGTGCGCCTGCCCGCCACCCGACTGCTCGCCGCCGTCGGCACCGTCGCGCTCGGTGCGGGCCTCGCCGCCTGCGGTCCCGCGCAGAGCGACCTCACCGCGGGCCCCACCGCGCAGACCTCGTCGACGCCGGCCGACGGGACGCCGGCGACGACCGAGGCGTCACCCTCCTCGACGTCGCAGGCCCCGCTGCCGACGCGGACCGCGGCCCCCGCCGTGGCCACCGTGCCCGCAAAACCGGTCGCGACGGCATCCGCCACTACGACTCGCATGACGCGCACGGCACCGACGAGCTCGTCCCCCGCCCCCGTCGTCGTCCTGCAGGTCGGTGACAACGGGCCGCGCGTGCGCTCGATGCAGGCGCGCCTCAAGCAGCTGGGCTGGTTCTCCGGCGACGTCACCGACCAGTACGGCCCGCGCACGAGCGCCGCCGTCAAGGGCTTCCAGGCCAAGCGCGGGTTCGACGTCACCGGCTCGGCCGACGAGCGCACCTACGAGCGCATCCTCTCGATGAGCCGCAAGCCCAGCGCCGACGAGCTCGCCAACGTCGACCCGACGCCGACCGAGACGGCCGAGCCCGCCGAGACCGCGACGTCGACGCCCACCACGACGAAGGCGACGGCGACTCCCACGTCGACGGCCCGGCCGAGCGCCACGCCCGCCCCGACCCGCACGGCGTCCGCACCGAAGCCGAAGCCCAGCGGCATCGCCTACGACGTCGACAGCCGCTGCCTCACCGGTCGCGTCATGTGCATCAGCAAGACCGACCGCAGCCTGACGTGGGTCGTCGACGGCGTGGCGCAGTACCGCTTCGACGTGCGCTTCGGGAGCGACGAGCTGCCCACCCGCGAGGGCACCTTCTCGGTCTACAAGAAGAAGGTCGACGTCATCAGCAACCTGTACCACACGCCGATGCCGTACTCGATGTTCTTCTCGGGCGGCCAGGCCGTGCACTACTCGTCGAACTTCGCCCGGCTCGGCTACTCCGGCGCCTCGCACGGCTGCGTCAACGTGCGTGACAAGGCCGGCGTCGTCCGCCTCTACGAGGACTCGCGGGTCGGCGACAAGGTCGTCATCCACTGGTGACCGTCGGGCGTCGTCCACCCGCGTCGTAGGCTCGTCGCACCGAGGTACGCGACGACGTGGAGGGCACGATGCTCAAGGTTGGTTGGAAGGCGTCAGCGGAGCAGTTCGGCCCGAGGGAGCTCGTCGACCTCGCCGTCCGGGCCGAGGCGGCCGGGCTCGACTCCGCCTTCATCTCCGACCACTTCCAGCCCTGGCGCCACCGCGAGGGGCACGCCCCCTTCGCCATGTCGTGGCTGGCCGCCGCCGGTGAGCGCACCGAGCGCCTCGTGCTCGGCACGTCGGTGATGACCCCGACCTTCCGCTACAACCCGGCGGTCGTCGCTCAGGCCTTCGGCACGCTGGGCGCCCTGCACCCCGGGCGGATCGTGCTCGGCATCGGCACCGGCGAGGCGCTCAACGAGGTCGCGGTCGGCGCGGCGGGCTCGCCCTGGCCGGAGTTCAAGGAGCGCTTCGCGCGGCTGCGCGAGGCCGTGACTCTCATGCGCGAGCTGTGGACGCAGGAGCGCGTGACCTTCGAGGGCGAGTACTACCGCACCCACGACGCGACCGTCTACGACCGCCCCGACACCCCTGTGCCCGTGTACGTCGCCGCCGGGGGCCCGCTCGTGGCCCGCTACGCCGGTCGCGCGGGCGACGGCTTCATCTGCACGTCGGGCAAGGGCCGCGAGCTCTACGAGGACAAGCTGCTGCCCGCCGTCGACGAGGGCCTGGCCAAGGCCGAGCGCACCCGCGACGACATCGACCGCATGATCGAGATCAAGCTGAGCTACGACCGCGACCACGACCAGGCGGTCCACAACTGCCGCTTCTGGGCGCCGCTGTCGCTGACGGCCGAGCAGAAGCACGGCGTGCACGACCCGGTCGAGATGGAGCGCCTCGCCGACGAGCTGAGCGACGAGCAGATCGCCTCGCGCTGGATCGTCTCGAGCGACCCGGAGGAGGCCGTGGCGCGCATCAAGGAGTACGTCGACCTCGGCTTCGACCACCTCGTCGTGCACGCCCCGGGCCACGACCAGGCGCGCTTCCTCGAGCAGTTCTCGGCGGACGTCCTCCCCGGCCTGCGCGAGCTCGCCTGACGCCACCCCTCGACAGGGCGCCTGGCCCCCGTCGAGTGGTCACCGCCGCGGTTACGCCGGGTCGGCAACGGGTACGTGCCGCGCATGAGCCAGTCGAACACATCTTCGAACGACGAGTACGCCACCGGACCGTCCTCGACGGACGCCGACACCGCCGCCACCGGCGACACCACGAGCCCGGATGCCGGGTCGGACCCCACGAAGGAGACCGGCCAGTCGAACGCCGAGGTCCTCGGCGCCCCGACCGGCAGCGACACGGTCAAGGACCCCGACGACTGGGTGACCGGTGACGAGCCGATGACCGGCGCCCAGCGCAGCTACCTCGACACCCTGGCCCGCCAGGCCGGCGAGACCCTGCCCGCCGATCTCACCAAGGCGCAGGCGTCGGAGCACATCGACCGCCTGCAGGAGCAGACGGGCCGCGGCGCCAGCTGACCCACCCCGTCCACCGTTCCGGCGCCCGCGCCGGAGCGGTCCGACGACGACCGACGGCCGGCCTCCCTCACGGGAGGCCGGCCGTCGGCGTCTCGGGCGGCCCCGGTCGGAGAAGCGGTGAGAGGCCGGTGACAGGCCAGTGGGAGGTCCGGTCAGGGCCGCGGGGCGCTCCCCCGGTCGGCGAGCCGGGCGTGCCGCCGCCCCGAGGACCCACGCACGCCGACGGCCGCCCCCAGCCCGGTCGGGGGCATGTCGACGTAGAGGGTCTCGGCGCCTCCCGCGGGGACGGCGTAGGTCTCGTGCCAGATGCCCACCGCCCCGGCATCCCCCGCGACCCGCCGGTAGAAGTCGAGCCACGCCGGCCGGTGGTGGCGCCCCTCGTCGTGGGCGTAGGCGTAGATGTGCTCGGTGCTGCGCCAGTACTGCAGCACGGTCGGCCCGCCGGCCCCGACGAGCGTGCGGTGACCGAGGAAGCCGAGGTCCTCGCCCTCACCCCGCTCGGCTGCGGCCTTCGCCTCGTGCAGCTCGGCCAGCATCGGCGGCATGGCCCTGAGCGTCGGGACCCAGAGGTCCGGACGCCACGGCTTCGCGACGCGCAGGCCGATGAGGAAGACGGCGAGGTCGCCGTCGTGGTCGTGGGTCGTGCTGCGGTGCGTGGGCATGGTCGGCCTCTCCTGGAAGACCCCCATCGTGGACAGCGCCGACGTGCGACGGCAAGGAGGCCGGCCGGGCGCCGCCCGTGCCGGACAGGGCGCGGAAAGAGGTCAAGGCCCGGATCTCGTGGATCCGGGCCTTGACGCGTGGTAGCCCCGACGGGATTCGAACCCGCGCTACCGCCTTGAGAGGGCGGCGTGCTAGGCCGCTACACAACGGGGCCACGCGCGAGCCGGGCGAGCCCGGCACAGTGGAGAACTCTACCGGTCAGGTGGTCATTCTCCGAATCGGACCGGCAGGGCCGGACCAGAGCTGGGGTACCAGGACTCGAACCTAGAATGACGGAACCAGAAACCGTAGTGTTGCCAATTACACCATACCCCAATGCAATTCACCCCTCATTCGGCCGAGGCCGGGTGCGGTGTGAACCGAGGGGAAATACTACCGGTCGCCGGTCAGAGGCCCAAATCGACGCGGGTCAGCACGTCGGTGACGGCGTCGAGGTCGTGCACCGACACCACGCCCGCGGCCGCGGCGTCCGCATCCCTCGCCACGTCGGCCGCTCCCCCGGCCGCTCCCCCGGCCGGGGCCGGCCGGTCGAGCCAGACCGCCCGCAGCCCCGCCGACCGCGCACCGAGCACGTCCCACTCGAGGCTGTCCCCGATGCACACCACGTGCTCGGGGGCCACGCCGAGCAGCCGGCATGCCTCCCGGTAGACGCGGGGGTCGGGCTTGCCGAAGCCAAGGGTGTCGGTCGTCACGACGGCGTCGAAGGCGTCGACGAGGTCGAGCGCCTCGAGCTTGAGGGTCGTCGGGGCCAGCGCCGAGTTCGTCAGCAGACCCACGGGCAGCCCCGCACGACGGGCGGCCATGAGCAGCTCGGGGACGTCGTCGAAGAGGCGCTGCGCGGCGCGGAAGGCGGGGTCGTAGGCCACCGCATACCGCTGGAGCGCAGCCTCCGGCACGGCGGCCCCGAAGGCGGCGGCCACCTCCTCGATGCGCCCCGTGCGCATGGCGTCGAAGGCGACTTCGCCCGAGGCGTACCGGCGGAACCAGCGCTGCGGGTCGTCGTAGTAGTGCTGGGCCATGGCGCGGTGCTGCTCCGGCCGCTCGGGCCACAGCACCCCGAGGGCCACGCTGCCCGCCGCCACCATGGCCGCACGGGTGTCGACGATGGTGTCGTCGACGTCGAGCAGCAGCCCCCGCACGCCGGTGAGCTCGACGACGAGGTCGCCGCCCGCGGGGCCGGAGGTCGGCGCGGGAGGCGTCGCGCTCACGGGGCGCTCCGCCCGAAGAGCGGGAGGGCGGCATCCACGCCCTCGACGCGTGTGCGTCCGGCCTGCCCCGAGGCGAGCCAGGCGTCACGGGTCAGTCGCACGTGCTGCAGCGGGGCGCCCGAGTGCGGCAGCACCGACGTGTGCGTGTCGCGGTAGCCGAGGCGCCGCGAGACCCCCAGGGAGGCCGCGTTGTCGGCCACCGCCGAGCTGACCGCGGCCACGGCCGCGAGCGGGCCGAAGGCCAGCGTCAGCACCGCGGCGCGCATCGCCGTGCCGAGGCCCCGGCCCCGCGCCTCGCTCACCAGCCACGACGAGGAGTCGACGGTTCGCTCGACCCGGTAGTCGGGGCCCTCGAGCCACTGGACGCCGACGAGGGCGTCGTCGTGGTGGGCCAGGAAGGGCAGGGCCCAGTCGTCGGGCGACCACGTGCCGAGAGCGCGCCAGTAGGCCTGCGCCACGGCGGCGCCGCGGTTGCCCCGCTCGTCGAGACCGGCGTACGGCGTCGCGCTCGGGTTGAGCTCGACGTCGTCGGGCAGCGCGCCGACGACCTCGTCGAGGTCGGCCTCGGTCATGACGCGCAGCTGCACCACGTCACCGACGAGGCGGATGCCGTGCAGCGGCCACGCGCTCGCACGCGCGGCCACCGCTGGGCTCGGCGACGCGGTCAGAGCGAGTCCTTCAGTGCGCGAAGGCGGTTCAGCGTCGACGTCTTGCCGAGGATCTCCATGCTCTCGAACAACGGCGGCGAGATGCGGGCGCCCGACACCGCGGTCCGCAGCGGGCCGAAGGCGAAGCGCGGCTTGATGCCGAGGCCCTCGACGACGGCCTCGCGCAGCGCCGCCTCGATCGTGGCGGCGTTCCAGTCACCACCGCTGCCGAGGACGCCCGTGCCGTGGTCGTCGACGTCGCCGAGGGCGCGCAGGGCGGCGTCGAGGACGTCACCGGCATCCGGCTTGAGCTGGGCGCGCGCGTCGTCGTCGATGACGAGCTGGTCGTCGGCGACGAAGAACGGGCGCACGAGGGCGGGGGCCTCCGTGAGCAGGGCCATGCGGGTCTGGATGAGCTCGGCGACCGAGCGCAGCCGGGCGAGCTCGCCGAGCGACTGGGTGTCGCCGAGGATGCCGTCGGCGACGAGGTAGGGCAGCAGCCGGCCCGCGAAGTCACCTACGTCGAGGGCCCGGATGTGCACGCCGTTGAGCCACTCGAGCTTCTTGAGGTCGAAGATCGGGCCGATGGGGTTGACCTTGGCCCAGTCGAAGGTGCGGCTGAACTCCTCGAAGGTGAACACCTCGACGTCGACGCCCTCGGCGTCCTGCTGCGGCGGGTAGGCCAGCAGGGCGAGGAAGTTGACGAGCGCCTCGGGCAGGTAGCCCTGCTCGCGGAACCACGTGAGGCGGGCGGCCGGGTTCTTGCGCTTGCTGATCTTCGACTTGTCGGTGTTGCGCAGCAGCGGCATGTGGGCGAAGCGCGGCGCCTCGAGCCCGAGCCACCGGTAGAGCAGCAGGTGCTTGGGGGTCGAGCTGATCCACTCCTCGCCGCGCACGACGTGGGTGATGCCCATCTCGTGGTCGTCGACGACGACGGCGAGGTGGTACGTCGGGAACCCGTCGGCCTTGAGGATGACCTGGTCGTCGGGCCGCGGCGCCGAGACGCTGCCGCGGATGACGTCGTCGAAGACGAGCGGGACGTCGTCGGGCACGAGCATGCGCACGACCGGGGTCTCGCTGAACCCGGGCAGCTGCGCGCGCTCCTCACGGGTCTTGCCGTGGCAGAGCCGGTCGTAGCCCGTCGGCTGCTTGGTCTTCTGCTGCACCTCGCGCATCTGCGCGAGCCGCTCGGTCGAGCACCAGCAGTGGTAGGCGTGGCCGTCGGCGAGCAGCCGCTCGACGTAGGGGCGGTAGGTCTCGAGCCGCTCCGACTGCCGGTAGGGCGCGTAGGGACCGCCGATGTCGGGCCCCTCGTCCCAGGTCAGGTCGAGCCACCCGAGCATGTCGTAGAGCTGGGCCTCGCTGTCCTCGCGGAAGCGGGCGCGGTCGGTGTCCTCGACCCGCAGGACGAACTGGCCACCCTGCTGCCGGGCGTAGGCGAGGTTGAAGAGCGACATGTACGCGGTGCCGACGTGCGGGTCGCCCGTCGGGCTCGGCGCCACGCGCAGGCGCACCGGGCCGCTGCCGTCGGAGGTCGACCGGGCGGGCTGCTCCCCGGTGCGCACCTCGACGGCGGACTCGGTCTCGCCGGTCTCGGCGGCGCTGGTCGGCGCGGCCTCCGTCGCCTGCGGGTCGGCGGTGCCGGGGTCGTTCGGGGCCGCGGTGGTCGGGTCGCTCGTGCTCGTGTCGCTCATGGTGGCGCCAAGCCTATCGGCCGGGCCGCAGGGGTCGGCGGGGGTCAGCGGGGGTCAGCGCCGCACGAAGGTGTTGGTCAACGACCCGATGCCGGCGATGTCGACGGTGACCTGCTGGCCTGCCTCGACGAGACCGACACCCGCGGGTGTGCCGGTGAGGATGACGTCACCGGGCAGCAGCGTGAACGCCGCCGACGCGTACTCGATGATGCGGGCGATGCCGTGGATCATGTCGGCGGTCGTGCCGTCCTGCTTCGTCTCGCCGTCGAGCGTCGTGACGATGCGCAGGTCGGCCGTGTCGAGCTCGGTCTCGACCCACGGCCCCAGCGGGCAGCTCGTGTCGAAGCCCTTGGCCCGGGCCCACTGCCCGTCGCTGCGCTGCCAGTCGCGGGCCGTCACGTCGTTGGCGATCGTGTAGCCGTAGATGCACTCGGCGGCCTTGTCGGCGGTCACGCCCTTCGTGATCGTCTTGACGACCACCGCCAGCTCGCCCTCGTACGACACCTCGCTGCTGCCGGCGGGCAGCACGACCGGGTCGAACGGGCCGACGACCGACGTGTTCGGCTTGAAGAACATCATCGGCTCGGCGGGAGCCTCGCCGCCCATCTCGCGCGCGTGGTCGGCGTAGTTCTTGCCGATGGCCACGACCTTGCTGCGCGGGATGACGGGAGCGAGCAGGCGCACGTCCTCGAGCATGACCGGCGGCTGACCGCTGGGCTGCAGCCCGATGTAGAGCGGGTCGCCGGACAACGGGGTGATCACCTCGCTGCCGGGGTCGCCCTGGACGATGCCGTATGCCGGGTCGTCCCCGGTCGTGTACCTCGCGATGCGCACGGGCTCACCCTACGGCCCCCGTCCGTCGCGCCGACCGGATGCCGGTGTGCGTCCCCGCGCAACACACCGAGCAATGTGCAGATCCGCGTGTTGCAACTCGCGGATCTGCACATTGCTCGGTGTGTTCGCCGGGCCGGAGGCGGGGCGGGGCGGCGGGGCGGGGTGTGTCCGGTGGTGCGGGGGCCGAGGCGTCCGGCGGCGACGCCGTACCCTCGAGCGCGTGGAGGTGCAGGAGCAGGCGACGGCGCACGGCCCGGGCGAGGGGCGCGTGCTCGACGAGTCCGAGTGGCGTCGCCGGGCCGAGGCCCACGCCGCGAGGGTCGACGCCGCGACGAGCGCCCACCGGGCCCGGCGGGCCGACGGCCGGCGCCACCCCGTCGAGGACTTCCTCTTCACCTACTACTCCTTCGGCCCCGCCCAGCTCCGGCGCTGGCACCCCGGCGCAGGCGTCGGCCTGCGTGGTGCGGACGGCTCGCCACACCGGGAGTGGCGCTTCTACCGTCGGGTCGGCGATGTCGTGGCCCTCGACCTCGAGGAGTTCGAGGCCGTGCGCGGCGGCACGGTGCGGTTCGTGCGCGCCCTGCTCGACGCGACGGCATCCCGCCCCGGGCGCTTCGGCTGCTTCGGCCTGCACGAGTGGGCGATGGTCTACCGCCAGAGCCCCGACGACGTGCGCCACGCCGACTGGCCGCTACGACTCGGCGCGGCGGGCACCGACGCCGTCGTCGAGAGCCACCGCATCGCGTGCTCGCACTTCGACGCCCACCGCTTCTTCACCCCCGAGGCCGTGCCACGGAACACGCTGTCCCCCAGTCGTTCCCGTCAGGTGCAGGACGAGCAGCCGGGCTGCCTGCACGCCGGAATGGACCTCTACAAGTGGGCGCACAAGCTCGTGCCCCTCGTGCCGAGCGAGCTCGTGCTCGACTGCTTCGAGCTCGCCCGTGACATCCGCGGCCTCGACATGCGCGCGGCGCCGTACGACCTGCGCGAGCTCGGGTACGAGCCGCTGCCGATCGAGACCGCCGAGGGCAAGGTGCGCTACGCCGCCGAGCAGCGCGGCTTCGCCGAGCGGGGCCAGCGGCTGCGTCGCCGCCTGCTCGACGTCCTCGACGGCGTGGCGGTCGCAACCGACGACGGCGCCTCCGCGGCAGCGGGTCCGACCGGCGCCGTCGAGGCGGGACGCGGCGCGCGATGACCCGCCGACGGCCCTGGGTTCGGGGCGGCCTGCCGTTCCTGCGCAGCGGGCCGCTGTGGCGGGTCCACACGAAGGCCCTCCCCCGACTCGACGAGTTCGTGGCGCAGCACGGGTACCGGCGCATCGAGCTCGACGGGCGGCGGATGACCTCCCGCGACGCGGCGCACGCCGAGCTCAAGCGCGCCTTCGAGCTACCGGAGTGGTGCGGCGCCAACTGGGACGCGTTCGACGACGGTCTCGGCCACTTCGTCTCCGCGCACGACGGCGAGCTGGTGGCAGTCGTGTGGCTGCACGCCGACGAGGCCGCCCGGCTCGCGCCGGCCACCGCCGTCGAGGTGGGGTGGGCGCTGCTGCTCTGCACGACCGGTGGGATGCCGAGCCTGCCGACCCGCTCGACCCTGCACGTCGACCTCGACGTGTTCGCCGTCGGCGACGGCCCCGACTTCGACGGCCCTGATGGCGACGCCCCCGACGCACCCGCTCACGACGACGGGTCCTGAGCCTCCTCCGGGTCGGCCCTGACCTGCCCCGCGTCGCCCTCGGCGGGGTCGAGGTAGAGGCAGAACGGGTGGCCGGCCGGGTCGAGCATGACGCACACGTCCGACTGCGGTTGGAACGTGGCCTCCTCGGCTCCGCACGAGAGCGCGTAGGCCACGGCCACGTCCAGGTCGTCGACCTCGAGGTCGAGGTGCAGCATCATCCCCTGCCGACCCGGCTCGCTCGGCCACACGGGCCGCTCGTAGTTCGGCTCGGTCGCGAAGGCGAGGTTGTATCCTCGGTCGGCCGACGGGGCGAGGGTGGCCCACTCCGGCGTGCGGGTGAACACCCGCCAGCCGAGCAGCCGCTCGTAGAAGTCGGCGAGGGCGGGCGCGTCGGGGCAGTCGAGCACGACGCCGAACCAGTGCTTGGTCGTCCGCAGGGGCATCGCCCGATGCTGTCACCGCGCGCCGTCGGCGGCCACCTCCTCACGGGCGGGAACACCGCTCCGGACGTATCACCGGGCGCCCGCCACGCACCGATCACCGTCGACGAAGGTGCAGGCACGCGCGTCGACACCGCTCCCGGGCGAGGGGCGCGGCCGGGTGGGGCCTGTCCCGCCCGGCCCACCACCCGGCATCCTCGCGCCGTCGCGAGCCTTCAGCGGCGCGGAACGCCCTGCCGCAGAAGGCCGTACACGATGCCGTCGGTGAGCGCACGCCACGACGCCGCGAGGATCGAGCCGGCGACGCCGATGGTGTCCCACGAGGTCTCGCCGTCGGAGGTCTCGATGAGCACGCGTGTGACGGCATCCGTGCCGTGCGAGGCGTCGAGGATGCGCACGCGGAAGTCGATCAGCTCGAGCTTTTCGATCTCGGGGTAGGCGCGGGTGAGGGCGTCGCGCAGGGCGTGGTCGAGCGCGTTGACGGGGCCGTTGCCCTCGCCCGTCGCGATGAGGCGGTGGTGGTCGGCGTGCAGCTTGACGGTGGCCTCCGACGTCGCGTCGCCGGTGCCGTCCGAGTCGGTGATGACCCGCCACGACTCGACGGTGAAGTAGTCGGTGCAGCCGGGCTCGAGGGCCTCGCGGATGAGCAGCTCGACGGTGGCATCGGCGGCGTCGAAGGTCCAGCCGCGCATCTCGAGCTGCTTGACCTCGGCGAGCACCCCTGCGACGACGTCGGGCCGGTCGGAGAGGTCGAGCCCCGCCTCCCGCGCCTTGAGCTCGATGCTCGCGCGCCCGGCCATGTCGCTGACGAGGGTGCGCATGCCGTTGCCGACCTGCGCGGGGTCCATGTGCTGGTAGAGGTCGGGGTCGACCTTGAGCGCGCTCGCGTGCAGGCCCGCCTTGTGCGCGAAGGCGCTCGCACCGACGTACGGCTGGCGGCTGTAGGCCGGCACGTTGGTCACCTCGCTGATGGCGTGGGCGATGTGCATGGCGCCCTGCAGCGACTCGGGTGCCATGGCCGGCAGACCGAGCTTGAACTGGAGGTTGGCGGCGACGGTGACGAGGTCGGCGTTGCCGGTGCGCTCGCCGTAGCCGTTGACGGTGCCCTGCACGTGGGTGGCCCCGGCGCGCACGGCGGCGACGGAGTTGGCGGCCGCGCACCCGGTGTCGTTGTGGCAGTGGGCCCCGATGCGGGCACCCGTCTCGGCGAGCACGTCGGCGACGACCTCCTCGACGACGTGCGGGAGCATGCCGCCGTTGGTGTCGCAGAGCACGACGACCTCGGCGCCGGCGTCGTGGGCGGTGCGCACCACCGACAGGGCGTAGTCGCGGTCGAGGTGCCAGCCGTCGAAGAAGTGCTCGGCGTCGAGGAAGACCCTGCGACCGTGCGCGACGAGGTGGCCCACGGTGTCACGCACCATGGCCAGGTTCTCGTCGCGCGTGGTCCGCAGGGCCTCCTCGACGTGCCGCACGTGCGACTTCGCCACGAGGCACACGACCGACGCCTGAGAGTCGAGCAGGGCCCGCACGAGCGGGTCCGTGGCCGCCTCGCCGCCGGCGCGCCGGGTCGCCCCGAACGCCGCCAGCGTGGCGTGCTGCAGCGACAGCTCGGTCCGGGCGCGCTCGAAGAACTCCGTGTCCTTCGGGTTGGCGCCCGGCCAGCCCCCTTCGATGAAGTCGACCCCGAGGTCGTCGAGCAGGGCGGCGATGGCCAGCTTGTCGGACACCGACAGGTTGAGCCCCTCCTGCTGGGCGCCGTCGCGGAGGGTGGTGTCGTAGACGTGCAGGGCATCCATGGCCGTCATTGTCCTCGGGTCTCGGGTCCGGGTGGTGGTCCGGCGTGGTGCGGCGTGGTGCGGTGCTGTGCGGGCGTCTCGGTGCTCTTCTCGGATGCCGTGAGGCCGGGGTGGTGGCCTCGTGGCGCTTCCGTCGGGGGTGACCTCGGGAAACAAAAAGACCCCCCAGGGTGTGGGAGGTCTGCGCGACGAGCGGGGCTCGTCGCGCTAGTCGATAATGAGCGTGGCGGTGGCCACGAGGCGCGTCATCACGACCCTGACGGTAGGGGCGCCGAAACGTCCGCGAAACACCGTGTCCGCATCATGGACCTCTGTCTCACCCAGCGAGACCCCCGGCTCACACCGTCGAGAGGCCACTTCGCGACGGTGCAAGGCGACGGGAACTGGCCTCTCGACGGTCAGCGGGTGCAGGCGGCGACGAGGGCCTCGAAGAGGCGCGGGTCGGTGCCGACCTCCGGGTGCCACTGCACCCCGAGCCGGAACCGGGCGTCCGGTGCCTCCATCGCCTCGAGCGTCTCGTCGTCGGCCCAGGCGGACGCGGCGTAGCCGGGGTGGGTGTGCACCGCCTGGTGGTGGTGGCTGGGCACGACGGCGTACCGGCCCAGCACCGCCTCGACCCGGGTGCCGGGCACGACCTCGGCGCCGTGCTCCCCGTACCGCGCGGGCCCCGGCGAGTGGCGGCCCGTCCCGGTGCGGTCGGGCACGTGCTGCTCGAGCTCACCGCCCGCCGCGACCGCCATGACCTGCATGCCACGGCAGACCCCGAGCGTCGGCAGGTCGAGCTCCGCCGACACCCGCGCGAGTGCGAGCTCGGTCGCGTCCCGGTCGTCGCGGGAGGCCTGCACGGTCGGATGCCGGTCGGCGCCGTATCGCTCGGGGGCGATGTCGACGCCGCCGGCGAGCACGAGCCCGTCGAGCCGGTTCAGCACCTCCCGAGCGAGGTCGTCGTCGGCGTCGGCCCGGGGCGGCACCACGAGCGCCACCCCGCCGGCCTGCTCGACCTGCGCCACGTAGGCGTGGGGCACGAGCGCGGCGCGCACGTCGGTCCACTGCCCCCACGTCGCCGGCTCGACGTAGGCGGTGACCCCGATGACCGGCCGGGAGGCGGAGCGCACGCCCACGTCAGAGGGGCGTGACGTACGCGCCGGAGATGCCGCCGTCGACGAGGAAGGTCGAGGCGGTGATGAAGCTCGACTCGTCGGAGGCGAGGAAGAGCACGGCGTTGGCCATCTCCTCCGGCTCGCCGAAGCGTCCCATCGGGACGTGCACGAGCCGTCGGGCGGCGCGCTCCTCGTCCTTGGCGAACAGCTCCTGCAGCAGCGGTGTGTTGACCGGGCCGGGGCACAGCGCGTTGACCCGAACCCCCTGGCGGGCGAACTGCACCCCCAGCTCGCGTGACATCGACAGCACGCCGCCCTTGCTCGCGCTGTAGGAGATCTGCGACGTCGCCGCCCCCATGACCGCGACGAAGGACGCCGTGTTGATGATCGAGCCCCGCCCCTGGTCGAGCATGTACGGCAGGGCCGCCTTGCAGCAGAGGTAGACCGAGGTGAGGTTGACCTCCTGCACCCGACGCCACGCCTCGAGCTCGGTGTCGAGGATGGAGTCGTCGTCGGGCGGGCTGATGCCGGCGTTGTTGAAGGCGACGTCGACCGACCCGTACGTGTCCTTGGCGGTGCGGAACAGGGTGTCGACGTCCTCCTTGCTCACGACGTCGGTGCGTACGAACGTCCCGCCCACCTCCTCGGCGACCCGCGGTCCGTTGACCTTGTCGAGGTCACCGATGACGACCTTGGCGCCCTCCTCGGCGAACCGCCGCACCGTCGCGAGACCGATGCCCGAGCACCCTCCCGTGACGACCGTGACCCTGCCGTCGAGCCTGCCTGCCATGTGGGACTCCCTCCAGCCCAGTGGGCTCCGTGTCGGTGGTGGGGCGACCATCAGTCGGTCGCGATGAAGACGTTCTTGACCTCGGTGAACGAGTCGAGCGCATCGGGGCCCAGCTCGCGGCCGATCCCGCTCTGCTTGAAGCCGCCGAACGGGGTCGAGTAGCGCACGCTGCTGTGCGAGTTGACCGACAGGTTGCCGGCCTCCACCCCCCGGGCCACCCGCAGCGCGCGGCCGACGTCACGGGTCCAGATCGACCCGGACAGCCCGTAGGCCGTGTCGTTCGCCTTGGCGACGGCGTCAGCCTCGTCGTCGAACGGCATGACGGCGACGACCGGGCCGAACACCTCCTCCTGCCAGACGACGTCGCGCGTGGAGCGGGGGACCACCACCGTGGGCGGGTACCACCAGCCAGGCCCGTCGGGAGCTGACCCGCGGAAGGCCACGTCCACGGCATCCTCGGCGCCCTCGACGAAGCCACGCACCCGCTCCCGCTGGCCGGAGCTCACGAGCGGGCCCATCTGTGAGCCCTCGTCGCGCGGGTCGCTGACGACCAGGTCGCGGACGGCCCCCTCGAGGCGGCCCATGAAGTCGTCGAGCACCTCTCGCTGCACGAGGATGCGGCTGCGGGCGCAGCAGTCCTGGCCCGCGTTGTCGAAGACCGCGGACGGGGCGCTCGCCGCGGCCAGCTCGAGGTCGGCGTCGGCGAAGACGATGTTCGCGCTCTTGCCGCCGAGCTCGAGGGTCACCCGCTTCACCTGCGCGGCCGCGCCGCGCATGATGCGACGGCCCACCTGGGTCGACCCGGTGAAGCAGACCTTGCGGACGTCCGGGTGGGTGACGAAGCGCTCCCCCACCTCGGCGCCGCGGCCGGGCAGCACCGTGAACACGCCCTCGGGGATGCCGGCCTCGAGGGCGAGCTCGCCGAGCCGCATCGCGGTGAGCGGGGTCAGCTCGGCGGGCTTGAGCACCACGGTGTTGCCCGCCGCGAGGGCCGGCGCGAAACCCCAGCCCGCGATCGGCATCGGGAAGTTCCACGGGACGATGATGCCGACGACGCCGAGCGGCTCGCGGAAGGTGACGTCGATGCCGCCGGCCACGGGGATCTGCCGGCCGAAGTTCCGTTCCGGCGCGGCGGCGTAGTAGGCGAGCACGTCGCGCACGTTGCCGGCCTCCCACCGGGCGTTGCCGATGGTGTGGCCGGCGTTCTCGACCTCGAGCAGCGCGAGCTGTTCCTGTTGCTCGCCGACGAGGTCGGAGAAGCGTCGCAGCAGGCGCCCCCGGACGGCGGGCGACACTGCGCGCCAGGCGGTTCCGGCCGCGACGGCCTCGGCCACGACGGCATCCGTCTGCTCGACGGTGGCCATCTCGACGGTGCGCACGACCTGCTCGGTCGCCGGGTTGACGACGTCGTGCGTCTGGCTGGTGGTGGTGGTCACAGTCGCTCGAACCCTCTCCTGCGCTCCCAGTCGGTGACGGCGGCGTCGAAGGCGCGCACCTCGACGTCGGCGGCGTTGACGTAGTGGTCGACGACCTCGTCGCCGAATGCCTGTCGTGCGACGGCCGACCCGGCCAGCAGGTCGCGGGCCTCGTGCAGCGTCGACGGCACCCGCGGACGGTCGGACGTGTACGCGTTCCCCTCGAGCGGCGCCTCGAGCGCCAGCTCGTTCTCGATGCCGTGCAGCCCACCCGCGAGCATCGCGGCCACCGCGAGGTAGGGGTTGAGGTCACCCCCGCCGACCCGGTTCTCCACCCGCAGCGACGACCCGTGACCCACCACCCGCAGGGCGCACGTGCGGTTGTCCCGACCCCAGGCGACCGCCGTCGGCGCGAAGCTGGCGTCGGCGAAACGCTTGTAGGAGTTGATGTTCGGCGCGTAGAAGTACGTCAGCTCACGCTGCGTGGCCAGGATGCCGGCGAGGAAGTGGTCGAAGAGCGCGCTGTGGCCGTGGGGCCGGCCCCCGTCGGCGAAGACGGCCTCGCTGTCCTCGCCGCGCAGCGAGAGGTGGATGTGGCACGAGCTGCCCTCGCGCTCGTCGAACTTGGCCATGAAGGTGAGCGAGCGGCCGTGGTGCGCGGCGATCTCCTTGGCGGCGTTGCGGTAGACGACGTGGTTGTCGCACGTGCGCAGCGCGGTGTCGAAGAGGAAGCCGATCTCGTGCTGACCGAAGTTGCACTCGCCCTTGGCGCTCTCGACGACGGCGCCGGCCGCCCACATCTCGTTGCGGATCTCACGCAGCAGCGGCTCGACGCGGTCGCCGCCCAGCACCGAGTAGTCGACGTTGTAGCGGTTGGCCGGGGTGAGCGCCGCGTAGCCGGCGTCCCACGCCTGGTCGTACGACTGCTCGAAGACGATGAACTCGAGCTCGGTGCCGCAGTGCGCGACGAGACCCCGCTCGGCGGCCCGCTCGACCTGGCGACGCAGGATCGACCGGGGGGACTGCAGCACCGGCCCGCCGTCGTCGAGCCAGGTGAGGTCGCACTGCACGGTGGCCGAATGCGGGCTGCCGGGGGTGATTCGCAGGGTGTCGAGGTCGAGCTGGAAGAACATGTCACCGTAGCCGCGCTCCCACGAGCTGATGGCGTAGCCGTCGACCGTGTTCATCTCGACGTCGACGGCGAGCAGGTAGTTGCAGCCCTCCGTGCCCTCGGCCAGTACGTGGTCGAGGAAGTAGTGGCCGTGCAGGCGCTTGCCCTGCAGCCGGCCCTGCATGTCGGTGAAGGCGACGACGACGGTGTCGACCTCACCGGACTCGATGCGCTCACGCAACGCCTCGACGGTCAGGCGCGGGGGTGCGGTCATGACGGCTCCTATCCGATGAGTCCGCGCAGCAGGGCGGACGTGGCGTCGCAGTGCTCCTCCATGACGCTGCGGGCCCGGTCGGGCCGCCCGTCGAGGATGGCGGCGACGAGCTCGGCGTGCTGCTCGTCGGAGTGAGCGATGTTGCGCGGCAGCACGGGGATGACCATGAGCATCTCGTGCAGGGCCGCCTGCGACCGGGTGACGGCCTCGACGAGCATCGGCGAGCCCGAGAGGGTGGCGACGGCGAGGTGCAGCCGCGAGTCGCCGACCCGGTGCGTCGCGGGGTCGGTCGCGCTCGCGACCTCGTGCAGCCCGGCCTCGAGCCAGGCCCGCTCGTCGGCGGCGAGGTCGCGATGCGCCGCGAGCCAGGCCGCGCCCGGTTCGACGACGCGGCGGAAGGTGAGGGCGTCGGCCAGGGCGGCCCCCGAGCAAGCCCCCGCAACCGGTCGGGACCCGCCGGTGGGCGCCCCGCCGCCGGTCGTGGGGGCGGCGGCGGTCGGTGGGGACGGCGCCTCGTACGTCACGCGGGTGCCCCCACCCCGGCCCGGCCGGGTCTGCACGAGCCCGGAGTCGCGCAGGGCGGCGATGGCCTCGCGGACGGTCGCGCGGCTCACCTCGAGGCGCTCGGAGAGCTCACGCTCGGGCGGCAGCAGCTCGTCCGGGGCGAAGACCCCGAGGCGGATCGCGGTGGCGAGCTGCTCGACGGTGTTCTCGAAGGCGTTGCCGGGGGTGGGTCGCAGCACCACCTCCGGCAACGAGGTGGGCAGCCGTGCGGCCTCGCTCATCGGGGCGCGTCACTCACCGAAGGCGTCGACGACGGCCTTGTCGATGGTCACCTTCGGGCCGGTGAACCAGTGCCGGGCCGACACCTGCCACCACACGCCCAGCACGAGCAGGGAGCCGAGGGTGAGGATCGGCGCGTAGTTGACGAACTTCCAGTCGAAGTCGGCGCTGAAGGGGACGCCGCCCGGCACGAAAGGCAGGATGAAGTAGACCGAGATGACCGCGATCTCGACGACCGCCACGATGTTCATCCAGCGGTAGCGCCGGCCCAGCGTCCACGAGCCGGGCGTGAAGGCGTCGCCCATCCGCCAGCGGAGCCAGATGGGGATGAGGAAGGCGAGGTAGAGCCCGATGACGGCGACGGAGACGACGGCGTAGAACGCGACCGGCACGACGACCCCGTTGACGTCGACCTCGACGAGAGCCGGGACGGTGATGAGCGCGCTGACGACCGCCACGAGCAGCACCGCGTTGGCGGGGACCTTGTTCTTCGACAGGGACGACCAGAGCCGTGACCCGGGCACGGCGCCGTCGCGGCTGAAGGCGAAGGTCATGCGCGAGGCGCTCGTCATGCACGAGGTCATGCAGAAGAACTGCCCCACCGTCGAGATGAGCAGGATGACGCCCGCCCAGCCCGAGCTCATGGCATTGGTGAAGAGGTAGGCCACTCCCCCACCACCCACGCCGGCGTTGTCGGGCCGGCCGTCGGCGCCGTTCGGCACGGCGAAGAGGAAGCAGAGCAGCAGGATCCACCCGCCGATGGCCGAGTAGAAGATCGAGCGCCAGATGCCCTGTGCCGCAGCCTTGCTCGCGGCGGACGTCTCCTCGGACAGGTGGGCCGACGCGTCGAAGCCGGTGATCGTGTACTGGGTGAGCAGCAGGCCGAACGGGACGATGAGCAGCCAGTAGGTCGGCGAGCTGGTCGACCCGTCGGCGTAGCCCGAGTTGTTGAACCGCTCCGTGAAGACGTAGGAGACGCTCTGGTGGTGGTCGGGCACGACGACGAGCAGCACGACGATGACGGCGGCCCCGACGACGTGCCACCACACCGACACGTTGTTCATGACGGCCATGAGGTGGCCGCTGTAGACGTTGAGCAGCACCGCAAGGGCGAGGAAGAGCAGGAAGATCCAGAACACGCGCGTCAGGGAGTACCCGTCGGACCAGCCCTGCGACAGCGTGCTCAGCGTGAGGTCGAAGAAGGTCGCGCAGCCGTAGGCGACCGACGCGGTGACGGCGATGAGACCGATGAGGTTGAGCCACCCCGTGAAGAACCCGGCCCGCGGCCCACCCATCTTGCTGGCCCACCAGTAGATGCCGCCCGAGGTCGGGTACGCCGAGACCAGCTCGGACATCGTCAGCCCGATGACGAGGATGAGGGCGGCGACGATCGGCCAGCCCCACGAGATCGCGATCGGCCCGCCGTTGTTGAAGCCCTGCCCGAACGTCGTGAAGCAGCCCGCGAGGATGCTGATGATGGAGAACGAGATGGCGAAGTTGGAGAAGCCCGACCACGAGCGGTCGAGCTCCTGCTTGTAGCCCAGCTCGGCGAGGTGTCGCTCGTCGTCGGTGAGTTCGCGCTGACCGGCCATGCCCGCTCCTCGGCTCGCACCACCCTCGGCCTTACGGTCTGAGGTCAGGCCGATGCAACACCCGCAACCGCAACGGTGTCAACGGTCGTCCATCGACGACCGGACACGAACCGCAACGACCCGGCTCACGACCCGGCTCACGACCCGGGCGGGCCTGTCGCTCCCGTGGGGTGGGTCGACGGCGCCGCGAGGGCGAGGGCGACCGCCTCGGCCACGCCGTCCTCGTCGTTGCGACCGCACACCCGGTCGGCCGCCGCGAGCACGTCCGGGTGGGCGTTCGTCACGGCCCAGCCCACGCCGGCCCACACGAGCATGGGCAGGTCGTTCGGCATGTCCCCGAACGCCCACACGTCGTGGGCCGCGATTCCGCGCGCCTCGCAGAAGCGCCGCAGCCCGCTCGCCTTCGTCACGCCCGGGGCGGAGATCTCGGCGAGCCCTCCGGTGCCGGAGTGCTGCACGAGCCCGCGGTCGCCGACGATCTCGGCGACGCGTGGGATGACCTCGTCGTCGGGGATCTCCTCCGTGCGCGCGAGCAGCTTGCCGACGACGGCGTCGCGCGGCAGGTCGTCGATGGGTGCCGGCACGAGCCCGGCCGGCACCCACGCGGGGTGCAGCTCGGGGTAGGCGGGCTCGGTGTGCACCCCGTCGGCCAGCTCCGCCGAGAAGCCGATCCGGGGCAGGGCGGCCCGCAGGTCGGCGACGAGCTCGTCCAGGACGCCTCGGTCGATCGGGTACGACGCGGTCACCCGCCGGGCGCGCACGTCGTAGTCGAACGCCCCGTTGGCGCCGATGACGGTGCCGTCGCCGCCCACCGCGTCCGCGAGCGGGTCGAGCCACCGGGGTGGCCTCGCCGTCACGAACACGACGTGGATGCCGGCCCGCTCGGCCTCGCGCAGCACCTGCGCCGTGCGCGGCGAGACCGACCCGTCGCTGCGCAGCAGGGTGCCGTCGAGGTCGGTGGCCACGACGCGGGGCCGGCCCGGGTGACCGAGGTGCCCGGCCTGCAGGTCCGGTCGCGCCGGGCCGGTGGGGGTCACGGCCGGCTCAGACGAGCCGCGTCATCCAGCCGTGGGTGTCCTCGACCCGGCCGTACTGGATGTCGAGCAGCGCGTCGCGGATCGAGGCGGCGACGCGGTCCACGTGGCCCTCGCGGCGGTGGTCGACCCGGCCACCCTCCCAGCGCAGCTCGCCGACCGGCGTGACGACGGCGGCGGTGCCGCAGGCGAAGATCTCGGTAATCTCGCCGCTCTCGGCGCCGTCCTTCCACTCCTGGATGGGGATCCGGCGCTCCTCGGGCTGCAGGCCGAGCTCCTTGGCGAGCTCGAGGATCGAGCTGCGGGTAACCCCCTCGAGGATCGAGCCGGTCAGCTCGGGGGTGATGATGCGGCCGTCGGCGGTGACGATGAACAGGTTCATCCCACCGAGCTCCTCGATGTACGTGTGCGTCGAGGAGTCGAGGAAGACGGCCTGGTCGCAGCCGTTCTCGATGCCCTCAAGCTGCCCGGCGAGCGAGCTGGCGTAGTTGCCGCCGCACTTCGCGGCACCGGTGCCGCCCTCGCCCGCACGGGCGTAGGCCGTCGAGATCCAGAGGTTGACCGGGGTGAGGCCGCCGCTGAAGTACGCGCCGGCCGGGCTGGCGATGACGGAGTACGTCACCCGCTGCGCCGGTCGCACCCCGAGGAAGGCCTCGGAGGCGAACATGAACGGCCGCAGGTAGAGGCTCTTCTCGCCCTCGTCGCCGGCGGGCACCCACTTCTCGTCGACCGCGACGAGCCGGCGCAGCGACTCGATGAAGTCCTCCTCCGGCAGCACCGGGAGGGCGAGGCGGTGGGCCGAACGGGCGAAGCGGGCGGCGTTGGCCTCGGGGCGGAAGGTCCAGACCGAGCCGTCGGCGTGGCGGTAGGCCTTCATCCCCTCGAAGATCTCCTGTGCGTAGTGCAGCACCGCCGCCGCCGGGTCGAGCTGGAAGGGCCCGTAGGGCTGCACCGCGGCGTCCGCCCAGCCACCGTCGGCGGTCCACGTCGCGACGACCATGTGGTCGGTGAACGTCTTGCCGAACCCGGGGTTCTCGTGCACCGCCGCGATGTCGGCGTCCGAGGTGGGCGCGTCCGTCGCACGGACGTCGAAGGTCAGGTTGGTCATGTCGGAACCTCCACGGGGCCGGTCGGCGGTGATGTCGGCGGTGCTGCTGACGGTGTCGCTGGTCGTCGGCAGACGGATGCCGCGCGGGCACCGGCCGACCCGAGCAGGCTATCGCCCGCCGGGGAGGCACCCACCCCGGGTGCCCGGGGTGCCCGGGGTGGCCGGGGTGGCCCCGGTGCCCGGCGACCCGGCATCCGGGTCAGAGGCGCGCGGCCACCGCGTCGCCCACGGCGGACGTGCTGCGGACGGCGTCGCCCCGCTCGGCGAGGTCGGCGGCGACGGCATCCTCGACGCGCCGGGCGTCCTGCTCACGGCCGAGGTGCTCGAGCAGCATGGCCGCCGAGAGGATGGCGGCGGTCGGGTCGGCCTTGCCCTGGCCGGCGATGTCCGGCGCCGACCCGTGCACGGGTTCGAACATGCTCGGCGTCGTCCGGGTCGGGTTGACGTTTCCCGAGGCGGCGAGGCCGATGCCACCGCTGATGGCCGCGGCGATGTCGGTGATGATGTCGCCGAAGAGGTTGTCGGTGACGATGACGTCGAACCGCCCCGGGTCGGTGACCATGAAGATCGTCGCGGCGTCGACGTGCTGGTACGCGGTCTCGACGTCCGGGAACTCAGCCCCGACCTCCTCGACCGTGCGGCGCCACAGGTGCCCGGCGTGGGTGAGCACGTTGTGCTTGTGCACGAGGGTGAGGTGGCGGCGCGGGCGGGCCTGGGCGCGGGCGAAGGCGTCACGCACGACGCGCTCGACGCCGTACCGGGTGTTGACGCTGACCTCGGTGGCGATCTCGGCCGGGGTGCCGACGCGCAGGGCGCCGCCGTTGCCCGTGTACGGCCCCTCGGTGCCCTCGCGCACGACGACGAAGTCGATGCCTTCGGGTGCCACGCGGGCGACGTCGAGCGGGCTCGCCACACCGGGGAAGAGACGCACCGGCCGCAGGTTGACGAAGTGGTCGAGGGCGAAGCGCAGCGGGAGCAGGACCCCGCGCTCGAGCACCCCGCTCGGCACCCGCGGGTCACCGATGGCCCCGAGCAGGATGGCGTCGTGGCCGCGCAGCTCCTCCAGCACGGAGTCGGGCAGGGTCTCCCCCGTCGCGTGCCAGCGCCGGGCGCCGAGGTCGTACTCGGTCGTCGTGAAGGAGGGGCCGTCGCCGCCCGACACCGCGTCGAGCACCTTGAGCGCCTCGGCCACCACCTCCGGGCCGATGCCGTCACCGCCGATGACCGCGATGGAGTGGGCGTCCCTCACCTGCTGCTCTGCCATGGCCCCAGCCTAGGAACCGTCCCGGTCCGTGGGATGCACGTCTCACCGTCTGAACGCCTACGACCACCCCCGCCGACCGACGACGATCGCTCCGTTCGGATACGCGAAGGCCCCCGCCGGATGCCGGTGGGGGCCTTCGCGACGACCCGGTCGTCACGATGTCGTGTCGGGTCGGTCAGCGCTGCTGCTCAGTCGTCGGTGTGTCCCTGGTCGCGCAGGTCCATCGACTCCTGCAGGGCCTGGCGTGCGGCCTTGGCGTCCTCGTTCACGGTCTGCTCCTTCGTGCGTCGTTGCAGGGGTGCGGTCTCCCGGCCCGACCGACGGACAGGTCGGTGCGGTGCCGGACGGGGCGGGATCCCAGAGGCTCGAGCCCGGGTGGGCGAGCCGGTCAGCGGGGTGCGCGGGGTCTCCGCGGCGAGGTCGCTGACTACTGGGACTCGCCGCGGCTGGCGATGAGGAGTACGAGCCGCCGCGTCATGCTTCGACGGTACGCCGCGCTCCGGGGGCGTCCAGCACCGTCCCACACGATGAGACGCGCGTCTCACGGGCGCGCCGCGACCCGGCACCACGGCATCCGGCGGGCTGCTCGTCGACGGCACGCCCGGGGGGTGGCGCTTTACCGCGACCCGCTCCTCGGTGATGCTCGGCTGGTGACCTCATCCCAGACGGCCCACCGCGCCGGTGGCCTCACCCTCGCCCTCGGCGCCCTCGGCGTCGTCTTCGGCGACATCGGCACGAGCCCGCTCTACGCCCTGCAGACCGTGTTCTCGATCGACGACGGGGTGGTGGCCCCGACGCGCGACAACGTGCACGGCGTCATCTCGCTCGTCTTCTGGTCGATCACCGTCGTCGTGTCGGTCAAGTACGTCGCCTTCGTGCTGCGCGCCGACAACGACGGAGAGGGCGGCATCATGGCCCTCGCGGCGCTGGCGCGGCGCACCGTGCGCACGGGTGGGCGCCGGGCGGCGGTCGTCATGGTGCTCGGCGTCGTCGGCGCCTCGCTCTTCTACGGCGACAGCGTCATCACCCCGGCCATCTCGGTCATGTCGGCCATCGAGGGCCTGTCGGTGCCCGAGCCGTCACTGCGCCGCTTCGAGGTGCCGCTCGGGGCCGTCGTCATCACCGTGCTCTTCCTCGTGCAGCGGGCCGGCACCGCCCGGGTTGGGCGCCTCTTCGGCCCGGTCATGGCGCTCTGGTTCGCGGTGCTGGCCCTGCTCGGACTCGGCGGCATCGTCGCCGACCCGGAGATCCTCACCGCCCTCTCGCCCCACTGGGCGGTGCTCTTCGTCGTCGAGCAGCCGCTCGTCGGGTTCGTCGCCATGGGGGCGGTCGTGCTCGCCATCACCGGCGCCGAGGCCCTCTACGCCGACATGGGCCACTTCGGGCGACCCCCGATCCGGCGGGCGTGGTTCTTCGTCGTCTTCCCGTGCCTGACCCTGAACTACCTCGGCCAGGGCTCGCTCGTGCTGCGCGACCCCACGTCCGTCGCCAACCCCTTCTACCTGCTCGCCCCGGCGTGGGCGGTGTGGCCGCTCGTCGTGCTCGCCACCGCGGCCACGGTCATCGCCTCCCAGGCCGTCATCTCCGGCGCCTTCTCCGTCTCCCGGCAGGCGGAGCGGCTCGGCTACCTCCCCCGCCTCACGGTGCGGCACACCTCGCCCGACGAGAGCGGCCAGATCTACGTGCCCGCGATCAACTGGATCCTCTACGGCGGCGTCCTGCTGCTGCTGCTCGTCTTCCAGTGGTCCGAGCGGCTCGCCACCGCCTACGGGCTCGCCGTCACCGGCACCTTCCTGCTGACGACGACGCTCTTCCTCGTCCACGCCGACGCGGCGTGGCACTGGTCGCGGCGCCGGCTGCTCACCCTCGGCATCCTCGTCGGCGGCCTCGAGCTCGTCTTCTTCGCCGCCAACGTCACGAAGGTGCTCACCGGCGGCTGGCTGCCCGTGCTCATCGCCGTCGTCGTCGCCACGACGATGCTCACGTGGCGTCGCGGCAGTGCCGTCGTCACCCTGAAGCGCCGCCACCGAGAGGGCCCGATCCAGGAGTTCAGCCGCTGGCTGGCCCGCGAGCGCCCGACCCGGGTGCCGGGCACGGCCGTCTTCGTCCACCCGTCACGGGCGACGACGCCGATCGCCCTGCGCGAGAACACCCGCCTCAACCACGTCATCCACGAGCACGTCGTCATCGTCTCGACGGTGAGCGAGAACGTCCCCCACGTCAGCCCCGACGACAGCATCGTGTGGCAGGTCGTCGGCGCGCCCGGCGACCACGTCATCCACATCGCGGTGCACTACGGCTTCCACGACGACCAGGACGTCCCGCAGGCCCTGGCCCGGGCCCGCGACACCGGCGTGCCGGTCGACCCCGACGGCGCCACGTACTTCCTGTCGCGCATCACTGTCGAGCTGACCGGCGAGACGTCGCTGCCGCGCTGGCGTAAACGGCTGTTCATCGCCCTCGCCCACAACGCCGCCTCCCCCATCGACTACTTCCGCCTCCCCGAGGACCGCACCGTCTCGATGGGCGCCTTCGTCAAGCTGTGACCCGGATGCCGGGTGGCCGGGACACGCGCTGCCGGATGCCGGATAGCCGGGCGCCGCGTGGCCGGGACGCGCGACGGGCGGGCACCCCTGGGGGTGCCCGCCCGTCGTGGCGAGGTGGGCCGGTCGGCCCGGCGCTCAGTCCTCCTGCAGGTCGACCGACGTGAAGGTGGTCGCCTCGATCTGCGCGGCGATCTCGGAGGCCAGCTGGGCCGGGACGACTCCGTCGACGTTGAGCACGCCGATGGCGGTGTCGCCGTGGCGCGAGACCTGCATGCCGCCGATGTTGATGCCGGCGTCGCCGAGCACCCGGCCGATGAGGCCGATGACGCCGGGACGGTCGCTGTACTCGAAGACGAGCAGGTGGTCGGACAGCGCGACCTCGAGGTCGTAGCCGTTGATGCCGACGAGCTTCTCGACCATCTTCGGGCCGGTGAGCGTGCCCGACACCGAGACGACGGACCCGTCGCCGAGCGTGCCGCGCAGCGTCGTGACGTTGCGGAAGTCGCCACCGTCGGCCTCGGTGAGCAGGCGCACGGCGACGCCGCGCTGCTCGGCGAGCACCGGGGCGTTGACGTAGGTGACGGCGTCCTCGACGACGTCGGTGAACAGGCCCTTGAGGGCGACGAGCTTCCAGACGCTGACGTCGTGCTGGGTGATCTCGCCGCGCACCTCGACGTCGAGCTGGGCGGGCACGCCGCCGGCGACGGCGGTGAAGACGCGGCCGAGCTTCTCGACGAGGGAGATGCCGGGGCGCACCTCCTCGGCGATGAAGCCGCTGCTGACGTTGACGGCGTCCGGGACGAGCTCGCCGCTGAGGGCGAGGCGCACCGACTTGGCCACGGCGATGCCGGCCTTCTCCTGCGCCTCGTCGGTCGAGGCGCCGAGGTGCGGGGTGACGACGACGGACTCGTGCTCGAACAGCGGCGACTCGGTCGTCGGCTCGGTGGCGAAGACGTCGATGCCGGCGCCGGCGACCCGGCCCTCGGCGATGGCGCGGGCCAGGGCGGCCTCGTCGACGATGCCACCGCGGGCGGCGTTGACGATGCGCACGGAGGGCTTCACCTTCGACAGGGCCTCGTCGCCAATGAGGCCGAGCGTCTCGGGCGTCTTGGGCAGGTGCACGGTGATGAAGTCGGACTCCGCGAGCAGCTCGTCGAGACCGACGAGCTGGGCGCCGACGAGACCGGCCTTGGCCGGCGACGCGTAGGGGTCGTAGGCGATGACCTTCATCCCGAACGCCTTGAGGCGCTCGGCGACGAGGGCGCCGATGCGGCCGAGGCCGACGACGCCGACCGTCTTGTCGAGCAGCTCGACGCCCGAGTACTTGCTGCGCTTCCAGGCCCCGGCCTTGAGCGCCTGGTTGGCCGGCGCGACGTTGCGGGCCGTGGCGAGCAGCAACGCGATGGCGAGCTCGGCGGCGGAGGTGATGTTCGAGGTCGGGGCGTTGACGACCATGACGCCGGCCTGCGTCGCGGCGGGGACGTCGACGTTGTCGAGACCCACGCCGGCACGGGCGATGACCTTGAGCTGCTTGGCGGCGGCGACCGCCTCGGCGTCCATCTTCGTCGCCGAGCGGATCAGCACCGCGTCGACGTCGGCGAGGGCGGGCAGCAGGGCTCCGCGGTCGGCTCCGTCGCACGAGCGGACCTCGAAGTCAGGTCCGAGCGCCTCGATGGTGGCGGGCGAGAGCTCTTCGGCGATCAGGACAACGGGCTTGCTCACAGGGTGTTCCCTTCCGGACGGGTGGGAGCCCACGCACTCGTCGGGGCGCGGGCCGTCGTCGGCACCGCGGTGTGCCGCAGCGAGTCTAGGCGCACCCCGGCCCGCTCCCCCGGCCGGTAACCACGATGTGAGCAGCACGTGTCGCCCCGCCTGATGTATCAGTGGCTGGACGGCCCGTCCCGAATGACGGACGACCGGGCGGTCGCGAGACGGCCGGGAGGCGACCGAGAAGCGGCCGGGAGGTCGGCGGACGACGGACGCCCGGTCGCCCCACGAACGGGCGACCGGGCGTCCGGCCCGTGGGCCGGGGTCCGCGGGGGGTCAGCGCGCGGCGCTGCCCTCGACGTAGTCGGAGTCGGTCTGCTTGACCCACGCCATGAGACCGCGCAGCTGGCGACCCGTCGCCTCGATGGGGTGCTGGGCACCCTTCTCGCGCAGGGCGGTGAACTCGGGCGCGCCGGCATCCTGGTCGTCGATGAAGCGCTTGGCGAAGGCGCCGTTCTGGATGTCGGTGAGCACCGCCTTCATGTTCTCCTTGACGCGCTCGTCGATGACGCGGGGGCCGGAGACGTAGTCGCCGTACTCCGCCGTGTCGCTGACCGACCAGCGCTGCTTGGCGATGCCGCCCTCGATCATGAGGTCGACGATGAGCTTGAGCTCGTGCAGGCACTCGAAGTAGGCCACCTCGGGCTGGTAGCCCGCCTCGGTGAGCGTCTCGAAGCCGTACATGACGAGCTGGCTCGCGCCGCCGCACAGCACGGCCTGCTCGCCGAAGAGGTCGGTCTCGGTCTCCTCGGTGAACGTCGTGCGGATGCCGCCGGCCCGCAGGCCGCCGATCGCCTTGCCGTAGCTCTTGGCGAGGTCCCACGCGGCGCCGGAGGCGTCCTGCTCGACGGCGAGCAGCACGGGCACCCCTCTGCCGTCGACGAACTCGCGACGGACGATGTGTCCGGGACCCTTCGGGGCGACCATGAGCACGTCCGCGTCGGCCTCGGGCTCGACGTAGCCGTAGCGGATGTTGAACCCGTGCCCGAAGAGCAGCGCCGCGCCCTTCTTGAGGTTGGGGCGGATGTCGTCCGCGTACACCGAGCGCTGCACCTGGTCGGGCGTGAGGATGACGACGAGGTCGGCGCCCTTGACGGCGTCGGCGACCGAGCTGACCGGCAGCCCCTCGGCCTCGGCCTTGGCCCGGCTGCGGCTCCCCTCGGCGAGGCCGATGCGCACGTCGACGCCCGAGTCGCGCAGGTTGAGCGCGTGGGCGTGGCCCTGGCTGCCGTAGCCGATGACGGCGACCTTTCGACCCTGGATGATCGACAGGTCGGCGTCGTCGTCGTAGAACATCTCGGCCATCGTGGCCTTCTCCTTCGGTTGGGGTGCGGCGCGGATGCCGCGGGGCTGGGTTCGGCGGGCCCGTGCAGGACGGGCCGGGTGGGTCCGGACCCGGGGGTGCCGGGTGGCCGGGTGGCCGGGTGCGGACGGGTGGGGTCAGGCGCTGCGGAGGCTGCGGTCGGTGATCGAGCGCGACCCGCGACCGACCGCCACCATGCCCGACTGGACGAGCTCCTTGACCCCGAAGGGGGCGAGCACGTCGAGCAGAGCGCGCAGCTTGTCGGTGTTGCCGGTGGCCTCGATGACGACCGAGTCGGTCGTCACGTCGACGACCTTGGCCTTGAACAGGCTTGCGGTGTCGACGATCTGGCTGCGGCTGACCGCGTCCGACCGCACCTTGACGAGCAGGATCTCGCGCTGGACGGAGTGGGTGGGGTCGAGCTCGACGACCTTGAGCACCTCGATGAGCTTGTTGAGCTGCTTCGTCACCTGCTCGAGCGCGGTGCCCTCGACCTCGACGACGACGGTCATGCGCGAGATGTCGGAGAGCTCGGTGGGCCCCACGGCGAGGGAGTCGATGTTGAAGCCGCGCCGCGAGAACAGGGCCGCCACACGGGCGAGGACGCCGGGCTTGTTCTCGACGAGCACCGACAGGGTGTGCTTGCTCATGGTCAGTCCTCTCGTTCCCAGACGGGCGCCTCGTCGCGGGCGGCCTGGATCATGTCGTTGCTCACGCCGGCGGGCACCATCGGCCACACCATGGCGTCGCGGTGGACGATGAAGTCGATGACGACGGGGCGGTCGTCGATGGCGAGCGCCTGACGGATGACGTCGTCGACCTCCTCGGGCGTCTCGGCCCGCAGACCGACGCACCCGTAGGCGTCGGCGAGCTTGACGAAGTCGGGGACGCGCGAGGCCGTCGGCTGCAGGTCGGTGTTGGAGTAGCGCTCCCCGTAGAAGAGGGTCTGCCACTGGCGGACCATGCCGAGCGAGCTGTTGTTGATGACCGCGACCTTGACCGGGATCTTGTTGATGACGCAGGTGGCGAGCTCCTGGTTGGTCATCTGGAAGCAGCCGTCACCGTCGATGGCCCACACCGTGCGCTCCGGCTCGGCGACCTTGGCGCCCATGGCCGCCGGCACCGAGAACCCCATCGTGCCGAGCCCACCGGAGTTGATCCACGAGTTCGGCCGCTCGTACCGGACGAACTGCGCGGCCCACATCTGGTGCTGGCCGACCCCCGCGACGTAGGTCGCGTCGGGCCCGCTCAGGGCACCGATGCGCTCGATGACGTACTGGGGCGAGAGCGTGCCGTCGGCGCTGTCCGTGTAGCCGAGGGGGAACGACCGCTTCCAGCCGGCCACCCGCTCGCGCCACTCGGCGAAGTCCCATGACGCTGCCGACGCTGCCGACGCGGCCGCCGCGGCCTGCGGCTCGGCGCTCTGCGCCGCCTTCATGTCGGCGGCCACCTGGTCGGTGAGCTCGGTGACCACCTCGAGGACGTCGCCGACGATCGGCACGTCCGCGGTTCGGTTCTTGCTGATCTCCGCCGGGTCGATGTCGGCGTGGATGACCTTGGCGTCGGGCGCGAAGGACGACAGCTGCCCGGTGACGCGGTCGTCGAAGCGGGCGCCGAGGGCGATGATGAGGTCGCTCTTCTGCAGGCCCGTCACCGCCGCGACGGTCCCGTGCATGCCGGGCATGCCGAGGTTCAGCGGCTCACTGTCGGGCACCGTCCCGCGGGCCATGAGGGTCGTGACGACGGGGATCTGCGTCAGCGCGACGAGGCGCCGCAGGGCCTCGCTGGCGTGCCCGCGGACGACGCCACCGCCGACGTAGAGCACCGGGCGCCGGGCCTGGGCCATGAGGCGGGCCGCCTCGCGGATCTGCTTGCCGTGCGGCCGGGTCACCGGCCGGTAGCCCGGGAGGTCGAACACCGGCGGCCAGCTGAAGGTCGTGCTCGCCTGCAGGGCGTCCTTGCTGATGTCGACGAGCACCGGGCCGGGGCGACCGGTGCGGGCGACGTGGAAGGCCTCGGCGATCGCCTGCGGGATGCGGGCGGCATCCGTGACGAGGTAGTTGTGCTTCGTGATCGGCATCGTGATGCCGCGGATGTCGGCCTCCTGGAACGCGTCGGTGCCGATGGCGCCGCTCGCGACCTGGCCGGTGATGGCGACCATCGGCACGGAGTCCATGTAGGCGTCGGCGATCGGGGTGACGAGGTTGGTCGCGCCCGGGCCGGACGTCGCCATGCAGACGCCGACCTTGCCGGTCGCCGACGCGTACCCCTCCGCCGCGTGGCCCGCGCCCTGCTCGTGGCGCACGAGGATGTGGCGCACCTTCTTCGAGTCGAGCATGGGGTCGTAGGCGGGCAGGATCGCCCCGCCGGGGATGCCGAAGACGACCTCGCAGCCCACGGCCTCGAGCGCAAGCACGAGCGACTGCGCACCCGTCACGCCCTCACGGACGTCGACGCCGGCATCCGTGCCGTGGGTGCTGTGGCTGCTGCTCGTGCGGCTCGTGCTCCTCGGGGTGGCCGAGGAGGACGCCGACCGGCCCGACGTGCCGGACGAGCCGGCAGTGCCGGACGAGCCGACGGTGCCGGACGGGGTGGCGAGACCGTCGGCGCTCGTCCCGGTGTGGGCGGCGCCCGCCGTGTGAGCCCCTCCCGGCGCGCCCGGCCGCGGCCGGGCCACGGAGGCCACGTCCGCCGGCGATGGGGCCTGCTTCGTCGTGTCGCTCACGGTCTCTTCCTTCGCTGCTCGGGGCTCGGTGGTGCTTCCTCGACCGTCTCCGGCCACAAAAAAACCCTCCTGCCCCGTGAGGGACGGAAGGGAGCGCGCTGACCGGTCGTGCTGGTCAGTCGCGCTGGTGAAGTACGAGGAGGCGGGCCACGTCCCTACCGTCCTACGGGGTCGCCGGGGTGTCAATCAGCCGTCTCATGAGTCTCACTCACTGATACCGGAGTCTCACTCTGTGTCCGACGCTCGGCGGTCGGCGATCGGTGACGGCCCACCCCCGCCGTCCACCGCGCCCCTGGGAGGGAAACCCGGTTGAGGCGCCGACCGCGCGCCAGGACACTGACGACCTGTGAGCAGCCACCCGACCCCGTCCCCCATCGCCGGCGCCCCTGCGTCCGCCACGGACGACGTGACCGCACCCCTCGCCGCGGCGATGGCGGGCCTCGGCCTCGTCGTCCGGCCCCTCACCACGGCCGACTCCGCGGCGGTCTTCGAGCTCATGGCGCAGGACGAGCGCGACGTGCTCGGCGAGGCGGAGATCGAGGAGGCCGACCTCGTGGGCGACTGGCAGCGACCCAGCTTCGACCTGGGCACCCAGAGCATCGGGGTCCTCACCCCGGGGCCGGACCCCCGGCTGGTCGGCTATGCCGAGGTGTACGAGGGCCGGTGGGGCGCCGCCACCGTCGCCGTCGCCCACCGCGGCCGCGGCATCGGCACGGCGCTCGCCACCTGGATGCAGGCCGTCAGCCGTCGCGACGGACGCGGCCTTGTCGGCATGCCCGTGCCGGCGGGTTCACCGGGCGACCGGCTGCTCGAAGCCCTCGGGTACGCGGTGGCGTGGACCTCGTGGGTGCTCGCCCTCCCGCCCGGCGAGCAGGTGCAGCCGCAGCCGCTGCCCACCGGGTACGCGGTCCGCACGGCCGAGCCGGACGAGTACCGCGCGGTGCACGACGTCATCGAGGACGCCTTCCTCGAGTGGTCCGTCCGCGAGCGCGAGCGGTTCGAGGACTTCGCCGCCTCCACCGTCCGGCGTCCCGGCTTCGAGCCGTGGCACCTGCGCGTGGTGACCGACGAGACCTTGACGCCCGTCGGGGCCTGCCTGCTGCAGCTGGCGGCCGAGGGCACCGTGGGCTACGTCGCGCGCCTCGCGGTGCGGCTCGACCGTCGCGGCCGGGGCCTGGCCCGGGCACTGCTCGTCGACGCCTTCGCGCTGGCCCGTGAGCACGGGGCCGAGCGGTCCGAGCTGTCGACCGACTCGCGCACGGGCGCCCTGGGCCTCTACGAGCGGGTCGGCATGGTCGTCACGTCGACGTGGGTGCACCGCGTGCGCGACACCGGCCCCCGCGCCTGACCGGTCAGTCGCAGACGGCCCCGCGGCTCGCCGAACCGACGAGCTTGCGGTACTTGGCGAGCACGCCGCGCGTGTACTTCGGCTCGGGGTGGGTGACCCCCTCGTCACGACGGCGCTGCATCTCCGCGTCGTCGACGAGCAGGTCGAGCCGACCGTTCGCGACGTCGAGCCGGATGCCGTCGCCGTCGCGCACGAACGCGATCGGCCCGTCGTCGACGGCCTCGGGGGCGACGTGACCGACGCACAGGCCCGTCGTGCCGCCCGAGAAGCGGCCGTCGGTGAGCAGGAGGACGTCCTTGCCGAGGCCGGCGCCCTTGATGGCCCCGGTGACGGCGAGCATCTCGCGCATGCCGGGCCCGCCCTTCGGGCCCTCGTAGCGGATGACGACGACGTCGCGCGGGGCGAGGGCGCCCTGCTCGACCGCGTCCATGGCGGCGCGCTCGCCGTCGAAGACGCGGGCGGTGCCCTCGAAGACCGAGTCGTCGAACCCGGCCGACTTCACGACCGCACCCTCCGGTGCCAGCGAGCCCTTGAGGATGGTGAGGCCGCCGGAGGCGTGGATGGGCTCGCTCATGGCCCGCATGACCTTGCCGTCGAGGTCGGGGGGCGCGATGTCGGCGAGGTTCTCGGCCATCGTGCGGCCGGTGACGGTCAGGCAGTCGCCGTGCAGCAGGCCCGCGTCGAGCAGGGCCCGCATGACGACGGGCACCCCGCCGACGCGGTCTATGTCGGTCATCACGTAGCTGCCGAAGGGCTTGACGTCGGCGAGGTGCGGGACCTTGGCCCCGATGCGGGCGAAGTCGTCGATGGTGAGGTCGACCTCGGCCTCGTGGGCGATGGCGAGCAGGTGGAGCACGGCGTTCGTCGACCCACCGAAGGCCATGACGACGGCGATGGCGTTCTCGAACGCCTCCTTCGTCATGATGTCGCGGGCGCGGATCCCCTTGCGCAGCAGCTCGACCACGGCCTCACCCGACTTGCGGGCGAAGGTGTCGCGGCGACGGTCGGTGGCGGGCGGCGCGGCCGAGCCGGGCAGCGACATGCCGATGGCCTCGGCCACCGAGGCCATCGTGTTGGCGGTGTACATGCCGCCGCAGGCGCCCTCACCGGGGCAGATGGCGCGCTCGATGGCGTCGACGTCCGCGCGCGACATGCGGCCGGCCGCGCAGGCGCCGACGGCCTCGAAGGCGTCGATGATCGTCACCGTCTTCTCGGTGCCGTCGCTGAGCTTGGCGATGCCGGGCAGGATCGAGCCGGCGTAGAGGAAGACCGAGCTGAGGTTGAGCCGCGCGGCCGCCATGAGCATGCCCGGCAGCGACTTGTCGCACCCGGCGAGCAGCACCGACCCGTCGAGCCGCTCGGCGTTCATGACCGTCTCGACGGAGTCGGCGATGACCTCGCGGCTGACGAGGCTGAAGTGCATGCCCTCGTGGCCCATCGAGATGCCGTCGGACACCGAGATGGTGCCGAACTCGAGCGGGTAGCCGCCGCCGGCGTGGACGCCGTCCTTGACCGCCTTCGCCAGCCGGTCGAGCGAGAGGTTGCACGGCGTGATCTCGTTCCACGAGCTCGCCACGCCGACCTGCGGCTTGGCGAAGTCGTCGTCACCCATGCCGACCGCCCGGAGCATCCCCCGCGCGGCGGTCTTCTCGAGACCGTCCGTGACGTCGCGGCTGCGGGGCTTGATGTCGGGCGTCTGCGTCATGCCGAGCAGCATAGAACCGTGTCCGCACCGTGGACACCGCATCTCACGCCCGGCAGTGTCACGCTCGGCGGGCGGGCGGGTCTCAGCCCCGCGCGAGGTGGAAGCGACGCAGGTGGCACGTCCCCGCGTCGAGGTCGGCCCACTCCCCCGCGTAGTCGAGCACCGCCACGCCGGCCGTCTCGAAACCGCGCGACAGCGCGTCGTGCGCCTCGGTCGACCCGGCGCCGTCGCACAGCCGGCTGGTCAGCTCGGCCATCGTCGGGTTGTGCCCGACGACCATGACGGATGCCGTGTCGCCGCCGTCCTCGCGGAGCGTCTCGAGCACCTGCTCGGTGCTGCCGAGATAGACGCTGCGGCGGTACTCGACGAACTCGGCGTGGGCGCCCCCGGAGCACGCCTGCTCCCACGTCTGGCGGGTGCGGACGGCCGTCGAGCAGATGACGAGGTCGGGCACGAGCCCCTGGTCGGCCAGCCATCGGCCCGCCGCGTGGGCGTCGCGACGGCCCCGGGGGGCGAGGGCGCGGTCGTGGTCGGGCAAGCCAACACCCTCCTCCGCCTTGGCGTGACGCATGAGGACCAACGACTTCTCCCGGGCCGCACTGCTCATGCGCCCGATGCTACCCAGCCACCCGGCATCCGCCCTCGGTCGGAGCGGGACGGATGCCGGGTGGCCGGACGGGCGTCGTGGGCCCGGTCTGCGCGGCGGGCGCGCGACGCTCAGAGGACGAGCTCGGGGTGCACCCGCGCGGCGGTCCACACCCGCGCGCGGCGCGCGGCGACGCTCGACAGGGCCAGCGCGGCGACGAGGAACGCGGCGAGCACGCCGAGGTCGAGCAGCACCGGGCCGAGGTCGGCGCCGTAGAGCAGGCGCCGCAGACCGTCGACCGCGTAGCTCATCGGCGCGACGTGGTGCACCCACTGCAGCGGTTCGGGCAGGGTCTGCCACGGGAACGTGCCGCCCGCGCTGACGAGCTGCACGACCATGAGGACGAGGCCGAGGAACTTGCCGATGGCCCCGAGCCGCGCGGCGAGCGCGTGCAGCACGGCCACGAAGGTCATCGACACCGCGAGGAGGAACAGCATCGTGAGCACGGGGTGCGCGACGTGGATGCGCAGCCCCACCGCGACGACGAGGTAGAGGACGACCGCCTGCACCGCGCCGACGGCGACCGGTGCGAGCCAGCCGCCCAGGGCCGTTCGCACCGAGCGCTGGCTCGTGGCGAGGGCGCGCGGCGAGAGCGGCCGGACGACGAGGAAGAGGACGTAGGCGCCGATCCACAGCGCGAGGCTGAGGAACAGCGGCGCGAGACCGGCGCCGTAGCTGCCGGCGCTCGACATCGAGCTCGTGTCGACCGTGACCGGGCTGCCGATCGTCTGCGCCACGGCGCGACGCTGGGCGTCGGTCGGGTCGGGCACCTCGTCACGGCCCTGCGTGAGCGACGTCGCCAGGGTGCCGGCGCCCTTGCCCAGCTCGGCGACACCCGACTGCAGGCGTCGGGCCCCCGACGTGAGGTCGGTGCTGCCGGTGACGGCCGTGCCTGCACCGGCGGCGAGGCGGTCGGCACCGGTGCCGAGGGTGCGCAGCCCGGTCTCCAGGGAGGCGGCGCCGTCGCGCAGACGCGTGGCCCCGGTGGCCGCGCCGTCGACACCGGACACGAGGGCGGGGGTCGAGCGGGCCAGCGTCCGTGCTCCGGTCGCGACCTCGTCGGCACCCGTCGAGAGGGCGGTCAGCTGCCTCGACGCGGTCTGGATGCGGCCGTCGGCACGCCCGACGGTGGCGTCGACGCGGTCGAGCCGGGTCGTCACGAGGGCGAGCTGCTCGTCGGTGAGCCCGGCCGTGCGCAGGTCGGCCAGGAGGGCGCTGCGCTGCTCGGCGAGGTCGCCGCGCAGGGTGGTGCTGACGCCGGCGACCTCGAGGCCGGCGGCGGCGACGGTGCGGTTGCCGGCCGCCACCTGCTCGGCGCCGTCGGCGAGCCGGTCGGTCTGCGCGGGCAGCGCGGCGGTCTTGGACGACAGGGTGCGCAGGCCGGTGCGCAGCTGCGAGGCGCCGGTGTGGAGGCGGTCGGCGCCAGCGACCGCGTCGTCGGCGCCGGCGGCGAGACGGGTGGCGCCGTCGCGCAGGTCGGTGAGCCCGGTCGTGAGTCGCTGCGAGCCGGTCACGAGGCTCGCGGCGCCCTTCGACGCGTCGGTCGCGCCGGCGCGCAGCCGGCCCGCGCCGTCGGCGGCCTTGCCGAGCTCGTCGTGCACCTGGCTCAGGCCGACGAGCAGCTGGCTGGCGGCGGTGCTGCTCACCTGAGAGGCGACGGAGGTGGTGACCTCCTTGACGACGGTGTTGCCCATGACCGAGGCGAGGTAGTTGTTGGCGTCGTTGGTCTCGAGGGTCATCGACGCGCGACGGGGGTGGAAGTCACCGGACGAGGCGAGGTCGGAGGAGAAGGTGCGCGGCAGCACGAGGGCGAAGGAGTACCGCCCCTGCTCGACGCCGTCGAGCGCCTCCTGTCGTGAGACCCGGTGCCAGTCGAAGGAGTGCGAGCGCACGAGGTCGTCGGCGACGCGGTCGCCCACCCGCAGCCTCTCGCCGGTGCTGAGGGTGGTGCCGACGTCGTCGGTGGCGACGGCGGCGGGCACGTTCGGCAGCTGCCCGTACGGGTCGTGGTTGGCCCAGAGGTACAGGCCGCCGTACAGGGTCGGCACGATGGTGAGGGCCACGACCGCGAGCGCCGCGAGACGGTTGGCGGTCAGCCGACGCAGCTCGGCGACGGCGAGGCGGAACGGGTTCACGCGGGCACTCCCTGGAGCTCGTGGTCGGTGGTGCTCGAGCCGGCCGGCGGCACATGCGCGCCGGGGGCGACGAGCCGGGGGGCCAGCTGGGCGGCCGTGGCCGGCGTGCACAGCACGACGACCGTCAGGCCGCGGCCGGCGAGGGCCGAGGCGGTGCGCCACCACGGGTCGGGGTCGCCCCCGTGCCGGTCGGGACCGGTCAGGACGAGCACCCCGCCGTTCGGGTGCCGGCTGCCCAGCTCGAGCAGCAGGCTGGTGCGGGTGCCGGCGGGGAGCGAGTCCCACCGTCCGCGCGAGCGGTCGGTGAGGTCGTGCTCGGCGAGGAACCGCGCGACGTCACGCCTGGACGACGGCTGCTCGGCGAGGGCCAGCTCCTCCGCGACGACGTGGGCGACCGCGAGCGCCTCCTCCGGCGCCGTGACGTCGGGCACGTCGACGAGTCGGGTGCGCGACTGCAGCACGTCGCGACCGGCGCGGCCCCCGATGGTGACGGTGCCGGTGGCCGGCTCGATGCGGCCCCCCAGCACCAATGCGGCGGCCACCTGGGCGTCCCCGGGGTCGACGGCCACCAGGGTCACGGCCCCGGAGGGGGCCTGCACGTCGAGCCCCTCGACGAACGGCTCGTGGGTCCCTCGGACCGTGACCCCCCGGGCCACGACCGCCCGGCGGTCCTGTGTCGCGTGCTGCTCCGGCATCGTCTCTCCTTGTGTCGTTTCGATACAAGTGTGCATCCGATACAGGTCCGTATTCAATTCGCGGATGTATCCTGCGGGTATGCCGTCTGTCACACCCTCACCCCGACGCTCCGCCACCCGTGAGCGCGTGCTGACGGCCGCGAGCGAGGTCTTCGCCGAGAAGGGCTTCGGCGGGGCCAGCGTCGAGGACATCTGCGAACGGGCCGGCTTCAGCCGTGGCGCCTTCTACTCGAACTTCGCGTCGAAGGACGAGCTCGTGCTCGGGCTGTCCCGGCAGCACGCCGAGGCGACGGTGGCCCGCATCCGCACCGCGGCGTCACGCCCGGACAGCACCCCCGACGACGTCATCCGCGACGTGTTCGCCGCCCTCAGCGACGACGCCCGGCGCAACGACCGGTGGCTCGTGCTCACGACGGAGTTCACGCTCCACGCCATCCGCAACCGCGGGGCCCGCCGGGCCTGGGTGTCGCGCCAGCGCGAGATCCGCTCCGCCCTCGTCGAGGTCGTCGACGAGGCGGTCGCCTCCCGTGGCCTCACCCTGCCGATGCCGACGGAGGTGTTCGTGCGCGCCGCCATGGCCCTGGCCAACGGCTCGGCGACGCAGCGGCTCGTCGAGCCGGGGGCGCTCGAGCAGGGCGAGCTCGAGCGCACCGTGCTGCCCGTCCTGCTCGCGGGCGGCGGCGGGCACGGTCACGGCACCGGGGCGTGACGCGTCCCGGTGTCGTGACCGTGCCTTGAGTACGAGTGGTCCCTCAGCCGCCGCTCACGGCGTTGACGATGTGCACCCTCGCCCCGCTCGGGACCGGGGTGTCGACCCCCTGCCCCCGGGTGGCGTCCTCACCGTTGACGAACACCTTGACGTGGCGGCGGATCTCGCCGCGTTCGTCGCGCACCTTGCCGTCGAGCACCCGGTGCGCGGCGAAGGCGCGGTCGAGCAGGTCGGCCACGCTCTGCGAGGCCGAGGGAGAGTCGACCTCGATCTCGGCCCGGCCGTCGGCGAGGTCGCGCAGCATCCCGGGCAGCACGACGCGGACCGGGGCGAACGGCGTCCGGCCGGCCGCGGGTGCGGCCTCGCGGACGACCCCCGGGACGACCTCGGGGGCGGCTTCGGCGGAGGCTTCGGCGCTCACGCGCCCTCCCCCGGCCGGGCACCCGCGGGAGCGGCGACGGGCACCCGCGCCGCTCGCACCACGAGGACGTCGGGAAGCTGGGTGGCGATGCGGGTGAAGCTCTCCCCCTCGTCGGTCGAGGCGAAGACGTCGCCGTTGCGCGTCCCGAGGTAGATGCCGACCGCCTCCGGAGAGCCGTCGGGGCCCACGTCACCCGGACCACCGACGTCGTCGGTGCACGCGGCGTCGCGCAGGACGCACGTGTAGCTGTCCGACGGCAGCCCGTCGGACTGCTCGCGCCAGGTGCGCCCCGAGTCGTCGGACCGCTGCACCTGCAGGCGGGCGTCCGGGGGGATGCGCTCGCCGTCGTCGGTGACGGGCACGTTCCACACCGTGCCGGGCCGCGACGGGTGGGCGAGCACGGCGAAGCCGAAGTCGGTGGGCAGTCCGTCGGCGATGGAGTCCCACGACCGGCCGCTGTCGCCGGAGCGGTAGACGCCCTTGTGGTTCTGGGCGTACAGCTCGCCGTCGGCCCCGCGGGCGACCTTGTGCACGCACTGGCCGAACTCGGGGTACTCGTCGTGGGGCATGAAGTAGGCCCGGATGCCGGTGTTGCTCGCCGCCCACGTGGCACCGCCGTCGTCGCTGCGGTAGACCCCGCCCGCGCTCATCGCGACGAGCAGGTGCTCGGGGTGGCCCGGCTCGGGCACGATCGTGTGCACGGCGCCGCCGCCGAAGCCGGGCTCCCACCGGTCGCGGTGCGGGTGCTCCCACAGCCCGCGGACGAGGTCGTAGCGCGTGCCGCCGTCGTCGCTGCGGAACAGGGCGTGCGGCTCGACCCCGGCCCAGACGACGTCGGGGTCGTTGGGGTCCGGCGTCAACTGCCACACCCGCTCGAGGGCGGTGTCGGTGTCGGCCGGGAAGGCGAGCGCGCGCTCGGCGCTCTCGGTGAAGGTGCGGCCCCCGTCGGTGCTCACCTGCACGGTCGGGCCCCAGTGCCACGACTTCACGCCGGCGAGCACGGTGCGCCGCCCGGCGCGGGTGTCGAGGGCCACCGAGGCCACCTCGCTCATGAGGAAGTGCGGGCCCTCGAGCGACCACTCGCGGCGGTCGCGGCTGCGGGCCATCCACAGCCCCTTGCGCGTGCCGATGGCCACGACGGTCTCGGTCGCCACGGGGTCGCCCGTCATCGTCGCAGCGGGCGCGTCCTCGATGTTCACAGTGTCCACTCAGGCAGTCTGCCCGTCGGCGGGCCCGCCCACAAGACCCCCGGGACTACCCTCCGACGACGACGTTGAGCGGCTGCCGCCCGTCACGCAGCGCGGCCGCCTGTCGCCGCACCAGCTCGAGCGCCCGGGGACGCATCGCCGTGGTGGCCCCACCGACGTGGGGAGTGAGCAGCACGCCGGGGGTGCTCCACAACGGGTGGTCGGCGGGAAGCGGCTCGGGGTCCGTCACGTCGAGGGCCGCACGCAGGCGACCGCTCGCGCACTCGGCCACGAGGTCGTCGGTGACGACGACCCCGCCGCGGGCGACGTTGACGACGAGGGCGTCGTCGGGCAGCCGGGCCAGCAGACCGGCATCCACGAGGCCCCGCGTCGCGTCGGTGAGGGGCACGATGACGATGACGACGTCCGCCTGCGCGGCGAGCCCGGGCAGCTCGTCGATGCCGTGCACCGTCTCGACGAGCTCGTCGCCGTCACGGGCGCGCGAGGCGACGACGGTGACCTCGACCTCGAAGGGCAGCAGGCGGCGCACGATGGCCCGACCGATCCGGCCGTAGCCGAGCACGAGCACGCGGCGGTCGGCGAGCGACGGGCCGGTCGTCAGCTCGGGCCAGTGAGCTCGGTCCTGGTCGCGCACGTGCTGCGGCAGCGCCCGCTGCGAGGCGAGGGTGAGGGTGAGGGCGAGCTCGGCGGTGCTCGCGTCGTGCACGCCGGCCGCGTTGGCGAGCAGCACGCCTTCGGGGACGTCGTCGGCGTAGTGCTCGTACCCGGCGCTCTGCAGCTGCAGCACCCGTACCGACGGCATCCGCGGCAGCGCGTCGGGCAGCGACACGCGGTTCATGTAGGGCACCACCGCGAGATGCACGTCGGCCGCCCGCGGGTGGTCACCGACGAGGTCCCACTCGACGACCTCGACGCCGTCGAGGTCGTCGAGGTCGGTCAGGTCGTCGACGTAGCTCGGGTCGGGCACCGAGAGCACGAGGGGTCGGATGCCGTCGGGCCCGGCGGGCGCGCCCCCTCCCGCGCGGTCGGGCTGGCCGTCGGACGCGGTGTCGGCGCTCATGCAGGCACCGTAAACCGGTGGCGCCGCCGCCCGGTCCGCGGGCTAGGCTCGCCCGCGTGACTGCTGCCGCCCGCGTCCTCTCCGTGAACGTCGGCCGCCCGCGGCCCAACCCGCACAAGCGACTGCGCGAGACCGGCATCCACAAGGAGCCGGTCGAGGCCCTCGACGTGCGCGACCCCGGCCCCAAGCGGGGTGGCCTCGGCAGCGGCGTCGTCGGCGACACGATCGGCGACACCCGTCACCACGGCGGGGTCACGCAGGCCGTGTACGCCTACGCGGCCGAGGACCTGCGCTGGTGGGGCGAGCAGCTCGGGCGCGACCTGCCGGCGGGCCTGTTCGGCGAGAACCTCACGACGGAGGGGCTCGACCTCACCCACGCCCTCGTAGGCGAGACGTGGCGGCTGACCTCGGAGGGCTCGGACGAGGTCGTGCTGCGAGTCGAGGCGCCCCGCATCCCCTGCGCCACCTTCGCCGGCGTCATGCAGGAGCGCGGCTGGGTCAAGCGCTTCACCGCGGAGGGGCGCACCGGCGCGTACCTCTCGGTGGTCCGGGCGGGGACGATCGGCAGCGGCGCCGCGGTCGATGTCTCACGGCCGGGTCACGACGTCGACCTGCTCACCGTCTTCCGCGGGCTCACCGGCGACCTCGACGCCGCCCGCCGGGTCGTCGAGGCGAAGGTGCTGCACCCGAGCGAGCACGCCGACCTCGAGCGCGTCGTCGGGGCGCGGACCGACTGAGCCGCGTCGGCGACGAGCGGCATCCGGGCGACGGGTCCAGGCAACGTTACGGACACGGTCGTCGCCGCAGCCGATCCTCACCGGCTCCGCGCGCGCCGGCCGGGAAAGAATGGGTCATGACCCCGACCCGACGCCCCCTGCGCCGCGCCCTCGTCGCCCTCGCGCTCCTGCCGCTCGCCCTCGGCGCCTGCTCGTCGACCTCCGGCCCCGACGTGGCCGGGGCGGGACCGAGCGCGACGGGCTCGCCTGTCACGTCTTCGGCGACGGCGCCGACCGCAGCAGGGTCGTCGGCGCCCTCGTCGGGTGCCACCGGCACGACGACTACCTCCGAAAGCGCGGGTGCCGGCGGTGGCGCGGGGGCCACCACGACGGCATCCGCGAGCCCGTCGGGGGCGCCGACCCCGGCGGCGGTGACGGCTCCGACCGACGTGCTCACCGGGCTGGTGCAGCCGTGGTCGGTGGCCGTGCTTCCCGACGGGTCCGCGCTCGTCAGCGAGCGCAACGACGGCCGCGTGCACCGGGTGCCGGCCCCCGGCAGCGGTGGCCGGGCGACCGTCGTCGGCACCCTGCCGATCACCCGCACCGCCGGTGAGGGCGGCCTGCTCGGGCTGGCCGTGGGGCCCGACTTCGCCACCGACCCGGTCGTGTACGCGTACTACTCGACTCAGGACGACAACCGCATCGCCAGGGTGCCGCTGGCGGACGACCGGCTCGGTGAGCCCGAGGTCGTCTTCGACGGCATCCCCAACGGCCGCAACCACAACGGCGGACGCATCGCCTTCGGGCCCGACGGCTACCTCTACGTCGGTACGGGAGAGGCCGGCGACACCTCGCTGTCGCAGAACCTCGACTCGCTCGGCGGCAAGATCCTGCGGATCACGAAGGACGGCGAGCCGGCTCCGGGCAACCCGTTCGGCGGCTCACCCGTGTGGTCGTACGGGCACCGCAACGTGCAGGGGCTGGCCTGGGACAGCCGGAAACGCCTGTGGGCCAGCGAGTTCGGGGCCAACACGTACGACGAGCTCAACCTCATCGAGCCCGGCGGCAACTACGGCTGGCCCCAGGTCGAGGGCCGCGCCGGCGACGACAGCTACGTCGACCCCGTCGCGCAGTGGCCCACCGCGGAGATGTCCCCGAGCGGCATCGCGATCGGCCCCGACGGCGCCGTCTACATGGCCGCCCTGCGCGGCGAGTCGGTGTGGCGGGTCCCGGTGGACGCCGACGGCGCGGCCGGGACGCCGCAGCGCCTGCTCGAGGGCGACTACGGGCGGGTGCGCGACATCCACTTCGTGGGCGGCGGTACGGCGTGGATCGTCACCGGCAACGGTGACGGCGACCGTGTCGTCGCGCTCCCGGCGGCCTCGGTCGGCGTCGCCTGAGCCGGTCGCCGGCCCGGGCGGCCCGGGGGTGTGCGTCGTTAGGGTGGGGACGAGGCCGCGGCACCGGGCTGCGCCGATGAGGAGACGACGATGTCAGACTTCGACGAGATCCTGCGACAGGTCCCCGTGAGCCAGCTGGCGAGCCAGTGGGGTGTCGACGAGTCGCAGGTGCGCGACGGCGTCCAGAACGCGCTGCCCGCCCTGCTCGGCGGCCTGCAGGCCAACGCCCAGGACCCCCAGGGCGCCGACTCGCTCGTGTCGGCGCTCGGGCAGCACACGACCCCGGTGTCCAGCCTCGACGACATCGACGAGGGCGAGGGCCAGAAGATCGTCGGCAACATCTTCGGCGACAACCGCGAGCAGGTCGTCAACCAGCTCGGCGGTCTCGGCGGCGCCTCGGGCGGCATGATGGCCAAGCTGCTGCCGATCCTCGCGCCCATCGTCATGTCGTGGCTGGCCAAGAAGATGAGCGGCCAGGGCGGTCTGGGCGGCATGCTCGGCGGGGCGACGGGCGGCGAGGACGTCTCGACCCGCAACAGCCAGCCCGACAGCGGCGCCCTCTTCCCCGGCGGGCAGGGGGCCTCGAGCGACACGACCCGCTCGCCCGGTGACGCGGGCGCGTCGTCGGGCGGCGCAGCCGGGTCGCTGCAGGACATCCTCGGCTCGGTGCTCGGCGGCCGCTCGTCGTCCGGCTCCGGCGGCGGCTCCGGCGACCTGCTCGGTGGGCTGCTCGGCGGCCTCCTCGGCGGCGGCAAGCGCTGACCGCCTGAGCCGCCGACAGGCCAGTTGCCGACGTGGGAACGTCGGCAACTGGCCTTCCGACGGTTACTGGAGCTTGGCGAGGATGAGCTCCCGGGCCCGGCCGGCGTCGGCCTGGCCCTTCATCTGCTTCATCACCTGACCGATGAGCGCGCCGGCGGCCTGCACCTTGCCGTCGCGGATCTTGGCGGCGACGTCGGGGTTGGCGGCGATGACGGCGTCGACCGCGGCCTCGAGCGCGCCGTCGTCGGACACGAGCTGCAGCCCCCGCGCGTCGGCGACGGCCGTCGGGTCGCCCTCACCGTCGAGCACCCCGTCGAGCACCTGGCGGGCCATCGAGTCGTTGAGGCGCTTCGAGGTGACGAGCGACTCGAGCTCGGCGACCCGTGCGGGCGTCAGCCCCACGGCATCCGCGTACTCCGTGAGGCGCTGGCCGGCCGCGTTGGCGCGCCGCGACGGCTCACCCAGCCACCACTTGCGAGCCGCGCCGGCCGAGGCACCCTCGGCGACGGTGGCCTCGATGAGCTCGACTGCACCGGCGTTCTGCACGTCGCGCATCTCAAGATCGCTGTAGCCCCAAGCCTGCTGGAGCCGCTTGCGCCGCTCGCCGGGGGGCTCGGGCAGGGTCGTGCGCAGCGCGTCGACCCACTCGCGCGCGGGCGCGACGGGGACGAGGTCGGGCTCGGGGAAGTAGCGGTAGTCCTCGGCGTCCGACTTGACCCGGCCCGAGGTGGTGATGCCGGTGTCCTCGTGCCAGTGGCGCGTCTCCTGCAGGATGCTGCCGCCGCCGTTGAGCACGGCGGCGTGGCGCGAGATCTCGTAGCGCACGGCCCGCTCGACCGAGCGCAGCGAGTTGACGTTCTTCGTCTCGGTGCGGGTGCCGAGGGGGACGGCCAGCTGCTCGGCGCTCGTGGGCTCCCCGACCCGCGGACGCAGCGAGACGTTGGCGTCGCAGCGCATCGAGCCCTGCTCCATCTTGACGTCGCTGACGTCGAGGGCGCGCAGCAGCTCGCGCAGCGCGGCGACGTAGGCCTTGGCCACCTCCGGGGCCCGCTCCCCCGCGCCCGTCATCGGCTTGGTGACGATCTCGATGAGCGGGATGCCGGCCCGGTTGTAGTCGACGAGCGAGTGGTCGGCGCCGTGGATGCGGCCCGTCGCGCCGCCGATGTGCAGCGACTTGCCGGTGTCCTCCTCCATGTGCGCGCGCTCGATCTCGACGCGGTAGACCGTGCCGTCGTCGAGCTCGACGTCGAGGTGGCCCTCGAACGCGATGGGCTCGTCGTACTGCGACGTCTGGAAGTTCTTCGGCATGTCGGGGTAGAAGTAGTTCTTGCGCGCGAAGCGGCACCACTCGGCGATCTCGCAGTTGAGGGCGAGGCCGATGCGCACGGCCGACTCGACCGCCTTCTCGTTGACGACCGGCAGGGCGCCGGGCAGACCGAGGCACACGGGGCACACCTGCGAGTTGGGCTCCGCGCCGAACTCCGTCGGGCAGCCGCAGAACATCTTCGTCGCCGTGTGCAGCTCGACGTGCACCTCGAGACCCATGACCGGGTCGAAGGTGGCCACGGCCTCGTCGTAGTCCACGACGGCATCCGTCGTCAGCGTGCTCATGTCAGGCTCCCGTCGTGCCGGAGGTGGAGGTGGCCGCGCCCAGCGCGGGCGCGCGGTCGAGGATCGGCCCGCCCCATCGGTCGAGCAGGGCGGCCTCGAGGGCGGCGCCCACCGAGTAGAGCCGCTCGTCCTTCATCGCGGGCGCGAGGATCTGGATGCCGGCGGGCAGGCCGTCCTCGTCGGCGAGACCGGACGGCACCGACATGCCCGGCACGCCGGCGAGGTTCGCGGGGATGGTCGCGATGTCGTTGAGGTACATGGCGAGCGGGTCGTCGAGCTTGTCGCCGAGGCGGAAGGCCGTCGTCGGCGCGGTCGGGCTGACGAGCACGTCGGCCTGCTCGTACGCGGCGTCGAAGTCACGGGCGATCAGGGCGCGCACCTTCTGGGCCGAGCCGTAGTAGGCGTCGTAGTAGCCCGAGCTGAGGGCGTAGGTGCCGAGGATGATGCGGCGCTTGACCTCCGGTCCGAAGCCGGCGTCGCGCGTGGCGGCCATGACCTGCTCGGCGCTCGGCGCCTGCACGCCCTCGGGGCGCACCCGCAGGCCGTAGCGCATGGCGTCGAACTTCGCGAGGTTGCTGCTCGCCTCGCTCGGGAGGATGAGGTAGTACGCCGCGAGGGCGTACTCGAAGTTCGGGCAGCTCACCTCGACGACCTCGGCGCCGAGCTGCTCGAGCAGCGCGACCGACTCGTCGAAGCGGGCGCGGACCCCGGGCTGGTACCCCTCGCCGCCGAGCTCCTTGACGACCCCGATGCGCATGCCGCGCACGTCGGCCGCGCGGGCCGCCTCGACGACCGGGGGCACCGGGGCGTCGATCGAGGTCGAGTCCATCGGGTCGTGACCGGCCATGACCGCGTGCAGCAGGGCGGTGTCGAGCACGGTGCGGCCGCACGGGCCGGCCTGGTCCAGCGAGCTGGCGAGGGCGACGAGCCCGTAGCGCGAGACGCCGCCGTACGTCGGCTTCGTGCCGACCGTCGCGGTCACGGCAGCCGGCTGGCGGATCGAGCCGCCGGTGTCGGTGCCCGTCGCGAGCGGGGCCTGGAACGAGGCGAGCACCGAGCTCGAGCCACCGCCCGAGCCGCCGGGGATGCGCTCGAGGTCCCACGGGTTGTGCGACGGACCGTAGGCCGAGTGCTCGGTCGAGCTGCCCATGGCGAACTCGTCCATGTTCGTCTTGCCGAGCAGCGGCAGACCGCCCTCGCGCAGGCGCGTCACGACGGTCGCGTCGTAGGGCGGCACCCAGCCCTCGAGCATGCGGCTGCCGCACGTCGTCGGCATCCCCTTCGTCGTCATGACGTCCTTGACGGCGATCGGCACGCCCGCCAGCGCCCCGAGCGACTCGCCGGCCGCGCGCCGCTCGTCGACGGTGCGCGCCTGGGCGAGCGCGCCCTCGCCGTCGACGTGCAGGTACGAGTGCACCTGGCCGTCGACCTGCGCGATGCGGTCGAGGTGCGCCTGCGTCACCTCGACCGACGAGAGCGCGCCTCGGGCGAGCGCGTCGGCGAGGTCGGCCGCGGTGGCGCGGGTGAGGTCGGAGGGCAGGTCTGTCACGTCGGTCGCCTTCGGTGGTGAGGGGTCGGATGCCGGTCGGTTCGCCCTCGCGGAGCGCCCCGACCCGTGCTGGCGGGGTGCGGGAGGGCTCAGTCCTCGTCGAGGATGCGCGGCACCGAGAAGCGCTGCTGGTCGGCCTCGGGGGCGCCGGCGAGCACGGCCTCGGCGCCGAGGGACGGGCGCACGACGTCGGGCCGGGTGACGTTCGTCAGCGGCATGGGGTGCGACATCGGGTCGACGCCCTCGGTCGGTGCCTGCTGCACCTGCGCCACCGACTCGAGGATGATGCCGAGCTCGCCGACCATGCGGTCGAGCTCGGCGTCGGACAGCTCGATGCGGGCGAGCCCGGCGAGGTGGGCGACGTCGTCACGGGTCAGGTTGGCCATGGGGGCCAGTCTATTGGTCCTGCGCACCGGCCTCGGCGTCGGGCGAACCGGTCTCGAGCAGGCGTCGGAAGCCGTTCTCGTCGAGGATCGTCAGGCCGAGCTCCTCCGCCTTGGCGGCCTTGGTGCCGGCGTTCTCGCCGACGACGACGTAGTCGGTCTTCTTCGACACCGAGCCCGAGGCCTTGCCGCCCCGACGCAGGATCGCCTCCTTCGTCTCGTCGCGGGAGAATCCCTGCAGCGAGCCGGTGACGACGACGGTCAGTCCCTCGAGCGTGCGCGGGGTCGAGGAGTCGACCTCGTCCTCCATGCGCACCCCGGCGGCGGCCCACTTGCGCACGATGTCGGCGTGCCAGTCGACCTCGAACCAGGCGGTGACGGCCTCGGCGATGATGCCGCCCACGCCCTCGGCCTGGGCCAGCTCGTCGGTGCTCGCGGACCGGATGGCCTCCATGGTGTGGAAGTGGCCCGCGAGCGCCCGCGCCGCGGTCGGCCCGACGTGCCGGATCGACAGGGCCACGAGCACGCGCCACAACGGCTGCCCCTTGGCCTTCTCCAGCTCGGCGACGAGCTTCTCGCCGCCGGCGGACAGTACCCGTCCGTCGACGACCCGCTCGGCGGCATCCGTCTTCTTGGCGGTGCGGGTGTAGAGCGGCACCCGGGCCAGCTGCCCGGCGGTGACGTCGAAGAGGTCGCCCTCGTCGGTGATGACGCCGGACTCGAGCAGGGCGAGCGAGCCCTCCCAGCCGAGGGCCTCGATGTCGAACCCGCCACGGGCCGCGAGGGCGAAGACCCGCTCGCGCAGCTGGCTGGGGCAGGTGCGCGAGTTGGGGCACCGGATGTCCTTGTCACCCTCGCGCTCGGGGGCGAGCGGGGTGCCGCACGACGGGCACTCGGTCGGCATGACGAACGGCCGCTCGGTGCCGTCGCGCAGGTCGACGACCGGGCCGACGATCTCGGGGATGACGTCGCCGGCCTTGCGCAGCACGACGGTGTCACCGATGAGCACGCCCTTGCGCTGCACCTCGGTCTGGTTGTGCAGGGTGGCGTTCTCGACGGTCGAGCCCGCGACGAGCACCGGCTCCATGACGCCGTAGGGGGTGACCCGGCCGGTGCGCCCGACGTTGACCCGGATGTCGAGCAGCTTGGTGTTGACCTCCTCCGGCGGGTACTTGAACGCGATCGCCCAGCGAGGGGCCCGTGACGTGGCGCCGAGCTGGCGCTGGGCCGGCACCTCGTCGACCTTGACGACGACGCCGTCGATGTCGTGGGCGCGGTCGTGGCGGTGCGCCCCGTGGTGCTCGACGTAGGCGGTCACCGCGGCGACGTCGTCGAGCACGCGCACCTCGTCCGACGTCGGCAGCCCCCAGCGCGCGAGCACCTCGTAGGCCTCGCTCTGGCGGGCCACCTCGAAGCCGCGGCGGGCACCCAGGCCGTGCACGAGCATGCGCAGCGGGCGCGAGGCGGTGACGCGCGGGTCCTTCTGCCGCAGCGAGCCGGCGGCGGCGTTGCGCGGGTTGGCGAACGGGGCCTTACCGGCCTCGACGAGGCCGGCGTTGAGGTCGGCGAAGGCCGCGGTCGGGAAGAACACCTCGCCGCGCACCTCGACGAGCTCGGGCACGTCGTCGCCCGTCAGTCGGGTCGGGATGCCGGCGATCGTGCGCACGTTGTGCGTGACGTCCTCGCCGGTGCGGCCGTCGCCGCGGGTCAGCGCGCGCACGAGCCGGCCGCCCTCGTAGAGGAGGTTGACGGCGAGGCCGTCGATCTTCAGCTCGGTGAGGAAGTGGATGCCGGTGCCGACCTCCCGCTCGACCCGGTCGGCCCAGGCCTGCAGCTCGTCCTCGGTGAAGCAGTTGTCGAGGCTGAGCATGCGCTCGAGGTGGTCGACGGTCTCGAACCCGGTGGCGAAGGCGGCGCCGCCGACGTTCTGGGTGGGGCTGTCGGGGGTGCCCAGCGAGGGGTACTCGTCCTCGAGCGCGGTCAGCCGCCGGATGAGGCCGTCGTACTCGGCGTCGCTGATCGTCGGGGCGTCCTTGACGTGGTACGCGAACTGGGCGGCGGACGCCTGTTCGGCCAGGTCGGCCCACTCGTGCTGGGCCTCGCTCGGCACCTCCGCCTCGGGGGCCGGCGCACCGGCATCCGTGCCCTTCACCTCGTCGCTGCTCACCCGCGTCATCCTGCCAGCCGGCACCGACAGCAGCCGGGCACCGACGCGGCGGGGACCCCCCGCCCGGGTGCGCGTCCACAGGCCCGGCGCGTATCGCCACCGAAGCGCACCCCGTCGGGTGAGAATGGCGACGCCACCCCACTGCGAAGGAGCAGAGATGACCAACCTCGCCGCCAACCTCGTCGCGACCGCCGACCGACTGCCCGACAAGGTCGGCATCAAGCTCGACGGCCTCGAGGTCACCTGGTCGGCGCTGCACCGCGCGGCGGCGGCCGTCGCCGGGCAGCTGCGCGCGGCGGGCGTCGAGCCGGGTGACCGGGTCTCCCTCATCCTGCCGAACGTGCCGGCCTACCCGGTCACCTTCTACGGCACGCTCCTCGCCGGGGCCGTCGTCGTGCCGATGAACCCCCTGCTCAAGGCGGGCGAGATCCGGTACTTCTACGAGGACAGCGGCGCGAAGGTGAGCTTCGTGTGGCCCGACTTCGCCGAGGAGGCGGGCAAGGCGGCCGCCGAGACGGGCACGCGCATCGTCGTGTGCGGGCCGATGGGCCCGGCCGACGGCCAGCTCGACACCGACGAGCTGGCGGCTGAACCCGTCGCCGAGCCGGTCGAGCGCGCCGACGACGACACGGCGGTGATCCTCTACACGAGCGGCACGACGGGAAAGCCGAAGGGCGCCGAGCTGACGCACTTCAACCTGCACCGCAACGCCGAGCGCAGCGCGAGCAACATCATGGAGATCACCGAGGACGACGTCATCATGGGCTGCCTGCCCCTGTTCCACGTCTTCGGCCTCACGTGCGGTCTCAACACGTCGGTGCAGCGCGGCTCGACGCTCAGCCTCATCCCCCGCTTCGACCCCGCCAAGGCCATCGAGGTCCTCGGCCGCGACAGGGTCACGATCTTCCAGGGCGTGCCGACGATGTACGCCGCGATCCTCAACCACCCGGATGCCGACCGGGCCGACACGAGCACGCTGCGCACCTGCGCGTCGGGCGGGTCGGCGATGCCCGAGGCCGTGATGACGGCGTTCGAGAAGCAGTTCCACTGCCAGATCCTCGAGGGCTACGGGCTGTCGGAGACCTCCCCCGTCGCATCGTTCAACATGCCCGACGCACCGACCAAGCCCGGCACCATCGGGCGGGCCATCCCGGGCTGCGAGATGAAGCTCGTCGACGTCGACGGCAACGACACCCCGCCCGGCGAGATCGGCGAGATCGCCATCCGCGGCGAGAACATCATGAAGGGCTACTGGAACCGGCCCGAGGCGACCCGCGAGGCCATCCCCGACGGGTGGTTCCGCTCCGGCGACCTCGCCACGGTCGACGACGAGGGCTACTTCACCATCGTCGACCGCAAGAAGGACCTCATCATCCGCGGCGGGCTCAACGTCTACCCCCGTGAGGTCGAGGAGGTCCTCTACAGCCACCCCGACGTGCTCGAGGCCGCCGTCGTCGGCGTGCCGGACGACCTCATGGGCGAGGAGATCGGCGCCGCGGTCGCCCTGCGCGACGGCGCCACCGCCACGCTCGACGACGTCCAGCAGTACGTCAAGGAGCGGCTGGCCGCCTACAAGTACCCCCGCAGGCTGTGGCAGGTCGACGCCCTGCCCAAGGGCCCGACGGGCAAGATCCTGCGCCGCGAGGTACGGCAGGGCGCCTGAGCCCTCCACCTGACGACCGAGGCCGTGCGCGGCCCGTTCGTCCGCATGCGTCCGGGTCTGCGCGTCACCTGACAGCCGTCTGTCAACGTGATGTTGGCATCGCGCGTCGTTTTGGCGTAGAGGAGCCGATCGGTGACACTGGGGGAAGGGTCACGAGCCGGCCCGCTGCGCTCCACCCGGCCTCGGGTGCGGCGCACCCGCAAGCCGAGGAGTCGCGTGTGAAGCTGCGTAGTCGTACCACCGTCGTGTCGAGCCTGGCCCTCGTCGCCATGCTCTCCGTGTCCGCCTGCAACGCGACGGCCAGCGCCGACAGCCCCGCCCCGGCGGCGTCCGGCTCCTCCGCGCCGGTCGCCGGCGGCTCCGGCGGCACGCCGAGCAGCTCACCCAGCCCGACCACCCCGCCGGTCGCGTGGAAGACGAGCGTCGAGGACGACGCCACCGGCGTGGCCGTCGACACCCGCGTCACCGCGAGCGCCACCGACGGCGAGCTGACCAAGGCGTCGCTGTCGTACGTGAGCAAGAAGGGCAACAAGGTCGCCGTCGACGGCTCGCTCAAGGACGGCACGTGGACCGCCGGCGACCTGCTCGAGCCCGGCGTGAAGTACACCTTGAACCTCGTGGGCGAGGACGCCTCGGGCCTCGAGGCCGAGAAGACCCGCACGTTCCGCACCGCGAACCTCTCCCTCGACGACCAGATCTACGTCGCCGTCTCGCCGCGCGACGGCGGCGAGGTCGGCATCGGCATGCCGGTCATCGTCCGCTTCGACCTCCCGGTCACCGACAAGGCCGCCTTCGAGAAGCACATGAAGGTCACCTCGACGCCGGCCCAGGCCGGGTCCTGGTACTGGCTCTCGTCGAAGGAGGCGCACTGGCGCCCCCAGACGTACTGGAAGCCCGGCACCAAGGTGCACGTCGACGCCGAGCTCAACGGCGTGAAGTCGGGCAAGCTCTACGGCGAGATGAGCCGCGTCTCCGACTTCACCATCGGCCGCTCGGTCATCGCCAACGTCGACCTCAAGACGCACGAGATGAAGGTCATGATCGACGGCAAGCTGGCGCGCACCGTGCCGGTCACCGGCGGCCAGCCCGGGTTCACGACCCGCTCGGGCACGAAGGTCATCATGGACAAGGTCACCGACATCACGATGCGCGCCGAGACCATCGGCCTCAAGCCCGGTGACACCGGCTACTACGCCGACACCCCCGTGAAGTTCGCGATGCGCGTGACGAACTCGGGCGAGTTCCTCCACACCGCGCCGTGGTCGGTCAAGGACCAGGGGCGTCGCAACGTCAGCCACGGCTGCATCGGCATGAGCGACCGCAACGGCAAGTGGCTCTACGACAACGTGAAGATCGGCGACGTCGTCGTGACGACCGGCACCGACCGCGGCATGACGATGGGCAACGGCTACTCCGACTGGAACCTCAGCTGGGCCGCCTGGCAGAAGGGCTCGGCCCTCTGAGCCGACCTCACCCGTGACCCGACCGGCCGGCACCCTCACCCCGAGGATGCCGGCCGGCGGCGTTCCGGGGTCTTGTGCAGTCGCCGACGTGGCGGGGCCACCGACGGGTGGGCTCAGGCGGCGGACAGCTCGTCGAGCTCGGCGGCGACCTCGACGGCCGCGCGCTGCACTGCCCGGGCCGTCTCGGGCGAGACGCCGGCGAGCCCGCAGGCGGGGGTGGCCACGAGGTCGGTGAGGGTGGTGGCCGGCATCCCGATGCGTCGCCACGTGTCGGCCAGCCCGGCGGCGAGGTCGACCGCCCGCAGCGCGGAGCCGTCGGTGGGCACGACGCCGGCGTGCAGGACCACGCCGTCCTCGACGGCGACCGCGACACCCTCCCAGGCGCGGGGCCGCAGCAGCGAGGTGTCGAGCGACAGTGCACCCGCCCCCAGGGAGCGCAGCAGCGGCAGCGGTACCTCCGGGGCACAGCAGTGCACGACCGTCGGACCGTCATGGGCCGCCAGCACCTCGAGCAGGCCGGCGGTGGCCTCCTGGGGGTCGAGGGTGGGCAGCCGCCCGAAGCCGCTGACCGTGGGCAGCCGGCCCGCGAGCACCGTCGGCAACGAGGGCTCGTCGACCTGCAGCACCACCTCGGCACCGGGCACGAGGCGCCGCACGGCGGCGACGTGGACCCGCACGCCCTCGGCCAGCGACGACACGAGGTCGCGGCGCGCCCCCTCGTCGACGATCGCCCGCTCGCCGCGGGTCAGCCAGACCCCGGCGGCCAGGGTCCACGGGCCGGCCACCTGCACCTTGAGCGGCCCGGTGTGCCCGTCGAAGGCCTCGGCGAGCTCGTCGAGGTCCTCGCGCAGGAGGGCGGCGGTGCGCGACGCGTCGCGGCCGGGGCGGTCGACGAGCCGCCAGCCGACGGGCTGCAGGTCGACCGGCAGCTCGACGAGCAGGCCCGCGGTGCGACCGACCAGGTCGGCGCCCGGTCCCCGCGCCGGCAGCTCGGGCAGGTAGGGCAGCTGCCCGTCGAGCAGCTCACGCACCTGGGCCAGCGCGTCACGCACGGAGGTGCCGGGCCAGGAGCCGATGCCGGTCGCGGTAGCCATCGGGCCAGTATGTCGCCGCGGCTCCCGGCGCCCGCCGCCGCCCCGCTGCTGTCCGCTTCGCCACAGCCCGTCCCGGCCCACGTCGACGGGACGTCCACGGCTAACGTGGCCACCGTGACCCGTCGCGACCTCGAAGGCCCGGGCGACCTGCGGGCGGCGCAGGCCATGAGCTCGCGCCTCTGGAGCCCGGTGAGCCGCTTCCACCCCGGACAGCTGGCGTGGAACCTCGCCACCTCGGTCGACCGCCCACCGGTCTCGCTGTGGCGCGACGGTGAGCAGGCGGTCGCCCTGGGGTGGGCCGAGTCGCCCGACTGGCTCGAGCTGCAGGTCGACCCCGACCACCCCGAGCTCGCCGACGACGTCGTCGAGTGGTTCGAGGACACCAGCGACGCCGAGACGCAGTCGGCCCTCGTCATGGAGCGCGATGTCAGCGAACCAGCCCTCGCGGCAGCGGGATTCGCCCCGGACCTCGACGCGCCCTGGTTCACCCACCACCTGCTCGACCTGGGCGGTCCCGGCTCCCTGCCGACGCCGCCCGAGGTCGACGGCTACCGTCTGCGCCCGGTCGACCTGTCACGGCCGGGTGAGCTGGAGCGGCGCGCGGCCGTGCACGCCGACGCGTGGTCGAGCGTCGGCCCCTCGTCGGTCGACGCGCACGCCTACGACCGGGTCACCTCCACCTGGCCCTACCGGTCCGAGCTGGACTGGGTCGCCACGACGGACGACGGCGAGCTCGTCGCCTCCTGCCTCGTCTGGCTCGACGAGGCCGCGGCCGACGGCGCCGGGGTGGGTCTCGTCGAGCCCGTGGGCTGCGTCCCGTCCCACCGCGGCCGCGGCCTGGCCACCGCCGTGACCCTCGGCGCGCTGCGCCGTCTGCGCGACCTCGGCGCCCGCTGGGCCCAGGTCAGCCCGCGGGGCGACCCCGGCCACCCCGGGCCGCAGCGGCTCTACCGGGCGATGGGGTTCGCGCCCACGGCCCGGACCGTCACGTGGACGCGCAGCCTCGAGTGACGGTCGGTGCCTCGAGTGACGCCCGCCGGTGGAGCCTCAGGCCGGGCTGCGCTGCAGCCGGGACGCGGTGATGGTGGCCGACCCGACGACCCGGGTGCCGTCGTAGAGCACGACCGACTGGCCCGGGGCCACGCCACGGATGCGGGAGTCGAGCCGCACGACCACCTCGTCGCCATCAGGCCCGGTGCCGGCGGTGGCCGTCGCCGGGAACTCCTCGCCGTGGGCCCGGACCTGCGCCCCGACCCGCACCTCCCCCTCGGGAGCCGGGCCGCACCACCGGGCGTGCGTGCCCGTGACGAGGTCGACCCCGAGCAGGTCCGCGGTGCCGACGACGACCTGGTTCGAGTCGGGTCGCACCTCGACGACGTAGCGCGGCTGCCCGTCCGCCGCCGGTCGCGACAGCGCCAGGCCCCGACGCTGCCCGACCGTGTACGCGAACGCGCCCGCGTGCCGGCCGAGCACCTCACCCGAGGTGTCGACGATGTCGCCGGGCGCCTCCCCCAGCCGGCGGCCGAGCCAGCCGCGGGTGTCGCCGTCGGGGATGAAGCAGATGTCGTGGCTGTCGGGCTTGCGGGCGACGTAGAAGCCGCGCTCGGCCGCCTCCTCGCGCACCTGCGTCTTGACGGTGTCGCCGAGCGGGAAGAAGGCGTGGGCGAGCTGCTCGGCGTCGAGAACGCCGAGCACGTAGCTCTGGTCCTTGGCCGGGTCGACCGCCCGGTGCAGCTCGCGCTGCACCCCGCCGAGACCGTCGGGCCGCTCGACGACCTGCGCGTAGTGACCCGTGGCGACCGCGTCGAAGCCGAGGGCGAGCGCCTTATCGAGCAGGGCGGCGAACTTGATCTTCTCGTTGCAGCGCAGGCAGGGGTTGGGCGTGCGCCCAGCGGCGTACTCGGCCGTGAAGTCGGCGATGACGTCGCGCTCGAAACGGTCCGCGAGGTCCCAGACGTAGAACGGGATGCCGAGGACGTCGGCCACCCGCCGGGCGTCACCGGCATCCTCGATCGTGCAGCAGCCGCGCGCCGACTCGCGCAGCGTCGCCGCGCTGCGGCTGAGGGCGAGGTGCACGCCGACGACCTCGTGGCCGGCGGCGAGCATGCGGGCGGCGGCGACGGCCGAGTCGACGCCTCCGCTCATGGCGGCGACGACCCTCATGACGCCTCCCGGGCCCGGCGCGCGCGCTGCACGGCCGCGGGCAGGGCGTCGACGAACGCGTCGACGTCGGCCTGGGTGCTCGTGTGGCCGAGCGTCACCCGCAGGGCACCGGCGGCGTCACCCTCGGGAACCCCCATGGCGAGCAGCACGTGGCTGGGCCGCGGCACGCCCGCCTGGCAGGCGGATCCGGTCGAGACGGCCACCCCGGCGGCGTCGAGCAGGTAGAGCAGCGAGTCGCCGTCGCAGCCCGGGACGATGAGGTGGGCGTTGCCGGGCAGACGGCGCGTCGTGTCGCCTCGCTGCCACGGGCCTCCGGGCCGGATGCCGCCGCCGAGGGCCACCGCGCGCACGACGAGGTCGTCGCGCAGCCGCACGAGCCGGTCGCGCTCGGCCTCGAGCCGGGCCACCGACTCGGTGACGGCCGCGGCGAAGGCGACGATGCCGGCCGTGTCGAGGGTGCCGGAGCGCACCTGCCGCTCCTGGCCGCCGCCGTGCACGAGGGGCACGAGCCTCGCGTCGCGGCGGGCCACGAGCGCCCCGACCCCGACCGGTCCGCCCAGCTTGTGCGCCGAGACGGCCATGAGGTCGACGCCGGTCGCGGTGAAGTCGACGGGCAGGTGCCCGACCGCCTGCACGGCGTCGGTGTGCACCGGCACCCCGTACTCGTGGGCCACGGCCGCGATGCCGGCGACGTCCTGCACGGTGCCGACCTCGTTGTTGGCCCACATGACCGACACGAGGCACACCGTCGACGGGTCCCGCTCGATCGCGGCCCGGACGGTGTCGACACCGACGAACCCGTCGGCGTCGCAATGGAGCCACGTCACCTCGGCGCCCTCGTCGGCAACGAGGTACTCGACGCAGTCGAGCACGGCGTGGTGCTCGGTCGTCGCGACGAGCAGCCGCCGACGGGCGGGGTCGGCGGCGACCCGGGCGCGGTAGGTGCCCTTGAGCGCGAGGTTGTCCGACTCCGTGCCACCGGAGGTGAACAGCACCTCCGAGGGTCGGGCGCCGACGGCCCGGGCGATGGCCTCGCGCGACTCCTCGACGACCCGGCGGGCCGAGCGGCCGGCCGTGTGCAGTGACGACGCGTTGCCGACGGTGGCCAGCTGCTGCGTCATCGCCGCAAGGGCGGCGGGCAGCAGGGGCGTGGTCGCCGCGTGGTCGAGGTAGGCCGTCACCCTGAGATTCTAGGTCGGTCGGGAGCGCCTCCCGACCCACCTATGATCGGGCCCATGACCGCCCCGACGGCCCTGCGCCCGCCTGCGGCCCACCGCATCGTCACCGCCCTCATGGCCCCCGTGCTCGGCTTCCTCGTCGCGCGCCTGCTGCTGCGCCTCGTCGGTGGGATGCCGTCGTGGCTGGCCTACGCGGTCTGCGCCCTGCTCGCCGTCGTCGTCGCCTACCGGGCCTGGACGACGCGCATCGAGCTGCGCGGCGACACCGTGGTGGTCGTCAACACGCTGCTCACCACGCGGGTGCCGTTGGCCGACGTCACGCGCGTCAACGACCGCGGGCGCATCGAGGTGACGGCGGCCTCCTCGCCGCGGGCGACCCACCTGCCGGCCGAGGCGCTGCACCAGCCCTGGTGGGCGTTCGGTCACGCCGCGGAGGTCTACACGCTCAACCGCGAGCAGGTGCGCGGCTGGCGCCGACGGGCCACCGAGGCCGACGCGGCCGCCTGAGCCCGCCCACCGGCATCCTGCACCGGTGTCCGGCACCGCCCACGGAGGGCACGGACGTTCGCGCGCGACGCCCCGGTCTCGCGCGTCGGCAGTCCCCGGGTACGGGAGTGGCCACCCGACCTGAGGGGCTGGTCGGGTGGCCACGTCGTGAGCCCCGCGCGGACGCGGGGCGGTGGGTCAGCCCTTGCTCGAGGTGATGGCGTCGGTGGCCTGCGGCAGCACCGCGAACAGGTCACCCACGACACCGAAGTCGACGAGCTCGAAGATCGGGGCCTCGTTGTCCTTGTTGACCGCGACGATCGTCTTCGACGTCTGCATGCCGGCGCGGTGCTGGATGGCGCCGGAGATGCCGCACGCCACATAGAGCTGCGGGCTGACCTGCTTGCCCGTCTGCCCGACCTGCGAGGTGTGCGGGTACCAGCCGGCGTCGACGGCCGCGCGCGAGGCACCGACGGCCGCGCCGAGCGAGTCGGCGAAGTCCTCGACCTTGGAGAAGTCGCCGGCCGTGCCGCGGCCGCCGCTGACGACGATGGCCGCCTCGGTGAGCTCGGGGCGACCCGTCGCCTGCTTGGGCTGCGACGACGTGATGCGCGCGCCCTTGGCGGCGTCGCTCGGGGTGAAGTCGACCTCCTCGTCGGCGGCCGCACCCGAGACCTCCTCCGGCGCAGCGGAGTTCGGCTTCACCGTGATGATCGGGGTGCCCTTGGTGACGGTGGCCGACACCGTGTAGGAGCCCGCGAACACCGACTGCGTGGTGGCGATGCCGCCGCCCTCGCCGGCCTGCACGTCGACGGCGTCGGTGATCAGGCCCGACTGGGTCTTGACGGCGAGGCGGGCGGCGATCTCCTTGCCCTCCAACGAGCTCGGCACGAGCACGGCCGCCGGCGACGTGCGCTCGACGAGCTGGGCGAGCAGCTCGGCCTGGGGGGCGACGAGGTGCTCGGTGACCTCGGGCGAGGCGGTGCGGTAGACCTTCTCGGCGCCGTAGCGGGCGAGGGCCTCCTTCGCGGTGTCGAATCCGTCGCCGATGAAGACGGCCGACGGCTCGCCGATGCGGCGGGCGATGGTCAGCAGCTCGGCGGTCGTCTTGCGGACGGTGCCGTCGACGTGGTCGACGAGGACGAGAACTTCAGCCATGGGGTGCTCCTGCGGTGCGGGTCAGGGGTTCGAGTCGGTGGCGGGGGCGGTCAGACGAACTTGTGCTCGCCGAGGAAGGCGGCGAGCTTCTGGCCGCCGTCGCCCTCGTCGGACACGATCTGGCCCTGGCTGCGCGGCGGGCGGGCGGCGAACGCCTCGACCTTGGTCCACGCGGCGTCGAGGCCCACGTCACCGGCGTCGACACCGATGTCGGCGAGCGACCACTGCTGCACCGGCTTCTTCTTGGCGGCCATGATCCCCTTGAACGAGGGGTAGCGCGGCTCGTTGATCTGGTCGGTGACGGAGACGAGCGCGGGCAGCGTGGCCGTGATCGTCTGGGTCGACGCGTCGTTGTCGCGGCGGATGGTCGCGGTGTCGCCCTCGACCGTCAGCTCGCTCGCGAAGGTGACGGCCGGCAGGCCCAGCCGCTCGGCGAGCATGGCCGGGACGACGCCCATCGTGCCGTCGGTGCTTGCCATTCCCGTCATGACGAGGTCGACGCTCGACTCGGCGCCGATCTTCTCGATGGCGGCGGCCAGGATCGTCGACGTGCCCACCGCGTCGGAGCCGTGGATGGCGTCGTCGTTGACGTGCACGCCCTTGTGGGCGCCCATCTGCAGGGCCTTCTTGATGGCGTCGGCGGCGCCGTCGGGGCCGACCGTCAGCACGGTGACCTCACCGTCGCCGGCCTCGACGATCTTGAGGGCCTCCTCGACCGCGTACTCGTCGAGCTCGCTGAGCAGCCCGTCGACGTGCTCGCGGTCGGTGGTCTTGTCGGACTCGCTGAAAGTGCGCTCCGCCTGTGCGTCGGGCACGTACTTCACGCAGACGACGATGTTCATGTGGCAACGTCCTTGTCTCGCCGGGTCATGTCGGGCCGCATACGGCCAGCCGGAGGTCGCCCCGGCGCTGCCTCCATCCTCTCACTGAGCGCTCGCTTAGTTCGAGCGGTCGCCGCGTGACGCTCACCACGGATGCCGGGTGGCCGCGCGGACGTTCCCGTGCCCGCCTCGCCGTGGCCGGGTGCGCCGACGGCGGACCGCGCTCGCCCGCGGAGCCCGCCCCACCCCGCATCCGGCCCCTGTGTGATGCCGAACGCGGGGACCACGACGCTGTGTGATACCAAGCGCGGTCCATTGGGCGGGTCCGGCATCACACACGTGCGTCCGGCACCCCCGACCGTCCAGGGGTGCCGGACGCACGACGTGATGTGCGCCTGACACCCCCGGCGGCTCGGAGGTGCCGAACGCACGCACACCGGACGCGGGAGCCTCGACGCCGGGTCAGGCGTCGGGGTCTGCGCTCTCGATGAGGTGGAAGGCCGGAGTCTCGTACGGGTGGGCCGCCCGCAGGGCCGCGACCACCTGCCGCCGCAACGGGCGCTCGAGGACGAGCTCGACGCGGTCCTCGGGCAGCAGCTCGAGCTCGCCGACCAAGCCGACGGTGGGACGGGCCGCCCCGACGGGCCGGAACCGGCCGGTGCCGCTCGTCACCCAGGCGCACTCGCGGTACTCCCCCACCGCGCCCGCGCCGGCGGCGAAGAGGGCGGCGAGCAGCGCCTCGGTGTGCGACGGGGGGACGTAGGCGACGAGGACGTCGAGGGGGGCGGATGCCCGCCCCTCGGCATCCGGGTCGCTCACGGGCCGCTCACCGGCTCACCGGCCCTCGAACCGTGCCTTGCCCGGCCCGTTCTCGACGAACGAGGCCATGCCGATCTCGCGGTCGCGGGTGGCGAAGAGGCCGGCGAAGAGCATCCGCTCGATCTCCAGCCCCGTCTCGAGGTCGGTCTCGACCCCGCGGTCGATGGCCTCCTTGGCGGCGCGGATCGCGAACGACGCGGCGCCCGTGTAGCGCCGGGCCCACGCGACGGCGGTCTCGTGCACGTCGGCGGCGGGGACGACGAGGTCGGCCAGCCCGATCTCGAGCGCCTCCTGCGCGTCGACGAAGCGACCGCCGAAGATGAGCTCCTTGGCCTTGGCCGGGCCGACGAGGCGCGCGAGGCGCTGCGTGCCACCGGCGCCGGGGATGATGCCGAGGAGGATCTCGGGCTGGCCGAGCCTGGCGTCGTCGGCGACGACGCGGAAGTCGCAGCACAGCGCCAGCTCGCAGCCTCCGCCGAGCGCGTAGCCGGTGATGGCCGCGATCGTCGGCTTCGGGATGCGGGCGACCGCACCGAGCGACGCCTGCAGCGGGCCGGAGCGGGCGACCATGTCGGTGTACGACATCGTCGCCATCTCCTTGATGTCCGCCCCGGCGGCGAACACCTTCTCGCCGCCCCACACGACGACGGCCTTGACGTCGTCGCGCGCGGTCGCCTCCTCGGCGCAGGCACGGATCTCGTCCTGCACCTGCACGTTGAGGGCGTTCATCTTCGGCCGGTCGAGGCGGATCGTGCCGACCCCGCCCTCGACCTCGAGCCGGACGAACTCCATCGTCACTGGCCGTCCGCGGGGACGCCCTCGGCCGGCTGCCACGACTGGTAGAAGAACCCGACGGCCTGGAGGATGAGGTTGACGGAGAGCGGGACGAGGGTGTCGAGGTCGGCGTTCGGCGTCACGACGTGCTCGGCCGAGACGACGAGGCTCTCCTGCACGAGGGTCAGCTTGACGATGTTGAGCTGGAGCGTGAGGTCGTTGCAGCGCGCGATGCGCTCGTTGCGATCGGGCGAGACGGGCTCCTGCAGCTGCCACTGGCCGAAGAAGCGCACGAGCGGCAGCTCGCCCTCGGCGACGCGGGCGAACAGCGTCGTGGCCTGGCCCTGCTCGTCGACGATCTTGAACTCGATGTCACCGTCGCCGTCGACCTGGGCCTCCAGGCCGATGGGCGGGCTGGTCAGTACGGACAGGATGCGGTCGCGCACCGGGTTCTCGCTCTGGCCGGAGCCGTTGGGGCCGGCGGGGGTGGCCGGCATGAAGTTGGGCAGTGAGGTCGGGTCGCTCATGGCCCCAACCGTAACGACCCGTCGCAGGGGTCGTCACCTCACCTCGCGCCCCGGCGCCGTCACCCGCCCACCCCTAGGCTCGCCCCCATGAGCCCGACGCCGAGCGACTCCCCCGACCTCGGCCGGGCCGCCGCACCACCCGACCTGCCGCCCCCTCCCGGCGTCCACCTCACCCCCGACGGGGCGCGCTTCTGCGTGTACGCCGGCCACGCGGCATCCGTCGACGTGTGCCTCTTCGACACGGATGCCGACGGGGCCGAGCACGAGCGACGGGTCCGTCTGCCGCACCGTGCGCACGGCTTCTGGTTCGGCCACCTCGACGGGGTGCGCGCGGGTCAGCGCTACGCCCTCCGCGTCGACGGCGAGTGGGACCCGGCGCGCTCCCTCGTGCACAACGCCGACAAGCTGCTGCTCGACCCGTACGCGCGCGCCCTCGACGGCACCGTGGGCCCCGACGCGTCGCTCCACGGGCACCGCGTCGACGACACCCTGCGCGGCGACCTCACCGTCCGCGACGACCGCGACTCGGCCGCGCACGTCCCGCGCTGCGTCGTCGTCGACGACGAGTTCGACTGGGGCGACGACGTCCTCCCCCGCCGCACCCTGCGCGAGAGCGTCGTCTACGAGGTGCACGTCAAGAACGCGACCGCCCTGCACCCGGAGGTGCCCGAGCGCCTGCGTGGCACGTACGCCGGTCTCGCGCACCCGGCCTTCGTCGCGCACCTGCTCGCGCTCGGTGTCACCGCGGTCGAGCTGCTGCCCGTGCACGCCTTCGCCGACGAGCCCGAGCTCGTGCGTCGCGGACTGCGAAACCACTGGGGCTACAACACGCTCGGCTTCTTCGCCCCCCACGCCGCGTACGCCGCGGCGACCGACCCGCAGGGCGTGCTCGAGGAGTTCAAGGCGATGGTGCGCGACCTGCACGCCGCCGGCATCGAGGTGCTGCTCGACGTCGTCTACAACCACACCGCCGAGCAGCACCGCGCCGGTATGACGCTCTCGTGGCGCGGTCTCGACCACCGTGCCTACTACCGCCTCGACGAGCGCGGCAACGACGTCGACGTGACGGGCTGCGGCAACACCCTCGACCTGACCCACCCCGTCGTGACCCGCATGGTGCTCGACTCGCTGCGCTACTGGGTGCAGGAGTGCCACGTCGACGGCTTCCGCTTCGACCTGGCGGTGGCCCTCGCCCGCGGCAAGGACGACGGCTACGACCCCGACCACCCCTTCCACGTCGCGCTGCGCACCGACCCCGTCCTGTCGGAGGTCAAGCTCATCGCGGAGCCGTGGGACGTCGGCCTGCACGGGTGGCGCACCGGGCAGTTCCCGCCGCCGTTCTCGGAGTGGAACGACCGGTTCCGTGACACCGCGCGCACGTTCTGGCTCAGCGACCTCGCCGCGTCGGATGCCGGTCGGCCCGGTCACGGGGTGCGTGAGCTCGCGACTCGGTTCGCCGGGTCGCAGGACATGTTCGACGGGCGGGACCGTGGCGCCATCGCCTCGGTCAACTTCGTCACCGCCCACGACGGATTCACCCTCGCCGACCTCACGGCGTACTCCCTCAAGCACAACGGGGCCAACGGCGAGGGCGGCCGCGACGGCACCGACGACAACCGCTCGTACCACCACGGCGCGGAGGGATGGGCCGTCGACGAGGCGGTGCTGGCGCGCCGCCGCCGCTCGATGCGCAACCTGCTCGGCACCCTCCTGCTCGCCACCGGCGTGCCGATGCTGACCTCCGGCGACGAGCTCGGCCGGTCGCAGCGCGGCAACAACAACGCCTACTGCCAGGACAACGAGATCACCTGGCTCGACTGGCAGCTGGAGCCCTGGCAGGACGACCTGCTCGCGACCACCCGCCACCTCACGGCCCTGCGCCGCGAGCACCCGGTGCTGCGCCAGAGGACCTTCTTCTCCGGCCGTCAGGTGCACGACGACGGCTCGACCGACCTGTCGTGGTACGCCGCCGACGGCGAGCAGATGGGCGATCGGTTCGACGGGCCGGCCGTGTCGGTGCTGCAGGCCTTCTTCAACGGTTCGTGGCTCGGTGAGCGCTCGGTGCTCGTCGTCGTCAACGGCTCCGCCCACGAGGTCGACCTGCGCCTACCCTCCCCCCCGGGGGTGCACCGCTTCGAACGGCTCTGGGACAGCACCGACGAGACCCCCTCGGGCACAGGCGAACCCGTGGACGCCGGCAGCACGCTGGCGGTCGGTCCGTCGTCGATGCAGGTGTGGCGGGCCGCCTGACCCGCGCCCTCCGACGGGGCAGCGCGACGGCGCCCACCTGAGCAGGTGGGCGCCGTCGTCGTGGCGTCAGCCAGGAGCCGGCCGAGGAGCCGGCCGAGGCGTCAGGCGTTGCGGGCCAGACCGAGCTCGGCCGCCCCGGCGAGGGAGGCGTTGCGCGGAACGATGCGCACGTTGTAGCCGAACGAGCCGGTGCGACGCAGGGGCTGGGTACCGGCGAACTGGTAGCGCCCGCCCTCGTAGTTCTCGGTCACCTCGAGCGGGGCGATCTCGACGTCGCGCAGCTGGTCGCTCTCGTTGACGTGACCGTGCACGAGCTGCACCTCGACGTCCTCGGGCGTCAGGCCGCCGAGGTCGACGAAGGCCCGCAGCTGCAGGGTGTCGCCGATCTGCGGCGAGTCGGAGACGCCGGAGGGCTCCACGTGCTCGACCTTGACCCGCGACCACGCCGAGCGCACCCGGGCCTTGTAGGCGGCGAGCGAGCGGGCACCGCCGAACTCGTTCTCGCCGACCGAGCGGCCGGCTGCCGCCGCCGGGCTGTAGAGCTGCTGCGTGTAGTCCTGCACCATGCGGCTGGCCAGCACCTTCGGGCCGAGGGTCTTGAGGGTGTGGGTCATCATCGAGATCCAGCCCTGCGGCAGGCCGTCGGCGTCCCGGTCGTAGAACGAGGCGGCGACGCTGTTCTCGATGAGGTCGTAGAGCGCGGTCGCCTCGATGTCGTCACGGCGGTCGGGGTCCTCGACGCCGTCGGCCGTCGGGATGGCCCAGCCGTTGCGCCCGTCGAACCACTCGTCCCACCACCCGTCGAGGATGGACAGGTTGAGGCCGCCGTTGAGGGCCGCCTTCATGCCCGACGTGCCGCACGCCTCGAACGGGCGCAGCGGGTTGTTGAGCCACACGTCGCAGCCCGGGTACAGGCTCTGCGCCATGGCGATGTCGTAGTTGGGCAGGAAGACGATGCGGTGGCGCACGTCGGCCTCGTCGGCGAACTGCACCATCTCCTGGATGAGGCGCTTGCCGGTCTCGTCGGCCGGGTGCGACTTGCCCGCGATGACGAGCTGGATGGGCCGCTCCGGGTGCAGCAGGAGGCTGCGCAGGCGCTCCTTGTCGCTGAGCATGAGCGTGAGGCGCTTGTACGTCGGCACGCGGCGCGCGAAGCCGATGGTCAGCACGTCGGGGTCGAGCACGTCGTTGATCCAGCCGAGCTCGGCGTCGGAGGCGCCACGCTTCTGCCACGACGCGCGCACCCGCCGGCGGGCCTCGGCCACGAGCTTGCCGCGCATCTCGCGCTTCGTCGACCACACGGCATCCGCGGGCACCTCGTCGATGCGGTCCCAGGCGTCGGCACCGGCGATGTCGGCGGTGCCGAGGTGGCGCCGCGCCACGTCGTAGACGGAGCGGTCGACCCACGTCGGGGCGTGGACACCGTTGGTGATGCTGGTGATCGGCACCTCGACGTCGTCGAAGCCCGGCCACAGCCCGTCGAACATCTCGCGGCTGACGACGCCGTGCAGCTGCGAGACGCCGTTGGCGCGCTGGGCGAGGCGCAGGCCCATCACGGCCATGTTGAAGATGCCGGGCTGGCCGCCCTCGTAGTCCTCGGCGCCGAGGGCGAGCAGCCGGTCGACCGGCACGCCCGGCACCGAGTTGGCGCCGCCGAAGTAGAGGTTGATCTTCTCGGCCGAGAAGCGGTCGATGCCGGCGGGCACGGGCGTGTGCGTCGTGAAGACCGTCGCGGCCCGCACCGCCTCGAGCGCCTCGTCGAAGGTGAGGCCGTGGTCGCGGACGAGCTCGGTGATGCGCTCGACACCGAGGAAGCCGGCGTGGCCCTCGTTGGTGTGGTAGACCTCCGGCGTCGGGGCGCCGGACAGCCGCGACCACAGGCGCAGGGCGCGTACGCCGCCGACGCCGAGCAGCAGCTCCTGCTCGAGGCGGGTGTCGCCGCCCCCGCCGTAGAGCGTCTCGGTGACGCGGCGGGTCGGCTCGTCGTTGTCGGCCACGTCGGAGTCGAGCAGCAGCAGCGGCACCCGGCCGACCTGGGCGCGCCAGACGTGGGCCTTGAGGAGGCGGCCGGCGGGCAGCGTCACGGAGATGACGGCCGGCGTGCCGTCGGCCTCGCGCAGCAGCGACAGCGGCAGCCCGTCGGGGTCGAGCACGGGGTAGCTCTCGACCTGCCAGCCGTCGCGGCTGAGGGCCTGCTTGAAGTAGCCCGTCTTGTAGAACAGGCCGACGCCGACGATCGGCACGCCGAGGTCGGAGGCCGACTTGAGGTGGTCGCCGGCGAGGATGCCGAGCCCGCCGGAGTACTGCGGCAGCACCGCGGTGATGCCGAACTCCGGGCTGAAGTAGGCGATGGCGGCGGGCGCGGCGTGACCGCCGTCCTGCTGCTCGCGGCTCCAGGTCTGGTACCAGCGCTCGTCCGTCAGGTAGTGGCGCAGGTCGTCGTGCGCGGCCTCCACGCGGGCGACGAAGTCGTCGTCGGCGGCGAGGGTCGCGAGCTGGTCGGCCGAGAGGCGCGACAGCAGCTTGACGGGGTCCTCGTTGGCGCTCGCCCACTTCGCGGGGTCGATGCTCTCGAAGAGGTCCCGGGTCGGCGGGTGCCACGACCAGCGCAGGTTGCTGGCGAGCTCGCCGAGACCCTCGATGCGGGCGGGCAGGACGGTGCGGACGCTGAAGCGTCTGATGGCCTTCACGAGCAGCAGCATAGGGGCGAGACCCCCGGTCCTGCGGGGTTCTTGCAGGTCTTGCACGAGGTTTCACCGCCGGGTCGTGGCCCACCCCGCGGCGTCACCAGCCCGTGGACACGGCCCCGGGCGGAGGGTGCAATCGCGAGCCGATTCGATAGGTTCGGGGGCGTGACCGGATCATCGGCGACCCCACGCCCGCCCGAGCCCGCCCAGGGCACCACCAGCAGCGTCGCGCCTGCCACCGGCCGCGACGACGACCCGACGGCGGTGGGCGTCCTCGACACCGCCGAGGCGGGAGCGGGTGGTGTCAGCCTCGCCCCCGAGCACCCGGTCAGCACCCCGCCCACCGTCGAGGGGATGCCGGGTGGTGCGACCCCGTTCGGCCGCATCCCCGTCACCGAGGTGCGCCCCCTCGTCGAGGGTGGCTCGCTGCCGGCGAAGTCGGTCGAGGGCGAGGAGTTCGTCGTCGCGGCGCGGGTCTTCCGCGAGGGGCACGACGCCGTCAACGCGACGGCGGTGCTCACCGGGCCCGACGGTCGCGAGCACCACTTCCCGATGCACCCGGACAACCCCGGCCTGAGCTGGTGGAGCGCCACCGTCGTCGCCGACTCCCCCGGGTGGTGGACCTACCGCGTCGAGGGCTGGTCCGACCCCTACGCGACGTGGCTGCACGACGCCGGAATCAAGATCGGCGCGGGCATCGACGAAGAGCTCATGTGCGCCGAGGGGGTCACGGTGCTCGAGCGGCTGCGCACCGCCGTCGCGGGCCAGGGCGCCGACACCACGGCGGTCGACGAGGGCCTGACGGCGCTGCGCGACACCTCGCGGCCGGCCGCCGCCCGGTTCGCGGTGGCCGCCTCCGACGACCTGCGCGGGCTGGCGGCGCTGCTGCCGCTGCGCGAGTTCGTCTCCCCGACCAGGGAGTTCACCCTCCTGGTCGAGCGCGAGCGCGCCCTCTTCGGCGCCTGGTACGAGATGTTCCCCCGCTCCGAAGGGGCCCGCAAGGACGACGAGACGGGCGAGTGGGTCTCGGGCACGTTCCGCTCGGCGGCGCTGCGCCTGCCGGCCATCGCCGACATGGGCTTCGACGTCGTCTACCTCACCCCCATCCACCCGATCGGCACGACGGCCCGAAAGGGCCGCAACAACAGCCTCGTCTCCGAGCCCGGAGACCCCGGCTCGCCCTACGCCATCGGCTCCCCCGACGGCGGGCACGACGCGCTGCACCCCGACCTCGGCACCTTCGAGGACTTCGACCACTTCGTCGCGCAGGCGCAGGAGAACGGTCTCGAGGTCGCCCTCGACATCGCGCTGCAGGCCTCCCCGGACCACCCGTGGGTGCAGACCCACCCCGAGCTGTTCACGACGCGCGCCGACGGCACCATCGCCTACGCCGAGAACCCGCCGAAGAAGTACCAGGACATCTACCCGCTCAACTTCGACAACGACCCCGCCGGGGCCTACGCCGAGGTGCGCCGGGTCATCCAGGTCTGGCTCGACCACGGCGTCCGCATCTTCCGCGTCGACAACCCGCACACCAAGCCGGTCGCCTTCTGGCAGTGGCTCATCGCCGACGTCGCGAAGGAGCACCCCGAGACGATCTGGCTCTCGGAGGCCTTCACCAAGCCGGCGATGATGCACGCCCTCGCCAAGGCCGGCTTCCAGCAGAGCTACACGTACTACGCCTGGCGAGACGCCCGGTGGGAGCTCGAGGAGTACGGCCGCGAGCTCGCCGGCGAGCCGGCCGCCTACATGCGCCCGTCGTTCTGGCCGACGACCCACGACATCCTCACCCCCTACATGCAGTACGGCGGGCCGACGGCGTGGAAGCTGCGGGCGGCCGTCGCCGCGACGATGGTGCCGACGTACGGCATCTACGCCGGCTACGAGCTCATGGAGGACGTCGCCCGCCCCGGCGCCGAGGAGCAGATCGACAACGAGAAGTACGAGTACAAGGACCGCCAGTGGTACCTGTACGAGCCGGGCGGTCCCCTCGAGGGGCAGTCGCTGGCCTGGTACCTCAAGCGGCTCAACGACATCCGCGGCTGGCACCCGGCGCTGCGCTGGCTGCGCAACCTCACCTTCCACTCGGCCGACGACGAGAACGTGCTCGTCTACTCCAAGAGCCGCGTCGTCGACCCCTCGACCGGCGAGCGCGACACCGTCCTCGTCGTCGCCAACCTCGACCCGCACGCCACGCGCGAGACCTGGGTACACCTCGACCTCGAGGCGATGGGTATGGCGACCTGGTCGACCTTCGACGCCCACGACCACGTCACGAACCAGACGTGGCAGTGGCAGCAGGACAACTACGTGCGCCTCGGCCCCGACACCGAGCCGGTGCACATCATCCACGTGAGGAGCCACTGACCGCATGCAGGGACTCAACCTCTCCCAACCGGGGCTGAAGCACGACCCGCAGTGGTACAAGAAGGCGGTCTTCTACGAGGTGCTCGTGCGCGCCTTCAGCGACAGCAAGGGCGTCGGCGCGGGCGACTTCACCGGCCTCATCGGCCGCCTCGACTACCTGCAGTGGCTCGGTGTCGACTGCCTGTGGCTGCCGCCCTTCTACGCCTCGCCGCTGCGCGACGGCGGCTACGACATCGCCGACTACAAGGCGGTGCTGCCCGAGTTCGGGACCCTGCCCGAGTTCACCGAGCTCGTCTCGCAGGCCCACGCCCGCGGCATCCGCATCGTCACCGACTTCGTCATGAACCACACGAGCGACCAGCACCCGTGGTTCCAGGCCAGCCGGGCCGAGCCCGACGGGCCGTACGGCGACTTCTACGTGTGGTCCGACACCGACGAGCCGTACTCCGACGCGCGCATCATCTTCGTCGACACCGAGGTCTCGAACTGGACCTTCGACCCCGTGCGCCGGCAGTTCTTCTGGCACCGGTTCTTCAGCCACCAGCCCGACCTCAACTTCGAGAACCCGGCCGTGCAGGAGGCGATGCTCGACATCGTGCGCTTCTGGATGGACCTCGGCATCGACGGGTTCCGCCTCGACGCCGTGCCCTACCTCTTCGAGGAGGAGGGCACGAACTGCGAGAACCTGCCGCGCACCCACGAGTTCCTCGCCCGGCTGCGACGGATGGTCGACGAGGAGTACCCGGGCCGCATCCTGCTCGCCGAGGCGAACCAGCCCCCCGCCGAGGTCGTCGACTACTTCGGCACGCCCGAGGCGCCCGAGTGCCAGATGTGCTTCCACTTCCCGGTCATGCCGCGCCTCTACTACTCGCTGCGCGAGGAGAAGGCGGCCCCGATCATCGACGTCCTCGCCGACACCCCCGACATCCCCGAGGGCGCCCAGTGGGGCACGTTCCTGCGCAACCACGACGAGCTGACGCTCGAGATGGTCACGCCCGAGGAGCGGGTCGCCATGTACGGCTGGTACGCCCCCGACCCGCGCATGCGCGCCAACGTCGGCATCCGGCGCCGCCTGGCCCCGCTGCTCGACAACAGCCGCCCCGAGATCGAGCTCATCAACGCGCTCGTGCTCTCGCTACCCGGGTCGCCGTGCCTCTACTACGGCGACGAGATCGGCATGGGCGACAACATCTGGCTCACCGACCGTGATGCCGTGCGCACCCCGATGCAGTGGACGCCCGACCGCAACGCGGGCTTCTCGAGCACCGACCCCGGCAAGCTCTACCTGCCCGTCGTCTCGAGCCTCGTCTACCACTACAACAACATCAACGTCGAGGCCCAGATCGCCTCGTCGTCGTCGTTGCTGCACTGGATGCGGGGCATGCTCCAGGTGCGCGGGCGCCACCCCGTGTTCGGCCTCGGCGACTTCCACGTCGTGCCGGCCGACAACGAGGCCATCCTCGCCTTCACCCGCTCGATGGCGCGTGACGGCGACGACCCCGCCGAGGCCGTCCTCTGCGTCAACAACCTCTCGAGCCGGCCGCAGGCAGCGACGATCCAGCTGCCCGAGCACTTCACGGGGCGTCAGCTCATCGACCTCTTCGGCGGCAGCGGCTTCCCGTGGGTGGCCGAGGACGGCCGGGTGACGCTGACGCTCGGTTCGCGCGACTTCTTCTGGCTGCAGCTGCGCGGCGGGGACGACGGCTGATGGCCATCGTGCACAAGGGCGCGTCCCTGACCCCGGGCAAGGTCGAGATGGTGACGACCTGGATGCCGCGTCAGCGCTGGTACGCGGGCAAGGGCCACGTCCCGCAGCTGCACCGGGTCGGCGGGTTCCGCTTCGAGGACCCCGCCGGCGAGGTCGGCGTCGAGACGCTGCTGCTCGCCGACACGGCCGCCAGCCCGGCCGTCGTCTACCAGGTGCCCCTCACGTACCGGTCCGAGCCACTCGAGGGGGCTGAGCACGCGCTGCTCGGCACGATGGAGCACAGCGTGCTCGGCACCCGCTACGTCTACGACGGGCCGCACGACCCCGTCTACACCGCGGGACTCGTCGAGACCGTCCTCGGGGCGGGGGTCAGCGACGACGCGCAGGCCGGCCTCGGCAGCAACGCGCCGGCGGTCGGCTCGACGACCAGACTGCTGTCGGGCCGCGTCAGCAGCTCGGCGGTCCTCACGGGCGAGCAGTCGAACACCTCCGTCATCTGCCGCATGGCGCACGAGGAGGGCGGCGCCGCCGAACCGCTCATCGTCAAGGTCTTCCGGACCCTGCAGGACGGCGACAACCCCGACGTCGTCGTGCAGTCGGCCCTCACCGAGGCGGGCTCCCCGCACGTCCCGGCGGCCTTCGGCCACCTCTCGGGCGCGTGGGACTCCCCCACCGGCGAGGGCACGGAGCGCGGGCACCTCGCCTTCGCCCAGGAGTTCATCCCCGGTGTCGAGGACGCCTGGCGGGTCGCGCTCGTCTCCGCGGCCGCCGGTGACGACTTCACCGCCCGCGCCCGCGACCTCGGCGTCGTCACGGCCCAGATCCACGCCGCCCTCGCCGAGTGCCTCCCCACGCAGGACGCCGGCGACGACACCGCCGACCGACTCACCGCCTCGATGCGTGAGCGCTATTCTGCCGCAGCGGCGCTCGTCCCCGAGCTGGCCGCGGACGCCGACGCCGTCGAGCGCGTCGTCGACACCGTCCGCCGCGTGCACCTGCCGCGGCTGCAACGCATCCACGGCGACTACCACCTCGGCCAGGTGCTCGACGTGTCCGAGCGGGGGTGGGTGGCGCTCGACTTCGAGGGCGAGCCGCTGCGCCCGCTCGCCGAGCGGGTGCTGCCCGACCTGACCCACCGCGACGTGGCGGGCATGCTGCGGTCGTTCGACTACGCCGCCGGGTCCGTGCACCTCGCCGACCCGGGCGTCGACGCGAGCGCGTGGGCGGCCGGATGCCGGGACGCCTTCCTCGAGGGGTACGCCTCGGTCGCGGGGTCTCCCACCACCGACGACGAGGCCCTCACCCGGGCGCTCGAGCTCGACAAGGCGCTCTACGAGGTCGTCTACGAGGCCCGCAACCGCCCGACGTGGCTCCCGATCCCACTCACCGCGGTGGGCCGCCTGCTCGGCCGCGACAGCACGTCCACCGACGCGAAGGAAGCCCCATGACGACGACGAGCGACCAGCCCGCTCCCCAGCTCGACGACGGGGCCATCACCGCGTTCCTGCAGGGCCGCAACGGCTCCCCGCACGACCTGCTCGGCCACCACGTCGGGCCGGGCGGCCTGACCATCACCGTCTTCCGCCCGATGGCGACCTCCGTCGCCGCCCGCCTCGACACCGGTGACCGGGTCGAGCTGCAGCACGTGCGCGACGGGATCTGGTCGATGACCTCGCCCGACTTCGAGCGCACCCACGACTACCGCCTGCTCGTCGAGTACGGCGACGGCGTCACCCACGAGCAGGACGACCCGTACCGCTTCGCGCCCACCTTGGGCGAGATCGACCGGCACCTCGTCAACGAGGGCCGGCACGAGCAGCTGTGGAGCGTGCTCGGCTCGCACGTGCGGCGCTACCGCGGACCGCTCGGCGAGGTGTGGGGCACCTCGTTCGCCCTCTGGGCCCCTCGCGCCAAGGCCGTCCACGTCATCGGCGACTTCAACGGCTGGGACCGCGTCTCGCACCCGATGCGGGCCCTCGGCACGAGCGGCATCTGGGAGCTGTTCCTGCCCGGCGCGTCCGAGGGCATGAACTACCAGTTCGCCGTGCGCGGCGGCGACGACGTCGTGCGCCTCAAGACCGACCCCATGGCCCGCTACACCGAGGTCGCGCCGAAGCAGGCGGCCATCGTCACCGAGTCGCACCACGAGTGGCACGACGACGAGTGGATGCAGCGTCGCACCCAAGGCAACCCGCACGTGGGCCCGATGAGCACGTACGAGGTGCACATCGGCTCGTGGCGGCAGGGCCTGGGCTACGCCGGGCTCGCCGAGCACCTCGTCAACTACGTGCGCGACCTCGGTTTCACCCACGTCGAGTTCCTGCCGGTCATGGAGCACCCCTACGTGCCGTCGTGGGGCTACCACGTCACCGGCTACTACGCGCCGAGCTCGCGCTGGGGCACGCCCGACGACTTCCGCTACCTCGTCGACCGGCTGCACCAGGCCGGCATCGGCGTCATCCTCGACTGGGTGCCCGGGCACTTCGCGACCGACGAGTGGGCCCTCGCCCGCTTCGACGGCGAGGCGCTCTACGAGCACCCCGACAAGCGCCTCGGCTGGCACCCCGAGTGGGGCTCGAACATCTTCGACTACGGCCGCCCCGAGGTGCGCAACTTCCTCGTCGCCAACGCCCTCTACTGGCTCGAGGAGTTCCACATCGACGGCCTGCGCGTCGACGGTGTCGCGTCGATGCTCTACCTCGACTACGCCCGCAACGCCGGCGAGTGGGTGCCGAACGAGTTCGGTGGCCGCGAGAACCTCGAGGCCGTGCGGCTGCTCAAGGAGATCAACGGCACCGCGTACCGCCGCGTCGGCGGCATCGTCACGGTCGCGGAGGAGTCGACCTCGTGGCCGGGCGTCACGCGGCCGACGAACCACGACGGCCTCGGCTTCGGGTTCAAGTGGAACATGGGCTGGATGAACGACTCGCTCAAGTACCTGGGCCAGGACCCCATCTACCGCAAGCACCACCACGGGGCCCTCACCTTCTCGCTCATGTACGCGTTCGACGAGAACTTCGTGCTGCCGATCAGCCACGACGAGGTCGTGCACGGCAAGGGCTCGCTGCTGCGCAAGTCGCGCGGCAGCCGCGACGAGCAGATCGCGACGCTGCGCGCCTTCCTCGCCTACCTCTGGTGCCACCCGGGCAAGCAGCTGCTCTTCATGGGCTGTGAGTTCGGGCAGGAGTCGGAGTGGTCCGAGGGCCGCAGCCTCGACTGGTGGCTGCTCGACCAGCCGCTGCACTACCGGGTGCACAACCTCGTCAAGGACCTCAACGGCCTCTACCTCTCGAACGAGGCCCTGTGGGCCCTCGACGCCGACCCCGCCGGGTTCACCTGGCTCGAGGCCGACGACGCCGCGCACAACACGTTCTCGTGGCTGCGGTTCGGCCGGGGCGACCGCGCGACCGATGCCCCCGTCGTCGCCTGCGTCATGAACTTCGGCGGCGAGACGCAGGAGGGCTACCGCATCGGCGTCCCCCGCGGCGGCCGCTGGACCGTGGCCCTCGACACCGCCGGTTACCACCCCGGCGCGCCGAGCGCGACGGGCGTCGTGCTCGAGGCGAGCGACACCCCCTGGCACGGGCAGCCCTGCTCGGTCATGGTCACCGTGCCGCGGCTGTCGACGGTGTGGGTCGTCCCGGTGGCCGACGCCGACGAGGATGCCGCGCACGCCACCGTCGTCGTCGGGGCGCCCGACCTGCAGGGTGACCCCGTCGTGCGCGCCGCGCACCCCGGGTCGTCGGCACCCGCCGAGGCGACCGGCATCCGAACGACGGACGGTGGCAGCGAGGCCACCGCGACGACAGGAGAGCGAGCATGAACGACCCCCGAGCCGGCCAGCGGGCCCAAGCCTCCGACCTCGTCGACGTCGACGCGCTCGTCGGCGCGTACTACGACCGCCACCCCGACGTCGACGACCCCGACCAGCAGGTCGTCTTCGGCACGAGCGGCCACCGGGGCTCGAGCCTGCGCACGGCCTTCAATGAGGACCACATCCTCGCCACCACCCAGGCCATCTGCGAGTACCGCGCCGACCAGGGGTTCGACGGGCCGCTGTTCATCGGCCGCGACACCCACGCGCTGTCCGAGCCGGCGTGGCGATCGGCCCTCGAGGTGCTCGTCGGCAACGGCGTGCAGGTGCTCGTCGACGACCGTGACGGCTACACCCCGACGCCGGCCGTGTCGCACGCGATCCTGCGCGCGAACCGCGGCAAGGGCGCCGGGGCGAGCGGTCTCGCCGACGGCATCGTCGTGACGCCCTCGCACAACCCGCCCTCCGACGGCGGCTTCAAGTACAACCCGCCCCACGGCGGGCCGGCCGACACCGACGCGACGTCGGTCATCGCGAAGCGGGCCAACGACCTCGTGCGCGGCCGGCTCGACGGCGTACGACGGGTGCCCTTCGAGCGGGCGCGCGCCGAGGTCGGCACGTACGACTTCACCGGCACGTACGTCGACGACCTGCCGAACGTGCTCGACCTCGACCGCGTCCGCGAGGCGGGGGTGCGCATCGGCGCCGACCCGCTCGGCGGCGCGTCGGTCGACTACTGGGCCGTCATCGCCGAGCGCCACCGCCTCGACCTCACCGTCGTCAACCCGACCGTCGACCCGCAGTGGGCCTTCATGACCCTCGACTGGGACGGCAAGATCCGCATGGACTGCAGCTCGCCGTCGGCCATGGCGAGCCTCATCGGGGCCAAGGACGCCTACGACCTGTCGACGGGCAACGACGCCGACGCCGACCGCCACGGCATCGTCACGCCCGACGCCGGCCTGATGAACCCCAACCACTACCTCGCCGTGGCGATCCAGTACCTCTACGGCGGCGCACGGCCCGACTGGCCCGGCTCGACCGCCATCGGCAAGACGCTCGTGTCGTCGTCGATGATCGACCGCGTGGCCGCCGACCTCGGCCGCACGCTGCTCGAGGTGCCCGTCGGGTTCAAGTGGTTCGTGCCCGGGCTGCTCGACGGCTCAGTCGGGTTCGGCGGTGAGGAGTCGGCCGGTGCGAGCTTCCTGCGCTTCGACGGCTCCGTCTGGTCGACCGACAAGGACGGCATCCTGCTCGCCCTGCTCGCGTCGGAGATCCTCGCCGCGACGGGCCGCACCCCGAGCCAGCACTACGCCGAGCTCACCGAGCGCCACGGCTCCCCCGCCTACGCCCGCATCGACGCGGCGGCCGACCGTGAGCAGAAGGCGAAGCTCGCCGCCCTGTCGCCCGACGACGTGTCGGCCCAGACGCTCGCCGGGGAGCCGATCACCGGCACCCTCACGGCGGCGCCCGGCAACGGCGCCAAGATCGGCGGCCTCAAGGTGACAACCGAGAACGCGTGGTTCGCCGCCCGCCCCTCCGGCACCGAGGACGTCTACAAGATCTACGCCGAGTCCTTCCGCGGTCCCGAGCACCTCGCGCAGGTGCAGGCCGAGGCCAAGGACGTCGTCGACGCCGCGCTGTCCGGGTGAGCCACCGGTGAGCGACGACGTGCCCGACACGTCGCGGCCGACGGCGGATGCCGGGGAGCGCGGGCGCGTCTTCGTCGTCAGCGGTCGTGACCCCGAGTCACGCCTCGCCGTCGGGCGGGCACTGGCGGGGCGGCTCTCGTCCGCCGTGCTCGTCGACGTCACGCTGCTCGCCGACATGGTCGTCGGGGGCGGCGTCCCCGCGACCGGGCTGGAGCAGCTGCGGCGTCGCCTGCTGACGTGGTCGGCCGCGATCGCGGTGGCTGAGACCTACGTGCTCGAGGGGTTCGACGCCGTCGTCGTCGACGACCTCGGCGGCGACCGCCTCGAGGAGTTCCTCGACCTCGTCGCGCCCGAGCCGGCCCACGTCGTACGGCTCGACCACGGCGGACCCGACTGGGGGCTGCGCGTCGACGTGGCGTCGGACCCGCGTGACACCGCCGACCAGGTTCTGGCGCGACTCGACGAGAGCCTCGTCGTCACCGATACCGACGCCGCCACCTGAGCGGACGGGCGCCAAAGCGGCGGACGGAGCCAGGCCGCGTTGGCGCCAGCCCGCGGCCGATGCGCCGGACATACGACAGCTAGATAGACGCCTGTCTCGGCGTCGCCCGCGCTCATCCCGTCGTGGGTGAAGGCCTTCGGTCCCGGCAAGGGAGTGCCCCCTTCCGCCGCATGTGTACCGTCGCCGACTTTCTCGCTCTTAACACGAGGGAGTTTTCCTCGGATTTTGGCACTCGCGCGGGTACCGTGCCCCGGTCGGTCAGCGTCTAGTGTCGGCATGATGAGCGATCGATCGTCATGGGCCACCACCACCCACGAGTGGAGCGCCCACGTCGACGCCCAGCACCTGCAGGACGTGCGTCGCCTCCTGGGTCGACCCGGCGCGGCCGGCGGTCGACGCCACCTGATCCTCGAGGTCCTCGCCTACGCCGACGACGAGGCGGCGACGCTGGGCCGTAGCGGACTCGCCATCGTGACCTCTCATGCGGACGGCGCCGTCACGATCGAGGACGACGGTCGAGGCACCGACACCCGACGCGACAGCGACGGCCGGCTCGTCCGGAAACCCGTCATGGCGTCCGCTGACGTCCGCTTCTCCGATGTCGACACCGCGCCGCTGCTGCCAGACGGTCTCCCCCGGCGCGGGATCTCCGCCGTCGCGGCACTCAGCAGCACCCTCACCCACGAGAACCACCGTGCTGACGGGGCCTGGTCCCAGACGTACCACCACGGCATTCCAGACGGCGAGCTCGAGACTCTCCGGCCACGACGCGGCAGCGGCACCGTCGTCACGTTCACGACCGACGTCACCGGGCCCGCGGACCTGACCGAGAACGACCGGACGGCGTTCCCGTCCCTGACGGTCCGCTGTCTCTGACGCGCGGAACCAGCCCAAAGGGTCAACCGCTCTGCGGCGCAGGAGGACGAGCCCGAGACTGCCGCGGGTTCCGTCGGGCGGCTCAGAACAGTGCGCTCATGAGCGCCTTGCGCGCCCGCACGACTCGCTCGTCGGTGGTGCCGATGACCTCGAACAGCTCGACGACGTGCTCACGGACCGTGTTGCGGTCGGCGTCGGCCGTGACGCGCACCGTGTCGACGAGGCGTGAGAACGCGTCCTCGACGTGGCCGCCGAGCAGGTCGAGGTCGGCCACGAGGATCTGTGCCTGCACGTCGGTCGGGTCGGCCGCGGCAGCGGCCCGGGCGGCCTGCGGGTCGGCGTCGCGAGTGCGCTGCAGCAGACCGACCTGAGCCAGCCCGATGCGGGCGTCGACGTCGGCCGGGTTCTGCGTCAGGGCCTCCCGGTACGCGCCGGCGGCGGTGTCGAGGTCATCGGCCTCGATGGCATCGAACGCCTTCTGGTGCAGCGGAGGCAGCGGCGGCTCCTCCGGCTCCTCGGTGGCGCCCGAGCCGGCGACGTCGCCGTCGGCGGCCTCGACCGTGCCGGTGACCCCGTGCTGGGCGGCCAGGGCGAGCACCTGGTCGACGATGGCGATGACCTGCTCCTCGGGCTGGGCGCCCTCGAAGAGCGGCACCGGCTGGCCTGCGACGAGGGCGAAGCTGACGGGTACCGCTTGCACCTGGAATGCTTGCAGCACAGCAGGATTGGCGTCGGCGTCGACCGTGACCAGCTGGAAGCGCCCGGCGTAGCGGCGCGCGACCGCACGCATGGTGTCGACGAAGTCGCCCGACTCCTGCAGACGCGACGACCAGACGACGAGCAGCACCGGGTGCTGGGCGCTGGACGCGAGGACGTCACGAAGGGAGGCGTCAGTGCCCTCGACCACGAGGGCGGCAGACCCACCCGCGGCGGCCCTCGACCCCGGCGCTCCCGGAGCAGCCGCTCCCGCGGGCTGTCCCGGTGCGGACGCAGGTCGCTTGAACGCGGAGAGGTCGACGGCACCCCGCAGGGCGGCCGCGGTGAAAGGCTGCTGACTCATGGGTCAATCCTGCCTCACCGACCGGTGGCGCCGACGAGCTGGTCGGAGAAGGCGACGACCCGGGCCTGACCGCTCTCGGGGATGACCATCGCGACGGTCTCGTTCGAGGTGAGCGCGGCCTCGGTCGTGATCTGCTTGAGGCCGGAGAGCAGGGTGACGTCCTTGCCCGGCGTCAGCTTGGTCTGGTTGCGCAGGGCGATCGCGTCGACCCGCTGGAGGTCCGCGAAGACCACGGCACCCTTGCCACCGGCGAGCCGCAGCCCGCCGACGACGCCCTTCGGCGTGTGCTCCGAGGTGAACGTGCCCTGCCCCGAGATGGACTTGGCCTGCGCCGCGGCCGCGGCCCGCAGCTGCTGCGCGGCGGGGTCGGCGGCGAGGCCGGAGGCCGACTTCGGGTCGGGGTAGCGCACCGACTCCGCGAACGCCTGCACCGCCGCGTCGGGAGTGAGGGCGAGGCCGCTGCCGTCGCCCACGGAGGCCGAACCGGAGGTGGCGGCGTCGAGGGCGTCGACGGTGGCGCCAGCGAGCACGGGCGTCTGCGCGGCGACGGTGAAGCGGTCGGACCCCTTAGCCGCCTGCAGCAGGACGAGGACGGGCGCGCTGCTCTTCTTCAGGCTCGCCTGGGCGAGGATCTGGCGCGGCTCCTCACCGGCCCGCGACACCCCGAGCACCTTGACGGCGGCCGTGGACAACGCGGCGTCGGCCCGCTGCGCCGCCGACTTCGCGCCGAGCGTCTTGGCCCAGGCGTCGGCCGACCGGAGGGCGGCCCCGCTGAACGCGGCCTGCCGCGCGGTCCCACCGGTGGCCGTCGTGTCGCCCAGTGCCTTCTCCGCCGCGGCGACGACCGACGTCGCGGTCGAGGCCGCGGCGCTCTGTGCGACGGCCGGGCTGGGCCCCGCCTCCGGGGTGTCGCTGCCGGTGCAGGCTGCCAGCGTCGCGGTGGCCAGGAGCGCGGCGGCGACGGCGCTTCGGCGGAGGGCGGGGCGGGGCATGGCGGGCCTTTCGGTGCACGGCGAGGGTCTGGTCGAGGTGCCCGCGGGCACCTCGGGGTGTGGTGAAGGATGGCCGAGCACGCTCGGACCGTCATCCACGATACGCAGCCGACCCGGGCCACCACCAATCCCGGCGAGCGCCCCCGACCCGTGCTCGGAGCCGACGCGCTCAGGCCCGGCGGCGCACGAGACGGACCTCCGGGGCGCCCGTCGGCTCGTGCTCGCTGCGCGCGCCGTCGGGGGCGAACCCGAGCCGGGTGTAGAACGACCGCGCCCGGGCGTTGCCCTCGACGACCCACAGGCTGGCGTCCCGGTCACCGACGGTGAGCTGCACCAGGTGCTCGGCCAGTCCCGTCCCGTGCGCCCGGCCGAGGAGGTTGACCGCCCACAGCTCCCACGCGGTGGGCGGGTCCTCATCGCGGCTGGGCCCCGCCGAGACGAACCCGACGACGCCCGCGCCGTCGCGGGCCACGAGCGTGACGGGCCCACCGGCATCCGACCCGCCTGGTGAGGATGCCGGTGACGACGTCACTGACGTCACTGACGTCACTGACGCCGGCGACGTCCCCACCGATGCCGACGCCCGAGAGCGCCACCGCTCGGCGAAGCGCTCCTCGCGCAGGCCGCGCAGGTAGGCGGCGTCCATGAGGCCGGCGTAGGCCTCGCGCCACACGGCGACGTGGACCCGGGCCAGCTCGTCGCAGTCCGCGAGCGTGAGCGGCGCCACGCGCCAGCGCCGCTCGTCGAACGATTGTGAGGCAGACGACGCAGACGACGAGGCCGGCACCGGGCTCACCTCCGACGCGAGGACGTCACCGGCCGGCCTGCCGCTCGATGGCCGCCTCGAGGCGCTCGAGCTTGCCCTCCATCTCGCCGGTGTGGCCGGGGCGGATGTCCGCCTTGAGCACGAGGCCGACGCGGGGCGAGCTCTCCGCGAGGACGTCACAGCACTCCTTGACCACCGCCATGCACTCGTCCCACTCGCCCTCGATGGTGGTGAACATCGAGTCGGTGCGGTGCGGCAGGCCCGAGCGGCGCACGACGGCGACGGCGCGGGCGACCGCGTCGCCGACCGAGCCGGCGTCGTCGGAGGCGGTGGTGGGGGCGACGGAGAAGGCGACGATCATGAGCCCACCGTAGGCTGCCGCCGGGCCACGGCCCTCAGAGGTCCTTGCGCAGCATGAGGGCCTCCTCGACGACCTCGAAGCCGAGGTCGACGTTGATGCCCACCATCCAGGGGTTGTCCTCCGCGTTCATCGTGCGCACCGTGCGCCGGGCCGGGTCGAGCCCGGCGAGCGCCCGCAGGTTCGCCACCTTGACCGCCATGCCCAGGCGATGGCCACGGTGCTCGGGCATGACGAGCGTGCCCCACTGGAAGACGAACGTCGGGTCGCCGTGCGGCAGCACGAGGTCGGTGTACGCCACGACGTCACCGGTCGCCACCTCGATGGCGAGCGCCGTGAGCCGCTCACGCTGCAGAGAGCGCTCGTGCTCGAGCAGCTGCTGGTAGTCGTCGGGCGTCATCGACTCGGCCTCGAACTCGATGTCGCCCGAGGGGGCGTCGAGCGCCAGCCGGTTCGAGACCGCGCACAGCCCGGCCCGCAGCGGCTCGGGCACTCCCCCGCGGTGCACCTCGAGGCGGTAGGCCTCTCCCATCGCCTCGCGCGCCGAGGCCTCGAAGCGGTCGAGGACGGCGGCGTCGACGGGCAGCCGCAGCGAGCGCACGACCTCGGTGTCGGCGACCTCGTAGCCGTGCCGCGCGGCGAACCGGGCCGCCGGGGCGTCGTCGCGGTGGCCCGGAGGCACGAAGGCCTCGGGCAGGGCGAGCGACCGCCCCTCGTCGCGCACCACGCGCTCGACCCGCTCGACGAGCGCCGACCCGACTCCCTGCCGGCGGTGCTCAGGGTGGACGAACAACTCGAACCAGGTCTTGTCGAGGTTGTCGCGCTCGGGAAACCAGACCTGCGCGTAGCCGAGCACCGTGCCACCGTCGCGCGCCGCGAGCAGCACGTCGTGCTCGCCGGGGAAGCTCCAGCGCAGGTTCGCCGCGTACTCCTCGGGGGTGTAGTCGAACTGGTTCACCCGCGACACAGCGTCACTGCTGCGGCACACGTCGTAGAGCTGCGCCACGAGGGCGTCGTCGCCCCGGTCCACCGTCGTGATCTCCATGTCACGACGGTGACAGCCACCCGGCATCCGGCTCAACGGGTTTTCGGGTGGCCGCCCACCGACGTCGTCAGTCGGATGCCGGGACGCGCAGCACGAGCGCGTCACCCTGGCCCCCGCCGCCGCAGAGCGCGGCGGCACCGACACCGCCGCCACGGCGCTTCAGCTCGAGCGCGAGGTGCAGGGCGATGCGCGCACCCGACATGCCGATGGGGTGCCCGAGGGCGATGGCACCACCGTTGACGTTGACGCGGTCGAGGTCGATGCCGAGCTCGCGGGCCGACGCGAGGCCGACGGCGGCGAAGGCCTCGTTGATCTCGACGAGGTCGAGGTCGGCGGGCGCGACGCCCTCCTTGGCGCACGCCGCCGCGATCGCCCGGGCGGGCTGCTGCTGCAGCGTCGAGTCGGGGCCGGCCACCATGCCGTGCGCACCGATCTCGGCGAGCCACGTCAGGCCCAGCTCCTGCGCCTTGGCCTTGCTCATGACGACGACGGCCGCCGCACCGTCGCTGATCTGGGAGGCCGAGCCGGCGGTGATGGTGCCGTCCTTGGCGAAGGCCGGTCGCAGTCCCGCGAGCGAGGCAGTGGTCGTGTCGGGGCGGATGCCCTCGTCGTCCTTGAACGCGATCGGGTCGCCCTTGCGTTGGGGGATGGAGACGGGCACGACCTCGTCGTCGAAGACGCCGTCCTTCCAGGCCCGGGCGGCGAGCTGGTGGCTGCGGGCGGAGAACTCGTCCTGCTCCTCGCGCGTGAAGGCCTGCGCGCCGACGTTCGCCTGCTCGGTGAGGGCGCCCATCGCCTGGTCGGTGAAGGCGTCCCACAGCCCGTCGAAGGCCATGTGGTCGCGCAGCGGCACATCGCCGTACTTGAAGCCCTCACGCGACTTCGCGAGCAGGTGCGGCGCGTTGGTCATCGACTCCTGGCCGCCGGCGACGACGACCTCGACCTCACCGGCGCGGATGAGCTGGTCGGCCATGGCGATGGCGTTGATGCCCGACAGGCACACCTTGTTGATCGTGAGCGCGGGCACGATGAGCGGGATGCCGGCCTCGTGCGCCGCCTGCCGGGCAGGGATCTGGCCGGCGCCGGCCTGCAGCACCTGCCCCATGATCACGTACTCGACCTGCTCGGGCGCGACGCCCGCCTTCTCGAGGGCGCCGGCGATGGCGACCCCGCCGAGCTGGGCGCCGGAGAACCCCTTGAGCGAGCCGAGGAGGCGGCCCATCGGCGTGCGGGCGCCGGCGACGATCACGGACACGGACCGGCCGTGGTCGGTGGCAGGGGTGGTCATGGTCGTGCGCCTCCAGCGTCGTCGAGGGATGTCCGGCCCACTGTAACCGCGCCCGCCGTGAGCCCCGACGGGCCCGAGAGTGGATGCCGTCAGCCGTTACCGTGGCGCCATGGCCGAGGACGTCCCCACCACCGACCCGCTCTCCGACCCGCTGTTCCTGCAGGTCGACCACGTCGGCATCGCCGTGCCCGACCTCGACGAGGCGGTCGCCTTATACGGCCGCACCTTCGGGCTGCGGCTGCTGCACGAGGAGACGAACGAGGAGCAGGGGGTGCGCGAGGCGATGCTCGGCGTCGGCGCGCCGTCGGCGACCCGCGACGAGCTCGAGTCGGGGACGCGGCTGCAGCTGCTGGCCCCGCTCACCCCGGAGTCGACCATCGCGACGTTCATCGGGCGCAACGGCCCCGGTCTGCAGCAGCTCGCCTACCGTGTGGCCGACGTCGAGGCCGCCGCCGAGACCCTGCGCTCTCGCGGGCTGCGGCTGCTCTACGACGCGCCGCGCCGTGGCACCGCGGGCAGCCGGGTCAACTTCGTGCACCCGAAGGACGCCGGCGGGGTGCTCGTCGAGCTCGTCGAGCTGCCGAGCCCCGACACGGGCGCCCATGCAGTCTGACGAGCGCCGCCACGGACGCGCCTGCCTGTCATAGGCTGCCGCCGTGGCGATCTGGGGGAGGTGGTTGGCGTACCGTCGCGCGCAGCGCGCGCGGATGGACCAGCTGCGCGGACCCGGCCGCCACTCGCGCATCGGGCAGGACCTCGACTCCGACCGTCGCCACCTCGGTGACCTCGAGGAGCGCCTGGCCCACGACGAGCAGCTCGAGCACGATCTGCTCGGCAGCACGCTGCCGCTGCGGGTGAGCGGGCGTCCGTCGCCTGACACCCCCGCCGCGACGTCCGGTGGCGTCGACCCCGACTCTCCTGCAGCCCTCCCGGGCACCGCTGCCGACCCCGCGGGCGGACCACAGGGCCGCGGACCCGCCGGAGACGCGGGCCCGGCCACGACGGCATCCGACCGGCTCGTCCCGGCGGGCCGCGGGGGCGCCGTCGGCGGTGGCGGCGGCCGGGCGGCGCGACGGGACTTCGGGCCGGCGGGCACGCCCTTCAACCGCCAGTCGCCGTTCTACGTCGGCTTCGTCGGCGCGCTCGGCGTACTGGTCGCCTACGGCGTGTGGCAGGCGGTGAGCGAGCTGACGACCGTCGTCACCCTGCTCGCCGTGGCCTTCTTCCTCACCCTCGCGCTCGACCCGCTCGTCGGCGGCCTCACCCGGCGGGGGCTACGGCGGGGCTTCGCGGTGACCCTCGTGTTCCTCGGGGTGCTCGCCGTCTTCGGGCTCGTGGGCTGGGTCGTCTTCCCGCCGGTGACGCAGCAGGCGACCGAGCTGGCCAACAACGCCCCGAACTTCATCGGCAACCTCCTGCAGAACAGCTGGGTGCAGGACCTCGACCACCGCTACCAGCTGCTCGCCCGCATCCAGGAGGAGGTCGACCGCCGCGTCGCCGACGGCAACCTCTGGGCGGGCGTCTTCGGTGGGGTGCTCGACGCCGGCAAGGTCATCGCCTCGGGTGTGTTCAGTACGCTCACCGTGCTCGTGCTCACCCTCTACTTCATGGCCTCGCTGCCCTCGGTCAAGCACGCCGCCTACTCGCTCGTCCCTGCGAGCCGCCGGCCGCGCATCATGTCGCTGGCCGAGGAGATCATGCGCCGCGTCGGCTCGTACGCCATCGGGCAGGTCTGCGTCGCGGCCATCAACGCCTGCTGCGCCTACCTCATGATGTCGTGGCTCGACCTCCGCTTCGCCGCCGTGCTCGCCGTCACCGTCGGCTTCCTCGGCCTCGTGCCGATGGTCGGCGCGACGCTCGGAGCGGTCGTCGTGGCCGTCGTCGCCTTCTTCGACCAGCCCGAGAAGGCGCTCGTCGTCATCGTCTACTTCATCGTCTACCAGCAGATCGAGAACTACATGGTGATGCCGCGCATCATGCAGCGCACCGTCTCGGTGCCCGGCGCGGTGACGATCGTGGCCGCGCTCGCCGGCGGCACGCTCCTCGGCATGCTCGGGGCGCTGCTCGCGATCCCCGTCGCGGCCGGACTGCTGCTCATCTACGACGAGGTGCTCGTCCCGCGGCAGCGCCAGCACTGAGCTGCCTCTCGGCGCTGCGCGCGCGAGAACCGTTCAGCGGTAGGCGTTCCCGGCCGGCCGGGCGTCGCGCCGCTTCCAGCACGCGGTGTGCCAGTGGCGCCGGTCGCCCACTCCCCCGACCCCGTCGGCGGGCCAGACGACGACGTGCGGCACGCCGGGCTCGATGTCCTGCTGGCACCCCGGGCAGAGGTAGGGCCGTTCGGCCGTGGCCCCCGACACGGAGCGCACCGTCCACCGGCTCCCGGCGTAGCTCTCCTCGCGGGTCGTGCCGCCCTGCACGCGGTTGACGTCGAGCGGCACGTGCTCGCGCGCGTGCTTGCTGGGTCGGCGGCGCGTGGGCATGACCTCATTGTCCGTCACCGCACCGGATGCCGGGTGCCCGGCCCCGCGCCCACCGGGCCTCCCGCACCACCCCGCCCCCACCGCCCCGCCGGCGCAACACACCGAACAATGTGCAGGTCTGCGTGTTGCAACACGCGGATCCGCGCATTGCTCGGTGTGTGCGCCGGGCCGGTGGGGCGAGGCGGGGCGCTGGGCCCCGGGCCGGGGTCAGGGGTGGCGGCGGACGCCCTCGCCGGTGCGGCTGCCGAGGCGTCCGGCGGCGACGAGCTGGGTGAGCAGCGGCGGCGGGGCGTGCCCGGGCTCGCCGGTCTCGGCGTGCAGGCGCCGGGCCGCGTCGAGGGCGACGTCGAGGCCGAGCTCGTCGAGCGCCTGGACCGGCCCGCGCGGCAGCCCGCAGCCGTTGCGCATGGCGGTGTCGACGTCGTCAGCGCTCGCGTAGCCGTCCTGCACCATCCGCAGCGCGTCGCAGAGGTAGGGCACGAGGAGCGCCTCGACGAGACGGCCGGCGCGGTCGCGGGTCGTGACGGCGGTGCGCCCCAGCCGCTCGCACAGCGCCCGCGCGGTAGCGACGGTCGACTCGCTCGTGTCGAGCCCGACGACGACCTCGACGAGAGGCGCCGAGGCGAAGGGCGTCACCGGCTGAAGACCGACGACCTCGGCGGGCCGGCCGGTCGCCGCCGCGAGGGCCGCGAGCGACCCGTCGGCCCCGGCACCGGTCAGCGCCACGACCGTGCCGTCCGTCAGCGTGCTGGTGACCGTCGCCACAAGCGCCGAGCCGGAGTCACCGGCCGGCACGTCGACGAGCACGACGTCGGCCTCCGCCAGCCGCGCGTCGCCGTCGCCGGAGTTGCCGACGGTGACCCGGTCGACGTCGACCCCCACCGCCGCCAGGTCGTCGACCCACGCCCCCAGCCGGTCGTCGACCGCCGCAGCAGAGTCGTCGTCGCCGGTCGCCACGACGACCACGCGCCCGACCTCGCGGACCCCGGCAGCGGGCCCACCGGCATCCGGTGCCGTGGTGTCGCCGCCCCCGGACCCCGGCGGTGGGTACACGAAGAAGCCCCGGCCGGTCTTGCGCCCGAGGTGGCCCGCCGCGACGAGCTCGGTGAGCAGCGGCGACGGGGCGTGCAGGCGGTCACGGCCCTGCTCGTACATCGTCGTGAGGATCGCCTCGGCGGTGTCGAGCCCGATGAGGTCGAGCAGGGCCAACGGACCCATGGGGTAGCCGAGGCCGACCCGGGCCGCCGTGTCGATGTCGTCGCGCGTGGCCCGCCCCGACTCGAGCATGGCCACGGCGTGCCCGAGGTAGCCGAAGAGCAGCGCGTTGCCGATGAACCCGGCGCGGTCGCCGACGACGACCGGGGTCTTGCCCAGACGCTCGGCGAGCGCCCGCACGCTGTCGCGGACCTCGTCGTCGGTGACGACCGTCGTCACCACCTCGACGAGGCGCTGCACCGGAGCGGGGTTGAAGAAGTGCACGCCGACGACGCGCTCGGGGTGCGCGGTGGCGACGGCGATGTCGGTGACCGACAGGCTCGAGGTGTTCGTGGCGAGCACGGCCCCGGGCGCCACGACGTCGTCGAGGCGTCGGAACAGCTCGTGCTTGAGGCCGGGGCGCTCCGGCACCGCCTCGACGACGAGGTCGCAGCCGGCCAGGCCGGCGAGGTCGGTCGTGAAGGTGACGCGGCCGTGCAGCGCGTCGGCCTCGGCCTGCTCGAGCCGCCCCTTCGCCACGGCCCGGGCCGTCGACCGCGCGAGCACGCCCCGTCCTCGCTCGAGGGCCGCGTCGTCGACCTCGGTCGCGACGACCTGCAGGCCGCCGCGCGCGAAGACCTCGACGATGCCGGCACCCATGGTGCCGAGTCCGGTCACACCGACGGTGGTGATGTCACGAGCCATGGCTGGAGTCTCGCAGAGGGCGGTCGCGGGGCCGGATGCCGGTGGGCCGGCACCGCGGCGACCGACCGTCCCCGGGCCGTCGCCCGGCCTGATCGGAGCCTGCTCTAGGGTGGCCCGGTGCGTCTCGTCATCGCCCGCTGCAGCGTCGACTACGACGGTCGGCTCACCGCCCACCTCCCGCTCGCGACCCGGCTGCTCGTCGTCAAGGCCGACGGCTCGGTGCTCGTGCACAGCGACGGCGGCTCGTACAAGCCGCTCAACTGGATGTCGCCGCCGTGCTCGATGGCCGAGACCGAGCCCGGCGGGACCCAAGTCGCCGAGGGCGTCGTGGCCGTGTGGCGCGTGCAGCACGCGAAGAGCGAGGACCGGCTCACGGTGCTCATCCACGAGGTGCTGCACGACTCGGCCCACGAGCTCGGGGTCGACCCGGGCCTGGTCAAGGACGGCGTCGAGGCACACCTGCAGCGGCTGCTCGCCGAGCACATCCACACCCTCGGCCACGGCTGGTCGCTCGTGCGCCGGGAGTACATGACCGCGATCGGGCCGGTCGACATCCTCGCCCGCGACGCGTCGGGCACGAGCGTCGCCATCGAGATCAAGCGGCGCGGCGAGATCGACGGCGTCGAGCAGCTGACCCGCTACCTCGAGCTGATGAACCGCGACCCGCACCTGGCGCCCGTCACCGGCATCTTCGCCGCCCAGCAGATCAAGCCCCAGGCGCGCACGCTCGCCGAGGACCGCGGCATCCGGTGCGTCGTGCTCGACTACGACGCCCTCAAGGGGGTCGACGACGCCGAGTCACGCCTCTTCTGAGCGGGCGGTCGACCGTCTGCTGCCGGGCACTACCGTCCCGAGCGGCTCAGGCCGAGAGGGAGGTGACCGCGGTGCGCCGCGGCGTGAGGATGCGGTCGAGCCGGCACCCACGCAGCAGCCGGGTCGTGCGTTCGCTCGGGTCGAGCAGCAGCAGGCGGCGGTCGGCCCGCGTCGCCCGGCGGTGCAGGTGCAGGATGACCCCCAGGCCGGTGGCGTCGCCGATCTCGGCCTGGCCGAGGTGCAGGCGCACCTCACCGGTGCCGGCGGCGATCGCGGCGTGCACCGCGTCGCGCACGTCGGGGACGGAGTGGACGTCGAGCCGACCCCGGATGACGACGTCGTGACCGTCGTCCGCCGTGAACACCTCGACCACCCCGTACGAGTGTGCGTCCAGCGTCATCGTGACCCCTCTCCAACGCTGCTGCTTCCGCACAGCATGACCTCCGCGACGCGGAAACCGTCGGACATCGGTGTCAAGAAAAGGTCACGAAATACGTCGAAATCGCTCCACCCTTCAACTGTCCACGGACCATGCGACGGCGGTCCGCATCACGGCACCCAGCTGTCGTCGACCTCCCGGTGCACCGTGGCCCCGAGCCCGCGCAGCGACTCCTCGAAGCGGGGGTAGCCGCGGTCGATGTGGTGGATGCCGCTGACGACCGTCTCGCCGTCGGCGACGAGCCCGGCGATGACGAGGGCCGCCCCGCTGCGGATGTCGCTCGACTCGACCGGTGCCCCCGACAGCTGGTCGACCCCGTGCGTCATGACGTGGTGGCCGTCGATCTGCGCCTCCGCCCCGAGCCGGACCAGCTCGGCGACGGTGCGGAAACGAGCCTCGAAGAGGTTCTCCGTGATCATCGCGCTGCCCCGCGCCACGACGTTGTAGGCCAGGGCGAACGGCTGCAGGTCGGTCGGGAAGCCCGGGTAGGGCAGCGTGGCGACGTCGAAGGCCCGCGGCCGCTCGGGCGCCGTGACGCGGAACCCGCGCTCGGTCGGCTCGACCCGGCATCCGGCGTTGGCGAGGGAGGCGAGCGGGACCCTCAGGTGCGCGGGCACCGAGTCGACGACCTCGACGTCACCCCGGGTCGTCGCGGCCGCGAAGGCCCACGTGCCGGCGGCGATGCGGTCGGGCACGACGCGGTGCGTCGTCGGCGCCAGCGCGTCGACGCCGTCGACGACGATGCGCGAGGTGCCTGCCCCCTCGATGCGGGCGCCCATCGAGACGAGCATGTCGGCGATGTCGACGATCTCGGGTTCGCGGGCGACGTTCTCGATGGTCGTGCGCCCCGTGGCCAGCACGGAGGCCGTCAGCACGTTCTCGGTGGCCCCGACGCTCGGGAAGTCGAGGCGCACGTCGGCGCCGCGCAGGCCGTCGGGTGCCTTGGCCACGAGGTAGCCGTGGGTGACGTGCACGGTGGCGCCGAGCGCCTCGAGACCGGCGGCGTGCAGGTCGAGGCCGCGCGAGCCGATCGCGTCGCCGCCGGGGACGGCGACGTCGGCCTCGCCCACCCGGGCGACGAGCGGCCCGAGCACGGAGATGGACGCACGCAGGGCCCGGACGAGCTCGTAATCGGCCCGGTGGCCGAGCGTCTCGGGCACGTCGAGCACGACGACCCCGGGCTCGAGGCCGGCGTCGGGCCCGAGGTCGACGCCGACCCCGAGGCGCCGCAGCAGCTCGGCCATGATCGAGACGTCGGCGATACCGGGCACGTTGGTCAACGTCGTCCGCCCGGGGGCGAGCAGCGCCACCGCCATGAGCTTGAGGGCGCTGTTCTTCGCCCCGACCACTGCCACCTCGCCCGTCAGGCGGGTGCCCCCGACCACTCTCAACCGCTCACGCACCCCGCGACCCTACCGGCCGGCCGCACCCGGGGGCCGGGGCGCTCGGCGTCGACGACACCGGGTTCGGGCCCGCCCGCCCGGGATGGGAGAGTGACGCCATGGTCAACCTCACCCGCATCTACACGCGCACCGGCGACGACGGCACGACGAGTCTCGGCGACCTCTCGCGCACGGGCAAGAACGACCCGCGCCTGCACGCGTACGCCGACAGCAACGAGGCCAACGCCGTCATCGGCGTCGCCCTCGCCGCCGGCGGCCTCGGCGACGCAGTGCGCGAGACCCTGCTGCGGGTGCAGAACGAGCTCTTCGACGTCGGCGCCGACCTCTCGACCCCCCTGCGCGAGACGTACGAGTGGCCTCCCCTGCGGGTGCAGCAGCCGTGGGTCGACGACCTCGAGCACGACTGCGACACCTACCTGACGCAGGTCGAGAAGCTGCGCTCGTTCATCCTGCCCGGCGGCAGCGTCGGCAGCGCCCACCTGCACCACGCGACGACCGTCGTGCGGCGCGCCGAGCGCTCGACGTGGGCGGCCATCGACGCCCACGGCACCGGCGAGGGCGGCGTCAACCCGCTCACGGCCACCTACCTCAACCGCCTGTCGGACCTGCTCTTCATCCTCGCCCGCATCGCCAACGTCGAGCACGGCGGCGACGTGCTGTGGCAGCCGGGCGGCGGCCGTGTCGAGGCGCCGTCGCGCCGCGGAGGCCGCAGCCGTCGCGGGCAGGACGACACCGAGCCCACCACCGAGCCCACCAGCGAACCCACCACCGAGGATGCCGGCAGCGCCTCCTGAGCGGTCAGGCGACGTTGACGTTGTAGCCGGGCGGTGCGGCTTCCTGCCACGAGCGCAGGGCGGTATAGGCCGGGCCCTGCAGCGCGAGCTGGAAGGGCTGGCCGAGCTCACGGGCCGGCACGAGCAGCGCGCCGGGCAGCAGCGGGATGGCCTCGTCACCCACGAGCGGTCGCGGGGCGTCGATGAGCAGCTCCTGGCGCTGCCAGAGGTGCGCCGGGCGCAGCGAGACGCCCCCGAGCGTGTGCCACTCGAGGGCGTTGTCGCCGAAGCGGATGAGGCCGAGGCGCCAGCGGGCACCCGGGGCCGTGCGCAGCCCGCACAGCGTGAGCGGCAGGCCGCGGGCGATGTAGCGCCGCCGGGCGAAGGTGACGCCCAGGATGACGACGACGACGAGGACGAGCGCGCCGATCACGATCTCGGTGGTGACGAGAGCGGACGGCACGCGGCGACCTCAGCTGCGCGAGCTCTGCAGGGACGAGGCGTCGACGTGCTCGGCGACGATCGTCACGACGTTGCTGTCGACCGACAGGAAGCCACCGTCGACGGTCACCGTGCGGCGCTCACCGTCGGCCGACTCGATCGACACGTCACCCTCGACGAGCACCCCCAGCAGCGGGGAGTGACCGGGCATGATGCCCAGCTCGCCGGCGATGGAGCGGGCCCGCACGAAGCGTGCCTCTCCCTCCCAGACCTTGCGGTCGGCGGCGACCATCTCAACCTTGAGCGAACTCACGTGTTCCTCCGGATCGTGGGGTGGTGGGAGCCAGTCTAGGGCCTCTGCGAAGATGCTCCGACCACCGGCCGACCCCTCTGGAGGACCTCCGTGACCACCCTGCCCGACGCCCTGCTCGACCCCGCCCGCCGACCTGCCGCCGTCACCGCCCTCGTCGGTGTCGTCGACGCCGAGGTCGCGGCCAAGAGCGGCTTCGGCGGAGCCGCGGTCAAGACGGCGTACGCCGGCGTCAAGCGCATCGGCCGCGGCTTCGTCGACCGGGCGGTCGACCGCCTGCTCCCGCGGTTCGCCACCGCGCTCGAGCCGTTCTGGCAGTCGCGTGAGGGCCGCCCGTTCGGCGCCCACCTCGCGTCGCAGTCGGACGCCGCGTCCGACGCCCTCCTCGCCGTGACCGACGACATGGCCGCACGCACGTCGAACGCGACGGCCAAGAAGGCCTACGGCGCCCTGCGCGGCAAGGCCAAGGGCAACGTCGAGGCCGCCCTCCCCCGCCTCGGCACGGCCATCGAGAACCTCGCCGGCTGACGCGGCCGCTCCCCCGGGACAACAGAGGGCCGACCGCGCGAGCGGTCGGCCCTTCGTCGTGCGACGAGGTGGTGCGTCAGCCGGTCGGGCGGCCCGCCCGCTGGGCGTCACCGTCGGCGGGGACGCCCTCGGCTGCGCCCGAGGTGGCGTGCTGCGGGTCGCTGCCGGTGACCTGGCCGTCGGGCCGGTCCTTGGCCAGGCGGGGCAGCTCGGGGTTGTACCCCGGCCCGAGGTCCTTGATGGCGCTGCGGGCGAACACCTGCTGCTCGGTGACGACCCGCTCGGCCCGGCCGCGGCCGAGGAAGCTGATGGCCCAGTGCAGCAGGGTCGTGATGCGGTTCTTGAAGCCGATGATGTAGACGAGGTGGACGGCCAGCCACAGCACCCAGGCGATGAACCCGGTGAACTGGGCCTTGCCGACGGACGCCACCGCCGAGAACCGCGAGATGGTCGCCATGGAGCCCTTGTCGAAGTACGAGAACGTCTTCTGGGGCTCGCGGCCGTCGACGCGGCGCATGATGGCCTCGGCCGCGTACTCGCCGCCCTGGATCGCGACCTGCGCCACGCCGGGCAGCTTGTCGAGCGACATCATGTCGCCGACGACGTAGATCTCGGGGTGGCCCGGCAGCGTGAGGTCGGGCAGCACCTCGACCCGGCCGGCGCGGTCGATGCCGGCGCCCGTCTGGTCGGCGAGCTGCTTGCCCAGCGGGGAGGCCTGCACACCGGCGGCCCACACCTTGCACACCGACTCGATGCGCTCGTGGCGCCCGTCCTCGTGCTGCACCTCGATGCCGGTCGAGTCGACGTCGACGACCTTGGCGCCGAGGCGCACCTCGACACCGAGCTCCTCGAGGCGCTTCTTGGCCTTGTCGCCGAGCTTCTCGCCGAAGGCGCCGAGCACCTGCGGGGCGAAGTCGAGCAGGATGACGCGGGCGCGCTTGGTGTCGATGCGGCGGAAGTCGCGCTTGAGCGTGCGGTGCGCGAGCTCGGCGATCTGCCCGGCCATCTCGACACCCGTCGGGCCGGCGCCGACGACGACGAACGTCATGAGGCGCTCGACCTCGGCCGGGGTCGAGGCGAGCTCGGCCAGCTCGAACGAGCCGAAGATGCGGCCGCGCAGCTCGAGGGCGTCGTCGATGGACTTCATGCCGGGCGCGTGCCGGGCGAAGTGGTCGTTGCCGAAGTACGACTGGCCGGCGCCGGCGGCGACGATGAGCGAGTCGTACGGCGTCACCGTCGAGCGGCCGACGCTCTGGTGGGTGACGGTGCGGGCGTCGACGTCGATGTCGGTGACGACCCCGAGCAGGACCTTGGCGTTCTGCTGCCGGTTGAGCACCTCACGCGTGGAGGGGGCGATCTCGCCCTCGGAGAGGATGCCGGTCGCCACCTGGTAGAGCAGCGGCTGGAAGAGGTGGTGGGTCGTGCTCCCGATGAGGGTGACGTCCACGTCGGCCCGCTTGAGCTTCTGCGTCGAGAACAGACCGCCGAAGCCCGACCCGATGACGACGACCTGATGGCGGCGGTTGGTGTCGGTGGCTGGCTGGGTCACGAGTGCTCCTGTGAAGGTGGGCCGCCCGATCGGCGACCCGGGGTGGATGGTCGGGTGATGCTGACGTGCCACGCTGCCCGCAGGGTGTGCTGTCTTGCTGGTCGTGCTGTCTTGCCGGTGGTGCCGGTGGTGCTGTGTCCACGAGCAGCCTGGGAACGACCGCTCATGAGGATCAACGTTTCCTGAGTGTGTTCCATACCCGCGACACGCACAACGGTGCGGCGCGTCCGGGAAAGGCGACGGCGCCGGCATCCGTGATGGATGCCGGCGCCGGCGCCGGGTGCTCAGGTGGCGGGTGACCCCGCCCGGGGGTGGGTCAGAGGTTCTTCTGGATCTCGGCCCACTGGCGCTCGACGTCGTCGAGGCCACCGCACATGAAGAAGGCCTGCTCGGCGACGTGGTCGTACTCGCCGTCGGCGATCTTCGTGAAGCCCTCGATCGAGTCGGCGAGCGACACGGTCGAGCCCTCGATGCCGGTGAACTGCTTCGCGACGTAGGTGTTCTGCGACAGGAAGCGCTGGATGCGGCGGGCACGGTTGACGAGGATCTTGTCCTCTTCCGAGAGCTCGTCGATGCCGAGGATCGCGATGATGTCCTGCAGCTCCTTGTTGCGCTGGAGGATCGACTTGATGCGCACGGCGGTGTTGTAGTGGTCGGCCGTGATGTAGCGCGGGTCGAGGATGCGCGAGGTCGAGCTGAGCGGGTCGACCGCCGGGTAGATGCCCATCGAGGCGATGTCACGCGACAGCTCGGTCGTCGCGTCGAGGTGCGCGAACGTCGTGGCCGGGGCCGGGTCGGTGTAGTCGTCGGCCGGGACGTAGATCGCCTGCATCGAGGTGATCGAGTGACCACGCGTCGAGGTGATGCGCTCCTGCAGGGTGCCCATCTCGTCGGCGAGCGTGGGCTGGTAGCCCACGGCCGACGGCATGCGGCCGAGCAGGGTCGAGACCTCGGAGCCGGCCTGCGTGAAGCGGAAGATGTTGTCGATGAAGAGCAGGACGTCCTGCTGCTGCACGTCGCGGAAGTACTCCGCCATCGTCAGCGCCGACAGGGCGACGCGCAGGCGGGTGCCCGGCGGCTCGTCCATCTGGCCGAAGACGAGGGCGGTCTGGCCGAGGACACCGGCCTCCTCCATCTCGACCATGAGGTCGTTGCCCTCACGGGTGCGCTCGCCGACACCGGCGAACACCGACACACCACCGTGGTCGCGGGCGACGCGGGCGATCATCTCCTGGATGAGCACCGTCTTGCCGACACCGGCACCACCGAAGAGGCCGATCTTGCCACCCTGGACGTACGGGGTCATGAGGTCGATGACTTTGATGCCCGTCTCGAACATCGTCGTCTTGCTCTCGAGCTGGTCGAAGGCGGGGGCCTTGCGGTGGATCCCCCAGCGCTCGCCGACCTGGAGCGTCTCGCCGTCCTCGAGGTTGAGGCAGGTGCCGGTCGCGTTGAAGACCTTGCCGAGCGTCACGTCGCCGACGGGCACCGTGATCGGGCCGCCGGTGTCCTGCACGGACGAGCCGCGCACGATGCCGTCGGTCGGCTGCAGCGAGATGGCGCGCACCATGTTGTCGCCGATGTGCTGGGCGACTTCGAGGTTGATGTTCTTGGTCTCACCGGCGAGGGTGACCTCGGTCGTGAGCAGGTTGTACTGCTCGGGCATCGCGTCGCTCGGGAACTCGACGTCGACGACCGGGCCGATGATGCGCGAGATGCGGCCGACGCCACCCTGGGCCTCGGTCGACACCGCGGTGTCACTGACGGTTGCAGTCATGGTGTGCTTCCTTACCTGTGGGCTTTACTTCTTGGCGTCGGCGAGGGCGTCTGCGCCGCCCACGATTTCGCTGATCTCTTGGGTGATGCCGGCCTGGCGGGCCTGGTTGGCCAGCCGCTCGTAGCGCTTGATGAGGTCACCGGCGTTGTCGGTGGCCGACTTCATGGCGCGCTGGCGGGCGGCGAGCTCGGATGCCGACGAGCTGAGCAGTGCCGTGTAGATGCGGTTGCGCACGTACTTGGGCAGCAGCAGGTCGAGCACCTCGCTCGCGCTCGGCTCGAAGTCGTACTCGGGGGCCAGCTGGCCCTCCTCGTACTGGTTGACGCTGAGGTCGAGGCCGTCCTCGCGCTCGCTGTCGGCGTCGACGACCTCGAGGGGCAGCAGCCGCAGCACGTGCGGGTCCTGGCGCACCATCGAGCGGAAGAGCGTGAAGACGACGTGGATCTCGTCGACGCCCCCCTCGGCGGTGGGCTTGAGGAAGTCCTCGGTGAGGCGGTCGGCGATGTCGCGCGCGTTCTCGAAGGTCGGGGCGTCGGTGAAGCCGCTCCACTCCTGCGCGAAGTCGCGCTTGCGGAACTTGTAGTAGCTGACCGCCTTGCGACCGACGAGGTAGGGCACGACCTCCTTGCCCTCGCCCTGGAGGTGGGCGATGAGCTCGGACGCGCGCTTGATGGCCGAGACCGAGTAGGCACCGGCGAGACCGCGGTCGGCCGCGATGACGAGCACGCCGGCGCGCTTGGCGTCCTTGACGTCCGTCGTCAGCGGGTGGTCCTCGCTGGTGTTCGTCGCCACGGCGCTCACGGCGCGGGTGAGCGCCGTCGTGTAGGGCATGGCCTCGCTGGCGCGCTGGCGTGCCTTGATGACACGCGCCGCCGCGATCAGCTCCATCGCGTTCGTGATCTTCTTGATGGAGTTGACCGACTTGATGCGCTGGCGGTAGATGCGCATCTGCGCTCCCATGTGCCCCGCCTCTCCTGGTCTCGTTCTGTCGGGCTACGTCAGGTGGTTCTCGTGCTGTCCGGATGCCGCGGAGCGGGCGTGGTGCCCGCCCCCCGGCATCCGGTGTCGTGCGTCGTTACTTGTTGCGGACGATCTTCGCCTGCGCGATGTCGTCGTCGCCGAGCTCCTCGACGTCCTCCGTGCCGGCCTGCATGCCGTCGCGACCGCTGCCGCGAAAGTAGGACTTGACGTCGTCGACGACCTTGCCGAGAGCGTTCTCGGTGTCGTCGTCGAGCTTCTTCGTCTCACGGATCGTCTGCAGGATCGAGCCGTCGCGACGCAGGGTCTCGAGCAGCTCGGACTCGAACGGGCGGACGTCCTCGACGGCGATGTCGTCGAGCTTGCCCGTCGTGCCGGCCCACACGGAGACGACCTGCTCCTCGACCGGGTAGGGGTTGCTCTGCGGCTGCTTGAGTAGCTCGACGAGGCGCGCACCACGGGCGAGCTGGGCCCGGGAGGCCGGGTCGAGGTCGGAGGCGAACATCGCGAACGCCTCCATGGCGCGGAACTGCGCGAGGTCGAGCTTGAGGCGACCGGCCACCGACTTCATGGCCTTGATCTGCGCCGAGCCCCCGACTCGCGACACCGAGACACCCACGTCGATGGCGGGGCGCACGTTGGCGTTGAAGAGGTCGGCCTGGAGGTAGATCTGGCCGTCGGTGATCGAGATGACGTTGGTCGGGATGTACGCCGAGACGTCACCCGCCTTGGTCTCGATGACGGGCAGGCCGGTCATCGAGCCGTGACCGAGGTCGTCGGACAGCTTCGCGCAGCGCTCGAGCAGGCGGCTGTGCAGGTAGAACACGTCGCCCGGGTAGGCCTCGCGGCCCGGCGGGCGGCGCAGCAGCAGCGACACGGCGCGGTAGGCCTCGGCCTGCTTGCTCAGGTCGTCGAAGACGATGAGGACGTGCTTGCCCTGGTACATCCAGTGCTGGCCGATGGCCGAGCCGGTGTAGGGGGCGAGGTACTTGAAGCCGGCCGAGTCGGACGCCGGGGCGGCGACGATCGTCGTGTACTCGAGGGCGCCGGCCTCCTCCAGGGTGCCGCGCACCGAGGCGATGGTCGAGCCCTTCTGGCCGATGGCGACGTAGATGCAGCGGACCTGCTGGTCCTCGTCGCCCGACTCCCAGTTGCGCTTCTGGTTGATGATCGTGTCGATCGCGACGGTCGTCTTGCCCGTCTGGCGGTCGCCGATGATGAGCTGGCGCTGGCCGCGACCGATCGGGGTCATCGCGTCGATCGACTTGATGCCGGTCTGCAGCGGCTCGTGCACCGACTTGCGCTCGACGACGGTCGGCGCCTGCAGCTCGAGGGCGCGGCGGGTCTCGCTCGCGATCTCGCCCATGCCGTCGATCGGGTTGCCGAGCGGGTCGACGACGCGACCGAGGAACGCGTCGCCCACCGGGACCGAGAGGACCTCGCCCGTGCGCTTGACGGTCTGGCCCTCCTCGATGCCGGCGAAGTCACCGAGGACGACGACACCGATGTCGTGGACGTCGAGGTTGAGCGCGAGGCCCAGCGTGCCGTCCTCGAACTGCAGCAGCTCGTTGGTCATGGCCGAGGGCAGGCCCTCGACGTGGGCGATGCCGTCACCGGCGTCGGTGACGCGGCCGACCTCTTCGCGGGAGGCCGCGCCGGGCTCGTAGGACTGGACGTAGGAGTCCAGGGCGTCGCGGATCTCCTCCGGACGGATCGAAAGCTCCGTCATGTCAGATCTTCTCCTCGGTTTCGACCCGGGCTGCGGGTCGGTGGTGGTTCACAGCGGTGGTGGTGGTGCCGGCGCTCACGAGACGCCCATGGCGCGGCGGGCGCCCTCGAGCTTGCGGATGACCGTGCCGTCGATGACCTCGTCGCCGATCTCAACGCGGATGCCGCCCATGACCCGGGGGTCGACGACGGTGTTGAGGTGGACCCGGCCGCCGTAGATCGACGACAGGCCGGCGACGAGCCGGCCCCGCTCGTCGTCACCGAGCGGCAGGGCCGAGATGACGGTCGCCGTCTGCTGGTCGCGTCGTGCGGCCGCGGCCGCGAGGAAGCCCTCGACGCTCGCGGCGAACCGGCGCCCGCGGGGCGCGCTGACGGCCTGGCGGGCCAGCAGCATCGTCTCGTCGGTGACCTTGCCGCCGAGCAGCCGGTCGACGAGCGAGAGCCGGCGCTCGGTGCTCGCCGACGTGTCGGCGAGGGCCGCGGCCAGACCGGGGTCGGCCGCGACGATGCGCTCGAAGCGGAACAGCTCGTCCTCGACCCGGTCGACACGGTCGCCCGTCTCGGCCCCGGCGACGACCGACTCGACGGCGAACGTCTCGAGGGTGTCGGTGAGGTCGCGCTCGGTGCTCCACCGCTGCGCGGCGACCGCCTTGACGACGGACACGGCGGCGTCGCCGATGCGACCGCCCAGCAGCCGCTGGACGAGGTCGGCCTTCTCGGACCCCTCACGCGAGGGGTCCGCGACGGCGCGTCGCAGGGTGACGTTGCCGTCGAGCAGCGCGACGACCGAGAACAGCTCGTTCGCGAGGGTGGCCGGGTCGGCCCCGCCCGCGAGGGCGGCGGTGAAGCCACCCCGGCTCTCGACGGAGGCGGCGCGTGACGGTCCCTGCATCAGGCCTCGCCGCCCTCGCGCGGGGCGGTGGTGCCGACCTTCTCGCGCCGGACGTCGCCCGACTCGAGCTCGGCGAGGAAGCGCTCGACGATGCCCTTCTGACGGGTCTCGTCGGCGAGCGACTCGCCGACGATCCGGCCGGCGAGGTCGGTCGAGATACGACCCACGTCGCTGCGCAGGGAGACGACCGCCTGCTGGCGCTCGGCCTCGATCTGCTTCTTGGCCGTCTCCGTGATGCGGTTCGCCTCGGCCGCGGCCTGCTCGCGCATCTCGGCGATGATCTGCGCCCCCTGGGCCTTGGCGTCCTCACGGATGCGCGAGGCCTCGGCGCGGGCGCCGCTCAGCTGCGACTGGTACTCGTCGAGAGCGGCCTGGGCCTGAGCCTGGGCCTCCTCGGCCTTGTTGATGCCGCCCTCGATGGCCGCCGTGCGCTCGGCGAAGGTCTTCTCGAGGTTCGGCACCACCTTGCTCTTGAAGAGCCAGTAGAGGATGGCGAAGGAGACGAGCCCGACGACGATCTCGGCGGGGTGCGGGAGAAGGGGAAGCGCCTCGGGCCAACCGGGGCCGTCCGCGGCGACCACGTACGTGTGGACCATGTCGCGTCCTTGTCTGTCGGGAGTCTGCTGCTGTCAGGGGGTGATCAGGTGCGGGTGATCAGGTGCGGAAGATGAAGGCGAAGACCAGACCGAGGATGGCGAGCGCCTCGGTGAGGGCGAAGCCGGTGAACGCGATGGTCTGCAGCATGCCGCGAGCCTCGGGCTGGCGGGCGACGCCGTTGATGTAGGCGGCGAAGATGAGGCCGACGCCGATACCGGGGCCGATGGCGGCCAGGCCGTAGCCGAGGAAGGCAATGTTGCCGGTCATGTGCGATGTTCCTTTCAGGTGGCACCCGGACGGGTCCGGATGTCTTTGCGGGGCATTGCGGGGTGGTGGCCGGTGACCGTGAGGTCGGTCCGGCCGTGGGTCAGTGCTCCTCGGAGACGGCGTCGGCGAGGTAGAGCGCGGTGAGGATCGTGAAGACGAAGGCCTGCAGGAACTCGACCAGCAGCTCGAAGAACGTCATGACGATCGAGAAGAGGAACGACAGGATGCCCGAGAACCCGAGGAAGAGGTTGCCCTCCTTGAGGAAGCTCTCGAAGAAGAGGTACTCGCCACCGAGGACGAAGACGAGCAGCAGCAGGTGGCCGGCGAACATGTTGCCGAAGAGTCGCAGTGCGAGCGTCACGGGCCGGATGAGGAAGTACGTGGCCAGCTCGAGGACGAACATGAGCGGCTTGACCCAGCCGGGCAGCCCGGGCGGCAGCATCGACTTGATGTAGGGGACGACGCCACCCTTCGTCTTCAGGCCGACGGCGTGGTAGACGACGTACACGACGAGGGTGAGCACGATCGGGAAGGCGATGCGGCTCATCGTCGGGAACTGCACGAACGGGACGATGCCCAGCAGGTTGTTGACGAGCACCATGCTGAAGATGGTGAACAGCAGCGGCAGGAACCGGCGGAAGTCCTTCTCGCCGATGACGTCGCGGCCGATGGTGTTGCGCACGAAGCCGTACACGCCCTCGACGAGGAACTGGGTCTTGCCCGGCACGACGGTGAGGCGGCGCGTCGCCGCGATGAAGAACCAGCCGATGGCGACGACCGAGAGGATGAGGACGAGCGACGGCCGGGTGAAGGCGTAGTTGCTGTCCCCACCGATGAGCGGCCAGAAGAAGTCGCCCGTGCTCGGCGCCTCGAACGAGGTCCCCTCGCCATCAGCGGTCACTGCCACGGCGGGTGTCACGGCGGGCAGGAAGTGCGCGGACAACACGTTGGGGCTCACAGCCTCTCCTCGAAAGCACGGTCAGACGACCTGTGGTGTGCGGCGCCTCCGACGGCGAGCAGGTTGCCGTCGGGGCTGGTGGATCGAGCGGATCCGGCGCAGGTCACGGGGAACGTTACCCGACTCGCAGTGGCCGGCGCGACGCGGCGACCGGCCCCCTCGCGAGGGGTCGCGGGGGCCGTCACCGGACGCCCCGGTCGTCGCCGGCGGCGGGCCGCGCGACGGTCTCGTCGGTGCCGCTCTCCCCCGGCATCGCGACCGCGTCGTAGACCGGCACCCGGGCCCTGCGCCAGGCGCGCATCTGGGCCGCCTGCCACACGACGACGCAGACGAGGATGGCGATGCCGGCGGCGACGCTGTCGAAGCTCTGCACCTGCCGGGCCACGAGCAGGACTCCGAACATGACGATGATCTGCGCGAGGTAGACGGCCATGCCGACCGCCATGAACAGCACCGGGTTGCTCGTGTCGACGACGACCCGGCTGACGATGAGCACGCCGGACGCGAAGAACACGACGGCGATGACCACCCCGATGAGGGCGGCCACCCCGGCCGACAGGCCCGAGACGAGCGCGATGACGACCGCCGTGACGAGCCCGGCGACGACGGTGACCGGCAGCGCGCCGCGGAGGATGACCGAGAACGCGATGGGCGCGGCCTGGGCCTCCGGGCTGGTTCTGTCGGGCACTGGACTCCGGTCTGCGATGTCAGGAGGGCGGTGTCGTCACCTCGGCGGACTGGGCGCCGGGGCAGTCGAGTTCGGGTGCGTCAGGGGCGCCGCGAGCGCCTGCGAACGCCTCTCACAGCGCGCTCTCCGGACTTTGTGAAAGGTATCACAAGCGCCTCGGCGGTCTCCACTTCGGCAGCCTGACGGTGAGCAGCACCCCCACCCCGGCGGCCACGAGGACCGCCACGAGCGGCCGGTAGCCGTCCCAGATGACGAAGGACACCGAGCCGAGGGCGACGATGGCGGCCCACATGTAGAGGATGAGCACCGCCCGTCGGTGGGTGTGCCCGATCGCGAGCATGCGGTGGTGCAGGTGCAGCGCGTCCGGCTGCCAGGGCTTCTGCCCCTTGGCGGTGCGCCGCACGACCGCGAGCACCATGTCGAGCAGGGGCAGCAGCAGCACCGCGAGCGGGAGCAGGATCGGCAGGAACGTCGCCGTCGCCTCGTTGGCCGACACGTCACCGGGGTTCACGTTGCCCGTGAGGGTGATGGTCGCGGCGCTGAGCAGCAGCCCGAGGGTGAGGGCCCCCGAGTCGCCCATGAACAGGCGGGCGGGGTGGAAGTTGTGGGGCAGGAACCCCGCGCAGCACCCGACGAGGGCCGCGCAGATGAGGGTCGAGACGGAGAAGACGTTGGCCGGCTCGAACGAGCGCGACACGATGTAGCTGTAGATGAAGAAGGCGAGGGCGGCGATGAGCACGACGCCGGCGGCCAGTCCGTCGAGGCCGTCGATGAAGTTGACGGCGTTGGTCCAGACCATGACGACGCCGACGGTGAAGAGCACGAGCACCGGGGTCGGCAGGTAGGTCGTGCCGAAGATCGGCAGCGACAGCAGCTGCACCCCCGTGTAGGCCATGAGCCCGGCGGCGAGCATCTGCCCGGCGAGCTTCGTCAGCCAGTCGAGCTCGCGGATGTCGTCGAACGCCCCCACGAGGCAGACGATCCCGCCCGCCGCGATGACGCCGAAGACCTGCCGGGTGTCGAAGAGCGAGCCGAGGTAGGGCAGCGACCGGGCCACGAGCGCCGCGGCGACGAAGCCGAGGTAGATGCCCACTCCCCCGAGCCGCGGGATGGGCGTCGTGTGCACGTCCCGCTCGCGCACGGCGGTGAACGCCCCCGTCGCGACCGCGAGGCTGCGCACGAGCGGCGTCACGAGGTAGGTGACGGCCGCCGCGACGATGAGGACGAGGACGTACTCGTGCACTCAGCCACAGCCTCGGGCGCGCGGATGCCGGGAGGCGGGCTCCCCGGCATCCGGCCCCTGCGTGGGGGTGGCGGGCGACATCGCGGGCGGGCTGACGCGGTGGGGCGTCAGCGGGGGTAGGCCGGGAAGCGCGTGACGAGGTCGGTGACCCCGGCGCGGACCTCCGTGCTGACCGCGTGGTCGGGGTCGGCGTCGCCCTCGGTGACGGCCTTGTGGATGAGTGAGGCGATGACCTTCATCTCCTCGGTGCCCATGCCCTGCGTCGTCACCGATGGGGTGCCGACGCGGATGCCGGAGGCGACGTTCGGCTTCTGCGGGTCGAACGGGATGGCGTTCTTGTTAAGCACGATGCCGGCGGCGTCGGCGCGCTCCTCGGCCTCCTTGCCCGTCACGCCGATGCCCTGGAGGTCGAGCAGCGCCAAGTGCGTGTCGGTGCCCCCGGTCGTCGGGCGGATACCGGTCTCGGCGAGGCTCGCGGCGAGCTGGCGGCTGTTGGCGATGACGTCCTGGGCGTACTGCTGGTACTCGGGGGTCATCGCCTCCTTGAAGTTGACGGCCTTCGCGGCGATCGTGTGCATCTGCGGGCCGCCCTGCATCATCGGGAAGATCGCCTTGTCGAGCGCGGCCTGGTGCTCGGCCTTGCAGACGAGGGCGCCCGAGCGGGGGCCGCGCAGCACCTTGTGCGTCGTGAAGGTGACGACGTCGGCGTAGGGCACCGGGCTCGGGATGGCCTTGCCGGCCACGAGGCCGATGAAGTGGGCGGCGTCGACCCAGAGGATCGCCCCGACCTCGTCGGCGATGGCCCGGAAGCGCTCGAAGTCGATGAGGCGCGGGATGGCCGACCCACCGGCGCAGATGACCTTCGGTCGGTGCGCCTTGGCGAGGGTCTCGACCTCGTCGTAGTCGATGTCCTCGGTCTCCTTGACGACGCCGTAGCCGACGGCGTCGAACCACTTGCCGGAGAAGCTCACCTTGGTGCCGTGCGTGAGGTGACCGCCCATCGGCAGGCTCATGGCGAGGATGGTGTCGCCCGGCTTCATGAACGCGCCGTAGACGGCCTGGTTCGCGCTCGCGCCGGAGTGGGCCTGCACGTTGGCGTGGTCGGCGCCGAAGAGCTCCTTGGCCCGCTCGATGGCGAGCGTCTCGGCCTTGTCGACCTCGCTGCAGCCGCCGTAGTAGCGGCGGCCCGGGTAGCCCTCGGCGTACTTGTTCGACAGCGTCGAGCCGAGCGCGGCGAGCACGGCCGGGCTGCTGATGTTCTCGCTCGCGATGAGCTGCAGCCCGCCGCGGATGCGGTCGAGCTCGCTGAGCAGCACGCCCGCGATGTCAGGGTCGAAGGCCTGCAGGGCGCCGAAGTCGGAGCCGTAGAAGGTGTCGTCGTGCGCCATGGGGTGACTCCTGGTTCGCGCTGCGGTGGGTGCGGTCGGTGCGGGTGCAGGCCGGCGGATGCCGGGTGGCCGGGCGGGTGCCGGCGCCAGCCTAGGGCGTCGGGGCCGGGTCGTCGGTGCGGCGCGTCGGCTCCGACACGTCGCTGACGTCGCGCCACTCCCCCATCGTCGCAGGCTCCGCGACGGGCTCCGGCGCGTCGGCGGGGACCGCGGCGCTGGGCGCGTCAGTCTCGTCCACGGCGTCGGCGTCGGTCTGCTCGTCGTCGGTCTGCTCGTCGTCGGTCTGCTCGTCGTCGGTCTGCGCGTCGGGCGTCTCGTCGTCGGTCTGCGCGTCGTGGTCGGGATCGGGGTCCGGCTCGAGCGCGGCGTCGATGACCTCCTGCGCGAGCGCGCCGAGCCGCAGCGTCACGGGCGCCTCGCCGGTGCAGTCGATGATCGTCGAGGCCTCGCCGTCCGAGGCGGGGCCGCCGTCGAGGTAGACCGACACGGCGTCGCCGAGCATCTCCACGGCATCCTCGACCGTGCGCGCGGCGGGGTCGCCGGTCGTGTTCGCGCTCGTCACCGCCATCGGGCCGATCTCGCCGAGCAGCTCGAGCGCGATCTCGTTGGCGGGCACGCGCAGGGCGACGGTGCCGTTGGTCTCGCCGAGGTCCCAGTGCAGCGACGTGTGCGACTTGAGCACGAGCGTCAGGGGCCCGGGCCAGAAGCGCTCCATGAGGCGCTGGGCGTAGTCGGGCACCTGGGTCGCGAGGCCCTGGGCCGTGCGCGCCGTGGGGATGAGGACGGGCGGCGGCATGTCGCGCCCCCGGCCCTTGGCGGCGAGCACGTCGGCGACGGCGTTGCCGTCGAAGGCGTCGCAGCCGATGCCGTAGACGGTGTCGGTCGGCAGCACGACGACCTCGCCCCGTCTCACGGCGGCCGCGGCGGAGTCGATGCCGAGCGTCCGGTTCGCAGGGTCGGTGCAGTCGTAGCGCTCGCTCACGATCGGCAAGCCTACGACGGTCCGCCGGGCAGACGGCGTGCGGTGCTGACCCGTGGTCGTCCGCTGAGGTCGAGGTGGTCGGTGACGCCGGTCCACGGGCCGGCCGCGGCGAGGCGGCGCGGCAGGCTCTCGCCCTGGCTGTCGGCGTGCTCCATGAGCAGCAGACCCCCGGGTCGCAGCAGCGCGGCGGCGGTGGCCGCGGTGCGCAGCGGGATGGCGAGGCCGTCCTCGCTCCCCCCGTACAGGGCGACGTCGGGGTCGTGGTCGCGCACCTCGGGGTCGAGCGGCACGGCCCCGACGGGGATGTACGGCGGGTTGACCGTGACGACGTCGACCGTGCCGGCCCAGTCGCCGAAGCAGGGCTGCGTCGCGTCGCCGAGGTCGAGCCGCACGTCGAGGCCGAGGCGGTCGCGGTTGCTCGTGGCCCACGCCCACGCGTCCGGCGAGACCTCGAGACCGCGCACCACGGCATCCGGTCGCTCGTGCTTGAGCGAGAGGGCGATCGCCCCGGACCCGCAGCACAGGTCGACGACGCGCACGGGCTCGCCCTTGCGACCCGCGGCGCGGTCGACCTCGGCCAGGGCCAGCTCGACGAGGGTCTCGGTCTCGGGCCGCGGCACGAAGACACCGGGGCCGACGGCGAGGGTGAGGTGGCGGAAGTGCGCGCGACCGGTGAGGTGCTGCAACGGGACCCGCGACGCGCGCTCGTCGACGAGGGTCGCGAGCGACGGCGGCGCGGCGCGCCCACCGAGCACCATGAGCCTGCGGACCTCGCGGGCGTCGACGCCGAGGGCGTGCGCCGCGAGCTCGACCGCATCCACCTCGGGCGAGGGGATGCCGGCCTCCCGCAGCCGGGCGGTCGCCGCGCGCACCGCGGTGCGCAGGTCCACGGCGTCGGGCCGCGGGTGGTGGGACGGGCGGGGGCTCAGGTCGTCCATCGGAGGGCGCTCGTGCGGCTCGACCGGCTCAGCCGGCCGCGTCGGCGAGCGCGGCCAGCTTGGCCTGCTCGTCGGCGTCGAGGGCCGACTGGACGACGGGGTCGAGGTCTCCGTCGAGCACCGCGTCGAGGTTGTAGGCCTTGTAGCCGGTGCGGTGGTCGCTGAGGCGGTTCTCGGGGAAGTTGTACGTACGGATGCGCTCGCTGCGGTCGACGGTGCGGACCTGGCTGCGGCGCGCGGCGCTCGCCTCGGCGTCGGCGGCGTCCTTGGCCATCTGGTGGAGGCGGGCACGCAGCACGCGCATCGCCGCCTCCTTGTTCTGCAGCTGCGACTTCTCGTTCTGGCAGCTGACGACGAGGCCGGTCGGCAGGTGGGTGATGCGGACGGCGGAGTCGGTCGTGTTGACGCTCTGCCCGCCCGGCCCGCTGCTGCGGTAGACGTCGATGCGCAGGTCGTTGGGGTCGATGGCGACCTCGACCTCCTCGGCCTCGGGCATGACGAGCACCCCGGCGGCAGAGGTGTGGATACGGCCCTGGCTCTCGGTGACGGGCACCCGCTGCACGCGGTGGACGCCGCCCTCGTACTTCAGGCGCGCCCACGGGCCCTCGTCGGGGCCGGGCGTGCCCTTGGCCCGGATCGAGACGCGGACGTCCTTGTAGCCGCCGAGGTCGCTCTCGGTGGCGTCCTCGAGCGCGGTGCGCCAGCCGCGCTGCTCGGCGTAGCGCAGGTACATGCGCAGCAGGTCGCCGGCGAAGAGGGCCGACTCGTCGCCGCCCTCGCCCGCCTTGACCTCGAGGATGACGTCGCGGTCGTCGTCGGGGTCGCGGGGCACGAGGAGGTGGCGCAGGTGCTCGGCCGCCTCGTCGCGGGCGACCTCGAGCCCGGGGACCTCGGCGGCGAAGCCCTCGTCGTCGGCGGCCAGCTCGCGGGCGGCCTCGAGGTCGTCGGTCGCGTGCTGCCACGCCCGGGCGGCGGCGACGGTCGGGCCGAGCTGGGCGTAGCGCTTGTTGAGGGTGCGGACGAGGTCCTGGTCGGTGTGCACCGCGGGGTCGGCGAGCCGCGTCTCGAGCTCGTCGGACTCGTCGAGGACGGCGCGCACCGAGTCGGCGGTCCCCGTCCGGGAGGCGTCGCTCGTGCTGCTCGTACCGCTCATGCGGTCCTCCTCGAGGGCGGGCGGGGACGGGTGGGGCGGGACGGGCCCGGCTGGGACCGGGCCGGGGGCGCCGCTCAGGCGGGCGGCATCCGACCCGGGGTAAAACGAACGCCGGCCCCGACGACCGAGGTCGTGGGGCCGGCGGACGGGAGTCCTACTTGGTGTCCTTCTTGGCGTAGCGCGCGTTGAAGCGGGCGACGCGGCCACCGGTGTCGAGGATCTTCTGCTTGCCGGTGTAGAACGGGTGGCACTGCGAGCAGACGTCGGCGGCGATCTTGCCGGAGGTCTCGGTGCTGTGCGTGGTGAACGTGTTGCCACAGGTGCAGGTGACCGTGGTCTCCACGTAGTTCGGGTGCAGGTCCTTCTTCAAAGCAGTCTCCTAGAGTCAGGTGGCCGGGTCGGAGTCGTCGCCGCGTCGTCGTGACGCCTGCTCGTCCGTGAACCGGTCCGGAGAGAGTGTGCCAGAGGTGGCGCACGATCATCAAAACGCCCGACCCTCCCCCGGCATTCCCGCCCGCCGGCCGCTTCGTTCGCCCTGTGTGATGCCAGACGGGGTGTGGCCGGCCTTGTGTGATGCCAGACGCGCCGAATGCAGCGCGGTCGGCATCACACAAGGGGTCGGACCGTCCGTCTGGCATCACACAGCGGTCCCGTCCCCGGCCTCGGCGGCCCGCAGCCGCCACGCCCTCAGCAGCTGGTCGAGGAACCGGTCGGGCGCCAGCCGCAGACCGAGGACGGGGATGCGCAGCACCCACTCCGACCCCATCGTCACCTCGTTCTGACGCAGCGCGTCGTCGACCGTGTTGAGGGCGAGCAGGTGGTGTCCGCCGTCGATCTCGACCACGAGCCCGATGTCCTCCCACGCCACGTCGAGGTAGACGCGGCCGGTCGGCAGCCGCACCAGGCGCTGCCGCGACGGCGGAGGGATGCCGCGGCGTCGGCACAGGCGGCCGACGTCGAGCTCACCGAGCGATTGGGCGCCGTCGCACACGTCCCGGACGACGGCGTGGAGCAGGGCCCGCCGTGGGCTGCGCCCCACCGCGGCCCATGCGGCGAAGAGGTCGTCGGGCCGGACGAGGCGCTGCTGCACGGGCAGGCAGAGCAGCAGCGCCGCCTGCCGGTCGGACGTCGCCCACTGCGCGGCACGGATGGTCGCCTGCACCGGGTGCGCCCGTGGGATGCCGCCACCGGCGACCGGACCGACGACGCGGCGACGGTGCAGCCGCACCCCGGCGACGTCGTGGTCCCGGTTGGCGGAGGGCATGGAGACGTCGATGACCGCGGTCTCGAAGCCCGTCATGCCCTGCGCCTGGAGTGCCGACACCCCGTCGAGCACCGCTCCGGCCCCCGACTCCCACACCGCCCGCCACCACAGGGCCTCCCTCGACGGGTCGCCGGTCGTGGTCGCCACGGTGTGGCGCCCCACGGCGAGCCACCGCCCCGCTGCGACCTCGGTCGCCACGTCGTGACGCGTCAGGCCGGCGGCCCGGAGGTCACGGCGGTGGGCGACGCCTCCCGACGCCGCTGCCACGACCGTGGCCCGCAGCGCCCTGTCGTGCCGACGCGGACTCCCCATGACGAGACGATCCCCCACCTCGGCCATCTCGTGCCGCCGCCCGTCCACAGGGGGTGACCCCGGGGACGCGGAGGCCGCCCGGCCCCGTGACGGGAACGGACGGCATCCGGTGTCGTGCAGGTGGTGCGGGCGTGGCGCTCGGCTCAGACCTCGTCGAGGCGGTTGCCGCTCGTCTGGGCCACCTTGGTGAGGAACTCGTAGTTCGTCTTCGTCCTGCGCAGCCGCTCGATGAGCAGCTCCATGCCCTGCTGGTTGTCGAGGGAGGCGAGGACCCGACGCAGCTTCCACATGATCTTCAGCTCCTCGTCGGCGAGCAGCAGCTCCTCACGGCGGGTGCCGGAGGCGTTGATGTCGACGGCCGGGAAGATGCGGCGGTTGGCGAGGTCACGCGAGAGGCGCAGCTCCATGTTGCCGGTGCCCTTGAACTCCTCGAAGATCACCTCGTCCATCTTCGAGCCGGTCTCGACGAGGGCGGTGGCGAGGATGGTCAGCGAGCCACCGTTCTCGATGTTGCGGGCCGCGCCGAAGAACTTCTTCGGCGGGTAGAGCGCCGCGGAGTCGACACCGCCCGAGAGGATGCGCCCGCTGGCCGGCGCCGACAGGTTGTAGGCGCGACCGAGCTTGGTGATCGAGTCGAGCAGCACGACGACGTCGTGGCCGAGCTCGACGAGGCGTTTGGCCCGCTCGATGGCCAGCTCGGCGACCGTCGTGTGGTCGTCGGCCGGGCGGTCGAAGGTCGAGGAGATGACCTCGCCCTTGACGGCCCGCTGCATGTCGGTGACCTCCTCGGGCCGCTCGTCGACGAGGACGACCATGAGGTGGCACTCGGGGTTGTTCGCCGTGACGGCGTTGGCGAGCGTCTGCATGATCATCGTCTTGCCGGCCTTGGCGGGCGCGACGATGAGGCCGCGCTGGCCCTTGCCGATGGGGGTGACGAGGTCGATGATCCGCGTCGTCAGCACCTGCGACTCGGTCTCGAGGCGCAGCCGGTCCTGCGGGTAGAGCGGCGTCAGCTTGCTGAACTCGACCCGGGTGACGGCCTCGTCGGGCGAGGTGCCGTTGACGGAGTCGAGCCGCACGAGCGCGTTGAACTTCTGGCGCCCGACGTTGCCCTGCGGCTGCTCGCCCTCGCGCAGCGCCTTGACGGCACCGGTGACGGCGTCGCCCTTGCGCAGCCCGTGCTTCTTGACCATGCCGAGCGGCACGTAGACGTCGTTCGGGCCGGGCAGGTAGCCGGACGTGCGCACGAAGGCGTAGTTGTCGAGCACGTCGAGGATGCCGGCCACGGGCACCAGCACGTCGTCGTCGCTGACCTGCAGCTCGTTGTCGGCCCAGTCCTGGGTGCCGGTGCGCTCCCGGCCGCGCTTGCGGTCGCGGCTGCGCTGGCGGTTGCGGCTGCGACGGCTGCCCCGCTCGTCGTCGTCGAAGCGGTTCTGGCCCTGCTGCCCCTGCTGGCCCTGCTGCGACGGCTGGCCCTGGCGCTGGTCGCGGTCGTCGTGCTGGCCGCCCCGGTCGTCCTCACGGTCGTCGCCGCGCTCGTTCTGCCGCTCGTTCTGCCGCTCGTTCTGGCGCTCGTACTGGGCGTCGGCCTGGCGCTCGTTCTCGCGGTCGTCCTGGCGGTCAGACTGGCGGTCGTCCTGACGTGCGTCGCCGTCGGGACGGGAGCCGCGGCCCTCGCCGCCGAGGCGCTCGGCGCGCAGCTCGGCGGCCAGCTCACGGGCGCGGTCGCTGCGGTCACGGTCGGTCTGTCCCGACCGGTCGGTGCGGTCGGCACGGTCGGCACGGTCGGCGGAGGGACGGTCGGCGGCCGGTCGCTCACCACGCTCGGCCCGCTCGGCCCGCTGTCGCTCGAAGCGGGCCGCGCGGCGCTGGAGGCGTTCCTCACGGGCCTGGGCGTCGGGCGAGGTGGACGTGCCCTGAGCGGTGTCGCCCTGCCCCTCGTCGCCACGGTCACCGCGGTCGTCGGCACGGCGCTCGCCGCGGTCGTCAGCAGGACGGTCGGCGCTGACGTCACCGCGACGCTCGGTGGCGCCGGTCACGCGCTCGCCGCTCCGGTCGGTGGCGGACGTCGAGCCCGACGGCGCGGCGGTGGTCTCCGGGGCGCTGGCCGAGCGCGTCACCCGGCGGGAGGCGCGGCCGCGAGGGGCCGCGGCGTCGGTGGCCCCGGCATCCCGGGTCTCACGGGCAGCGTCACCGGCCGCGTCACGGGCAGTCTCGCGGGCGGCGTCACGGGTGGTCGGTCCGGCGGCGGGTGCGTCGGCGGCCTGCTGCTCGCCGCGCACCGGGCCGGCCGGGGCCGACACGGTCGTGGCAGCGGGCTGCGCCGAGGCGGCAGTGGCAGTGGCGGCAGCGGCAGCCGCGGCCGAGCTACCGCCCGACTGGCGCGCCTTGATGGCCTCGACGAGGTCGCCCTTGCGCATCCGCCCGGTGCCGGTGATGCCCATCGACGAGGCCACGCCCTTGAGCTCGTCGAGCTTCATGGCGGACAGCCCGGACAGCGGGCGGGTGGTGGTTTCTGACACGAAGGATCCTTCCCCCTCGTTCGCGACCCCGGCGGATCCCTCGGGGCCGAACTGGGGCCAGCCGACGGCTGACCGATGTGGGTCCCCGAGCGGCGCACTGCGCCTCGGGCCGACGAGCGGCCCTGCCGTGGGGTGGTGCACCGGCCTGCGACGTCGCGGCCTGCTGGTGCACGCCGACCCTATCACCGGGCGGATGCCGGCCCGCACCCGTCGCGCGCCCGTCCCGACCGCGCCCCGAGCGCCGTTGGGCCCCCGCCTGCCCTCCGCCCGGGGGCCGGTGGGGCGGGTCAGTCGGCGACGCGGGCCGAGGCACCCGTGAGGGCGATCCCGGGCGTGATCCGATGCCACCCGGGCGCGTCGGTGACGACCCCGTCGGTGCGGTCGGTCGTCGTCAGCACGAGCACCGTCGGGCCCGCGCCCGACACGAAGGCGGCGTGGCCCGCCGCCCGCAGCTCGTCGACGAGGGCCATGGTGACGGGGTAGGAGTCGCGCCGGGCGTCCTGGTGCAGCCAGTCGCGCGTCGCGGCGTGCAGGTGGGCGGGGTCGGTGGTGAGCGCGTGGACGAGCAGCGCGCAGCGACCCGCCCCGGCCGCGGCGTCCGCGAGGGGCACCTGGGCGGGCAGCACGGCTCGGGCCGTCCGGGTCGCGAGCTGCGTGTCGGGCACGAAGGCGACGACGTCGACGTCGGGGTGCAGGGCGGGCCGGGCCGTCACGGTGCGGTCACCGCGGTCGCGGCCCGAGGCGTCGGGCATCCAGCTGACCGTGAGCCCGCCGTGCACGCTGGCCGACGCGTTGTCGGGATGCCCCTCGAGGCGGCTGGAGATGTCGCCGGCGACGGCGTGGTCGAAGGGCACCGGCGCACCTGCGTCGGGCCACCCGGCATCCGTCGAAAGAGCTTGTGCGGCAACGACACCCGCGACGATGGCCGTCGCCGACGACCCGAGACCCCGGCCGTGCGGCACCCCGTTCGAGGCGCTCAGGCGCAACCCGGCGGGCGGGTCGACGCCGAGGCGCGACCACGTCTCGTGCATCGTGGCGACGACGAGGTGACGGCCGTCGAGGGGCACGTCGTCGGCCCCTTCACCCTGCACCTCGACGACGAGACCGGGCTCGTCGAGCGCGGTGACGACGTACTCGTCCCACAACCCCAGGGCGAGGCCGACGGAGTCGAAGCCCGGTCCGAGGTTGGCGCTGCTCGCAGGCACCCGCACGACGACCGCGCGACCGCCGGGGACCGGCGCCACGTCAGCCCTCGAGGCCGAGGGCGCGGGCGGCCGACACGGCGTCGACCGAGACCCGCGTGGGGACCACCTCGCCACCGTCGGCGGTGCGCAGGGCCCACTGGGGGTCCTTGAGACCGTGACCGGTGACGGTGCAGACGATGCGGGCCCCGGCGGGCACGAGGCCGGCCTCGGCGCTGGCGATCAGGCCGGCCACCGACGCGGCCGAGCCGGGCTCGACGAAGACGCCCTCGCGGGCGGACAGGAAACGGTGCGCCGCCAGGATCTGCTCGTCGGTGACGGCGTCGATGCGACCCCCGGACTCGTCACGGGCCGCGATCGCCTGCGACCACGAGGCGGGGTTGCCGATGCGGATCGCGGTGGCGATCGTCTCGGGGTCGTCGATCGGGTGTCCCTTGACGAGCGGGGCGGCGCCCGCGGCCTGGAAGCCCCACATGACCGGCAGGTGCGTCGCCGGGCCCGGCCGGTCGCTCACCTGCGGATCGTTGCAGTACTCGCGGTAGCCGCGCCAGTAGGCGGTGATGTTGCCGGCGTTGCCGACGGGCAGGCAGTGGATGTCGGGGGCGTCGCCGAGCGCGTCGACGACCTCGAAGCTCGCCGTCTTCTGGCCCTCGATGCGGGCCGGGTTGACGCTGTTGACGAGCTCGATCGGGTACGACTCGGCGAGCTTGCGGGCCACGTCGAGACAGGCGTCGAAGTTGCCCTCGACCTGCAGCAGGGTCGCGCCGTGGGCAATCGCCTGGCTGAGCTTGCCCATCGCGATCTTGCCCTCGGGCACGAGCACACCGCACGTCATGCCGGCCTTGACCGCGTAGGCGGCGGCCGACGCGCTCGTGTTGCCGGTGCTCGCGCAGATGACGGCCTTGGCGCCGTGCTTGGCGGCCATGCTGATCGCGGTCGTCATGCCGCGGTCCTTGAACGAGCCGGTCGGGTTGAGCCCCTCGTACTTGAGGTGCACCTCGGCCCCGACGAGCTCGGACAGACGCTCGGCGGGGATGAGCGGCGTGCCGCCCTCGCGCAGCGTCACGACCGGCGCGCCCGCGAGCATCGGCAGACGGTCGGCGTACTCGGGGATGACCCCTCGCCACTGGTGCACCATCACGAACCTTCCACGCGCATCAGGGAGTTCACACCGCGCACGACGTCGAGCGTGCGCAGCCGCTCGACGGTGCTCGACAACGCGGCGTCGGTCGCCGTGTGGGTGACGATGATGAGGTTGGCCCGCGCGCTCTGCGAGGCGGTGCCCGGCACGAGCTGCTGGCGGACCGTCTCGATCGAGACGTCGTGCTCGGCGAAGGCGGCGGCGACCTGCGCCAGCACGCCCGAGCGGTCCTCGACGTCGAGGCTGATGTGGTACCTCGTCACGGCCTGCCCCATCTCGAGCACGGGCAGGTCGGCGTAGGTCGACTCCCCCGGGCCCAGCCCCCCGCCGACACGGTGACGGGCCACCGCGACGATGTCGCCGAGCACGGCGGATGCCGTGGGGTCCCCGCCCGCGCCGCGCCCGTAGAACATGAGCTGCCCCGCGGCATCCGCCTCGACGAAGACGGCGTTGAACGCCTCGCGCACCCCGGCGAGCGGGTGCGAGCGCGGGATCATCGCCGGGTGCACACGCACCGAGACCCCGGCGTCGGTGCGCTCGCAGATCGCGAGCAGCTTGACGACACAGTCCATCTCGCGCGCGGCGGCGATGTCGGCGGCGGTCACCTCGGTGATGCCCTCGCGGTGGACGTCCACGCCGGACACCCGGGTGTGGAACGCCAGCGAGGCCAGGATGGCGGCCTTGGCGGCGGCGTCGAAGCCCTCGACGTCGGCGGTGGGGTCGGCCTCGGCGTACCCGAGGGCCTGGGCCTGCTCGACGGCGTCCGCGAAGCCGGCGCCGGTCGTGTCCATCTTGTCGAGGACGTAGTTCGTCGTGCCGTTGACGATGCCGAGCACCGTGCGCACCTCGTCGCCGGCGAGCGACTCGCGCAGCGGCCGCAGCAGCGGGATGGCCCCGGCGACGGCGGCCTCGTAGTAGAGGTCGACTCCGTGCTCGGCGGCGGCGTCGTACAGGGTGGGGCCGTCCTCGGCGAGCAGTGCCTTGTTGGCGGTGACGACCGAGGCGCCGTGCTCCATCGCCCGCAGGATGAGCGAGCGCGCCGGCTCGATGCCTCCGATGACCTCGACGACGACGTCGGCCCGGGTGACGAGCTCGTCGGCGTCGGTCGTGAAGAGCGACGGGTCGAGACCGAGGTCGCTGCGGTCGCGGCCGGCCCGGCGCACGGCGATCCCGACGATCTCGAGCGACCCCCCGACGCGGGCGCGCATGTCGTCCGCGTGCTCGGTGAGCAGCCGCGCCACGGCCCCGCCGACGACGCCGGCGCCGAGCAGCGCGACGCGCACGGGACGGGTGGGGCTGGGCTCAGGTGTCACGGGCGAATCCTGCCGCCTGTCCGCAGGGTGGACAGTCGTTGTTTCGCGATCCGGACACGAGCGCAGGCCATTCTCCTGCCGCCGGCGGCGCCCGACGCACGATCACCGGACCCGCGACGGACCATCGTGCGGCCCGTGGAGGGCCGGCGTCGCGAGGGCGACGGCATCCTCCGCGGGCCTCGCCCGGCGCTCGATCTGGTCTCGGTGAGGGGGCTCAGACGTCGAGGGCGAGAAGGTCGTCGATGGTCTCGCGGCGCACGATGGTGCGCACCTGCCCGTCGCGCACCGCGACGACCGGCGGGCGCGGGGTGTGGTTGTACTGGCTCGAGAGCGCGCGGCAGTAGGCACCGGTGCCGGGCACGGCGATGAGGTCGCCGGGATGCACGTCGGCCGGGAGGAACTCGTCCTTGACGACGATGTCGCCGCTCTCGCAGTGCTTGCCGACGACGCGGGCCAGCACGGGCGGCGCCTCGGAGGTCCGGCCGGCGAGGGTGCACGAGAAGTCGGCGTCGTAGAGGGCCGGGCGCACGTTGTCGCTCATCCCGCCGTCGACCGACACGTAGACGCGCGACGCCCCGCCGTCGAGCGCGACGGGCTTGACGGTGCCGACCTCGTAGAGGGTGAAGGTGCTCGGGCCGGCGATGGCCCGACCGGGCTCGACGGAGATGCGCGGCACGGGCACGCCCTCGGCCCGGCACTCGCGCTCGACGATGGTGGCCATCCCCGTCGCCAGCTCGGCCGGCGGCAGGGGTCGGTGCTCGGTCGTGTAGGCGATGCCGAAGCCGCCACCGAGGTCGAGCTCGGGCAGGTCGAGCCCCAGCTCGCGCACGACCCGGGCGTGCAGACCGAGCACGCGGCGGGCCGAGACCTCGAACCCCGAGGTGTCGAAGATCTGCGAGCCGATGTGGCTGTGCAGCCCGAGCAGCCGCAGGGTGTCGCCGTGCCCGGCGATACGGCGGGCGGCCTCGAAGGCGCTGCCGCTCGAGAGCGAGAAGCCGAACTTCTGGTCCTCGTGGGCGGTGGCGATGAACTCGTGGGTGTGGGCCTCGACCCCGACGGTGACGCGCACGAGCACCGGGGCGACGACGCCGAGCCGGCCGGCCACCTGCGCGACCCGCTCGATCTCGTCGAAGGAGTCGACGACGACGCGCCCCACCCCGTGCCGCAGGGCGGCCTCGATCTCGGCGACGCTCTTGTTGTTGCCGTGCACCCCGACGAGCTCGCCCGGCAGGCCCGCGCGCACCGCGACGGCGAGCTCGCCACCGCTGCAGACGTCGAGGTGCAGCCCTTCCTGGTGCACCCAGCGGGCCACCTCGGTGCACAGGAACGCCTTGCCGGCGTAGTAGACGTCGGCGCCCGCGAGCGGCGCGAACGCCGCCTCGTAGGCGTCCCTGAACTCCCTTGCGCGCGAACGGAAGTCGTCCTCGTCGAGGACGTAGGCCGGAGTGCCGACCTCGCGCGCCAGCGCGTCGGCACCGAGACCGGCAACCGTGAGGATGCCATCGCCCGCCCGCCGTACGTTGTGTGACCACAGCGACGGCACGAGCGCGTTGACGTCGACCGGGGAGTGCAGCCACGCCGGCCCCCGGTAGCCGTCGGCGTGCAGGGCACCGGCCTCGTGAGCGTGCATCCCTACATCCTCTCCGGGGCGTCGGCGCCCAGCCGGTGGAGTCCATTGCGCAAGACGAGGGAGGCGGCCCGCGCGAGGCCCAGTCGTACCCCGTGCACACGCTCGTCGGGGTCGTCGACGGTGCGCGGTCGCAGCGGGAGGTCCCAGGCGTCGGCGAGGCCCGCGAGGTCGAGCAGCGCTCGCTCCTGCCGCGCCCGGTCGCCCTCGTGGGCGGCGAGGCGCTGCGGCAGGTCGGCGAGGGCGACGAGGAGCAGGCGTTCGGCGACGTCGGCGAGCCGGTCGCGGGCGCCCTGGTCACGCTGGTGCACCCCGACCGCCTCGGCGTTGCGCACGAGCCGGCGCAACCGCGAGTGGGCCCGTCGCGCCGGGGCCAGCCGGTCCGAGACGGAGGGGTCCGGAGTCGAGGTGGGGGGCGACCCCGGGGGCGAGGCCGCAGGCGGCACCGCGCCGGACGGCACCCCCCGGGCGTACCCCGTGGGGTCGGCGAGCACCGCGGCGACGACCTGGCCCCGCGCCTCGTCGGTGACGGTCAGCGTGACGAGGCCCGACGGTGCGACCTCGACGGCCGCCACCTCCGGCCGGGCCACGAGGCCGGCGGCGAGCACCCGGGCGAGCACTCGCGGCGTCAGCGACAGGGCCCGCGACCACCGCTGGGCCACCGGCGTCACCCAGTCGGCCACCTCACCCTCGCCGCGCGGCCGGACGGGCCGGAAGAGCGGTCCCGCCGGCGCTCCGTCGGCGGCCTCGGCGGGCAGACGGTCCTGCGCCACGGCCTCGGCGGCGACGTCGTCGAGCAAGGCGCGCAGGCGCTCCGGCGTCATGTCACGAGTCTAGGCAGCGGCGTGCGACCGGCCCGAGGGGGCGCATTGAGGGAACGGCTCCGGCGGCTGCTAGTCTCCACGAGCGCTCGCAAGAGCGCAGCCGCCCCCGTAGCTCAGGGGATAGAGCACCGCCCTCCGGAGGCGGTGGCGCAGGTTCGAATCCTGCCGGGGGCACCGATCGACCTCGCCTCGTGCGGCGGTCGCGTGCCCGGCACGTCCCTCGAGGGCCCCGGCCAGGACGCCCCGTCAGGGGCGTGCGGCACGATGGTCGGGTGCTCATCTCCAAGCCCGTGGCGGAGGGCATCCGTGCGGGCACCGTCACCCAGGCGTTCCGCCGGTGGGACGCGCCCCGGGTCACCGTCGGCGGCACCCAGCTCACCTCGGCCGGGCTCGTGCGCTTCGACGCCGTCAGCCGCGTGCGCGACCCCGACCGGCTCACCGAGCGCGACGCCCGCCGGGCGGGCCTGAAGGACCTCGCCGCCCTGCGCCGTCAGATGTCCCCCGACGGCCACCGTCCCTCGGCCCGCGGTGGGCGCGGCGGCGACACCGTCTACCGCATCCGGCTCAGCTGGGCGGGGGAGGACCCTCGGGTCGTTCTGCGCGACACCCTTCCCGACGACGACGGGCTGGCCGACCTCACCCGACGGCTGGCCCGCCTCGACGCCCGCCCGAGCGGCCCGTGGACCCGCGAGATCCTCGAGTGGATCCGCGACAACCCCCGGGTCGTGGCCCGGACTCTGGCCCAGCAACGGGACTCCCCGCTACTGCCGATGAAGGTCGACATCCGCAAGCTCAAGGCCCTCGGCCTGACCATCAGCCACGACGTCGGCTACGAGCTGTCGCCCCGCGGGCAGGCCTACCTCGACCACGCCGCCGGGTCCGACGGGTCCGACGGGTCCTGAGCGCGGCCATCGGCCACCCGGCCACCGGGCCCGGCGGCTTCGGCGGGCTCAGCGCTGCGTCGTGTCGGTCACCTCGCCGACGAGCTCCTCGAGCACGTCCTCGAGGAAGACGACGCCGCTCACCTCGCCGGCCTCGTCGATGACCCGGGCGAGGTGGGCGCCCGTCGCCTGCATCGTGGCGAGGACGTCCTCGACCTCGTCCTGCTCGCGCACCGTGGCCAGGCGTCGCACGCGCTTGGCGGGGATGGGCAGGTCGTGGCGCTCGTCGTCGGCGTAGAGGACGTCCTTGAGGTGCACGTAGCCCGCGATGTCGCCCCCGGCGTCACGCACCGGGTAGCGCGAGAACCCCTGTCGGGCGACGAGCCGCTCGATGTCGGCCGGGGTGGCACCGAGCTCGACCGTCGTCAGCCCCGCGACGTCGACGGCGACGTCGCGGGCGAGCTTGTCGCTGAACTCGAGCGTCTTGGCCACGAGGCCGTGCCGCTCCTCCTCGATGAGGCCCTCGCGGCGTGACTCGCCGACGATCTGGGCCACCTCCTCGGCGGTGAAGGCCGAGGCGATCTCGTCCTTGGGCTCGATGCCGAGCCGGCGCACGAGCCCCTTGGCGATGACCTCCATCGCGTGCACGAGGGGACGGAGGCCGTTCGAGATGGCGTACAGCGTCGGCACGAGCAGCAGCGCCGCCCGCTCGGGCCCGGCGATGGCGAGGTTCTTCGGCACCATCTCGCCGACGACGACGTGCAGGTACGACACGACGAGCAGGGCGAGCGCGAGGGCCAGGCCGCTGGCCCAGGCGTCGCCGAGCCCGACGGAGTGGAACACCGGCTCGAACAGGTGGTGCAGGGCGTCCTCGGCGAGGGCACCGAGGCCCACCGAGCAGATGGTGATGCCGAGCTGGGCCGTGGCGAGCATCGAGCCGAGGCGCTCGAGGGCGTCGAGGCACGTGCGGGCCCGGCGGCTGCCGGCATCCGCGAGGGGTTCGAGACCCGAGCGGCGCACGGCCATGGCGGCGAACTCCGCCCCGACGAAGAAGGCGTTGCCGAGCAGCAGCAGCAACGAGACGGCGTAGGCCACGCTCACGCCCCGCCCGGCTGCGACGAGCCGGCTGACCCGGCTGACCCGGTCGACCCGGCGTCCGCACCCGTCGCCGGCCACGGCTCGACCGCGGTGTCGGGGTCGGGCACGAACCGCAGCCGGTCGACCCGGCGGCCCTCCATGCCCGCGACGGTGATGCGCCACCCGGGCACCGCGACGACGTCGCCGGCGACGGGCACCCGGCCCAGCACCTGCATGACGAAGCCGCCCATCGTCTCGTAGGCGGCGCCGTCGGGGACGTCGGCGTCGAAGGCCTCACGCACCTCGTCGGGGCGCCACAGGCCGGGCACGGTCCACGAGCCGTCGATGAGGGCGCGACCGCTCGGCCGGTTGCGGTCGTGCTCGTCGGCCACCTCGCCGACGATCTCCTCGACGACGTCCTCGAGGGTGACGATGCCCGACGTCCCGCCGTACTCGTCGACGACGACGGCCATCTGGAAGCCGCCCTCGCGCAGCTGGCGCAGCAGCGGGTCGAGGCGGATCGTCTCGGGGACGACGAGGCGGTCGACCATGAGGGCCGACACCGGCACGTCGCGCCGCCGGTCGTGCGGCACGGCCATCGCCTTCTTGACGTGCACGACGCCGTCGACGTCGTCCCAGTCGTCGCCGAGCACGGGGAAGCGGGAGTGCCCGGTGCGTCGGGCGAGGCGCAGCACGTCGTCGGCCGACTCGTCGCGGTGGATGCCGGTGCACCGCACCCGCGGCGTCATGACGTCGTCGGCGGTGCGCTCGCCGAAACCGAGCGAGCGCGTCAGCATGCGCGCGGTCGTGACGTCGAGCGTGCCCGCCTCGGCCGAGCGCTCGACGAGGCTGGCGAGCTCTTGCGGGGTGCGCGCGCCCGACAGCTCCTCCTGCGGCTCGATGCCGAGACGGCGCAGGACGGCGTTGGCCGACCCGTTGAGCACGACGATGAGGGGCCTCGCCACGACGGCGAAGACGCGCACGGGCAGCGCGACGACCTTGGCCGTGGCGAGCGGGGCGGAGATGCCGAGGAACTGCGGGAGCAGCTCGCCGAAGATCATCGAGAAGACGGTGGCGAGCACGAGGGCGACGACCGCCGAGACCGCCTGCGCCGGCCCCTCCCCCAGGCCCGCCGAGGCGAGGGGGCCCTCGATCAGGCGGCCGATGGAGGGCTCCGCGAGGTAGCCGACGACGAGCGTGGTGATGGTGATGCCGACCTGGGCGGCCGAAAGCTGGGTCGAGAGCTGCTTGAGCGACTGCAGCACGACGCGCGCCCGGGGGTCGCCCTCGTCGATGGCGCGCTGCACGGCGGGCCGGTCGAGCGCGACGAGGGAGAACTCGGCGGCGACGAACAACGTGGTGCCGGCCGTGAGCACCACCGCGCCCAGCAGCAGCAACCACTCGGTCATGGCGGCCACCCTAGCCAGCACCACGGACACTCCTCGGCCGCCACCCGTCGTGTCCGTGCCCGGCGCCGTCCGCAGGGGGCAGGATGCCGTGTGGTTGAGTGGGGGTGTGGCGAGCGCGACCCCCTCCCGGCCCCCACGTCCCGACTCGGCGGCAGCCGGCCCGCGCGGCGTCATCGAGGTGCGGGGGCTGACGAAGCGCTTCGGCTCCTTCACCGCCGTCGACGACCTCGACTTCGACGTGCGCCCCGGGCGGGTGACCGGCTTCCTCGGCCCGAACGGCAGCGGGAAGACGACGACGCTGCGCATGCTGCTCGGCCTCGTCCGGCCCACCGCGGGCACGGCGACGATCGACGGTCGGCGGTACGCCGAGATCGAGAACCCCCAGGCCGTCGTCGGCTCGGCGCTCGAGGCGACGAGCTTCCACCCCGGCCGCAGCGGGCGCGACCACCTGCGGGTGCTCGCCACCGTCGCCGGCGTGCCCGCCCGCCGGGTCGACGAGCTGCTCGAGCTCGTCGGCATACCGGCGGCGGCCCGGCAACGGGCCGGCGGCTACTCGATGGGCATGCGCCAGCGCCTCGGCCTGGCGGCCGCGCTGCTCGGCGACCCGGCCGTCATCATCCTCGACGAGCCGGCGAACGGCCTCGACCCGGAGGGCATCCGGTGGCTGCGCGGCTTCCTGCGCCACCTCGCCGACGAGGGCCGCACCCTGCTCATCTCCAGCCACATGCTCGGCGAGGTCGAGCAGACGGTCGACGACGTCGTCATCATCGCCAACGGCCGCCGGGTGGCCCAGGGCACCGTCGCCGAGCTGCGCGGCCGGGCGACCGCCTATGTGCGCACGTCCGACCCCGACGCCCTCGTGCGCGCCCTCTCCGACCGCGGGGTGCAGGCGCGTCGCCGGGGTGAGGGCCTGCAGGTCGACACCGGCGACCTCGTCCTCGTCGGCGACGTCGCCCACGCGGCCGACGTCGCCGTGCACGAGCTGCGGGGCGAGCAGACGCACCTCGAGGAGCTCTTCTTCACGCTCACCGAGACGGCCGAGAACCGCAACCGCAACCTCGGCGACGCCGGGGCGGCGGACACCCGGCACCGTGACCCGCAGCAGGAGGACCGCCGATGAGCAGCGGCACCGTCACCCCCGTCGGCCCGACCCCCTCGGCACCGCCCGGAGGGCAGCGCGCCACCGCCGACGGTGGCCGCGCGACGTTCGCCGCCTCGGTGCGTGCCGAGCTGCTCAAGTTCTTCACGACCCGGCTCTGGTGGGGCATGGCCATCGCCGTCGTCGTCGTCGGCGCCGCCTTCGCCACCGCCTTCGCGTTCCTGCTCACCTCCGACGCCGTGCGCGGGGGGCCCGGCGGCGGGGGGCCGGCGGTGCCGGTCACGGACGTCGCCCTCGCCAAGACCGTCTTCACCGGCGGCATCCAGGTCGGCTACCTGCTCACCCTCGCCATCGGCGTGCTGACGGTGGGCTCCGAGTACCGGCACAAGACGATCACGGGCACCTTCCTCGCCCAGCCGCGGCGCACCACGGTCATGGCGGCGAAGGTCGTCGCGCTGCTCGTGCTCGGCGTCTTCTACGGCATCCTGTCCCTGCTCGCCTCCGTGGCCGCGGGCACCGCAATCCTCGTGAGCAAGGGCTACTCCCCCTTCGCGGACCCGTCGATCTGGCGCACCCTCGCGCTCTCACTGCTCGTGCTCGGCCTCTGGGCGCTCATCGGGCTCGGCGTCGCGATCCTCGTGCCCAACCAGGTCGCGGCCCTGCTCATCGCCGTCGGCGTCGCGTGGATCGTCGACCCCGTGGTCGGCGGGCTCATCTCGCTGACGGAGACCGGCGCGAAGATCACCCCCTACCTGCCGAGCCAGGCGACGAGCGCGATGCTCGAGAGCACCGGCGGCTTCGGTGTCGCCTCCACCGCCCTCTCGTGGTGGGCGGCGGCCCTCGTCCTCGTCGCCTACGCCGCCGTCATGGCGGGCCTCGGCGTGTGGCGGACGCTGCGCAGCGACATCACCTGACTCGACATCCGGGCCCGCGTCGGGTATTGCGGGCCCGACGGCTAGGCTTGACCCCATTGCCCCACCCCGTCAGCAGCACTCACCGACACCACGAAAGAGGCGTATTCGCCGTGTCCGACCAGTCCACCACCGGCGACCCGATGGCAGCCTTCGGCCCCAACGAATGGCTCGTCGACGAGCTGTACGAGCAGTACAAGACCGACAAGCAGTCGGTCGACAAGGCCTGGTGGGCCTACTTCGAGGACTACCGGCCCGACCGCGAGCCGGGGGGCAACGGCGGGTCGGGCAACGGGACCGGCACGACGGCCACCACCCCGTCGGGTGCGAGCGCGGGCTCGGCGCCGGCCCCGACGGCATCCTCGAACGGCGGCTCGAACGGCGCGGCGGCGGGAACGGCCCCGGCGGCCCCGGCCCAGGGCACGTCGAAGGGTGACGACATGCCGGCCCCGAAGGCGACCGCGACGAGCGAGCCGCGAACCGAGGCCACGACCGAGCCGCGCACGGCGCCGGAGCGCACGGCGGCACCGGCCGCCCCCGCCGCTCCGACCAAGGCCGCGGCCGCCCGCACCGAGGCGCCCAAGCCCCGTGACATCCCCGAGTCCAAGCCCGCGGGCCCGGTCCAGGAGGACGTCGTCAAGCCGCTGCGCGGGGCGCCGGCACGCGTCGTCGCGAACATGGAGAGCTCGCTCGAGGTGCCCACCGCGACGAGCGTGCGCGCGGTGCCCGCCAAGCTGCTCATCGACAACCGCGTCGTCATCAACAACCACCTCGCCCGCTCGCGCGGCGGCAAGGTGAGCTTCACGCACCTCATCGGCTTCGCGATGGTCAAGGCGCTCGAGCTCATGCCCGAGATGAACAACGGCTACGTCGTCAAGGACGGCAAGCCCGCCCTCGTGCAGCCGGCCCACGTCGGATTCGGCCTCGCGATCGACCTGCAGAAGGACGACGGCACGCGCACGCTCGTCGTGCCCTCGATCAAGGCCGCCGAGACGATGGACTTCGTCCACTTCTGGACCGCCTACGAGGAGATGGTGCGCAAGGCGCGCCAGAACAAGCTGACGGTCGAGGACTTCAAGGGCACGACCATCTCGCTGACCAACCCCGGCGGCATCGGCACCGTGCACTCCGTGCCGCGGCTCATGGCCGGCCAGGGCGCCATCATCGGCGTGGGCGCGCTCGACTACCCCGCCGAGTGGCAGGGCGCGAGCAACGAGACCCTCAACCGCAACGCCGTCAGCAAGATCCTCACGCTGACCTCGACGTACGACCACCGCATCATCCAGGGCGCCCAGAGCGGCGACTTCCTGCGCATCGTGCACCAGCTGCTGCTCGGCGACAACCGCTTCTACGACGAGGTCTTCGAGTCGCTGCGGATCCCCTACGAGCCGATCCGCTGGACCCAGGACGTCGACTCCTCGCACGACGACGACATCAACAAGGTCGCCCGGGTGCAGGAGCTCATCCACGCCTACCGCGTGCGCGGCCACCTCATGGCCGACACCGACCCGCTCGAGTACCGACAGCGTCGCCACCACGACCTCGACGTGACGACGCACGGCCTCAGCCTCTGGGACCTCGACCGCACCTTCGCCACCGGCGGCTTCGGCGGCGCCCCCTTCCTCAAGCTGCGCAAGATCCTCGGCATCCTGCGCGACTCGTACTGCCGCACCGTCGGCATCGAGTACATGCACATCCAGGACCCCGACCAGCGCCGGTGGATCCAGGACAAGGTCGAGCGGCCCTACGTCAAGGCCTCGCGCGACGAGCAGCTGCGCATCATGCGCCGCCTCAACGCCGCCGAGGCGTTCGAGACCTTCCTGCAGACGAAGTTCGTCGGCCAGAAGCGCTTCTCGCTCGAGGGCGGCGAGTCGGTCATCGCCCTGCTCGACCGCGTGCTGTGCCGCGCGGCCTACGACGGCCTCGACGAGGTCTGCATCGGGATGCCGCACCGCGGGCGCCTCAACGTGCTCGCCAACATCGCCGGCAAGAGCTACGGCCAGATCTTCCGCGAGTTCGAGGGCAAGCAGGACCCCAACTCGGTGCAGGGCTCGGGCGACGTCAAGTACCACCTCGGCACCGAGGGCGAGTTCGTCGCCGAGGACGGCGCGAAGACGAAGGTCTACCTCGCCGCGAACCCGTCGCACCTCGAGGCCGTGAACCCGGTGCTCGAGGGCATCGTGCGTGCCAAGCAGGACCGCCTCAACCTCGCCGGCAAGAGCTTCACCGTGCTGCCCGTGCTCATGCACGGTGACGCGGCGTTCGCCGGGCAGGGCGTCGTCGCAGAGACGCTCAACCTGTCGCAGCTGCGCGGCTACCGCACCGGCGGCACCATCCACGTCGTCGTCAACAACCAGGTCGGCTTCACGACCTCGCCGAGCAGCTCGCGCTCGTCGGTGTACTCCACCGACGTGGCCCGGATGATCCAGGCGCCGATCTTCCACGTCAACGGCGACGACCCCGAGGCGTGCGTGCGCGTGGCCGAGATGGCCTACGAGTACCGCCAGGAGTTCAACGCCGACGTCGTCATCGACATGGTCTGCTACCGCCGCCGCGGTCACAACGAGGGCGACGACCCGTCGATGACCCAGCCGCTCATGTACAACCTCATCGAGGCCAAGCGGTCGGTGCGCAAGCTCTACACCGAGTCGCTCATCGGCCGCGGTGACCTCGACCAGGCCGACGCCGAGGCCGCCCTGCGCGACTACCAGCAGCAGCTCGAGCGCGTCTTCGTCGAGACGAAGGCGGCCAAGCAGGCAGCACCGGAGACGCAGTCCGGTGCGGGCGACACCCCCGACTCCGACGCGCCCGACAACGCCGGCCTCGAGAAGCCGAAGGCCCAGGTCGAGGACGCCGGGGCGCCGACGCGCTCCGCGACCGAGACGGGGGTCGACGCCCGCGAGCTCGTGCACATCGGCGAGACGTTCACCAACCCGCCCGAGGGCTTCACCGTCCACCCCAAGCTGGCCCAGCTCATGGACAAGCGGGCGCAGATGGTGCACGACGGTGGCATCGACTGGCCGATGGCCGAGCTGCTCGCCTTCGGCACCCTGCTCAAGGAGGGCACGCCCGTGCGCCTCGCCGGGCAGGACAGCCGTCGCGGCACCTTCGTGCAGCGCCACGCGGTGCTCATCGACAAGAACGACGGGGAGGAGTGGACGCCGCTGCTGTACCTCGGTGAGGGCCAGGCCCGCTTCTGGGTCTACGACTCGCTCCTGTCGGAGTACGCCGCCATGGGCTTCGAGTACGGCTACTCGGTCGAGCGGCCCGACGCGCTCGTGCTGTGGGAGGCGCAGTTCGGCGACTTCGGCAACGGCGCGCAGACCATCGTCGACGAGTTCATCAGCAGCTCGGAGCAGAAGTGGGGCCAGCGCAGCTCGGTCGTGCTGCTGCTCCCCCACGGCTACGAGGGCCAGGGCCCCGACCACAGCTCGGCGCGCATCGAGCGCTACCTGCAGCTGTGCGCCGAGAACAACATGACGGTCGCCTACCCCTCGACGGCGGCGAGCTACTTCCACCTCCTGCGCCGGCAGGCGTACCACAAGCCGCGCACGCCGCTCGTCGTCTTCACCCCGAAGTCGATGCTGCGCAGCAAGGCGGCGGCCAGCCCGGTCGAGGCCTTCACCTCGGGTGGCTTCGCGCCGGTGCTCGCCGACCACGAGGGCGTCACGCAGAAGGTCGACCGCGTGCTGCTCGCCTCCGGCAAGGTGGTGCACGAGCTCGACGCCGAGCGCGCCAAGCGTGGCGACACCTCGACGGCGATCCTGCGTGTCGAGCGCCTCTACCCGATCCCCGACAAGGAGATCGCCGAGGCCGTCGAGCAGTACCCCGGCGCCGAGATCGTCTGGGTGCAGGACGAGCCCCGCAACCAGGGCGCCTGGCCGCTCATGGCGCAGTGGCTGAACGACGACCTCAGTGCCCGGGGCGAGAAGCGCCCGGTCCGGGTCGTCTCGCGACCCGCGTCGGCCTCGCCGGCGACCGGGTCGTCGAAGAAGCACGCCGCCGAGCAGGCCGAGCTCATGGACGCCGCCTTCGGCCGCTGAGGCCGATCCGGCCGGCGATCCGCACGACGGGTCTGCACGACGGGTCTGCACGGCGCCGCACGGTCGGTCGCCGGAGGGGTGGGAAGGGGCGCGAGTACGTTGCTCCCCACCCCTCGGGCGTCCCGGCGGTCGTGCCTCGCGTGGCCGCCGGGACGCACGCGATAACCTCCCCACGTGTACTTCACCGACCGGGGCATCGAAGAGCTCGCGTCGCGCCGCGGCGACGACGAGGTCACCCTCGACTGGCTCGCCGAGCAGTTGCGCACCTTCGTCGACCTCAACCCCGAGTTCGAGGTCCCCGTCGAGCGGCTGGCCACGTGGCTGGCCCGGCTCGACGACGACGATGACGCCGACGACACCGAGGACACCGACGAGTGAGGCGGCCCGCGACCCCCGCCGACCCGCTGCGACCACCGATGACGAGGACCCACCGACGATGAGCGACACGAGAGCCGGAGACGACGGCGTCACGCACGAGTTCGGCGTCGGCCCGGCCTACCCCACCGCGCACACGCAGTTCACGAACGACACGACCCCCGTGACCGGTGGACGCAGGCCGCACCCGGATACCGGGTCGCCCACGGGTGCCCACGCCACCTCGCCGGCGGGTCCCACCTTCGGCTCCGACGCCACCGCCCCGGTGCCGACGTTCGCGCCGAGCCCCGAGAGCCTCGTCACCGAGGGCGTGCGCGACGTCGGCATGGCCTTCGTCGGCGCCTCGCTCGTCGCCGGCTACGGCGACCCGAAGGGCCTCGGCTGGGTCGGCCGGGTCGTCGCCCGCACCCAGCACCCGGACCTCGACCTCACCGCCTACAACCTCGGCGTGCGCGGCGACACCTCCGGCGACGTCGTCGCCCGCTGGGGCGCCGAGTGCCACCCGCGGTGGAAGGGCCGGGCCGAGCGCCGTCTCGTGCTGTCCGTCGGCGCGGGCGACATCACCTCGGGCATGACGATGGCGCGCTCGCGGCTCAACCTCGCCAACGTCGTCGACGAGGCGACCAACGCCGGTATCGGCGTCTTCGTCGTCGGCCTCGCCCCGACGCTCGACCCCGAGCAGAACCGCCGCGTCGAGGCGCTCGCGGAGGCGCAGGCCGACGTCTGCGCGCGCCGCGGCGTGACCTACGTCGACTGCTACCGACCGCTCGTCGGCCACGACCAGTGGATGGCCGACCTCGCCGCCAGCCCCGACCGGGTGCACCCCGGCCAGGCGGGCTACGGCCTCATCGCGTGGCTCGTGCTCCACAACGGCTGGAATGACTGGCTGCAGCTGGGCTGAGCCCGTGGGCCGTCCGCCGGCGCGCCCTCCCCGTCACTCCCGCGCGGTCGCTCCGGCACGGGCGCTCCGGCACGCTCGACCCTGTGCGGTCACTCCGGTCGGGACCCCGCGTCGGGGTCGGCCGAGGTCACGGGGCGGCGCGGCGCCGTGCCGAGGGCGGCCACGATGCCGACGACGGCGAGGGCCCCGGTGGCGACCGCCACGGGCCCGCGGTCCGACTGCAGCAGCGACCACGCGACGGGCAACAACAGGGCGTTGACGAGCAGCGTCGGGGTGCGCGGCCAGTCGTGCCCGCGCCACCAGGCGCGGGACATCGCCGCGAAGAAGACGGCGAAGACGAGGATGAGGCCGCCCGACGTCGCCGCCGTGACGAGGTTGTCGCTCGCCCCCGAGACGATCTCGACGACGTAGAAGACGACGAACCCGAGGAGCACGAGCGCCTCGACGCCGGTGACGACGGCGCACACGGTCACCGCCGGCGGCCGCTCACCGGGCAGGGGGACGCTGCGGTCGGGCTCGCGGTCGGGCAGGTCACTCACGGCGCGAGCGTAGCCACAGGTGACGCACGTCTCGGGATCGGGTCCGCAAAAGGTGGAGTTGACCGGGCCCAGCCGATAGAGTTGGTCCTTGGTGTGGACTGCGCCCGGCAGTGACCGGCGCGCCACCCGCGGTCGGTCACCCCGACGGCATCCGGCCTCAGGAACATTCTCCTGCGTCCCGGACGTTCGGCGTGGGTGGTCCACCATCCGATCAGGACGTGCTCGTCGCGCGACCCGACCGACCCGGCCCGACCATCCGGCTGCACGACCGTTCCACCAGCACGACTGCAAGGCTCCGACAACGACGCTGGCGCCCGAGAGAACGCACCTGCCGACGGCATCCGTGCGCACGATGAGATGAAGGAGCACGATCCCACATGGATTGGCGCGACCGCGCTGCCTGCCTGGACGTCGACCCCGAGCTGTTCTTCCCGATCGGGAACACGGGGCCGGCCATCCTCCAGATCGAAGAAGCAAAGGCCGTGTGCCGCACCTGCCCGGTGATCGACACCTGCCTCAAGTGGGCCCTCGAGAGCGGCCAGGACGCCGGAGTGTGGGGCGGACTGTCCGAGGACGAGCGTCGCGCCCTCAAGCGACGGAACGCGCGAGCACGCCGCGCGGGCTGAGCCGACCCCCGACCCGGTCGGGGCGGCTGCCGACAGGCCCGGTGACCCTCGAGGTCGCCGGGCTTTCGTGTGCCCGGGTCACGACCGGCCTCCGTGCCGCCGCCCCGGTCGAGCGGGCGAAGGCGGCGGATGCCGGGTGGTCAGGCCATCGGGCGCAGCTTGGCCGTGAAGCGGGCGCGGGTGCCGTGCGGCTCGACGTCCTCCCACGTGATGCGACCGCCGAGGTCGGCGACGAGCGAGGCGACGATCTGCGTGCCGAGACCCGACCCGGGGCGGTGGTCGGGGTCGATCCCCCGGCCGTCGTCCTCGACGCTGACGTCGACGACCTCCGTGCCCCGCTCGTCGGGGTGGCGCGCCACGGTGATGCGCACGGCGCCGCCACGGTCGGCGAGGCCGTGCTCGATGGAGTTCTGCACCAGCTCGCTCAGCACCATCGACAGGGACGTCGCGTCCTCGGCCCGCAGCCGCCCGAAGCTGCCCTCGGTGACGGTGCGCACGGGCACGCCGTTGGCCGACACCTCGACGACCGCACCGAGGCCCCGCTGGGCGATGGCGTCGAAGTCGACCGTCTCGTCGAAGCCCGCGCTCAGCTGCTCGTGCACCATGGCGATGGTGCCGACGCGGCGCTCGGCCTCGGCGAGAGCGGCGCGGGCCTCCCCGACGGGGAGCCGACGGGCCTGCAGCCGCAGCAGCGCCGCCACCGACTGGAGGTTGTTCTTGACCCGGTGGTGGATCTCGCGGATCGTCGCGTCCTTTGTCATGAGCTCGCGCTCGCGCCGTCGCAGCTCGCCGACGTCGCGCATGAGCACGATGGCACCGAAGCGCTGGCCCGCCTCGGTGAGCGGGATGGCCCGCATCGAGACCGTCGTGCCGCCGGCGACGACCTCGGTGCGCCACGGCTGGCGGCCGGTGACGACGAGCGCGAGCCCCTCGTCGACGGGGTCGAGCTCGCGCACGTTGTCGGTGACGATCTGCGCCAGGCTCGCCCCGACGACCTCGCCGAGGTGCCCGAGGCGGTGCAGCGCCGAGACGGCGTTGGGGCTGGCGTAGGTGACGACGCCGTCGACGTCGAGCCGGATGACGCCGTCGCCCACCCGGGGGGCGCCGCGACGCAGCCCGGTCGGCGCGCTCGAGTTGGGGAACTCACCGCCGGTCACCATGCGGCAGAGGGCGTCGGCGGTGGCGAGGTAGGTCAGCTCGAGGCGGCTCGGGGTGCGGGTGGTCCAGAGGTTGGTGTGCCGGGTCATGACGGCCACGACCCGGCCCTCGCGCACGACCGGGATGTACTCCTCGCGCACCGACTGCTCGGGAGCGTGCTCCTGGACGACCTGCACCTGCCGCACGCGCAGGATGCGCTGCTCGGCGGCGGCCTCGTCGAGCAGGTCGTGGGTGCGCCCGGGCTCGGCGGTGCGCCCGACCTGGTCCTCGACGAAGACGAGCTGGCCGGTCGTCGGACGCACGTGCGCCACCGCCTCCCAGTCGGCCTCGACCGAGTGGACCCAGAGGACGAGGTCGGCGAAGGAGAGGTCGGCGACGAGCTGCCAGTCGCCGACGAGCAGCTGCAGCCACTCGACGTCGGGGGCCGCCACGTCGGTCCGGGCCCGCAACAGCTCGCTCAGGGTCGCCACGTCCCGAGCCTAACGGGGCCGCGGGTGGGTCACTCCTTCGCCGGGGTCTTCTCCGTCGCCTTGGCCGCCGCCTTCTTCGACGCCCGTCCCGTGGTGCCGGCCGGCGTCGTGGTGGCGGACGACGTCCTCGCCTTCGCCGACCCCGTCTTCGCCGTCGTGGCCGTCGTGGACGTCTTGGCCGTCGTGGACGTGGTCGCGGGGGCCGTCGACGCGGACTTCGTCGTGCGGGCCTTCGACGTGGATGCCGGTGAGCCGGCGCCCGCACCGGAGCGCCGTCCCGCGCTGGTGGCCTTGGCCCTCTTCGACCGGGCGGACGCCGACGACGACGCCTCGCCCGGGTGGGCCACCTCGGCGGCGTCCACCGGGGTCGGCGCGTTCGACGACGCGGGCCGGGTGACCGTGCGCAGGGTGCGCAGGGCGACCGAGAGGGCCGCGATGCCGGCGTGGCTCATCCGCTCGATGCCGCCGAGGGCCGCGCGGGCGCGGCTCAGGGCGTCCGCGTTGGCCTCGGACCACCGGTCGAGTCGGGCGGCGGCGTCCTGCGAGCGGTCGCTCACCTCGAGCACCGACCGGGTCAAGGCCTCGAGCACGGCGTAGAGGTCGTCGCGCAGGGCGCCACGGGCGAGGGCGTCCCAGCGGTCGTCGCGGGGCAGCGCGGTGACCCGCGTCAGCATGGCGTCGATCGAGAACGTCTCGGAGGTGCGGAAGTAGACCGCGACGACGTCGTCGAGCGACTCCCCCGTCTCCTCGGCGATCTCGATGCAGTCGAGCACCGAGTAGGCGTCGAGCAGCGAGGCGGCCGACGTCGCGAGGTCCTCGGGCACGCCCTTGCCGGTCAGCTCACGGGCCCGGCGCTGCAGGCGCGAGCGCTCGCTGCCCTGGAGCACCTCGGCCATGCGCCCCGAGTACGACTCGATGCCGGGGCGGAAGCGGGCCACCTCGCCGGCGATGTCGAGCACGGCCGGGCGCGAGGTGAGGAACCAGCGCACGGCGCGGTCGATGAGGCGCCGGAACTCGAGGTAGAGCAGGGTCTGCGCCGACGTGCTGACGACGTTGTCGGTGGCCTCGACCTGGCGCACGAAGCCGGCGAGGTCGAACACCTCGCGGCACACGACGTAGGCCCGGGCGACCTGCTCGGGCGAGGCCCCCGTCTCCTCGACGCACCGGTAGGCGAAGGTGATGCCGCCGCGGTTGACCATCGAGTTGGCGACCGCGTTCGTGACGATCTCGCGGCGCAGTGGGTGGGCGGCGATCTGCTCGGCGTACCGGCCGCGCAGCGCCTTGGGGAAGTAGTCGGCGAGCGTCGCGTCGAACCACGGGTCGTCGGGCAGGGTCGTGCCGATGAGCTGGTTCTTGAGGTAGAGCTTGCTGTAGGCGACGAGCACCGAGAACTCCGGAGCGACGAGGCCCAGGCCGTCCTTCTGGCGCCGGGCGATCTCGGCGTCCGAGGGCAGGAACTCGAGCGCCCGGTCGAGGTCGCCGTGCTCCTCGAGGAAGTGGATGAGCCGCTCGTGCACCGGCAGCATCGGGTGCTGCTGGGCGCGCGCGTTGCCGAGCAGCACGTTCTGCTCGTAGTTGTCGCGCAGCACCGCCTCCGCCACGTCGTCGGTCATCGACGCGAGCAGCGTGTTGCGCCGCTTCGTCGTCAGCTCGCCCGTGCGGGTCAGCTCGGTGAGCAGGATCTTGATGTTGACCTCGTGGTCGGAGGTGTCGACGCCGGCGCTGTTGTCGATGGCGTCGGTGTTGACCCGAACGCCGGCCATGGCCGCCTCGATGCGACCGAGCTGGCTCATGCCGAGGTTGCCGCCCTCGCCGATGACCTTGCAGCGCAGCTCGCCGCCGTTGACGCGGATGGCGTCGTTGGCCCGGTCACCGATCTCGGTGTTCGTCTCCCCCGTCGCCTTCACGTAGGTGCCGATGCCGCCGTTCCACAGCAGGTCGACGGGCGCGAGCAGGATGGCGCGCATGAGCTCGGCCGGCGTCATGCTCTTCGTCCCGGACCGCAGGCCCAGGGCGGCGACCATCTCCGGCGTGATCGCCACCGACTTCGCGGCGCGGTCGATGACGGCCCCGCCCCGAGAGATGAGCGACGTGTCGTAGTCGGCCCACGACGAGCCCGGCAGGTCGAACATCCGCCTGCGCTCGGCGTACGAGGTCGCGGCGTCGGGCGTCGGGTCGATGAAGATGTGCCGGTGGTCGAAGGCCGCGCGGAGCAGGATGTGCTCGCTCAGCAGCATCCCGTTGCCGAAGACGTCCCCGCTCATGTCGCCGACGCCGACGACCGAGAACTCCTGCGTCTGGGTGTCGACGCCGAGCTCGCGGAAGTGGCGCTTCACCGACTCCCACGCCCCGCGGGCGGTGATGCCCATGCCCTTGTGGTCGTAGCCGGCCGAGCCGCCCGAGGCGAAGGCGTCGTCGAGCCAGAACCCGTAGTCGGCCGAGATGCCGTTGGCGATGTCGCTGAACTTCGCCGTGCCCTTGTCGGCCGCGACGACAAGGTAGGTGTCGTCCTCGTCGTGGCGCACGACGCGCTGCGGCGGGACGGCCTCGCTCTGCACGAGGTTGTCGGTGATGTCGAGCAGCCCCGAGATGAACATGCGGTAGCTCGCGATGCCCTCGTCCATCCAGGCCTGGCGGTCGACGGCGGGGTCGGGCAGCTGCTTGGCGTAGAAGCCGCCCTTGCTGCCGGTCGGCACGATGACGGCGTTCTTGACCATCTGCGCCTTGACGAGACCGAGCACCTCGGTGCGGAAGTCCTCGCGCCGGTCGCTCCAGCGCAGGCCGCCGCGGGCGACCTTGCCGAAGCGCAGGTGCACGCCCTCGACCCGGGGGCTGTAGACCCAGATCTCGAACATCGGGCGCGGCGCCGGCAGGTCGGGGATCTTGCGCGGGTTGAGCTTGAGCGAGACGTAGGTCTTGTCGGCCCCGTCGGCGTCCGGCTGGTAGAAGTTCGTGCGCAGGCTGGCCTGCACGACCCCGAGCAGGGCCCGCACGATGCGGTCGTGGTCGAGGCTGGCGACGTCGTCGAGCGCCTCCTTGACCGCGGCGACGATGGTGCGCTGCCTCGCCGCCCGCTTCTCCAGTCCCGCGTGGGTGTCGGGGAAGGCGTCAGGGTCGAAGCGCGCCTCGAACAGCTCGACGAGGCTGCGCGCGATGTGGCTGTGCGTGACGAGGGCCGACTCGACGTACTCCTGCGAGAAGGTCGAGCGGGTCTGGCGCAGGTACTTGGCCACGGTGCGCAGGATGACGACCTGGCGCCAGGTCAGGCCGGCGCCGAGCACGAGGGCGTTGAAGCCGTCGCTCTCGGCGCGGCCGTCCCACACCGCCGAGAAGGCCTCCTCGAACCGGGTCGTCGTGTCGGCGGTGTCGGCAGCGTCGCCGCCCCACACGTCGGTGGATGCCGCGCGCAGCCCGAAGTCGTAGACGTGCAGCGAGCCATCGCCCTCCGGCACGACGTAGGGGCGCTCGTCAGACACCTCGACGCCGAGGTGGGTGAAGAGGGGCAGCACCTGCGTCAGGGACAGCTCGGCCCGGCGGTAGAGCTTGAACCGACGCTCGCGCTCGTCGTCGCTGGCCGGGTCGAGGTAGAGGTGCAGGGCGGTCGCGTCGGGTCGCCCCTGCTGGTCGGCGAGCGCGTCGATGCGGTCGAGGTCCGCGACGGCGGTCGTGACGTCGAAGTCCTCCTTGTACGCCTCGGGCAGGGCCTTGGCCCAGGTGGCCATGGCCCGGGCGGCGCCCTCCGCTCCCCGGGACTCGGTGAGCGCCTCGGAGAGGTCCTCGTCCCACGTGCGGGTCGCCTCGACGACGCGCTGCTGCAGGGCGGCCTCGTCGACGTCCGGGATCTCGACACCGGACGGCATCCGCACGACGAAGTGCAGGCGCGCGAGGGTCGACTCGCTGACGCGGGCGGTGTTGTCGATCGAGGCGCCGCCGAAGGCGTCGAGCAGGATGGCCTCGATGCGCAGTCGCACCGTCGTGTTGTAGCGGTCGCGGGGCAGGTAGACGAGGCAGCTCATGAAGCGGCCGAACTCGTCGCGGCGCAGGAAGAGGCGGGTCTTGCGCCGCTCCTGCAGGTGCAGCACGGCCGTCGCGATCTGGGCCAGCTGCTTCGGCGAGGTCTGCAGCAGCTCGTCGCGCGGGTAGGTCTCGAGGATCTGCAGGATGTCCTTGCCCGAGTGGCTCTCGGGGGCGAGGCCCGTCTCGCGCAGCACCTGCTGGGCGCGCACGTCGAGCAGCGGGATGTCGTGGATCGTGTCGTTGTAGGCGGCGCTCGCGTAGAGGCCGAGGAAGCGCTGCTCGCCGACGCACTCGCCGCGGGCGTCGAACCGCTTGACCGCGATGTAGTCGAGGTAGACGTTGCGGTGCACGGTGGCCCGGGAGTTCGCCTTGGTGATGATGAGGATGGTCGAGTCTCGCGCCGCCCGTGACGCCGCCGGTGTGAGCACGAGCCCCTCGGTCGACTCGGGCCGGTCGAAGCGCAGCAGGCCGAGGCCGGTGCCCGGCACCTGGCGGGAGACGTCGTGGTCACCGTCGTGGCTCAGGGTGTACTCGCGGTAGCCCAGGAAGGTGAAGTTGTTGTGGGCCAGCCACTCGAGGAAGCGGCTGGCCTCACGGGCCTGGTGCGGGTCGGTCCCGGGGGGCGCGACCGACTTCAGCTCGCTCGCCACGGTGAGGGCGTGCGCGCGCATCTTGGGCCAGTCCTCGACCGCGGCCCGCACGTCGTCGAGCACCGAACGCAGCCGCGACTCGACGTCGGGCAGCGACGCCTCGGGCAGCCGGTCGATCTCGAGGTACATCCACGACTCGCGCACGAGGCCGACGGAGGTGCTGTCGACCGTCGTCTCACCGTCGACGAGGACGCGGTCGAGGTCACCGGTCACCGACCGGGCCACCGTGACCTGCGGGTGGATGAGCAGGTGGACGCCGCTGTCGAACCCACCGAGGGCGGAGACGACGGAGTCGACGAGGAAGGGCATGTCGTCGGTGACGACCTGCACGACAGTGTGGCTCGACTCCCAGCCGTCGACCTCACGGTCGGGGTTGAGGGCGCGCACGCTCGTCGTCCCGACGGGGCGGTCCTGCGCGAAGGCCCGGTGCCCGGCCACGATCGCGGCCAGCTCGTCGGGCTCACGGACGATGAGGTCCTCGGTCGCGACGAGGCGGTAGTACGCCTGCAGCAGCGACCGGGTCTCCTTCTCGTGCCGGTCGCGCGAGCGCCCCCGTCGCGATGGCTCGTCGGAGGAGACGAGCGCCGCGGCCGCCTCCATCACGTCGTTCCGAGACTCTTCGAGTGACGCGGACATGCGTTACGACTTCCTCACCGTGGCGACCCCAGCGCGACACGTCCCTGTGCCGTGCATCTCACGATGTGAGCCTACTGCGTGGCCGTCCGCGTCCGGGGTGGGGTCGGGACCCGGCGCGTCCCGCTCCTCACTACCCGCGCGGACCCGTGGAGAACTCCGGGGACGCCGCGCGCGCACCTCCTAGAGTGGCCGCATGCCCGCCGACCGCGCCGACCGACGCGTCGCGGGCCGACCGTCCGTCAGGGGTGACGGACGTGACGGGGTGGCGGATGCCGGTGGCCCGGGTCGCCGACACCTGCGCGCTCTCGCGCGGGCCCGGTCGCAGGCGCTCGCCATGGGCGACGAGCTGCTCGCGCACACCCCCGACGTCGGCGAGGAGGCCGTGCAGCACGAGCTCGACCTGTGGGTCGAGCAGGCGGCCGACACCCTGCACGCCCTCGGCCGGCTCTACGAGGACCGGCTGCTCGAGGCCACACCACCACCCGTGGAGGGTCCTCGTCGCCCCGACGACGACGAACCTCCACCGCCCCCGTCGCGGCGGCGGGAGACGTCGTGGTGACGGGCCGGGAGGGCGACCCGGCGTCGACGAGCGCGCTCGGCGGAACCCTGCGACGTCAGGCCCTCGACCTCGCCGACCTGGCCGCTGACCTGGCCGCCGACGTGGGCGGCACGTCGGGGACGTCGGGGACGTCGCCCGCCACGACGCTCGCTGACGAGCTCGACCGCGTGGGCGCGCTACTGCAGGCGTGGACGACCGACGGGGTCGAGGCGGCCCACCGGGTCAGGACGCTCGACGAACGGCTGCGCGCCGCCGACCTCGTCGTCGACGGCACACGCGTGGTCGAGGCGCCGGGCCCCAGCCGGGTCGAGGCGCTGCGACGGCTGCACGAGCGCGAGCACCTGCAGGAGCTGCTCAACCGCGTCACCTCCGCGCGCGCCAAGGACGCCGCGTCGCTCGCCCGCGAGCTGGCCCGGTCGCGCGACACCCTCGCGCGACTCTCGGTGCTCGCGCGCGGCCGATAGCGTGGCGCCATGAAGATCAGCGAGTCGATCGCCTACCCCGCCGCCCCCTCCGACGTCTTCACCATGCTCACCGACGAGGAGTTCCAGAACCGGAAGTGCGTCGACGCCGGCGCGCTGCGCCACGACGTCGCGGTGACGCCGACCGGTGACGGCGCCCGGGTCGTCACCCACCGCGACCTGCCCACCGACCGCCTGCCCGACTTCGCCACGTCGATCGTGGGCCAGACCCTCAGCATCACCGAGACCTACGACTGGGGCGCCGCGCAGGCCGACGGCGGTCGCCGCGGCACCCTGCTCGTCGAGGTCAAGGGGGCGCCGGTCGCGATGCGCGCCGACGTCGCTCTCTCGGCCACCGGTGGTGGCAGCACCGTCTCGTTCGACGGCGACCTCAAGGCCTCCATCCCGCTGCTCGGCGGGCGCATCGAGAAGGCCGCCGCGCCCGCGGTCATCGCCGGCATCCGTAGCGAGCAGCGCACCGGCCGGGCCTGGCTCGCCGAGGGTCACTGACCTCACCGAGACTCACTGGGCGAGCCCTCCCCCGTGACGCCGACGGCCGGCATCCTCTGCTCGAGGATGCCGGCCGTCGTGTCGGGCGCGTGGGCGCTCAGCCCATGTGCGGGTAGGCGTGGTCCTTGGGCGGCACGAAGGTCTCCTTGATGGAGCGCACGCTGGTCCAGCGCAGCAGGTTCTGCGCGGCGCCGGCCTTGTCGTTGGTGCCCGACGCGCGGCCACCGCCGAAGGGCTGCTGGCCGACGACGGCGCCGGTCGGCTTGTCGTTGACGTAGAAGTTGCCGGCGGCGAAACGCAGGCGCTTCGTGGCGTCGGCGATGACCCGGCGGTCCTGGGCGATGATCGACCCGGTGAGGCCGTAGGGCGCGAAGCGCTCCATCTGGTCGACGACCCGGTCGTACTGCGCGTCGGGGTAGACGTGCACCGACAGGATGGGGCCGAAGTACTCGGTGCGGAACGACTCGTCGGCGGCGTCCTTGATCTCGAGCACCGTCGGGCGCACGAAGTAGCCGACGGAGTCGTCGTACGTGCCGCCGGCGACGACGTCGATGCCGCGCGTCGCGTAGGCGCGGTCGATGGCGTCCTTGTGCTTGGCGAAGGCGCGGTCGTCGATGACGGCGCCCATGAAGTTCGACAGGTCGGTGACGTCGCCCTGCGTGAGGCCGTTCGTGATCTCGACGAGGTCGCCCTTGATGCGCTTCCACAGCGACGCGGGGACGTAGGCGCGCGAGGCGGCCGAGCACTTCTGGCCCTGGAACTCGAAGGCGCCGCGGATCATCGCCGTGCGCAGCACGTCGGGGTCGGCCGTCGGGTGGGCGACGATGAAGTCCTTGCCGCCGGTCTCGCCGACGAGCCGCGGGTAGGTGCGGTAGCGCTGGAGGTTGCTGCCGACCTCCTGCCACAGGTGCTGGAAGGTGGGCGTCGAGCCGGTGAAGTGGATGCCGGCGAGGTCCTCGTCGGCGAGCGCGACCTTGCTGACGTTGAGCCCGTCGCCCGTCACCATGTTGATGACGCCGGGCGGCATGCCGGCCTCCTCGAGCAGCTGCATCGTCAGCGACGCGGCGAACTGCTGGGTCGGCGACGGCTTCCACACGACCGTGTTGCCCATGAGGGCGGGGGCGGTCGGCAGGTTGCCGGCGATGGCGGTGAAGTTGAAGGGCGTGATCGCGTAGACGAAGCCCTCGAGCGAGCGGTAGTCGGAGCGGTTCCAGACGCCACGCGAGTTGAGCGGCGGCTGCTGCTCGAGGATGCCGCGGGCGAAGTGGACGTTGAGGCGCCAGAAGTCGATGAGCTCGCACGCGCTGTCGATCTCGGCCTGGTAGGCGGTCTTGCTCTGGCCGAGCATCGTCGCCGCGTTGATGCGGGCACGCCACGGGCCGGCGAGCAGGTCGGCGGCCTTGAGCAGCACGGCCGCCCGGTCGTCGAACGACAGCTCGCGCCACATCGGCGCCGCGTTCTTCGCGGCCTCGACCGCCGACCGGGCCTCCTTGACGCTCGCGTTGCGCAGGTGACCGAGGACCTTGCGGTGGGCGTGCGGCTGGCGGACGGCGATGCGGCGCCCGGTGCCGGCCACCCGCTCGCCGTCGATGACGTGGGGCAGCTCGACCGGTCCGCTCGAGCCGATCTCGGCCAGGGCCGACTCGAGCCGCGCCCGCTCGGGCGAGCCCGGGGCGTAGTCGAGCACCGGCTCGTTGGCCGGCTCGGGGACGTGGGTCACTGCATCCATCGCATCTCCTGTGTCTCGCGGGTCTCGCTCGTGCGTGTCACGGCCGCCCGACGGCCCCGCCGACGCTGCCCGGCGGGGCAGGTGGAGGGCGCGGTCCCGGGGTGTCCGGCCGCGGGCGACCGCCCCATCGTTCCACGTCCGGGGCGGTGCGCCGACCGGTCGGGGGCGGCAGCGAGGCCCCACCGCCCGGACGGGCGACGGGGCCTCGGTCACCGCACCCGGTGCGTGGGAGCGGGGGTCAGCTGAGGACGCGGATCTGCCAGGGGTAGCTGTACGACTCGCCGCGGTTGGCCTTGACGGCCGCGCGGATGTGGAAGAAGAGCCCGGCGATGCCGGCCACGATCCACAGCAGGACCGCGACGGGGATGCCGATGACCGTGATGAAGAGGATCCAGCCGACGATGATCATCGCCCAGATCGCGAGGTTGAAGTTGAAGGCGCCGGCGGCGGCCCGGCGGACGAAGGCGCTGCGGTCCTTGTAGAGGGCCCAGATGAGCAGCGGTCCGACGAAGCTGAGCCAGCCCACCGAGACGACGGCGGCGATGATCGCGGCCAGGTGGCCGAGGACGGCCCACGTGCGCTCCTCGCCGCTGGGCGCCGAGAGCTCGTGACCGTAGGGGTTCGGGATGGGGTGCGTCATGGTCCCAGTGTCGCGGTCGCCGCGGCCCGGCGCGATCAAGGTCGACCCTGACCGGACCCTGACCCGACCCGGGTTCAGGCCCCGGCGCCGACCCGCTCCCCCGGGCGCAGCGCGCACACCGCGCTGGCGGGGTCGTCGACGCCGAGGTGGCGGAAGAGCTCGAGGGCCAGCTCGTGGTGGCCGAGGGCGTTGGGGTGGAACGGGTCGTCGAGCCACTCGGCCGGGGCCGCGCCGTCGCCGGCCCGCGCCCAGCGGGCCGCGTGGTCGACGAGGCCGACGCCCAGGTCGTTGGCGAGGGAGCGCACCTCGCCGACGTACTCCTCGAGGCGCTCGGGGGTGCGGTCGCCGCCGTCGGCGACGAGCAGGGGCGGGGTCTGCAGCACGACGGTCGAGCCGAGGTCACGGGTGCGCTGCACGATCTGGTCGAGGCGGAAGCGGAAGGCCCGCAACCCGTCCGGGCCCTCGACGACGTCGTTGGTGCCGAACATGACGAACACGACGTCGGGCGCGAAACGGCCTGCACGCCAGTGGAACTCGGGCAGCAGGTCGCCGGCAGAGGCGCCGGACACGCCGGAGTTGACGACGGCGTCGGAGCGCCGCCCGAGCTCGCCGCGCACCCGCTCGGCGAAGTGCTCGACGTAGCCGCGGGCGCCGTGCGTGTGCACGACGCCCTGCGTGATGCTGTCGCCGAGGAAGACCCACGTCACGGGCGGCCCGACGAGGACCTCGGCCATCCGGTCGGCGTCGCGGCGGGCGTACTCGTCGGCGGTGAAGTCCATTACCGCAACGTAACAAGACCCCTCGGACGGGCGAGACCACCCGCCCACGACGTGGGACGCGGCGGCCGGCGGCCGGACGCCGCGCGTGGGCCCTCAGACCGACGGATGCCGGTCGGCCCAGTCGCGCAGCCGTCGCACGGCCTCGCCGAGGCCGTCCTCGATGCCCGGACCGGGGGCGGACCGCCGCCCACTGCGCGCCCGGTGGACCTCGTGCCACGGGACGAGGGCCCACCACCCGGCGGCCCGGTCGAGCTGCTCGTCGTCGGCGCCGTACGCCTCGGCGGCCGCCCGGGCGAAGGGCTCCGGGGTCCCCCACCGGGCCCAGGCGAGGTCGAGGGCCGGGTCGGTGAGGCGGGCGTCGCCGAAGTCGACGACTCCCGTGACCGCGCCGCCCCGCACCAGCACGTGCGGGGGCAGCAGGTCGGCGTGGCAGACGCGCTGCTCACCGGGTGTCGAGAGGCCGGCGAGCAGCCGCTCCCCCACGTCGTGCAGCGACTCGGGCAGCAGGGGCAGCACGGTGGAGCGCAGGGCGGCCTGGCGCAGCGCCCGGTCGGGCCCGTCGTCGCGGCGGCCGGGCAGGCCGGCTCCCTCGGCCTGGGTCGGCGGAGTGTCGTGCAGGGCGCGGAGGAACCGCCCGACCCGGTCACCGTCCGCCGCCGTCAGGCGCGCCGGGTCGCAGGGCTCGCCCGCGACGACGGGGTGACGCACGACGAGGGGCTGCTCGGTCAGGACTGCGGGCTGGGGCACCTCGAGCGGGAGCGACGGCGCGATGAGCGGCAGCAGCCGGCACTCGGCGAGCAGCGCGTCCGCACGGTGCGGCGCCGGGGTCCGGTCGACCCATCGGCCCTCGACCAGCTCGGCCAGCTCGGCCAGCTCGGCCCGGTCGTCCCACCCGCCCGGGAGCGGCGCACGGTCGGCGGCCCACTCCCGAAGCCGGCCCAGCCACAGCGCACGCGAGTCGGGCACGACCTCCCCGGGCCGGGTCTCGAGCAGCTCGACGAGCGCCTGGACCGTCGACCACGTGCCCCACGAGACCTCCTCCGGCTGCCAGACGATCGGCCCGTCGTAGTCGGCGGTGTAGAGGAAGGCGCGGTAGCAGGTGTCGTCGTCGGCGTAGTCGGCCTCGCCCAGCCGGACGAGCGGGACGCCGTGCACGCCGAGCTCCTCCTCCGCCTCGCGCACGGCGCCGGCGTCGGGGTCCTCGCCGACCTGGAGCACCCCGCCGGCCGCGAGGTCGAGCAGCCCGGGATAGACGTCCTTCGTCGTCGTGCGCCGGTGGAGGTAGACGCGGCCGAGGCGGTCACGGACGACGACGGCCGTCGCACCGTGGCGCAGGTTCTCGGCGCGCACGCGCGACCGGTCGGCCGAGCCGACGACCCGGCCGTCGTCGTCGTACAGCGCCACCTGCTCGGACCCGGGAGGGTCCACGGCGCCGCCCGACGGGGTCAACGCACGAGCCCCCGCACCTCGTCGAGCTCGGTGACGTCGTACCAGAGCAGGTCGTCGGCGTCGCCGTCGTCGGGCTCGCCCGCCTCCTCGTCGACGTGGAACGAGGCGAGCCGCGACAGCGGGAGGGCCTCGACGATCGCGACGGCGGACAGCGCGCCGTCCTCGGCCACGACGGCATCCGACGACACCCAGCGGGGGTCGGCATCCGCCGCGATGACGATGCGCCGGTCACCCCCGTCGGCGCGGGCCGCGCCCGCGGCGGCGACGGCATCGCTGAAGGCGGCGTACTCGAGGTCCTCGGCGTCGAGCCCGGGGCCTTGCGCCTGCAGCGCCGGCGTTACCGCGAAGGCGGGGCGCGGCTGGGCCGACGACGCCACGACGGCGCCGCCGCTCGCCAGCTCGTCGAGGTCGGCCCGCCCCACGGGCAGGTACACGCGGACGACCGGCATCAGGACTCCCTCCCGCTCTTGAGCTCGTCGAGCGACTCGACGATCGCCCCGGCGAGGTCGCCGAGGTCGGGCATGGCCTCGCGGTCGGCGTTGAGGCCGAAGTACACGCCGCCGTTGTACGAGGTGACGCCGATCGACAGGGCCTGACCGCGCGCGAGCGGCGTGACCGGGAAGGTCGAGACCATCTGCGCGTCACCGGCCCACAGCGGCGACTGCGGGCCCGGGACGTTGGTCACCATGACGTTGTAGAGCCGCCGCGACATCGCCGAGCCGAGGCGGGCGCCGAGCGCGTGCAGCGTCGGCGGCGCGAAGCCGGCGAGGTTGGCGAGCGACGTCGCCCCCACGGCCTGCCCGCCCTCCATCTGCTGGCGCATCGAGAAGGCGATCTGGTGCAGCCGCATCGACGCGCCTGGCTCGCCCACCGGCAGGTTGACGACGCAGGCCATGACCTGGTTGGCGTACATGCCCGCGGGGTCGTCGCCGTAGATGCTCACCGGCACCATCGCCCGCACGACGCTCTTGGTGCTGACGGCCTCGCCGCGCCCGAGCAGCCAGGTGCGGAACCCACCGGCGATCGTGGCGAGGACGACGTCGTTGATCGAGACGTCCTCGGCGTAGGCGCCGCGGGCCAGGCGCGAGCGCACCTCGCGGTAGTCGTCGAGGTCGGTCGCCACCATGACCCACCGGCGGGCTGTGCCGATCTCGACGTTGAGCGGCGACTCCGGGGCCGGCCGGGCCGCCGTGCGGGCGACGGCTCCGAGCAGGTGACCCGCCGACTCGGCGGCGCGCAGGCCCACGTTGACGACGTCGTCGATGCCGCCGCGCACGAGGTCGACGACCTGCGTGGGCCGCCGGACGGCGTCGACGAGGGCGCCGGTGACGAGCTCGGCCGGCGACGGCGAGCGGCCCGGCTCCCACGGCGCGGCGGGCAGCAGGTCGTCGTCACCCTCGACCGAGTCGACGATGACGTGGGCGATGTCGAGGGCGTTGACGCCGTCGATGAGGGCGTGGTGGGTCTTGGTGACGATGGCGAAGCGACCCTCGGCGAGGCCCTCGACGAGGTAGACCTCCCACAGCGGCCGGGTGCGGTCGAGCTTGCGCGGCTGCACCCGCGCGACGAAGTCCTGCAGCTGCTCGTCGCTGCCGGGCCGGGGCAGGCCCGCCCGACGCACGTGGTAGCTCATGTCGAAGTTCTCGTCGTCGACCCAGACGGGGTTGGCGATGCGCCCGGGCACGTCGACGACCTTCTGCCGGAACCGCGGGATGGCGCCGATGCGGTGCTCGACGATGTGCAGCAGCCGGTCGTAGTCGAAGCCCTGCTTCGGCGGGTCGAAGAGCATGACCGACCCGACGTGCATCGACGTCGTCGACTCCTCGAGGTAGAGGAAGGAGGCGTCGAGCGACGTCAGGCGGTCCGGCATGGCCCCACTCTGCCAGAGAGCCCCACCTACGCTGGGGGCCATGCGTCGCCACCCCCGCCCGACCCGAGCCGCCCTCGTCCCCGTCGCCCTCGCCGCGCTCACCGTGCTGTCGGCGTGCTCGTCGTCGGATGCCGGTCAGCCCGCTCCCGGGGCCGCGCAGCCGGGGGCGTCGTCCTCCGTCGCCGGCGCCACCGGAGGGTCCGGCACCTGGCAGGTCAGCGGGCCGGTGAGTGGGCCGGTGAGCGGGCAGGTGAGGCGGCTCGAGGTGAGCATCACCGGGACGACCGTCACCCCGGCGCCGGCGCAGGTCGACCTCGCGGTCGGCGAGACGCTCGAGCTCGTCGTGACGAGCGACCACGACGACGAGCTGCACGCCCACGGGTTCGAGGCCGAGGCGCAGCTGAAGGCCGGGGCGCCGACCACCCTGCGGCTGACCGGGGCGGAGCCCGGCGTGTACGAGGTCGAGACGCACGAGCCGGCGCTGCTGCTGCTCAACGTCGCGGTCCGCTGACACCGGGCCACCCGGCATCCTCGTGATGAGCCCCACCGTTCTTTCCCCCGTGCTGTCCCCCGTGCTGGTCCCGGTCGCGGCCCCTTCTTTGGTGCCCGCCCACGGCGTCGGCAACCGCGCAGACCTGCCCCTGCCTTTCACGGCCCTCGTCATCGCGGCCGTCGCGGCCCTGCTCATCTCGTTCGTCGCCGTCGGCGTGCTGTGGCGCGAGCCGCGGCTGAGCCGGGCCGACGGCGTGCTGCTGCCACGCCCGCTCGCCCGCCTGCTCGACTCGCGCGGGGTGCGCGTGGCCACCCGGGTGCTGGCCGGCATCCTCACCGTCTGGACGCTCGTGGCGCTCGTCGCCGGCCCCGACTCGGCCCGCAACCCCGTCCCGCACGTCGTCTACGTGTGGCTGTGGGTCGGTCTCGCCTTCCTCTCGCTCGCCCTGGGGCCGGTGTGGCGGGTGCTCAACCCGCTGCGGGCCGCCCACGCCGGGCTGCTGCGGCTCGCCCGGGTCTCGCCCGACCTCTCGCTGCTGACCTACCGCGGCGGGCTGTGGCCGGCGGCCGTCGGGCTCGGCCTCTTCACGTGGGTCGAGCTCGTCGCCGACGAGAACACGAGCCTGCCGTTCCTGCAGGTGCTCGTCGGCGGCTACGTCGCCCTCTCGCTCGCCGCCGCGGCCGTCTTCGGACGGCGCTGGTGGGACGAGGCCGACCCCTTCGAGGCGTGGTCGGCGCTGCTCGGGCGCCTCTCGCCGCTCGGCCGGCGCGACGACGGCCGCTGGGTGCTGCGCACGCCGCTGCACGGGGTCGACGAGCTGCGCGCCACCCGCGGGCTCGTCGCGACGGTGTCGGTCATGCTCGGCAGCACGGCGTACGACGGCTTCTCGGCGAACGTGTCGTGGGCGACGTTCGTGCAGACCTCACCGATCGGCGCGGTGCCGCTCAAGACCATGACGCTACTGCTCTTCTTCGCGGCCGTCGCCGTGACGATCTGGCTCGCGGCGGCCCTCTCGATGCGGCTGTCGGGCCGGTCGCTGCGTGACTCGGTGCACTTCGTCAGCGACCTCGCGCCCTCGCTGCTGCCCATCGCCGGCGGCTACGTCGTGGCGCACTACTGGTCGCTGTGGGTCTACCAGGGCCAGTACGCCTGGGTGCTCCTCACCGACCCGCTCGGGACCGGCGCGAACCTGCTCGGGACGGCCGGCCTGACGCCGAACGACGCCCTCATCGCGCCGACGCTCGTGGCGACGATCCAGGCCGTGGCCATCGTGCTCGGACACCTGCTCGCCGTCGTGGCGGCGCACGAGCGGGCCGTGACGGTGCTGCCGCGGCGCGCGGCGGTCGTCGGCCAGCTGCCGGTCATGGCCGTGATGCTCTTCTACACGTTCGCCGGGCTGACGATCCTCTTCCGGCCCTGATCGGTCTCACTCACGTGCCGCGGACGGTTCTGTCGGGGTCGCTCAGTCGCTTCGGGCGCGGACGGACGGGACGACCGGCTCGCCCCCGGTGCGGATGGACGGGACGACCGGCTCGCTCAGGAGCAGGCGGGGCGCGCCGTTCTCGTGCAACCTGGAGAAGGGCGGCGGCGCGCCCCGCCTGAATCGCTCGCCTGCCGCCCCGCCCGCCCGCTCGTCCTTCGGCTGGAGCGGCGCCCCATCTGAATCGCTCGCCTGCCGCCCCGCCCGCTCGTCCGTGACTGCGAGCTCGCTCTGGCTTTCGGCTGGGTACGCGCCCATCGCTCGCTCCCTGCCCGTTCCGGCGTCAGCTACTCGGAGGCGGCGTTGCGCGAACTGCGGAAGTCATGTCGCGGGTCAGGTCGCGCTGGGTGGGGTGATGACCCCGGATGCTGCGACATGCCGTGTGACATGACCCGGTCACGTGCTGGGGCGGCGGGTGAGGGCGAGGCGTCGGCGGCGGCGGGTGGAACGGGTGCGGCTCCAGGGGGCGAGGGCGTCGGCGAGGTCGGCCATCGCCGTGCGGACGGCGGAGTCGGGCGCGTGCTCGACGACCGAGCGACCGGCGAGCACCGCCCCGTCGACGACGGCCGGCTCGTCGGGCACGAACCGCACCGAGTCGAGGCCGGCGAAGCGTTCGAGGGACTCCGCGATGCGGGCCCGCGGGTGCGAGCCCACCGCGGTGGCCCGCACCCGGTTGACGACGACGACCGGCGTCGGGGAGGGCACGGTGCCCAGCTGCTGCAGCCCGCGGACGAGCCGCTGCAGGGCCACGGGGTCGGCACCGCCGACGGCCACGACCGCGTCGGCGGAGGCGAGGCTGGTGAGGGTGGCCTCGTTGCGTCGCGGCGCGGCGGTGTCGTAGCTGAGCTCCTCGTCGTCCTCGAGGCAGAACCCGCAGTCGACGACGACGACCGAGGCGATGGAGCGGCTCAGCTCGAGCACCCGCTCGAGCGCCGCCGCCCGGACCTCGGGCCACCGCTCGGCCCGCGGCAGACCGGTGAGCACCCGCAGCCGCGGCCCGACGGTCGGGGCGAGCCGGGCGAGCAGGGGCACGTCGAGACTCCCCTGGTCGGCGGCCCGGCACGCGGCCGCGACCCCGGGCGCCTCGTCGAGCAGCCCGAGCGCCTGCGCGACGCAGCCGCCGTACGTGTCGGCGTCGACGAGCAGCGTGTCGACGCCTCGGGCGGCGAGCTCGGACGCCAGCGTCGTGGCGACGGTCGTGCGCCCGGGGCTGCCGGTCGGACCCCAGACCGCGACGATCTCCGCGCGCCCGGGTCGGCCGGGCCCGGCGTCGTCTCCCGACAGGTCGTCATCGGGGTCGCCGAGGTCGTCGGGGTCGTGGTGGGAGGGCTGCTCCGGCGAACCGGGACGGCTGTGTCGGGTGGTCCGGTCGTCGTCGTCCTCGTCGGCGGATGCCGTGGACTCTCGGGGGGCCTCACGGCTACGCGGGCGCCACCCGGGCTCACCGGCATCCGACGTGGTGGCGGTGACCGGGCGATCGGGCGGTGCGGTGCCGAGACCGGCGGTGCGCCCGATGGCCTCGAGCCCGTCGGGCGGACCGGCGGGCGCGGTGGGGTCGAGCGCGGCGGCGAAGCGAACGGCGTCGGCGTCGGTGGGCAGCACGGTTGGGACGCCCAGCTGGTGCAGGCGGCGCTCGGCGTCCTCGTCGTCGGGCGGGTGCAGGCCGACGACGACGAGGCCGCCCCGCACGAGACCCGTGACGACGGCGAGGTCGAGACCGCGCAGGTCGGACGACACGACCGCCGCGTCCCCCAGCCCGGCGCCGGTGACCGACACGAGCTCGGCGACGTCGGCGCACCGGCGCACGATGCGCACGCCGGGCGCCCGCTCGAGCACGGTCGCGACCGACGACTCGTGCCGGTGGCCGAGCGCGGTGACGACGTCGGTCATGACCCGGACGCGCCGGCGACGGGCACGAGGGTGAGCTTGGCGCCCCCGTCGACCGCCTCGACGACGTCCTGCACCGACGCCGTCGGGACGAAGAGCTGCACGGAGGTGGTGGCGTTCGCACCGAAGCCACCGCCGGCGGGGGCCACGGCGGCCACTCCGGCGGCCCGCAGCACCCGGGTGGTGCCCGGCGGCTCCTCGGCCCCGACCCGCGTCTTCGGGGTGACGTAGAGGTCGACCCGGCTGCCGCGCACCAGACCGGTCGTCGACACGGTGTCGGCACTCACGGTGACCCGTTGCACGTCGAGCTCGGCGCTGGTGCCGACGGCCGACCGCGGTAGCAGCTCGCCGGCCCGCACGTCGCGCAGGACGACGCTGCCCGGCGGCGGCGCGGACGTCGCGGCGAGGTAGGAGTCCATGTCGTCGGCGAGCCGCACGTCGGCCGCCCGCAGGCCGTCGACGCCCACGGCGTCACCGGCCACGAGGTCGCCCGCCGCCACCCAGACGGGCACCCGGTCGTCGGCGGCGGCCACGGCCCTCGCGCCGAGCGTGGCCGCGAGCAGCACGAGCAGGACGCCGACGAGCAGGCGGCTGTCACGCCAGGACGGGCGGCGCAGCCGCTTGGCGGCCGGCCTCGGAAGTTCGCTCATGTCGTGCACCCCTGACATCCCCTGCCACCCCCGGCACGGGCGCCGGTGACGCCAGCGGCGCCAGCGGGTGGTCGTCGCCGGTCATGATGCACCACCGGACCCGCCCCCGACCACGCTTCAGGGCCTCCCTGTGGACAACTGCACGAACGTGCAACGCCCGGCCGACGGCACTGCCTAGGATGGGCGCACGGTCGCTGCCCGTCGTGACCCGTTCCGACCGTGGATGACCCGGTTCCGCCGGGTCCGCGTGTCGGGTCTGATCGTCGTCACGCGTCGGCCGTCACGTCCCGCTGTGTCCCCGCCTGATCCCCGTCCCGCGAGAAGGAGCCTGCCGTGCCCCAGCGCTTCCTCCAGCTCACGGAGGTCTCCGAGGTGCTCAACATCTCGGCCGCGCAGGCCTACGCCCTCGTGCGCTCGGGCGAGCTGCCGGCGATCAAGATCGGCGGCCGCGGGCAGTGGCGCGTCGAGACGACCGAGCTGGAGAACTACATCCAGCGGATGTACGCCGAGACCCGCTCCTTCGTGCAGGCCCACCCCTTCGGTGCCGCGGGCGACGAGTAACGAGCCCGGGCGGACGCCACGCGGGAGGTCCCCGAACCTGTCAGGGACCCACGGGATGTCGCCTTACCCTGTTGGGCATGGATAACGCGGACGTCTGGCTCGTCGTCCCGTTGTACAACGAGGCGGCGGTCATCGGCGACGTCGTCCGTCGCTCGCGCGCGACCTTCCCCAACGTCGTCTGCATTGACGACGGCTCGAAGGACGGGTCGGCCGAGGTCGCCGAGGCGGCCGGCGCCGTCGTCGTGCGCCACCCCGTCAACCTCGGTCAGGGCGCCGCCCTGCAGACCGGCTTCGACTACGTCCTCTCCGACCCGCGCATGCGCTACGTCGTCACCTTCGACGCCGACGGCCAGCACCAGGTGCACGACGTGGAGGTCATGCTCGGCCGCATCCGCGCCGGCGACGTCCAGGTCGTCTTCGGCTCCCGCTTCCTCGACGGGCGCACCGACGCCAGCCTGCTCAAGCGGCTCGTGCTGAGGGCCGCCGTCACGTACACGAACGCGACGACCGGCACCCGCCTGACCGACGCCCACAACGGGCTGCGGGTGCTGCACCGCGACGTCGCCTCCCGGCTGCAGATCACCCAGAACCGCATGGCCCACGCCTCCGAGATCGTCGCGCAGATCGGGGCGATGCGCATCGGCGGTCACCGGGTCGCCTACGCCGAGGAGCCCGTCCACATCCTCTACACCGACTACTCGCGCGCCAAGGGCCAGTCGCTCTGGAACACCGTCAACATCCTCGCGGAGCTGATCTGGCGATGAGGCAGCTCGGCATCCAGCTCATCCTCATCGTGGGCGTCCTCGCCGTCGCGTGGCGGCTGCTCATCAGCTACGGCCAGAAGGCCATCGCGCTGCGCCGCCTGGGTCTGCTCGCCCTCGCCGCTTTTGCCGTCTGGTCCATCCTCGATCCGCAGATCTGGAACGAAATCGCCGGATTCGTCGGCATCGGCCGCGGCGCGGACCTCATCCTCTACGGTCTCGTGGTCGCGTTCTTCGGCTTCGTCGCCACGACCTTCCGCCGCTTCCGCGACCTCAACAACCGCTACACCCGCCTGGCCCGACGCATCGCCCTCGACGAGGTCCCGCGCCCCGGCCAGGTCGCGCCGCCGCTGCCGCCGGCCCCACCGACACCCCCGACGACCTCGACCGTGAAGGCTGCCGATGCCGACTGAACCCGACCCCGAGGCGCGCCGTCGCGACGACGCGTACACCGTCGACACCCGGCGTGGCCTGCGCCGCCCCCGCGGCACGAGCCCCCGCCCCGCCGCCGCCCCCCGTGAGCGCACCCCACGCCCGGATGCCGGGGACGACGTCGCGTCGTCGGCCCCCGCCCGCTCCTCCCGGCCCCAACCGGCCGAGCGGTCGCCGCGGGCCGAGCGGTCACAGCGCCCGGCGGCCTCTCCCCGGCGGCCCGGCAGCCCCGCGCGCGACCACGGCTACACGGTCGACACCCGACCCCGGGCCACGACCGGCGCCGGCACCCGCACGGACGTGCGCCCCACCCGGACGATGCCCGCCGTGGGCGCAGCTTCGGTCGACGACGGGCGGCCCGCGCGCGACGCCCGAGCCGGCCGACCGGCATCCGGTGGCCCAGGAGGCCCGGGTCGCGACGACGGCGAGGCCCGCCCCGGCGACGGTGACGGCCGCCCGAAGCGGCGCCTACGGCGAGGCCGCCTCGTGCTCGTGTCGGTGGTCCTGCTGCTCGTGGCGTGGCTCGTCTTCCTCGTCGCCGTTCCGGTCGCGGCGTGGAACTCGGTCGCCCGGGTCGACAACATCCCCGACGGCTCGCGCCCGACCGACACCTCCGGCTACAACTACCTCCTCGTCGGCTCCGACAGCCGGCAGGGGCTGACGAGCGAGCAGAAGAAGGAGCTGACGACCGGCTCGGCCGAGGGGCAGCGCACCGACACGATCATGCTCGTGCACGTCAGCGAGAGCGGCGGCAAGCCGGTCATGGTCTCGCTGCCGCGCGACTCCTACGTGCCGATCCCCGGGCGCCGGTCGAACAAGATCAACGCGGCGTACTCCTTCGGCGGCGCCAAGCTGCTCACCGAGACGGTCGAGAACGTCACCGGCATCCACATCGACGGCTACGTCGAGATCGGCCTCGGCGGGTTCGCCTCCATCGTCGACGCCGTCGGCGGGGTCGACCTCTGCGTGCCGCGTGACATGCAGGACTCCAAGGCCGGTATCGACCTCAAGAAGGGCTGCCAGACCCTGGGCGGGCCCGACGCCCTCGGCTACGTGCGTTCACGCTACGAGGACCCGCTCGGCGACATCGGCCGGGCCGCCCGCCAGCGCCAGTTCCTCGGCGCCCTCATGAAGCAGGCGGCGACGCCGGCGACGGTGCTGCTGCCCTGGCGCTACAAGAGCTTCGCCGACTCCGCCGCCGGTGGCCTGACCGTCGGCGAGGGCACCGGCCTCATGGACGCCATCCGCGTGCTGCAGGCCATGCGCGCGGTCAGCGGCGACAACGGGCTGTCGCTGTCGGTGCCGATCGCGTCGATGAGCTACCCGACCAACAACGGCGTGGCCGTCAAGTGGGACACCGAGCGGGCCAAGGCCCTCTTCACCGCCCTCAAGGACGACCAGCCGCTCGACAAGGCCCCGCCCGGCACGACCGTGAAGGAGGTCGGCAACAGCTGATGCCGACGCCCACCCCATCCTCCGGCGCCACTCCCCCGACGTCGGGTTCGTCTGCGGCGCAGGCGAACACACGATCTCGGATGCCGTCACGCCTACCGGCGCGCGTCCTCGCCGACCTGCTCGCCGACGACCCCGGCCGGCCCCGGCTCACGTGGTACGACGACGGACCCGGGCCGACCCGCGGCGAGCGCATCGAGCTCAGCGCCAAGGTGGTGGCCAACTGGGTGGCCAAGGCGGGCAACCTCCTGCAGGACGACCTCGCCGCCGGCCCCGGCACCACCGTCGGGCTCGACCTGCCCGCCCACTGGCGTGCGGCGTACTGGGCCATGGCGACGTGGGAGATCGGGGCCACCGTCGTCGTCGGGTCCGAGGCCCGCGGCGCCGACGTGCTCGTCACGACCGACGTCGACGCGGCGGCGGCGCACGACGGTGACGCCGTGCTCGTCACGTCGGCGGCGCTCGCCCGCTCGCACCCCGACGCGGCCCGGGCGCCGAAGGCCGTCGACGAGGCCCGAGAGCTCTCGACGCACGGCGACCGCCTCGTGCCCGTCGTCGACCCGGAGCCGGCCGACCTCGCCCTGTCGGTCGACGGTGCCGACACGCGCTACGCCGACGTCGTCCGGCCGGAGCCGGACTGGGGTGACGCCCCTCGGGTCGCCCTGCGCACCGACCTCGCGACCGCGCTCACCGGCATCCTGTCGGCGTGGGCCGCGGGCGGCTCGGTCGTGCTCGTGCACGGGGCCGACGACGCCGTCGACCTGCCGGCGCGCCTCACGTCCGAGGCGGTGACGGTCGACCTGACCGAGTCGGGCGCCGAGTCCGGCACGTAGGTCAGCGACGTCGTCAGGCCGACAGCCGGTCGAAGAGCGACCACGTGCGCGACGCGACGACGCCCGTTCCGGCGAGGCCTGCCCGCGCCTGTGCCCGCCGCACGGCCTCGCGGGTGGCGTCGTCGTAGACCCCGGTGGCGGCCAGGCCGAGCAGGCGCTGCACCTGCGCGACCACCGGGCCGCTGTCGCCGGGGCGCAGCACCGTCGTGCGCCTGGACACGAAGGGGTAGACGCGCTGCTCGAGCACGTCCCACGTCGGACCGGTCACGACACCGGTGGCGGGCAGACCCGAGACCTGTTGCAGCGCAACGATCTTCGCCTGTGTCACCGGGCCCAGGACGCCGTCGACGGCGACCCCGCCGAGGGCACGCTGCAGGGCGCGCACGGGCTCACCGCGCGAACCGGGGCCGAGCACGACCGCCTTGTGCGGCGTCAGGGCGGTCGCCGTCGACACGGTCGACGCGGCGGCCGCGTGCGCGTCAGGACGCGGCGGGGATGCCGGGTGGCGGGCGTCGGTGACCACCGTGGCCACCGTGGCCGCTGAGACGGGGACGGCTGCCGAGACGGGGACGTCACCGGCGACGGGCCGGACGGGGGCGACCGGCGCCCCGCCCCACGCCGCGACCGCGAGGAAGCCGGTGGTCCCGGCGGCCCCGGCGAGGTGGGACCGGGTTCGCGCCGGCCCGGGGCCGAGGCGGCTGCGTCGCAGGTGCATGGCGGTCCTCTCCCGTCGGCGGCGTCGTCGTGGTGGCAAACGGACAAAGTGTCCGTCTCGGCCCGTCCGCACCATTGATGCATCCCCGTCCCAGCCGCCACAAGGGGTCCGCGCGAACTACAGGCGTGTACTTACCTCGCCCTCCGTGTCGCCCGGCTGGCAGGCGCCCCGGGCGGGCCGTCGACCCGGTGGGGACCGGCCGGCATCCGTCGCTAGAGTCGCGGCATGGACAAGGTCGTCTCCTCGCCCCGCGAGGCCGTGGCCGGCATCACCGACGGCATGTCGCTGTCGGTGGGCGGGTTCGGTCTCTGCGGCATCCCCAGCGTGCTCATCGCCGCCATCCACGACGCCGGCACCACCGACCTCGAGGCGGTGTCGAACAACTGCGGCGTCGACGACTGGGGGCTCGGTATCCTGTTGCGCGACAGGCGGATCCGGCGCATGGTCAGCTCGTACGTCGGCGAGAACAAGGAGTTCGCGCGGCAGTACCTGTCGGGTGAGCTCGAGGTCGAGCTGACGCCGCAGGGCACGCTGGCCGAGCGGCTGCGCGCCGGCGGCTCGGGCATCGCGGCCTTCTTCACCATGACCGGGGTCGGCACCCAGATCGCCGAGGGCGGCCTGCCGTGGCGCTACGACGACGCGGGCGCGGTCACCGTGGCCTCGCCACCGAAGCAGACCCAGGAGTTCGACTGGATGGGCGAGCGCCGCACCTTCGTGCTCGAGGAGGCCATCACCACCGACTTCGGCCTCGTGCGCGCCGTGAAGGGCGACCGGCACGGCAACCTCGTCTTCCACCGGTCGGCCCGCAACTTCAACCCGCTGTGCGCCATGGCCGGCCGCGTGACCGTCGCGGAGGTCGAGCAGCTCGTCGAGCCCGGCGAGCTCGACCCCGACGAGGTGCACCTGCCCGGCATCTTCGTCCAGCGGGTGCTGCCCCTCACGCCCGAGCAGGCGGCCGAGAAGCGGGTCGAGCGCCGCACCGTGCGGCCCCGGCCCGACGACGCGTCCGACCGACCCGACCGACCCGCGACCGCCGAGGAGGCCTGATGGCCCTGACCCGTGAGCAGATGGCGGCCCGCGCCGCCGCCGAGCTGTCCGACGGCTCGTACGTCAACCTCGGCATCGGCCTGCCGACCCTCGTGCCGAACTACGTGCCCGACGACGTCGAGATCGTCCTGCAGTCGGAGAACGGCATCCTCGGCGTCGGCGCGTACCCGTACGACGGCGACGAGGACCCCGACCTCATCAACGCGGGCAAGGAGACGGTGACCCTGCGTCGGGGCGCGTCCTTCTTCGACTCGGCCACGAGCTTCGGGATGATCCGCGGCGGCAAGGTCGACGCCGCGATCCTCGGAGCCATGCAGGTCTCGGCGGCGGGCGACATCGCCAACTGGATGATCCCCGGCAAGATGGTCAAGGGCATGGGGGGCGCCATGGACCTCGTGCACGGCGCCCGGCGGGTCATCGTGCTCATGGAGCACACCGCCCGCGACGGCTCCTACAAGATCGTCGACGAGTGCAGCCTGCCCTTCACCGGCCGCGGCGTCGTGCAGCGCATCATCACCGACCTCGCCGTCATCGACGTGACCCCCGACGGCCTCGTACTGCGCGAGCTCGCCCCCGGCGTCACGGAGGACGAGGTGCGCGAGCGCACCGAGCCCCCACTGCGGGTCGACCTGGTCTGAGCCGGCCCCCGGAACGGGGTCGCGCAGTCGCGAGGAGGGCCCCGACCATGCGGTCGGGGCCCTCCTGCAGCCCGGTCGCGGCGAGCGTCTCCTCCTCAGGGGGTGTCGGCCGTCACGGCCCGAAGTACCCCGTCACGTCGGTGAGGAGGTGGACGGCTCCCGCGGTCGAGGAGTACGACACGTGCGGCCCCACGCCGGTGGACAGGAGCAGGGCGGTCGACACCGTCTCGTTCGCCGAGGGCGTGAGCGACGGGGAGGTGGGTCGAGTCTGCGCGGCGGGATAGACCGTCACGAGCGTGGGGGCCGTGGCGTAGATGGCCGTGACGTTCATGGCCACCCCGTTCGCGGTCGACGGAGCGGGGAGGTAGGTCCCCACGACGAGTCCGCTCGTCACCGGGCCGAGGCGGATGTTCCAGCCCCACCGCGTGTCCGCCACCCGCCGTGGAGCGGTCGCGGTGAAGCGGGCGCCCAGACCGGTCGCGTGGTACCCCACCACGTCGGCGACGAGATCCGTCGCGGCGAGGTCCGAGTACAGGGTCACCCTCCTGTCACTGCCGACGGGGACGACCACCGAGGTCGTGCTCAGCCGGGCTGCTGACAGATGGAGGTTCGGCGTGCCGGGGCGCGCCGTGCCGACCGGGTGGGCCGTGACGGCCGTCGAGGCTCGGGCGTTCGCGCCGGAGATGTTGAGCACGACGGACCGTGCCGTCGACGGGAGCCCCGGCACGGCGAAGGTCACCGACCCGCGGGCCGGCACCTGGGCCCGTGGCGCCCCGGTGCCGGTGCGGGTGTCCAGCACCCGCCGGGGGGCCACCCCGGTGAAACCCGCCCCGCCCGACGATGAGTAGTACCCCTGCACGTCGACCGTGATGTGCACGGTGGACAGGCGGTTGTAGACCCGCAGCCGGGCCGAGGGGCCGAGACCGACCGTGATCGGCGCGGCCACGGTGCGGCCGGGCGACGTGCTGAGCAGGGAGGACGTCGGCAGCGGGGTGCCGTCCGGGTGCACGACGAGGTAGGTCCCTCCTGTCGCGCCCGAGGCCGTCACCGAGATCGTCACGGCGGTGGCCGTCGACGGCAGCCCGGGGATGGTGATCACCCGCGACGAGTCGGGCCCGAGCGCCGTCGTCGAGCCGCCGAGGCCCGTCCGCGTGTCGACGACCCGACGCGCGGTCAGCGGCGTGTACAGCCCCGGCGCGGCGCGGTACTGGCCGGCGCGCCACGTCGAGGCGGCCGAGGAGCGGATCCCCGCGACCTGGGGGTACGCGGTGTCCCCGGGGCAGCTCGTCAGGCTGAGGTTGCGGTGGCCAACGACGCGCGGCAGCACGACCCTCGTGCCCGCCGGGTACCGGGTGCTCCCCTCCGACGTCAGGGTCACCCCGGCGCCCGGGTCGAACCCGGAGCGGTCCGCCTGCCAGGCGATGACGCGGGAGACGGCCGACACCGCGGCGCTCGGGAAGGACGACCTCGTGAAGTCGCCGATCACGGAGACCCCGAAGGTCTCGCGGTTGAAGCCTCCGGCGTGGGCCGCCTGCACGAAGCCGGCGAGGCTGCCGTAGCGCCCCTCGAAGATCGTGCCGAAGCGGTCGACGAGGAAGTTGTAGCCGATGTCGCACCAGCCCAGGCTCTTCGTGTGGTACGCGAGGATGCCACGGACCAGGCTCGCCGACTGCGTCGAGGTGTACGAGTTCGAGTTGACGGTGTGGTGGACGGCCGCCGCCTTGAACCCCCCGAGGGCGGTCGGCACGCAGTCGCGCAGGCTCTCGTCGGCGCCCCACCCCGATCGCGACACGATGGCGGGTGCGCTGACGCCCGACGTCACCGCCGACGCCGCCCGCGAGGTCGGGCCCGCGGCCGTCGCACCGTCCGCGACGGTGCGCAGCCGTGGGGCCGTGACCGACAGGGGCGCGGCCGACCTGGGTGGTCGGGCGTCCTGCGGGGCGTCGCCGCCGTCGACGAGGCTGAGCCCCAGCCCGCCGGGCAGCGTCCCGTCGGGGGAGAACACCCGCAGCCGGATGCCGTCGGACCCGGCCGCCAGCAGCGGCGCGGTCCCGACGCGGGCACCGGCCGCCTCGGGCGTCCCGGGGTCCGGACCGTCGCCTTCGGCCTCGAGACCGGTCCACGGGGACCACCCTGCAGCGCCGTGGGTCTGTACCTCGATGCGGATGCCGTCGAGTGCCGCGCCGCTCGACGTCACGCCCGCGACGTCGAACGAGGTCCGTTGCCGGGTCACCTGCGCCACCGGTCCGGCCGCCGACGGGGCCGCCCCCTTCGCGCCGGAGGGGGCGGTGGCGGTGATCGGGATGGTCGTGATCCGGGGTTTGGTGGCGCGGCCGCCCGGGGGCGTCGAGGTGCCGGCCACGTCGGTCCCGGCCCCCACCGCGGCCGCGGCCGAGGTGAGGGCGGGGCCGTCGGCCGCGGTGTCGGCCCGGGCCGCCCCGGTCTGGACGGGGACGAGCGCGCACGCGAGGGCCAACCCGGCTGTCACGACGCGTCGGCGCACCGGGCGGTCCCGGGGTGGTCGGGCGGACGCGGCCGCCGTGAGTGTGCTCATCGGGTTCCTCCCAGTGGATGGCTGTCCCTGCCAGTGTCGCTTTACTCCGGATTCGCGCAACTTCAACGGCGGTGGCACGCCCCCGTGACGCGGCTCCCCTCCCCGACCCGTCGACCCCTGCACCTACGATGCGGGGGTGTCAGACCGGGGTAGCGCCGCAGCGGGGACCCGGTCGACGGCCTGGCCGCGCCGAGCGGCCCGGTCGCAGCCACCGGGGTCCCGCGGGGCGACGGGGGGACCGCGCGGCCGACCCTCTCGACCGTCCCGGCCGAGCGTCAGCGTCCTCGGCCTGCTGGCCGTCCTCGTCGGCGTGGTCGTGGTCCTGCTCGCACGCGGCACCCCGCCGTCCGACCTCGTGCGGTACTCGCTCTTCCTCGTCGTGGGCGTGGTGGCACCGGGCCTCGTGCTGCACAAGGGGCTGCGCGGCTCGCAGGGCAGCTGGCTCTCCGACGTCGGCCTGGGGGCCGCCACCGGGTCCGTGATGACGCTGGTCGCCTGGGCGGTGGCCGGCGCCCTGTCGGCCTGGCCGCTCATGTGGTGCTGGCCGGTGCTCTCCTTCGCCCTGCTGCTGCTGCCCTCGGTGAGGGAACGGGTGAGGCAGCGTCCGCGGTCGTGGGGCGGCGGGCCGGCCTTGGCGCTGACCGGCGCCGTCGCGGTGGCGGTCTGGCAGCAGGTGTCGGGCTACGTCTCGGTCGTCGACCTGCCGCCGTCGTCGCGCGGCTACTACCCGGACCTGCTGTGGCACCTCGGTCTCGCCGCCGAGGCGACGCGCTCGGTCCCGTTGCAGACCCCGCAGCTGGCCGACGCCGGGCCCCTCCGGTACCACTGGTTCGCCAACGCCGAGGTCGCCGCCTCGTCCCTCATGTCGGGGGTCGAGGTGCAGACGGTCATGCTGAGGCTGTGGGTCGTCCCGGCCGCGGTCCTCGCCGTCGTCCTCACCGCCGCCCTCGCCGAGAAGGTCAGCGGGTCGGCCTGGGTGGCCGCCGCCGCCGGGTGGGCCTTCCTCACCACCGCGCCGTTCCCGTTCTGGCCCTCGGTCGTGCCCGTCCTGTCCCACCTCAACGGCTACTCCCCGTCGCAGCTCTTCGCCTACACGCCCTTCCTCCTGGCCCTGCACGCCCTCGTCGACGTCGCCCGCGACTCGGGGGCGAGGCGAGGCGCCGTCGCGGTGGCGATGATCGGCTGCCTGGGCGCCTCCGGGGCCAAGTCGTCCGCGCTCCCGGTCCTGCTCGGCGGCCTCGGGGTGGCGGTCCTCGCGGCGCTCGTGCACCGCCGGCGTCGGGCGGTGCTCATCGGCACGTCCGTGGTCGTCGCCCTCCTCACGGCGGCGGCACTGCGGCTCGTCGCCGGCGGGTCGACCGGTTCCGGCATCCAGCTGCTGTCGAACCTCACGGTGATGCAGCCCTACCGCGTGCTCGCCCGCGCCGAACCCGACTTCTCCACGCTCGTGCCCTCGGGCCTCGTGAGCGGACCCGCCGGCCCGCTCCTGCTCGTGGCCCTGCTGCTGGCCCTGGGGCTCGCGAGCGTGCGCAACCTGGGCGGTCTCCACCCGTTCACCCGGACCGGTCCCCGTCACGACCTCGGCGTGTGGCTGCTCGCCGGCGCGAGCCTGACGGCCTTCCTCCCCCTCGTCGTCATCGGTCACTCCGGGTACAGCGAGTACTACTTCCTCTACACGGGCCTGCCCGCCGGGTGCGTGCTGACGGCGTGCTGGGTGAGGGACGCGGTCACGGGGCAGCGGATGTCGCCGGCTCGGGTGGCCCGCTGGCTGGCCGTCGGGGCCGGCGCCACCGTCCTCGTGGGGCTGCTGACCCGGCCGGGATCCGGCGACACCCCCGGGCCGGAGGAGATGCGCGGACGGCTCGTGCTCTTCGTCGTCGTGCTCCTCGTCGTCGCGGCGGGTGCCCTCGCGCTGGGCGCGTCGCGTCGGCGTCGCCTCCGGGCGGCCACCGCCGTCTTGCTGATGGGCGTCCTCGCCGGGTCGGCCGTGCTGACCACGGCCACCGGGCAGACCGGCACCCCCCTGCCCCACGACGACGGCCTCGACCACCTCGCCCAGTCCACCGCCGCCGTGTGGATCCGTGAGCACGTCCCCGCGGACGCCCTGCTCGCCACGAACGAGCACTGCCTGCCCGCCGACCCCGGCGTGGCGGCCACCCGCTGCGACTCGCGACGGTGGTGGCTCTCGGGCCTCTCCGGGCGCCGGGTCCTCGTCGAGTCCTGGGACTACGACCCGGCCTCCGTGGCGGCCGGCGGCTACCGGGACGGCGCGCGCCTCGCGGCCAACCAGGCCGCGTTCTCCGACCCCTCGCCGGCGACCCTCGGCGCGTTGGCCGACCTGGGCGTCACGTGGCTGGTCGCGGAGGGAGGGTCGGCCGGCGGCGTGTCCCCCGACCTGCCCGAGCACGCCGACCTGCGCTTCCGCACAGGTGCCGTCAGCGTGTACTCGCTGCGCTGACCCCGCCTGTTCACCCGACCGACATCGCCCGTCTGCCGTCCGCGGGGGGTGCCCGTCCGGGGCGTCCCTACGATGGCGCGGTGGGCACGAGCGTGAGTGGCGAGGCCACGCAGCAGCGGATGCGCACCACGCCACCGTTCTCCCCGGCGGAGCCCCACGGGGCCCGGCGTCGCGCCGTCCTGGCGGTCGTCGTGTGGTCCGTCGTGCTGGCCGCCGCCCTGGCGTCGGCGCTGCGGGCGGGGGCACCTCCGGTCGACGTCGCCCGTTCGCTCCTCTACTGGGCGGGGGCCCTCGTCCTCCCCGGTACCGTCGTGCTCAAGGCGCTCGTCGGGACGCGCGGCTCGTGGCTGGCCGACCTCGCCTGTGGCGCCGGGCTGGGGCTCGTCCTCGAGCTCTTCGCCTGGGTCGGGGCGAGCCTCACCGACCTCAGGGGGCTGCTCTGGGCCTGGCCGCTGGCGACCGCGTCGGTGCTGCTGCTCCCCCGTGCCCGTGCCCGGGTGCTCCGTCGTCCGCCCCACCGCGCCGCCGCGGGCCCGACGGTGGCCACCGGCGTCGCGGCCCTGCTGGCCGTGTGGCACCTCGACTCCTCGTTCATGGACAGCTGGGCCCTGCCGCCGAGCGGCCGGCCGTGGTTCCAGGACCTGCTGTGGCACATGGGCCTCGTCCACGAGGCCATGCGGTCCTTCCCCCTCGGCACGCCGCAGGTGGTCGGGGACGGTCTGCTGCAGTACCACTGGTTCAGCGACGCACACCTGGCGGCGCAGGCCCTCATCACCGGCACTGCGGTCCCGGTCGTCGTGCTGCGGACGTGGTTCATGCCCGTGGCCGTCCTGTTCGTCGCCCTGACCGCGGTGCTCGGCGCCCGCCTGTCGCGCAGCGACTGGGGAGGGGCCGGGGCCGCCCTGCTCGTGTCGTCCATCCTGTCGGCCCCCTTCTGGCCGGGCATCGTCACCGCCGGCAACCACCTCAACCCGTTGTCCCCGTCGCAGCTCTACGCGCTGCCTCTCACCGTCCTGTTCGTGCTCGTCCTGTGCGAGATCGTCGGAGCACCCACGAGACCCGTGACCCGTCCCTCCCCCGGGCTCGTCGTGGTCGCCGTGCTGCTGGCCGTGGGCTGCGCCGGCGCCAAGAGCAGCGCGCTGCCCGTGGTCCTGGGCGGTGTCGTCACCAGCCTGCTCGTCGCCCTCGTGATGAGGCGGCGGCGCCTCGTGCTGGCCGTGACCGCGGCCGCGCTGGCCGTCGTCACGCTGGCGGGACTGCGTCTCGTCGCCGGTGGCGGCGCCAGCTCGGGCTTCCAGCTGCTCTCCGCGATGTCGCTGCTGCCCCCGTACCGCACCCTCGTCACGGCGAAGCCCGACCTCGACCGGCCGTGGCTGGACGGGCTCGTGCACACTCCCGGGGTCGGGCCGCTGCTGCTCGTCGCGCTGGCCCTGGCGCTATCCATCGCCTACGTCCGCCTGCTGTCGTTCGTCCTGCCGTTCCTGCAGCGGTCCCTCAGACGCGACCTGCGCGCCTGGCTGCTGGCCGGGACGTGCGCCGTGTCCGTGGTGCCGTTCCTCGTCCTGTCGCACACGGGCTACAGCCAGTTCTACTTCGTGCAGGGCGCGATCCCCTTCGGCGCCGTCCTGTGGGTGTGGTCGCTCGTCGAGCTGGTCCGCCGGTCGCCCGGCAGCAGGCAGGTGACGGTGGCGGCGCTCGCGGTGGGCGCGCTCGTCACGGCCGTGGTGGGCCAGATGGCCCTGTCGGCGCCGCGGGCCACGGACCGGACTGCGGTCCTGGCCAGCCTGTCGACGTTCGTGCTCCAGGTCGGGGCCGTCGCCGCCGCACTGCTCGTCGTCCTCGCATTCGCATTGTCGCGCAGACGCCGCGGTGACGCCCGTTGGGTCCCGGTGACGACGGCCCTGCTGCTCTCGCCGATCGTCGTCTCGGGTGTGCTGCTGACCGCGAACCGCCCTGACGCGCAACAGGTCTCGGCGTCGGTGCGACCGAGCGTCCAGGTGCTGGCGCAGACGCAGGCGGCGGAGTGGATCTCGAGACACGTGCCCGACGACGACCTGGTCGCGACCAACGACCACTGCAGCACCGGCAGCGGCCCGGCCTGCAACTCCCGGCAGTGGTGGCTGTCCGGCATCGCCGGGCGCCGGGTCCTCCTCGAGAGCTGGGGCTACACCCCCAGCGCCATGCGCCTCGAGCGGTTCGACGACCGGGCGCTCTACGACCTCAACCAGTCCGCCTTCGTCTCGCCGACACCCGAGGTGCTCGCCGCCCTCCGGCGGCGCGGCGTGTCGTGGCTCGTCGGGGAACGGTCGCCCGGCCTGACCGTCTCGCGCGACCTGGACCGACTGGCCGACCGTCGCTACGACAACGGCCGGGTCGTCGTCTACCGGCTGCGCTGACCCTGCGCGAGCTGCCGCCGCAACCGCAGGTCGGCCAGGGTCGCGGCCACCCCGGCCGGGAAGGTCGTGAGGGTCCGGTCGTCGAGATCGGTCCACACCCGCGAGACCATGCTGAGGTCGCGGGCCTGGACGCGGCTCGTGGGCGAGGCCCCGAGCACGACCGACGGGCGGGAGCGGAAGATGCGCCGCAGCTCGCCGATCACGGCGCCGATCGTCAGCGGACGCTGGCTCGCCAGCACCTTCGTCACGGTCCGGCCACCAGACCCACAGGACCCACGGGGACCCGGCTCGACGAGGCGGTCGCTCGCGTCGAGCAGGAGGGATGCGCAGTCCGGCGCGTAGAGGTAGTCGCGCAGGGTGTCCAACGACACCCAGATCGTCGCCGGTCGGCCCTCGAGGTGCGCCCAGCAGAGCTGCGAGACGAGGCCCTGCTGCTTCGTCAGGTCCTGGCCGGGTCCGTAGAGGTTGGCGATGCGCGCCACGAAGGCGGCACCCCCGTGCTCCTGCACCCACTGCGCCAGCATCGACTCGGCCGTGAGCTTGGCCTGGCCGTACGGGGCGAGCGGCCGGGTGGGCGACGATTCGTCGAAGGGCGAGGGTGACGACCCGGCATAGACCCCGCCCGCCGACGACGCGAAGGCGACGGAGCCGCGGGCGGCCCCGGGCGCCAGCGCGGCGAGCGTGGCCCCCCACATCGTCAGCTCGGTGTCGAGCTGGGCCTGCGAGGTCCCGGTGACCCCGGCACCCGCGCACCAGAGGACCTGCCAGTGGTCGGCCCGGGCGAGCAGCGCGGCGGCTCCCTCCTCGAGCGCCGCGCGAGCCCGGTCGGGGTCCGACCACGGGATCACCGGGCCGACGAACTCGGTGCGGCGCCCGGGCAGGGCGGCGCGCACGTGGCCTCCGAGCAGGCCGCCTCCCCCGACAACCCAGGTCAGCGGAGCCCCCGGGGCGACGGGTGGACCCGCTCCCATCACGAGGCGGGACGTCGGCCCAACGGGCCGTGAGCCGGGTCGCTGACGATGAGGTAGGGAGGCCTGCCCATGGCCATCCCGACCGCGACCCCGACGTACTCGGCGATGACGCCCAGCGAGAAGAGGATGGCACCGGTGCTGAGCAGCACGACGACCATGGTGGAGAGCCAGCCCTCCGGCGTCGCCGCCCCGAAGACCCCGGACACCAGCAGGTAGACAGCGAAGAGCATCCCGGCGACCCCGAAGACGACGCCCAGGGCGCTGACGACGCGCAGCCCGCGCGTGCCGCTCGACAGCACGAGGCGCCAGAAGTGGGAGAGCAGCCGTCGCAGGCTGTAGCCGGACGGGCGGTCGCCCTCGTCCCTCAGCAGCACGGGCACGTGGGACGTCCGACCCACGACCCACCCGAGGGCGACGTCGAGGTACACGCCGGCGCCGGCGTAGGCGGCCACGCTGCGGCCCAGCTCGCCGAGGACCAGGCGGTAGCTCTCGAAGGTGCGGACCGTGCCGCCCGCGAGGAAGGTGGCGAAGACGAGCTTGGCGCCTCGGGAGGCGAGGTTGCGCATCATCCCGTGCGGGGCGGGGTTGACCGGTGCGGCGTAGACGAGCTGGGACCCCTCCCGCAGGGCGGTGTCGACGAAGTCACCGATCTGTCCGGGGTCGTGCTGCCCGTCCTCGTCGAGGGTGACGATCCAGTCACCGTTGCTCGAGGCCATCCCCGCGAGCGTCGCGGAGTGCTGACCGAAGTTGCGGCTGAGCCAGATCGGCCTCGCCTCCGGGAACGCCTCCCCCAGGTCGGCGATGACGTCGGCGGACCCGTCCGGGCCGTTGTCGTGGACGAGCAGCCACTCGACCACCTGCCAGTCGTGACCGGCCTTCGTCGTCTGCACCTCTCGCAGCGCCATCACCTCGGCCGCCAGCGCCGGAAGCGTGGACGCCCCCCGGTAGACGGGCGTGACCACGGAGATGCGGTGGACTCGACCGTGGTCGGGAGGCTCTGTCACGCGGCAGAGCCTAGCCGCTGGCGACCCGCCCCCGGCCCAGCGTGCGAGCGGTGGGCGAGCCACACGTAGGCCGCTCGTCGCACGTACGCCATGCCCCGCGCCATCGTGTCGCCACGGACCAGGTCGGCCCGGCTGAGCAGGCCGGGGTTGTCGGCGGCCAGCCGGTGGTGGAAGTCGACCACCTGTCGGCTCTGCAGCGTCGCGAGCGAGACGCTCCACTGGGAGGCGCTGATGCGGAAGCTGGCGAGGGCCTCGTCGAGCGCGACGAAGTCGCCGTCGACGAGCAGGTTGCAGAAGGTCTGCTGGTCGATGACGAAGGGCTCCGACCCGGTCCAGCCGCCGATCGCGACGAGCGCCGACCGACGCACGAGGGCCGACGCCGGCTCGCCGAAGATGTTCGACCCGACGACGACGGCGCGACGCGCCGCCACCCGCCCGGGCACGAGCCCCCGGAGACCACCGAGGCCGCGCGCGCCGGTGATCCGCTCGCCGTGGGCGTCGATGAGGACTCGCCGGCTCGAGCACAGCACGGCCGTCGGGTGCTCGTCGAGCGCGGCCACCTGCTTCTCGAGGCAGGTGGGCGCGATGAGGTCGTCGCCGCAGACCAGCTTGACGTAGTCACCCCTCGCCTCGGCCGTCACCCGCGCCCAGTTGGCCGGTGCGCCTCCCCCCGGCGGGGTCACGAGCAGACGCACGCGGGGGTCGGCGGTGAACTGCTGCAGGCGCTCCCACGTCCCGTCGGTGCTCGAGTGGTCGGCGACGACGAGCTCGAAGTCCGTCAGGGTCGACGCGAGGATCGACCGGACGGTCTCCTCGACCACCTCGGCGTTGTTGTACGTCGGCACGACGACCGACACCCGGGGGCTCACGACCGCTCCGGTGACGACAGCGGCCCGGGCGAGGCTGGCTCGCGGCCGCGCCCGGTCGGCGCCGCGCCCACGGCCGGGTCGACGGCCGGGTCGACGGCCGGGTCGACGGCCGGGTCGGCGGCCGGGCGGCGGAACGAGAAGGTGTTGTGGCCCACCCAGCTGACCACGGTCGTCACCAGCGTGATCAGCAGCTGGGCCGGCACCGGCCGCCACCCGGCGCCGTCGACGAGCAGCCCCAGGAGCACGACGTTGACGCCGAAGGCGGTCACGCTGACGCTGCTGTAGCGCACGAGGTCGCCCCACACCCGCCCGCGCACGCGGAAGACGAGGGTGCGGTGCAGCACGAACGCACAGAGCACCGCGCAGACGTAGGTGAGGACGAGGCCGAGGTAGTGGCCCCGGTTGCCCCACCACGACCCGACCAGGTGGTCGAAGAGCACGAACCACAGGGCACCGACGACCGTGTTGACCCCGCCGACGAGGAGGAAGGCCAGCCGGCGGTCGCGGACGACGCGCAGGAGCGGGCCGTCGTCGTTCGAGCGGGACACCGACGTCGGGTCGGTCGGTGTCAGCGGCTCGGAGGGGTCGGGCACCGGGTCATCCTACGGGCAGGCGGGACCCCACCTCGGCGACCGTGACGGCCGGTGGCAGCAGCGCGTCGAGCAGCGAGTGCTGCCTCGCGCTCAGGGTGGCGTCGAGCCGGGTGAGGCCGGGTGTCGTCACCCGCAGCACCCGTGTGCCGTGGATGGCGCGGATGTTGAGCATGGCCGTGCTGTTGGCCCCGATGAGCAGGTCGGCCCGGGCGATGCGTCGGTCGAACTCCGCGGCCGAGCGCTTCGTCATGATCCAGGCGTCGCCGTAGCGGGCCGGGTCGTCACGCGGGTGCGGCCGGATGCCGAGGGCGTAGCCGGCGTCCTCACAGGCGGTCCGGAGATCGTACACGTGCCGCGCGTGCTCGTCGGGCGTCATCGCGCCGAGCTCGACCCAGGGCTGGGTGAGGTAGACGACGGTGGGCCGTTCGAGTCGCTGGTCGTCGAGGTGGCGCCGGAACTCGGCCGCCACCTTCTCGTGCACGACCCAGCCCTTGCGCCGGCGCTCGTAGAGCGACCAGCGGACGTCGGGCACCACGGCGTTGGCGGCGGCGACGGCCGCCGCCCGGACGGTGGCCCGGGGCTCGGCCCCGCCCTTGCGCAGGTAGGCCGCACGGCGGCTGCGCAGGTTGCCGTAGCTGCCGAGCCCCTCGTCGACGACGACGACGAGCGGCTTGCGGCCCCACCGGCTCTGCAGCAGCCGCGACAGGGCTCGCGTGCCCGGGGCGCCGATCGAGAGCAGCACGCAGTCGGGGCCGACGGTGCGCCACCACGACGACGTCGGGTCGGCCATGACCACGGACAGCCGCTCGTCGCGCGGCAGAAGACCGCGGATCTCGTTGTCGCCGAACGACGCCCGCAGCTCGTCGGTCGGCAGCACGAGCAGCCGGATGCCCTCGATGTCCTTGTCCTTCTTGAGCCGGCGGCGCAGGTACGAGCTGGCGTAGACGAGGTGGGTGAGTGACTGCACCCCCGTGAGGACGACGTCGACGTACCGGGGCATGGCGGGGGTCGGACTCTCAGACGATCGGTGGGCGACCGGCGCGCGTCAGGCGCGCGACGGTGTGCCAGGACATGGGACGCCGCTCACCGGCATCCGACCGGACGCCCTCCGCGAGCCCACGGAACCACGTGGACAGCCGGCGCGGTTCGCGCACGCGCACGACGGTGATGGCCGCCCAGGTCGCGACGTAGAGGAACGACAGCGGGTGCGGCAGGTTGCGCTTGGCGACCCACACCCGGTTGCGGGCGTTCATCCGGTAGAAGACCGCGTGGCGCGAGGGCTGCGTGGCGGGGTGGTTCACCTCGACGTCGGGTCGGTACACGAGGCGCCACCCGGCGTCGACGAGGCGGAAGGCGAGGTCGATGCCCTCGTGGCCGTACCAGAAGTGGCCGGGCCAGCCGCCGACGGCGTCGAAGGCGGAGCGGCGCACGACGCAGACGGCCTCCCAGAAGACGACGACGTCGCCGTCACGGCCCCCGTCGCCGGTCCTGAGGCGCGGCACCCAGCGGCGCGGGCTCGGCAGGCCGGTCGGATCGACGCCCCGGGGCTGCACGAGGGCGACGGAGGGGTCGTCGAAGGTGGTGACGAGGCGGTGCAGCACGTCGGGGGTCGGGAGCGCGGCGTCGTCGTCGTAGAAGAAGACGAGGTCGCCGCGGGCGTGCGCGGCGCCGACGTTGCGCCCCTCGGGGATGCCGACGTTCTCGGGCAGGTGCACGGTGCGCACGCCGTCGGGCAGGTCGACCGGGTCCCAGCCGTTGCCGACCACGACGACGTCGAGCTCGACCCCCTGCTGGTCGAGCAGGGACTCGAGCGCCCGGGCCAGCTCGGCGGGACGGTTGCCCATCGAGAGCACGACGGCGGCGACGCTGGCTCGGGCCGACATCGCTGCTCCTGTCGTTCACGTAGACGTGACGTGCTCGTGATCGCGCGGCCGGGTCGCCGCAACTCGATGGTGATTCTATGGCAGGCGAATCGGCCACCCCGTGCACGAGCCGTGAATGCGCGACGACCTACAGGAGTACGACACGTGTCGACCGTCCAGAACGAGCCCGCCCCCCGCGACAGTGCCGTGCGCGGTGGCACCGATGGACACCCCGCCGACCTCGCGCTCGACGACGTCTCGGGCGCCACCGTGCTCGTCGGCGAGATGCTCGAGTGGTCGGACCTGGAGCACCTGGACGCGCCCCTCGCCGCGCTGGAGGTCCTCACCCCGCTGCTCGAGTCACGCCCCGGGTCACGCGTGCTGCTCGCCGGCCCCCGCGCGGCCCTGCTCGTCGCCTCGGTCGGGAGCGCGGCCCGGGTCGACGTCGTCACCCGGTCGCTGCCGGACACCCGCGCCGTCGGTGACCTCGCCGGGCTCCGCGACGGCGTCCGCCTGCACGTCGGCGGGATCGACGCTTTCACGGGCGCCGGGCGCTACGACGCCGTCGTGGCCCTCGGTGGCCCCGAGCGGCTGCTCGGCCCCGACTCGCGCGGCATGGGCGCGGCCGAGCTGCTCGCCCACCTCGGCGGGCTCCTCACGCCCGGCGGGCTGCTCGTCGCCGACCTCGCCAACGAGCTCGGCCTCGACGACCTCGTCGCCGGGCGCCCCGCTCCCGACCTCGACACGGATGCCGCGTGGCACGTCGGTGCCGACGGTTTCGACACGCGCCACCTCTACCCGCGCGAGCGCCGTGCGGTGCTCGAGGATGCCGGTCTGCGCGAGATCGCCTGTTACGCGGCGCTGCCCACGATCGACACCCACCGCGTGCTCGTGCTCGACCGGCCAGGCGCGCCGGACGACGGCGTGGACGTCGACGGTCTCGCCGTCACCGCGGCGGCGTCGGCCCTCGACCGCCACCTCGCCGACGGCCCGCAGCTGCGCGAGCCGCGCCCCACCGTCGCTCGGGCGGTCGGCGCCGGCCTGCTCACCGAGCTGTCACCGGCCTGGCTCGTCGTGGCCGTCAAGGACGCCGACGGGACGGCGGTCAGCAGGGCGGGCGTGGACGCGGGCACACGAGAGCGCGCGGCCGACGAGAGCGAGCCCACCGGCATCCGGGCTCTCCCGGACCGGGCGGCGCTGCCCGTGCTCGTCGACGTCGAGCCGGCAGGGCACTGGTCGGTGCTCACCGTCGTCGGCGCGGACGGCCGGCGACGACGCCGGTGGGCCGACGGGTCCGCCGCCGACGAGCGGAGCGAGGGCGCGCTCGTGCGTCGCCTCCCCGCCGACGACGTCCCCCCGGTCGGGCCGACCCTCGAGGACGCGCTGCGGGCCGCCTGTGCGAGCCGACAGCACACGCGGGTGCGGGCGGCGGTGCAGCGCTACGCCGACTGGCTGACCGACGAGGAGGCCTGGGCGGGGCGCGCGACGGGCAGGGCGTGGGCCGTCCCGGCCGACGTCGTCGACGAGAGCGGGTCGCTGCGGCCGGCCGACGACTCGTGGGGCCTCGGCACCCCCGTCACCGCCGACGAGGCCCTCGTGCACGGGCTGCGCCACTTCGCCGCGCGGCTGCTCGGCAGCGCCTCCGTGCACCCGTGGCGCTCGGACACCACGCCCGACGAGCTCACCGTGACGCTCGCCTCGATGGTGGGGCTCACGGTCGGGGTCGCCGACCTCGAGTCGGCGGCGCGGCTCGACGGGTCGGTACAGGCCCTCGTGGCGGGCACGCCCGAGCTCGTGGCCGAGCTGGCCGACGACTCGCTCGCCCGCGGACGGTTCGCCCGCGACCTCCCGGTGCGCGACGCCACCGGGTACCGCGAGCTGCTCGCCCACGACCGCACCCAGGCCCGCGCCCTGCGCGAGAAGCAGGGCCAGGTGGCGTGGCTGGAGGGCACGCTGCGCCACCGCGACCGCTACATCCGGCGGCTCGAGCGCATCATCGAGAACCACGAGGAGACGCTCACCTACCGCACGGTGCAGGCCCTGCGGACGCCGCGCCGGGTCGCCACCGCGAAGGCGGTGTCGGCGGCCAAGACGACGGCGAACGAGGTGCTGCCGCCCGACGCGATGTCCAAGGCTCGGCAGCTCGCCGCCCGGGTGCTCAGGTGAGCCGGGCGGGGTCGAGCACCCCGTAGCTGATGACGAGGGGGCCGGCGCCGTCGTCGAGGGTCGTCGTGACCACCGCGACGGTGCCCGCCTCCACACCGCCGCCCCCGGGCGCGAGGTCGCCGGGCGCGACGTCGCCGTCGGCCACCCAGTCGACCGTCGTCACGAACGTGATGATGGGGATGCCGCGCAGCTTGGCCCGCACCTCTGCCCGGGTCCAGGCAGCCCAGAACACCTGCGGCGCAATGGAACCCGTACGGCGCTGCAGCGCCGGCGGCACCGCGGCACGGAGCGGCTCGGCGTCCACGGCGTACATGCGCGGCGCCCGCCCGACCGGCTGCCAGCACAGGGCGCGCCCGTCGGGCAGGTACGAGTGGGCGCCCCGGTCACAGCGGTGCCCGGCACGGTCGGCCACGACCCGTGCGGGGGTGAGCCGGACGGCATCCGCCAGCCACTCCCCCGCGACCGCGCGCGGCGTCGGGTCCGCGCGCGGCTCAGATGCTGTTGCCACCGTCGACGGTGATGACCTGGCCGTTGATGTTCGTGTCGTCGAAGAGCAGCGTGTGCACGACCGGCACGATGTTCTCGGGTTCGACGAGCCGGCCCGACGGCGTGCGGCGGGTGATCGTGTCGAGCTGGGTCTGGCCCAGCACCGAGCTCATCTCCGACGCGAAGAACCCCGGCGCCACGCTGTTGACGAGCGCCCGACCGTGCATCTCGCGGGCCAGCGTGCGCATCGCGCTGTCGAGCCCGCCCTTCGTCGCGGAGTAGGCGACGAGGCCCGAGTACCCGCGCTGGGCGCACACGGACGTGACCATGACGATGCGGCCCTTGTTGCCCTTGGCCATGATGCGCCGCAGCACCGCCCGCGCGAGCAGCAGCGGCGCCGTGAGGTTGGTCTCGATGATGCGGGCGATCTGCTCGGGTGAGGTGTGCACGTGCAGGCTGTCCTGGCCCACGGCGGCGTTGTTGACGAGCGCGTCGATGGGGCCGAGCCTCGCCTCGGCCTCCTTGAGGAAGGCGTTGACGGCCTTGACGTCGGTGACGTCGACGGCCGCCGCGTGCACCCGGTCGGGCTGCTCGGCGGCGAGGCGCTCCAGCTCGGGCGTGACGCTGCGGGCGAAGGCGGCGACCCTGGCGCCGGACGCGAGGACGTCCTCGACGATCGCGAGGCCGAGGCCACGCGACCCGCCGGAGACGACGACGACGGTGGCGGGGGCGATCGGTTCGGTGCGGTCAGACATCGCTCTTCAGGCTCTCCTTGATCGGGATCTGGTCGAGGAACCGCACCCGACGGGGCACGGCGTGGTCGGGCAGCCGGTCGGTGCACCACGCACTGAGGTCGGCCTCGGTGAGGGGGTCGGTGCCGGGGCCGTCAGTGCGCACCGGCACGACGTCGGCGGTGACGATGCTGCCGACGATCGGAGCCCGGCGACCGCGCACGGCGGCCCAGGCGACCCGGGGGTGGTCGAGCAGCACGGCGCGCACCTGCGCCGCCGACGCCTTGGCCCCGCCGACGTTGATCTCGTCACTCGCGACGCGGCCCGGCAGCAGCACGCGCCCGTCGACGACCTCGGCGCGGTCGCCCGTGCGCAGGACGTCGTCGACACCGGCGCCACGCCGGGGTGAGGCGATGACGAGCTCTCCGTCGACGACGTCGAGCCGGGCCCGGCCCTCCTGCTGCCGACCGAGCCACGCGGCGGGGAAGCCGGCGAGCCCGTCGTGCACGGCGATGGAGGCACCCGCCTCGCTCGAGGCGTAGATCCACGACACCCGGGCCGCGGGGAACAGCTCGGTGAGGCGGGTGAGGATGGCCTGGTCGACGGGCTCGCCGCCGAGGGTCACCTGCTCGAGCGGCAGCGCCGCGACGGCGTCCGGGTCGCGGTAGAGCGCCTGGCGCCAGAACGTCGGCGTCCCGGAGGCCGCGGTGACGCCCACCTCGAGCGCCCGCGCGGGCCACGTGTCGAGCTCGTCGGGCTCGACGAAGAGGATGTCCTGGCCCGGGTGGCGAAGCCCCAGCGTCACGACCTGCCACCAGGCGTACGCCCCGTGGGCGTAGGGGCACAGCCAGGTGCGCGGCGGCTGCTCGCCGCCGACCGTCGTCAACGAGTCGAGGGTGTGGGCGACGCGCTTGGGTCGCCCGGTGCTGCCACTCGTCAGCAGCCACACCCGCCCCGGCACCGGCTCACGGTCCGTCGTCGGGGATGTCACCTCGACCGGGCCGCCGGTCGTGTCGCCCACGTCGGCCGCGTCACCCGTGTCGGCCGAGCCACCGACGTCGACGACGTCGACGACGGCCAGCCCCTCGGCCCGCAGCTCGTCGCGCAGGTCGGCGGTCAGCCGTGAGCGCCCGGCCACGAGCAGCTCGTGAGCGCCGTCGGCCGCCGTGCGGACGGCCCGCACCGCGTCGAGGTGGTGACGCGCGGCGAGCGCCGACGACGGGGGCAGCGGGAGGGACTGAAGCTGCTCCCACGTGCCGTCGAAGTCCTGCGTCACGACCCGGTTGCCGGCAGCGTGGCCCGCCGGCGACGGGCTCACGAGGACTGCAGCTGCTCGAGGAAGTCGAGCACGTCCGAGACCGTCGCGATGCGTCGCAGCTCGGGGGCGTCGAAGTTCAGCTCGTCGTCGATCTCGTCCTCGACGCGCAGGGCCAGCTCGGAGAAGTCGAGGGATCGGAAGCCGATTTCCTCCAGGTTCACCTGCTCGTCATCTGGCATCTGCTTTCCTTGCGCCGCAAGGACTTCCGCCATCAGGGTCCGGATCTGGTCGCGGCTCAGGGTGCTCATTTTTCCCTCGTAAGGTGGGGGTCGGGCCGTCCGCTAGTTTAGCCACAGACGGTCCTCGCACCCCGCCGGCACCCGTCCCCGAACCCCTCGACCGGAGGCCTCGATGCTCCGCCCCGCGACCGACGACGACCTCGTCCCGATGCGCTCGTGGCGCAACCATCCGCAGGTGCGCGAGGTGTCGCTCACCCAGCACGAGATCGGCGAGCAGGAGCACCGGTCGTGGTGGGAGCGCACCCGTGACGACCCGACCCGGCTCGTCCTCGTCTACGAGCGCCACGGCATCCCCTCGGGTGTCGTCACGTTCTTCGACATCGACCACGCCGCGCGGTCGGCCTGGTGGGGGTACTACCTCGACAACGCGGGCCTCGGAGAGCGCGGTGAGCTGCTGCCGGCGTGGATGGAGATCCAGCGTCAGGCCGTCCGCCACGCGTTCGGCGACCTCGGCCTTCGTGTGCTCGAGGGCGAGGTGCTGGAGCAGAACGAGGCGGTGCGACGGTTCAACCGCCGCAACGGGTTCGAGGAGGTCTCGCGCGACGTGCGGGAGATCGACGGACGAGAGGTGGCCGTGTGGCACGTGCGCGCGGTCGACGACAGCGAGAGGCCCACGACGTGACGAGCAGCCAGCCCACCCACCCCACGATCGAGATCGGCGGCGTGCCCGTCGGTCGCGACCACGAGCCGTTCATCATCGCCGAGATGTCCGGCAACCACGACGGGTCGCTCGACAAGGCCCTCGACATCGTCCGCGCCGCGGCCGCGGCGGGCGCGCACGCGGTCAAGCTGCAGACGTACACGGCGCAGACCATCACCCTCGACGTCGACTCCCCCGAGTTCCGGCTCAGCGACGACCACCCCCTCTGGGGCGGGCGACGGCTGCACGACCTCTACGAGGAGGCGCACACGCCGTGGGAGTGGCACGAGCCGGTGTTCTCCCTCGCCCGTGAGCTGGGCATGCTCGCCTTCTCCAGCCCCTTCGACCCCACGGCCGTCGAGTTCCTCGAGGGGCTGGGCGTGCCCGCGTACAAGATCGCCTCGTCGGAGATCGTCGACCTGCCGCTCATCCGGTTGGCGGCGGGCACGGGCAAGCCGATCATCATCTCGACGGGCATGGCGTCCGTCGGCGAGATCCACGCCGCCGTCGAGGCGGCGCGCTCGGTCGGCAACGAGCAGGTCATCGTGCTGTCGTGCACCGCCAGCTACCCCGCCGACCCGTCGGCGTCGAACCTGCGCGGCATCCCCGTCATGCAGGACGCGTTCGGCACGCCCATCGGCCTCTCCGACCACACGATGGGCGTCGGGGCCGCGGTGGCCTCGATCGCCTTCGGCGCCGTGCTCGTCGAGAAGCACGTCACCCTGTCGCGCGACGAGGGCGGCGTCGACAGCGACTTCTCCCTCGAGCCCGACGAGCTGGCCCTGCTCGTCTCCGAGACGAAGGTGGCCTGGCAGGCGCTCGGTGAGCCGCGCATCGGCGCCCGCGAGTCCGAGCGCGAGGGGCTGCGCTTCCGCCGCTCCCTCTTCGTCGTCGAGGACGTGCAGGAGGGCGAGCCGGTGACAGCCCGCAACGTCCGCTCGGTGCGTCCGTCGACGGGCCTGGCCCCCGACACGTTCTCGCTGCTGGAGGGACGCACGTTCCGCCGCAGCGTCGCCCGCGGCACGCCCATGAGCTGGGACCTCGTCTGACACCCCGTCGAGGGGCTGTCAGACCCCGTCGGGAGGGCACACCGGGGCCGGTCGCCGGTGGCGCCGGCGGCCGGCCTCAGTCGCGGTCGGGCGCCGACGCCGTCGCCACCCGCTCGGCGGTCGGATCCACAGGTGACCGGTTCGAGGATGCCGTCCCGCCCGGTTCCGTCACGACGGTGGCCACGGGCGCCCCGCCCTCCACGACGTCGGACGGCGACAGTGTCGGTGACGACGGCGTGGAGCCCGTCGCGACCTCGGTCTGCGCGCGCTCGGCCGACCGACCGGCATCCGTCACGTTGTCCGTCACGGCGTCCGTCACCGCGTCCGTCACGGCGACCGTCACAGCGTCCGTCACCGAGACCGTCCCGACCACGGGCTCGGCGTCGGCCGGCGACCGGTGGCTGTCGGCGCGGTGCCGGGCCCGGCGACCGCGACGGGGGCCGCGACCCGCGGGTGTCAGCCCGGGTGCGGGGGGCGGGGGCCCGGGTGCGTCGATCTCGGCGTGCCACCCGAAGACGTCGATGACCTCCTCGGGCCGCAGCACGGTGTCCCCGCCGAGCTCGCTCAGCGCGACGTCGGCGGCGTAGCCGGCGGGGACCGACTCCTGGTGCATCGCCGGCCACATCCGCCGGGGCCGCCCGATGCCTCCGAGCACGGCGTGGTCGGACTCGAGCTCCATGGGGTCGCCGTAGATGCCGACCTCGACCCCCGCCGCGGCGGCGTAGAGGACGGCGCTGCTCATCCGGTTGCTCACGACTCGACGGTGCGTGCGGATCTCGTGCAGCTGGCGGTAGAGGAAGGCGACGTCGGTGTCCTGCCACAGGTAGCCCCGCTGGCCGTGCGTGATGACGCGGACACCGGCGTCCTCGTACTCACGCCTCACCTTGGGGTTGTCGTACTCGTTCCAGTGCAGGCACACGGTGAGGGGCACGTCGCCCTCGGTGGCACGGATCTCGGCCAGGTAGTCGGCGTGGCTGCCGACCACCTGCTGGCCCTCCCACCCGTGGAAGGGGTAGACGATCGTGCCGCTCGGCTCGACCGGGGAAGGGGCCGTCACAGGTGCCGTCCTGCTCGAGTTCAACTGCACCGCTGGCGAGTCCGTGGTGCGCTCGAGGTCGAGGAGGTAGAGCCACGGGGCGCCGACGACCTCGTAGCCGCGCAGGCCCGCCGCCCAGCTACGTCGCGAGCAGGCCTGTGACCAGACGAACTTCGGGTAGCCCTTGGCGAACACCGTTCCCACGGCGAACCCGTCGTGCATGTTCCAGCCGTGCTGCAGGTAGCCCCAGATACGGGGCGGGTGCTCGAGCCCGACGTACCGGGCCATGATGTGGGCGTGGCCGTAGAAGTGGTTGGCGTGGTGCACGCGTCAGCCCCGGACGGCGCGGCGGACGGAGTCGGCGACCCGGTCGACGTCGTCGTCGGTGAGGCCGACATGCATCGGCAGCGACAGCTCCTCCGCGTAGAAGGCCTCCGCGTTCGGGCACAGGCCACGGCGCAGACCAAGGTCCTCGAAGAGGGGGTGCCGGTAGACCGGCAGGTAGTTGACCTGGACCCCGATGCCGTCGGCGCGCATCGCCTCGAACACCTCGCGGCGACGGCCCTCGAGCACCCGCAGCGGGTAGAGGTGCCAGATGGGGTCGACGTGGTCGCGGCGCGTGGGCAGGCGCACGCCGTCGAGGTCACCGAGAGCCTCCGCGTAGCGCACGAAGATCTCGGCCCGTCGCGCCTTGAAGGCAGCGAGCCGGCGCAGCTGGCTGGTCCCCAGGGCGGCAAGCACGTCGGGGAGCCGGTAGTTCAGGCCCCACTCGTGCACCTCCTGGTGCCACGGACCCTCGTCCGGGTGACGCATCTCGTCGCGGTCGCGCACGAGCCCGATGAAGTGGAACCGGTGCGCCCGCTCCCCCAGCGCGGCATCGGTCGTGGCCACCGCGCCGCCCTCTGCCGTCGTCATGTTCTTCGTCGGGAAGAACGAGAACGTCGTGAGGTCGGCGAGGGAGCCGACCGGGCGCCCCCGGTAGGTCGAACCGATGGAGTGGGCGGCGTCCTCGAGCAGCAACGTGCCTGTGCGAGAGGCGATCTCGTTGAGAGCGTCCGCCTCGATGGGATGACCCGCGTAGTCGACCCCGGCGATGACCTTGGTGCGGTCGGTGACGAGCGCGTCGACGGCGGCCGGGTCGATGTTGGCGGTGTCCTCCTCGACGTCGGCGAAGCGGACGGTCGCACCGAGGGCGAGGGCGCTCGACGCGGTCGCGACGAACGTCATCGGAGTCGTCACGACCTCGTCCCCCGGCCCGACGCCGGCGGCCGCGTACGCGACGTGCAGCGCGGCCGTGCCGCTCGTCACGCTGACGCACCGGGTGGCGCCGCTCAGCCGCTCCAGGTCCTGCTCGAAGCGCGCCACCGCCGGACCGGTCGTCAGCCAGTCACCGCGCAGCACGTCGACGACGGCCGCGATGTCGCTCTCGTCGACCGACTGCCGCCCGTAGGGGATCACGCGGTCACTCCTGGCCCTCGAGCATCGCGACCATCTCCTCGCCGGTGAACCACTGGTCGTTGTTGTCCGACGTGTAGTGGAACCCGGCCGGCACCGGCTCCCCGCCCACGGGCGGCTCGTACCCCCAGGACGCGAGGTCGGGCTGGAGCACGTATCGGTCGCCGAGGCGCAGCGCACGGCGCCCTTCCTCGGCGGAGATCATCTCCTCGTGCAGCTTCTCGCCGGGTCGCAGCCCGATCTCGTGCATCTCGGCGCCCGGGGCGACGGCCTGGGCGAGGTCGGTGATCTTCATCGACGGGATGCGCGGCACGTAGAGCTCACCGCCCTGCATCGACTCGAACGAGTCGGTCACGAACTTCACCGCCTGGGGCAGCGTGATGAAGAAGCGGGTCATCCGCAGGTCGGTGATGGGCAGCGACCGGCCCTGCTCGGCGAGCTTGCGGAAGAAGGGGATGACCGACCCGCGTGAGCCCATGACGTTGCCGTAGCGCACCACGCAGAAGCGGGTCGGGTAGGCCGCGGCGTAGTGGTTGCCGGTGATGAAGAGCTTGTCCGCGGTGAGCTTCGTCGCGCCGTAGAGGTTGATCGGCGAGCTCGCCTTGTCGGTCGAGAGGGCGACGACCTTCTTCACCCCGGCGTCGATGGCCGCCTCGATGACGTTCTGCGAGCCGATGACGTTCGTCTTGACGAACTCCCACGGGTTGTACTCCGCCGTGTCGACCTGCTTGAGAGCGGCGGCGTGCACGACGTGGTCGACGCCGTGCATGGCCCGGTCGAGGCGGTGCTGGTCACGGATGTCGCCGATGAACCACCGCAGGCGGGGGTCGTCGTCGAAGAGGTGGCGCACCTCGTACTGCTTGAGCTCGTCACGGCTGAACACGACGACCCGCTTCGGGTCGTGGTTCGCGAGCACGTCGGCGATGAAGGCCTTCCCGAACGATCCGGTCCCACCGGTCACGAGGATGGACGACCCCTCGAGAATGCCCACAGAAGACCTCCTGGTCATCGCGTCGGATACCGACGACGGGAGCGGGCGGGCGACCGTCATCGCGGCGCTGGTGCCACGCCTCGGCGAGATTAACACCGCGATAACAAACGCCCGGTGGCCCTGAAGTGGCGCTTTGGTGACACACCACTGGGGCAGACTTGGCCCCATGCCGACACCCTCGTCGCCTCACGTCGCGCTGCGCTGCGACGCGTCCCCGCGCATCGGTGTCGGTCACCTCGTGCGCTGCCTCGCCCTCGCCGACGGGCTGCTGGCCCGGGGGTGGTCGGTGACGCTCGTCGGATCGGTCACCGGCATCCCGTGGGTCGAGGACGAGGTGGGCGGGCGCGGCATCCAGACCCTCGACGCCCCGGACGACCCCGGAACCCTCGCAGCCCTGCTTGACGAGATCGGTTGCGCCGCAATTGTTCTCGACGGGTACCATCTCGACCGCGGCACCGGTGCCGCGCTGCGCTCACGTGGCACGGTCGTGCTCGCCGTCGTCGACGGGACGTGGGGGGCGGACCAGGAGGCGGACCTCTACCTCGACCAGAACCTCGACGCCGGGCCCGTCGACGGCCCGCAGGTGCCGCCCGAAGCAGGGCAGCTGCTCGGCCTGCCCCACGTGCTCTTCCGCGACTCGGTGCTCGACCAGCGACGCCACCGCCCGGAGGCGACCGGTCGCCCGCCGCGGGTGCTCACCGTCTTCGGCGGCACCGACGCGCAGGGGGCGGCCCCGGTCGTCGTTCCGCTCGTGCTCGCCACCGGCATGCCGGTGCACGTCGTCGCGATCGCCGCGACCGACGACCTCGCCATCGCCCTGCGCCAGCTCGCGGATGCCGGGTCGCTCGCCGCGGGTGCGCACCTCGAGGTGCGCTCCCCCACCCCCGACCTCGCCGCCCTGGCCGCCGGCTGTGACCTCGTCGTCACCGCGGCCGGGACGTCGGTGTGGGAGCTGCTCTGCCTCGGCGCGCCCGCGGCGCTCGTGCGCGTCGCCGAGAACCAGCGGGTCGGCTACGACGCGGTCATGGGCCGTGACGTCGCCGTCGGGCTCGGCTCCCTCGACGACCTCCGGGACGACGAGGCCGCGCGCGAGCACGCCGTGGCCACCCTGCGCGAGGCGCTGTCCGACCCCGTGGGCGCCCGCCGTCGCGCCGACGCCGGGCAGGCGCTCGTCGACGGCCGGGGCCGCGACCGCGTCGTCGAGGCGCTCGAGCGGGCCGTCGCCGCGCGGGGAGCCGCGGCATGAGGACACGCGTCGTCATCCAGTCGCGGCTCAACAGCTCGCGCCTGCCGGGCAAGGCGATGCTCGACGTCGGGGGCATGCCGCTCGTCGAGCTCGTCGCCCGTCGCGCCGCCCGCAGCGGTCACGAGGTCGTCGTCGCGACGAGCGTCGAGCGCTACGACGACCGCATCGCCGCCCACCTCACCGCCCGGGGCGTCGAGGTCGTGCGCGGGTCGCTCGACGACGTGCTCGGTCGCTTCGTCACCGCCACCCGGTCGCTCGACCCCGGCGACCGCGTCGTGCGTCTCACGGGTGACAACCCGGTGGCCGACGCCGACCTCGTCGACGAGCTGCTGGCCGCGATGGACGCGTCGGGCCACCGCTACGGCCGCGTCGACATCGACCGGGTGCCCGAGGGGCTCGGGGCCGAGGCGTTCACCGTCGACGACCTGCGCCGGGCCGACCGCGAGGCCGTCGACGGGTACGACCGCGAGCACGTGACCCCCTGGCTGCGACGCACGCTCGGCGAGCTGCTCTTCGTGCCGTCCCGCTCACCGGGCGACGTGCTCGCCCACCGGGCGACCGTCGACACCCTCGGCGACTACGTGCGGGTGTGCGACCTCTTCGAGCGGGTCGACGACCCGGTGGGCGTGGCCTGGGCCGACCTCATGGACGCCCTCGCCGCCCGCGTCGACGCCGCCGGCCCCCGCACTCCCCACGTCTCGACGGCTGTCGGGGTCGTGTCACGCGTCGTGCCCTCGTCGCGCCGGTTCACCGAGCGGCCCGCCGGCACCGGGCCGGCCGTGTGGGCCGAGGGGCTGCGGTCGCTCGTCGGCGACGCGGTCGACCTCGGGGTGACCCACCTCGACACGGGGCCGGGCGACGTCGAGCTGCTGCGCGTCAGCACCGACCCCGCCCTGACGCGACGCGCGGCCGTCGTCGCCCGCGTCGCGCCCGCCGGCGACACGGCCCTCGCCCTCGAGGCCGCCGTCGAGCGGGTGCTCGCGGGGCTCGGTCGCCGCGGACCCGTCGTGCTCGTCGTCGACCGGATGCCGTCGGGGCCGGCGTGGCGACGCGCCCGCGCCTACGTCGACGAGGGGGTCGCGACCGCGCTGGGCGTCGTCGCCCACGACGCCGCCGCGGTGGCGTCCGCGGCGCGGACACCGGAGGTGACCTGGGTCGAGGTGCACCTGCCCGCGCCGGACGCCGACGCCACCGGCTCGCTCGAGGTGTTGCACGACCGTGGCGCCGTGCTCGCCCAGCCGTGGCGCCGCGGCGACGCCGTGCGGCCCTGGGCGACGTGCCTGCTCGTCGAGGAGCCGTCGGGCGACGCCGTCCGCGAGGCGGTCGCCGCCTTCACCGCAGCCACCACCCCCTGACCGGGCTTCCCGGCGAACACACCGAGCAATGCGCAGGTGCGCGTGTTGCAACCCGCGGAACAGCGCACTGCTCGGTGTGTTCGCCGAGCCGGTCGGGCGCTGGGACGCCGAGCGGGCGCGGGCCGGTCGGGGGTGGGTCAGCTGAGGCCGGCGATGTGCTCGATGAGCCCGGTCGTCGACACCGACGGCGTGCGCGGCAGGTAGACCACCTCGCACACGTCGCCGACCCAGTCGAAGCGGCCCTTCCAGTCGTCGCCCATGACGAGCACGTCGGCGCCGTGCTCGACGATGTAGTCGCGCTTCTTCTCGAGCGACTCCTCGACGAAGACCTCGTCGACGACGGCGAGGCTGGCGATGATCTCGAGGCGCTCGTCCTGGTTGAAGACCGGGGCGCGCCCCTTCTTCGCGATGTTGAGGGCGTCGGCCGACACCCCCACGACGAGCCGGTCGCCGAGCTCTGCCGCACGCTTGAGCACCCGCACGTGACCGACGTGGAAGACGTCGAAGGTGCCGAAGGTGATGACGGTGCGCTCGGGCACGGGGCCTCCTGGGCGTCGCGGGTCGCTGCTGGCTCGCCGACCCTGGGCGCCGCGTCGGCGAGAGTTCGTGCGATGTGCACCGTGACGTTACCGAACGCCGGATGCCGGGGTCACATCAGCGCCGCACGGTGACCGACCCGGGTCGGCTCAGTCCAGACGCGAGCTGGCCAGCACGGCGGCCAGGTGGCCGAGCGCGGTGACCACCGCCAGCGGCACCATGACGACGACGAGGAACCGCGACCCGACGAGGTCACCGTGCACGGCATCCACGACGGCGGCGACGAGCACGAGCAGCGAGGCCTCGATGGCGATGAACGCACGGAAGAAGGGCAGGTAGGCCAGCGACGACCGCAGCCGCGCCATGCCGGAGGACTTCGGTCGGGCGGTGTCGACGACGTCGGCGAGGACGGGGCGACCCGACTTGGCCCGCGCGACGTGCATGAGGTCGGTGAACGACTTGTTGAGCAGCACGAGCACGGCGACGAGCAGCCCGACGGCGGTCCACCCGTCGACGCGGCGCGGGTCGGACCAGTCCCAGCCGCCGGCGCGCATGCCGAGGAAGACCGGGATGGCCGCCTCCGTCACGTAGTGGCCGATGCGGTCGAGGTAGATGCCCGTGGGCGAGAAGCGCTGGCGCCAGCGGGCCACCTCGCCGTCGGAGCAGTCGAAGAGGATCTGCAGCTGCATCGCGACGACGCACACGACCGCCCCCACGAGACCGGGGACGAGCAGCGCCACGGCCCCGCCGAGACCGATGACGATCATGAGGGTCGTCACGCCGTTGGCCGAGATGCCGGTCGGCAGCAGCAGCCGGGTGAGGTGGATCGAGAGGTGGCGCAGGTAGAGCGCCCCGGCCCAGTGCTCGGCGTTGTAGCGGGCGATGTGCTCGGGCGGCTGCACGACCGCCTTCAGCTGCGCCAGGGTCGGCCGGTCGTCGGTGGGGTCGTGAGCGACGTCCACGTGTGCTCCTCGCGAGATCGGTTCAGTGGGAGTCGCGCTGACGCCTCGCCGTCGGCCGCCAAGAGTAGCGCGACTCCGCCACCCAGCAGACCAGCAGCAGCGGCGCGCCGACCACGAAGAGCGTGACGGGGTGCAGGCCCAGCGCCCACCAGGCCACGACGAGCAGCGTCCGGCCCTCGGCCCCCAGGGTCAGCCGGGCCACCCAGGGCGCCGGCCCCCGGCCGGTCGAACGGATGCGGTACGTCGTGTCGTAGAGGTGCCAGGCCACCGCGCCGATCCACGCGTAGCCGGCCCACTGCTGCCACGGGGGCAGCCCGGCCGTGACCGCCAGCACGACGGCGCCCTCCCCGGCCGCGATCGCCCCGGGGAGCAGCCACCCGAGCCGCGAACGGGCCGCAGCGGCACAGCCCGGCCCGAGCAGGATGCCGGCCACGACCACCGCGACCACGGCCAGGGCCGTCGAGGTCCCGCCCGCCGAACCGCCCACCCCGCCCGACGCGACCGACCCGCCCCACCCGACGGCGAGGGCGGCGACGGCGGACAGAGCCACGGCCGCCCAGGCCGCGGCCACGGGCGCTCGCACGGTGTCGGCCAGCCTGTGGGCCACGGGTCCGAGGTCCGTCAGCCCGACCAGGGCGGGGTCCGGTCGCGCGGGGTCGAACCCGTCGCGCCCGCGCAGCGCCCGGACGGTACGCCCGACGTGGGTCCACGCGAGGGCGACCGCGACCGCGACGGCGAGGACGACGAGGAGCAGGGTCGGGCTCCCCGTCAGCAGCCCGACCGACATGATGAGGTAGCGCTCCGCGATCGGCACGTGCAGGACCTGCTTGACGGTGCGGGTCCAGCGCGCCCGGCCGGTGACCGGTCGGGGAACGGTGTGCGGACGGTCGGCGGCCCCGCCGTCGCCGGGGTCGGTGAGCGGCATCCGGGCGCCGGCTCGGGCGGCCCCGGCGCGCAGACGCGCGTGGTAGGCGTAGTCCTCCACCTGACGGATCGTCAGGACGGTGACGAGCGCGATGGCCAGCCACCAGAGGTCGTGGCCGTGGCGCACCGCGACCGTGGTCACCGTCGCTATGACCGCGAACTCCTTGACGCGGTCGCTCACCCCGTCGAGCCAGGCGCCCAACGGGCTGTACGACCGGGTGAACCGGGCGATCTCGCCGTCGACGCAGTCGACGACGAGCGAGAGCTGCAGCAGCACGGCCGCGAGCGCGAAGCACCACCAGGAGTCGACGAGCACGAGCGCGGCGGCGGCGAGCCCGACGGACAGGCTGACGGCCGTGACGGCGTTGGGGCGCCAGTCGTGTCGCAGGCCGACGGCGGTGAGCCGGCGTGACACGGGGCGGACGACGGCCTTGGAGAAGGCGCCGTCGTCCCCGCGGGACGAGCTGCGCAGCCGCTGCTCCCACCCGGAGCCGGACGCCGTCGCCACCGGGACCCCCGAGCGGCTCACCGAGTAGAGCCCCAGGGGCAGAGCGGCGACGGGCAGCCCCCCTCGCACGAGCGCCAGAAGGGCGAGGTCGACGGTGGTCGCGTCGCCGACGCCGTCGGAGGGCAGCTGGCGGGCCGCGGCTCGCCAGAGGGCGGCGGCGCGCGGTCGGTCGCCGGCCGCCACCCGCACGAGACCGACGCCGAAGGCGGTCGGGTCGCTGACCGAGTGCACCCGGCTCGCGGACGACTCGATGCGCCCGGTGCGGGACACCCGGACCGGGGTGAGCACGGCCCGTCCGTCGTCGGTGGCGACCTCGCCGGGCTCCAACGTCACCGCGCCCGTCACGTCCCGGGGACCGTCCACGACGTCGAGGAGGGCGACGGGGCCCACCTCGAGGTCCGCGGCGCCCACCAGCAGCGGCGAGTCGGAGGTCTCGTCCGCGGCATCCGCCAGTCGCTCCAGCGCGGACGTCACGTGCGACGTGGACGTCGCGGCCGGTGTGCGCCCCCGGGTCGCGTCCCCGGAGAGCGTCGATGCGAAGACCGTGGTCACGGCCACGTCGAGCTCGCCCAGCGACCGCTCGAGGACGGAGACCGGAGGCCGGCCGCCACGACCCCAGGCATCGTCGTCGGCACCACTGGAGGCACCACTGGAGGCGTCACTGGCGGCGTCACTGGGGGCAGTGTCGTGCACGAGCACGGCCGTCCGTGGCCGGCGCGGGTGGCGCAGCGACCTCGCCGCGGCACTGCCGACGAGCGGTGGCTCGCCCAGCCTCACGAGTCGTCGGACTCGTGGTGGTACTGCTCCAGCATCTCGGTGATGGAGCCGTCGCCGGCCAGCCGTCCCGACCTGAGGTAGAGGCCTCGCTCGGCGAAGCGCTTGAGGTCCGGCTCGCTGTGCGACACGAGGAAGAGGGTCTTCCCGCCGGCCAGCATGTTCTCCATCCGCGCGTAGCAGCGCTCGCGGAAGGCGCGGTCCCCCACGGCCAGCACCTCGTCGACGAGCACCACGGGCTGGTCGATGGTGGTGATGAGGCCGAAGGCCAGCCGCACCTTCATGCCCGAGGAGTAGTGCCGGAAGGACTGGTCCATCGCGTCCCTGACCTGGGGCCCGGCGAAGTCGACGATCTCGTCGTAGCGCTCGTCGATCTGCCGCTTGCTCAGGCCGTGCAGGCCGGCGGCGAGGTAGACGTTGTCACGCCCCGAGAGCTCGCCGAGGAAGCCTCCCGTCAGCTCGATGAGCGGCGCCACGCCCCCGCGCACCTTCACGGCGCCCTCGTCGGGGATGAGGGTGCCGGCGATCATCTTGAGCAGCGTGCTCTTGCCACCGCCGTTGCCGCCGATGAGCCCGACGGCCTCGCCCTTCGCCACGGTGAACGACACGTCCTTGAGGGCCCAGAACGTGTCCCGGGGCGCGGTGTTGCGCCGCTTGAAGACGATCTCGCGCAGGGACATCTGCCGGCGCCGGCTGCGGAAGAACTCCACCCCGAGGTTCTTCGCCTCGATGACCGGCTGCATCAGATCTCCTTGAGCACGGCGGACTCGAGCCGGCGGAAGACGATCGTGCCGACCACCAGGGTCAGGAGGGTGATGACGCCGGACGAGATGATCGCCGGGAGGTTGAGCTCCTCGGGGAAGAACCCGGCGCGGTACATCTCGAGGATGCCGGCCATGGGGTTGAGCAGCAGCACCGTCTGCAGCGCCGGCGGGGCGGCGTGGGCTCCGTAGATGATCGGGGTGGCGTAGAAGCCCATGCGCAGCAGGATGCGCACGATGCGCGGCATGTCGCTGAAGATCACCGCGACGGGGGCGAGCAGCAGGCCCAGGCCCACGAGCAGGAGGGCCTGCATGACGATGGCGACCGGTACGAGCGCGATCCGGTAGTGGATGGTCGTGTCACCGCGCAGGACGAAGTAGATCGCGAACCCCGCCAGGACCGGGAGGGAGAGCACGAACTCGATGCCCTTGGCGAGGACCACACGCACGACCCACAGGGGCCGTGGAAGGTTCGTGGAGCGCACGAGTCGGGCCTCGGCGAGCAGGGCCCGCGACGTCTCGTTGACCGACGAGTTGAACCACTGCCAGGCCAGCACCCCGATGATGATGAAGAGCACGTACGGCTCGTAGCCCACGCTGGAGCGCTTGAAGATGTAGCTGAAGACGACGAAGTAGATCATCGCCATGGCGAGCGGGTCGATGATCGTCCAGAGGTAGCCCACGGCGCTCTGGGCGTAGCGGACCCGGAGGTCGCGGCGGACGAGGGTGTCGAGCACCTGCCTGTGCCTGATGACACCTCGCAGCTGAGGCAGCAAGATCATCGACCCGGGCCCACTTTCTCGTGCGGAGGACAGGGGCGGTGGCCGTGCCGGCCCACGCGCGCTGGCCAAGTGTAGGTGCTCTGCATCCGGCGTCGCTCCCGCCACCCGACCGCGCTGCTCACGAGCCGGTGCGCCCCGCCAGGGCGGCGGTCATGGCCCGTGACACCTCGGGCAGCAGGGTCAGCGAGAACGTCCGGGTCATGTGGCCGTGGTCGAAGTAGGTGATGAGGCCGCCGAGCACGGCCGGGCACGACCCGTCGCGACACAGCAGGTCGGTGACGTCGAGTCTCGAGACCATCCCACCCGCCATCGCCTCCGCGGCGTCGCTGAGCGGGTCGGGCTCCAGACCCGCGGTCCCGTTGAACGTCGTGCTCGTGGCGCAGCGCCCGAGGTTCTCGCGGTACCGGGCCACGCAGTCGGGGACGCTCTGGGCCGCGCCCGGCGTGTCACGGATGACGAGCACGGCGGACCCGGCCGCGGTGAACGTCTTCATGACACGGGAGTAGGACGCCTGCGCGACCGCGGTCTTGCGGGCGGCCGAGACGCCGGCCAGGGGCTGCAGGGTGCGGTCGGACATGACGACGAGGTCGTACCTGCCCTTCGTGATCCGGTCGCGGGCCCACCGGTTGAACGCGGAGCAGTTGTCCTGGAGCGCGGTCGTCGAGAACGAGACCGTGACGTCGACCGAGTAGCACTCGGACGCGATGTAGGTGTCGACCCGCCAGCCCTTCGCCTTCGCCTCGGCGAGGATGGGCGGCGCCCACTGGCCCGCGTGCGAGTTGCCGTACAGGGCGACCGTGGTCGTGGCGTCCGCGGGCCCGTAGGAGCAGACCTTGCGACGCGTGAACGGACGGTTGTTCCAGCAGTCGTCGGCGTAGACCTCGGGCTTGTCGTCAGCGGCCCGGACCGGCTCCGTCAGCAGCTCGACCTGTCGGCCCGCGCAGGACGCGGTGCGGAGGTAGTCGGCACCGACGCACGGCGCGGAGCTGTCGATGACGACGGCCTGGGCCTGCGCCGTCGAGCGGTTCACCTGCCATAGCGAGATGCCGCCGAACCCGATCGAGACCGCGAGGCAGGCGGCGAGCAGCACGAACGAGCGCCGGGTGCTCCTCGCGATGCGCGGGGTGAAGCGCATGAGGTCCTCGACCCAGCGCTTCGACAGCGCCGAGACGACGAGCACCCCGGCGATGATGACGAGCTTGTGCACCCACGTCACGCGGTCGGTGCCGAGGGCGAAGGGGGCGATGACGACCGCCGGCCAGTGCCAGAGGTAGACGGAGTAGGAGACGTCGCCGAGCCACTGCACCGGCCGCCACGACCACAGGGGGTAGGGCCCGCCACGCAGCCCGTCCGACGACGCCGCGATGACGGCCGCGGTGCCCAGCGTCGGGACCAGGGCGGCGACCCCCGGGAAGGGGGTGGCGGCGGTGAAGGTCCACGCCGACCACAGGATGCCGGCCAGACCGCCCCACACGAGGGCGAGGCGGACGCCGTTGGACCGGAGCCGCAGGCCGGCGTGCAGGGCAGCGGCGAGGGTGGCCCCCACGCCGAGCTCCCACACGCGGGTGGTCGAGACGAAGTAGGCCTGGGCCGGGTCCTCCCCCGTGAACCAGGCCGAGAAGCCGAGGGAGGCCAGCGTGATGGTCCCCACGACGGCGAGCGGGGGGAACCGGAACGCGCGGCCGAGGCGGCGGCTGACGAGGAAGGCCACCCCCAGCAGCACGGGCCACACGATGTAGAACTGCTCCTCCACCGACAGCGACCAGTAGTGCTGGGTGGGTGAGTGCAGCTGGTCCGTCGCGAGATAGTCGGTGGAGGTGAGGGCCAGCAGCCAGTTCTCGGCGTAGACCGCCGAGGCGATGACCTCCTGGGAGATGCGGGCCAGGACCGTCTGCGGCAGCCACACGAGGCTGGCGGCGAGCGTCACGACGAGGACGAGGGTGGCGGCCGGGATGAGCCGGCGCACCCGTCGGGCCCAGAACTCGAGCAGGGCGCGGGTGCCGTCGATCGGGCGGTGCAGCAGGTGCGTGGTGATGAGGTAGCCGGAGATGACGAAGAAGACGTCGACCCCGACGTACCCGCCGGTCAGCCGGGCCGGCCAGAAGTGGTAGAGCACGACGATGGCCACGGCGACGGCCCGGAGGGCCTGGACGTCCTTGCGCGGGCCCGAGCCGGCGGACCTCGTCGACGCCGTCGACCGGGTCGCGGCACCTCCGGGAGCCCCGGTGACGACCGTGGCCGTACCGTCGGTAGTGACCAAGGGAGCGCTCCAAGCCGTGATCGTGCGGGTGCGGGTGCCCAGCACGGTGAACAAAATAGCAACAGTGACGCGGCGGCCGGCGGCGGCGCCACGCCGCACGGAAGCCTACGCTGTCGACAGCCACCCACCGTCACAGGAAACCCATCGTGCAGACCCCCGCTCCCCTCCTGACCGTCGTCTGCAACGTCTTCGACGACGCCGAACGCCTGCCCCGGGCCGTCGCCTCGGCCCTGGCCGGCTGGACCACCTCCGACATCGAGGTCGTCGTCGTGGACGACGGGTCGGACGACGACACCGGTGAGGTGGCGGACCGGCTGGCCGCCGCGGACGGTCGCGTCCGCGTCATCCACCTCGACCGCAACGACGGTACGCCGGGTGCCGCCCGCAACCGGGGTCTCGACGCCGCCCGCGGGGAGTGGGTCGCCTTCGTCGACAGCGACGACGAGTACCTGCCCGGCGCCCTGCGCCGACTGGTGGACCGCGGGCGCGAGCAGGGCGCCGACGTCGTCGCCGGGGCGGTCGCGCGGTACAACGAACGCACGGGGCAGGTGACACCCCTGCAGGCCACCGGCTACACCCGAGGCGCCGAGAGCACCGGGGGAACCGACGACGCCGAGGGCACCGGCGGCGTCCTCGGGTCGCTCGGGCCCGACTCGCCCCTGTGGGACGACACGATCGCCGTGGCCAAGGCCATCCGTGTCGACCTCGTGCGGCGCCACCGCCTCCGCTTCCCCGAGGGGATCCTCTACGAGGACCAGCCGTTCACCGTCGCCCTGTGGCTGGGTGCGCGGCGGGTCGCCACCCTCGACGAGGTCGTCTACCACTGGTTCGTCAACAACGTGGAGGGCAGCGAGTCGATCACGGCCCGGCGCCACGCCATCGAGAACTTCCATGACCGACTCGCGGCGAACCGGGAGATCGACGCGCTGCTCGAGGCCCACCCCGACCTCCGGGCGCCGAAGCTCGAGAAGTTCCTCGGTCACGACCTCGCCCTCTACGGCAAGGACCTCGACACCCGCGACGAGGAGTACCGCGCCGCCTTCGTCACCGCGGCGCGTGGCTACCTGCTCGGGTTGCCGGCCACGGCCCGTGAGGGACTGCCGCAGCCGCTGCGGCTGCTCGTCCGCGAGCTCGTCGACGGTCCGCCCGACAGCGCCGTGGCGGCATCCCTCTTCGCGTACCGCAGGCGCCACCTCGAGCGGCCCCTCGCGCGCCGCGCGGGTGGGTGGTGGTGGCCCTACCGCCCGGCGTCGGAGGCGACCGCCGACCACGACCTGACCGCCTTCGTCGCGGCCCTCCACGCCGGCGGCAGACGACTTCGTACCGTGACGGCCACCGCCGTCCGGCCCGTCGGGTCGACGCTGCGCCTCGCCGGCACTGTCGTCGACGGCGACGACTCCCTCGGCCACTTCGCGCGGGTCAGCGCCCTGGTGCGTGACCGCCGGTCCAAGGCGACGGTGGGGCGGGCGTCCACCCGGGTGCGCGCCCACGGGCGGTTCGAGGTGGGCCTCGACCTGCCGGAGCCCGACACCGCTCCCGGGAGCGTGACGACGTGGGACGTGAAGGTCACGTTCGAGAACGTCCTCGGCCGCCGCGGGGCGCCGTCGGTGGCGGGGCCCCTGCCCGTGGAGGTGGCGGCGTCGGTCACGCCGGCGGAACCCGTCAACGGTCTGCTTCCCTACCGCACCCGCAACGGCAACCTCTCCCTGCGAACCGTCCCGGCCGTGCCGGTCGCCGCGCCGACCGCCCAGCCGGCCGCGGCGGGCACGACCGACGCCGAGCGGGAATCAGGCTCGGCGCGCCCCGAGGGGACGCGCCCCTGAGCCGTGGGCTCAGTCGCCGGCCGACACCTCGCCGAGGTCGGCCATGTCGTCGTCCGGGGCGGGGACGTCGTCCGCACGCCGCGCACGGGAGACGGGTGTACCCGCATCGTCGTCGACGGGTGGCAGGCTCTGCTTGGGCGCGGGCCGACCCAGCTCCTCGATGGCCTCGGTGACCCGGGCACAGCACCGGCCGTCCCGGTTCGGGAAGGTCCGGTCGATCCGGTCCTGGAACTGCGGCCGGGACGTGTAGCCGTTCTCGGCGATGTCGCCGACGGCGGCCACCGCGGCGTCGACGTCCGAGACCACCGGACCGAACCCGTCACGGGGATAGGTGAAGTAGCCGGCGCGACCGACGTGCCCACCGGACTCCACGCGCTCGGCGTCGAACTGGAAGTAGACGACCGGGCGGTCCATGTAGGCGGCGTTGAAGGCCATCGAGGAGTAGTCGGTGACGAGCACGGCGGCCCGGGCGAAGTACTCCTGGACGTCGTTGCCGTCGAACGAGAGCCGGACCACCGACTCGGGCAGCTGCATGTCGTCGAGCGCCGGCTGGATGTTCGGGTGGGGGAGGAAGGCGATCCTCTTGCCGGTGCGGGCGGCCAGGTCGGACAGCTCCCGGCTGCCGAGGAAGGCGGTCCACTGCTGGACGTACTCGGTGTCGAAGAAGTGGCGGTCGATGACCCGTCGCTGGCTGCCGGCCTGGAGCGGCGGGACGAGCCAGTTGCGCCACGTCGGCGCGACGAGGATGAGGTCGCACCCGTCTCCGCTGAACTGCTTCGCCTTCGCGTGCAGGCGGTCGAAGCGAGGCAGGCCCGTCAGCTGGACCTCCTTCGCGGTGAACACGTAGGGCGAGCCATCCCCCGCGATCGAGTCGTACTCGGCGGAGGTGGAGGTGACGAAGAGGTCGATCTGCTTCGGGTTGAGCCAGCGCGAGAGGTCGTCCTTGATGACACCGTGCTGGAGGAAGCTGAACTTCCACCTCGGCGCCGCGTGCTTGAGGATCGCCGGCGGCTTCTGGATGGGGGCGTCGATGTGCGAGGAGATGAGGTGGGTCGCGTTGAGCATGAGCAGCTTCCACTCGAGCGAACCGTGCGCGACCAGACGCTTGCCGTAGCCGTCCGCCTTGAGGCGCTTCCAGTCGGGGGTGTCCTTCTCGAGGGTGAACCACGCGTTGACGTCGGGGCGGTTGTCGCGGAGCCAGCGGAACAGGATCTCGCCGGAGTCGTTGGCGTCGTGGATCCGGTCCATGAGCACCCAGGACCGGCGGAACCGCTGCCGCACCGGCCCGCGGCCCGCCAGCACACGCACCGGGTCGACCTTGAGTCGCTTGATGGACGCCCGGCGGCCCGGACCGAGGCGGCGTCGGAAGCGGTTGACGATGGCGCGCGCGCCCAGGACGCGGGTCTTGGGGCCGCGCCAGCCGGCGATGATCTCCATGCGCGCGCCGTCGAGCCGCACCTCGACGCTGCTGCGCGAGTCGACCCACATGATGCGTTCCCACATGGCGACGTCGCCGAAGAACGAGATCGCCCGGTGCTTGCCGTACTGCGGGGCGCGCTCGCGACCCCGCGAGAGCACGGACTCCTTCGGCGCCTCCCCGATGTACCGGTAGAGCACCCGCACCTGCTTCTTGGTGCGGTCGTAGCGGTCGAGGATGACGTAGGGCGTGTGCCACGACGTCCCCCGGAACCCGTGCAGGATGAGATCGCGCCAGTGCGGCATGAGCTTGCGGATGGCGAACGCGTCGACGACGTCCTCGTCGAGCAGGTCGCAGATCTGGCCCAGGACGTCCCGGAAGGACTCCCCCAGGCTGCCCCCGATCGCGGACGCGGAGTTGCCCATCGCGTCCTCCGACGAGAAGTACCAGGACAGCTCGTAGAGGATGACGTGCTGCACCCACATGGGTACCCGGCCGCCGTCGCGCGCGGCCTCGCGCAGCAGCGCGAGGTAGCCGTCGCGAGGCACCGTGGAGTACCGGCCCGTGACGGAGATCCCCGTCTGCAGGGTCGAGCTCTGGTCGCTGCGCTTGCGGTAGAAGTAGCGGGCCGACCCGATGAACCCCGTGGTGCGGTGCGGGGCCCTCAACAGGTAGCGGACGGCGAAGTCACCGTCCTCGAAGTTGGGCCGGAGCTCGGCGTTGAACCTGAGGTCCCCGACGGTCTCGCGACGCATGAAGGAGGTGGTCGAGCTGCCGGGGATGTACGCCGTCGCCACGTCGAGGTCGATGAGGCGGTCCCCCTCGTACATCTTCCAGCGCGGATGCCGGGCGAACGCACCGGTGCTCTCGTTGTGCAGCACGACGTTGGCCGAGAGGAACTGGACGTCCGGGTGCTCGGCCGCGAAGTCGGCCATCGACTGGAAGAAGTCGGGGCCCAGCGTGTCGTCGGGGTCGGTGAAGGTGACCCACTCGCCGGTCGCGTGCTCGAGACCGCGGTTGCGGGCCGACGCCTGGCCGCCGTTCTCCTGGTGCAGGACGACGACCTGGCTGCGGGCGCGACCCGCCCACTCCTCGAGCACGGCCCGCGAGTCGTCGGTCGACCCGTCGTCGACGAAGACGACCTGCACCCGGCTCATGTCGAACGTCTGCTTCTCGAGCGAGTCGAGGTACTCCTGGAGGTAGCGCGACACGTTGTAGACGGCGGACACGACCGAGAAGAGCGGAACGGCATCCTCGTCGACGAGTGATGTCGTGGTGGCGGTCTCCGTCACGTGTCACACCTTCCTGCACAACCCTGGGCCGGCCCCTCGGTCGAGGGTCGTCACAACCGTTGGGGAAGCCTATCGGGCGCACCGCGAGGGCCGGACGCCCCCGTAGGGGTGCCGTGGCTCGCTGGAACGGTCCGGGGAAACGCGGCTCAGAGCCAGCGGGGCGGAGGCGGCACCCGCAGGACGATGGCCCCGTCCGCCACGACGACCTCGCCTCGCGGAGGGGGCGTCACGGTTGCGGCGATGGCGGCGCACCGGGCCTTGGAGCACCAGCGCGGGTAGACGCCCTGCTGCTCCTGCGTCATGTTCTGCAGCGTGACCGCCGTCATGTTCCCCCGCGCCGTCTTGCGGATGGCAGGTTCCATCCACAGCACGACGGGCAGGCCCGGGAACCGCTGCCGCGCCTCCGCGACCTGCGTGATGAGGGCGTCGTACTCGTCCCGGGTCTGTCGGTGCTCGCCGAGGTCGCTCCTCCACTGGAGGATGCCGACGAACGTGAGGCCCAGGAGGCACACGACGCCGGTCCGCCGCACCCAGGGTCCCCTGGCGGCGGCCAGCAACGCGGCCGGGAGCACGATGAGCGGCCACGCCCACAACGACGCCCGCACCCCCGTGACCGCTCCCGTCACGACCGTCACCGCCGCCTCGACGGACACGGACATGAGTCCTGCCACCAGCACGAGGCCCGTCGCGCGGCGCGTCCGCCGGCCCCACAGGCCCACGACGGTGGCGACGGCCCCGACGACGAGCGCGGGGCCCAGGTCGGAGGCGAGGGACCGCAGCTGGGTGCGGTAGCGCCCGAGGTTCGTCACCAGGTCGGCCACGCTGTGCAGCGGGTTCGGCTGACGCCACTGCGCCAGCGTCACCCCGAAGACGCCGAACGCCCACCAGTTCAGCGTCCAGACGACGAGCACACCGGCTGCGTAGGCGACGGCGAACCCCACGGCGACCCGGACGAGCCTGAGGAAGCCGGAGCGGCGCTCGGTCACCGCCACCGCGAAGAGCAGCAGCAGGGCCACCGGCTGGTAGCTGAGGACCGCCAGACCGACGGACAGGAAGAGCCACGGCCACCAGGTCGACCGGCGGCGGCGGGCGTACGGGAGCGTCCACACCGCCACCGCGGCGACGACCATGGACGGGGAGAGGGTCCCGGGCCAGTACACGAGCTGGATCCAGGTGGTCGAGACGAGCAGCGCCGTCGTGGCCGCCGCCTGCTGCCACCAGCGACGCAGCCGCAGCAGCCGGACCGTGCCCACGACCCAGGTCGAGTACGAGACCACGAAGACGGTCGTCGCCATCACGATGCTGAGGTGCTGGCCGAGGACGCGCCACCACACCCACGTCAGCCAGCGCCCCTCGTACTGGTTCCGGGCCCAGATGTCGGTGCTGCCCGGCTCGTCGGAGGAGAGCGAGAAGCCCCAGTCGTCGTGCCGGATGAAGGGGTGCGCGACCTGCACGACCAGCCCGGTGACGAGGGCGACCGCGAGGATGCCGCCGACCATCGCGGCGGCGGACGTCACGGCCCGCGAGCGATCGGGTCGCCGCGCCTCCGGCCGATCCGGAGTGGCTCCCTCACGCGTCATGAGTGACTGCGTGTTCACCGAGAACCTGACAACGGAGGGACTCCAAGCCGTGAGGCGGTCGGGGGCGGGCGGCGGGCATCCGCGTCCAAAATAGCCCACGGGTGGTCGGGTCCACGATTCCTCGCCGGCCGACGACCGCGCCCCGAACCACCACCCGCACCACCACGCTCCGGTGTCAGGCGCCGGGCCCGAGGGTCAGGATCGGACGGTCAGAGTCGGACGGTGGACCGCTCGCGCACGAGGACGTCGCACGCCTCGACGAACCGGCGCGTGGCCGCGCCGGGGCTCGTATCGCCGAAGTAGTGCTCGATGACCTCGGCCGTCCCGGGATGCGGGCTGGTCATCTCCCGGTCGAGCACGGCGACGACGTCACCGCTCTCCGCCGCCGCGATGGACGGCACGACGGTCGACAGCGGGGTCGGCTCGACCTCCACGGACGGGTCGGCGGGCGTCGTCAGCACGAGCGGCTTGCCGGTCGAGACCCAGTCGAGGGCCACCGCGGAGACGTCGCTGATGCACGCGTCGAGGCGGCCGAGGTGCCAGCCGAACGCGGTGTCGACGTCGACGAGGTGACGGGCCTCCGGGTCGGCGCGGTTGGCCGCCTCGACCATCGCCGCGATGCGCTCGGAGTCGTGGCCGTAGGCGGGGTCGAAGACGCCCGAGCGCGGGTGGGGCCGGTAGACGACCCGGAACCGGCGGTCGGCCAGCAGTGCCTCCACGAGGCGCGGGCCGTGCGACGACACGGAGCCGTAGCGCATGCTCGGCCGGTCGCCCTCCCACGTGGGCGCGTAGAGCACGGTGGTGCGGCCGTCCATGGGCAGGTCGGGCGCCTCGTATGCGGTGTCGGTCTGCGGACGGCCGATGAGGACGGCCCTGGCCGCGACGTCGAAGTCGACCAGCGAGCCCTCGAGCCGCTCGACCGCGGCCCGCCCCGCGACGAAGACGCGGTCGTAGGCCTTGAGCTGGTTCGAGGCCATGTACGACTTGTCGCTCTCACCGTGCGACACGAAGACGTGGGCCGGTCGCGCGAACCGGATCATCTGGAAGTTGCGCAGGTTCTGGTTGACGTAGAGGACCAGACCGACGTCCTGACGCTCCATGAACGACTCGACGTCGCCGATCCGTGGGGCGTGCAGGACCGGCAGCGGACACTCGTCGAGGAGGATGTTCGTCGTGTCGGGCACACGCGACAGCACGACCACCGGGTGCACCTTCGACAGCGCGACCAGGGGGGCGTACCACTGGCGGATCTGGTAGGCGTTGACCGGGTCGTCGGAGAAGTAGACCGCACACCGGTAGTCCGTGGGGCTCCCGGGCGTCATGCCCGAGGCGTCGAGGCGCCCCGCGAGGCGCCGGGTCGCCTGACGTCGCCGGTACCCCTGCATGACGATGACGAGCACGGCCTTGAGGGAGTCGAGCACGGAGCCTTGCCTTCCGGGTCTGCGGGTCGAGGTCGTCAGCTGCCTGGCGGACTCAGCGGATGAGGCGGCGCGGACTCGTCAGGAACCCTACCCCCCACGCCCAGTGCATCGTGGCGAGCACGGCGGGGGTCAGCGCGCGGGTCCGGACCGGCTCGCCGCCGCTGATGGCGAGGCCGCCGACCGTCACCCCGACGACGTAGCCGGCCGGCACGACCCAGGCCGGAGCCCAGAGGACACCGGCGACGAGACCGGCCGCGGTCAGCACCACCATGGTCGGCGGGGCGAGGTAGCGCGCGTTGATGGTGCCCTCGTGGTGGGCGGCGACGACGCGGCGCCAGCGGCCGTAGTGGAAGTACTGACGGGCCAGCGTCCGGAACGACCCACGAGGGCGGTAGGTGACGCGCAGGTCGGGTGTGAACCACACCGTCCCGCCGGTCTGGCGGATGCGGTGGTTCATCTCCCAGTCCTGGGCCCGGGCGAAGTGCGGGTCGTAGCCGCCCACGCGCTCGAGCGCCTCGCGGCGGAACACCCCGAGGTAGACGGTGTCGGACTCCCCCGCCGAGCCGCCGGTGTGGAAGCGCGACGCGCCCACCCCGAGCGGGCTGCGCATCGCGGCGGCCACGGCACGCTCGAAGTCGGTGCTCCCCTGCGCGTCCATGATCCCGCCGACGTTGTCGGCCCCGACCCGAACGAGCTCGGCGACGGCGGTCGAGACGTAGTCCGTGGGGATCTCGGCGTGGCCGTCGACGCGGACGACGACCTCACCCGTCGCGGCGCCGATGGCGGCGTTGAGGCCGTCGGGCGTGCGCCCCGAGGGGTTGCGCACGAGGCGCACCCGGGGGTCGGCCGCGGCGACCCGTTCGGCCACCTCGTCGGTGCGGTCACGAGAGGGCCCGAGGGCGAGCACGACCTCGAGCTCGCCGCGGTAGTCCTGCGCGAGCACCATGTCCACGGCGTCGGCGAGGTGCCGCTCCTCGTTGAGCAGCGGCATGATGACGCTGACCGGGGGGAACGACTGCACGCGGGGTCCTTGTCGGAAGGGGAGCCGTGGCACGGCTGGGGCGGGACGGCGGTCAGCCTACTGCCCCACCCGAGTCCGTCGGTCGAGGCCGGATGCCGTGGCGCGGGGTCAGCGACCGAGCAGCTGGCGCGCCATGACGATGCGCTGCACCTGGTTGGTGCCCTCGTAGATCTGGGTGATCTTCGCGTCGCGCATCATCCGCTCGAGGGGGAAGTCGCGGGTGTAGCCCGCCCCACCGAGCAGCTGCACGGCATCCGTCGTGATCTTCATGGCCACGTCGGAGGCGAAGCACTTGGCGGCGGCACCGAAGAAGGCGAGGTCCTTGTCGCCGCGCTCGCTCTTGGCGGCGGCGACGTAGACCATCTGACGGGCGGCCTCGAGCTCCATCGCCATGTCGGCGAGCATGAACTGCACGCCCTGGAACTCGCTGACGGCCTTGCCGAACTGGCGGCGGTCCTTGACGTAGGCGACGGCCTGGTCGAGGGCGCCCTGCGCGATGCCGACGGCCTGCGCGCCGATCGTGACGCGGGTGTGGTCGAGGGTGCGCAGCGCGAGCTTGAGCCCGCCGCCGACCTCGCCGACGACCCGGTCACCCGGCAGCCGCACGTTCTCGAAGTGCAGCTCACGGGTCGGGCTGCCCTTGATGCCGAGCTTGCGCTCCTTCTCGCCGAAGGTGAAGCCCTCGTCGGACTTCTCGACGACGAACGCCGTGACGTTGCCGCCCCGCGGGCCGTCGGGGTCGGTGACGGCGAGCACCGTGTAGTACTCGGACACGCCGGCGTTGGTGATCCACGACTTCTGCCCGGTGAGCACCCAGTCGTCGCCGTCGCGCCGGGCCCGGCTGCGCATGGCGGCCGTGTCGCTGCCGGCCTCCCGCTCGCTGAGTCCGTACGAGAACGCCGCCTCGCCTCGGCCCAGCGGCGTGAGGTAGCGCGCCTTGACCTCCTCGCTGCCGGCGAGCACGAGCGGCAGCGACCCCAGCTTGTTGACGGCCGGGATGAGCGAGCTGCTCGCGCACACCCGGGCGACCTCCTCGATGACGATGCACGTCGCGAGGGCGTCGGCCCCGACCCCGTCGTACTCCTCGGGGACGTGGGGGGCGAAGAAGTCGGAGGCGACGAGGGCGTCGTGCGCCTCCTGCGGGTAGCGCGCGTCCTCGTCGACCGCCGCGGCGTAGGGCGCGATCTTGTCCTCGGAGACGGCACGGACGGCCTCGCGCAGGGCCTCGTGGTCCTCAGAGACGCGGAACAGGTCGAAGTCGGCGTTGGTGCTCACGACGGTGATCGTACTCGCAGGTAGCACTTCGTAGGACGTCCTTGTAACCACCGTCACGCACCCCACCGCCACCCCACCGACTCCTCCAGCCCCCGGCCCCCGCTCCCACCCCCGCTCCCACCCCTGTCGCACGACGACCCCGTCCCAGGATGAGGACGCGCCGCTGACCGCCGCCACGCCCCGGGCGTAGGGTGCCGACAGGTCATGAGCGCCAGCGACAAGCCCCGGCTCGCTGGCCGGCAACCCTCCAACCGCGGTGGGGTGCCCCGGGTGAGGACCTGGCCCCACGGCATCCGCCGACACCGTCCGGACACCTGTCCGCGGCGACGTCGCCCGGACGGCGCGGGGCAAGCGCGGAGCGACCGCTCCCGCACCGACCCGTCGGTGCGCCCACCCGTGGACCCACGGCCGGTGCGTCGACGCCGACCGAGACGAGGCCCCCATGAGCGACACCCCCACGTGGTCCTTCGAGACCCAGCAGATCCACGCCGGCCAGAGCGCCGACGGCGTCACCGGCGCCCGCGCGCTGCCGATCTACCAGACGACGAGCTACGTCTTCACGAGCACCGAGCAGGCGGCGAACCTGTTCGGGCTCAAGGAGTTCGGCAACATCTACACCCGCCTGATGAACCCGACCACCGACGTCGTCGAGCAGCGCATCGCCGCCCTCGAGGGCGGGGTCGGCGCCCTCCTCGTCGCCTCCGGCCAGGCGGCCGAGACGCTCGCCATCCTCAACATCGCCGAGGCCGGCGACCACGTCGTCGCCTCGCCCTCGCTCTACGGCGGCACGTACAACCTGCTCAAGAACACGCTGCCGCGCTACGGCATCGAGGTGACCTTCGTCGCCGACCCCACCTCGATCGACTCCTGGCGCGAGGCCGTGCGCCCGAACACGAAGCTCTTCTACGGCGAGACGATCGCCAACCCGAAGAGCGAGGTGCTCGACATCGAGGCCGTCGCCGCCCTCGCCCACGAGAGCGGGGTGCCGCTCGTCGTCGACAACACGGTGGCCACCCCGTTCGTCATCCGCCCCATCGAGTGGGGCGCCGACGTCGTCGTGCACTCCGCGACGAAGTACCTCGGCGGCCACGGCACCTCGATCGCCGGCGTCATCGTCGACGCGGGCACCTTCGACTTCGCCGCCGACCCCGAGCGCTTCCCGCAGTACAACACCCCCGACGACAGCTACCACGGCCTGGTCTACGCCCGCGACCTCGGCGTCGGCAGCCCCCTCGGGGCCAACCTCGCCTTCATCCTCAAGGCCCGGGTGCAGCTGCTGCGCGACCTCGGCCCGGCCGCCTCGCCGTTCAACGCCTTCCTCATCGCGCAGGGCCTCGAGACGCTGTCGCTGCGCATCGAGCGCCACCTCGAGAACGCCCACCGCGTCGCCGCCTTCCTCGAGGGACACGAGCAGGTCGAGCGGGTCGTCTGGGCCTCGCTGCCGAGCAGCCCGTCGCACGCCCTGGCGCAGAGGTACGCGCCGCGCGGCGCCGGCGCGGTGCTCTCGTTCGAGATCGTCGGCGGGCTCGAGGCGGGCCGGCGCTTCGTCGAGGGCCTGACGCTGCACAGCCACGTCGCCAATATCGGCGACGTCCGCTCCCTCGTCATCCACCCCGCCTCGACGACGCACTCGCAGGGTCCGGATGCCGACCGGCTGGCCGCCGGGGTGACGCCCGGCCTCGTGCGCCTGTCCGTCGGCATCGAGCACGTCGACGACATCGTCGCCGACCTCGAGCAGGGCTTCGCGGCCGCCAAGGCCTGACCGAGACGTCGTCGTCGTCGTCGCGGCGGTGGCAAGGTGGCGGCATGACCGTGCGCTACCCCGCCCCGCTGCGACCCGGCGACGCGATCGGGGTCACCGCCCCGAGCGCCGGCGTCCCCGACCGCCTCGGGGCGCGCCTCGACGTCGCGCTGCAGTGGTTGCGCGACAGAGGTTTTCGCGTCGAGGTCGGCGACTGCCTGCGTGGCGGGGGCGTCGTCAGCGCACCCCGTGAGCAGCGGGCGGCCGAGCTGAACCGGATGCTGCTCGACCCGCGGGTGCGTGCCGTCGTGCCGCCGTGGGGCGGCGAGACCGGCATCGACCTGCTCGAGCTCATCGCGTGGGAGGCGGTGGCGGCCGCCGAGCCGACGTGGTGCGTCGGCTTCTCCGACACCTCCACGTGGCTGACGCCGCTCACCCTGCTCACCGGGGTCGCGACGCTGCACGGGCAGAACCTCATGGACACCCCCTACGCCACGCCCGACGGCATCCGGCACTGGGTCGACGTCGCGAGCGCCCCACGGGGGTCCGAGGTGGAGCAGCGCTCCCCCGGCCGTTTCCGCGCCGAGGGGTGGGACGACTACGAGCGCGACCCCGCCGTGTCGACGTTCACCCTCGACGCCCCCGGCACGTGGACGCGGCTGGACCCCGGCCACGAGGGCGAGCCCGCGCGGCTCACGGGGCGGCTGCTGCCCGGGTGCGTCGAGACGATGGTCGCCGTCGCCGGCACCCGCTTCGGCGACGTGCCCGCCTTCGCGCGGGAGCACGCCCCCGACGGTCTGCTCCACGCGCTCGACGTGTGCGAGTGGCCGGCGCCGGACATCGGGCGGGCCCTGCACGGGATGCGCCTCGCGGGGTGGTTCGACGGCTCGCGGGGGGTGCTCGTCTCGCGGACTCGTGCCCCCGGCACCGACACGATGACCCAGCACGAGGCGGTCGTCGACGCCCTCGGCGGGCTCGGCGTGCCGATCCTCGCCGACGTCGAGTGCGGCCACGTGCCGCCGTACCTCGCCCTCGTGGCCGCCGCCCGCACCGAGGTCGTGCACGCCCCCGACGACGGCGGTGGGCACCGGGTCACGCAGTGGCTCGACTGACGGTCCTGGTCGCTCGACCACCACCCGGCCCGCGTCACGCGGGCCGGGTGGCGGCAGGCGTCAGCCCACGACCTCGTCGACGAAGCACCACTTCCACGCCTCACCGGTCTCGAACGAGCGCATGACGGGGTGGCCGCTCTCGTCGTAGTGGGCCTGCCCGTGCTTGCCCTCCGACGAGTCGCAGCAGCCGACGTGCCCGCACGTGAGGCAGAGGCGCAGGTGCACCCACTGGGTGCCGTCACGCAGGCACTCCTCGCAGCCCTCGGGCGTGCGGGGCTCGACGTACGACGGCGCCTGCTGCAGGTGCTCGCAGACACTCTGGACGGTCTCTCGGGGCAAGAGCTCCTCCTCACCGATGCGTTTGGCCTGGTACTCGATGCGCTCGAGCACCATCTCCTCCATGTCGAGGGCGGCGAGCACGACGCGCAGCACCTCGCTCTCGGCCCGACCCTCGTCACGCAGTCGTAGCACCTCGGTGCGCTCGGCGTCGAGCATCTCGAGGCGTCCGCGCCGGTACATGTCGCTCGGGGTCTCGTCGGACTCGGAGTTGAGGCTGAGCCGCTCCCACATCTGGTTGACCCGGTCGGCCGAGCGGTCGCGCAGCAGGGTGCGGGTCGACTCGTCGAGGTCGGGCTCGGCGTCGAGCCGCTCGAGCCCGGCCCGGGCGGCCACCTGCATGACGGACGCCGCCTGAAGGACGTCCTCGCGCACGTCGGGGCCGCGTACCCCGAGCCGCCTCGCGAGCCAGGGCAGCGTCGGCCCCTGCACGAGCAGGGTGCCGACGGTGACGACGACCGCGACGAGGATGAGGGTCTCGCGGTGCTCGGTGCCCTCGGGGATGAGCTGGATGCCGGCCAGGGTGACCACCCCGCGCATGCCGGCCCACGACAGGACCGCCTGGTAGGTCCAGGGCTTGTGCACCTCCTTGCGCAGCACCCGGGTCACGAGCCAGCGGTAGGGGAAGACCCACAGCGGCCGCATGACGAGCACGACGAGCAGCGTGCCGACGGCGGCGGCGGTGATCTGTCCGCCGCTCAGCTCGTCCTGCCCGGCCTTCTCGATAACGTAGAAGACCTGCAGCCCGATGAGGAGGAAGACGGCGTTCTCGAGCACGAACTGGATGGACTGCCAGTTGATCCGCTCGGCGAGCCGTGACGCCCCGGGCTGCGACCGCGGCGACCGGTGGCCGAGCACGAGGCCGGCCGTGACGACGCCGATGACGCCCGAGCTGTGGATGTGCTCGGCCGGGACGTAGGCCGCGAAGGGGACCATGAACGACAGGACGGTGTCGAAGGTGGGGTTCGTGGCCAGCTTGCGGCGGGCGACCTCGACGACCGCCGCGACGACGACGCCGACGAGCACCCCGCCGAGGACCGCCCAGCCGAAGTCGAGGGCGACGCTGCCGACGTTGACGTGACCGGCCGCGGCCGCGCCGCTCAGGCCCGCCGCGGCGAGGGCGGTGCGCAGCGACACGAGCGCGGTCGCGTCGTTGAGCAGCGACTCGCCTTCGAGAATCGTGACGAGCCGTCGCGGCAGGCCGATGGCCCGGCCGACGGCGGTGGCGGCCACGGCGTCGGGGGGCGCGACGACCGCCCCGACCGCAAAGGCGAGGGCGAAGTCGATGCCGAGCAGCCACCAGAGGAACAGGCCCACCCCCGTGGCCGTGAAGAGCACGAGCCCGACGCTGAGGCTGGCGATGGTGAGCTTGTTGCGCCGCACGTCGACGAGCGAGGTCGTGATGGCCGCCGCGTAGAGCAGGGGCGGCAGGACGCCGTAGAGCACGAGCTCTGGGGTCAGCTCGACCTCGGGGACGAAGGGCAGGTACGAGCCCGCGATGCCGACGACGATGAGCACGAGCGGCGCCGGGAGGTCTAGGCGCTCGGCCACCCAGGAGCCCGCGAGGACCGTCGCGGCGACGGCGAGCAGGGCGATCGCGATCTCCACCGGCCCATCCTGCCGCACGCGGCACCACCACCGTCAGGGGCCGCCCACCGTCGGGTGGTCGGGGCCTGCCCGCCACTCCCCCGTCGACCCGCCCCGGGGTGCGCGACGCCGACGCTCAGCCCAGCGAGGCCGCCGCCTCGGCGAAGGCTCGCCCCACCTGCCGGACGTTGTCCGGCTCGAGCACGTGGGGGGCGCGCGGCGGGTCGATGACGACGCCGGGCCACGAGTGGCGCACGTACTCGTCCACGAACCACCTGTCGACGACGGCCGGGTCGGCGGCCGCGGCCAGCCCCTCCCAGGCGCGCTCGCCGACGAACCCCACGAGGTCGTCGGGGCGCTCGAGGTGGGCGACGGTCGGGAGCGCGCTCCACGGCATCCGGGCGCCGGTGACGACGGGCAGGCCGGCGAGGCCCGCCTCGAGGCCGACGGTGCCGGTCGCCGTGACGGTGAGGACGGCGTCGCGCATGAGCGCGCGGGAGTCGGCGTGCGGGTCGATCGTGGCGATGTTGGGGTGGGCGTCGAACGGCGGCCAGTAGTCGGGGTCGCGCCGCCACATGAAGTTGGCGTGCTCCTTCACGGCCACCGTGATGTCGAGGGGGGCGAGGGCGTCGGCGAGCACGCGGGCCGTGTAGGCCTGGTCGCGCCAGTCGCCGCCCATGACGTCGGCGCTCGACTCGGGCTGCACGTGCAGCGGGAGGAACACGTACCGGGGCGGGAGGTCGTCCCACCGGCGCTCGCGGTACTCGCGCAGGTTGAGGCGCGCCTTGACCGGGTTGAGCCACGGCAGGCGGGCGTAGTCGGTGGGGCGGGGCAGCTGCAGGTTTCGGCCCCGGTCGACGGCGAGCTCGCGCAGCCGGTCGGTCGCGAGGCGCCACACCTCGCTGCCCGACTCGACCTTCAGGTTGTGCTCGTAGCCGGGGGGCCGCTCGGCCCCGTCGGCCCGGCGCTGGGCCTCGCGCCACCGGCCGAGGTAGTCGCGGCCGGCGTCGCGGGCCTGCTCGTCGTCGCGCTCGCGGTGCCACATCGTGATGCCGCGCGGGGCACCGAAGAGGGCGAACCGGTCGGCCGGCAGCCGCAGCCCGCGGGGCCACGTCGCGAGCCCGCCGCGCGCGCTGACGAGGCCGGCCGTGAGCAGCTCGCTCGTCACGGTGAACTCGGTGAGCGCGAGCACGGGGCCGCGGTCCGCGAGCGCCTCGTCGAGCCGTTCGGCGGCGAGGTTGAGGAAGTTCATGGCCGTGTCGACCCGGTTGCGGCGCAGCGCCCGTTCGGAGACGAGCAGGTCGAGCACGTCGAGCCCCACGCCCGCGCACGCCCGGCGCAGCGCGGCGTGCGGGGCGAGGCCGCTGACGACGTTGGCCCGGCGGGCCTCGGCGTAGGGCAGGCGCACGACGGTGGCCCGCGGGGCGTGACGGCGCACCCAGGCGAGGTTGGCGTCGGTGCGGGCGACGAGCAGCAGCTCACCGGTCTCGAAGCCGGCCTCGACGAGGGCCGGCACGAGCAGGTCGTCGAACCCGAGCCCGAGGTGCACGAGGGGCGTCACCACGGGCTCCTCCTCGGTGCGGCTCGATGCTTCTTGGTGCTGCGGTCGGGTCGGCGGTCAGCCTAGCCGCGCAGGGTGCGCACCACGCGGGGCGCCACGAGCGCCGTGACGACGAGCACGAGCGCGGCGGCGACGAGGCGGGCGCCGCCCACGAGGGTCACCGCGCCGGACGACGCACCGGATGCCGTCGTGCCGGGGTCGGTGAGCAGGCTCGCCGCCGCGGTGGCCGCGCCCACGGCGGCCGACGCCGCGAGCAGGGCGGGCACCGCGCGGGGCCAGCGCAGCGCCGAGACGGAGCGGGCCGAGCGGGTCGTCAGGGCGGCGAGCGTCGCGTAGGCGAGCACCTTGGCCACGGCGACCGCCACGAGCGCGGCACCGGCGTCGTCCGCGCCACTCGCGCCACCCGCGCCACCCGCGCCACCGGCGGCCGGGCCGACGAGCCGCACCCCGACGACGGCCGCCACGACGAGGACGACGACGGCCCCGAGGGCGGCGACGAGCAGCGCACCCGTGCGCTCGGCGTCGAGCACGGCGAGCGAGCCTCCCTGGTAGAGCATGTAGGCCGCGGCCACGACGGTGATGACGGCGAGCGTGGCCGACACCGCCCCGCGGTCGAAGGCGGTCGACGTGACGAGGTCGACGAGCCAGGGGGCGAGGGCGGCGACGCCCGCGGCGCCGAGCACGACGACGGTGAGCAGGGCGGTGCCGGTGTCGGCGGTCCAGGCCCAGCGCCGCTCGTGAGGGTGCGACAGCACGAGCGGGGCCCACGCGTTGAAGCAGGCCACGGCGAGCACGAAGGGCATGTTGCCGAGCTGCAGCGCCACCTGGTACTCCCCCGCCGCGACGTCGCCGAGCAGCACCCGCACGAGCAGGACGTCACCCATGAGCAGCGCCAGCATCGCGGCCGCCTGCGGCAGCAGGGGTGCCGCGAGCCGCAGCCCGGCCCGCACCCGGTCCGGCTGCGCCCACGGCGCCAGCGGGCGCCCGACGAGCAGGGCGAGGCCGGCCGACACGAGCAGCCCGGCGGTGTAGGCGAGCAGGTAGCGCTCGCCGGTGGGCACGGCCCGGGCCGCGAGCAGCCCGCACAGGTGGGCGCCGACGGTCGAGGCGACGGCGAGCAGGACGAAGCCCGAGGGCCGCAGCCGGGCGCGCGACAGCGACTGCCCCGACACGACGACGGTCAGGGCGGCCGCCGCGACGACGACGGGGAGCCACTCGCCCACCACGACCCGGCCGGCCGCGCCCAGGGCCGCGACGGCGGCCATGCCCACGACACCGAGGGCGAGGGCCCCGAGCACCATCGTTCCCGCGAGCGCCCGGGCCGCGCGCGGGCCGTCGCTGGCCCGGTGGTGCTCACGCAGCAGCACCTGAGGCAGGCCGGCGGCCGCGACCGTGCCGACGAGCTGCACCGCAACGAGGCCCGTGGCCACCCGGCCGAACTCGGCGGGCCCCAGCAGCCGGGTCGCGAAGGGCAGCACGAGCAGCACGCCGAGACCCTGCAGCGCCGTGCCGACGAGGTAGGCCAGCGAGTGGGCGCCGAGACGGTTGCCGTCCGGCGTCCCGCTCGCCGCCGCCGGGGTGCTCGCCACACGGCGAACCTAGCGCCCGGCGGGGTCGGCGTCGGCACCGACCACACCGACCACGCCGACCGCGCCCACCGACATCCGGTCAGCCGCGCAGCGCGGGGACCACCTGCTGCTCGAACAGCTCGATGCCCGAGCGGTCGTAGGCCGCCTCGGCGAAGTACGTGATCGCGTACGTCATGCCGCGCGACTCCATGTCGCGCAGGGTCTCGGTGATGCGCTCGGGCGTACCGACGAGCGGCTGGCTGCGCAGCGACGCCACCTGCTCGTCGACCTTGGTGTCCGCGAGACCGCCGCGGCGCAGCATCTCGCCGTACGACGCGAGCCGGTCGTCGACGTCGCCCTGCGTCTCGCCGATAACGACGTTGTAGTTGGCCGAGCGCACGATCTCCTCGAACGGGCGGCCGAGGGCGTCGCAGTGGCCGCGCAGCAGCTCGCTCTTGCGGTCGAAGACCTCGGGGGTGCCGTCGAAGTTGGTGTAGTCGGCGTACTGCGCCGCGATCTTGAGGGTCACCTTCTCGCCGCCCCCGGCCACCCACATGGGGATGCCGTTGAGAGCGCTCCCGGGAGCCGTCGTGCCCTGCAGGGGGCGGGGCGCGCAGAGGGCGCCGTCGACCTGGTAGTACTCGCCGTCGAGGGTGGCGCTGCCGGTGGTCCACATGTCGCGGAAGACCTGCACCCCCTCGCGCAGCGCGCCGAGGCGGTCGCGGGCGGCGGGGAAGCCGTAGCCGTAGGCACGCCACTCGTGCTCGTACCAGCCGGCCCCGATGCCCATCTCGACGCGGCCACCCGAGACGACGTCGACGGTGGCGGCGACCTTGGCGAGGTAGGCGGGGTTGCGGTAGGCCATGCACGTGCACATCTGGCCGAGCCGGACGCGCGAGGTCGACGCGGCGTAGGCGGCCATGAGGGTCCACGCCTCGTGGGTCGCCTCGGCCGACGGCTCCGGCACGGTGTGGAAGTGGTCGTAGACCCAGATCGACTCGAACGCGTCGCCCTGGTCGACGTGGGTGGCGAGGGACGACATCGTCTCCCAGTGCCGGTCGGGCTCGATGCCGACGAGGTCCATGCGCCAGCCCTGCGGGATGAAGACTCCGAATCTCATCCGTCCATCCTCACACGCGCCCGCGACGGCCGCCGGGCGCCCGGCTCTGCTCCGGGTTGAACCTCCGGGCCGCGTCGCGTGCGACGCCTCTTCGTCGGCCGCACCCGGCCCGGGTCCCGCTGCCCCGTGCCAGAGTGAGGGGATGACGACCACCCCCGCGACGACCCGTCACAACGACCCCGACGACATCCGCGACCTGCTCATGACCCCGGCCACGTGGGCCGTGGTCGGCCTCGGCGCCAACCCCGACCGCACCGCCTACTCGGTCTCCCTGTGGCTGCAACGCGAGCTCGGCATGCGGCTGCTCCCGGTCCACCCGAGCGGGGCGACGGTGCACGGCGCGCCGGGCGTGCGGTCGCTCTCGGAGATCCCCGACGGCACAGTGGTCAAGGTCGTCGACTGCTTCGTCAACAGCGACCGCGTCGGGGCCGTCGTCGACGAGGCGATCGAGCAGCGCGAGCGACTCGGCATCGAGGCGCTGTGGCTGCAGCTCGGCGTCGTCGACGAGGAGGCCGCCCGGCGGGCCCAGGCGGCCGGCCTCACGGTGGTCATGGACACGTGCCCGAAGATCGAGTACCCGCGCCTGCGGCCGGGTGACGGCGCCGACGCCGTCACCGGCTGACGCACGACGGGCCGCCGCGCACCGTCCGCCGACCGGTCAGCCCGCGTCGAGACCCCGTGCCACCTCCGCGCGCAGGGCCGCGCCCTTGGCGTGGGCCTGGTCTCGCAGCGACGCCTGGAAGGCGACCATGCGCTCGCGCAGGGCGGCCGCCTCGGCGCCCTCACCCGCGCCGACGATGCGGGCCGCGAGCAGACCGGCGTTACGGGCCCCGCCGATCGACACGGTGGCGACGGGCACGCCCGCGGGCATCTGCACGATCGAGAGCAGCGAGTCCATGCCGTCGAGGTACTGGAGCGGCACCGGCACCCCGACGACGGGCAGCGGCGTCACCGCCGCGAGCATGCCGGGCAGGTGGGCCGCGCCGCCGGCGCCGGCCACGATGACCCGCAGCCCCCGCCCCGCGGCCCCCTCGCCGTACGCGATCATCTCGGTCGGCATGCGGTGTGCCGAGACGACGTCGGCCTCGTACGCGACGCCGAGCTCGTCGAGCGCGCGGGCGGCCTCGCGCATGACGGGCCAGTCGCTGTCGCTGCCCATGACGATGCCGACGAGCGGGGCGCGGCCACCGGCATCCTCGGCGGGCGTCGACGGGACGGTCGCAGGCTGGTTGCTCACTCGGTGATCACTCCTCGGAGGTAGTCGGCCGCGTGGCCGGCGCGCTCGCGCGCCTGCGCCAGGTCGGGCCCGCTGACGTTGACGTGGCCGATCTTGCGGCCCGGCCGCACGCCCTTGCCGTAGACGTGCACCTTGGCGCCGGGGTCGCGGGCCATGATGTGCCGGTAGGCCGGGTACAGCTCGGGGTAGTCGCCGCCGAGGACGTTGGCCATGACGGTCCACGGAGCTCGCGGTCGCGGGTCGCCGAGCGGCAGGTCGAGCACCGCCCGCAGGTGCTGCTCGAACTGGCCGGTGACAGCGCCGTCCATCGACCAGTGGCCGCTGTTGTGCGGGCGCATGGCGAGCTCGTTGACGACGTAGGCGGGGCGGCCGGACGCGTCGGTCACCTCGAAGAGCTCGACGGCCAGCACCCCGGTGACCCCGAGCGCGCCGGCGACGCGCAGCGCCGCCTCCGTCGCGACAGAGGCGAGCTCGTCGTCGAGGTCGGGCGCGGGGGCGAGCACCTCGGTGCACACGCCGTCGACCTGAACCGTCTCGACGACCGGCCACGCCGCCGCCTGCCCGGAGGGGCTGCGGGCGAGCAGCACCGCGAGCTCGCGGCGGAAGGCGACCTTCTCCTCGAGCAGGATGCCGTCCTGCACCGGCCCCGGGGAGCCGACCCCCGAGAGCCAGTCGGCGAGGTCGTCGACCGAGTGCGCGACCAGGACGCCCTTGCCGTCGTAGCCGCCGCGCGGGGTCTTGGCGACGAGGGGCCACCCGACCTCGGCGGCGAAGGCGGTGACCTCCTCGGCCGTCGTGGCCCGGGCCCAGCGGGGGCAGGCGACGCCGAGGTCGGTGAGCCGCTCGCGCATCGCCAGCTTGTCCTGGGCGTGGCGCAGCGCGTCGGGGGTCGGATGCAGCACGACGCCCTCCGCGGCGAGGCGCGCGAGCGCCTCCTGGGGGACGTGCTCGTGGTCGAAGGTCACGACGTCGCAGTCGCGGGCGAAGGCGAGCAGCGCCTCGACGTCGGTGTGCTCACCGACGGGGGCGCTGGGCACCGCGAGCGCCGCGGCGGCGGAGTCGCTCTCGGCGAGGATGCTGAGGGTGACGCCGAGCTCGACGGCCGGGCCCTGCATCATGCGGGCCAGCTGGCCGCCGCCCACGACGCCGACGACGGGGAAACCTCCGGGGGCCCGCTGGGGGCGGCTCGACGCGCTCACGTGACGGCAGCCTACCGACGGCCGGGCCGGTCAGCGGGCGCGGTTCCGCCGCACGGGCGCGGGCGCGGCGGAGGTGGGCGCGGGGTCGTGCGCCGGGACCCCCGCCTCGGCGAGCACCTCGTCCGTGTGGCTGGGGTCGGCGAGGTCGGGGTGGTGGGCCCGCACGGCGGCGAAGGTCCACACCTTGTTGAGCACGAACGAGACCGGCGTGACGACGGCGATGACGATGAGCTGGGCCCAGTAGAGCCGGGTGCGCAGCCCGGTCGAGCCGTCGAGGATGCCGGTCGGCAGCGACAGCGGCGACCCGCGGTGCATGAGGGCGGTGAGCAGGAGCAGCCCGACGAACTGGCCGGCGAGGCCGACGGCGAAGAAGGGGCCGTACTCGCGCCACCAGCCGGCGTGGCGGGCGCTGCGGAAGGTGTAGGTGCGGTTGAGCTGGAAGTTCCAGAGGTTGGCCACGACGAAGGCCACCGTCGAGTAGACGTGGTACCACCGCACGTTGAACTCGGTGAGAGGGAGGCCGAAGAGGGGGTCCTCCGTCGGCGGGCCGAGGCGCTTGACGAGCACGAGCGTCAGCAGGTTGACGAGGACGCCGGAGGCACCCACCAGCGCGAACCGGAGCAGCAGCAGCCAGTTGTGCCGGTGGCGCACGAACAGGAACTCGCCGAACCGCCTCACACGCCGACGATACCCGCGCGGGGCGAAACCGCCCGCTTCGGAGGTGGCCGCGCGGCATCCGGACCGGTAGTGCCGGCCCGGACGGGGGGTCACTCGTCGCGGGCCTCGGAGAGGAAGAGGGCGAACCGGGCGGGCTGGGCCTGGACGAGGTCGAGGCGGCCGCCGTTGGACTCCGCGAGGTCACGGGCGAGGGCGAGGCCGAGGCCGGTGCTGCCGCCGGTGCCGCTGCTGACCGAGCGCTCGAAGATGTGCGGCGCCATGGCGGGCGCGACCCCGTCACCCTCGTCGCTCACCTCGACGACGACCGACGGCCCGGAGCGGCGGGCGTGCACGTCGACGGTGCCGCGGCCGTGCACGAGGCTGTTCTCGAACAGGGTGGAGAGCACCTGCGACAGCGCGACCGGGGTCGAGCGGACGAAGAGGCTGCGCTCCCCCCGGACCCGCACCGAGCGCCGCGCCTGCTCGAACGCGGGCTGCCACTCACGCTGCAGGGCGGCGATGACGGAGTCGAGCGACACCGCCGGCGCGGGGCCGCCCCCGGCCCGGCCGCGGCCGAGGAGGTCGTCGACGACGCGGGTCAGGCGCTCCACCTGGGCGATGGCGATCGTCGCCTCCTCGCGCACCGCGTCGACGTCCTCGGTGACCGATATCTCCTCGAGGCGCATGAGCAGCGCGGTGAGCGGGGTGCGCAGCTGGTGGGAGGCGTCGGCGGCAAAGTCGCGCTCGGCCGCGAGCGACTTCGTCATGTCGTGCGAGCGCCGGGTGATGACGTCGGAGACCCGGTCGATCTCGCGCACCCCCGAGCGCACCGGCATGAGGCGCGTCTCGCCCGTCGCGAACCGTGAGGCGAGGTCGACGAGGTCGGCCGCCGCCTCGGTGCCGCGACGGCGCTGGGAGGCCGTCACCGACCAGGCCGCGAGACCAGCGAGCGCCGCGACGGCGAGCACCACGCCCGCCCCCTTGGCCGCTTGGCTGAGGGGCTCCTGGTCAGCCCACTCGCCGACGACCTCGGGCTGTTCGGAGAGGAAGTACCAGAAAACCGCCCCGGAGAAGACCGCCGTGAAGACCGCCGTGGCCGCGGCGGTCACCGTCGCCAGCCGGTCGAGCAGCGCCCGCACGGTCAGTCCGCGCCGAGGCGCTCGAACCGGAAGCCGACCCCGCGCACGGTCGCGATGTACTGCGGCGACGTCGCGTCGTCACCGAGCTTCCGCCGCAGCACGGAGATGTGCATGTCGAGGGTCTTCGTCGAGCCGAACCACGCGGTGTCCCAGATCTCACGCATGAGCTGCTCACGCGAGACGACCTTGCCCTGCTCGCGCACGAGCACCCGCAGCAGGTCGAACTCCTTGGCCGTGAGCTGCAGCTCCTCGCCCTTGAACCAGGCGCGGCGCCCCTCGGAGTCGATGCGCATGAGCTCGGGACCGGGGGGCGCGTCGGTCGGCGTGCGCCGCAGCAGCGCCCGCACCCGGGCGAGCAGCTCGGCGAGGCGGAACGGCTTGGTGACGTAGTCGTCGGCCCCGGCGTCGAGCCCGACGACCGTGTCGACCTCGTCGGCCCGGGCCGTGAGGATGAGGACGGGGATGGTGCGGCCCTCGGCGCGGATGCGGCGGCACACCTCGAGCCCGTCGACGAGCGGCAGCCCGAGGTCGAGCAGGACGAGGTCCGGGTTCTCCTTGGCCCCCTCGAGGGCCGCGGCGCCGTCCTCGCGGACGTCGACCTCGTAGCCCTCCCGCCGCAGCGCCCTCGCGAGCGGCTCGGAGATCGCCGGGTCGTCCTCGGCGAGGAGAACACGCGTCATGTGATCCGTCCTGGTCGTCACTCTTTGTCGCCCCCTGACTCCGAGAGCCTAGCCCCGCCGTCCGGGGCGCACAGCACCCCTCGCCGTCGCCGTGTCACCACTGTCACGAGCGACGTGTCCAGCGCCGTCACCAGCGCCGTCACCAGCGCCGTCACCGTCGCCGTCACCGACCCGGCCACTGCGGCCGGCGCTTCTCGGCGAAGGCGGCCACGCCCTCTCGGCGGTCGCCGGAGAAGGCGGTCGCGCGCCAGCACGCGTCCTCCACCTCGAGGCCGGTCTCGAGGTCGACGCCCGAGCCGAGGCGCATCGCCCGCTTGGCCTGGCGCAGCGCCACCGGCGAGTTCGCGGCGATCGTCGCCGCCAGCTCGAGCGCCCGCGCGCGGGCCGTGCCCGCCGGGACCACCTCGTCGACCGCGCCGAGCTCGAGGGCCCGGGCGGCCGGCATCCGCTGCGCCGTGAAGATGGCGAGCGAGGCGCGCGACCAGCCGACGCGGCGCACGAGCAGCTGGGTGCCGCCGCCGCCGGGGATGACGCCGACGCCCACCTCGGGCAGGCCCACCGTCGCGCCGTCGCCGACGACGACGACGTCGCACGACAGGGCGAGCTCGAAGCCGCCGCCGAGGGCGTGGCCGTCGACCGCGGCGACGGCCGGCACGGGCAGGCGCAGCACCCCGCCGTACGCCGAGCGGGCGACCGGGCGCTGCGCGACGAGGTCGGCGTCGCTCATCGTGTTGCGCTCCTTGAGGTCGGCTCCGACGCAGAACGCGCGCTCGCTGCTCGAGCTGAGCACGACGCACCGCACCGACTCGTCGGCCGCCACCTGCGCCGTCGCGGCGGCGATGGCGCGGGCCATGTCGGTCGAGACGGCGTTGAGGGCCTCGGGCCGGTCGAGCACGATCTCGGCGACGTGCTCGAGACCGGCCCCCTCGGGGCGGTCGACACGCACGAGGGCTGGGCTGGTCGGCATCCGAGGAGCCTCCTTGGTCGGGACGGTGGGGGTGGTCGAGCGTGGGGCCGGGTGAGTCAGAGCAGGTCAGGTGACGGGGTCGCGGGGCACCCGACGACCGGATGCCGGGGCGCGTCGCAGCAGGGACGGCACCACCGTGCCCACCCCGCGCAGCTGACGCCGGCGCTGCTCGTCCAGCTCGAAACCGCTGAGGCTGGCGAGGTCGCGGGCCATCGGGGCGTCGACGAGCACGGCGCCCGAGCCGGCGACGGCCGTCAGCCGCGCGGCGCGGTTGACGGTCGTGCCGAAGACGTCGCCGAGGCGCGAGACGATCGGACCCCGGGCCATGCCGACGCGCAGCTGCGGCAGCAGGTCGTCGGCGGTCATGGCGTCGACGAGGTCGAGGGCGATGGCGGCGGCCGGGGCGGCGGTGACGGTCGTGAACAGCACCTCGTCGCCGACCGTCTTGATGAGGCGTCCGCCGTGCGCGGTGATGACGTCGGCCGAGAGTGCCTCGAAGCGGCTGACGAGGCGGGCGAGGTCGCGCTCGCTGAGGCGGCGCACGAGGGCCGTGAAGCTGACGAGGTCGGCGAACCCGACGGAGCGCATCTTCGTCAGTCCGTACGCCTCGGGGTCGGCGTCGGCGAGCAGGCGCGACACGGTGGCGCTGAGGTGGCGGCGCCACGCGTAGACGAGCAGCGGCTCGAGCCGGTCGGCGAGCACCGCAAGGCGCTCGGCCACCTCGACGGCCGTCTCGTGGCCGGGGACGGCCCGGGTCTCCGCCGCGCCCGCCGCGGCGCCCGGGGCGCCGCCGGACGCGAGGACCGGGGCGTCGCCCTCCGAGTCGAGCCGGGCCTCCACGGCCTCGGCGACGAGCTGCGACTGCCACCCGGCGAGGCGGTCCGTGGAGCGGGCGAAGGCCCGGGTGAGGCTCAGGGCGGTCGTCTCGTCGAGCAGGCCCTCGCGCACGAGGGCGGCGACGGAGGCGAGGGCCTCCTGGTCGGCGACGGTGAACAGCTCGTCGTCGGTGTCGACGACGGGGAAGCCGAGGGCGTGCCAGAACCGGCGGGCCGACAGCAGCGAGACGCCGGCGCCGGCGCTCACCTCCCGGCGGCGCAGCTCGAGCGGGTGCCCGAGCAGCCGCTCGGTGACGTCCCCACCGCCCGTCGCCGCTGACTCGGTCATGGGCCGATCATGCCAGCCGTCAGGTCAGCCGCCCGCCGGGCCGGCGCACGTGCACGACGTCGCCCGCGGCGAACGCACGCCGCCCGGTCGGGGTGCTCACGACGAGCCCACCGTGCTCGTCGACGCCGACCGCCCGGCCGGCGACGACGCCGGACGGCAGGTGCACCTCGACGTCGAGACCGACCGTGACGCAGGCCCGTTCGTACGACGTGCGCATCGCAGCCGCACCGTGGTCGCCGAGCTCGTCGACGAGCGCGCGCAGCGCGAGGAGGTAGCGGGCGGCGAGCGGCTCGCGCCCCACCACCGCCCCGGCGAGGGCCAGCGACGTCGCGGTCGGCACCGGCAGCTCGGCGCGGTCCTGGTCGACGTTGACCCCGGCGCCGACGACGACGAGCGCCGCCCCGCCCCCGTCGACCCCGTTCGCCCCTCCCGCGACGAGCTCGCAGAGGATGCCGCTCACCTTGCGGTCGTCGTCCTGCGCGACCAGCACGTCGTTGGGCCACTTGAGGCGCGGCGTCACCGGGGTGCCCGCCTCTGTCGTCACCTCCGCCACGGCCCGGGCGAGGGCGAGGCCCGCCACGAGAGGGGCCCACGCCGCGAGCGAGGGGGTCGGCAGCGGCACGACCACCGACACGGCGAGCGAGGCCCGCTCGGGCACCGTCCACACCCGCCCGAGGCGACCCCGGCCCCCCACCTGGTGGTCGGTGAGCACCACCCGCCACCCGGCATCCAGGAGGGTGGCGAGCTCGCGGGCGCGGTCGTTGGTCGAGCCGAGGCGGGTGTGGAACTCGACCGGGGGCCAGCGTCGACCGCTCGCGGCGAGGGCCTCGTCGAGGGCGTCGGGGGCCAGGGGAACGCGCATCCGGCCAAGGCTAGAGTGCCGCCATGGCAGCCGAAGGCACCCCCGATCTCGGCACGACGGAGGGCAAGCTCGACGACCTGCGCCGGCGCGTGGCCGAGGTCGTGCACGCCGGCTCCGAGCGGGCCGTCGAGAAGCAGCACGCGCGCGGCAAGAAGACCGCCCGCGAGCGCATCGAGATGCTGCTCGACGAGGGCAGCTTCACCGAGCTCGACGCCTTCGCCCGGCACCGCAGCACCGCCTTCGGGCAGGAGCACAACCGCCCGTACGGCGACGGCGTCGTCACCGGCCACGGCACCGTCGACGGGCGGCAGGTGGCCGTCTTCGCGCAGGACTTCACCGTCTTCGGCGGCTCCCTCGGCGAGGTCTTCGGCGAGAAGATCGTCAAGGTCATGGATTTCGCCATGAAGGTGGGCTGCCCGGTCATCGGGCTCAATGACTCCGGCGGCGCCCGCATCCAGGAGGGTGTCGTCTCGCTCGGCCTCTACGGCGAGATCTTCTTCCGCAACGTGCGCGCCTCGGGCGTCGTGCCGCAGGTCTCGCTCGTCATGGGCCCGTGCGCGGGCGGCGCCGTCTACTCCCCCGCGCTCACCGACTTCACCGTCATGGTCGAGTCGACCTCGCACATGTTCATCACCGGCCCCGACGTCATCAAGACCGTGACCGGTGAGGACGTCGGCTTCGAGGAGCTCGGCGGCGCGCGCACCCACAACAGCCGCTCGGGCGTCGCGCACTACATGGGCAGCGACGAGCAGGATGCCGTCGACTACGTCCGCGCGCTGCTGTCGTACCTGCCGAGCAACAACCTCGAGCAGCCGCCCGTCCTCGAGGGCGGCGCCGACCTCGAGCCGACTGACGACGACCGGTGGCTCGACACGTGCGTGCCCGACAGCCCCAACGTGCCCTACGACATGAAGCAGGTCATCGAGCACGTCGTCGACGACGGCGAGCTGCTCGAGGTGCAGGCGCTCTGGGCCCCGAACATCGTCACGGGCTTCGCCCGCATCGACGGGATGCCGGTCGGCGTCGTCGCGAACAACCCGATGCAGCTCGCGGGGTGCCTCGACATCGAGGCGTCCGAGAAGGCGGCCCGGTTCGTGCGCACGTGCGACTGCTTCAACGTGCCGGTGCTGACCCTCGTCGACGTCCCCGGCTTCCTGCCCGGCACGTCGCAGGAGTGGGACGGCATCATCCGGCACGGGGCCAAGCTCATCTACGCCTACGCCGAGGCGACGGTCCCCAAGATCACCGTCATCACGCGCAAGGCCTACGGCGGCGCCTACGACGTCATGGGCAGCAAGCACCTGGGCGCTGACGTCAACCTCGCCTGGCCGACCGGGCAGATCGCGGTCATGGGGGCGCAGGGCGCCGTCAACATCCTCTACCGCAAGGAGCTCGCCGCGGCCGCCGAGCAGGGGCACGACGTCGAGGCCCGGCGCCGCGAGCTCGTCACCCACTACGAGCAGGCCCTGGCCAACCCGTACGTCGCGGCCGAGCGCGGCTACGTCGACGGCGTCATCGCCCCGTCCGAGACCCGGGCCGCCGTGACCCGCGCCCTGCGGGCCCTACGCACCAAGCGCGAGACCCTGCCGCCCAAGAAGCACGGGAACATCCCGCTGTGAGCGGCACGGAACCGACGGGGCCGGAGGGGCCGGATGCGCAGGGGCCGGTCCACGCGGACGTGCGGGTCGTGGCCGGGCGGCCCACCGACGAGGAGGTGGCGGCGATCGTCATCGTCCTCACCGCCCTCACGGCCGGCCGCGGACCCGAACGGGCCTCCGGACGTGCCGACGGCGACGGGCGCGGGTCGGCGTGGGCCGACCCGGCGCGGCGTCTGCTCGGCCCCGGCGCCCCCGGCTCGGGGTGGCGCGCGTCGGGCCTGCCCCGCTGACGCGCCTGTGCGAGGCTGACCGGGTGACGTCACCCGTGAACCTGCCCCGCCCCGAGATCGACCCCGACGGCCTGCTCGAGTACTCGGTCGTGTTCACCGACCGGTCGCTGAACCACATGTCGCGTCGCTTCGTCGGCGTCATGCAGGACCTCACCGGCATGCTGCGCACCGCCTACCGGGCCGACACGGTCGCCGTCGTGCCGGGCGGCGGCACCTTCGCGATGGAGGCCGTCGCGCGTCAGCTCGCCACCGGCCGCCGCACCCTCGTCGTGCGCAACGGCCTCTTCTCCTACCGGTGGACGGCGATCTTCGAGGCCGGCTCGATCCCGGCGAGCTCGATCGTGTGCAAGGCCCGCCCGGTCGACGACTCGCACCAGGCGCCGTGGCGCCCGGCCCCCGTCGACGAGGTCGTCGCCACCATCCGGTCGGAGCGGCCGGAGGTCGTCTTCGCCGCCCACGTCGAGACGGCGGCCGGGATGCTGCTCACCGACGACTACGTGCGGGCGCTCGCCGCCGCGGTCCACGAGGTGGGCGGCCTGCTCGTGCTCGACTGCGTCGCCTCCGGGGCCCTGTGGGTCGACATGGAGGGCCTCGACGTCGACGTGCTCATCAGCGCCCCGCAGAAGGGCTGGAGCGGCTCCCCCGCCGCGGGCTACGTCATGCTGCGCGAGCGCGGGCGCGACGCCGTGCGGGCGAGCACCTCGAGCAGCTTCGCCGTCGACCTGCGCCAGTGGCTGCACGTCGCCGAGGCCTACCTCGAGGGCACCGCGCTCTACCACGCGACGATGCCGACCGACGCGCTCGTGCACAACGCCGCGGTGATGCACGAGACGGTCGACCGTGGCCTCGACACCGTGCGAACGGCGCAGGAGCAGCTCGGCGCGAAGGTGCGGGCGCTCATGGCCGACCGCGGCTTCCGCTCCGTCGCGGCTGACGACGTCGCCGCCGCGAGCGTCGTCGTGCTGCACACCGATGACCCCGACCTGCGCTCGGGCGCCGGCCTGAAGTCGGTCGGCCTGCAGGTCGCGGCGGGCGTGCCGCTCAAGTGCGACGAGCCCGACGACTACGCGAGCTTCCGCATCGGCCTCTTCGGGCTCGACAAGCTCGGCGACGTCGACGGGACGGTCGCGCGGCTCGAGCAGGGTCTCGAGCGCCTTGAGGCCGCCCGGTCGGCCGGCTGACGGGCCGCCCTCCCGCCGTCCCCGCCCCCACCGGGTGGGATACGTTCGGCCCGTGACCGACCACAGCGACGTGCCGACCCCCACGAACCCGCCCGCGACCACGGGCGTGACCACGGAGGCAGGCGGCCCGGCATCCGGCCACGGCGCCGGTCGTGCCCGCGAGCGCACCGACGTCGACGCGATCGCCGAGCGCTACCTCGACGCCCTCGTCGAGCTCAGCCCCATCACCGCCACGTCGCTCGGCGTCCCCGGCCACGACCACGAGCTCGACGACCTCTCGCCCGAGGGCAACGCCGCCGCCGCGCGGCTGCGCGAGCGCACCCTCGCGGAGCTGGGGCGGGCGACCCCCGCCGACGACGTCGACCGGGTGACCGTCGCCGCGATGACCGAGCGCCTCGGCCTCGCGCAGGAGCGGTGGCAGGCCGGGTTCGACGACATGTCGCTCAACGTCATCGCCTCGCCGCTTCAGGGTGTCCGCGACGTCTTCGACCTCATGCCGCAGCAGAGCGGCGCCGACTGGCAGACCGTCACGACCCGTCTGGCCGCCGTCCCCGCCGCCCTCGCCGGCTACCGCGAGTCGCTGCTGTCGGCCCGCGAACGCGGGCTCGTCTCGCCGCAGCGCCAGGTCGTCGCCTGCGCTGAGCAGACCCGCGACCTCGTCGGGCCCGAGGGCTACTTCGCACGGCTCGTCGAGGGCGCCGCCGCCGACGGCGAGCCGCTCTCCGGCCCGGCCCGCACCGCCCTCGAGCAGGCCGCCCGCCAGGCGGCCGACGCCTACGCCGAGACCGCCGACTGGCTCGAGCGCGAGCTGCTGCCGCACGCGCCCGAGGCGGACGCCTGCGGCCGCGAGCGGTACGCCCTCGAGTCGCGCTACTTCCTCGGCGCCGAGGTCGACCTCGAGGAGACCTACGCCTGGGGGCAGCGGGAGGTGGCCGACCTGCACGCGCAGATGGCCGCGATCGCCGACGGCCTCGAGCCCGGCGCGTCGGTGGAGCGCGGGGTCGAGATCCTCGACGCCGACGAGCGCTACCAGCTGCACGGTACGGACGCCCTCCGCGCGTGGATGCAGGAGCGCGCCGACGAGGTCATCGCGCAGCTCGGCGACGTCCACTTCGACATCCCCGGCCCGGTGCGCCGCATCGAGTGCATGATCGCGCCGACCCAGACCGGCGGCATCTACTACACCGGCCCGAGCGACGACTTCAGCCGGCCCGGCCGGATGTGGTGGTCGGTACCCAGGGGCAACACCGAGTTCCGCACGTGGAGCGAGCTGACGACCGTCTACCACGAGGGCGTCCCCGGCCACCACCTGCAGGTGGCGCAGACGGTGTACCGCTCGGCCCTGCTCAACCGCTGGCGCCGCCTCGAGGCCTGGACCTCCGGCCACGGTGAGGGCTGGGCCCTCTACGCCGAGCGGCTCATGGCCGAGCTGGGCCACATGGACGACCCCGGCAACCGGATGGGCTGGCTCGCCGGGCAGTCGCTGCGGGCGGCCCGCGTCGTCATCGACATCGGCGTGCACTGCGGCTTCGACGCGCCAGACGAGGTCGGCGGCGGCGCGTGGGACCACGACAAGGCCTGGACCTACCTGACCCGCTACGGGTTCATGGACGAGAAGGTGCTGCGCTTCGAGCTCGACCGCTATCTCGGCTGGCCGGGGCAGGCCCCGAGCTACAAGATCGGTGAGCGCCTCTGGCTGTCGCTGCGCGAGGAGGTCAAGCAGCGCGAGGGCGACGGCTTCGACCTCAAGGCCTTCCACCGCCGCGCCCTCGACCTCGGCGGCGTCGGCCTCGACACGCTGCGCGACGCCGTCCTCGGCGAGCTGTGACCGGCGAGGACCCCGAGATGACCGTGCTGCTCGTCCTCGCCTCCGCCTCCCCCGCCCGGCTCGAGACGCTGCGCCGCGCCGGCGTGCACCCCGAGGTCGTCGTCAGCGGCGTCGACGAGCCTGCCGCCGTCGCCGAGGCGACCGGGCGCTACGGCGCGCTGGAACCGGCCGACGTCGCCCTGCTGCTCGCCCGCGCCAAGGCCGAGGAGGTGGGCCGCCGACGGACCGAGGCCGGTGACGCGCCCGCCCTCGTGCTCGGCTGCGACTCCGTGCTCGAGCTCGACGGCGAGGCCTACGGCAAGCCCGCCGACGCCGCCGACGCGGTCGCCCGGTGGCAGCGGATGCGCGGACGCTCGGGGGTGCTGCACACGGGCCACTGGCTGCTCGACGACCGCGCCGAGAGCGACGGTGGCGGGGGCGCGACGCTCGGCGCCACGGCATCCACGACGGTGCACTTCGCCGCGGTCGGCGACGCCGAGATCGAGGCCTACGTGGCGACCGGCGAGCCGCTCGCCGTCGCGGGTGCCTTCACCGTCGACGGCCTCGGCGGGCCCTTCGTCACCGGCATCGAGGGCGACCACCACAACGTCGTCGGCATCTCGCTGCCGCTGCTGCGCGAGCTGCTCGGCGAGGTCGGCGTCGGCTGGTTCGACGTCGCTGCCGGCTGAGGCCGGGCTACGGGTAGAGGTCGTCGGTGAGGTTCTCGACGACGAGGTAGTTCTTCGTCCACCACCACATGAGCGCGCCACCGACGAGGACCATGCCGGCGAGCGCCCAGTAGCGGTAGCGCCGGATGCCGGGCAGCTGCAGGAACCAGGCGATGACGAGCGTGAACGGGAAGGCGAGCAGGGCGTAGCGCACCCGGCTCGGCGTCGTGCTCGTCACGATGAGCAGGTACGACGGGTAGGCGCCGGCCCAGCCCCAGATCTCCGGGCCCCAGCGCCACGAGTGCCGCGACAGCATGAACCACGCGAAAGCCGCCACCCCGAGCACGCCGAGCACCTGACCGAGCACGCCCCAGTAGTCGTAGAGCAGGCCCCACCACATGTAGAGCTTGAGCTTGGTCTGGATGTTCCAAGCCTCCATCGTGTCGTTGTACGCGTTCGGCGTACCGGTCAGCAGCGACACGAGCGTCGGCCAGAGCAGGGTGAGGATGCCGGCCCACGCGGCGAGCGCGGCGAGGCCCAGGCGCAGCCGGGTGGGGTTCTCCCCCTCGTCCTTCCGGTGCCAGCGCACGACGCCGTGGGCGATGATGACCGGCACCATGGCGACGACGATGTTGCGGCTCAGCGCGGTCACGAGCAGCGCGAGGGCCACCCACCAGTACCGACGGGCCCGCAGCAGGGTGAGCACGACGACGACCATGAGCAGGCCGGTGCTCTCGGTGTAGCTCGCGCTGAAGATCGGCGAGGCGATGTAGAAGCTCGTCGCGACGACGGCGACGATCGCCTCCCACCGCCCGACGACGCGGTCGACGAGGCGGAAGAGCAGGTAGACGGCGACGAAGCCGATGACGGTCGAGACGAGCGGGCCGACGACGTCGAACGGCAGGCCGGTCACCGTCATGACGCCACGGACGAGGAACGGGAACACGGGGAAGAAGGCCCACGGGTTCATGTCGACCTCGCCCGTGCCGATGCGCGGGAGCGTGTCGGGGTAGCCCTGCTCGGCGATGACGCGGTACCACTGACCGTCCCAGCCGCTCATCACCGCCCAGTAGCCGGGGTCGGCCGGGGTCGGGTAGAAGATCCGGATGTTGAGGCTGCCGAGGGGCAGCGGGATCTGGCCGTGCGAGGTGACGACGCCGATGACGACGACCCAGAGGCGGGACAGCGCGAAGACGGCGAGGGGGAACCACACCGCGAACCGGCGGTGGAACGGCATCCTCGCCTCGGCGACCCGGTCGGGCCGCTCGAGACGACGGGCGAGCCGGGGCTCAGACCGGGGGGACCGCTCGGCGGCGTTCGCTGAAGTGACGGTCACGCCGGGAAGCATAGGCCAGCCGTCGGACGAGCTCGGACCGCAGATCGTCGGCCTCGACCACCGCGTCGAGCACGAGATCGGCGGCCAGCCGCTCGATGTCGACGTCCTGCTCGTACTCCCGTCGGCGCTCGGCGACGAAGGCGTCGCGGGCCTGCTCGCCCTGCTCCGCCTCGACCTGGGCGATGGTGTTGGCGTAGACGGCGTTGACCGCCGCCTCCGGTCCCATGACCGCGATGCGGGCCGTCGGCAGGGCGATCGTCGCGTCCGGCCCGAACCCCGGGCCACCCATCGCGTAGAGGCCGGCGCCGTAGGCCTTGCGGACGACGACGCACACCTGCGGCACCGTGGCCGAGCTCACCGCGCTGACCATCTTGGCCCCGTGGCGGATGATGCCGCCGCGCTCGACCTCCGAGCCGATCATGAAGCCGGGCACGTCGGCGAGGTAGAGCAACGGCACGTTGAAGGCGTCGCACAGCCAGATGAAGCGAGCGGCCTTGTCGGCGCTGTCGGTGAAGAGCACGCCGCCTTTGACCGCCGAGTTGTTGGCCACGATCCCGACGGTGCGTCCGTCGAGCCGGCCGAAGCCGATGACGAGCTCGCCGGCCCACAGCGGCTTGAGCTCGAAGAAGGAGTCGTCGTCGACGAGCCCCTCGACGACGTCGTGGATGTCGAACGGCACCGACTCGCGCTCCGGCACCGTCGAGCGGGTCAGGGGCGTGGTCGGGTCCTCGGGCTCGTAGGTCGGCGGCTGCTCACGCCACGAGCCGGGGACGTAGGAGAAGTAGAGGCGGGCCAGCTCGATCGCCTCGGCGTCGTCGGCGGCCAGCAGGTCGCCCACCCCCGAGACGGTGCAGTGCATGCGGGCGCCGCCCATCTCCTCGAGCGACACCGTCTCGCCGACGACCATCTCGGCCATGCGGGGGCTGCCGAGGTACATCGAGGCGTTGCCCTCGACCATGATGATGAGGTCGCAGAAGCTGGGGATGTAGGCCCCGCCCGCCGCGCTCGGGCCGAAGAGGCAGCAGATCTGCGGCACCTTGCCCGACAGCGCGACCTGGTTGTGGAAGATCCGCCCGGCGCCGCGGCGCCCGGGGAACATCTCGACCTGGTCGGTGATTCGCGCGCCGGCGGAGTCGACGAACCAGAAGACGGGCAGCTCCTCGCGCAGCGCCGCCTCGGTGGCGCGCACGATCTTCTCGACCGTGCGCGCGCCCCACGAGCCCGCCTTGACCGTGGGGTCGTTGGCGATGACGATCGCGGGCCGCCCGTCGACGGTGCCCCGACCGGTGACGACGCCGTCGGCCGGCAGGCCCGTCGCGAGGGCGTTGGCGTAGCGCCCGTCCTCGACGAAGCTTCCCTCGTCGAAGAGCAGGTCGATGCGGTCGCGGACGTAGATCTTGCCCTGGGCCTCGAGCTTGGCCCGGGCCTTGTCGGGCGGGGACGCGGATGCCGCGTGGGCGGCTCCCAGCCGCGCGCGGACGTCGGCGACCCGGGGGTCGGTGTCGGCCTGGGTCACGCCGGCAGCCCCAGACCGCGGGCGATGAGCATGCGCTGCACCTCGGAGGTGCCCTCGCCGATCTCGAGGATCTTCGCGTCCCGGTAGAAGCGGGCCACGGGGTACTCCTCCATGAAGCCGTTGCCGCCGAAGACCTGGGTCGCGATCCGGGTGGCCGTCACCGCGGCCTCGGTCGAGTAGAGCTTGGCGACGGCGGCGGCGTGCTTGACGTCGGCGACGGAGCGACGGCCGGCGGCGTGCTCGTCCTTGAGCCAGGCCGCCTTGTACGTCAGGCCACGGGCGGCCTCGACCATGACCGCGAGGTCGGCGATCTGGAAGGAGACGCCCTGGTTGACGCCGATCGGGCGGCCGAAGGCCTGGCGGGTCTTGGCGTAGTCGGTCGAGAGCTCGAGGCAGGCCTGGGCGCAGCCGAGCGCGAGGGCCGAGATGGCGATGCGGCCGTCGTCGAGGGTCTTGAGGAACTGGCGGAAGCCCTGACCGCGCTCGCCGAGCAGGTGGTCCTGCGGCACGCGGGCGCCGTCGAACGACAGGCCGTGCGTGTCGGAGACGTGCCAGCCGAGCTTGTGGTACCCGGGCTCGACGGTGAAGCCGGGGGTGCCCGCGGGCAGCATGATCGCGGAGATCTCGGCCTTGCCGTCGGCGGTGGTGCCGGTGCGTGCGGTCACCGTGACGACGGAGGTGATCTCGGTGCCGGAGTTGGTGATGAAGGCCTTGGCCCCGTCGACGACCCACTCGTCGCCGTCGAGGACGGCCCTGGTCTTCGTCGCGCCCGCGTCGGAGCCGGCGTCGGGCTCGGTGAGGCCGAAGCCGGCGAGCGCCCGCCCGGAGACGAGGTCGGGCAGCCAGCGCTCCTTCTGCTCCTGGGTGCCGTAGGTGAGGATCGGGTTGATCCCCAGGCCCACCCCGGCCGAGAGCGTGATGCCGATCGACTGGTCGACCCGGCCGAGCTCCTCGATGGCGACGCACAGGCTGGTGAAGTCCGAGCCGTCCTCGCCCTCGGAGCCCCCGAACTCCTCCGGCACGACGAGCCCGAAGAGCCCGAGGTCGCCCATCTTGGGGACGAGGTCGGTCGGGAAGTACGACGCGGCGTCCCACTTGGCGATGTTGGGGGCCACCTCGCGCTCGGCGAAGTCGCGCACGACCGCCCGGAAGTCCTCGTGGTCCTGGCTGAGCTCGAACATCGGTGTCCTCTCGGGGTGACCGTCGGCGGTCACTTGACGTTTACGTAAAGGTAAAGCACGCTCGGGGGCATGACAAGTCCGGCATCCGGTGACGAGCCCTGGACGATCGCCCGGGTGGCCGACCGGTTCGGCGTCACGCACCGCACGGTGCGCCACTACGAGGACCTCGGCCTCATCACGCCCGAGCGGCGGGGCACCCAGCGGCTCTACCACCGCCGCGACCGCACCCGGCTCGACCTCGTGCTGCGCGGCAAGCGGCTCGGCTTCCCCCTCGAGGAGATCCGCACGATCATCGACCTGTTCGATGCCCCCCGGGGCCGACGGACCCAGCTCGAGTACGTGCTCGGGCAGATCGACGAGCGGCGGGCCGACCTCGAGCAGCGCCTGCGCGACGTGCAGGACGCGATCGCCGAGCTCGGTCGCTTCGAACGGACCTGTCGCAGCGACCTCGAGCGCCTCGACCACGAGGCCTGAGCCCGGACCGGCGGCCCACCCGTCCGTGTGAGGATGGGTGCATGGACAGCACGAACGAGATCGACGACGCCAAGATCCGCGCCTACGCGCACCCGGAGCGCCTGGTGACCACGCAGTGGCTCGCGGACCGCATCGCCGCGGGTGAGGTGGGCGGGCCCGACGGCATCGTCGTGCTCGAGTCGGACGAGGACGTGCTGCTCTACGCGACGGGGCACATCCCGGGCGCCCTCAAGATCGACTGGCACGTCGACCTCAACGACCCGGTGACCCGTGACTACGTCGACGGCGCCCGGTTCGCCGAGGTGATGGGGGCCCGCGGCATCGGGCGCGACACCACGGTCGTCATCTACGGCGACAAGAGCAACTGGTGGGCGGCCTACGCCCTGTGGGTCTTCAGCCTCTTCGGGCACGAGGACGTGCGCCTCCTCGACGGCGGGCGCGCCCTGTGGGTGGCCGAGGGCCGCGAGCTGACCCGCGACGTGCCGACCCCGACGCCGGCGCAGTACCCGGTGGCCGAGCGCGACGACGCCCCCATCCGCGCCTTCAAGGACGACGTGCTCGCCCACCTCGGCAAGCCCCTCGTCGACGTGCGCTCCCCCGGCGAGTTCTCCGGCGAGCTGCTGCACATGCCCGACTACCCGCAGGAGGGGGCCATGCGCGGCGGCCACATCCCCGGCGCCGTGTCGGTGCCGTGGGCGCGGGCCGCGAACGACGACGGGACCTTCCGCTCGCGCGAGGAGCTCGAGGCGCTCTACCTCGGCGAGAAGGGCCTGTCCCCCGCCGACGACGTCGTCGCCTACTGCCGCATCGGCGAGCGGTCGTCGCACACCTGGTTCGTGCTAACCCACCTGCTCGGCTTCGAGGCGGTGCGCAACTACGACGGCTCCTGGACCGAGTGGGGCAACGCCGTGCGCGTCCCCATCGAGAAGTGACCGCCCCCGTGGACGCCGCACCCGCCGCAGCCGCGCCGCTCCCGGCCGGGCTGCAGGAGATCGCCGACGACTTCACCTCCGCCGGCTCGGACCTCAAGCTGGAGCTGCTGCTCGAGTTCAGCGACGAGCTGCCCGGCCTGCCCGAGCGGTACGCCGGCCGGCTCGACCAGCTCGAGCGCGTCGACGAGTGCCAGTCGCCGCTCTTCCTCACCGTCGAGGTCGCCGACGGCGACCGCCTCGAGGACCGCGCCGTCTCGCTCTTCTTCGACGCGCCCCCCGAGGCGCCGACGACCCGCGGTTTCGCCGGCATCCTGCGTGAGGGCCTCGACGGGCTCTCGGCCGCGGAGGTCCTCGCGGTGCCCGACGACGCCCCGATGCGCTTCGGCCTCGCCGAGGCGGTCTCGCCGCTGCGCCTGCGCGGGATGGTCGCGATGCTCTCCCGCATCAAGCGCCAGGTCCGGGCCAAGACCGCCTGACCCCACCCCCACGTCACTGCTCACCCAGGCTGAGCAGTGACGTATCCCGCACACCCTGTCCGAATTGTGAAATCAGCGGGTCCCGCCCGCCCTACGTCACTGCTCACCCAGGCTGAGCAGTGACGTAGTCGGCGCGGCCTGTCCGAATTGTCGAAACAGGGGGTCGCGCGCGCCCTACGTCAGTGCTCACTGTGGATGGGCAGTGACGTGGTGGGCGGGGCTGTCGGTGGCGGGTGCCAGTGTCCGGGCATGGACGGTGTCGAGGATGTTCGCTGGGCCGACCCGGCGTCGGTGGGACGGCTCGTCGTGCGGGCACGGCGCGTCGGCGACCTGAGCCAGCGCGAGCTGGCCGACCGGGTCGGGGTGGCCCCGGCGACGGTGGCGCGGCTCGAGTCGGGGCGCGGGCTGCCGAGTCTCGGGTTGCTCGACCGGGTGCTCGTGGCCACCGGGCTCACGCTCGTCGCCGTCGACGCGGATGCCGTCGTAGCCGGGCCGGTGCCGGAGCGTGGGGTGCGCGACAACGCAGGGCGGCGCTTCCCTGCGCACCTCGACGTCGCGCCTCCGGACGAGGTGCCGTACGAGCGCTGGGCCTACCCCCGCTACGACCGGCCGCCGGCCAGGGCGTGGTTCCACCACCGGACCGAGCGCGACCGGCGGCGTGGCCGCTCGCCGGACGTCGCCCGCCAGGACCACCCGACGACCGACGCCCTCGCGCTGCGACGGGACTTCATGCGGGGGCCGCAGCCGAGGGTGGCACCCCGTCCGGCCGAGCTCGAGGAGTGCCGGTGCCTCGACGAGTGCTTCGAGCTCGCCTGCCTCGGCGTCTGCCCCTGCCAGTGCGAGCCCGACCGGCCGTCCGGACGCAGGCTCCGCGAGATGCTCGCCGCGCGGGAGGGGGGCGCCGGCCGCTCAGTCGACCGGGCCGCCGCCGGTGAGGTCGTCGGGGTCGCGGAAGTAGGTCTTGCGGGCGCGCAGCCCGCGGTTGGCGAGCCAGGTGAGGGCCCACAGGACGACGCCGAGGGCGAGCAGGCCTCCGGCGATGACGTAGTGCTCGGGGTCGCGGCCGGAGAACGGCAGCACGAGGAAGGCGCAGGCGACGGCGCCGATGACCGGCAGCACGGACGGGGCGACGAAGTGCTCGCGGTCGAGCCGGTCGCGGCGCAGCACGAGCACGACGACGTTGACGATGGTGAAGACGCCGAGCAGGAGCAGCGACGTCGTGCCGCCGAGCGCCTCGACGGCGTCGGAGCTGGCGTTGGACACGTAGACGATGAGGCCGAAACTGATGACCGTCGTGAAGACGATGGCGAGGTAGGGCGTGCGACGTCCGCGGTGGACGCGGCCGAGGAACGGCGGCAGCACCTGCTGGCGGCTCATCCCGTAGAGCAGCCGCGAGGCCATGAGCATGTTGATGAGCGCCGAGTTGGCGACGGCGAACATCGAGATGAAGGGCAGCAACGTGTCGATGGGGATCGACGGCGCGGCCCGCTCTACGACCGTGACGAGCGGGGTGTCGCTGGCGGCGAGGTCGCCGACCGGCACGATGGCGACCGCGCACAACGAGATGAGCACGTAGATGGCCCCGGTGATGCTGAGGCCCGTGAGCATCATCTTCGGGAAGACGCGGACCGGGTCCTTGGTCTCCTCGGCCATGTTGACCGAGTCCTCGAAGCCGACCATGGCGAAGAACGCGAGTGACGTCGCCGCGGTGACCGCGAAGAACGTCGACTTGTCGCTGGGCGACTCGAAGACCATGGTCCGGGAGAAGTCGCCCTGGCCGCCGAAGATGGCGAAGAAGCCGACGAAGATGACGAGCAGCAGCCCGGAGAGCTCGATGATGGTGAGGACGACGTTGGCCTTGACGCTCTCACCGACGCCGCGGAAGTTGATGAGCGCGACGAGCGCCATGAACGCGAGGGCGACGAGCATGATCATCGTCGCGTTGCCGGAGTCGAGCCCGAAGCCCTTGGCGAGGTTCGACGCGAACGCCCGTGCCGCGGTCGATGCCGACGTGATGCCCGAGCACATGACGGTGAAGCAGACGATGAAGGTGAGGAAGTGGATGCCGAAGGCCTTGTGCGTGTACAGCGCCGCCCCGGCCGCCTGCGGGTACTTCGTCACGAGCTCGAGGTAGGAGAACGCCGTCACGATGGCGATGGCGAAGGCCACGACGAAGGGCGCCCACGCCGCTCCACCGACCTCCTCCGCCACCTGCCCGGTGAGGGCGTAGACCCCCGTGCCGAGAATGTCGCCGACGATGAACAGCAGCAGCAGGCCGGGGCCCATCACCCGCTTGAGCTCGGTGCCGCCCTCGTGCTCCGCCTGGTCGGCCTGCGTCGTCGCCTGACCCATGTCGTCACCCCGTCCGGTTGTCGCGAGAACACCCGCTGGGCCCAGCCTGTCGCACCGGGATGGGAGCGGCAACGGCTGGCGCCCGGACACCTCTGGTTCACCCGACCGCCACCTGCCGGCCATGCGGGGTTGCCTACCCTGACCCCATGCTCCTCGCCGTCCCCGCCGCTCCGTCCGCCGTGGTCTCCGCCACCCCGACGACGGGCGTCGCCGGGTGGGCCATCGGCGTCATGGAGACGCTCGGCGGCCTCGGGGCCGGCCTGCTCATCGCCCTCGAGAACCTCTTCCCGCCGCTGCCGAGCGAGATCATCCTGCCGCTCGCGGGCTTCACCGCCAGCCGCGGCGAGTTCAGCCTCGTCGGCGCCCTGGCGTGGACGACCGCGGGCGCGGTCCTCGGGGCCCTCGTGCTCTACGGCGTCTCACGCCGGGTCGGTGAGGAGCGGGTCCGGGCCGTCGCTCGGCGGATGCCCCTCGTCGACGAGCGCGACATCGACAAGGCGCAGGCCTGGTTCGAGCGGCACGGCGACGCGGCCGTCTTCTTCGGCCGCATGGTGCCCGTGGTGCGCAGCCTCGTCTCCGTACCGGCCGGGGTGGCGCGCATGCCCGCATGGCGCTTCGTGCTGCTGTCGGCCGCGGGCTCCCTCGTGTGGAACGGCGTCTTCGTCTCCGCCGGCTACCTGCTGGGCCAGAACTGGGCCCTCGTCGAGCCGTACGCCGAGGTGCTCCAGTACGTCGTGCTCGCGGTCGCGGCGGCGCTCGTCGGGCTCTTCGTTGCCAAGCGGGTGCGCCTGCACCGGGCCGGCGTGCGCTGACCGGTCGGACTCGGTCTCAGCCGACCTGCGCGCGCACCGCGTAGAGCTCGGGGAAGAACGTCAGGTCGAGCGCCCGTCGGAGGAAGTGGACACCGCTGGAGCCGCCCGTGCCGGTCCGCTGGCCGATGGTGCGCTGCACGACCTGCAGGTGGCGGAAGCGCCACTGCTGGAAGTTGTCCTCGACGTCGACGAGCTCCTCGCACGTCTCGTACACGCCCCAGTGCTCGTGCGGCGTGGCGTACACCTCCGCGAAGACGCTCACGAGGTCGTCGTCCTGCCGGTAGGGCTGGGTGACGTCGCGGTCGAGCACCGCGGCCGGGACGGCGTACCCGCGCCGGTGCAGGTACCGGGCGAACTCGTCGTAGAGGCTGGGCTCGGCGAGCAGCTGCTGCAGCTCGGCTCGGGCCCCGGGGTCGTGCGCGAACACCTCGACCATGTCGGCGTTCTTGTTGCCGAGGAGGAACTCGACCTCGCGGTACTGGGCCGACTGGAACCCCGAGCTCGTCGCGAGGAACGGCCGGATCTGCGCGTACTCGCTCGGCGTCAGCGTGGCCAGCACCGACCACTGGTCGGTGAGGGTGTGTTGGATGTGCTTGACCCGGGCCAGCCGCTTCAGCGCCTGCGGCAGCTCGTCGGCGGCGAGCAGGGCCCGGGCGGAGCGCAGCTCGTGGATGAGCAGCTTGAGCCACAGCTCGGACGTCTGGTGCTGGACGATGAAGAGCAGCTCGTCGTGCTGCGGCGGGTCGCTGAGCGGGTGCTGCGCCGACAGCAGCCGGTCGAGCTGCAGGTAGTCGCCGTAGGACATCCGCCGCGAGAAGTCGCGCTCGATGCCCTGCTCGAGGTCACGGCGGTTGGCGCTACGTGCGGTGTCCGGGTCGGCGGTCATGGCCGCGATCCTAGGACGGGGGCTCAGCGCCGCCGGGGACGCATCGACACGAGGTGGTTCACGACGCCCGGGATCCAGCCGCGCTCGCCGCGCATCCACCGCGAGCCGACGAGGTTGTGCGGCACGACGACCGTCTCGGCCCGGGCGGCGACGAGCCCGAGGTCGGTGCCGAAGACGTCGGTGACGACGGCCCAGTCGCGGGCGCTGTGACGCGCGAGGTGCTCGCCGATGGCGACGGCGAAGGTGTCGACGACCTGGGCCGAGTCGCGGGACTGGTCCTGCTGCCACGCACGGTGCGCCTCGTCGAAGCCCTCCCCGACCGCGTCGATGTCGTCGACGTCGATGCCCATCTCGTCGAGACGGGCCAGCGCGGCGTCGATGCGGGCGCGCTCGTCGGCCTCGAGCGGCCGCGAGACGGGGCGGCCGGTGTGGTCGCCGACCAGCCCGTCCCCCGCCTCGGCGTCGCTGCCGGCCCAGTCGTCGGGGGCGCCGACCTCGTCGCCGGCCCCGTCGGCATCCTTCGACTTCTTCGAGAACCAGCCCATGGTCGCAGGCTAGCCCCGTCGGTGGCTCAGGCGCCGAACTCGTCGGGGTCCGGGCCGGTGCGGGTGCCGCGGTCGAGCTGCTCGAGCTCGCCCATCTCGTCCTCGCCCAGCGCAAAGCCCCACAGGTCGAAGTTCTCGTCGATGCGCGACGGGGTGACCGAGCGCGTCAGCACGACGTTGCCCAGCTCGATGTGCCAGCGCAGCACGACACGGGCCGGGGAGACGCCCTTCGCCTCGGCGATGCGCGTGACGACCGGGTCGTCGAGCAGCCCGGCGCGCACGGCGAGGGGGCTCCACGCCTCGGTGACGATGCCGTGCTCGGCGTGGAAGGCGCGCAGCTCGCGCTGCTGCAGGTACGGGCTCAGCTCGATCTGGTTGATCGAGGGCAGGACCCCCGTCTCGTCGAGGAGCCGCTGCAGGTGGTGGGGCTGGAAGTTGCAGACGCCGACCGAGCGGACCCGACCCTCCTGCTGCAGCTCGAGCATCGCGCGCCACGCGTCGACGTAGGCGTCCTGCCCCGGCGTCGGCCAGTGGATGAGGTAGAGGTCGAGCACGTCGACGCCGAGCAGACCCATGGAGCGCTCGAAGGCGTCGCGGGCTCTGGCGTGGTCGTCGTTCCACAGCTTCGTCGTGACGAAGAGGTCGTCACGGTCGAGGTCGGTGGCGGCGAGGACACGACCGACGCCGCCCTCGTTGCGGTAGGCGGCGGCGGTGTCGACGTGGCGGTAGCCGACGTCGAGGGCACGTCCGACGGAGGCGTCGATGTCGGCATCCGGCACCTCCCACACCCCGAATCCGAGCTGCGGCACGGCGAGGCCGGGGCTCGAGGCGTGGCCGAGGGACAGGGTGGGCACGGGGCTGGTCGAGGTCATGTGGGGGGCGTACCCGGTGACGGCTAGGCTCCGATCCCATGGCTCCCATCTCGAAGGTCCTCATCGCCAACCGCGGTGAGATCGCCGTTCGGATCGCCCGCGCCTGCACCGACGCCGGCCTCACCTCCGTCGCCGTGTACGCCGATCCGGACCGCGACTCCCTCCACGTCCGTGTCGCCGACGAGGCGTTCGCCCTCGGGGGCTCGACCCCCGGCGACAGCTACCTCGTCCAGGACAAGCTCATCGACGTCGCCCGCCGCTCCGGCGCCGACGCGGTGCACCCCGGCTACGGGTTCCTCGCCGAGAACGCCGAGTTCGCCCAGGCCGTCATCGACGCGGGCCTGACGTGGATCGGCCCCGGCCCCGCCGCCATCGACGCCCTCGGCGACAAGGTCAAGGCCCGCCACATCGCGACGAAGGCCGGCGCGCCGCTCGTCCCCGGCACGACCGATCCGGTCGCCGGCGCCGACGAGGTCGTCGCCTTCGCCCGTGAGCACGGCCTGCCCGTCGCCATCAAGGCGGCCTACGGCGGAGGCGGTCGCGGCCTCAAGGTCGCCCGCACCATCGAGGAGATCCCCGAGCTGTTCGACTCGGCGGTCCGCGAGGCGGTGTCGGCCTTCGGCCGCGGCGAGTGCTTCGTCGAGCGCTTCCTCGACCACCCCCGCCACGTCGAGACCCAGTGCCTCGCCGACCAGCACGGCACCGTCGTCGTCGTCTCGACCCGCGACTGCTCGCTGCAGCGGCGCAACCAGAAGCTCGTCGAGGAGGCGCCCGCGCCCTTCCTCACCGACGAGCAGCACGCCGAGCTGCTGCGTGCGTCGAAGGCGATCCTCGCCGAGGCCGGCTACGTCGGCGCCGGCACGTGCGAGTTCCTCGTCGGCCCGGCCGGTGACATCAGCTTCCTCGAGGTCAACACCCGCCTGCAGGTCGAGCACCCGGTGAGCGAGGAGGTCACCGGCATCGACCTCGTGCGCGAGCAGTTCCGCATCGCCGACGGCGAGCCCCTCGGCTACGACGACCCGCAGCCCCACGCCCACTCCATCGAGTTCCGCATCAACGGCGAGGACGCCGGCCGCGGCTTCCTGCCCTCGCCCGGCACGGTGAGCCGCTACCGGATGCCGTCGGGGCCGGGTGTGCGCGTCGACTCGGGCGTGCTCGAGGGCGACGTCGTCGGCGGCGCCTTCGACTCGATGATGGCCAAGCTCGTCGTCACCGGCCGCACGCGCCGGCAGGCGCTCGAGCGCGCCCGCCGCGCCCTCGACGAGTTCGAGATCGACGGCATGCCGACCGTGCTGCCCTTCCACCGCGCCGTCGTACGCGACCCGGCCTTCGCCCCCGAGGGCGACGCCCCGTTCACCGTGCACACCCGTTGGATCGAGACCGAGTTCGACAACACCATCGAGGCGTTCGCCGGACCGTCGGATGCCGGTGGCGACGCGGCCGCCCCCCGCCAGACCGTGGTCGTCGAGGTCGGCGGCCGGCGCGTCGAGGTGACGCTGCCCGGCGAGCTGTCGCTCGGTGGGTCCGGAGGCGGCACCACTCGCCCCCGGCGCGCCCCCCGTCGCAGCTCGGGCGCCAAGAGCGGCGCAGCCGTGTCCGGTGACGCCCTCACCGCCCCGATGCAGGGCACCATCGTCAAGCTCGCCGTCGAGGAGGGGGCGACGGTGGCCGCCGGCGACCTCGTCGTCGTGCTCGAGGCGATGAAGATGGAGCAGCCGATCACCGCCCACAAGCCCGGCGTCGTGTCGGGGCTCACGGCCACGGTCGGCGAGACCGTCACCGCCGGCGCGGTGCTCGCCACCATCGTCGACTCCGACTGACACCGAGTGACGCCGGTCGTCCGGCGCTGACTCTGCCTCGGACGGTCCGGCGCTCACCGCGCGGACCGCGCTGACGGGGTCGGGACGGAGGGGCCGCCCGCTCGCTCAGGAGCGCGGGCGGCGCCCTCGTCTCGTACGGACCGTTGCCCTGCGCTGCCGGGGCGCCGCCGGCGAATCGCTCGCGCACGGCCCCTCCGCCCCGCCGGGTCTCGCTCGCGCACGACCCCTCCGTCCCGCTGGCCTCGCTCGCCGGCGGGCCCATCGCTTCGCTAGCCGTTGGGCAGGTTCGGGTTCGGGGCGCCCGGGAGGCCCTGCTCGGTGCCGGGCTCGGCCGGCGACGGGATCTCGCTCGGCCCCGGACCGCCGGGGAGGCTCGGGTCGACCGGTCGGGGGTCCGTCGGGTCGACCGGGCCCGGCGACGGGTCGGGTGACGGGGTGGGTGACGGGGTGGGCTCGGGCAGCGGGTCGGTGTCGTCGACGTCCTTCTCGGGGTAGCCGGTGACGAAGTCCTTCGCCTTGGCCAGCCAGTCGCTCATGTCGCTCCTTCGTCGGGGGCGGGCGGCACGCTCTGGCACACTGCTCGGGTGTTCGTGTCTCTCGCCGGTGCCGCCCAGCAGTCGACGGGATTCTCCGTCGGCGCCCTCATCACTCTGCTCGTCGTGGCCGCCGTCGTCTACCCGTTGCAGAAGCGGTTGCGCGAGAGGCTGTCCCGCGAGCGGCGCGCCCGCTACCTCGAGGAGGACCGCCTGGCGGCCGAGCGGCGCGACCGCGAGAGCGGCGTCGACCCGGACGGCGACGGGCGCGTCTGAGCGCCGGCGGCTGTCGGCTCAGCTCGCCTGGTGCAGCTGGCGGGCCGCTTCGGCGATGGATCCCGACAGCGACGGGTAGACCGTGATGGTGCTCGCCACCTGGTCGACGCTGAGGCGGTGCTGCACCGCGAGCGCCACCGGGTAGATCAGCTCGGAGGCGCCGGGGGCGACGACGACGCCGCCGAGCACCGTGCCGAAACCCTTGCGGCAGAACAGCTTCACGAAACCGTGGGTGATCCCCATCATCTTCGCGCGCGGGTTGCGCGACAGCGGCAGCATGACCGACTCGATCTCCGGCGAGTCGTCGGCGGCCGCCTGCCCGACGCCCACGGTCGCGATCTCCGGCTCGGTGAAGATGTTGGCCGCCACCCCGGTGACGTTGAGCGGCGCGACGGCGTCGCCGAGGGCGTGCCACATGGCGATGCGGCCCTGCATGGCGGCGACGGAGGCGAGCGGCAGCACGCCGGTGCAGTCACCCGCGGCGTAGATGCCGGGCACGCTCGTGCGCGAGACGCGGTCGACGGTGATGTGCCCCGACGGGGCGAGCTCGACCCCGGCCTCCTCGAGGCCGAGGTCACGGGTCTGCGGCACCGAGCCGACGGCGAGCAGCGCGTGGCTGCCCTCGACGGTGCGTCCGTCGACGAGGGTGACGACGACGCCGTCCGCCGTCCGCTCGACCCCTGCGGCCCGCGAGCGGCCGAGCACCTCCATGCCCTGGGTGCGGAAGACGTCCTCGATGACGGTGGCGGCATCGGCATCCTCACCGGGGAGCACGCGCTCGCGCGAGCTGACGAGGACGACCTCGGACCCGAGGCCGAGGAACGCCTGTGCGAGCTCGGCGCCGGTGACGCCGGAGCCGATGACGACCATGCGCTCGGGCAGCTCGGTGAGGTCGTAGATCTGCTGCCACGTGAGGATGCGCTCGCCGTCGGGCCGGGCGGTGTCGAGCACGCGGGGCGTCGCGCCGGTCGCGATGAGCACGACGTCGGCGCGCAGCGACTCGACCCCGTCGGCCGTGCGGGCCTCGACGAGCTCGCGCGAGCGCACCGTCGCGGTGCCGTGCACGAAGCGGACGCCCGCCTTCTCGAGGCCGGCGCGGATGTCGTCGCTCTGCGCGGTGGCGAGCGCGAGGATGCGGCCGTTGACGGTGGCGGCGCTGGCGACGGCGTCGGACACGACGTCGCCCTCGCGGTCCTGCAGACGCACGCCCAGACGCTCGGCGACGTCGAGGTTCGACATGAACCCGGCGGTGGCGACGAGGGCCTTGCTCGGCACGCAGTCGGTGAGCACCGCGGCCCCGCCGAGGCCGTCGCGCTCGACGACGGTGACGGTCGCCCCGAGCTGGGTGGCGACGAGCGCCGCCTCGTACCCGGCCGGCCCGCCGCCGACGATGACGACGGCCGTCTCACGCGTGATCACCCCCTCATCCAACCACCCGCCGCCCACGGCCCCGTCCCGGCAGCCCCTCGTGCGTCCGCCCCCAGTCGATAGAGTCCGCCACGTGACTACCGCTGCCCCCGACCTCGGCGACCCCACCACCGACCCGTTCGAGGTCGCCTCCCTCGCGGCCTCCGTCATCGCCGAGCGCACCGGGGCCGAACGCCACGACGTCGCCCTCGTCCTCGGCTCCGGCTGGGGCCAGACCGCCGACCTCGTCGGCGAGACGCTGGCGACCGTCGAGAACGACGACGTGCCGGGCTTCCACCGCGCCGCCGTAGCCGGCCACTCCGGCAGCATGCGCTCGGTCGCGGTCGGCGACACCGGCCGCCGCGCCCTCGTCTTCGGCACCCGCACCCACTTCTACGAGGGCCGCGGGGTGCGCGCCGTCGTGCACGCCGTGCGCACCGCCAAGGCGGCCGGATGCCGGTCGGTGGTCCTCACGAACGGGTGTGGCGGTCTCAACCCCGACTGGTCGCCCGGGACCCCGGTCCTCATCCGCGACCACATCAACCTCACCGCCCACTCCCCCGTCGAGGGCGCGAACTTCGTCGACCTCACCGACCTCTACACACCGCGGCTGCGCGAGATCGCCCGCGAGGTCGACCCCGGCCTCGACGAGGGCGTCTACGTCCAGTTCCGCGGGCCGCACTACGAGACCCCGGCCGAGGTGCGCATGGCCAAGGTCCTCGGCGGCGACCTCGTCGGCATGTCGACGAGCCTCGAGGCCATCGCCGCCCGCCAGGTCGGCCTCGACGTCCTCGGCATCTCGCTCGTGACGAACCTCGCCGCCGGCATCTCGCCGGTCCCCCTCAGCCACGAGGAGGTGCTCGAGGCCGGCCGGGCCGCGGCCGAGCGCTGCGGCTGGCTCCTCTCCGAGGTCGTGCGGAGGATCGCGTGAACGAGCCGATGACCGCGACCTCCCGGCCGACCACCGACGTGCCCGACGCCCTGCTCGACGCCGTCCGCGCCTGGCGCGACGACGACCCCGACCCGACGACCCGCGCCGAGCTCGACGACCTGCTCACCCGGGCCGCCGGCGACGGTGAGGAGGCGTCCGCAGCCCGGACCGGGCTGGCCGACCGCTTCTCGGGCCTGCTCGAGTTCGGCACCGCCGGCCTGCGCGGGGCCATCGGTGCCGGCCCCAACCGGATGAACCGCAGCGTCGTCGTGCGCGCCGCCGCCGGACTCACCGCGTGGCTGCAGGACGAGGGCGGCGCCGGCCCGGCCCCCGTCGTCGTCATCGGCTACGACGCCCGCTACAACTCCGACGTCTTCGCCCGCGACACCGCGGCCGTCGTCGTCGCGGCCGGCGGCCGGGCCCTGCTGCTCCCCCAGCCGCTGCCGACGCCCGTGCTCGCCTTCGCCGTGCGCCACGTCGGCGCCGACGCCGGCGTCATGGTCACCGCGAGCCACAACCCGCCGCAGGACAACGGCTACAAGGTCTACCTCGGCGACGGCAGCCAGATCGTGCCGCCCGTCGACGCCGGCATCGCCGCCCGCATCGCCGCCGTGCAGCGGGTCGCCGACGTCCCTCGCGCCGCCGAGGGCTGGGAGACCTTCGGCGAGGTGCTGCAGCAGGAGTACCTCGACGCCGTCGTCGGCGTCGTGGAGCCCGGCGGCCCGCGCGGGCTGTCGATCGTGCACACGAGCCTGCACGGCGTCGGTCACGCCACCGTGAGCGAGGCCTTCGTCCGGGCCGGCTTCGAGGCCCCCGTCGTCGTCGACGCCCAGGCCGTGCCCGACCCCGACTTCCCGACCGTCGCCTTCCCCAACCCGGAGGAGGCCGGCGCCATCGACCTCGCGCTCGCGCTCGCGCGCGAGGTCGGGGCCGACCTCGTCATCGCCAACGACCCCGACGCCGACCGGTGCGCCGCCGCGGTCGACGACCCCGCCGCCGGGGGGTGGCGCATGCTGCGCGGCGACGAGGTCGGCGTCCTCCTCGGGGCCCACGTCGCCGCCCGCCTGCGCCGCGACGACGCCATCGCCGACGCCGTCTTCGCCTGCTCGATCGTCAGCTCACGCCAGCTGTCCGCGCTCGCCGCGGCGAGCGGCATCCGGCACGAGGAGACCCTCACGGGCTTCAAGTGGATCGCGCGCGTGCCCGGCCTCACCTACGGCTACGAGGAGGCCCTCGGCTACTGCGTCGCCCCGGCGACGGTGCGCGACAAGGACGGCGTCAGCGCGGCCCTCATGCTCGCCGAGCTGGCCGCGCAGCAGAAGGCGCAGGGGCGCACCCTGCTCGACCTGCTCGACGACCTCGCCACCGAGCTCGGCGTGCACGCCACCGACTCCTTCTCGGTGCGCGTCGCCGACCTCGCGCAGACCGACGCGCTCATGACCCGGCTGCGCGAGGCCCGCCCCACCGAGATCGCGGGCGTGGCCGTCGACCACGTCGACGACCTCGCGCGCGGCGACGGCGGGCTCCCCCCCACCGAGGGCCTGCGCCTGCTGCTCGTCGACGGCTCGCGCGCCATCGTGCGCCCGAGCGGCACCGAGCCCAAGGTCAAGGTGTACCTCGAGGTCGTCGAGCCGGTCGAGGATGCCGGGTCGCTCGGCGTCGCTCGAGCCCGCGCCACCGACCGCCTCGCGGCGCTGCGCATCGAGCTCGAACGGCTGACCGCGCTCGACTGACGCCTCGGCCGGCCGTCCCGCTCAGACGACGAGGGCGACGACGAGGAACGCGACGGCGGCCGCGAGCACCCCGACCGCGACCGGGTCCCAGCTCTGCTCGGCGATGCGCGCGGTGCGCCCGTCCTTGCGGCGACGGTCGGCCGCCATGCGCGCCTCGACCTCGGCGGCCACGGTCTGCGCCTCCACCTTGCGCCGCGGTGACGCCGCGCCGGCGGCCTGACCGGCCGGTGTGCCGCCCCTGACCCGGTTGGTGCCCATGAGCAGCAGGTCGCGCCCGTACTTGGGCCGCTTGGGGTCGGCCGGGACGCCCCACGCCGTGAAGCGCCTCCCGTCGGCGACAAGCTCCAGGGCCCACTTCGAGCGCACCTCGGTGATGACCGGCCAGGTCAGCTCGACCGTGCGCAGCGGGTTGACGAGGGTGATGCCCTCCCGCCCCAGCCGGGCGCAGGGCCGCACGACGAAGAGCCACACGAGCACGAGGGCGAGCACGACCGACGCGATGAGCACGAGGTTGGCGCCCGGGCGGCGCACCGCCGGCACGAGCAGCAGCAGCGACGCGACGACACAGACGACCCCGACGACGGTCGCCGAGCCGGGCCGCAGGGCCTTGCCGTCCACGCTGAGGCGGTCACCGGCATCCGGGCTGCTCGTCGTCCCCACCGCTTGCCTCCGCCGTGCTCTGCTCCGTCGCGCGCACCCGACCGCGCGCGCTGTCCGGTCTCGACTGTCTCACGGCCCGCGCGTCCTCACGGGCACGGACCCGGCGCCCGTCGGCGCTCGCTCCTCTCGCGCCTCTCTCGGCGGCGGAGGCGCGGACGGCAGGGCGGGCGCGGGGGCGCGGCTAGACTCCCGGGGTGACTATGAGCCCCGCCCGGACCAGCACGGACCCCCAGCCCGGCACCGGCCGTGACGCCGGCCACGGCGGCGACGCCGTCACCGTCGCGCGTGAGGTGCTCGGGGTCTCGCGGCTCACCAACCGCGCGCTGACGGGCTGGCTGCACGCGCTGCCAGGGGTCGACCAGGTCGGCAACGAGGCTCGCGCCGCCGCCCTCGGCACCCGGTCGGTCAAGACGACCTCGAAGGCGTGGGCGATCGACACCGCCATCGGCATGATCGACCTGACGACCCTCGAGGGCTCCGACACCCCCGGCAAGGTGCGCTCGCTCTGCGCCAAGGCCCTCGTGCCCGACCCCACCGACCCGAGCACGCCCCGCCCGGCCGCCGTCTGCGTCTACGGCGACATGGTCGCGACCGCGCGCGAGGCCCTGGGCGACACCGGCCTGCACGTGGCCGCCGTGGCCACCGCCTTCCCCTCCGGCCGGGCGAGCCTGGCCGTCAAGCTCGCCGACACGCAGGACGCCGTGCGCGCCGGCGCCGACGAGATCGACATGGTCATCGACCGCGGCGCCTTCCTCGCCGGCGACTACCTCACCGTGTTCGACCAGATCGTCGAGGTGAAGCGCGCCTGCGGTGACGCCCACCTCAAGGTCATCATGGAGACCGGTGAGCTGGCCACCTACGACAACGTGCGCCGCGCCTCCTACCTGTCGATGCTCGCCGGTGGCGACTTCATCAAGACCTCGACGGGCAAGGTCTCCCCCGCGGCGACGCTGCCCGTCACCCTCGTCATGCTCGAGGCGGTCCGCGACTGGCGCGACCTCACGGGGCGCCAGGTCGGCGTCAAGCCCGCCGGCGGCATCCGGACGACGAAGGATGCCGTCAAGTACCTCGTCATGGTCAGCGAGGTCGCGGGTGACGACTGGCTCAGCCCCGACTGGTTCCGCTTCGGCGCCTCGGGCCTGCTCAACGACCTGCTGCTGCAGCGCCAGAAGCTCGCGAGCGGTGCCTACTCGGGTGCCGACTACGTGACCCTCGACTGACCGACCTCCCGCCCACCCGCCGCTCACCCGCCGCTCACCCGCCGCCACCGAGGATCCCCGAGGACCGCGCCCATGCCCCGCTTCGAGTACGCCCCCGCCCCCGAGTCACGCTCGGTCGTCACCATCGAGCCGAGCTACGGCCTCTACGTCGACGGGGAGTTCACCCGGCCGCGGTCGCTCTTCGACACGGTCAACCCGGCCGACGAGAGCGTGCTCGCACAGGTGAGCCAGGCAGGCCCGAAGGACGTCGACCGTGCCGTCGCCGCGGCCCGCCGGGCGTTCGAGGGGCCGTGGGGTCGGCTCAGCGGGGCCGAGCGCGGCAAGTACCTCTTCCGCATCGCCCGCATCCTGCAGGAGCGGGCCCGCGAGTTCGCGGTGCTCGAGACACTCGACAACGGCAAGCCGATCAAGGAGACGCGCGACGTCGACGTCCCGATCGCGGCGGCGCACTTCTTCTACCACGCCGGCTGGGCCGACAAGCTGGAGTACGCCTCGCTCGGTGAGCCCGGCGCCGGACCGGTGCGGCCACACGGTGTCGTGGCCCAGGTCATCCCGTGGAACTTCCCGCTGCTCATGCTGGCCTGGAAGGTCGCCCCCGCTCTCGCGACCGGCAACACCGTCGTGCTCAAGCCGGCCGAGACGACGCCGCTCAGCGCGCTGCTCTTCGCGCAGGTGTGCGAGCAGGCCGAGCTGCCGGCGGGTGTCGTCAACATCCTCACCGGTGACGGCCGCGTCGGCCAGGCCCTCGTCGAGCACCCCGACGTCGACAAGATCGCCTTCACCGGCTCGACCGAGGTCGGGCGCTCGATCGCGCGGTCGGTCGCCGGGAGCCGCAAGAAGGCGACCCTCGAGCTGGGCGGCAAGGCCGCCAACATCGTCTTCGACGACGCCCCGGTCGACCAGGCGGTCGAGGGCATCGTCAGCGGCATCTTCTTCAACCAGGGCCAGGTCTGCTGCGCCGGGTCGCGCCTGCTCGTGCAGGAGAACGTCCACGACGAGGTCGTCGCGCGCCTCAAGCGCCGGCTCGGGACGCTGCGGGTGGGTGACCCGATGGACAAGAACACCGACCTCGGCGCCATCAACAGCAAGGCGCAGCTCGAGCGCATCACCGGCCTCGTCGAGGCGGGTGTCGCGGAGGGCGCCGAGCGCTGGAGCCCCGAGTGCACGCTGCCCGGCAAGGGCTACTGGTTCCCCCCGACGGTGCTCACCGGCGTCGCGCAGACGCACCGCGTCGCGACCGAGGAGATCTTCGGGCCGGTGCTGTCGGTGCTGACCTTCCGCACCCCGGCCGAGGCGGTCGCCAAGGCCAACAACACGGCCTACGGGCTCTCCGCCGGCGTCTGGACCGAGAAGGGCTCGCGCATCCTCTGGATGGCCGACCGCCTGCGGGCCGGGGTCGTCTGGGCCAACACCTTCAACCGCTTCGACCCGACCTCGCCGTTCGGCGGCTACAAGGAGTCGGGCTACGGGCGCGAGGGCGGCCGGCACGGCCTCGAGGCGTACGTCACCACCGCAGCGGCGCCCACCGGCGCCCTCTCCACGACGGGAGCCACCCGATGACCGACGCGACGACGGGCCGGCGGCGCACCGGCGGCCGCACGACCACGGCCACCGCCGACGCCACTGCCAGCACCGCGGCATCCGACACCACGTCGACCGACGTCACGGGCGTCACCGACGTCACGCCGACGGATGCGGGTGCGCCGGGGGGCGCGGACGCCACCGCGGGCGGGCGCCTCGCCGTGCGCAAGACCTACAAGCTCTACGTCGGGGGCGCGTTCCCGCGCAGCGAGTCGGGGCGGGTCTACGAGGTGCGCTCCGCCTCCGGGGAGTTCCTCGCCAACGCCGCGCAGGGCTCGCGCAAGGACGTCCGGGATGCCGTCGTCGCCGCCCGCGCGGCCGTCGCCGGCTGGTCGGGTGCCACCGCCTACAACCGCGGCCAGGTGCTCTACCGCGTGGCCGAGGTGCTCGAGGGCCGCCGGGCCCAGTTCGTCGACGAGGTCGCCGCGGCCGAGGGCGTGGGCCGTGACGAGGCGGGCCGGCTCGTCGACGCCTCCGTCGACCGGGTCGTCTGGTACGCCGGCTGGACCGACAAGGTGGCCCAGGTGCTCGGCACCCTCAACCCCGTCGCCGGACCCTTCTTCAACGTGTCCGCCCCCGAGCCCACCGGTGTCGTCGGCGTCCTCGCACCCCAGCGCTCGTCGCTGCTCGGCCTCGTGTCGGTGCTCGCGCCGGTCGTCGCGACGGGCAACACGGCCGTCGTCGTGGCTTCCGCGTCGCGGCCGCTGCCGGCGGTGACGCTGGCCGAGGTCCTGGCGACCTCGGACGTCCCCGGGGGCGTCGTCAACCTCGTCACCGCCCACACGGCCGAGGTGGCGGGCTGGCTCGCCGCGCACCGCGACGTCAACGCGATCGACCTCGCCGGCGCCGCCGGTGCGGAGGGGGTCGTGTGGGGCGACCTCGAGGCGGCCGCGGCCGACAACCTCAAGCGGGTGCTCCGGCCGGCGCTCGACGGCGACGAGGCGGTCGAGCCCGACTGGGCGCTCGAGCCGGGGCTGGGGCGGCTGCGCGCCTTCCTCGAGACCAAGACGGTGTGGCACCCGAAGGGCATCTGAGCCGGTGCCCCGCCCCGACCACCCCACCCCCTCCGCCGGCACGTCCGGCCCGTCCGGCACGGCCCGCGTCATCCTGCTGACGGGGCCGAGCGGGGCCGGCAAGAGCCGGCTGGCCGCGAGGCTGTCGTCCCGTCACGGGTGGCCCGTCGTACGGCTCGACGACTTCTACCGCGAGCACGACGACCCGCGGCTGCCCCGCTCGCCCCTCGGCATCCCCGACTGGGACCACGCCGACTCGTGGGACGAGCCGGCCGCGGTGGAGGCCCTGCGTGACCTCGTCCTGCACGGCCGCGCGCGGGTACCCGTCTACGACATCTCGACCTCGTCGGTCACGGGTCACCACGAGGTGGTGGCCGGCCCGGACGCGCTCGTGCTCGCCGAGGGCCTCTTCGCGGGGCGACTCGTCGAGCCGTTGCAGCGGGCCGGGCTGCTCGCCGACGCCTTGTGCGTGCGGCAGAACCGTCACGTCACCGCGCTGCGTCGCTTCGCCCGGGACCTCGCCGAGCGACGCAAGCCGCCGCACATCCTCGTCCGACGCGGCCTGCGCCTGCTGCGCGACGAGCCGGGGGTTGTCGCGGCCGCCACGGCGCAAGGGGCCCGCGCGATCACCCCGCGCGAGGCGGAGCGCGAGCTCGCGCCCCTCAGCGCCCGCTGATCCCGCTGACCCCGTCGCCGAAGGCGGTGTAGCCGGGCTTGATGACGTCCTCGATGAGGGCGAGGCGCTCGTCGAAGGGGATGAAGGCCGACTTCATCGCGTTGACCGCGACCCAGCGGAGGTTCTCGAGGGTCCACCCGGCTTCCTCGACGAGCAGCGACGCCTCGCGCGACGCGGTGGTGCCGCTCATGAGGCGGTTGTCGGTGTTGAGGGTCACCCGGAACCGGAGGCGCGCGAGCAGGGTGATCGGGTGCAGCGCGATGGAGAGCGCGGCCGACGTCTGCAGGTTGCTGCTCGGGCACATCTCCAGGGGGATGCGCATGTCACGGACGTAGGCGGCCAACCGGCCGAGGCCGACCCGGTCGAGGTCGAGCTCGGTCAGGGCCTGCGGGTCGTCGCGGTGCTTCTCGAGCCACGTCGGGAACGGCTCCCCGTCGACCGTCACGTCGTCGACGATGCGCACGCCGTGACCGAGACGGTCGGCGCCGCACCACTGGATGGCCTCCCAGATCGACGGCAGGCCGAAGGCCTCACCCGCGTGGATGGTGAAGTGCGCGTTCTCCCGGCGGAGGTACTCAAAGGCGTCGAGGTGACGGGTGGGCGGGTACCCGGCCTCGGCGCCGGCGATGTCGAACCCGCCGACGCCCTCGTCGCGGTAGCGCACGGCGAGCTCGGCGATCTCCGTCGACTTGGCGGCGTGGCGCATGGCGGTGAGCAGGGCGGTGAGCCGGATAGGCCGACCGGCCGCGGCGGCCTTGGCCTCACCGTCGCGGAACCCGGCGTTGACGGTCTCGACGACCTCCTCGAGAGCGAGTCCGCCGGTGAGGTGCTGTTCCGGGGCGTAGCGGCTCTCGGCGTAGACGACGCCGTCGGCCGCAAGGTCCTGGGCACACTCGCTCGCGACCCGGAACAGCCCGTCCCGAGTCTGCATGACCGCGATGGTGTGGTCGAACGTCTCGAGGTAGCGCGGCAGCGAACCGGAGTCGGCGCTGTCACGGAACCATGCCGCCAGGGCGTCGGTCCCCTCAGCCGGCAGCTGGTGGCCGATGGAGTGGGCGAGCTCGGCCACGGTGGAGGCCCGCAGACCGCCGTCGAGATGGTCGTGCAGCAGTGCCTTGGGGGCGGCGTGCACCTGCTCGAGGCTGGGGCGGCTCACGCGTCGTCCTCCCGGCCGACGGTCTCCGGGCTGAAGGCGGGAAGGCAGACGGCGACGTACTCGGCGCCCTCGGGGCCGCACGAGTAGCGGATGCGCTCCCCGGCCCGGGTGACGACGCTCTGGCCGGCGCTGACGTGCAGCGCTCCCCCGTCGTGGTCGACGACGACCTCGCCGGCGATGACGAGCGTGATCTCGTCGAACTGCGGCGTCTGGAACGGTTCGGACCAGCCGGCCGGTGCCACCATGCGGGCCACCGAGACGGCCGCGCCCAAGGGGTCGTCGGCGAGGTTGACGCGGCCGACGTGTTCGTCGATGACCTTGCCGCCGGGGACGGGGATGCGGGTGGGTGAGGCGATGAGCTCTGGCACGTCGCCACTGTAGTGCGACGGGGGGTGACGCCTCTGCTCCTCTGTCGAGCGCGTGCCGCAGAGCTCTGTCGAAGAACCAGTCTCCCGGCTTCTGAGAATACGTCTGAGAAAGGGGTCCGGACATGCAAGAACGCCGCACCCTCGAAAGGGTGCGGCGTTCTCGTGAATGGTTGTCCGGCTGCGTCCTACTCTCCCACACCGTCACCAGTGCAGTACCATCGGCGCTGAAGGGCTTAGCTTCCGGGTTCGGAATGGAGCCGGGCGTTTCCCCTTCGCTATGGCAGCCGTAACTCTATGGAGATGTCCACCCACCAGATTCGGCCGCGTGTCGTGGGCCGTGGTGGTGGGGGTGTTTCTCAGTTCTTGGGTCCCCTGGACCGGTACGTGTGGGGGCTGTGGCTGTAGCCAACCCACACCCGGTCAAGGGTTGTTGTGTTGTCAGTTCGCCGTTTGTGTATCGGGAACTGCACAGTGGACGCGGAGCATCTTCGTGGTTATCAAGTTATCGGCTTATTAGTACCGGTCAGCTCCACACATTGCTGTGCTTCCACATCCGGCCTATCAACCCAGTCGTCTAGCTGGGAGCCTCTCACCCTCGCGGGTCTGGAAACCTCATCTTGAAACGTGCTTCCCGCTTAGATGCTTTCAGCGGTTATCACTTCCGAACGTAGCTAATCAGCGGTGCCCTTGGCAGAACAACTGACACACCAGAGGTTCGTCCATCCCGGTCCTCTCGTACTAGGGACAGCCTTTCTCAAGTTTCCTACGCGCACAGCGGATAGGGACCGAACTGTCTCACGACGTTCTAAACCCAGCTCGCGTACCGCTTTAATGGGCGAACAGCCCAACCCTTGGGACCTACTCCAGCCCCAGGATGCGACGAGCCGACATCGAGGTGCCAAACCATGCCGTCGATATGGACTCTTGGGCAAGATCAGCCTGTTATCCCCGGGGTACCTTTTATCCGTTGAGCGACGGCGCTTCCACAAGCCACCGCCGGATCACTAGTCCCGACTTTCGTCCCTGCTCGACATGTCTGTCTCACAGTCAAGCTCCCTTGTGCACTTACACTCAAAACCTGATTACCAACCAGGCTGAGGGAACCTTTGGGCGCCTCCGTTACCTTTTAGGAGGCAACCGCCCCAGTTAAACTACCCACCAGGCACTGTCCCTGATCCGGATCACGGACCGAGGTTAGATATCCAGAACGACCAGAGTGGTATTTCAACGTTGACTCCACCAGCACTGACGTGCCAGCTTCACAGTCTCCCACCTATCCTACACAAGCCGTACCGAACACCAATACCAAGCTGTAGTAAAGGTCCCGGGGTCTTTCCGTCCTGCTGCGCGTAACGAGCATCTTTACTCGTAGTGCAATTTCGCCGAGTTCGTGGTTGAGACAGTGGAGAAGTCGTTACGCCATTCGTGCAGGTCGGAACTTACCCGACAAGGAATTTCGCTACCTTAGGATGGTTATAGTTACCACCGCCGTTTACTGGCGCTTAAGTTCTCAGCTTCGCACTTGCGTGCTAACCGGTCCCCTTAACGTTCCAGCACCGGGCAGGCGTCAGTCCGTATACATCGTCTTGCGACTTCGCACGGACCTGTGTTTTTAGTAAACAGTCGCTTCTCCCTGGTCTCTGCGGCCGATCACGCTCAGCCAGCTAGTGGCGTCACGATCAGGGCCCCCCTTCTCCCGAAGTTACGGGGGTATTTTGCCGAATTCCTTAACCACGATTCACTCGATCGCCTTGGTATTCTCTACCTAACCACCTGAGTCGGTTTGGGGTACGGGCGGCTCGAACCTCGCTAGAAGTTTTTCTCGGCAGCATAGGATCACCCTCTTCCCGCATTCGCGGTCACTATCAGGTCTCAGGCTGTGTGCGGTCCGGATTTGCCTGGACCGCGCCCTACACCCTTGGACGTGGACAACCATCGCCACGCGGAGGCTACCTTCCTGCGTCACTCCATCGCTTGACTACTACCAGTTCGGGTCATGCGCTCCACACACCGGTGGGACCGAAGTCCCGGTGGCGTGCTTCAGGCACTTAGCATCACAAGGTTCATCATGGGCGGTCCTTCGCCGGTTCCGGAATATCAACCGGATGTCCATCGACTACGCCTGTCGGCCTCGCCTTAGGTCCCGACTTACCCAGGGCAGATTAGCTTGACCCTGGAACCCTTGGTTATTCGGCGGACGGGTTTCTCGCCCGTCATTCGCTACTCATGCCTGCATTCTCACTCGTGTCGCCTCCACGGCTGGATCACTCCGCCGCTTCCCTGGCGACACGACGCTCCCCTACCCATCAACACGCCTGGACACCGAACCCGCAGGTGTCGGTGCCGAGCAATATGTCAATGCCACAGCTTCGGTGGTGTGCTTGAGCCCCGCTACATTGTCGGCGCGGAATCACTTGACCAGTGAGCTATTACGCACTCTTTGAAGGGTGGCTGCTTCTAAGCCAACCTCCTGGTTGTCACAGCAACTCCACATCCTTTCCCACTTAGCACACGCTTAGGGACCTTAGCTGGTGATCTGGGCTGTTTCCCTCTCGACTACGGAGCTTATCCCCCGCAGTCTCACTGCCACGCTTAAACTTACCGGCATTCGGAGTTTGGCTAACGTCAGTAACCTGGTGAGGCCCATCAGCTATCCAGTAGCTCTACCTCCGGCAAGAAACACGTGACGCTGCACCTAAATGCATTTCGGGGAGAACCAGCTATCACGGAGTTTGATTGGCCTTTCACCCCTACCCACAGCTCATCCCCTCAGTTTTCAACCTAAGTGGGTTCGGTCCTCCACGCAGTCTTACCTGCGCTTCAACCTGGCCATGGGTAGATCACTCCGCTTCGGGTCTAGACCCAGCGACTATATCGCCCTATTCGGACTCGCTTTCGCTACGGCTTCCCCACACGGGTTAACCTCGCCACTGAGCACTAACTCGCAGGCTCATTCTTCAAAAGGCACGCCGTCACCCCACACACCCAATGGTGGGAGGCTCCGACGGATTGTAGGCACACGGTTTCAGGATCTATTTCACTCCCCTCCCGGGGTACTTTTCACCTTTCCCTCACGGTACTTGTCCGCTATCGGTCACCAGGGAATATTTAGGCTTAGCAGGTGGTCCTGCCAGATTCACACGGGATTTCTCGGGCCCCGTGCTACTTGGGATCCCCATCTGGAGTCCACACCATTTCGTCTACGGGGGTCGCACCCTCTGTGCCGAGCCATTCAAGACTCTTCGACTATGACGCAGATTTCTTACTCCATGCCGGCATGTCAGCACCGACTGATAGGTCCCACGACCCCGGACATGCAACGCCTGACAGCTATCACACACGCCCGGTTTAGCCTCATCCGCTTTCGCTCGCCACTACTCACGGAATCACTGTTGTTTTCTCTTCCTGTGGGTACTGAGATGTTTCACTTCCCCACGTTCCCTCCACACACCCTATATATTCAGGTGCGGGTGACTGGACTTGCCTCCAGCCGGGTTTCCCCATTCGGAAATCCTCGGATCACAGTCTGGTTATCGACTACCCGAGGCTTATCGCAGATTCCTACGTCCTTCTTCGGTTCCTGGTGCCAAGGCATCCACCGTGTGCCCTTAAAAACTTGAGCCACAAAGATGCTCGCGTCCACTGTGAAGTTCTCAAAACACAACCGGCACCCCACCACCCGAACACGTCCATACGAACGCGCCGGCACGTGAAGCCCGAACCAACCAGAGTCACCGACACCCACCACGACCCCCCCGGCAACCACACGAACCAGACCACAAGGCCTGACCCGCACAGCTACCAGAAACATCCCTGGCAGGGCCCGATTCCTCAGGACCCAACAACGTGTCACGACACCCCCCGGGATTCCCCACCGGCCGCGTTCCCCAACCCCACCCCACCGACCACGCCGAAGCGAGGACACGAGGAGGAGGTTCGTACTGACGACCAGGCACGAGACCCAGACGATGCCCATCATTGATGTTCCACCCATGAGCACCTGCCGTCCCACACTCGGGGACAGACCAGGCTCACCAGCAACAGCTGGCAGCTCCTTAGAAAGGAGGTGATCCAGCCGCACCTTCCGGTACGGCTACCTTGTTACGACTTAGTCCCAATCGCCAGTCCCACCTTCGACGGCTCCCCCTGCACAAGGCAGTTGGGCCACCGGCTTCGGGTGTTACCGACTTTCGTGACTTGACGGGCGGTGTGTACAAGGCCCGGGAACGTATTCACCGCAGCGTTGCTGATCTGCGATTACTAGCGACTCCGACTTCATGGGGTCGAGTTGCAGACCCCAATCCGAACTGAGACCGGTTTTTTGGGATTCGCTCCACCTCGCGGTTTCGCAGCCCTTTGTACCGGCCATTGTAGCATGCGTGAAGCCCAAGACATAAGGGGCATGATGATTTGACGTCATCCCCACCTTCCTCCGAGTTGACCCCGGCAGTCTCCCATGAGTCCCCAACCACCGAAGTGTTGCTGGCAACATGGAACGAGGGTTGCGCTCGTTGCGGGACTTAACCCAACATCTCACGACACGAGCTGACGACAACCATGCACCACCTGTACACCAGCCCGAAGGAACACCCATCTCTGGATGCGTCCGGTGTATGTCAAGCCTTGGTAAGGTTCTTCGCGTTGCATCGAATTAATCCGCATGCTCCGCCGCTTGTGCGGGCCCCCGTCAATTCCTTTGAGTTTTAGCCTTGCGGCCGTACTCCCCAGGCGGGGAACTTAATGCGTTAGCTGCGGCACGGATCTCGTGGAATGAGACCCACACCTAGTTCCCAACGTTTACGGCATGGACTACCAGGGTATCTAATCCTGTTCGCTCCCCATGCTTTCGCTTCTCAGTGTCAGTAATGGCCCAGAGACCTGCCTTCGCCATCGGTGTTCCTCCTGATATCTGCGCATTCCACCGCTACACCAGGAATTCCAGTCTCCCCTACCACACTCTAGTCTGCCCGTACCCACTGCAAGTCCGGGGTTGAGCCCCGGATTTTCACAGCAGACGCGACAAACCACCTACAAGCTCTTTACGCCCAATAATTCCGGACAACGCTCGCACCCTACGTATTACCGCGGCTGCTGGCACGTAGTTAGCCGGTGCTTCTTCTGCAGGTACCGTCACTTTCGCTTCTTCCCTGCTGAAAGAGGTTTACAACCCGAAGGCCGTCATCCCTCACGCGGCGTCGCTGCATCAGGCTTTCGCCCATTGTGCAATATTCCCCACTGCTGCCTCCCGTAGGAGTCTGGGCCGTGTCTCAGTCCCAGTGTGGCCGGTCGCCCTCTCAGGCCGGCTACCCGTCGTCGCCTTGGTGAGCCACTACCTCACCAACAAGCTGATAGGCCGCGAGCCCATCCCAGACCGAAAAACTTTCCACACCCAGCACATGCGTGCGAGTGTCATATCCGGTATTAGCTCCGGTTTCCCGAAGTTATCCCAGAGTCTGGGGCAGGTTGCTCACGTGTTACTCACCCGTTCGCCACTGATCCGACCAAGCAAGCTTGATCATCACCGTTCGACTTGCATGTGTTAAGCACGCCGCCAGCGTTCGTCCTGAGCCAGGATCAAACTCTCCGTTGAAAAAACACCCAACAAAGGGCTCAAAACCCAGCTGAAAAACCGAACAACCAGCAAAAAACTGATCATCAGTCAAATCAACTCAAAGAAACATCCCAACCAGAACCCCACACCCACCCACCACAACGGCAGACAGACACGAAGCCCCAGCCAACGGGACAAAAAAATGGCATCAATAATGTGACACGCTGTTGAGTTCTCAAGAATCGGACGCTCACCGTCGAGCGCGTCAGTGACGCGCCGTCCGAGGCAACTATTCAAACTTACGTGCAGATTCTCACCGAGTCAAACTCGCGCCGGCCCCGTTCGGAGCCCCGCTGAGCGACCTGTGAGACCTGCGGGTCCAGGTCTGATCGGCCGGTCACCCGACTGATCGTGCTGGGTGTCTGCCCCGGGACCGGCCTACTTCGCTCGGTGTTCTCACACCGCCGCGGTGGCGTCCGTTCCTCCCTGTCGGGCTGACGAAGAGAACATTAACCCGCTCTCGCCGCAGATGACAAATCCGCGACGCCGCTGAGCCCCGATCGCGCGAATCCCGTTGCCCGGCAACGACTTTGGGCCTGTCCCACTCCGTCCGACCGCCTCTGGCCGGGCTCCCCACCGTCCGGCAGCCGCCCCGTACGGCCGTGCCTGCCGGCGCCCACCTGCGGCCGTCAGACCAGGCGTGCGGCGGCCAGGTTGCGGCGGCCACGCTTGAGCAGCGCCACCCGCCCGTGCAGGAAGTCCTCGGTGCCCAGGACGCGGTCGGGGTCGCTCACCTTGACGTTGTTGACCGACGCCCCGCCCTCGGCGATCGCTCGGCGTGCGGCGTTGCGTGAGTCGACGAGCCCCACCGCGACGAGCGCGTCGACGAGCGACACCCCGACCGAGACCTCCGCGCGAGGCAGCTCCGCCGTCGCATCGTCGAGCACCCCGGCATCGAGGGACGCGAGGTCCCCCTTGCCGAAGAGCGCCTCGGAGGCCGCCTGCACCGCGGCCGTCGCCTCCGCCCCGTGCACCAGGGTCGTCACGTCCGCGGCCAGCACTCGTTGGGCCGTGCGCCGGAAGGGCTCGTCACGCACCTGCGCCTCGAGCGCCTCGATCTCCTCGGACGAGCGGTCGGTGAACACCTTGAGCAGCGTGACCACCGAGGCGTCCTCGACGTTGACCCAGTACTGGAAGAAGGCGTACGGGCTCGTCAGCTCGGCGCCGAGCCAGACGGCGTTCCCCTCCGACTTGCCGAACTTCGTCCCGCTCGCGTCGGTGAGCAGCGGGGTCGTGAAGCAGTGCACGGACGCACCCTCGACGCGGTGCACGAGGTCGACACCCGCCGTGAGGTTCCCCCACTGGTCGGCGCCTCCCGTCTGCAGAATGCAGCCGTGGGCGCGGTACAGCTCGAGGAAGTCGAGGGCCTGGAGGATCTGGTAGCTGAACTCGGTGTACGAGATCCCCTGCTCACTACCGAGCCGGGCGGCCACGGCATCCTTCTTGACCATCTGGTTGACGCGGAAGTGCTTGCCGATGTCGCGCAGGAAGTCGAGCGCGCTGATCGGCGCCGTCCAGTCGAGGTTGTTGACCATCAGGGCCGGGTTGTCGCCGTCGAAGGCGAGGAAGGGCCGCACCTGGTCCTGGATGCGCGCCACCCAGTCGGCGGTCTGCTCCTTGGTCTTGAGCACCCGCTCGGCCGTCGGTCGAGGGTCTCCGATCTGCCCGGTCGAGCCCCCGACGAGGCAGATGACCCGGTGCCCCGCCCGTTGGAAGTGCCGCAGCACGACGAGCTGAACGAGATTGCCGAAGTGCAGCGACGGCGCCGTGGGGTCGAAGCCGCAGTACATCGTGACCGGTCCGTCCGCCAGCGCCTCACGCAGCGCCGCCTCGTCGGTGGACTGGGCCACCAGGCCGCGCCACTGCAGCTCGTCGACGATGTCGGTCACGGGTACCGCTCCTCCCCGACCGTCACCCCCGGCTGGCCGTTCCGGCCGGGCGGGCTCGGGTCGGCTACAGCCTGCCCCATCCCCCTCCCCCGGCTCCAACGGGTTCCAGCGCGCGGCCACCTCGTCGAGGACAGCACCGGATACCGGGTGCCGGCGTCCGCCGTGGACGCGTCGTCAGGCGGGCCCGCGGGGTGTTCGCACGTCACTCGGGCACGCGCGGGCGCGGGCGCGGCGCCGCGGCCCGGTAGGCCGACACGGTGGGGTCACCGTCGAACCAGAACCGCCACGGGTAGGCGTCGCCGTCACCCCCGGGTCCGCGCACGCCCACGCGTGGTCCGGTGGCCACGGACGCCGGCCCCACGGCATCCCCCGTCGTCAGGCGCAACGCCTCGTCGGGGTCCGGCCCACCCCGGTGGCGCGCCGTCACGAGGTCGACGCCGCTGAAGGAGCCGTCGACGCCGAGCGCTCGGGTCAGCCGTCCCGGCCCACGGCACCAGTCGCGCGGCCGGGCGCCACCCCGGCGCGCGGCGACGACATCGTGACCCTCGACGACCTCGCCAGCCCGGAGCAGCACGACGTCGGGCACGCCGACCGGCCCGGTGACGACGCACATCATCCAGTGGTGGCCGTAGGTGAAGTAGACGAACGCGTGCCCCGGTGGGCCGAAGACGGGCGCGTTGTGGGCCGTCGGGCGCGACAGCACCCGCGAGGCGGGGTCCGTCAGGCCCGCGTAGGCCTCGGTCTCCGTGATGCGCACCGTCACGCCCGCCCTGCTGACATGGCAGCCGAGCAGGGAGCGGGCGACGTCGGTCACCGGGCGCAGTAGATCGTCGTGGTCGACGGGGTGCCCCGTCACCGCGTGCCCCGGCGGCGCACGCCCGGCCGGTAGGCGGACACGTTGGGGTCACCGGACACCCAGAACCGCCACGGGAAGAGGTCCCCGTCGCCACCGGGCCCGCTCACCCCGACCCGCGGGCCGGTGGCCACCCGGTCGGGAGCCACCGGGTCGCCCGCGGTGACGGCCAGGTCGATGGGCTCACCCAGGGGCGGCCGGCAGAAGTCGCGGCCGGTGTGCTCGCCGCGCAGGGCGAGGGCCTGCCCGAGCCGTCCGGGACCGCGAGCCCAGTCGACCACGCGCGCGCGGCCGCGCCGCTGCTGCACGAGATCGCCTCCGTCGAGGACCTCCGCCGCCCGCAGCAGCACCGCGGAGGCGCTGCCCTCCTCGCCGACGACCAGGTTGACGCACCAATGGGCGCCGTAGGTGAAGTAGACGTAGGTGAACCCCGGCGGGCCGAACATGGGGCGGGTGCGCGGCGTGGGGCCACGGTAGGCGTGCGACCCGGGGTCGCCCTCGCCGCTGTACGCCTCGACCTCGGTGAGCCGCACCGTGACGCCCCCGAAGGCGAGGTGCCGCCCGAGGAGGTCCGGCGCCACCTCGGTGGCCGGGCGCGCGAAGAAGCCACGCGGCATCCGGTCGGTCGTCACCGGCCCCACGTTAGGTCACGCCACCGACGCCGGCGCCGGTGCGGTGCGGTGCTCGAGCCGTCGCCGTGGACGGTGCGTGGATGCCGGTCAACGGGCGGGCGCGCCCGTGGCGAACGGCGTGACCGCGGTCCAGTCGCGGACGGCGGCCAGCCGCTCTCGCGCGGCGGCGAGCTGCTCGGTCACGCGGACCGGGGCAGTGCCGCCGACGGCGTCGCGCGAGGCGAGCGAGCCGGCCACCGACAGCACGGAGCGCACGTCGGGGGTGAGGTGCTCGCTGAGGCGCGCGAGGTCGTCGTCGGTGAGGTCCCAGAGCTCGACGCCCCGCGACTCGCAGTCACGCACGCAGGCGCCGGCGACCTCGTGCGCGACCCGGAAGGGGACGCCCTGGCGCACGAGCCACTCCGCGACGTCGGTCGCGAGCGCGAAGCCCTGCGGCGCGAGCGACTCGAGGCGGTCGGTGTGGAACGTGAGGGTGGCGACCATGCCGGAGAAGGCCGGCAGCAGCACCTCGAGCGTGTCGACGGCGTCGAAGACCGGCTCCTTGTCCTCCTGCAGGTCGCGGTTGTACGCGAGGGGCAGGGCTTTGAGGGTCGTCAGCAGACCGGCGAGGTCACCGACGAGCCGACCGGCCTTGCCGCGGGCGAGCTCGGCGACGTCGGGGTTCTTCTTCTGCGGCATGATGCTCGACCCCGTCGAGTACGCGTCGTCGAGGGTGACGAAGGAGAACTCCTTGGTCGCCCACAGCACGACCTCCTCGGCGAGGCGGGAGATGTCGACGGCGGTCATCGCGGCGACGAAGGCGAACTCGGCCACGAAGTCGCGCGAGGCCGTGCCGTCGATCGAGTTCTCGACCGCGCGCGCGAAGCCGAGGTCACGGGCGACCGCCTCGGGGTCGAGCCCGAGCGAGGAGCCGGCGAGCGCGCCGGAGCCGTACGGGGACGCGTCGGTGCGGGCGTCCCAGTCACGGAGCCGGTCGACGTCGCGCAGCAGCGCCCACGCGTGGGCCAGTAGGTGGTGCGAGAGCAGCACGGGCTGGGCGTGCTGCAGGTGCGTGCGCCCCGGCATCGCCACCCCGAGGTGCGAGTTCGCCTGTGCAACGAGGGCATTGACGACGTCGAGCACGAGACCGCCCACCAGCCGGGCGTGCTCGCGCAGGTACATGCGGAATAGGGTGGCGACCTGGTCGTTGCGCGAACGCCCGGCCCGGAGGCGCCCGCCGAGGTCGACGCCGACCCGGTCGATGAGCCCGCGCTCCAGCGCGGTGTGGACGTCCTCGTCGTCGGGTGCCGGCGTGAAGGACCCCGAGCGGACGTCGGCCTCGAGCCGGTCGAGGCCGTCGAGCATGCCGTCGAGGTCGTCGTCGGCGAGCAGGCCTGCGGCGTGCAGCACCCGGGCGTGGGCGCGCGAGCCGGCGATGTCGTGGGGTGCCAGCCGCCAGTCGAAGTGGGTGCTCTTGGACAGGGCGGCGAGCGCCTGGTCGGGGCCGCCGCTGAACCGGCCGCCCCACAGGCTCACGCGCTCGTCGGCCGGGGCGTCGGCCGGTGCGGTGGCGGGGTCGGGGTGCGCGGTCATGGCGGGGTCCTCCAGCGGGGGTTCGGTCGGTGTCGGTCGGTGTCGGTCGGTCGGTGGGTGACGCCACGTGTCGATGGCGTGACGTCGCCAGTCGGGCGCGAGGGTCAGTCTGTCGTGCCGGACAGGGAGAGCAACCGCTCGAGCACGACGGCGGCGCGGTCGGGTGAGACCGCCGCGAGCATGATCGTGTCGTCGCCCGCGATGGTGCCGACGACGTCGGGGTCACGGGTCTGGTCGATGGCGATGGCGAGGTAGTTCGCCGCCCCCGGCGGAGTGCGCAGCACGACGAGGTTGCCGGCGAGCGAGGCGGAGACGAGGAGCTCCTCGACGGTCCGTCGCAGGCGGGCGCTCGCCCCGTCCCCGAGCGTGCCCGGGGCCGACTCCTCGCCCGTCCCGTCGCCCGGGACGGCGTAGACGAGGGCGCGGCCGCGTCGCACCTTGACCGCGCCGACCTCGACGAGGTCGCGCGACAGGGTCGCCTGGGTCACCTCGATGCCCTCGCCCGAGAGCAGGTCGGCCAGCTCGCCCTGGCTGTGCACCGGGTGCGCGTCGAGCAGCTCGACGACCCGCCTCTGCCGGTGGGCACGGCTCGTCACCGTGGCGCTCCCCCGCCGCGCGCGGCCTCGAGGATGCCGGGCAGGGCGTCGACGAAGCCCTCGAGCTCGCGGGCCGACACGACGAGCGGCGGGGCGAGGCGCAGCGCCGTCGGGGTGACGGCATTGACGATGAAGCCGGCCTCGCGGGCGGCCAGCATCGCGGTCGCGGCGTCGATCCCGTCGAGCTGCACGGCCCGCAGGAGGCCGCGCCCGCGGGTGCCGAGGACACCCGGGACTGACGCCACGGACGTCGCGGCGACGGCGTCGGGACGTGGCCTCTCGACGGTGCTCGCGGCGTCGGGACGTGGCCTCTCTACGGTCGGGGTGGGCGGGGCCACCCCGGTGGGGCCGAGGCGGTCGAGCACCGTGGCGACGTCGCGGACGTGCTCGAGCAGCCCGTCGCGCTCGATGGTGTCGATGACGGCGAGGCCGGCGGCGCAGGCGAGCGGGTTGCCGCCGAAGGTCGTGCCGTGCTGGCCGGCCGTCAGCAGTCCGGTGACGTCGGGGCCGAAGGTCACGAGCGCCCCGATCGGCACCCCGCCGCCGAGCCCCTTCGCTAGCGTCATCGCGTCGGGGACGACCCCGGAGCGGTGGTGGGCGAACCAGTCGCCCGTGCGCCCGATGCCCGTCTGGATCTCGTCGACGACGAGCAGCGCGCCGGCGCGCGTCGTGACCTCGCGGGCCAGGCGCAGGTAGTCGTCGCCGAGCGGCACGACGCCGGCCTCGCCCTGCACCGGTTCGAGGAACACCGCCGCCGTCTGCTCGTCGACGGCCCGGCGCAGCGCGTCGTGGTCGCCGGGCGGGACGAAGACGACGCCGGGCAGCAGCGGCTCGAACGGCTCGCGGTAGGCCGCCTTGTGCGTGAGGGCCAGCGCCCCGGTCGTGCGGCCGTGGAAGGAGCCCTCGAGCGCGACGATGCGGTGGCGACCGGTGCGCCGCGACAGCTTGACCGCCGCCTCGGTCGCCTCGGCGCCCGAGTTGGCGAAGAAGACCCCGGAGCCCGCGGGTGCGCGGCTGATCTCGAGCAGCCGCTCCGCGAGCTCGACGGCGGGACGGGTCGTGAAGAAGTTGGATACGTGGATGGCGGTCTCCGCCTGCTTCGCGACGGCCTGGACGAGCGCCGGGTGCCCGTGGCCGAGGGCGTTGACGGCGATGCCCGAGAGCAGGTCGAGATAGCGGCGCCCGTCGACGTCGGTCACCCAGCAGCCGTGGCCGGAGGCGAGCACGAGCTGCGGCGCGCCGAACACCTGCACCATCGACGCGGAGTAGCGGGCGAGCAGGTCGCTGTTCGCGGTCACGGTCCCACCTCGGAGTCGTCGGAGGTGTCACGAGCGACGGGGTCGTCATGAGCGCCGGCGTCGTCATGAGCGCCGGCGTCGTCGACAACGTCGACGGAGTCGTCGGGCAGCACCATCGTGCCGATGCCCTCGTCGGTGAAGATCTCGAGCAGGATCGAGTGCGGCGCCCGCCCGTCGACGACGTGCGTCTGCGGCACCCCGCCGTCGACCGCCCGGATGCAGGCCTCGAGCTTGGGCACCATGCCGTCGTCGACGCGGTCGAGCAGCCGCCGGGCGGCGTCGACGCGGATGCTCGAGAGCAGTGAGCCGCGGTCGGGCCAGTTCGCGTAGATGCCCTCGACATCGGTGAGCACGACGAGCTTCTCCGCCTGCAGGGCGACGGCGAGCGCCGCGGCGGCCGTGTCGGCGTTGACGTTGAGCACCTGACCGTCGACGTCGAGGTCGGGCGCGATCGTCGAGACGACGGGCACCCGGCCGGCGGCGAGGATGTCGAGCACCGCGGAGGGGTTGACGCTCTCGACGTCGCCGACGAGGCCGATGTCGACGAGCTCGCCGTCGACGACGGCGCCGCGGCGACGGGCACCCAGCAGGCCGGCATCCTCGCCGGAGAGGCCGACCGCGATGGGCCCGTGCTGGTTGAGCAGGCCGACGAGCTCGCGCCCGACCTGGCCGGTGAGCACCATGCGCACGACCTCCATGACCTCGGGGGTCGTGACGCGCAGGCCGCCCTTGAACTCACTGGTGAGGCCGAGCCGCGACAGCATGCTCTTGATCTGGGGGCCGCCGCCGTGCACGACGACGGGGCGCAGGCCGGCGTAGCGCAGGAAGGCGACGTCGTCGGCGAAGGCCCGCTTGAGGTCGTCGTCGAGCATGGCGTTGCCGCCGTACTTGATGACGACGAGCGCCCCGCGGAACCGCTCGAGCCACGGCAGCGCCTCGACGAGCGTGGCCGCCTTGCCCGCGGCCACACGCAGGGCGGCCGCGTCGATGAGCCCGCGCAGCTGCTGGCGCTGGTCGGCGGCCGTGGTCGGGACGGGGTCGGGGGTGCCGCTCACGTCGAGTACGCCGAGTTCTCGTGCACGTAGTCGTGCGTGAGGTCGTTGGTCCAGATCGTCGCCTCGTCGTCGCCGGCGTGCAGGTCGACCACGACGTGCACCTCGCGGCCGGTGAGGTCGACGAGCGAGCGGTCCTCGCCCACACCGCCACCGCGGCACACCTGCACGCCGTTCATCGCGACGTCGAGCGCGGCCGGGTCGAAGGTGGCCCGCGTCGTGCCCACGGCGGCGAGCACCCGCCCCCAGTTGGGGTCGTTGCCGAAGACGGCGCACTTGAAGAGGGTGTTGCGGGCCACGGCGCGGGCCACCTCGAGCGCGTCGTCGACGCTCGCGGCGCTGCGCACCGTGACGGCGATGTCGTGGGCCGCGCCCTCGGCGTCGGACACGAGCTGGCGGGCCAGGTCGGCGCAGACGGCCGTGACCGCCCGCGCCAGCGCGTCGGCGTCGGCCCGCTCCCCGGACGCGCCGGAGGCCATGACGAGGACGGTGTCGTTGGTCGACATGCAGGCGTCGGAGTCGACGCGGTCGAACGTCACGGCGGTCGCCGACCGCAGGGCCGCGTCGAGCTCGGCCTGGTCGACGACGGCGTCGGTCGTGAGCACGACGAGCATCGTCGCGAGTGCGGGGGCGAGCATGCCCGCCCCCTTCGCGAACCCCGAGACCGACCAGCCGGACGCCGGGTGGTGGGCCGTCTTGGGCACCGTGTCGGTCGTCATCACCGCGGTGGCCGCCTCGAGGTGGCCCGCCGGCGTGAGGGCGCCCGCCGCCGCGTCGACGCCCGCGAGCACGAGCGGCATGGGGAGCAGCTCGCCGATGAGCCCGGTCGAGCAGACGACGACGTCACCGCTCGACACCCCGAGCACGTCGGCCACGTGCTCGGCGGTGCGGTGGGTGTCGAGGAAGCCCTGGGCGCCGGTGCAGGCGTTGGCGCCACCGGAGTTCAGCACGACGGCGTCGACCCGGCCGTCACCCACGACGCCGCGCGACCACGTCACCGGCGCCGCCTCGACCCGGTTGGAGGTGAAGACCGCGGCTCCGTGGTGGTCGGGCCCGTCGTTGACGACGAGGGCGAGGTCGGGGCGCCCGCTCGCCTTGAGCCCGGCAGTGACCCCCGCCGCGCGGAAGCCGCGGGGCAGCTGCACGGCCGGCCCACCGGCATCCGGCGTCGTGGAGGTGACGGGGGCCGTGGACGGTTCGGGTGTCACGGGGCGACTCCGGTGAGGGGCAGGCCGAGGCCCTCGTCGAGACCGAGGGCGAGGTTGGCGCACTGGACGGCGGCACCGGCGGTGCCCTTGGTGAGGTTGTCGACCGCCGCGACGACGACGAGGCGCCGGGCGTGCTCGTCGACCGCGAGCTGGAGGTGGGCCGTGTTGCTGCCGAGCACGTTCGCGGTGCCGGGCCACTGACCCTCGGGGAGCACGTGCACGAAGGGCTCTGTGCCATAAGCGTTCTCGTAGACATCACGAACCTGCTCAGCGGTGACGCCGTCGACCAGGCGGGCGGTGCACGTCGCGAGGATGCCGCGTGGCATCGGCGCCAGCGTCGGCGTGAAGGACACCGTCACGGGGGCGCCCGCCGCCCGCGACAGGTTCTGCTCGATCTCGGGGGTGTGCCGGTGGCCGCCGCCCACGCCGTACGGCGACATCGAGCCCATCACCTCCGCGCCGAGCAAATGCGGCTTGAGTGACTTGCCCGCGCCCGAGGTGCCCGAGGCCGCGACGACGACGACGTCGTCGAGGGAGACGGTCCCGGAGCCGACGGCCGGGGCGAGCGCGAGGGTCACCGCGGTCGGGTAGCAGCCCGGCACGGCGATGCGGGTGCCGCCGGCGAGGAGCTCACGCTGGCGGCCGCCTGCGGGCAGCGGCAGCTCGGGCAGCCCGTAGGGCCACGACCCGGCGTGCGGGGTGTCGTAGAAGGTGGTCCACGCCGACCCGGACTCGAGCCTGAAGTCGGCGCCGCAGTCGACGACGACGACGTCGTCGGGCAGCGCTGCGGCCAGGGCGGCCGAGTGCCCGTGGGGCAGGGCGAGGAAGACGACGTCGTGCCCGGCGAGGACCTCGGGCGTCGTCGGCTCGAGCTTACGCCCGGCGAGGGGGGTCAGGTGCGGGTGGACGCCCCCGAGGAGTCCACCCGCACTGCTGCCGGCCGTGACGGCGCCCACCTCGAGCCCGGGGTGGGCGAGCAGGAGCCGGAGGATCTCGCCTCCGGCGTAGCCGCTCGCACCCGCCACTGCTGCCCTGATCATGATGCATGACTATACACGCTCGTGCATAGTTGTGCAGGCCACCCCACGGGAGGATGGCCCCATGCCCAGGCCCACGCTCCACCTCACCGTCGGGCTCCCGGGGGTCGGCAAGACCACCGAGGCCCGGCGGATCGCCGCCCGCGACCACCTGCTGCGCCTCACCCCCGACGAGTGGATGGCCCCGCTCTTCGGCCACTCCGACGCGGCGGGCAGGCGGAACATCCTCGAGGGGCGCTTCATCTGGGTGGCCCACGAGGTGCTGGCCGGCGGCTCGTCCGTCGTGCTCGACTTCGGCTGCTGGTCGCCCGAGGAGCGGTGGGCCGTCGCCGCCGTCGCCGCGGTGGCCGGGGCCGAGTACCGCCTCGTCCACCTCGAGCTGACGGAGGCGGAACGTCGCGCCCGGGCCGCCCGACGGTGGGTCGAGGCGCCCGACACGACGTTCGAGATGACCGACGCCCACCACGACCACTACCTCGCCTCGTTCGTGCCGCCGACGCCGGCCGAACGCGCCGGTGGTCCGCCTCCCGCCCCACCGGCGCCGTGCGAGGCCTGGCTCGAGTGGGCCTCGCAGCGGTGGCCCACCCTGCCGCGGCTCGATACTCCCCCGGCACGGAGCCCCGACCCCGACCGGTGACGCCAGCCGCGGCTCAGCGCTGCGTGGCCCCCGTCGCGGCCGTGGCCGCCGCGACCGCCGCGTCGCGGTAGCTGTTGACCTCCTCGGTCGTCAGGGTGCGGTCGGGCGCCCGGAAGGTCAGCCGGAAGGCGAGCGAGACGTGTCCGGGCTCGATGCCCTCCCCCTCGTAGACGTCGAAGAGGGTCACGCTCTCGAGCGCCTCGCCGGCGCCCTCGCGCAGGGACTGCTCGACCGCTGCCGCGGGGACGTCGGCGGAGACGAGCAGGGCGACGTCGGTCAGGGCCGGCGGGAAGGACGAGAACGGCTGCACCTGCACCGGCTGCTCGCTGGCCGCCGTGAGCACGTCGACGTCGAACTCCGCCGCGACGGTGCGCGGGGGCAGCTCGAGGGAGGCGAGCACCTTGGGGTGCAGCTCGCCGGCGTGCCCGACGAGGGTCCCGTCGACGAGCGTGATGCGGGCGCACCGGCCGGGGTGCCACGGGGCGTGGTCGGCGTCCGCCTCGACCCGTACCTCGACGGCGAGCGCGCGGGCGGCCGTCTGCACGACCGCGACCATGTCGCTCCAGTCGGCGGGGCGACCCGGACCCCACCAGCCGGCGGGCTCGGCCTGGCCGCAGGCGACGACGGCGGCGTGACGCGGCTGGTGCGGCACCGCGGCGTAGAGCGCGGCCAGCGACGCGGCATCCGGGCGGGTGCCCACGGGCAGCAGCGGTGCGGTGCCGACCGGGCCGCCGGGACGGAAGACGAGCCCGAGCTCGTAGAGCGCGACGTCGCGCTGGCCGCGCGCGACGTTGCGGCGCAGGGCGTCGACGAGCGTCGAGAGCACCGAGGTGCGCAGCAGCGGGCGCTCCTCCGAGAGCGGGTTGGCGAGGCGGACCGCGTGGCGGCGGTCGTCGTTCTCCGGCAGCCGCAGCGCGTCGGCCGAGCCCTCGCCGACGAAGGGGTAGGTGAGCACCTCGTCGTAGCCGGCGGCCGCGACGGCGTCGGCCACGCGCCGGCGCACCTGCTGGCCGTGGGTCAGCCCCTGCCCCTCGCTCGGGGTGGGCGTCACCGACGGGATGAGGTCGTAGCCGTCGATGCGGGCGACCTCCTCGGCGTAGTCGGGCGCGGGCGCGTCGCCGGCGAGGTCGGGGCGCCACGTCGGCGGGGTCACGAGCACGTGAGCCTCGTCGGTGCCGTCGCCGGTCTCGTCGACCGTGCAGCCGAGGTCGCGCAGGATGCCGACCACCCGGCCCCGCGGGTACGCGCGCCCGACGATGCGGCCGGGCTCCGTGACGTCGAGCAGGGCGGCCGCCGGGGGCTGCGTGCGGTCGACGTCGGTGACGCCCGGGTCGGCCGTGCCGCCGCCGTGCTCGACGAGCAGGTCGACGGCGAGCTGCGCCGCGGCCGCCGTGACCGCGGGGTCGACCCCGCGCTCGTAGCGCTTCGAGGCCTCGGTGACCAGCCGGTGGCGCCGCGAGCTGCGGGCCACCGTCGTGGCGTCGAAGTGGGCCGCCTCGACGAGGACGTCGGTCGTGACGTCGGTGACCTCGGACGACGCGCCGCCCATGAGCCCCGCGATGGCGAGCGGGCGCTCGCCGCCGTCGGTGATGAGCAGGTCGTCGGGGCTGAGGCGGCGCTCGACGTCGTCGAGGGTCGTCAGGCTCTCGCCGTCGCGGGCACGCCGCACGACGACGCGGCCCGAGAGGGTGTCGAGGTCGAAGGCGTGAAGCGGCTGGCCGACCGCGAGCATGACGTAGTTCGTCACGTCGACGGCGAGCGAGATCGGCCGCATCCCGGACTGCGTGAGCCGGCGCTGCATCCAGGCCGGCGAGGGTCGGGTCGGGTCGATGCCGCGCACGACCCGGGCCACGTAGCGGTCGCACCCGTCGCGCCCGTCGATCGGCGAGGTGTCGGTCAGCTCGACCGGGTACCCCGCCTCGTTGGCCGCGGGGGTCTCGACGGCGGCGGGGTCGCGGTAGCCACCGGCGGGGCTGCCGAGGCTGTGCCAGAACTCGCGGGCGAGGCCGCGCACCGACAGGCAGTAGCCGCGGTCGGGAGTCACGTTCGTCTCGACCGTCTCCTCGGCGAGGCCGAGCAGGGCGATGGCGTCGTCGCCGGGGCGCAGCTGCGACGCCTTCTCGTCGCCGAGCAGGCGCTGCAGCACGATGATGCCCTCGTGGTCGGTGCCGAGGCCGATCTCGTCCTCGGCACAGATCATCCCGTTCGAGACGTGGCCGTAGGTCTTGCGGGCGGCGATGGCGAAGCCGCCCGGGAGCACCGCCCCGGGCAGCACGACGACGACGAGGTCGCCCACCTCGAAGTTGTGCGCCCCGCAGACGATCTCCTGGTGCTTGCCCTCGGTCACCATCTGGCCGTGCTCGCCGACGTCGACGGTGCACCAGCGGATCGTCTTGCCGTTCTTCTGCGGCTCGGCGACGAGGTCGAGCACGCGTCCGACGACGAGCGGCCCGGTGAGGTCGCCGCCGTGGAGGTCCTCCTCCTCGAGCCCGACGGAAACGAGCCCCGCGGCGACGACGGCGCCCGTGGTGCCCTCGGGGAGGTCGGTGTACTCGGCGAGCCAGCTCAGCGGCATCCGCATCTCAGGCCCCCGTCCCGAACTGGCGCGAGAAGCGGACGTCGCCCTCGACCATCTCGTGCATCCCCTGCACCCCGTGGCGCAACATCAGTGCCCTCTCGATGCCGAGCCCGAAGGCGAACCCGGAGTAGACGTCGGGGTCGATGCCGCACGTGCGCAGCACCTTCCGGTTGACCATGCCCGAGCCGCCGAGCTCGATCCAGCCCGAGCCGCCGCACGTGCGGCACTGCTCGGGTGTCCCCCACGTCTCGGCGCCGTGGCACGCGAAGCAGAGGAAGTCGGTCTCCATGCTCGGCTCGGTGAAGGGGAAGTAGTTGGCCCGCACGCGGGTGCGCGTCTCGGCGCCGAACATGATGCGCACGAAGGCGTCGAGCGCACCGCGCAGGTGGGCCATCGTCAGCCCCTTGTCGATGGCGAGGCACTCGATCTGGTGGAAGACCGGCGTGTGCGTCGCGTCGAGGTCGTCGGTGCGGAACACCTTGCCCGGCGCCACGATGTAGATCGGCGGCTCCTGCTCGAGCATCGTGCGGATCTGCACCGGCGAGGTCTGGGTGCGCAGCACGAGGCCGCTGTCGACGGGGTCGAGGAAGAACGTGTCCTGCATCTGGCGCGCCGGGTGGTCGGGCCCGAGGTTGAGGGCGTCGAAGTTGAGCCACTCGCTCTCGAGCTCGGGGCCCTCGGCGACCTCCCAGCCCATGCCGACGAAGGCGTCGACGAGGCGCTGGGCGGTGAGCTCGATCGGATGCCGGGAGCCGGGGTGGCGACGGACGGCGGGCCTCGTCACGTCAACCTTCTCGTCGGTGAGGATGCGCTCGTCGCGCTCGGCCTCGAGCTCGACCTGACGGGAGGCGAGGGCCTTGCTCACCTGGCCGCGGGCCTGGCCGACCCGCTTGCCGGCCTCGGCCTTGGCGGTCGGGGGCAGCGCACCGATCTCGCGGTTGGCGAGGGCGAGGGGGCTCTTGTCGCCGGCGTGCGCGAGCCGCGCGGCCTTGAGCGCCTCGAGGTCGGTGGCACCGGCGATGGCGGCGAGTGCCTGCTCGACGGCGGCGTCGACGTTGGCCGGGTCGAGCGCCGAGACCTCGACGGGGTCGTAGTTCGTGTTCGGTCCGGACATCGGCGTGCGTTCGCTGCTCTCGTCGTCTGGGGCTGCTGGCTCTGCGGGGCCGCGGGCGGGGGGCCGCTCCGAGGCGCGCCAAGTCTATGGTCCGGGCCGACGGGGGCGCCTGCAGGTGTCAGCGCCGGCGCGCGGATGGAGGTAATGGGCGACCGCCTGGCGCGACGTGATACCTCCACCTGGACGAGTGGCATCCGGGTGGAGGTGATCGGCGACCACATTTCGCGACGGATTACCTCCACCCGCGCGGTCGGCCGCCTCGGGCGGGGTCAGGGGCCGACGAGGTCGGGCAGCCCGGACGGCAGCCGGACGACGAAGCGGGCGCCGCCGGTCTCGTTGCCGTCGGCCCAGACCGAACCGCCGTGGGCCTCGACCAGCCCCTTGACGACGTAGAGGCCGAGGCCGGTGCTCGCGTTGGACGGGCCGTGCCAGAACCGGCCGAAGACCTTCTCGCGGTGCTCCGGGGGGATGCCGTCGCCCTCGTCGTCGATCGTCACGGTCACCGCGTCGGGACGGTCGCTGCCGGTGCGTCCGCGGGCGTGCCCGTCGCCGTCGGCGTGGCCGTCGCGCTCGAGGGTGACGGTGACGACCCCGGACCCGTGGCGCAGCCCGTTCTCGACGAGGTTGTGGAACACCTGCTCGAGGCGGTCGGTGTCGGCCCACAGCTCGGGCAGCCCCTCCTGCTCGGCGCGGGTGCCGAGCCGCAGCTGCACCGACCCCGGCCGTCGGCCGAGCTCGTGGCGCAGGACGTGCCCCGTCAGCACGTCGTGCAGGTCGACCGGGCCGAGGCGCAGGCTCAGGGCGTGGGTGTCGAGCCGCGAGATGTCGAGCAGCTCGGTGATGAGGCGGGTGAGCCGGTTGGCGTCGGACTCGATCGTCTCGATCATCATCTTCTTCTGGGCGTCGGTGAACCGCTCCCAGCGTCGCAGCAGGCTGCTCGTGAAGCCGGCCACCGACGTCAGCGGCGCCCGCAGCTCGTGCGCGACGGTCGTCAGCACGGTGGCCTGGTCGCGCTCGGCCCGCAGCCGGGCCTCGGCGTCGCGCAGACCGAGCATGACCCGCTCGACCGGCCCGCCGCGGTCAGCGCGCAGGTAGCGGGCCGTGACGAGCAGGTCGTTGCCGGCGGGGCCGACGAGCAGCTTCTCGCGGTGGCCGGTGCGGGTGGTGAGCCCTCCCCACGGGTCGGTGTGCGCCCACCAGTCGCGGCCGTACTTGTCCCGCAGGGTCAGACCCTCCGAGACCGGCCGGTCGAGGATCTCGGCCGGCGTCCGCTCGAGGATGCGCAGGGCCTCGCCGTTCGCGAAGCGGACGACGCGGTCACCCCCGACGACGACGAGGCCGTCGGGCAGCAGCTCGCCCATCGCGCCGAGCTGGGCCAGCTCGGCGGCCGTGTCGGGCAGGGCACCGGGACGCCCCGACCGGTGGTCGGTGCGGTGCACGACCTCCTCGTCGTCCGGGCCCATGCTCCCGACCCTAGCCGCGCCCGCCGACGCCGACGTCGCTGCCGGCCTCGGTGCCGACCGGGGTGTCGCCGCGGCCGTCGGGGTGCCGGGCGCCCGCGGAGGCGTAGAGGCAGACCGTGGCGGCCATCGCGAGGTTGAGCGACTCGGCGTGACCGTGGATCGGCACGCGCACGACCTCTTCGCACTGCGCGCGCAGCGGTTCGGGCAGACCCCACGCCTCGTTGCCCATGACCCAGGCGTGCGACCGGTCGAGGTCGACCTCGGGCAGCAGGGTCGTGCCCGCGCCGTCGGCGGCGAGCAGCGCCACCCCACGGGCGCGCAGCCCGTCGAGGATCTCGGTCACCGGCGCCCCCACGCTCACGGGCAGGTGCCACAGCGAGCCGGCGGTGGAGCGGACAACCTTGGGGTTGTACAGCTCGACGCTCGCGTCGCTGACCACGACGGCATCCGCCCCCGCGGCGTCCGCACCCCGGATGACGGTGCCGGCGTTGCCGGGGTCGCGCACGTGGGTCAGGACGAGGACGAGGGCGCGCTCGGGAAGCCCGTCGAGCACCTCGTCGAGCGGTCGGTCGACGGCCCGGCAGACGGCGACGAGCCCCTGAGGGCTCTCGGTGTCGACCATCGCGGCCAGCACCTCGGGGGCGGTGTCGTGCACCGTCACCCCCGCCGCGCGGGCCGCGTCGACGATGGCCGGATGCCGGTCGGCCGCCTCGGGCGTGACGTAGACGTCGCGCACCGCGTCGGGTCGGTGGCGCAGCGCCTCCCGCACCGACTGCGGCCCCTCGGCGACGAACTCGCCGGAGCGGGAACGCACCGAGCGCCGGGACAGCGCCCGTACCGCCTTCACCCGATCGGATCGGGGGTTGGTCAGCACGGGGTGTCCCGGCGCTCGGGGTGTGACGTGGAGTCCGTCGGAGTCGGGATGACTCAGGCGGCGTCGCCGGCGGCGGCCTTGTCGGCCTGCGCGGGCACGTTGGCGCGCGAGAGCTCGACGAGGGCGGCGAAGGCCGGGGCGTCGTTGACGGCGAGGTCCGCGAGGATCTTGCGGTCGACCTCGACACCAGCGGCCTTGAGGCCCTGCATGAAGCGGTTGTAGGTCATGCCGTTGGCGCGGGCCGCGGCGTTGATGCGCTGGATCCAGAGGCGACGGAAGTCGCCCTTGCGGGCCCGGCGGTCACGGTAGGCGTAGCCGAGCGAGTGGGTGACCTGCTCCTTGGCCTTGCGGTAGAGCCGCGAGCGCTGACCGCGGTAGCCGCTGGCCCGCTCGAGGACGACCCGACGCTTCTTCTGGGCGTTGACCGCCCGCTTCACGCGTGCCACGTGAATACTCCTTCTCTGCTTGGTGCTGCTGGCGTACCGAGAGAGCCCGGTTGCTCAGCGAGGTGCTGATCGGTGGGGGTCTCGGCTCACTTGCCGAGGAGCTTCTTGGCCTTCTTGGCGTCCGGCTTGGCGAGCTCGACGTCGTTCGCGATCGAACGCATCTTCTTGCTCGACTTGTGCTCGAGCAGGTGGCGACCGCCGGCCTGCTCGCGCATCACCTTGCCGGTGCCGGTGAGGCGGAACCGCTTCTTCGCACCGCTGTGCGTCTTCATCTTCGGCATGGCCGATCTCCTTGTCGTGCTGTCGTGTCTGCTGCGATGTCGACCGCAGCGGGGTGCGTGGGGTCATGTCGGGGGTCATGTCGGGGGCCGGTGAGGGCCCGCGTCACTCGGCCGAGGCGGTCTCCTGCTCGGCAGCGCGCTGCTCGGCCGCGGCCTGGGCCTCGGGGTCCGGGATGCCGGTGGCGCCCTCGGATCTTTCGGACCGCTCCTCTTCACGGGTGCGGCGCTGCTCGGCCTTGGCCTCGGCCTTCTTCCTGGTCGGGCCGATGACCATGATCATGTTGCGGCCGTCCTGCTTGGGGGCCGACTCGACGAAGCCGAGCTCGACGATGTCCTCCGCGAGGCGCTCGAGCAGTCGACGGCCCAGCTCGGGACGGCTCTGCTCGCGGCCACGGAACATGATCGTCACCTTGACCTTGTCGCCCGCCTTGAGGAACCGCTCGACGTGGCCCTTCTTCGTGCCGTAGTCGTGCGGGTCGATCTTCGGGCGGAGCTTGATCTCCTTGATGACCGTGTTGACCTGGTTCTTGCGTGCTTCACGGGCCTTCAGCGCTGCTTCGTACTTGAACTTGCCGAAGTCCATGAGCTTGGCGACGGGCGGCTTGGCCATGGGGGCGACCTCGACGAGATCGAGGTTCGCCTCCTCGGCCAGGCGCAGCGCGTCCTCGACGCGCACGATGCCGACCTGCTCGCCGTTCGGGCCGACCAAGCGCACTTCCGGGACCCGGATGCGCTCGTTGATGCGAGGCTCGCTGATGTGGTGCTCCTTAGCTCGTGTGATGGACCTGCGGGGGGGTTGCCTGCCCGGTTCCGTGGCCAGCAACGGAAAAAGGGCCCCCCGTGCGTGCACGAGAAGCCCTCTGGGTGTCGGATGCCGGCACAGCAGGGCTGTGCGACACACGGCTCTCCGGTCGTCACGGGGACGGTCGTCGAGCAGACCCGGTACCCGGCAGCCGTGAGGCCGACGCGGGTGGAAGCGAGCTTCTCTTGGCACGTCGTGGACACGGAGATCCGTGACCGCGACTGGTCAGTTGTCAATGGTAGCAGCCGGGCGGCTGCGGTCCGAATCGCGCGACGGCGCCGGCGACCCGACGGGCTCCGACCGCCGGCCGTCGCGCCGGGCCAGGCTGCGCTGCGAGAGGGCGCCGACGAGGGCGACCAGCACCCCGACCACGCCGACGACGAGGAAGCCCGTGCGCCAGCCGCCGTGGTCGATGGCGAAGCCCGCCACGGGGGCGCCGACCGCCGAGCCGGCGGTCATGGCCGAGCCGTGCCATCCCATCATCTCGCCGCGGAAACGCTCGGGGACGGCACGGCTCAGCTGCTCGACGGTCGCGGTGATGGTGGGGGCGCAGAAGATGCCCGAGACGGTGATGAGCACCGCGAAGCTCGGCACGCCGACGGCGAGAGCGACCGGGGCGGTCGTGGCGGCGAGGCCGCCCAGCAGCCAGAAGGCTGAGAAGGAGCGGTGCCACGCGCCGTAGACGAGGCCGCCGACCAGCGACCCGCCGCCCCACAGGGCGAGGATCCAGCCGATGGAGGTCGTGGCGTCGAACGAGCGGAGCGCCGCGACGATGGCGACGTCGGTGCCGCTCAGCACGAGGGTGGAGCACAGGGCGGCGAGGTAGATGGCGGCCACCGGCACGGTGACGAAGCCGCGCCAGACCCGGCCTGCAGCGGGCTCGTCGGCGACGTCGTCACGCCCCGCCGCGACCCCCGTGGCGTCGGCGGTGGCGTCGGCGGTGGCGTCGGCGGTGGCGTCGGCGGTGGCGTCGGGCACACCGGCATCCGGGGTGGCGAGGCGCGCGTCGTCGCTCCTGACGGCCGGGTTGACGACGAAGAGGACGAAGCCGGCGGCGACAGCGGCCATCTCGCACCCGAAGAGGGCCCAGCCGGTGCTGTAGGACGTGGCGGCCCAGACGCCGAGGGCGGGCCCGGCCATGAAGGCGAGCTCGGTCGCGGCCGAGTCGAGCGAGAGCGCGGTGCGGCGCTGGTGGTCGGGCACGGACCGGATGATGACCTGGCGCAGGATCGAGAAGGTCGGGACGACGAAGAGGCCGGCGAGGGCCGCGAGCCCCATGAGCGGCAGGTAGTCGACCCACGGGGCGATCGACCAGCAGACCGCCTGCACGACGAGCGACGGCGCGACGGTGCGGCGCAGGCCGAGGCGGTCGAGGAGGCGACCGCGCCACGGCCCGGAGATCGCGATCGCGATGGTGGCGGCGGCGCTGAGCAGCCCGGCCGCGCCGTAGCTGCGCCCGAGCGAGGTGACGACGTGCAGGGTGAGCAGGACGGTGCCCGCGAACATCGGGATGCGGATGAGCAGGCCGAGCAGCAACGCGTTGCGGGTGTCGCGGATCGCGAGCACGTGACGGTACTGCCCGAGATCCATGCGCCCACCCTGTCACCCACCACCGACAGCGCGCACCCGGGTTCTTCGCCACGGCGCCGACCTGCCGCCGACCGCCGCTCTTGTCAGCCGACGGGTCGGAGGAGAAGGGTGGGCGCGGACGAGAGAGGTGGCCCATGGCGAAGACGCCCGGCAGGTCAGAGCTCCCCCCGGCGCCCGCGCCGGACTCGGTGAGCGACATCCGCAACGTCGTGCTCGTCGGGCCGGGCGGCGCCGGCAAGAGCGCCCTCCTCGACGCGCTGCTCGCCGCGCTGGTACCGGGTCATCGCGCCGGCGCCGAGGTGCACGTGCGCACGACGACGCTCGTCGCGGCCGCGGTGCAGAGCGAGGGCGTGACGCTCAACCTGCTCGACACCCCCGGGTTCCCCGACTTCGTCGGTGAGCTGCGCGCAGGGCTGAGGGCGGCCGACGCCGCGGTCTTCGTCGTCTCGGCCGCCGACGACGTCGACCGGACGGTGTCGCTGCTGTGGCGTGAGTGCGCCGCCGTCGGGATGCCGCGGGCCGTGGCCGTCACGCACCTCGACCAGCCGCGCTCCGACTTCGCCGAGACCGTGCAGCGGTGCCGTCTCGCCTTCGGCGACGTGCGCGCCACGCACTGGCCGGTGACCGACCAGGGCCGGCTCACCGACGTGACCGGCCTGCTCACCGGCGACGCCGACGGCCTCGGCGACGACGCGGCGGACGCCCGCTCTGCCCTCGTCGAGTCGGTCATCGAGCAGGCCGAGGACGACGAGCTGCTCGACCGCTACCTCGAGGGTGGCGCGGTCGACGTCGAGGCCCTCGTCGCCGACGTCCGTCGGGCGGTGTGCCTGGGCACCTTCTTCCCGGTGCTGCCCGTGTCGCCGCCGACCGGGGTGGGCGTCGAGCAGCTGCTCGGGCTCGTGCGCCGGGCCTTCCCCGACCCCACGGTGCACCCGCTGCCGGACGTCACGACGCCCGCCGGGCGCGCCGTCGGCGGGGTGACCTGCGACCCGGCCCAACCGCTCGTGGCGGAGGTCGTGCGCACGACGACGGACCCCTACGTCGGCCGCCTGTCCCTCGTGCGCGTCTTCTCCGGCACGCTGCGGGTCGACGAGCCGGTGCACGTCTCGGGCCACCTCGGTGACTTCGTCGGCCACGACGTGCCCGGTCACCCCTCCCACGACGACGACGAGCGGGTGGGCCCGCTCGGCTCCCCCTACCTCGACGCCCACCGTCCTCGCGGCACCGTCACGGCCGGCGACCTCGCCCTCGTGTCGAAGCTGCAGCGGGCCGAGACCTCCGACACCCTGTCGTCGCCCGACCGGCCGGTGGTCGTGGCCCCCTGGCTGCTGCCCGAGCCGCTGCTGCCCGTGGCCGTGCGCGCCGCCACGAAGAGCGACGACGACCGCCTCGCCGGGGCCCTCGCCCGCATCGTCGCCGAGGACGTCACGGTGCGCATGGAGCACGACGCCGAGAACGACCAGATCGTGCTCTGGACGATGGGCCAGGCCCACGTCGACGACCTGCTCGCCCGGCTGTCCGAGCGGCACAGCGTGACGGTGACGTCCGAGCCGTACCGGACCGCCCTGCGCGAGACGTTCGTGCGGTCGTGCCGCTCGCAGGGCCGGCACGTCAAGCAGTCGGGCGGTCACGGCCAGTACGCCGTGTGCACCCTCGAGGTCGAGCCGCTGCCGCGGGGCGCGGGCGTCGAGTTCGTCGACCGCGTCGTGGGCGGGTCGGTGCCGCGCCAGTTCGTGGCCTCCGTCGAGAAGGGGGTGCGGGCGCAGCTCGACCGGGGCGTGCTCACCGGTCACCCCGTCGTCGACGTCCGGGTGACGCTCGTCGACGGCAAGGCGCACTCGGTCGACTCGTCCGACGTCGCCTTCCAGACCGCGGCAGCGATCGCGCTCAAGGATGCCGCGGACGCGTCGACCGTGGCGTTGCTCGAGCCCGTCGACCGCGTCTGCGTGACGACGGCCGACGAGCACCTGGGCGCCGTCATGGCCGACCTGCGCGGGCGCCGGGGCCACGTCGTCGGCACCGAGCCGGTGATGGCCGGGTCGGGCGGAGGCTCCCCGGCATCCGCCGCGGGGGCGGGCGCCGACACCGACGGAGGGTGGACCCTCGTGCACGCCGAGGTCCCCGCCGCCGAGCTGTCGCGCTACCCGATCGACCTGCGCTCGGTCTCGCACGGCACGGGCTCGTTCACCCGGGAGCCGTTGCGCCTCGAGCTGCTGCCGCCCGACCGCGCCCGGGACCTGCTGCCGCAGCAGTCGCGCTGAGCCGCGTGCGACGAGGGGCCGGGCTCGTGATGAGCCCGGCCCCTCGACACCGGCGGTCACGCCGGGAACACCGGTCCGTCAGAGACGGACGAGCATCTTGCCGGTGTTGGCACCCTTGAGGACACCGAGGAAGGCCTCGACGGCGTGGTCGATGCCGTCGACGAAGGTCTCGCGCGAGGTGAGCGAGCCGTCGGCCAGCCAGCCGGCCGCCTGCTGGGCGTACTCGTCCGCGAGGTCGCCGTGGTCGCCCACGAGGAAGCCCTCGATGCGGCCACGGGTCTGGATGAGGCGCGCGAGGTTGCGGGGGCCCGGGGCGGGCTCGGTGTCGTTGTAGACCGAGATCATCCCGCAGACGGCGATGCGGCCGCCGAGGCGCAGCGACCCGACGGCGGCCTCGAGGTGCTCACCGCCGACGTTGTCGAAGTACACGTCGATGCCGTCGGGAGCGGCCTCGCGCAGCAGGTCGGAGACCTTGCCGTCCTTGTAGTTGAACGCGGCGTCGAAGCCGAGGTCGGTGACGAGGTGGTCGACCTTCTCCTGCGAGCCGGCGCTGCCGATGACGCGGGAGGCGCCGAGGGCCTTGGCGACCTGGCCGACGACGGAGCCCACGGCCCCGGCGGCGCCCGAGACGAAGACGACGTCGCCCGGCTTCATGCCGGCCACGCGGGTCAGGCCCGCGTAGGCGGTCAGCCCTGTCATGCCGAGCACGCCGAGGTAGGCCGAGACGGGGGCGGCGTCGGTGTCGACGACGCGCACGGCGGAGGCGTCGACGACGGCCTCCTCGCGCCAGCCCAGACCGTGCAGGACGTGCGCCCCGACCGGCACCGCGTCGGCCCGCGACTCGACGACCTCGCCGACGGCGCCGCCGGTCATGGCCTCACCGAGCTCGTACGGCGCGGCGTAGGACTTGGCGGCGCTCATGCGACCGCGCATGTACGGGTCGACCGACATGACGAGGTTGCGCACGCGCACCTGCCCGTCGGCGAGCTCGACCGGCTCGGTGTCGGCGAGCGCGAAGTCGCTCGGCTCGGGCCAGCCGACGGGGCGCGAGACGAGCCGCACCTCGCGGGGGGCCTGGGTGGTGCCGGCCGCATCAGTCGACGTGGCAGTGGGGTCGGGGGTGGTGTCGGGGGTGGTGTCGGTGCTCATGGTTCTCCTTCGCGTGGGTGTTCGCGTGGGTGGGTCGGGCCGGATGCCGTCAGGCGATCGACAGCTCGACGGGGATGTTGCCGCGGGTGGCGTCGGAGTAGGGGCAGACCGCGTGGGCCTGCTCGACGAGGTCGCGCCCGGTCGCCTCGTCGAAGCCGTCGGGCAGCTCGACCTCGAGGGCCACGGCGAGCGAGAAGCCCCCGGCCTCGGTCGGGTGCAGGCTGACGTCGGCGGTGACGGAGGCGTCGAAGCCGGAGACCTTGGCCCGGCGGGCCACGACGCCGAGGGCGCTCGCGAAGCACGCGGCGTAGCCGGCGGCGAAGAGCTGCTCGGGGTTGGTGCCGGCACCGGAGCCGCCGAGCTCGGTGGGGGCGGCGAGGGTGACGTCCAGGCGGCCGTCGGTGCTGACGGCGCGGCCCTCGCGCCCGGAGGCGGTGGCCGAGGCGGTGTACAGGGCGGCGGAGGGGGAGGTGGTGGCGCTCACGAAGGGCTCCTCGTGGTCGGTGGCGCGCTGGTCGCGTCGGTCGCTGGGGGCAACGCGGCACCGACCGGCATCCATGCCCGTCCGGCGCGTGATGCACCCCACGCCGCCACCCCGAGGCGCCCGCCCGGCTGCGCCACCCGGGCGCCTCAGGAGGGCAGCAGCACCGAGACGGCGTGGATGAGCACGCCGATGAGCCCGCCGACGAGCGTGCCGTTGATGCGGATGAACTGGAGGTCGCGGCCGACCTGCAGCTCGACGCGCTCGGCGGTCTCCTTGCCGTCCCAGCGGTCGACGGTCTGGCTGATCACCTGGGTCAGCTCGGTGCCGTACCGCTCGACGGCGAAGACGGCCATGTCGGTGATGCGGGCGTCGATGCGCCCCCGCAGCGCGTCGTCGGCGAGGAGCCGCTCGGCCAGCGCCACGACCTCGGCGAGCGCGCGCGAGCGCAGCGGACCGTCGACGTCCTCGAGGGCCGAGATGGCGACGCCGCGGGCCGAGACCCACAGCGACATCGCAGTGGCCGAGACCTGCGGGTGCGAGAGCAGCCGCTCCTTAAGGCGCTCGGCCTTCTCCTGCGTGGCCGGGTCGTGCTGGAGGTTGTGGGCGAGGTCGACGAGCAGCCCGTCGAGGGCCTGGCGCACCTCGTGGTCGGGATCGCGGCGGATGTCGGCGACCCACTTGAGGGCCTCGACGTGGATGCGTCGGGCGACGATGTCGTTGAGGGCGGCCGGCACCCACGTCGGGGCGCGGCGGATGATGAGCGACTCGAAGACGTCCTCGTGGTCGACCAGCCACGTGCGCATCTCGTCGAGGGCGAGGTCGACGAGGCCGACGTGGGCGTCGTCCTTGACGACCTGGTCGAGCAGGCCGCCGGCGAGCGAGCTGACCGGCTCGGACATGAGCCGGGGCAGCACCGCCTGCTCGATGACGGCGCGCACGTCGTCGTCGGGGATCCGGGCGAGGGCGTGGGCCCCGACCGTGGCCACCTCGTCGACGAGACGCTTGGCGTGGCCGGGCCCGAGGGCCCACTCGGCCGCGCGCCGGGTCGGCTCCGCGTCGGCGACGCGCTCGCGGATGATGTCCTCGCGCATGAAGTTCTCGCCGACGAACTCCTCGAGGCTGCGCCCGAGCATCTCCTTCTTCCGCGGGATGAGCGCGGTGTGCGGGATGGGCAGCCCGAGCGGATGCCGGAACAGCGCGGTCACGGCGAACCAGTCGGCGCAGGCGCCGACCATCGAGGCCTCCGCCCCGGCGTTGACGAAGCCGAGCACGCCGTCGTCGTGCCCGCGCGTCAGCACGTAGACGACCGCGGCCAGCACGAGCAGGCCTGTCGCGACGAGCCGCATCTGGCGCAGGTCGCGCCGCCGCCGGGCGTCGACCGCCGGGTCGACGGCGAAGGCGAGGGGTCCGCTCACCGGGGCACCTCCGTGGGTCGTCCGTGGTCGTTCCGGGTCGTTCAGGGGTGGTTCGCGTGGTCGTGCAGGTGGTCGTGCAGGTGGCCGTGCAGGCTGCGTGACGGGTCACGCCCGGTGGCACGGGTCCCGGCGGGCGACGCTCAGGCGGGGGCCACCTCGAGCGCGAACGTCAGGGCGTCGATCCTCGCACGGGTCTCGCCGTCGGTGGCGAGGCGCTCCCCCACCGCCGTCGCGACGGCCCCGACCGCCTCGGCGTCGAGGCCCGGGGCGAGCTGCAGCACGACGCGCAGCACACCGGCCCCGGCCGGCTCACCCGCCCCGAGGCGGTGGCCCCGCACGGCGGGCTGCTCGGCGGCGGCCGCCGCGACGGCCCGCTCGACGTGGGGGTCGACGTGGGCGGGCAGCCAGTCGCGCTGCTGGGCCAGGGCCCACAGCATGCTCGGACGCAGCACCGTCGCGTGGTCGGAGCCGACGTCGACGACGAGCACCGAGCACTCCTCGGTGATCGCCGACTGGGCGGCGGCGGACGCCGCGACCGGGACGGGACGGGCGCCGGCGTCCCACGTGGTGAGGGCCGCGAGGGAGGTGAAGACGGGCAGGGCCCGCGACCCGTCGGGGGCCGTGAGCGTCACCGCGGCCATGTCGCTGCGGGCGTCGACGGCGTGCGCCCCCTCGCCCTGCACCTCGGTGGCGACGGCCACGACCGGCACGAGCCAGCGCGCGCCGGCGACGGCCGCGACGAGGCGCTGCTCGTGGGCCGCGGCCTCCGCGCCGCTCGCGGTCGGTGGCTGCTCGAGCAGGGCGAGCAGGGCGGCGTCGGCCCCGCCCGTGTCACCGGCGAAGCCGTGCGACGGGATGGACTTGCCCGCCCACGCCTGCCCCGCCGAGTCGGCCGGGCGGCCCTCGGCGTCGGTGGTACTCACGCGACGACGCCGCCCGGGCGGCCGGCGGTGTCGAGGGCCTCGGTGATCGTGAACGCGCCGCGGTAGAGGGCCGACCCGACGATGGCCCCCTCGACGCCCTCCCCCACGAGGGTGCGCAGGGTGGCGATGTCCGCGAGCGTCGAGACGCCGCCGCTCGCGACGACGGGCCGGTCGGTGCGCTCGCAGACCTCGCGCAGCAGGTCGACGTTCGGGCCCTGCAGCATGCCGTCCTTGTTGACGTCGGTGACGACGTACCGGGCACAGCCCTCTCGGTCGAGCCGCTCGAGCGTCTCCCACAGGTCGCCGCCGTCACGGGTCCAGCCGCGGGCTGCGAGCGTCGTGCCGCGCACGTCGAGCCCGATGGCGACGCGGTCGCCGTGCTCGGCGATGACGGAGGCCGTCCACGCCGGGTCCTCGAGGGCGGCCGTGCCGATGTTCACCCGACGGCAGCCCGTCGCGAGCGCCGCGTCGAGGGTCTCGGTGTCGCGGATGCCGCCGGACAGCTCGACCTGCAGGTCGAGGCGGCCGACGACGGAGGCGATGAGCTCGCGGTTGCTCCCCCGGCCGAAGGCGGCGTCGAGGTCGACGAGGTGGATCCACTCGGCGCCGGCGTCCTGCCAGGCGAGGGCCGCCTCCCACGGGTCACCGAACCGGCCGCCCGAGCCGGCGACGCCCTGCACGAGCTGGACGGCCTGCCCCTCCGAGATGTCGACGGCGGGCAGCAGCTGCAGCCGGGGGGCCGTGCCGTCCGGTGCGGTCGCGGGCGGGTTGTGCTCGGTCACGGGGTCGCTCTCCTCGGTCGTGGGGCCGACCCCGAGTATGCCAAGCGAGCCGCGGCCCCGATCCGGCCGCCCGGCATCCGACGCGACCCGACCCACCGGCATCCGACGTGGCCCGACCGACCGGCACGACGGAGGCGCACGGGCCCCGGACGCCTCTAGGCTGTCACCGCCGGTGGCACGGCCCCGGCGACCCGGCGGGAGGAGCACCATGGGCACGGCTGCAAGGGCGACGGCGACGGCGGGGCAGGCCGCGGACCGGCACGACGTCATCAGGGTGCAGGGCGCGCGTGAGAACAACCTGCGCGACGTCACGGTCGAGCTGCCGAAGCGGCGCCTGACCGTCTTCACCGGGGTGTCGGGCTCGGGCAAGAGCTCGCTCGTCTTCGCGACCATCGCGGCGGAGTCGCAGCGCCTCATCAACGAGACCTACCCGGCGTTCCTGCAGGGCTTCATGCCGACGATGGCCCGGCCCGACGTCGACCACCTGGAGGGCCTGACGACGGCGATCGTCGTCGACCAGGAGCGCATGGGCGCCAACCCCCGCTCGACGGTGGGCACCGCCACCGACGCCAACGCGATGCTGCGGATCCTGTTCAGCCGCTTGGGAACCCCGCACATCGGCCCGCCGACGGCCTTCGCCTTCAACATCCCCACCCGGGTCGCGAGCGGGGTCATGCGCACCGACAAGGGCGGCCGCGAGGAGAAGTCGGTCGTCAAGGACGCCGTCTACCAGGGCGGCATGTGCTCGCGGTGCGAGGGCATGGGGGCGGTGAACGACATCGACCTCACCGCCATCTACGACGAGAGCCGCTCGCTCGCCGACGGGGCCCTGCTCGTGCCCGGCTACAGCATGGACGGCTGGTACGGGCGCATCTTCGCCGGCGCTGGTCTGCCCATGGACCGGCCCGTCGGGCGCTTCACCGCGAAGCAGCTCGACAAGCTGCTGCACGGCGCCCCGGAGAAGATCCGCGTCGACGGAGTCAACCTCACGTACGAGGGGGTGCTGACGAAGATCCAGAAGTCGATGCTGTCGAAGGACCTCGAGGCGATGCAGCCGCACGTACGCCGCTTCGTCGAGCGGGCGGTCACCTTCACGACGTGCCCCGACTGCGGGGGCACCCGCCTGTCGAAGGAGGCGCTGTCGTCGAAGGTCGGCGGCCGCAACATCGCCGAGCTGTGCTCCATGCAGATCACCGACCTCGGCGCGTGGCTGCGCGAGCTCGACGCGCCGTCGGTGGCGCCGCTGCTCGGCGGCCTGCAGCACCTGCTCGACTCGTTCACCGACATCGGCCTGGGCTACCTCTCGCTCGACCGCCCGTCGGGGACGCTGTCGGGCGGGGAGGCGCAGCGCACCAAGATGATCCGGCACCTCGGCTCGTCGCTCACCGACGTGACGTACGTCTTCGACGAGCCGACCATCGGCCTGCACCCCCACGACATCGAGCGGATGAACCGGCTGCTCGTGCAGCTGCGCGACAAGGGCAACACGGTGCTCGTCGTCGAGCACAAGCCGGAGACGATCGCCATCGCCGACCACGTCGTCGACCTCGGCCCGGGCGCCGGCACGGCGGGTGGGACCGTCTGCTTCGAGGGGGACGTCGCCGCCCTGCGCCGCAGCGACACCGTGACCGGTCGGCACCTCGACGACCGGGTCGAGTTCAAGCCGCAGGTGCGTGAGCGCACCGGGGTGCTCGAGGTGCGCGGGGCCGCGACGCACAACCTGCGCGACGTCGACGTCGACGTGCCGCTCGGCGTGCTGTGCGTCGTCACCGGCGTCGCGGGCTCGGGCAAGAGCTCGCTCGTGCACGGCTCCGTCGCGAAGCGGGACGGGGTGGTCGTCGTCGACCAGGGCGCCATCAAGGGCTCGCGTCGCAGCAACCCGGCCACGTACACCGGGCTGCTCGAGCCGGTGCGCAAGGCCTTCGCCAAGGCCAACGGGGTCAAGCCCGCCCTCTTCAGCAGCAACTCCGAGGGCGCCTGCCCGACGTGCAACGGTGCCGGGGTCGTCTTCACCGAGCTCGGCGTCATGGCGACCGTGGAGTCGGTCTGCGAGGAGTGCGAGGGCCGACGCTTCCAGGCCGCCGTGCTCGAGTACACGCTCGGCGGTCGCGACATCGCGCAGGTGCTGGCGCTGCCGGTGCAGGAGGCGCTCGCGTTCTTCTCCGAGGGTGAGGCGCGCGTGCCGGCGGCCACGGCGATCCTCGAGCGGCTCGTCGACGTCGGCCTCGGCTACCTCACCCTGGGCCAGCCGCTGACGACCCTCTCGGGCGGCGAGCGCCAGCGGCTCAAGCTCGCCACGCAGATGGCCGACAAGGGCGAGGTCTACGTGCTCGACGAGCCGACGACGGGGCTGCACCTCGCCGACGTCGCCAACCTGCTCGGCCTGCTCGACCGGCTCGTCGACTCGGGCCGCTCGGTCGTCGTCATCGAGCACCACCAGGCCGTCATGGCCCACGCCGACTGGGTCGTCGACCTCGGGCCGGGGGCCGGGCACGACGGCGGCCGCGTCGTCTTCGAGGGCACCCCGGCCCAGCTCGTCGCCGACCGGTCGACCCTGACCGGGCAGCACCTCGCCGAGTACGTCGGCGCCTGACCCGCGCCGCCGGACGCCGCGGCGCGGTCAGCGGGGCGGGTCGACCGGGGGCGAGGATGCCGGGGGCGTCGTCCCGCCGCCGGTGGCGCCGGGCATGCCCGCCGTCGGCGGCGCGGTGGGCTGTGTGCCGGCCGGCGCTCCTCCGTCGGGCGAGGTTGCAGCAGAGGCGATCTCGCCGCGGGCGCGCCACAGGAGGTAGCCGACACCGAGGGCGAGCACGAGCAGCAGCAGGCCGATGCGCACCGGCCACGAGAGGTCGAGCAGCGTCGTGACGAGCAGCGTCCCGAGGGCGCTGCCCAGGGTGGTCGACAGGGCGGGGGTGGTGCGCCGGGTCGTGCGGCGCGTCGTCGTCCGGGTCTTCGTGGCCGTCGTGCGCGCGGCCGTCCGCTTCGCGGTCGACGTCTTCGCGGACGACTTCGCGGGAGTCCTCCCGGCGGCCGGTGTCGTCTTCTTCGCCGGCGTCTTGCGGGTGGCCACGGTGCGCTCCTTCGGACGGGCGGTCGCGGTGACGGGCGTCACCGGGGGTCAGAGCGAGCGGACCCAGTTCTCGAGCAGCTGCGCCCCGGCGTCGCCGCTCTTCTCCGGGTGGAACTGGGTGGCGCTCAGGGGTCCATTCTCGACCGCGGCGACGAAGTCCGCACCGTGACGCGCCCACGTGACGACGGGCGCGACCCGCGCGAAGGGGCCGGTGGCCTCGAGGGTCCAGCGCTGCGCCGCGTAGGAGTGCACGAAGTAGAAGCGCTCACCCTCGACGCCGGCGAAGAGGCGCGAGCCCGACCCGGCCGCGACGGTCGACCAGCCCATGTGCGGCACGACGTCGGCCGGCAGCCGCTCGACCGTGCCGGGCCACTCGGCCATCCCGTCGAGCGGGGCGTCCGACGGCTCGGTCGAGCCCTCGAAGAGCACCTGCATGCCGACGCAGACCCCCAGCACCGGCCGACCCCCGCTGAGGCGGCGGCCGATGATGCGCGGTCCGCGGGCCTCGGCCAGCCCGGCCATGCAGGCGTGGAAGTTGCCGACGCCGGGCACGAAGAGGCCGTCGCACTCGAGGGCGGCGTGGGGGTCTCCGGTGAGCGTGACGGTGGCGCCCACCCGCTCGAGGGCGCGCACGGCGGAGCGGACGTTGCCGCTGCCGTAGTCGAGGACGACGACGTCACGGGCCATCGGCTACAACGCACCCTTCGCGCTCGGGATGCCGACGACGCGGGGGTCGCGGGCGACGGCCGCCCGCAGGGCCCGCGCCACCGCCTTGAACTGCGCCTCGACGATGTGGTGGGGGTCGCGCCCGGCGAGGACGCGCACGTGCAGGCACAGGCCGGCGTTGGTGGCGAACGACTCGAGCACGTGGCGGGTCATCGAGCCCGTGAAGTGGCCGCCGATGAGCACGTACTGCTGCCCCTCGGGCTCTCCCTCGTGCACGACGTACGGACGCCCGGCGACGTCGACGACGGCGGTGGCGAGGGCCTCGTCGAGCGGCACGGTCGCGTCACCGAAGCGGGAGATGCCGCTCTTGTCGCCGAGCGCCTCGCGCAGGGCCTGGCCCAGCACGATGGCGGTGTCCTCGACGGTGTGGTGCACGTCGATCTCGATGTCGCCGCTGGAGCGCACCCGCAGGTCGATGAGCGAGTGCTTGGCGAGCGAGCGCAGCATGTGGTCGTAGAACGGCACGCCGGTCTCGACGTCGGCCTCGCCGGTGCCGTCGAGGTCGAGCCACAGCTCGACCGACGACTCGCTCGTGGTGCGGGCGACGTGGGCCGTGCGGTGGGCCTCGTCACCGACCGAACCGGTCGGGTCTGCCTGTGCTGCAGTCGCTTTCGCAGGTGACATGCTCACGAGGTGGGACCTTCGCTCTCGGGGGCGGACTGGTTCGCGGCGGATGCGGACGTGGTCGGCGTCTCGCGTGGCCCGACGTGCGTCGGGGCGAGGCGGGTCATGGCGTCGAGGAACGCAGTCGTCTCGTCGGCCGTTCCGGCGGTGACGCGCAGGTGACCGGAGATGCCGACGTCGCGCACGAGAACGCCCTCGTCGAGCAGCGCCTGCCACGTGCCGGGGGCGTCGGGCAGGTTGCCGAAGAGCACGAAGTTCGAGTCGCTCGGGGTGGGCGTGGCGCCGAGCTCGGCCAGGCCAGACACGATGCGGTCGCGCTGCTCCTTGATGGACTCGACGGTCGCGAGCAGGGCGTCGGCGTGCTCGAGGGCGACGCGCGCGATCGTCTGTGTGGGTGTGCTGAGGTGGTAGGGCAGCCGCACGAGACGCAGGGCGTCGACGAGCTCGGGCGCCGCGACGAGGTACCCGAGGCGGCCGCCGGCGAAGGCGAAGGCCTTGCTCATCGTGCGCGTCACGACGAGACGGGGGTTGCCCTCGAGCAGGGTCAGCGCGCTCGGGGTGCCCGGCCGGGCGAACTCGGCGTAGGCCTCGTCGACCACCACGACGGCATCCGGCGCCGCGTCGAGGACGGCCTCGACCGTCTCGAACGGCAGCGCGGACCCCGTGGGGTTGTTCGGGGAGCAGAGGAACACGATGGCCGGGCGGTGCCGGCGCGCCTGCTCGGCGGCCGACTCGGCGGTGAGGTCGAACGTCTCCGCGTCGCGCTCGCCGTGCACCCACGTCGTGCCGAGGGTCTCGGTGATGATCGAGTGCATCGAGTAGCTGGGCGTGAAGCCGAGCGCGACCCGCCCGTGACCGCCGAACGCCTGCACGACGTGGGAGAGCACCTCGTTGCTCCCGTTGCCCGCCCACACCTGCTCGGGGGCCACGCGGACCCCTGACTGCCGGTGCAGGTAGTCGGTGAGCGCCGTTCGCAGCGCGGTGAACTCGCGGTCCGGGTAGCGGTTGAGATTCGCCACGTCGGCGGCGAGGGCATCCATGACGGCGCGTACCACGGCATCCGGAACGGGGTGGCTGTTCTCGTTCGTGTTGAGGCGTACCGGCACGTCGAGCTGGGGTGCGCCGTACGCGCTGCGGCCGCGCAGGTCGGGGCGCAGCAGCCGCTCGACCTCCTCGCCCGCGGTGCGCTCGCGTTCGGTGGTCGTCACCGCGGGACCTCGTCGCCGAACCGCGCGGTGACGGCCTCGCCGTGGCCGGGGAGGTCCTCCGACTGCGCGAGGGTGACGACGTGGGCGGCGATGCCGCGCAGCGCGGTCTCGTCGTACTCGACGACGTGGATGCCGCGCAGGAACGACTGCACCGACAGCCCGCTCGAGTGCGTGGCACAGCCCGCCGTCGGCAGCACGTGGTTGCTGCCCGCGGCGTAGTCGCCGAGGCTGACGGGCGAGTGCGGCCCGACGAAGATCGCCCCGGCGTTGCGCACGCGCGCGGCCACGGCGGCTGCGTCACGGGTCTGGATCTCGAGGTGCTCGGCGGCGTAGGCGTCGACGACCTGCAGGCCCGCAGCGACGTCGTCGACGAGCACGACGCGTGACTGGCGGCCGGCGAGGGCGGTCCGGACGCGCTCGGTGTGCTTCGTGGCGGGGACGCGGCGCTCGAGGGCGGCCTCGGTGGCGTCGGCGAGGGCCTCGCTGTCGGTGACGAGCACGGCGGCGGCCAGCGGGTCGTGCTCGGCCTGGCTGACGAGGTCGGCGGCGACGTGGTCGGCGTCGGCGGAGTCGTCGGCGAGCACCGCGATCTCGGTCGGCCCGGCCTCGGCGTCGATGCCGATGAGGCCCTTGAGCAGCCGCTTTGCCGCGACGACGTAGATGTTGCCCGGGCCCGTCACGAGCGAGACGGGGTCGCAGACGACGTCCTCGGTCGTGCCGTCGTCGGCGGTGACCTGCTCGTCGAAGCCGTAGGCGAACATCGCGACCGCCTGAGCACCGCCGACGGCGTACACCTCGTCGACGCCGAGCAGCGCGCACGTCGCGAGGATGGTCGGGTTCGGGTAGCCCGCGAACTCGCCCACGTTCTCGCGCTGCGGCGGGGACGCGACGGCGAGCGAGCCCACCTCGGCGAGCTGGGCGGGGACGACGTTCATGATGACGCTGCTCGGGTAGACGGCGATGCCGCCGGGCACGTAGAGGCCGACCCGGTCGACGGGCACCCAGCGCTCGGTGACGCTGCCGCCGGGGACGACCTGGGTGCGGGTGTCGGTGCGGCGCTGGTCGGCGTGCACGAGCCGCGCGCGACGGATCGACTCCTCGAGGGCGGCCCGCAGGTCGGGGTCGAGGGCGGCGAGCGCCGCGTCGAGCACGGCGGTGGGCACGCGCAGCCGCGGCGGGCGGACCCCGTCGAAGCGCTCCCCCAGCTCGTACAGCGCCTCGGCCCCGCGATGCGCGACGTCCTCGCAGATCGGCCGCACCTGCTCGAGGGCGGCCGTCACGTCGAACTCGGCGCGGGGCATGGCGCTGCGCAGGAAGCGCACGTCGAGCGTGCGGCCGCGCAGGTCGAGACGGGAGATCATGCCTCGATTCTAGGAGTTCGCTGCCGCCGCTCCCGTCGCGGGCTCAGGGGCGGGCTCGGGGCGGGCTCGGGGCGGGCTCAGGGGCGGGAGTCGCGGCAGCGGCAGCGGCGCGGTCGCGCCGGCGACCGAGCACCTCGACGAGCGCTCCGACCGTGACGGCGATGGTCATGCCGCACAGGACGCCGACGACGGGGTGCTCACTGAAGGTGACCCCGCCGACGTAGCCGGCCGTGCAGTGGAAGCTCGCCCACACGACGCTCGCGAGGACGTCGAAGGCGACGAAGCCGCGCAGGGGGTACCGGGTCGCGCCCATCGTCATCGTCACGGCGGTGCGACCGAACGGCACGAAGCGCGCCCCGACGAGCACGGCCGCCCCGCGGCGCTCGGTGGCGGTGCGGGCCCAGGTGTGCGCGCGGTCGGCGTGCGAGCCGGGGCGGGCACGGTCGAGCAGGCCGGCGCCGAGGGCCCGCGCGAGCCCGTAGGCGCCGAGGTCGCCGAGCACGGCGCCGAGCGCCCCCGCCGCCACGACGAGCACCGGCTCCGGGCCGGCCGTCGCCGCGTAGGTGCCGGCGAGCAGCAACGCGGTCTCGCTCGGCACGAGGGGGAAAAAGACGTCGAGCACGGCGAGCCCGACGAGGATGGCGTAGAGCCACGGGGAGAGCATGGCGGCCTGCAGCGCGTGCAGCATCGCCCCCGCGACGTCCCCGACCTCCCCCATGCCCCGATGCTAGGCGACCCACCCCAACCCCCCGGCCGACCGTCGAAAGGCCAGATGGAGGCCACCGAGAGGCCAGATCGGGGCCGGCAGTGGCGTCGATGCCGATGGTCGTGACCGACGGCGTGGTCCACAGCCGCGACAGGGCCGGCCCACCGTCCGGGAGGCCCCCGGTGGCCTCTCGACGGGCTCTATCTGGCCTCTCGACGGGCTCTATCTGGCCTCTCGACGGGGTCTATTTGGCCTCTCGACGGGGTGGGAGCGGTCAGGCGGGGGCGGGCGGGTCGGCATCCGGTCGGGGGTGGCCCGTCGTCTGGTCGATGAGGACGGCGGTCTCCCAGGCCCACTGGCGCCACGTGTCGTAGCGGCCCGACTGGCCGCCGTGGCCGCCGGCCATCTCGGTGCGGAACAGCAGCGGGCGGGCGTCGTCGACGCCCTCGAGCGCGTGCCGCAGCGCGGCCACCCACTTGGCCGGCTCCGTCGCGTAGACGCGGGTGTCGTTGAGGCTCGTCGTCACGAGCAGGCTCGGGTAGCGCTGCGGACGCACGTTCTCGTAGGGCGAGTACGACTTCATCAGGCGGTAGGCCTCGGGGTCCTCGAGCGGGTTGCCCCACTCCTCCCACTCGATGACCGTCAGCGGCATCGACGGGTCGAGGATCGTCGTGAGCGGGTCGACGAAGGGCACCGACGCGTGCACGAAGGCGAAGCGGTCGGGCGCCTCGTTGGCGACGACGCCCATGAGCAGCCCGCCGGCCGAGCCGCCCTCCGCGGCGAGGCGGTCGCGCGCGACGATGCCGCCGTCGACGAGGTGGTCGGCACAGGCGACGAAGTCGCCCCACGTGTGGGGCTTGTGCTCGAGCTTGCCGTCGTCGTACCACGAGCGGCCCATCTCGGAGCCGCCGCGCACGTGCGCGACGGCGAAGACCCAGCCACGGTCGAGCAGCGACAGCCGCAGCACCGAGAACCACGGGTCGCTGCTGATGCCGTACGCGCCGTAGCCGTGCAGCAGCCCGGGCGCGGTGCCGTCGGGCTCGACGTCGTCGCGGTGCACGACGGAGATCGGGATGCGGGTGCCGTCGGCCGCGGTCGCCCACTCGCGGCGCTGGCGGTAGCGCGCGAGGTCGTGACCGCCGCGGACGTGCTGCTGCTTGAGCAGCGTGAAGGTGCGCGAGCGCACGTCGTAGTCCTCGACGGTGCGGGGCGTCACGAGCGACTCGTGCACGACCTGGATGGTCGGGGTCGACGACTCGGGGTTGGCCCCGACGTGCACGGTGTGCACCGGCTCGCCGAACGAGACGTCGTGGGCCTCGCCGAGCCCGTTCGGGGCGTCGGCGTCGCGAAGCACGATGCGGATGCCGGTGCCACCCGCCCGACGGAGGGTGACCGCGATGAAGTCGTCGAATCCCTCCGCACCGGTGACGAACTCGTCGTCGCCGGTGAGGTCGAGCGGCTGCCACTCGTCGACGCTCGTGCACGTGACGGGGGCGAGGGCGAGCTCGAAGTTGACCCGCTGGGCGTTGTGCACGACGAGCAGCTGGTCGCCGAACGGCTCGACGTCGTACTCGACGCCCTGGCGGCGGGGGGCGACGACGCGGGGCTCGTCGAGCGGGGTCGAGGCGTCGACGAGCCGGTACTCGGACGTCGTCTTGCTGCCGATGGCGATGACGACCCAGCGGTCGTCGCGGCTCGTCCCGACGCCGACGAAGAAGCGCTCGTCGGGCTCGTCGTGCACGAGCACGTCCTGCTCCGACGGGGTCCCGAGCTCGTGGCGCCACACCTGGTGCGGGCGCCACGCGTCGTCGACGCGCGTGTAGAACAGGTGGCGACCGTCGAGCGAGAAGGCGAGCGAGCCGCCGGTGCGCCGGACCGCGTCGTCGAGCAGCTCGCCCGTGTCGATGCGGCGGACCCGGACGTCGTACCGCTCGTCGCCGGCGAGGTCGACGCTGTAGGCGAGCAGGTCACCCGCCGGGCTGACCTCGCTCGCGCCGACCCCGAAGAACTCCTGCCCCTGCGCCTCGGCGTTCTGGTCGAGCAGCACCTGCTCACCGGCCGGCGGCCGGCCCTCGGTGAGGGCAGGCCGATCAGGGTGGTCGGCCACGAGCACGCGGGCCTCCACGGCGTACTGCTCGCCCTCGACGGTGCGGGTGTAGTACCACCAGCGGTCGTGCCGCACCGGTACCGAGAGGTCGGTCTCCTCGATGCGGGAGCGGAACTCCTCGAAGACGTCGTCGGCGAGGCCCTGGAGCGGGGCGGTCTGCTGCGCCGCCCAGGCGTTCTCCAGGGCGAGGTGGTCGACGAACTCGACGGCGCCGCGGTCGGCCATCCACGCGTAGGGGTCCTCGACGGTGTCGCCGTGGTGGGTGCGTGCGACCGGCTTGCGCCGCGCGACGGGGGGCTGCTCCATGCTCGTCACTCTAGGCACGGCCGGCGTCGACGTCGTCGGTCGGGTGCTCGCACGTGCGCCCCGCTCCCGGCCGCGGAGTCGTCGGGGGCGCGCGCGGGGTGGGGGTATCGCGAGCGACACGGTGGCTCGCTGACCGTGCGGGCGCCCGCCGACCGGGCATCCTTGGGTCGTGACGACCGCCCGGGCCATGGCCGCCTCGCTGCTGCTCGTGGCGGGGGCGACCACCGCGTGCGGCACGTCCACACCCGGACCGGACGCAGGAGGAACCACCGTGCAGGGGACGAACGACGGCAGCAGCACGACGGCGACCACGGCGACCACGGGAGGACGGCTCGTGGTGACGGTCACCGATGGCGCGGGCGCGTCGCCACGCCGGACGACCCTCGCGTGCGACCCCGTCGGAGGCGACCACCCGGACGCGGCGGCGGCGTGCGCCGCGCTGGCGGCCGCGTCCGACGGTGGGCGCGACCCCTTCGCGCCCACCCCGGCCGACGCCGTGTGCACCCAGCTCTACGGCGGTCCGCAGACCGCGACCGTGACGGGCACCTGGCGAGGGGCGCCGGTCGACGCCCGCTTCGACCGCACGAACGGGTGCGAGATCTCGCGCTGGGACGCCCTCGGGGCCCTGCTCGGCCGCGGCGGCGCGTGACCGGGGGTCACGTGGCCGGGGTCAGCCGCAGGCGGTCCCAGTCGGGCTGCAGGTCGGAGTAGAGCGTGGCGGGCGGCGGGGCACCGGGTGCCGGGTTGTTCGCCGTGAGGTTGCGCACGCCGGTCCCGTCGGGTCGCATGGGGGGTGACTCGGGTTCGGCTGCCCACTCGACGAGGGCGACGCGCCCTCTCGACGGGGGTCAATCGTCCTCTCGACGGGGCGGCCAGGTGGAGAGGGAGCGGCGGGTGGTGAAGCGGCGCGGCGTACCGTCGACGGGGTCGTCGAAGGCGAGCACCGCCGAGACCAGCTGCAGCGCAGGGGTTTCCGCGTCGCGCACGGTGCCGGGCGGTGGGGTGCGGTCGACCGGGTAGAGCGGGTCGCCGACGATGGGGATGCCGAGACCGCTCAGCTGGGCGCGCAGCTGGTGGGTGCGCCCCGTGCGCGGGGTCAGCCGGTAGAGGCCCAGACCGTCGCACTGCTCGAGCAGCTCGACGAGGGTGTCGGCGTTGGGCTCGCCGGGCACCTCGCGGGCCTGGTGCACGCCGTGCTCCTTGAGCAGCCGGGTGCGGCGCACGAGGGGCAGCTCCAGGTCGTCGCGCACCGGCGCCACGGCGAGGTACTCCTTGTGCACGCGCCCCTGCGCGAACAGCGACTGGTACGCGCCGCGCCACCGCTGCTCGGTCGTCAGCAGCAGCACCCCCGCCGTCGGCCGGTCGAGGCGGTGGGCGGGGGCGAGCCGGTCGAGGCCGGTGACGACCCGGGCCCGGGCGAGGGCGCTGCCGGCGACGTGGTCACCGCGCGGCATCGTCGCCATGTCGTGGGGCTTGTCGACGACGACGAGCCGCTCGTCGCGGTGCCGCACGACGACGTCCTCGGCGAGCGGCGGCTCGGTGGGCAGGTCACGGTGCGCCCACACGACCGAGCGGGGCACGAAGGCCGCGTCGGCCGGCACGGGTCGCCCTGAGGCGTCGACGAACTCGCCCTCCCGCAGCATCCGGTCTACCTCGTCCGCCGACAGGCCGGCCGCGAGACGCTCGACGAGGTGGTCGCGCAGCGTGCGCCACGGACCGCCCTGCGGCATCCGGTAGCGCTGCGCGTCGACCCCCTGCCGCGGCGGCAGCGGCGAGGCGGGGATGCCTCCCCTGGCCACGTCAGTGCTCCCCCGCCGGTACCGGCGTCACGCGGCGTCCGGGTCGAGCACCGCCAGCTCGACGTCCGTGCCGAGGAAGCGCCCGTACCCCTGGGCCGCGGCCTCGAGCTGCCGCCGTCGCCGGGCGGACATCGCGGCGAAGGGGCTGACCTCGACGACCACCCCGCCACGGCGGGCGACGCGACGCCACGTGCCGGCGACCTCACCGTCGACGACGAGGGTGGGCTTGAAGACCATGTTGCGGCCGGGCACGACGGCCCGGAAGCGCTCGGGTGGCAGCGACACGTCACGGGAGCGGTACCCGAGCAGCAGCTCGTCCCACTGCGGCAGCAGGTGCACGCCGGCATCGGGGTGACCACCCCCGGAGGCGGGTCCGGCGTCGGCGTTCGTGAGCCACGTCGTCCCGTCGACCTCCTCGCGCTCGAGGCGGTCGCCCAGCAGCGCCAGCGCCTCCCGGGTGAAACCGAGCGGGCGCAGCATCCAGCCGGCGACGTCCTTCTCCGTCACGGGACCGTGCCCCCGCACGTACCGCTCCACGACCGTGGCCATCGCCTCCTCCCGCCCGGGCGCGAGGGGGCGCGGCACCCAGGAGTCGATGAGCACGAAGCTCGGCTGGCGACCGATGAGGGGCCCCTGGCACAGCAGGCCGGTCATGCAGTGGTGGCCGACGAGGTGGTAGGCGCGCTGGTCGGTCGGGTCGATGCCGTGCTCGACGAGCAGCGCGACGACGTCGGGCCGGCTCATCGGCTCACGCAGGTGGGTCTCGAACAGCTCACCGCTGCGCTCGATGCCGGCCTCGGTGATGCCGAGCTGGGCGTACCTCGACACGAGCGCGCCGGCGCGCGGGGACGCCAGCAGCCGGCACATCCAGCGGGCGTCCTCGGCGGCGACCCAGTGGATCGTGCCGCGCATGGGCCACGTGCGCACGATCTCGCGGCGGTCCACCGCCTCCGCGAGATCGGCGGCCGTGAGCCCCGAGCGCACACCGAGCGACCAGACGCCCGAGCCGTGGTCCTGGGCCTGCAGCGCGCCGAGCGCCCGCACGACGTCGAGGGCGGATGCCGGTGCCGCCGCGTCGCCGAGGGCCGGGGCCAGCCCGAGCGCGGCCATCCGCTGACGGCGGAACGCCGTCGTGACCCGGGCGTGCACGGCTCAGCCCAGGACGGCCGGCCCGAACTGGGCCTTGAGGTCGCCGAACAGCGCGGACGTGGCCGTGACCCGGTGTCCGTCGCCGAGGGACATGAGCACCGAGCGGCCCGGCTGCACGAGCCGCAGCTGCACCTCGGTCGCCCCGGGGTGCTCGCGCAGGATCTCCTTGAGGCGCTCGGCCCGCGCCGTCGTCACCTGGGCCACCGGCATCGAGAGCACGACCGGTCCGCGCGGGCCCTCCTTGATGTCGGGGAGGGTGAGCTCCTGCGCGAAGATCGAGATGGAGTCGTCGCGCGCGCTGACCCGGCCCTTGACGGCGCAGACGGTGTCCTGGGCCAGCATCGTCGAGAACATCATGTACGACGACGGGAAGAACAGGCACTCGACGGCGCCGTCGAGGTCCTCGACCGTCGCGATGGCCCAGAGGTCGCCCTTCTTCGTCCGCTTCAGCTGCAGGCTCGTGATGAGACCGGCCACCGTGACGGGCGTGCCGTCGGGCTTGGGGTCGTCGCCCATGAGCGAGGCGATCGAGGTGTCGGCGTGGGTGGCGAGGATGTGCTCGATGCCGAAGAGCGGGTGGTCGCTGACGTAGAGACCGAGCATCTCTCGCTCGAACGAGAGGAGGCTGGCCTTGTCCCACTCCATCGTCGGCACGGGCGGGAGTCCGTCGAAGGCGCCCGCTCCCCCGCCGGCGTCGTCGACGTCGCCCATGAGGGCCCCGAAGAGGCTGTCCTGGCCGATGGCCTCCTGCTTCTTGACCTCGACGAGGGCGTCGATGTACCGCTCGTGCACCTCGACCATGCCGCGGCGGCTCTCGCCGAGCGAGTCGAAGGCGCCACCCTTGATGAGCGACTCGATGGTGCGCTTGTTGCAGACGACCGCCGGCACCTTGGACAGGAAGTCCTTGAACGAGCCGTAGGCGCCCTTCTCCTCGCGAGACCTGACGATGGCCTCGACGACGGGCAGGCCGACGTTGCGGATGGCGGCGAGACCGAAGCGGATGTCGGTGCCGACGGCGGCGAAGTTGGCCACCGACTCGTTGACGTCGGGCGGCAGCACCTTGATGCCCATGTGCCGGCACTCGTTGAGGTAGAGCGCCGACTTGTCCTTGTCGTCGCGCACGCTCGTGAGCAGGGCGGCCATGTACTCGGCCGGGTAGTTGGCCTTGAGGTACGCGGTCCAGTACGAGACGAGCCCGTAGGCCGCGGTGTGGGCCTTGTTGAACGCGTAGTCGGAGAAGGGGACGAGCACGCCCCAGAGGGCCGCGATCGAGGCCTCGGTGAAGCCCTGCGCCTTCATGCCCTCGGAGAAGGGCACGTACTCGGCGTCGAGCACCTCCTTCTTCTTCTTGCCCATGGCCCGGCGCAGCAGGTCGGCGTTGCCGAGGGTGTACCCGGCGAGCTTCTGCGCGATCTCCATGACCTGCTCCTGGTAGATCACCAGGCCGTACGTCATGCCGAGGATGGGGTCGAGGGCGTCGACCATCTCCTGCTGCAGCTTGCCCGCCAGCTGGGGGTCCAGCGGGGTCAGCTCCTGCTTGCCGTTCTTGCGCAGGGCGAAGTTCGTGTGGGCGTTGACACCCATCGGGCCGGGTCGGTAAAGCGCGAGGGCGGCCGAGATGTCCTCGAAGTTGTCGGGCTGCATGAGGCGCAGCAGCGCCCGCATGCCGCCGCCGTCGAGCTGGAAGACGCCGAGGGTGTCACCGCGGCCGAGCAGCTCGTACGTCGCCCGGTCGGTCATGTCCTTCGACAGCGCGTCGAGGTCGATCTCCTCGTCGCGGTTGCTGCGGATGTTGTCGATGGCGTCGTCGAGGATGGTGAGGTTGCGCAGCCCGAGGAAGTCCATCTTGACCAGGCCGAGCGACTCGCAGCTCGGGTAGTCGAACTGGGTGATGACCTGGCCGTCCTGCAGCCGCTTCATGATCGGGATGACGTCGACGAGCGGCTCGCTGCTCATGATGACGCCGGCGGCGTGCACGCCCCACTGGCGCTTCAGGCCCTCGAGGCCCTTCGCGGTCTCGACGACCTCCTGGAAGTACGGCTCGGTCTGCACGAGCGCGCGGAAGTCGCCGCCCTCGTTGTACCGCTTGTGCTCGGGGTTGTAGATCTCGGCGAGGGGCACGCCCTTGCCCATGACGTCCGGTGGCATCGCCTTCGTCAGCTGCTCGCCGACGCTGAAGGGGTGCCCCATGACGCGGGCGGCGTCCTTGACGGCCTGCTTGGCCTTGATGGTGCCGTAGGTGACGATCTGGGCGACGCGCTCCGAGCCGTACTTCTCGGTGACGTAGCGGATGACCTCACCGCGCCGGCGCTCGTCGAAGTCGACGTCGAAGTCGGGCATCGACATGCGCTCCGGGTTGAGGAAGCGCTCGAAGATGAGGCCGTGGGGCACTGGGTCGAGGTCGGTGATGCCCATGGCGTACGCGCACATCGAGCCTGCGCCCGACCCGCGCCCCGGACCCACCCGGATGCCGTTGCGCTTGGCCCAGTTGATGAAGTCGGCGACGACGAGGAAGTAGCCCGGGTAGCCCTTGGAGACGATGACGTCCTGCTCGAAGGCGGCCTGCTTGACGGCGTAGTCGGGCACGCCGTCGGGGAACCGGCGACGCAGCCCGGTCTCGACCTCCTTGATGAACCACGAGGTCTCGCTCTCACCCTCGGGGCAGGGGAAACGGGGCATGTAGCGCCCCTCGCCCTCGGTGAAGGAGACCTCGCAGCGCTCGGCGATCTCGAGGGTGTTGTCGCACGCCTCGGGCAGCTCGCGCCACACGTGGCGCATCTCGGCGGCCGACTTGAGGTAGAAGTCGTCGGCGTCGAACTTGAAACGGCCCGGGTCCATGAGGGTGCTGCCCGACTGCACGCAGAGCAGGGCGGCGTGGGCCCGGGCGTCCTCGGCCTTGGTGTAGTGCAGGTCGTTCGTGGCCACGAGCGGCAGCTTGAGGTCGCGGGCGAGACGGATGAGGTCCTTCTGCACGCGCCGCTCGATGTCGAGCCCGTGGTCCATGAGCTCGCAGTAGACGTTCTCGGCGCCGAAGATGTCACGCAGGTCGGATGCCGTCTGGCGGGCCTCGTCGTACTGGCCGAAGCGCAGCCGGGTCTGGATCTCGCTGCTCGGGCAGCCCGTCGTGACGATGAGGCCCTTGCCGTAGGTCGAGAGCAGCTCGCGGTCGATGCGGGGCCACTTCGTGTAGACCTGGTCGAGGCTCGCGATCGAGGTCATCCGGAAGAGGTTGTGCATGCCCACGTTGTCCTGCGCGAGCATCGTCATGTGGGTGTAGGCACCGCCACCGGAGATGTCGTCGCGCCCACCGTCGCCCCAGCTGATCTTCGTGCGGTCGGTGCGGTGGGTGCCCGGGGTGATGTACGCCTCGACGCCGATGATCGGCTTGACGCCGGTGCCCTGCGCCTTCTTCCAGAACTCGTAGGCGCCGAAGACGTAGCCGTGGTCGGTCGTGGCGAGGGCCGGCATCCCCATGCGGGCCGCCTCGCTGAAGAGGTCACCGATGCGGGCGGCCCCGTCGAGCATCGAGTACTCCGTGTGCACGTGGAGGTGGACGAAGCTCGGGTCGTTCGGGGCGGCGCTCTGGGTCGACATCGTGGACGAGTCTAAGCCTCACCGGAGACAGCCTCGGCGTGTCGGGGTGGGCCCCGGCGGGGCGCCCACGGCACCGGGTGGCGGAGCCCGCCACCCGGCATCCTCAGAAGGTGGCGGCGACGTCGAGCGCGTGCTGCAGGTCGGCCGGGTACCGGCTCTCGAAGTGCACGTACTCGCCCGTACCGGGGTGCTCGAAGCCGAGGCCCATCGCGTGCAGCCACTGCCGGTCGAGGCCGAGGCGGGCGGAGAGGGTCGGGTCGGCGCCGTACATCGGGTCGCCGCAGCAGGGGTGCTTGAGCGCGGCGAAGTGCACGCGGATCTGGTGCGTGCGGCCGGTCTCGAGGTGGACCTCGAGCAGGCTGGCGCGCCGGAAGGCCTCGATCACCTCGTAGTGCGTCACCGACGGCTTGCCGCTCTTCATGACGGCGAACTTGTAGTCGTGACCGGGGTGGCGACCGATGGGGGCGTCGACGGTGCCGACGAGCGGGTCGGGCAGGCCCTGGACGAGCGCGTGGTAGGTCTTGTCGACCGTGCGGCTGCGGAAGGCCTGCTTGAGGCGGGAGTACGCGTACTCGCTCTTGGCCACGACCATGAGGCCCGAGGTGCCGACGTCGAGGCGGCTGACGATGCCCTGACGCTCGGCCGCCCCGGACGTCGAGATGCGGTAGCCCGCGGCGGCGAGGCCGGAGACGACGTCGGGGCCCTCCCAGCCGACGCTCGGGTGCGCGGCCACCCCGACGGGCTTGTCGACGACGACGATGTCGTCGTCGTCGTGCACGATGCGCATGCCGGGCACGGCCTCGGGCCGCACGACCGGGCCGGGTCGCTGCTCCCCGGCCGTGGGGAGGGAGACCTCGAGCATCGCCCCGGAGCCGAGCCGGTCGCTTTTGCCCGCCGTCCTGCCGTCGAGCACGACGTGGCCGCCGGCGGCGAGCTCGGCCGCGCGGGTGCGGCTGACCCCGAAGAGACGGGCCACGCCGGCATCCACCCGCTCGCCCTCGAGCCCCTCGGGCACGAGCACGGTGCGCACCTCAGGCATGGCTCGAGGTGTCGTCGGTGGAGCGGTGGGCGGTGCGGTCAGCGTCGGTGTCCGTCTCGGCGGCGTCCGTCTCGGCGGCCTTGCGGTCGCGGTCACGCACCCCGTCGACGCCGATGCCGAGGAGGGCGAGCAGCACGATGAGCACGGCCGCGGACACGATCCAGATGTCGGCGACGTTGCCGATGAACCATCGGTTGTAGTCGATGAAGTCGACGACGTGACCCTGCCCACCGCCCGGTGGGCGCACGAACCGGTCGGTGAGGTTGCCGAGCGCGGCGCCGAGCAGCATGCCGAGGGCGACCGCCCAGACGCGCGAGCCGAGCCCCTTGGCGACGACGACGATGGCGACGAGCACCCCGACGGCGATGGCCGTCATGACCCACGTGTTGCCGGCGCCGAGCGACAGCGCCGCGCCGGGGTTGCCGATGAGGGTGAAGCGGATGAGCTCGCCGATAAAGGGCCGTGACCGACCGTCGTCGAGCAGGTCTAGGGCGACGAGCTTGGTCAGCTGGTCGCTGGCGTAGGCGAGCACCGCGACCACGCCGAGCAGCGTGAAGAGGCGTCGGCGACGGTGCGGCGACACGTGGCGGGTGCCCGGCCCGTCGGCCGACGGCCCGCGGGAGGGCGCGACCGTTCCCTCGTGGGGTGGGTCGTCGGGGCCGCGGCGGGGGCCGGCGTCGACGGGGCGGGGGCTCAGTGGCGGTTCTGCTTGGCTTGGCATGACATGCACAGGGTCGCACGCGGGCGGGCCTGCAGTCGAAGCTTGCCGATCGGGTTGCCACAGTTCTCGCACATGCCGTACGTGCCGGCCTCGAGCTGCTCGAGGGCGTGCTCGGCCTGGTCGAGCGAGGCCCGGGCGTTGGCGGCGAGGGCGATCTCGTGCTCGCGCTCGGCGGTCTTCGACCCGGCGTCGGCCTGGTCGTCGCCCGCGCCGTCACCGGTGGAGCGGAGCAGCTGGTCGAGCTCCTCCTCGGCGAGGGCCAGCTCACGGCGGTGCTCCTCGATCTCCTCGACGAGGATGCCGCGCTGCTCGGTGATCTCCTCCGGGCTCCACGGGCTCTCGTCGTCCTTGACGCGCAGCTTCTCGGCGATCGTGCTCGCCGGCGCCGTGCGGGTCGCGCTGCGCGCGGTTCGTGCCTGGGTCACTGTGGTCTTCCTCGCGGCCTTGGTCGCCGCGGCCCCCGAGCGGGCCGGGGTGCTGGGCGGAGTGGACGTGCTGGCCGACGTCTTCTTCGTCGCCCTCGGTGAGGTGGTGCTGGCGGTGCCTGTCGTGCTGCCGGTCGTCGTGCGTGACGCCCTCGTGGCCTTCTTCGGAGCCGAGGACGTCGCGGACGGCTTCGTCGTACCCCGTGCGGCCCCGGCGTTCGTCGCGCGGGCCCTGCCCGCACCAACGAGCGAGGATGCCGTCGCGTTCCGGGCCGCGGCACCGGCCTTCGCGGGCGCCGTGGTCGCCGTCTTCGCAGGTGCCTTGGTCGCCTTCTTCGTGGCCGCCGTGGTCGCCTTCTTGGCGGGCGCCGTGGTCGCCTTCTTGGCGGGCGCCGTGGTCGCCTTCTTGGCGGGCGCCGTGGTCGCCTTCTTGGCGGGCGCCGTGGTCGCCTTCTTCGTGGCCGCCGTGGTCGCCGTCTTGGCGGGTGCCGTGGTCGCCGTCTTCGTGGCGGCCTTGGCCGGCGCGGTCTTCGTGGCGGCCTTGGCCGGCGCGGTCTTCGTCGCGGTCTTGGAAGGCGCGGTCTTCGTCGCGGCCTTCACCGGCGCAGTCTTCGTCGCCACAGCCTTCGCGGTCGTGGACGTCGTCGCAGTCTTCTTCGCAGCCATCTCGCCCTCCATGGCCCTCGGCCGTCGACGCCCCTCGAGTGGGCCCGACAATAGGGGTCGCATCGGCACGGCACAATCGCGAAACGCGCAGCGGACACGCGGATGTCGGCGCGGACGCGGGCCTCGAGGTCGACCACCGCGGCCCGGCGCGGCCCCGGACGTCAGCCCACCGGCATCCGGCGGGTGCGGGGACGGCAGGAGGCCACCCCGAGCGCGTGCCCGAGGTGGCCTCCCGACCGGTGGTGCGTGCGATCAGCCCTGGGTGGGCTTGCCGTCCTTCGTGTCCTGCGCCGGCGTGCCCTCGGGCGCCTCGGCGGCCTCGGTCGCCGCGTCGCCGTCGGTGGACCCGGTGGGCTCCGTGGACCCGGTCGGCTCGGTGGCCGGGGCTCCCTCGGGGGCGACCTCGGGCTCCTGCTCGTTGTGGTCGAGCTCGTGCAGCTGCCCCTCGATGTACGAGCGCAGGTTGCTGCGGTAGCTCTGCTCGAACCCGCGCAGCTCGTCGATCTGACGGCCGAGGAGGCTCTTCTGCTGCTCGAGCTCCTCGAGCACGGCCGCCTTCTGCTGCTGCGCCTGGGCGACCATGCCGGTGGCGCGCTCGCGCGCCTCGGTGAGCATCTGGTCGCGCTCGGCGCCGGCAGCAGCGAGCATCTCGTCGCGCTGCTTCGTCGCCGCCGAGATCATCTCGTCGCGCTGCGCCGCGGCCTCCTCGGCGAGCCGCTGGGCCGTGGCCTGCGCCTCGTCGTGCGTGCTCTGGCCGCTTCCGACGAGCTCGTCGTAGCGTGCCTGACCGGTCGACAGCAGCTCGGCGTGGCGGCTCTCGGCCTCCGCGATGAGGCTGGCGTGGCGCTGCTCGGCCTCGCTGACGAGCGCCTGGTGGCGGCTCTCGGCCTCGGCGACGAGCTCGTCGCGACGGGCCTCACCGGCGGCGACGTGCTCGTCGTGCAGGCGCTGGGCGAGCTGGATGACGCCGGCGGCGTCGAGTCCCGACGTCGCCGCGCCACCTGCGGCGCCCGCGGCCACACCGGCGAAGGCGGCCGGGGCGGCCGACCGGCCGGCCTCGTCGCCCTCCCCCTCGCCGGAAGCGTCGGCGGCGGCACCCGAGGTGTCGTCGGGCACGTCGGCGGTGCGGTCGGCGGTGTGGTCGGAGGCGGCGCGCTCACGGGCCACTGCGGCATCCTTCTCGGCCTGCTCGGCCTCCGCTTGCGCCTTCTCGATGCGCGCCCTGGCGTCGGCCTCGGCCTGCTCGGCCTCCTTCTCGGCGGCGGCGACGCGGTCGGCGGCCGCACGGGTGGCGCGCTCGGCGTCGTCCACCTTGGCGCTCGCGGTGCCGGCGCGCTCGTCGTCCGTCGCCGCCGTGGCTCCCGTGGCAGCGGCGGCGCCGGTCGCGTCGCTCGCCCGCACCGCGGGCTGGTTCTTGCTCGCCCGGCAGTCGTTGAGCTGCTTGAGGTAGTCGTCACGCTGCTCGATGAGCGAGCGCATCTCGGCGACGATCTCGTCGAGGAAGTCGTCGACGTCGCGCTCCTCGTAACCCCGACGGAACTGCGTGGTCTGGAAGTGCTTGTTGAGCACCTGCTCGGGCGTAAGCGCCATGTGTCACCTCGGTCGGACGGAAAGGGTCGTGGCCACGTTATCGGCCCGCCCGACGCGCCGCCAAAGGGCTCGGCGCAACCCCCGTTCGGGGGGTCAGGCGAAGAAGCCCGGGAGGTTCAGCGCCACGGAGGTCAGCAGCATGAGCACGAGGAAGGAGAGGTCGAGGCGCATGCCGCCGATGGCCGGCGACGGCACGACCTTGCGCAGCGCCCGCAGCGGCGGGTCGGTCACGGTGTAGATCGCCTCGGCGACGACGAGCAGCGCACCCGAGGGCTTCCACGAGCGGGCGAGCACCTGGACCCAGTCGATGACGAACCGGCCGATCAGAGCGATGAAGAAGGTGAACACCACCACTCCGTACACGGTCCAGAACGCATCCATGGGACCAGTGTGACCGAAGAGTGGTGGTGTTCGTAATCGACCGCTGCAGAACGCCGGTCGTCGGTCAGCTCTGGTTGAAGAAGTTGCGCGTCGTGGCGACCGGCGCCTCGGGCTCGTCGGCGGCGACCTCGACGTGCGCCGGCGAGAGCAGGAACACCTTCGAGGTGACCCGCTCGATGGTGCCGTGCAGGCCGAAGACGAGGCCGGCGGCGAAGTCGACGAGACGCTTGGCGTCGGCGTCGTCCATGTCGCTGAGGTTCATGATGACCGGCACCTGGTCACGGAACCACTCACCGATGTTCTTGGCCTCGTTGTACGTGCGCGGGTGGATGGTCGTGATTCGGCTCAGGCCGCCCACCTCGGTCTCCCGCACGACGGCCGCGACGGGGCGCTTCGTCGGCAGCTGCGTGACGGCGGCGGTGTGCTCCGGCTCGTCGTACGCGTCGTGCTCGTCGTAGCCGTCGTCGTCGTAGCGCTGCTGCGCGCGCGGGTCCTCCTCGCTGAGTCCGAGGTACACCATCGTCTTGCGCAGTGCCCCTGCCATGGCCAACTCCCAGTGGAACGATCGTTCGATGTGCGGTCGCAGGCGACGTTACAGAACGGCCGTCCGCGAACCGAGGATTGCGGTCCCGACACGCAGGTGAGTCGCCCCGTGCGCGACCGCGGCCTCGAGGTCACCACTCATGCCCGCCGAGATCCAGTGCGCGTCAGGGTGTTTCGACCGGATGCCGTCAGCCAGCTCGCGCAGCCGCGCGAAGGCGGGCGCGGGGTCGGCGTCGAGCGGCGCCACGGCCATGACGCCGCGCAGCCGCAGCCCGTCGTGGCCGGCGACACGGTCGGCGAGCGTGGCCGCCTCGTCAGGTCGTACGCCGCCGCGTCCCTGCTCGTCGTCGAGGCCGACCTGCACGAGCACGTCGACGTCACGGCCGGACGCCTGCGCACCACGGGCGAGCGCGTCGACGATCTTGGCCCGGTCGGCCGACTGGACGACGTCGGCGTAGCCGGCCACGTGCCCGGCCTTGTTCGACTGCAGCTGACCGATGAAGTGCACGGTGGGCGCGTCGGCGCCGAGGCGCTCGCGGAGCTCCGCCACCTTCTCACCGGCCTCCTGGTCGCGGTTCTCGCCGATGTCGCGCACCCCGAGCTCGTGCAGGGCCAGGACGTCCTCGAGCGGGAAGCGCTTCGTCACGACGACGAGGGTGAGGTCGGCGGGGTCGCGACCGGCGTCCGCGCACGCCCGCTCGATGCGCTCGGTGACCTGTGCGAGCGAGCGCTCCAGCTCGGCCCGCCGACCGGCATCCGCCCCGCCGCTCACGCGGCCACCTCGCGGAGGGCGACGACCGCGGCGAAGCGGCCGGTGCGACCGTCGCGGCGGTAGGAGTAGAGGTCGCCGTCCTCCCGCGTGCAGCCGGGCAGCCACTGCACCACCACGCGTCGGGCGGACAGGCGCTCGACCACGCCGGCGGCGACGTCGACGGCGGGGGTGCCGGCCCACGACCGCGCGAGGGCGGACGGGGCGACGTGTGCGACGTCGCGCGCCATGGCCTCCGGCACCTCGTAGCACCGCCCGCAGACCGACGGGCCCACGACCGCGCTGAGGTGGCGGGCACCGCGCTCGGCAAGGGCGTCGACGGCGCGGTCGACCACCCCGGCGAGCAGGCCCGGGCGGCCCGCGTGGACCGCCGCGACGACCCCGGCGTCGGCGTCGTGCAGGAGCACCGGCACACAGTCGGCGACGAGCGCGGCGAGGGCGAGGCCCGGGGTCGCCGTCACGGCGGCGTCCGCCTCCGGCGCGTCACCCGACCACGGGCCGGTGGCATGGGCGACGGTGTCGCCGTGCACCTGGGCGAGGAACAGCAGGTGGTCGCGGTCGACGCCCATAGCCGACGCGACCTCGTGGCGGTTCTGCTCGACCGTCACCGGGTCGTCCCCGACGTGACCGCCGAGGTTGAGGCCGGTGAAGGGGGCCGCCCCGCGGCCGGCGCCCCGGCCGGTCACGGCCAGCTCGACGGCAGGCAGCCCCGGGGCCCGCGGGGGCACGGTCGATCGCCAGAAGAACACCCCCTCAACCTACCGAGCGGCGCGGCGACGGGTGCGCGTGGGCGGCCGGGTGCGGAGGGGCCGGCTGCGGATGGGCGGGGTGGGCACCGGCGACCACCGGCCTTCACACGACGAGACCCCCACGGCCCGAGGGCGGTGGGGGTCTCGTCGTGCGGGCGGCCGGAGCCGCCCGCGTCACTTGAGGAAGTCGGGGACGTCGAGCTCGTCGTCGTTCTCGAACGTCACCTGGCGCGGCGGCGTGCCGGCGCCCTGCTGCGGCTGGGCCTGCTGCTGACCGTAGCCGCCCTGCTGCTGACCCTGCTGACCGGACTGGCCGCCCTGCCCCTCGTGCGCGGGCTCGCCCTGACCGCCCTGACCTTGCTGGGGGGCGACCGCCGGGACTGCCTGCACCGGCCGCTGGGACTGCTGCTGGGACTGCTGCTGACCGCCCTGGTGCTGCGACTGCTGCTGGGCCGGGGCCGCGGGCTGGCGCTGCTGCTGCTGCGCCGACCGGCCCATGACCTGCCCGAGGGCCCGGTCGTCGTCGCGGCGCATGGGGCCGCCGGCGTCGAAGCCGGCCGCGATGACGGTGACGCGGACCTCGTCGCCGAGGGCGTCGTCGATGACGGCACCGAAGATGATGTTGGCCTCGGGGTGCGCGGCCTCCTGGACGAGCCGGGCGGCCTCGTTGATCTCGAAGAGGCCGAGGTCGGAGCCACCCTGGACCGAGAGCAGCACACCGTGGGCCCCGTCGATGGAGGCCTCGAGCAGCGGGCTGCTGATGGCGAGCTCGGCGGCCTGGACGGCGCGGTCCTCGCCGCGGGCGGAGCCGATGCCCATGAGGGCCGAGCCGGCGCCCTGCATGACCGACTTGACGTCGGCGAAGTCGAGGTTGATCAGGCCCGGCGTCGTGATGAGGTCGGTGATGCCCTGCACACCGGAGAGCAGCACCTGGTCGGCCGAACGGAAGGCGTCCATCATCGAGACGTTGCGGTCGCTGATCGACAGCAGCCGGTCGTTGGGGATGACGATGAGGGTGTCGACCTCCTCCCGGAGGCTGCCGATGCCCGACTCTGCCTGGTTGGCACGACGGCGACCCTCGAAGGTGAAGGGCCGCGTGACGACACCGATGGTCAGGGCGCCGATGCCCCTGGCGATGCGGGCCACGACGGGCGCGCCACCGGTTCCGGTGCCGCCGCCCTCGCCGGCGGTGACGAAGACCATGTCGGCCCCGCGCAGGACCTCCTCGATCTCCTCCGCGTGGTCCTCGGCCGCCTTCTTCCCGACCTCGGGGTCGGCGCCGGCGCCGAGCCCTCGGGTCAGCTCACGGCCGACGTCGAGCTTGACGTCGGCGTCGCTCATGAGCAGCGCCTGCGCGTCGGTGTTGATGGCGATGAACTCGACGCCCTTGAGTCCGACCTCGATCATCCGGTTGATGGCGTTGACGCCACCACCACCGATTCCGACGACCTTGATGACGGCCAAGTAGTTCTGCGGTGCTGCTGCCACGTGAGTGGGCCTTCCTGGGTGATGACGGTCGATGCCGGTGCTGGTGGTGCGGGTGATCAGCGTGGTCGTGCGTGGTCGTGCATGGCCGGACGCTGCGGTTCCGTGGCTCAACCTTCAACGTCGACGTAAAGGTTACAGTTCGGTCACGGCCGTGGTGCCCTGACCGTATGACGTCGGCCCGAGCGGCGGCAACCCGGCCCCCGGCGTGTCGGGCCGCCATCATCGCAGGTCGTCGACCCGGGAGGCCCGACACACCCTCGACCTCGCCTCGAAGGACGGGCCGCCACACCGGCATCCGCTGCCTGTCCGAGCGTGACGGCGCGCGGCGGTGACCACTCGACGGGGGCTGGGCGCCCTCTCGACGGGGTCAGCGGGTGACGGGCGAGGAGGGCACGCTCACGTCGATGGTGCCGGTCGACTCCTTGACGAGGATGGCGACGAGGCGGGCCTTCGTCGCGGCCTCGCCAGGTCCGCCCCAGACGACGGTGCGCTTCGTTCCCTTCACGGTGAGGCTGAAGGTCACCTGGTCGGCGGCCGAGACGCTCACGCCCGACACCTCCTTCTGCAGCCCGGCGTCGAGGGAGGACAGGGCCTGCCGGGCCGCGGTCACGCCCTCGGGCGTCACCTGCTGCGCCCCGGAGGTGACAAGCGGGATGCCCTTGGGCGGCGTGTCGGCGGTGCGCAGCACGACGCCCTCGCGGTCGACGACCTGGACCTCGCCGGAGGCGGTGCGGACGGCGAGGGCGGGCTCGCGGGGCGTGACATCGATGCGCACGGTGTGCGGCAGCGCCCGCTCGACGGTGACGTCCTTCCACTGCCGGTCGGACTCGACGCGGGTCACGGCAGCGTCGGTGTCGACCCGCAGCAGCGGGCCACCGAGGGGCACGTCGGCGAGCCGGCGCACCTGCGCCGCCTGGCTGCCGCTCACGCCGGTGACCTCGACGAGGTCGGCGGTGAGCAGGGGGCTGTACCAGCCGGCCCAGGCGAGCAGGCCGACGAGCAACAGGAGTCCGACCCCGATGCCGGCGAGCAGGCGCGGGCGTCGGCGGGCGGCGAGGGCGCGTCGCTCGAAGCGGGAGCGGGCCGACCCGAAGCCGGTGCCGCCGGTGGCACCGGTGCCGCCCGACCCACCGGTACGAGCGCGGTCGGTGCGGCGGGACCGCGTCAGCATCATCGGTCCCCCTCGGGGTCGCGACCGGCGGTGTCGTCGGTGTCGTGCTGCTCGAGCAGCCGCAGCACCTCCGGCCCGATCATGGTGACGTCGCCGGCGCCGACGGTGAGCACGAGGTCGCCGGGCCGTACGAGCCCGGCCACGAGGGGCGCCACGGCCGACCACGACGGCTCGTAGTGCACCTGCACCTCCGGTCGGGCGTCGGTGACGGCCCGCGCGACGAGCTCGCCGGTCACCCCGGGCTCGGGGTCCTCGCGGGCGGCGTAGACGTCCATGACGACGACGACGTCGGCCGGTGACAGTCCGGCGCCGAGACCGGCGGCGAAGTCACGCGTTCGGCTGTAGAGGTGGGGCTGGAAGACGACGACGAGCCGGCCCGAGCCGGCGACGAGACCGGCGGCCGTCTGCACCACGGCGGTGACCTTGCCGGCGTTGTGGGCGTAGTCGTCGACGAGGGCCACGCCACCGGCCTCGCCCTTGGGCTCGAAGCGGCGACGGGTGCCGGTGAAGGCGGCCAGCCCGTCGGCGACGGCGTCGGCCGGGCGGTCGAGGCCGTGCACCGCGGCGGCGTAGGCGGCGGCCGCGTTGAGGGCGTTGTGGCGGCCGGGCACGGCGAGCCGCAACGGCACCACCCGGTCGCCGTCGCGGAGGGTCACCGACGAGGTGAGCCCGTCGACGTGGTCGCCGAGCACGACGTCGGCGCCCTCGTCGAAGCCGTAGGTGACCGTGCGGATGCCACGACCGCGGGCCCGCTCGGCCAGCTCGCGGGAGCCGGCGTCGTCGGCGCACGTCACGAGCAGGCCACCGGGCGCGATGGTGCCCACGAAGGCGTCGTAGGCCGCCTGCACGACGTCGAAGCCCGAGTAGAAGTCGAGGTGGTCGGGCTGCACGTTCGTCACGATCGCCACCTCGGGGTGGTAGACGACGAACGAGCCGTCGCTCTCGTCGGCCTCCACGACGAAGACGTCGTCACGGCCGAGGTGCGCGTTGGTGCCGTGCCGGGCGAGCTCGCCACCGACCGCGAACGAGGGGTCGAGGCCGGTGCCCTGCAGCGCGACGGTCAGCATGGACGTGGTCGTCGTCTTGCCGTTGGCGCCGGCCACGGCCACACCACGGCGGCCCTGCATGAGCACGGCGAGCCCCTGGGCCCGGTGCAGCACCGGCAGCCCGCGCTCACGGGCGGCGACGAGCTCGGGGTTGTCGTCGCGGATGGACGAGCTCATGACGACGGCGTCGGCATCGCCGAGGTTGTCGGCGTCGAAGCCGACCCGGACGCCCGCCCCCTCCTTCGCCAGGGCGGCGAGCACCGGGACGTCGTTGGCATCGGTTCCCGAGACGGTCATGCCCCGGGCCAGCATGATGCGGGCGACGCCGGACATCCCGGCCCCGCCGATGGCGAGGAAGTGCACCCGGCCGAGGTCGTCGGCCGACGGCAGGGGCGCGGAGAAGTCGAACCGCGACGCCGCGAAGGGGTGGTCGACGGTGGGCGTACCCGCCCCGCCGTCGGTCGGCGTGCTCACGACGCACCCCCGGGGCGGCGCCCGTCGACCGCGCGCTCGACGAGGTCGGCGAGCAACTCGTCGGCCCGGGGCTCGCCGAGCGAGGCCGCGGCCCGCGCCATGCGGGTCAGCCGGTCGCCGTCGGTGGCCAGCGGCACGAGCACCGAGTCGACCCAGTCGGGGGTCAGCTGCGCGTCCTCGACGAGCAGCCCTCCCCCGCCGGTGACGACGTCGGCGGCGTTGAGCCGCTGCTCACCGTTGCCGATGGGCAGCGGCACGTAGACGGCGGGCAGGCCGACCGTCGTCAGCTCGCAGACCGTGTTGGCCCCCGACCGGGCGACGACGAGGTCGGCGACGGCGTAGGCGAGCTCCATGCGCTCGGCGTAGGGCACGACGACGTACGGCGCGCCCACCCCGGGACGCTCGGGGGTGAACTCCTTGTCGCGCCCGGTGACGTGCAGCACCTGCACCCCCCGGGCCGACAGGGTCGCCGCTCGCGCCGCGAACGCGTCGTTGAGGCGCTTGGCGCCGAGCGAGCCGCCCGTGACGAGCACCGTCGGCCAGTCGGGCTCGAGACCGAAGTGCGCGAGGGCAGCCGGTCGCAGGGCGGCCCGGTCGAGCGTCGTGATCTCGCGGCGCAACGGCATTCCGATGCGGGTCGCGTGGGGCAGCACGGTGTTCGAGAACGTCGTCGCGACGAACGGGGTGAAACGGGCCCCGACCCGGTTGGCCAGACCCGGGCGGGCGTTCTGCTCGTGCACGACGATGGGGATGCGGCGACGTCGGGCCGCGAGGTAGGCGGGGGTGCTGACGTAGCCACCGAAGCCGACGACGACCTGCGCCCCGGTCTCGTCGATGGCCGCCCCCGCGGCGTCGACGGCCCGCTTGAGGTTGCGCGGGAGCCGGGCGAGGTCGCCGCTGGGGCGCCGAGGCAGCGGCACCTTGGGCACGTAGCGCAGGGCGAAGCCACGGGCGGGCACGAGACGCGCCTCGAGGCCGGCCTCGGTGCCGAGGGCGGTGACGGTGACGTCGGGGTGGCGGCGCACGAGGGTGTCGGCGAGGGCGAGCAGCGGCGACACGTGGCCGGCCGTGCCCCCTCCCGCGAGCAGGACGGAGGTGGGTGCGGACATCGGGGTCACCGGCTCCGGTCGGGGCGGTCGGACCCGCCGGCCCCGTCACGACGGGCGGCGCGGGGGGCCCGCCGCGGCAGCACGGCCAGCGAGCGGGAGAGCACCCCGGGGCGCGCGGCCAGCAGCTCGCGGCATCCGGGCTCGTGGCGCGCGAAGGACAGCAGGATGCCGAGGGCGACGATCGTCGTGATGAGCGAGGACCCACCGGCCGACACGAGCGGCAGCGGGACCCCGACGACGGGGAACAGGCCGATGACCGAGCCGATGTTGATGATGGCCTGCCCGAGCAGCCACGCCATGATGCCGGCCGTCGCGATGCGCACGAAACGGTCCTGGGTGCGCTTGACGAGGCGGTAGCAGGCCCAGGCGAGGACGCCGAAGAGGACGAGCACCATGAGGGTGCCGGGCAGCCCGAGCTCCTCGCCGATGATGGCGAAGATGAAGTCGTTGTGGGCCTCCGAGAGCCACTCCCACTTCTCCTTGGAGGCGCCGAGCCCGACGCCCCACCAGCCGCCGTCGGCGAGCGCGTACATGCCGTGCACCGACTGGCCGCACCAGCCGTCGGGGTCGGTCTGGCACTCCGGCGACATGAAGCGGGTGATGCGGTCCATGCGGTTGCTGCTCGTGGCGACCATGTACGCGACGCCCGCGAGCCCCACGGTGGCGCCCGCGCCGAACAGCCACGTCGGGGCGCCCGCGACGGCGAGCACGGCACCGACGATGACGAGCAGCACCATGGCGGTGCCGAGGTCGTGGCCGGCGAGCACGAGGGCGATCACGAGGGCGACGACGGGCACGACGTAGGGCACGAGCACGTGCGACGCCCGCGCGACGAGGGCGCCCTTGTTGGCGAAGATGAGGGCCCCGACGAGGATGAGCGCGACCTTGGCGAACTCGCTGGGCTGGAACTGGATCGGGCCGACCGCGAGCCAGTTGCGGTTGCCGTTGACCGACACCCCGAGGCCGGGCACGAGCACGAGCGCCTGCATGAGGAGCACGGCGATGAGCAGCGGTGCCGAGAGGCGTCGCCACGTCGTCACCGACAGCCGCATCGCGAGCCAGGCCCCGACGCCGCCGACGACCGCGAACGAGAGCTGCCGCACGAAGATGCCGTACGAGGCCTGGTCGGACAGCAGCTGCTCGACGCTGGAGGCGGAGAAGACCATGACGAGCCCGAAGACGACGAGCGTCACCGTGGAGCCGAGGATGAGGTAGTACGTCGTCAGCGGCGACTCGAGCCGCCCGATGAGCGGGCGGGCGTCGTCACCGGCGGAACCGACAGCACCGGCACGACCGGCCGTCGTGCGGGGTGCCGCGGGTCGGGTACCGGTGGCCGATGCCGGGCGGCGGGTGCCGCGTGTCGTCGTCGTCACTCGTCGTCACCCGCGAGGGCGAGCCGCCGGACTGCCTCCTCGAAGGCGTCACCACGGGCCCCGTAGTCGGTGAACATGTCCATCGACGCCGCGGCCGGGGCGAGCAGCACGACGTCCCCGGGCTGCGCGAGGCGCGCGGCCTGCGCGACGACGAGATCCATGACCCCAGTCTCGGTGTCGGCGATGTCGACGACGGGGACATCCGGCGCGTGTCGCTCGAGGGCTTGGGCGATCTGCTCGCGGTCGCGTCCGATGAGCACGACACCGCGCAGGCGCGAGGCCATCTCCTCGACGAGGGCGTCGACGTCGGCTCCCTTGAGCAGCCCGCCGGCGACCCAGACGACCGAGTCGAACGAGCCGAGGGCGGCCGCAGCGGCGTGCGGGTTGGTCGCCTTGGAGTCGTTGACGTAGCGCACCCCGCGCACCGTGGCGAGCTCGGCGATGCGGTGCCGCTCGGGCCGGAAGGCCCGGAGCCCGTCGCGCACGGCGATCGGCCCGACACCGTAGGCACGGGCCAGCGCCGCGGCGGCGAGGGCGTTGGCCACGACGTGGGGCGGTACCGGCGGGCCGTCGCCCTGCAGGTCGGCGACGGTGCACAGCTCGGCGGCCGAGCGCTGGCGCTGCTCGACGAAGGCGCGGTCGGCGAGGACGTCGTCGACGATGCCGATCATCGAGGGGGCGGGGATGCCCATCGTGAAGCCGACCGCCCGGCATCCGTCGACCACCTCGGCGTCCATCACCAGCTGCTCGGTCTGGACGTCGGCGACGTTGTAGACACAGGCGAGGTGGGTGTTGTCGTAGATGCGGCCCTTGGCCCGCAGGTACTCGGCGTAGCCGCCGTGCCAGTCGAGGTGGTCGGGCGCGACGTTGAGCACGGCCGACGCCACGGCCGAGACCGACCGCTGCCAGTGCAGCTGGAAGCTCGACAGCTCGACGGCGAGCACGTCGTAGGGCTCGGGATGCAGCACGGCCTCGAGCAGGGGCGTGCCGACGTTGCCGGCCGCGGTCGCCCGCAGCCCGGCGTGCTGCAGGATCGAGGCGAGCATGCGTACCGTCGTCGTCTTGCCGTTGGTGCCGGTCACGGTGAGCCACGGCGCCGCGCCCTCGCGGGCCCGCATCCGCCAGGCCAGCTCGACCTCGCCCCACACCGGCACGCCACGGGTGGCGGCCGAGAGCATGAGCGGGTCGTGCGGGGGCACGCCGGGTGAGGTGACGACGAGCTCGGTGCCCTCGGGCACGTCGACGACGTGCTCGGCCCCGAGTCGCACGTCGACCCCGAGGATGTCGAGGATGGTGGCGCGCTCGGTGATGGCGTCGGTGCTGTCGCGGGAGACCGCGACCACCCGGGCGCCACGCTCGGCGAGGGCGTCGGCGGCGGCGAACCCCGAGACACCGAGACCGACGACGAGCACCGACAGCCCCGACCAGTCGGCGTCGCGGTGCGTCAGGCCCTCGCGCGGCTCGTAGGACGGGTCGAAGACGGTCACTGGGAGCCCACCACCCATTCGGCGTAGAAGATGCCGAGCCCGAGCGCCACGAAGAGGCCGGCGATGATCCAGAACCGGACGACGACGGTCACCTCGTTCCACCCCACCATCTCGAAGTGGTGGTGGATCGGCGCGATCCTGAAGATGCGTTTACCGGTCGTCTTGAACGAGGCCACCTGCATGATGACCGACAGCGTCTCGAGCACGAACAGGCCGCCGAGGATGATGATGAGCAGCTCGGTGCGGGTCGTGATGGCGAGGCCGGCGAGCGCGCCGCCGAGGGCGAGCGAGCCGGTGTCACCCATGAAGATCTTGGCCGGCGTCGCGTTCCACCAGAGGAACCCGAAGCAGGCGCCCATGCCGGCGGCGGCGATGAGCGCGAGGTCGTGCGAGTCGCGCACCTCGTAGCACTTGATGCCCGGGTTGGTCTGGCAGTTCTGGTTGTACGTCCAGAGGCTGATGAGCACGTAGGCGCCGAAGACCATCGTCGAGACGCCGGTGGCGAGCCCGTCGAGGCCGTCGGTGAGGTTCACCCCGTTCGAGGTGCCGGCGATCATGAGGTTGGCCCAGGCGATGAACAGCAGCGTGCCGACGATGGTGCCGGCGAAGGCGAGGCTGATGTTCGTGTCGCGCACGAAGGAGATGAACGGCGAGGCGGGCGTGCGGTACTGGTCGTTCGGGAACTGCAGCGCGAGTCCTGCGAAGATGACGCCGACGAGCGTCTGCCCCGCGAGCTTCTGCTTCGAGCGCAGCCCGAGGCTGCGCTGCTTGCTGATCTTGATGAAGTCGTCGAGGAAGCCCACGAGCCCGAGGCCCACCATGAGGAACAGCACGAGCAGGCCGCTCGCCGAGGGTGGGTTGAGGGTGAAGAGGTGCGCGAGCGCGTAGGCGCCGACGGTCGCGGCGATGATGATCGCGCCGCCCATCGTCGGGGTGCCGCGCTTGGTGTGGTGCGAGGTCGGGCCGTCGTCACGGATGAACTGCCCGTAGCCGCGCTTGACGAGGAAGCGGATGAAGACCGGTGTGCCGAGCAGCGAGATGACGAGCGAGAAGGCCGCCGCGTAGAGGACGCCCTTCACCGTGCCCTCCCCCCGTCGCCGGTCTCGCTGGTGTCGCTGCCGTCGCCGGTGCCGTCGGGGCTCGTCGGGGGTCTGGTCGTGTCGCTGTGCATGCCGTCGCTGTCCGTGTCGCCTGGTTCGCTCGTGTGGTCCGTGCCGGAGGTCTCGTCCGGTCGCTCGCCCCGGTCGTCGTCGAGGATGTCGTCCCGAGATCCGTCGAGGATGCCGTCGGGGCCGGCGCCCGCGCGGGCGTGACCGTCGTCGGGCCGTACCCCACCGCCCCCGCCACTCGACGCCCCGGCGGCCCGGGAGGTTGACGTGGTGGTCGCCGGGTCGGTCGACGGGTCGGTCGACAAGGTGACCGACGGGGCGTACTCGCCTGTGCCGGCGAGCCGGTCGCCGAGCCAGCGCAGGCCGCTGTCGCGGCTCGACTTCAGCAGCACGACGTCGCCGGGGCGCAGTCGGTCGGCGAGCAGGTCGTGGGCGGCGTCGCGGTCGGGCAACCAGGTCGGGGCGCCGATGGCCCGGGCGCCGTCACCGACGGCGACGACCTCGTCGACGCCGAGCCGGGTGGCGTGACCGAGCAGGGCCGCGTGCTCGGCGTCGGCGTCCTCGCCGAGCTCGAGCATGCTGCCGAGCACGGCCCAGCGCCGGCCGTCGGTCTCGATGGCCGCGAGCGCCTCGAGGGCCGCCAGCATCGACTCGGGGTTGGCGTTGTAGGCGTCGTTGACCACGGTGACGCCGTCGGGGCGCTCGGTCACCTCCATGCGCCACCGGCTGACGGCGACGGCCTCGGACAGGCGGTGGGCGACGTCGTCGAGCCCGACGCCGAGCTCGAGGGCGACGGCGGCCACGGCGAGGGCGTTGCCGACGTGGTGGGCACCGCTCTGGCGCAGCGTCACGGGCCGGCTGCCGCCCGCGGTGACGAGGGTGAAGCGGGCGCGCCCCAGCGGGTCGAGGGTGACGTCGGTGGCCCGCACGTCGGCATCCGGTGCGGTGCCGACGAGCACGACGCGTGAGGCGAGCCTGTCGGCCATGCCGCGCACGAGGGGGTCGTCGGCGTTGAGCACGCTGAGGCCGTCGGCCGCGACGGCGCGGGGCAGCTCGCTCTTGGCCCGGGCGATGTTCTCGCGGCTGCCGAACTCGCCGACGTGGGCCGACCCGACGTTGAGCACGACGGCGACGGCGGGCGGCGCGATGCGGGTGAGGTAGTCGATGTGGCCGACCCCGCGCGCGCCCATCTCGACGACGAGGTGGCGTGTCGTCGGCGTGACCCGGCAGACCGTCAGCGGCACCCCGATCTCGCCGTTGAGCGAGTTGACGGGCGCGACGGTCTCACCGCTGCCGGCGAGCACCGAGGCGAGGAGGTCCTTCGTGCTCGTCTTGCCCGACGAGCCGGTGATGCCGACGACGTGCAGCCCACCGGCGACGGCCCGGTCGACGACGACGCGGGCGAGGCGACCGAAGGCCTCCTGCACGTCGTCGACGACGACACCCACACCGTCGACCGGGCGGGAGCCGAGCACGGCCACGGCACCGGCGGCGAGCGCCGCGGGCACGTAGTCGTGGCCGTCGGCGTGCTCACCGACGCGCGCCACGTAGAGCCCGCCGGGGCCGCACTCGCGTGAGTCGGTGGTGACGGGACCGTCGACGAGCACGGATGCCGGGTCGTCGCAGCCGTGCACGACGCCACCGGTGGCCTCGGCCACCTCGTCGAGCCGCAGGGGGATCATGACGTCCTCCCCGCGCGGGCCGACTCGCCCGCCGCCGCGAGCAGAGCGGCGAGCACGGCGTCGCGGTCGTCGAAGGGGTGGGTGACGGCGCCGACCTGCTGGCCCTTCTCGTGTCCCTTTCCGAGCACGGCCACGGTCGAGGCCAGGCCCGACGTGCGCGCCGCCGTCGTGGCCAGCTCGACGGCCTGCGCGATGGCGGCGGAGCGGGCCCCGCCGTCGACGAGCTGCGCCACCGGAGCGCCCGACGCGCGCTGCTCGTCGACGGTCGCGCGGGCGCCCGCGAGCAGGGCCTCGCGGATGCTCTCTGGCGCCTCGGAGCGGGGGTTGTCGTCGGTGACGACGACGACGTCGGCGCGTCGCGCGGCGGCGGCGCCCATCGCGGGACGCTTGCCGCGGTCGCGGTCGCCACCGGCGCCGAGGACGACGACGAGCCGCCCCGGGGTCGAGGGTCGCAGCGCCTCGAGCGCGGCGTCGACCGCGTCGGGGGTGTGGGCGAAGTCGACGATGCAGCGGGGGCTGCCGGGCGTGTGCTCGTCGGCGGCGGCCACGAGCTGCATGCGGCCCGGGACGTCGGGCGGCACGGCCATAGCCGCCGCCGCGTCGTCGAGCCCGACCCCGCACGAGGCCAGGGCGAGCGCGGCGAGGGCGGTGTTGGCGACGTTGAAGGTGCCGGCGAGGTGCGAGACGAGGTGCATCCGCTCCCCCGTGGCGGGCCGGTGCAGCACGAAGGCGCCGGGGCGGGACTCCTCCTCCGGGCTGGGCAGGACGACCCAGTCGGCGTCGTGGTCGGGGCCGCCCCCGTCGCCCCCGACGTCGCCGTCGGGCCGGGTCACGACGCCGGTTGCGAGCGTCGTCACCGGGACGGTCGCGTCGGCGGCGAGCCGGGCGCCCCACGCGTCGTCGACGCAGACGACCCCGGCGTGCGACCGCTCCGGGGTGAAGAGCGAGGCCTTGGCCCGGAAGTAGGCCTCCATGTCGGGGTGGAAGTCGAGGTGGTCCTGCGAGAGGTTGGTGAACAGGGCGACGTCGTAGACGACGCCGTCGACCCGGTGCAGCTCGAGGGCGTGGCTGGAGACCTCCATGACGCAGGCGTCGACGCCGCGCTCGCGCATGAGGGCGAGCAGCGCGTGCAGGTCGGTCGCCTCCGGCGTCGTGCGCTCGGAGTCGAGCCGGTCGTCGCCGACGCGGGTCTCGACGGTGCCGATGAGCCCGGTGCGCCGGCCGAGCGCCCGCAGGGCCGACTCGACGAGGTACGCGGTCGTCGTCTTGCCGTTCGTGCCGGTGATGCCGAGCATCGTGAGGGCCTCGCCCGCCCGGCCGTACACCTCGGCCGCGAGACCGCCGAGGGCCCCTCGGGGGGCGTCCACGACGACGACCGGGACGGCATCCGTCACCTCGTCGCCGAGGCGGTCACGCCCGGACGGGTCGGTGAGCACCGCGACCGCCCCCTGGCGCACCGCCTGCGCGGCGTAGTCGGCGCCGTGCGCGTTGAAGCCGGGCAGGGCGGCGTAGAGGTCGCCGGGCTGCACGCTGCGGCTGTCGAGCGTGACACCGGTGACGAGCGGGTCGGCGTCGCCCGGGGAAGGGGTCGCTTCAGGCAGCCGGGTGAGCAGCGCGTGGAGCGTCAGCCCCGGCGCCGGGAGACGGGTCAACGGGTGTGGCACGGCACCCGAACCTACAGCCCGTCGCGCTTGGCCCGGGCATCGCTCAGCACCGTCGGGTCGTCGTCGCTGAGGGGCTTCGTCGCCCACACGTGGTAGTCGAGGTCCGAGGGCGTGCTGGGCGGGGTGTTATCGCGCTCGATGAGGTAGGTCATGACCTGGTTGAACACCGGGCCGGCGAGGGCGCCACCGAACATGCCCGACGCGGGCTTCTGGATGAAGACGGCGACGACGTACTTCGGCTTCTCGGCCGGCGCGTAGCCGATGAAGGAGGCGGTGAAGCCGTTGTACCGCTTGAGCTTGTCGTCGTAGCGGTCGGCGGTGCCGGTCTTGCCGGCGACGCGGTAGCCCTTGATGCGGGCGTCGCGGGCGGTGCCGTCGGGGCCCGTGACCTCCTCCATCATCCGCGAGAGCTCGGTGGCGGTCTGCTGCGAGACGACCCGCTCCCCCGTGGCGGCGGGCGTCGGCACGAGGGTGCCGGCGTCGTTGACGGTGCCCTCGACGAGCGACGGGGCGATGCGCACGCCGCCGTTGGCGATGGTCTGGAAGACGCTGGCGGCCTGCACGGCGGTGACGGCGTAGCCCTGGCCGAAGAGCAGGGTGTAGCGCTGCTGGGCGTTCCAGTCGGACGCCTTGGCGAGCACGCCGGCCGACTCGCCGGGGAAGCCGATCGGCGTCTTCTGGCCCACGCCGAACTTGCGGTAGTACGACTCCATGACCTGGGGCTTGACCCGCTCGCCGATGAGGATCGTGCCCATGTTCGACGACTTGCCGATGACCCCGGTGGCCGTCATGTTCTCGACGCCGTGGGCCTCGTTGTCCTTGAACCGGATGCCGGCCCGCGGCAGCCGCTCGGGGACGATGACGCCCGTCGTCGGCGTGATCACCCCCTCCTGGAGGGCCGCCGCCATCGTCATGAGCTTGCCGGTCGAGCCGGGCTCGAAGGCGTCGTTGAAGGCGAAGTTGCCGAGGGTCTTCTTGTCCGCGGCGGCGATGTCGTTGGGGTCGAAGGTCGGGTAGCTCGCGGCGGCGCGCACCTTGCCGGTGGCGACCTCGATGACGACGGCGGTACCCGACTCGGCCCCGACCGCGGTGACCTGCTTGGCGATCGCGTTCTGGGCGTACCACTGCATGTCGGCGTCGATGGTGAGGCGGACGTCACGCCCGTTCTGCACCTCGGTCACGGTGCGCTCGGACCCCGGGATGGTGTAGCCGTCACGTGCCGTCTCGGCCACCGTCTTGCCGGGGGTGCCGGCCAGCGTGCTGTTGAGCATGTACTCGACGCCGGCGCCCGGGGTCTGGTCGTTGCGGACGAACCCGACGACCTGGGCCGCCGACATGCCGTTGGGGTAGACCCGCTCGGCCTGGCGCTCCGCGGCGATGCCGGGCATGCCCAGGGCGCGGATCTTGGCCCACACCGTCGGGTTGATCTCCTTCTTGACGATGACGTAGCGCGTCTTCGGCTTCGTCAGCAGCGGGGTCAGCTCGGCGGCGCTCATGCCGAGCAGGGGTCCGAGGTCGGCGACGGCGCCGGCCACCCCGACCGTCGTGACCCGCCCGTCGACCCGCTTCTTGTACTCGTCGACGACCGTGGGGTCGACGGTGAGCGTGTACCGCTCGACCGAGTCGGCGAGCACGACGCCGTTGGTGTCGACGATCTGCCCGCGCATCGGCGGCGTCGTGTGGGTGACGGCGCGCTTCTGCAGCGCCGCGGCCTGCGTGGCCGAGGCGTCGAAGGCCTGGATGCGCAGCAGCTGCGCCGCGAAGACGGTGAAGACCGCGAGGACGACGGCGAACATGATCGTCGCGCGGCGGCGGGGGTTCGCCCGCGAGATGCGCAGCCGGCGTCGGGGTCCGCGGGGCCCCCGCGGGCCGCCGGTGCTGCCGGCGCGCCGTGCCGCAGCGGACCGCCGGGGGGCGGGACCGCGGCCGGTGCCCGACGACGCGGACGTTGACCGGGCGGCGGGGCGGGCGGCCTGCCGCGGCGTGGCGCTCCCCTGCCCCCTCTGTGCCCGCGGTGACGACGGGGCGGCCGACGATGCCGAGGATGCCGGGCTGCGGCGGGCGGTGCTCGCGGTGCCCGGCGTCTTCGGTGACCTCGCGCCCGACCCGGCGGAGGCGGACCCCCGTCCGGTGGTGGGGGCGCCCGACCGGGGGGTGGTGCGCGTCCCGGCGGCGGCCCGCGGGGTGCGGCCGGGGGTCTGAGCCGCCCGACCGGGCGTCCGGCCGGGCGTCCGGCCGGGCGTGCCGCCGGGAGTGCGGCGGGGTCGGTCGTCGCCGGGGCGACGGGGCTCGTCGGCGGGGGGTCGCGTCACGGGTTCACCTGCTGGCCGGGGTCGTTCGAGTCTCTGCTGCTGCCGGTGCGTCCGGCTGGACGTGGGTACCGGAGCCCAGTGTCGCCCTCGCGGCACCCGCGGGCGTGGCAGTGCGGTCCGTCGGCGTGGCGTGGCCACCCGGGTGGGAGGGGGTGGGGCTCGGGGCAGCGCTCCGGGCTGACGGACCGGCCGTCATCGGGTGGCGCCGGAGCCGGTCGCCTTCGCCTCGGCGGCCTTCTTCGCCGCCGCCTTCGCGTCGGCCGCCTTCTTCGCCGTGGCCGCCTTCGCCGCGGCGGCCTTGGCCTCGGCCGCCTTCTTCGCCGCCGCGCGGTCGGCCGCGGTCACCGTCGGCTGCACCGTGGCGAGCACCGAGGCGCCGGCCTTCTGCAGGCCCTCGGAGTCGGTGTCGGTCAGGCGCGGCGGCGGGGTGGCGCGGGTGACGACCGTGTACTTCTGGTACGTCGTGGCCGGGTAGGCCGTGCCCGAGACGGTGCCCTTGGAGAGGTCGATGTAGGCGCGGGTGTTGCTGCGCACCATGCCCATCTTCGTCGCCGTGGCGGCCAGGGTGCTGCTCGCCGAGTCGTAGGCGATGGCCTCGCGCAGGTTGTTCTCGGTGTCGGTGAGGGTGCCCGACTCGCGCTGCAGCTGGCCGAGCACGAGCGAGCCCTGGGCGAGGGCGGTGTTGAGCAGGAGCAGGGCGATGAGCCCGGCGACGAGCAGCACGACGCAGAGCCCGGCGAAGGCGCCGTTGCCGGTGCTCGTGATGCGCTGCGGGATGACGCGCAGCGGGGCCGGGCCCTGGCGTCGAGGGGCGCGCAGCGGACGGGCCGTGGCGGTCATCTGGCTCATCGGTGGGGTCCCTTCGGGTGGCGGGTGGGCGCCGGTCGGGTGGGGCTGGTGGTCTGACGGTGGGGCCGCGACGACCCGGCGCCACGGGCGGCGGTCTCCCGAGTGCGCTCGGCGACGCGGTAGCGGGCCGAGGCGGCCCGCGGGTTCTCGGCCACCTCCGCCTCGGTCGGCTCCTCGGCTCCGCGGGTGACGAGGGTGAGGTACGGCGCGTGCTCGGGCAGCTCGACCGGCAGGCCGGGCGGCGTGCTCGAGGTGGCCCCCGCCACGAAGGCCCGCTTCGTGATGCGGTCCTCGAGGGAGTGGTACGACAGCACGGCCATCCGGCCGCCGACCGCGAGCACGTCGATGCCGTTCTCGACGGCACGACGCCACACGGCGAGCTCGTCGTTGACCTCGATGCGCAGGGCCTGGAAGGTCCGCTTGGCCGGGTGGCCGCTCTGGCGCTGGGAGGCGGTCGGGATGACCCGGCGCAGCAGCTCGACGAGCGGGCCCGACGTCGTGAACGGCTCCTGCTCGCGCCGGCGTACGACGGCCGCGGCGATCTTGCGGGCGAAGCGCTCCTCGCCGTAGTCGCGCAGCACCCGGGCGAGGTCGTCGGCGTCGTAGGTGTTGAGCACGTCGGCGGCCGTCGGGCCGTCCGACTGGTCCATTCGCATGTCGAGCGGGGCGTCGACGCGGTAGGCGAAGCCGCGGTCGGTCTCGTCGAGCTGCAGCGAGCTGACCCCGAGGTCGAAGAGGATGCCGTCGACGGCATCCTTCCCGAGCTCACCGCGGGCGTGCAGGTCGGCCACGACGTCGTCGATCTCGTCGTACACCGCGTGCACCGGGATGAAGCGACGGCCGAAGCGGGAGAGGCGCTCCCCCGCCAGCGCCAGCGCTTCGCGGTCGCGGTCGATGCCGACGACGACGACCTGAGGCAGGCGCTCGAGCACGCCCTCGGCGTGGCCGCCCATGCCGAGGGTGGCGTCCACGTGGACGGCACCGGGGGCGGCCAGGGCCGGTGCGAGCGACTCGACGACGCGGTCGCGCATGACGGGGACGTGTCGCCCCTGTGCCGCGCCCCGCTCCGTCATCTCGCCCTCTCGTGCGTGGCCCCTGCCGCGCTCGTGCCGTGCTGCCCGTGTCCTGCTGCCGTTCGTGCCGTGCTGGTCGTACCGGTCGTACCGGTGGTGCTGGTGGTGCTGGTGGTGCTCTCCTGCTGGGCCGCTCTCGCGTCTCCCGGTCACCTGCGGGCGGGTCCCCATCCGCTGCCGCCGCCCGGGGCGGGGGAAGTCGTCCCGGGAAGGCAGCGGCTGGAGGCCGGCCCGCAGGTGCTCAGACGATGCCGGGGACGACCTCCTCGGCGATGTCGGCGAAGCTCTGCTCGCTGGCCTCGAGGTAGGTGGCCCACGTCGCGCTGTCCCAGACCTCGAGGCGGGCGCCGGCGCCGATGACCGTCACCTCGCGGTCGAGGCCGGCGTACTGGCGCAGCGCGGCGGGGATGGTGAAGCGGCCCTGCCGGTCGGGGACCTCGTCGGAGGCGCCGGAGAGGAACACGCGCATGTAGTCGCGGGCGGCCCGGCTCGTCGTCGGCGCGGCCTGCAGCTGGCCGGCGACCTTGACGAACTCGTCCATCGGATAGATGAACAGGCAGCGCTCCTGACCACGGGTCACGACGAGGCCCTCGCTCATCCGGTCGCGGTACTTGGCCGGCAGGAAGATGCGGCCCTTCTCGTCGAGGCGGGGCGTGTGCGTACCGAGGAACACGGCTCGCCACCCCCTTCGTCGACCCGCTCGCGGCACCACGCCTTCCCTACATCCACCACCTTACTCCACTTCACTCCACCGTCAACGCTCCAGACCCGGTTTTTTGTCCGAATCTCGCACGTCGCCGCAGGTCAGGACGGTGGAGCGAAGTGGGGCGCTGACATCGACCCGGCGACCCGGCATCCGCCCGTCCGCCTCGCTTGACGGGTGCCGGGCGATGGTCGGGGCACCCGGTGCGAACGATCGCGGCGCGAAGTGCGTTGGGGTGGTGGAGAGTGGAGGGGACGCTCCCGCCTGCGCGCCGTCGGCCCACCAGCCGTCGGCGCGTGCCGTGAGGGAGGATCAGGAACGGACGGGCGCCCGATGCGGGTACCCGGCCCACAGGAGCACGACGAAGCGTCATCGAGGCAGCGGAGGACAGCGTGACGACCGACTTGACCGGCCGGACGACAGGGCCGGTGACCGGCGTGCAGCAGAACGGCGACGCCGGGCTGGCCGACCTCGACCTCGTGCGCCAGGTCTCCGACCGCCTCGCCGGGGCGATGACCTCGGTCATCGAGGGCAAGCCCGACGTCGTGCGCACGACGATCACCGTGCTCTTCGCCGGCGGCCACCTGCTCATCGAGGACGTGCCCGGCGTCGGCAAGACGATGCTGGCCAAGGCCTTGGCCCGCTCGATCGACGCCACCGTGCGCCGCATCCAGTTCACGCCCGACCTGCTGCCGAGCGACGTCACCGGCGTGAGCATCTTCAACCAGGACCAACGCCGCTTCGAGTTCCGCCCCGGCGCCATCTTCGCCAACGTCGTCGTCGGCGACGAGATCAACCGCGCGTCGCCGAAGACCCAGTCGGCCCTGCTCGAGTCGATGGAGGAGCGGCAGGTCACCGTCGACGGCACGACGTACGAGCTGCAGTCGCCGTTCATCGTCATGGCGACCCAGAACCCGATCGAGATGGAGGGGACCTACCCCCTCCCCGAGGCGCAGCGTGACCGGTTCATGGCGCGCATCTCGATGGGCTACCCCTCGGCGGCCGCCGAGCTGACGATGCTCGAGTCGCACGGCGCCCACTCCCCGCTCGACGACCTCACCGCGGTGACCGACGCGGCGACGATCAGCCGCGTCGTCGAGGCCGTCAGCCGGGTCCACGCCAGCGCCGCCGTGCGCCAGTACATCGTCGACCTCGCCACCCGGTCGCGCACGACGACGGCCCTGCGCCTCGGCGCCTCCCCCCGCGCGGCCCTCCAGCTGCTGCGGGCGGCGCGCGCCCACGCCGCGCTCGAGGGGCGTGACCACGTGCTGCCCGACGACGTGCAGCAGCTGGCCGCCCCCGTGCTGGCCCACCGCATCATGCCGTCCTCCGAGACCCAGCTCGCCCGCCGCACCACGACCGAGGTCGTGCACGACCTGCTGCGCCAGGTGCCGGTGCCCGCGCAGGCCCGCTGACCCGTGCGGGCGCTGCGCAAGGTCCTCACCACCCGGGGGCGGGCGTTCGTCGGGGCCGGCGTGACGCTCGTGCTCGCCGGCGTCTTCTTCGGCTTCCCCGACCTGACCCGCTTCGGGGTGCTGCTCATCGCGCTCCCCCTCGTCAGCGCCGGGCTCGTGCGCACCCGCCGCACCCGGATGCGCATCGAGCGGCACAGCTCGCCCGAGCGCGTCGCCGTCGGTCAGGAGGCGCACGTGGCCCTGTCGTTCGAGAACGTCAGCCCGGGCACCACCCCCCTGTTCCTCGCCGAGGAGCGGCTCGACCACACCCTCGGTGACCGGCCGCGCTTCGTCGTCGGGCGCATCCCGCCCGGGCGCGTGCGCACCATCGACTACACGGTGCGCTCCCACCTGCGCGGCCGCCACCGGCTCGGGCCGCTCGGCGTGCAGGTGCAGGACCCGTTCGGCCTCGCGAACCGGCACGCCGTTCTCGAGGGCAGCAGCGACCTCGTCATCCTCCCCGCCGTGCACGCGCTCGGGTCGAGCCGCCACCCCAGCTCGGGCGCGGGCTCCGAGGGTGAGCAGGCCCACCTCATCGCGCTGCACGGCGAGGACGACGTCACCATCCGCGAGTACCGCGACGGCGACGACCTGCGCCGCATCCACTGGCCGGCGACCGCCCGCACGGGCGACCTCATGGTGCGCCAGGAGGACCGACCGGCCCAGCGTCGCGCCGTCGTCGTGCTCGACCCCCGGCCGACCGCGCACGGCGGCAGCGGGGCGGGCTCGTCGTTCGAGTGGGCGGTCAGCGCCGTCGCCTCGGTCGCCGTCCACCTGTTCACCGCCGGCTACGCGGTGCACCTCGTCACGGCCGAGACCGTGGCCAGCGCCCGCGCGGCCGAGACCCTCGGCATCGACGAGATGCTCGACGTGCTGGCCCTCACCGGGCAGCACGACGACACGGGCAGCGACGAGATCCTTCGGGCGTCGCAGGCGCTCTCGGGCGCCGGCGGCTTCGTCGTCGCCGTCCTCGGCCCGTGCGACCGCGAGGCGACCGGCCGCGTCGCGAGCCTGCGTCAGCCGGGCACGACGGGGCTGGCCCTCGTCGTCGAGGCCCGTGAGTTCGGCGAGGCCCCGGATGCCGACCCGGCCGGGGAGCACGTCGACCTGCTTCGGGCCGCCGGGTGGCGGGCCGTGCGGGTGGGCCCGCACGATGCCGTGGCCGACGCGTGGTCCGACCTCACCGCCGCGACCGTCGGGAGCACGCGATGACCCGCCGACGCTGGCGCATCACCCTGCTCGGGGCGCTCGCGACCCTCGCGGCCGTCTACCCCGTGACGAGCCTGTTCCGCGACAGCGGCTGGCTGCCGGCATCCGTCCTCATGATCGCCCTCGTCGCGGTGACCGGTGTCGTGGCGCGTGGCCTCATCCGCTCGCGGGTGCTCGTCGTCGTGGCGCAGGTGGTCGTGGCCGCCTACGCCGTGGCGCTGCTCTACGTCGGCGACTCGTTCGTCCTGCTCGTGCCCACGGTGGAGACGCTCGTCGGGGCAAACGACCTCGCCCTGCAGGCGCTCGACACCGCCCAGCGCTACAGCGCGCCGGCCCCGCTCAACGAGGGCGTCTCGTTCTGCCTCGCCGTCATCGTCGCGCTCGTCGCGATCTGCGTCGACGCCATGGCGGCCACGTGGCGCAGCCCGGCCGCGGCGGGTCTGCCCCTGCTGACGGCCTACCTCATCACCGCCGCCAACGGCCAGGCGGCGCTGGCCCTGCGCTACTTCGTCGTGCCGGTCGCGATCTGGCTGCTCATGCTGCACACGACCGCCCGCGCCGGCTTCGGTCGCTGGGGCACCGCGAGCGCCACCGACGACGCCGGCCGGGTCGACATCGGCGGCGACCGCGCGGCGCTGCGCAGCTTCAGCGCGGGGGCGGTCCGGCTCGGTCTCGTCGGGGTGGTGCTCGCCCTCGTCGTGCCGCTCGCCATCCCGCACTTCGCGCCCCGCTACCTCACCGACGGGCTGGGTCGCAGCGAGGGCGGCGGGGGCGGCGGCTCCGTCGGGTTCAACGACACCGTCGACCTCACCCGCAGCCTCAACAACCTCGACACCAAGCCGGTGTTCGAGTACACGACGACCGACCCCTCGCCCGGCCCCATCCGCGTGCTCGCCGTCAGCAGCTACTCGCGCGGTGAGTGGACGGCGCTCGGCAACGACGGCAGCGGCCCCGACGCCCCGGCGCCGCTGCCCCCGGCCGACCAGCGCACGACCTACGAGATCGACGTCAGCGAGAACACGCTGGCCGCGCCGCGGCTGGCGGTGCCCTACCCCGTCGTCTCGGTCGCCCTGCCCGACACGGTGAGCTGGCGCACCGACCCGGTCACCCGGGACGTGCGCGTCTCGCAGGCGGTCGCGACCTACCGGGCCACCTTCGCCGACCTCGCCCCCCTCGCCACGGCCCTGCGTGAGTCGGGCACCCCCGACTCCGCCGACATCACGTCCGACGACCTCGCGGTGCCCGACGTCGCCCGCGACCTCGTCGACTCGTGGTCGAGGGAGGTCGTGGGCGACGCCGACAACCCGCTCGACAAGGCCATCCGCATCCAGGACCACCTGCGCAGCTCGCGCTACCAGTACAGCCTCGACCTCGGGGAGCCCCTGCGCGACGAGGCCGGGCGCATCGTGGAGCCGATCCGCACGTTCTACGAGCGCCGCATCGGCTACTGCACGCAGTTCGCCACGGCGATGATCATGATGGCCCGGGCCCAGGGGATCCCGGCCCGCATGGCCATCGGCTTCCTGCCCGGGACGCAGGGCGACGAGACGAACGTCGTGCGGGCCTCCGACGCCCACGCCTGGCCCGAGCTGTACTTCCAGGGCTACGGGTGGCTGCGCTTCGAGCCCACCCCCGGCGTGCGTGCCGGTGACCCGCCGCCCTACACCGTCGTCGGTGACGATTCGAGCACAGGCAGCGGCGGCCGCGAGGCCACCGAGAGCGCCTCGGCGGCGCCGACCTCCAGCGCGGCCCCGACCTCGACCACCACGGTCGCGGAGGCGGCGCAGACCCAGGTGACCGAGACCAACAGCCCCCTGTCGTCCGTCTTCTCGGTGCGCACGCTCGTCGTCGTCCTCACGGTGCTCGTGCTGCTGCTCGCCCTGTTCGTCATGCCGATCACCGCCTGCCTCGTGCGCCGGCGTCGGGTGCGGGCCGCCACGACGCGACAGGACCTCGTCGAGATCGACTGGGACGACCTCACCGCCCACCTGCACGACCTGGGCCTGCCCGACGCGGGTGGGGGCACGCTGCGGCAGGTGCGCGACCGGTGGATCAGCCAGGGGCACCTCGAGAGCGAGGACGCCGAGGCGCTGCGCCGGGTCACGACGACGCTCGAACGCGCCCGCTACGACCGGCCCGAACGCACGACCGCCACCGAGACCGACCTGCTGCACCGCGACATCCGTGACATCCGCCGCCGGGTCGGGCGGAGCCGGGCCTGGCAGGCGCGGCTGCGGTCGCTGCTGTGGCCGGAGGCCGGGGTCTCGGTCTGGCGAGGGCTGCGCGAGCGAGTCACGGACGTGATGGGCCGCCGCTGACCGGCCTGCCGGCGGAAGAGCGACCGTAATGTAATGCCCCGGCACGCCGGGCCTCGAACCGCCATGCCGCCCCTGCGGTGCCGCATGGCCACCAGCGAGCAGCACTGCTGACCTCTGTTAAGCAAGAATGTCGGCATATGCCGTCGAACGCTGGCGCCAGACAGTACAGTCGCCACCAGATGAGGCTCCTCGTGCGCTGCCAATGAGGTATTTCCGTCCTGACGGAATGTCAACGACAGGTCAGTCGCGGTGGACAGCGGACCAGCTATGAGCGTCTCGCTCGAAGAATGAACCTGCCCTGTCGAGACAATGGGAAAGTGCCGCCGAGGTGGTCTCCTACATCAATTCCACACCGTTTTCCATGTTTTCCCGTGCTTTACCCTCACTCGAACCCGAGCCGGGGATCCCCCAATCAAGGGAGCGCCTTCATGCCCAAACGACTTTATGCCGCCCTCGGAACTCTGGGACTGACCGCCACTGCCATCACCGCATCTGCGACGACGGCTGCCGCGGACGCGCCGTGTGCCATCACCAACTTTGCCCCGCGATCGGTGACAGTCGGCCTGTCTCCAGTCACCTCGACTTTCGGCATCTCGACCACTGGCTGCGCGCTGACCTACTGGAACGCCGAGGACAGCGGATTCCTGTTCTACGTGTACAAGGGCTCGCCGCAAAATACGTTCAACCCTTACGACAACGCCGACGCCGGATACCACCACGTCATCGTTTCCGCCAGCAACAGCGAATACGACACCACCGAGAAGACCTTCACCAACGGCTTCACGCTCAAGCGCAACGCCGGGTGGAACAACACGTTCAACGCCTCCCCGGAGCCGGTCACCAAGGGCAAGCCCATCACCATCAGGGGCAAGCTCATCATCGCCGACTGGAACAACAACCGGTATGTCAACTACACGAACCGCACCATCCAGGTCCAGTTCAGGGCCGGCACTTCTGGCCCCTGGACAACGGTGAAGTCTGTCGTGACCGGATCGGACGGCTGGCTCTCGACCACAGTGACCGCCACCCAGAGCGGCTACTGGCACGTCGTCTGGGCCGGCAACTCGGCGGCCGGGGCAAACACATCCCCAGCCGACTACGTGCAGGTCGTCTCCTGATCTGACCTGGGGGTTTGAAAGGCACCCGGGCCCCGCCCGTGAGGTCGCCCCGCCCGCGCGATCTCGCAGAACTCGGTGGCGAGGTCTCTGCCGTCGTCAGGCATGTGTCGACCTAAGCCGAAATCCCTCGCGGGCAATGGCCCAGGCCGTCTCCGGCCCCCCCCACGGTCAGAGGCCCGGTACCGCGGACGTGATGGGCCGCCGCTGACCGGCGGGCCTGCGCACCGTGACGCCCTCGGAGCCCCCGCCCGCAAGACGGAGCCCCCGCACCCTGGTGGGTGCGGGGGCTCCGTCGTGCGTGGGCCGACCTCAGTCGAGGTAGTCGCGCAGCACCTGCGAGCGGCTCGGGTGGCGCAGCTTGCTCATCGTCTTGCTCTCGATCTGGCGAATCCGCTCGCGGGTCACGCCGTAGACCTTGCCGATCTCGTCGAGCGTCTTCGGCTGGCCGTCGGTGAGGCCGAACCGCATCGACACCACACCGGCCTCACGCTCGGAGAGGGTGTCGAGCACCGAGTGCAGCTGCTCCTGCAGGAGGGTGAAGCTGACGGCGTCGGCGGGCACGACGGCCTCGGAGTCCTCGATGAGGTCACCGAACTCGCTGTCGCCGTCCTCACCGAGGGGGGTGTGCAGCGAGATCGGCTCGCGGCCGTACTTCTGCACCTCGACGACCTTCTCGGGCGTCATGTCGAGCTCCTTGGCGAGCTCCTCCGGGGTGGGCTCGCGCCCGAGGTCCTGCAGCATCTGGCGCTGAACGCGGGCCAGCTTGTTGATGACCTCGACCATGTGCACCGGGATGCGGATGGTGCGAGCCTGGTCGGCCATCGCGCGGGTGATGGCCTGACGGATCCACCACGTCGCGTAGGTGCTGAACTTGTAGCCCTTGGTGTAGTCGAACTTCTCGACGGCACGGATGAGGCCGAGGTTGCCCTCCTGGATGAGGTCGAGGAAGAGCATGCCCCGGCCGGTGTAGCGCTTGGCCAGCGACACGACGAGGCGCAGGTTGGCCTCGAGCAGGTGGTTCTTGGCCTTCTTGCCGTCCATCGCGATCCAGTTGAGCTCGCGCCCGGCCTTGGAGAACTTCTCCTGACGGGTCGCGTCGGCCATCTTCTCCTCGGCGAACAGGCCCGCCTCGATGCGCTTGGCCAGCTCGACCTCCTGCTCGGCGTTGAGCAGGGCCACCTTGCCGATCTGCTTGAGGTAGTCCTTGACCGGGTCGGCCGTCGCGCCCGCGGTGACGACGGTCTGCGCCGGGGCATCGTCCTCGTCGTCGTCGCGGATGACGAAGCCGGACTCCTCGGTCTCGGCCTCGGCGGCCTTGGGGGCCGCCTTGGTCGCTCCGTCCTCGCCGGCCTCGGCGGTGTCGTCGCTCGCGTCGTCGGCCACGACCACGTCCTCGACGACGACGTCCTCGAGCTCGCTCGGGTCGGCGTCATGCGGCTCGGCCTCCTCGGCGGTCGCAGCGTCCGCGTCGGCGGCCGTGGCGGCCGTCTTCTTCGTCGCGCGCTTGGCCGGTGCCTTCGTGGCCTTGGCGGTCTTGGTGGCGGATGCCGTGCCGCCGGCCGACGCGGCCGCGTCGGCGACGTCACCGGTGGTCTTCGCCGTCTTCGCCCGCGTGGTCGTCGTCTTGGCGGCGGTCTTGGCGGCCGTCGTCTTCGCGGCGGCGGACTTGGCGGCGGTCTTGGCCGCCGTCTTCGTCGCGGGCCTGGCGGCCTTGGTCGCGGTGCGGGCCGCGCTCGTGCCGTCGCCGTCGGCCGCGGCAGAGCCCGCGTCGGTCGTCGAGGTCGTCGTCGTCGACGACCGGGCGGCGGACTTGCTCGCGGCGGTGCTGGTGCGTGCGGCAGACACGGTGGCTCCCTTACTACCGGTGCGGGTGGTCTTGCTGGTCGTGCGAGGAGACTCGACGACCACCTCGATGCCGTGGTCCTCGAACGTCGTGAGGACTCGCTTCATCGCCTTCAGGCCGAGGTCGGCGTCGATCTGCGCCTGCTGGATCTCCGAACCGGTGACGCTGCCGGTGGCGCTGCCCTTGGCGAAGAGGTGCTGCATCGCGGGGTGCTGGAAGGCCTTGGGAAGGATCGCGGACGATCCGGGAAGTGCTTGCGTCGACACGAACTTCGAACGCCTTTCGTCGCGAGACTCGCATGAGGGCGCGCCCGTCACCGGACACGACGCATCACCGAGAGAGTTGGAGGGTTTCGCTCCGGAAGAAGCGTGGCCTGGTGGAGTCGCTCTGCGGTGCTCGGACGGTGCCGCCCCGCTCGAGTCGATCTCGCGTTCTGCCTGGTGCGATCCGGTTCACAGCCATTATAAAACGTGCTAGGCCCTGACGAGAAACGGAACGGGACTTCTGCTCGTCCCGCGCGTGTCCCGAGGCACCCTCTCCCGCACGCGGCACCCTGCGGTCGGCCCCGGCACCCGGGACGTGCACCACTGGGCGCGCGGCCCTCACTCCGCCTTGACGGCGAGAACGGGGCAGCTCGCGTCGAGCAGGATCCGCTGGGCGTTCGAGCCGAGGATCAGCTTGCCGACGGGGCTGCGTCGGCGCAGGCCGATGACGATGAAGTCGGCGTTCTCGGCCTCGGCGACGCTGATGAGGTCCTCGGCGGGGTCGTTGCCGCGCACGAGCGTCCGGACCTCGTGCTCGAGCCCCTCGTCCTGGAGCTGGCGGGCGACCCGGGCGAGCTCGGCCTCGAACTGGGAGGCCTCATCGGCGTCGAAGTCCTTGCTGCCGCCGCGGTGCGAGCTGATGACGATCAGCTTCGCGTTGCGCAACAGGCACTCCTCGGCGGCCCGCTTGAGGGCGGCCCGGCCTTCTCGGGTGGCGACGTAACCCACGACAATGGCCACTGTTCCGGTCCTCCTCGCGACGCTGACATCGTGCCTGACAGGTCGGACCGTACCCGAAAAGGCGGGTGGCCGGGCGAGGCGGCGTGACGCCGCGCCGGGCCGGGGTCGACCAGGTCGGGCCACCGCCCGGATTCGCCCGGGTCCGCCCCGTCAGCGCTGCCGCGCCCGGTCGCGTCGGCGCACCAGCGCGTCACCAGGCCGGTGTGTCACCGGGCCAGCGCGTCGCGGATGATGCGCCCGACCTGCTCCTGCTCGATGAGGAAGCCGTCGTGGCCGAACTCGGAGCGGATGTGCGCCCGGGTCGAGCGGGGCAGGTGGGCGTGCATCTCGTCGGACAGTCGCGGCGGATAGAGCCGGTCGGTGTCGACGGACACGACCGTGCAGTCAGCGGTCACACGGGCCAGCGCCGCCTCGACACCGCCCCGGCCGCGGCCGACGTCGTGGCTGTTCATCGCCTCGGTGAGCACGACGTAGGAGTTGGCGTCGAAGCGGCCGGCGAGCTTGCCGGCGTGGTGGTCGAGGTAGCTCTCGACGGCGAACCGGCCGCGGTCGGGCCCGGCGTCGAGGGGCTGCTCCCCCGTCTGCGCGGCCCGCCCGAAGCGGTCGCTCAGCTCGCTCTCGGTGCGGTAGGTGACGTGCGCGATGCGACGGGCGAGGCCGAGCCCGGTCTCGGGGGCCCGCCCCGTCTCGTAGTAGTCGCCGCCGCTGAAGTCGGGGTCGGAGCGGATCGCGAGCAGCTGCGGCTGACACCACGCGATCTGGTCGGCGGTCGTGTGCGCGGTGCTGGCCAGCACGATGCACCGCTGGACCTGTTCCGGCCGCCCGACCGCCCACTCCACGGCGCGCATGCCGCCCATCGAGCCGCCGACGACGGCGGCGAGGCGTTCGACACCGAGCCGGGCGAGGGCGGCTGCCTCGGCCGCCACCTGGTCGCGGACGGTGACGTACGGGAAGCGGCTGCCCCACGGGCGCCCGTCGGGGGCGGTGCTCGAGGGCCCGGTCGAGCCCTGGCACCCGCCCAGCACGTTGGTGGCGACGACGAACCAGCGGTCGGGGTCGACGGGGGCGTCGGCGCCGACGAGGTCGTCCCACCAGCCGGGCGACGGGTGACCGTCCCCCGCGTCACCGACGACGTGGCTGTCCCCGGTGAGCGCGTGCTCGACGAGCACGACGTTGTCGCGGCTCGGGGCGAGGGTGCCCCACGTCTCGACGGCGATGCGTACCCCGGGCAGGACGTGGCCGGACTCGAGCTGGAGGTCACCGATGTCGACGAAGGTGCGGTGACCGACGGGGTCTCCCTCGCGCCACGCGGCGCCCGCGGCCACGGTCGAGGGGGTGGTCGAGGCGGGCTCCGGTGGGCCGTCCACCGCCGCGGTGGCCTCGGCCCGTCGCCGGGGCGGGACGGGATGCCGCCCGGCGGGTCGCCGTCGATGGGTGACGGTCATGGAGGGTGCTCCTTCACGCTCGCGCTTGCGCACGCCGGTCGGGCGTGGCCCGGTCCTCACCCGGGGCACCCCACCGCGAAGGAGGGTTGCCGGCCAGCGAGCCGGGGCTTGTCGCTGACACTCATGACCTGTATCGATCGTACGGGAGGCGGCGACCCGGCACGACGGGTCGGTCCACGGGGTGGACCGCGCGCGGGGCCGGACGCGAGGCCGACCGGGACCGCCAACGCGGCCGGTCTCAGGCCGAGCGCGCCTGCGGTCGCAGCCCGAACTCGAGGGCCTGAGCGAGGAGGGTGCAGAGGTAGTGGTCGGGCTCGACGCGCAGGGCGTGCTCCACCGCGACGGCCGCCCGCGCGCCGTCACCCGACCACCAGGCCAACGACGCGTACACCGAGAGGAGGGGCGCGACGTGGGCCTCCGGCGTCGCTCGCACCACGGCCTCGAGCCGGGCGAGCATGGCGTGCGGGACGACGGGCGACCGCTGCCCCTCGAGCCCGTCCAGACCGCCGGGCAGCCCCGGCCCACCCGGCTCACCACCTCGACCGAGACCTCCGGCGTCCCGTCGGACAGCCGGAGGCAGGTGGAACTCGACGTGCTCGAGCAGCCGCTCGTCGACGCAGTCGCGGGTCATGGGGCCGCCGGGGCAGGTCGCGACGATGAGGGCGTCGCGGATGGTCGCGTCGCGCAACGGGCCGACGATCGCGGGCAGGGAGGTCTCGAGCACCGGCTCGTCGAGCTCGCCCCTCAGCACGGCGCCCCACGCGCGCAGCGACTGGTCGAGGAGGTGGTGGCGCGCGGTCGGGTCTCCCCCGTCGGACGTCGCCGGCGTCGCCGACGCCGGCGCCACAACGGGGGCCGGGCCGCCGGACCACCCGAGGAGCCAGCCGCTCACATCGTCCCCGTGCTCCCCCTCGGACCCCGGCCCACCGAAGGGCTCCACCTCGACCACCTCGTCGAGCCAGGCGTCGAAGGCATGACCTCTCAGGGCGTCCGCCTCGTCCTCGGTGAGGCCGGCCAGCTCGTCGTCTCCGAGGGGCACGAAGGGTGGCCACCCGCCGGCCCCGTCACCGGCACCGTCAGCGAGCAGCGCCTCGAACTCGGCCCGCAACGACCCACCGGTCGGCCACCCCCTCCAGGCGCTGGGTGCGACCCGGCGCGCGACCCCGTCGTCGCGGGGCACCGCCGAGGCATCAGGCCCACCGAGCCACGTGGGCGCCGGCGCCCCGCGACGAGCGAGCTGTGTGGCGTTCTCCCACCGGCCTCGCCAGTCGTCGACGGCGAGGGCGACCGCGTCGTGACCGGGGTCGCCGGGGGCCAGGGGCGTCAGCGCCGTGCCGAGCGCCTCCCGCCCGGAGAGGACGGCGTGCCCCGTGCCGACGTACGTGGCGATGGCGGGCACGTCGGCGTCGCGCAGCATCGGCCTGCCCTCCGCCGGGCAGCAGTCGCACCCCACCCCGAACCACCGGTCGCCGCGCACGACGAACGTGCCCAACCGGTGCAGGCCCGCCCGGCTCACGGCGACGGCGAAGGCGTCGAGCAGGCCCATCGACTCGCCGACGTCCGACTCGTAGCCGATGAGCGCGATGGTCGTCGGCGACTCGCGCCGCACCGGACCCATGAGGTGCGAGACGACCGCCTCGCGGGCGCCCGGGGCGGGGATGTCGACCCGCGCGACGAGGTCGACCTGGGTTCCGCGCAGGGCGACGACGACGACGCTGCGCAGCGGCTGGAAGCCGAGGTGGTAGGGGATGACCGCCAGCAGCTGGGCCGGCCCGGACACGGAGACGGTGGACATGCGCCCACGGTGGCGCCCGGCATCCGCCTCAGGTCGGCCCGTTCGCGCGCCTGTGGACGACGCCGACCGACCGCTCCCCCGCAGAGGGAGGTGTGGACGACGCAGGACGCCCCGGTCAGCGCTCCAGGCGGCGGCGCACGGCCTCGAGCGCGGCGCCGCCGGCCGCCTTCACGACGCGCGGCCCGCCCGGCACGCGCAGACCGCCCGGTCCGCGCCACTGGGCCCCGGGAGCGTCACCGGCATCCGACGACGGCCACCTCCCGCCGTCCGCACGCCCGAACCGCCCTGCGGGCGCACCCGGCCGCCCCGAGGGGGGCGGCGGCCGGTGGCCCTGTCCCGCCTCCCACGCGAGGAAGCGGTCGGTCTCGTCGACGAACGCCCGCGCGGCCCAGGTCAGCACCACCGCGTCGTCGGCGAGGCCGACGACCGGCAGCACCGACTCGGGCAGGAGGTCGACCGGGGAGGCGACGTACGCGGCCGCGGCGGCGACGAGGCCGAGCCGGCCGAGCGTCGTGCCCGCGTACGAGCCGTCGAGCGTCGCCCGCACGAGGCGGGGGACGGCCAGGGCCCGCTCCCCCAGCGCCGGCCCGCCGGGTCGGCTCGCCGCCCGGACGACCGCCAGCACGGCGGCCGTCGTCTTGAGGCGGGAGGTTGCGCCGGCGCGCCGTCGACGGCTCAGGAGCCCGCCCCGCCGTACGTCGCGACCGGGGGGAACTCCTTCACGGCCTGCTTGGCGATGCCGCCGAGCATGTACGCGTCGACGACGCCACCGGCGACGCCGCCGACGACGGGCACGGCCCGACCGAGCTTCGCGAAGGTGCCGGCGCCGACGCGCGCGAGCAGGCGGAAGCCCACCGCCTTGTTGAGCACCATGAGAGCGGGCGCGGGCAGCCGGCTCGTGGCGAGCGAGGTCATCTTGCCGCCGGCCGCGGTGAGGCCGGCCTTCTTGAGCAGGTCGTCGCTGTCGGCCCCGGCGAGGGTCAGCAGCACCGCCGAGCGGATCTCGGGCTGGTCGATGTCGTAGCCGCGCAGCTTGGCCGTCGCCGCCGTCATGCGGGTGCCGAGCAGGTAGAAGCCGAGCACGTTGGCGGGCAGGGAGACCGGCAGCAGGAAGAACCCGCCGAGGCCGGTGACGAAGCCGCCCGCCCCGCCGAGCTGGCGGTGGCTGCGCCGCACGACGTCGATCGCCTTCTCGACGTCGCCGTGGGTCTGTTCGAAGGCCTTGGTCGCCACCTCGTGCGCGGAGTCGAAGGGTCCACGGCCGTCGATGCCGATGTCGAGCAGGCGCTCGACGAGACGCGTCGCGGTGCCGGCGAGCCCGCCCTCCTGGGGCTGGCGCGCCCGGGCGAGCGCGCTGGTGTCGTTCTCGCGCAGCGCCGCCGCCGTCTCGTCGGCCTTCCTCTGCGCCTCGTCCTTGTCGATCCCGAAGATCCCCACAACGTCCTCCCAGGGCTGGTGGCGCGGCCGTGCGGCCGCCTGCCTCGGGGCCACCGTATGCGGTGGTGGCCCCCCTCGGCGGGTCCGGTCGTGACCACGGAACCCCCCGGTCCCGCGGCCGCCGCCGTCACCGCCTGCCCGGCCGTCGTACCCGGTCCCTAGGCTCGGGCCATGGCCGACGCGATCCTCGGGGTGCCCACCGACGAGCTGCGGAGCAGCCGCACGAGCGTCAAGTGGCGCGCCTTCGGGCCTGACGTCCTGCCGCTGTTCATCGCCGAGATGGACGTGCGCCCGTGCCCGGCCGTCGTCACCGCCGTGTCGGATGCCGTGTCGCGCGGTGACACGGGCTACGCCTGGACCGCGCCTTACGTCGAGGCGTTCACCGCCTTCGCCGACCGTCGCTGGGGCTGGCAGCCCGACCCCGAGGCGACCGTGCCGGTCGCCGACGTCCTCACCGGCATCACGACGCTGCTGCGGCTGCTCACCGCCCCGGGCGGGCCCGTCGTCGTCAGCTCGCCCGTCTACAACGCCTTCCACGACGTCGTCGCGGCCGCCGGACGGCGCGTCGTCGAGGCCCCGCTGCGCGACGGCCGCCTCGACGTCGACGCCCTGCGGGCGGTGTTCGCCGACCTCGCCCGCGCCGGTGGTCCCGGCGCCGGCGTCGCCTACCTCCTCTGCAACCCGCACAACCCGACCGGGCACGTCCCCACCGCGGCCGAGCTCGCGGCCCTCGCCGAGGCCGCGAACGAGTTCGGGGTGCGGGTCGTCAGCGACGAGATCCACGCCCCGCTCACGCTCGACGGTGTGCGGTTCACGCCCTGGCTGACGGTGCCGGGCGCCGATGGCCACTTCACCGTGACCTCGGCCGGCAAGACCTACAACCTCGCCGGCCTCAAGGCCGGCCTCGTCGTCGCCGGAGCGGCCGCCGTCGACGACCTGCGCCGCATCCACCCCTACGTCACCTACGGCGCCAGCCACCTCGCCACCATCGCGCAGGCCGCCGCCTGGGCCGAGGGCGACGAGTGGCTCGACCGGCTGCTCGGCGAGCTGGCCGCCAACCGCGCGACCCTCGTCGAGGCCGTCGCGTCCCTCCCGGGTGTCACGGCGCAGCCGCCCGAGGCGACCTACCTCGCGTGGCTCGACCTGCGCGCCACCCGCCTCGGCGACGAGCCCGCCGCCGCCCTGCGCGAGCGGGCGCGGGTCGCCCTGTCCGAGGGCACGACGTTCGGGGCGGGCGGCGCCGGTCACGCCCGGCTCAACTTCGCCACGTCGCCCGAGATCCTCCGCGAGGCCCTCGACCGGATCACGGGCTGCCTTGCCTGACAGCGATACCCGCGCCACCGGCTCCCCCGGCGGCTCCCCCGGCGGCTCCCCCGTCGGCTCCCCCGTCGGCTTCCCCGTCGTGCTCGTCGTCGCCGGAGCGTCGGCCCACGCCCTCGGTGAGGGGGTCGACGAGCTCGTCCCCCGCGAACACCTGCCGGCCCTCGTCACCGACCTCGAGCGCCGCCGGGGCCCACGCTGGGTGGTGTGGTCCGCGGCATCCGGCCTGCGCGACGTCGTCGACGCGGGAGTAGCCGTCGGTCGCTGCTGGGACCTCGCCGAGGCCCACCGCCTGCTGCACGGCGGGTGGGCGGCGACGCCCGGGCACGTCTGGGCCGCCTGCCGAGGGCTCGACGAGGATGCCGTCCCGCGGGCCCGGGCGCACCGGCGCGGTTTCGACGCCGACCTCTTCGACGTGCCCGACGACCCGGCCCTCGTCGACGGCGCCGGGCACCTGCGGGCCGACGCCCTCGGGGCGTGGGCGGGCGACCCGGGCCGGCCGACGCGGCTGCGCGAGCTGGCCGGACTGGCCCTGCGGTGCCGCGACGACCAGGCGCGGTCCGTCGCCTCGCTCGCCGGCGACCCCGACACCGCGGCCCGCCTCGAGCGCGTCGTCTGGTCGGAGTCGGCCGCGGCGGTGCTCTGCCTCGAGCTCGAGCGCGACGGGCTGCCGATCGACCGCGCGACCGCCGTGAGCCTCATCGCCGACGCGGCGGGCCCGCGCGCGAGCGACGAGCGCGACGCCGCCCGCATCCGGGCCGAGCGCGACGCCCTCGTGCTGCGCCACGCCCCGCCGGGTCGTGAGCAGACCGACCTGCGCAACCCGGCACAGGTCAAGGCGCTGCTCGCCGCGGCCGGGGTCGATGTGCCCAACACCCGCGCCTGGGTGCTCGAGCCCTACCGCGCGTCGGTCCCGCTCGTCGAGGCGCTGCTGCGGTGGCGGGCCGACGAGCGCATCGCCACGACGTACGGGTACCGGTGGCTCGACTCGCACGTCGGCCCCGACGACCGGCTGCGCGGCGCGTGGTCGGCCTGCGACGGGGCGGCCGGGCGCATGACCGCCCAGAACGGCCTGCACAACCTGCCCGCCAGCCTGCGCCCGGCCGTCGCCGCCGAGCCGGGGCACGTCCTCGTCCGGGCCGACCTCGGCCAGGTCGAGCCACGGGTGCTCGCGGTCGTCAGCGGCGACCGCTCCTTCGCCGCCGCCACCCGTGCCGACGACCTCTACGCCCCCGTCGCGGCCGAGCTCGGCACCGAGCGCGCCAAGGCCAAGATAGCGGTGCTCGCCGCCATGTACGGGCAGCGTTCCGGAGCTGCCGGTCAGGCGCTGGGCGACCTCGAGCGGCGCTACCCGGTGGCCATGGGCCTGCTCGACCGCGCGTACGCCGACGGGGTGGCCCGCCGGCCGTTGCGCACCTGGGGCGGGCGCCTCATCCGGCTCGGGGCCGCGGGCCCGCCCCTCGGGGAGGGGGCGGGGGCCGACGAGGACGCTCCCGGCATCCGGGCCACCGAGACGACCGACGGCGGCCGCGCGAGCGCCGGGGAGGACGGCGCCGCCCGCGCCGCGCACGACGCCGCCCGCGGCCGCTACGCGCGCAACGCGGTGATCCAGGGCTCGGCGGCCGAGCTGTTCAAGGCGTGGGCGGCCACCGTGCGGGCCTCCCTCGGCCCCGTCGGGGGCCGCATCGTGCTGTGCCTGCACGACGAGCTGCTCGTGCACGTGCCGGTCGCCCGCGCCGACGAGACCGTGGCCCTGGTCGCGCGCTGCCTCGACGACGCCGCCCGTCGGTGGGCGGGCACCGACGCCGTCCGCTTCGTCACCGACACCTCGGTGGTCGGCCGCTGGAGCGACGCGAAGGGGTGAGGACCCGGCAAGCCGGCGTCCCCACCCCGTGCGTCGCGTCAGTGGCCTCAGTGGCCTCAGTGGGTCACTCGTCGGTGACGTCCTTGAGGAAGGCCTCGAGCTCGGCGCCGATCTCGTCGGCGGACGGCAGCTCGGACAGGTCGGTGGCGAGCAGGTTGCGCTGCTTGCGCCCCTCGACGAACGTGTCGTACTGCTGCTCCAGAGCGTGCACGACGGCGGTGATCTCGTCGGACTCCTGCATCTGCCGGGCGATCTCGGCCCGGTTGAGGCCGGCCGTCGCGGCGAGCGCCGTGAGGTCGAGCGAGAGCCCGGTGGCCGCCGAGATGCGCTCGAGCCCGAGCAGCGCGGCGTCGGCGAACTCGGTCTGGCCGAGGTAGTGCGGCACGTGCACCGCGAAGCCGATGGCGTCGCGACCGGCCTCGCCGAGGCGGTACTCGAGCAGCGACGAGAAGCTGCCGGGCACCTGCACGGTGCCGAAGGCGTGGTCGTTGGCGGTGACGAGCCGCGGCGACGTGCCGTGGGCGGTCACGCCGAGCGGGCGCGTGTGCGGCACCGCCATGGGGATGCCGTGGAGGTTGACCGTGAGGTCGACGCCGAGGGCGCCGACGAGGGTCGTCGTGGCCTCGACCATGCGGGCCCACTGGTAGTCGGGCTCCGGGCCGACGAGGAGCAGGAACGGCGTCCCCTCCTTGTCGAGCACGCGGTGCAGCAGCAGGCTCGGGTCGTCGTAGCTGCTCCAGTGGTCGCGGTCGAAGGTCATGACCGGTCGGCGACCGCGGTAGTCGAGCACCTGGTCGACGTCGAAGGAGGCGATGACGCGCGACTCGTGGGTCGCGAGCAGGTGCTCGGAGACGAGCTTCTGCGTGTTGCCGGCGTCGATGAAGCCGCCGAGGGCCACGACCAGCACCGACGCCCGGAGGTCGGCGATGGACGAGGGCGCCCCGTCGGGGGCGGTGTCGGTCTCGAACCGGAAGAGGTCGGTGGGGTCCTGCACGGGAGTGGCCTTTCGTCGTCCTGCGTGTCGGGTCCAACGTCCGGGCCCCGGGCACCATTCCCCGCGTTCGCGCGGGGCCACAGAGGGATGCCGGCCGGTCAGGCGGCGTCGGCCGCCGCCTTGGTGATGGCCTTGAGGATGCGCTGCGGCGACACGCTCCGGGCGGTGCCGACCGGCTGGGCGAACAGCGAGACCCGCAGCTCCTCGATCATCCAGCCGATGTCGACGACGGCGGCCGAGCCGCGCTGGGCGGGTCGCAGCGACTCGAGCAGGTCGGCGTAGCGGCCCTCCACGAGGTCGACCTGCTCGAGGGCCTGCGCGTCGCGGGCGAGGGCGGCCGGGGCCCGGTCGAGCCGGTGGGCGATGCCGCGCAGGTACCGGTCGAGGTCGGGCAGCCGCGCCACGCCGGTGGCGGCGACGAACCCCGGCCGGATGAGCCCGGCGAGCTGGGCGCGCACGTCGGCGAGCACCGGCCGGAGGGCGCTGCTGCTCGACCGGTCGAGCTCGACGAGGCGGTTGGTGAGGCCGAGGTGGCGGGCCAGCACGGGCTCGACGAGACCGACGACCTGCACGACCCGCGCCGTCGTGTGGGTGCGCACGGCCGACAGCACCCACTCGAAGTCCTCGCGGGTGCGCACGGCCCGGGCCACCCCGGCATCCGGGCCCGTGCCACCGGTCGGCGCGGCGGCCTCGTCGCGAATGGAGTCGACGGCGGCCGCGAGGCAGTCGTCGAGCAGCGCGGGGACGCTCCCGTGCGGGTTGTGGCCGAGCGCGAGCTTCTGGGTGTTGGTGAGGCGGGCGAGCACCTGCTTCCACGGCGGGGTGATGCCGAGCAGCAGCAGGCGGCGCACGCCGAGCCGGTGGGCCGCGTCGGCCTCCGCCTCGGTCGGCAGCACCCGCAGGTCGACCGCCCGCCCGGTGTCGACGAGGGCCGGGTACCCGCGCACCCCCGAGGTGCTCTCGAACGTCCCGGGCACGCCCTCGTCGGGGAAGGCGGTCAGGCCGGCGCGCTCGATCTCGGCGCCGGCCCGGCTGACCTGCCGCCGCAGCTGCGGGGCTGCGGCGTCGCGCACCGCCTCGAGGTCCTTGCCGGTCGCGACCGGCCGGCCGTCGGGGCCGTCGACGCTGAAGGTGACCCGCAGGTGGCCGGGCACGCGCTCCCAGTCGACGTCGTGGGCGGCGACGGGCACGCCGCCGTGGCGGGTGAGCGCGGTCGCGAGCGCCGGGGCGAGCGGCCCGGATGCCGGGTCGAGCAGCGGCAGCACGCGGCGGGCGACGTCGGGGGCGGGCACGAGGTGGCGCCGGAGCCCCTTGGGCAGCGAGCGGATGAGGCCGGTGACCAGCTCCTCGCGGAACCCCGGCACCTGCCACTCGAAGCCGGCGGGCGTCACCTGGTTGAGCCGGTCGACGGGGATGTGCACCGTCACGCCGTCGTCGGGCGCCCCCGGCTCGAAGCGGTACGTGACGGGCAGCTCGAGCTCGCCCTGGCGCCACGTCGTCGGGTGGTCGGCAGTGGCCAGCTCGCCCGCGGCGTCGCGCAGCAGCAGGTCCTCGGTGAAGGTGAGCAGGTCGGGCGTGCGCCGGCGCACGCTCTTCCACCACGAGTCGAAGTGCCGGCCGCTGACGACCTCGGCCGGGATCCGCTTGTCGTAGAACGAGACCAGTGTGTTGTCGTCGACGACGAGGTCACGGCGGCGGGTGCGGGCCTCCAGCTCGCCGAGCCGCTCGACGAGCTCGGCGTTGGCGCGCAGGAAGGCGTGCTCGGTGTGCCAGTCGCCCTCGACGAGCGCGTGCCGGATGAACAGGTCGCGGGCGAGCTCGGGGTCGATGCCACCGAGGCCGACGAGGCGACCGACGACGAGCGGCACCCCGAAGAGGGTGACGCGCTCGGTGGCGACGGCCGAGCCGCGCCGGCCAGACCAGCGGGGCTCGGAGTACTGCCGCTTGACGAGGTGCGCGCCCAGCTGCTCGGCCCACACCGGGTCGATGCGGGCGTTGATGCGGGCCCAGAGCCGCGAGGTCTCGACGAGCTCCTCGGCCATGACGAACTGGGGCTGCTTGCGGAACAGCGCCGAGCCGGGGCTGATGCCGAAGCGGGCGCCGCGGGCCCCGGCGTACTCGCGCTTCTGCTCGTCGCGCACGCCGACGTGCGAGAGGAGACCCGCGAGCAGGCTCTGGTGAACGGCATCCGCGTCGACGCTCCCGTGCGCGTCGCGACCGGTCGCGGCGCCCTCGGCCCCCGGCTCCTCCGTGTCGGTCGCCGGCGTCGTGTCACCGTCGGTGCGCGCGCTGCCGCGGGCGACCTCGAGACCGGCGGACTTGGCCGCCTGGCGCACCTGCGAGTGGAGGTCCTGCCACTCGCGCACCCGGAGGTAGTTGAGGAACTCGTTCTTGCACAGCCGCCGGAACGCGCTGCCGCTCAGGGCCTTCTGCTGCTCCTTGAGGTAGGCCCAGAGGTTGAGCCACGTGAGGAAGTCGCTCGTCTCGTCGGCGAAGCGCTTGTGCGCGGCGTTGGCGAGCTCCTGCTTCTCCTGCGGCCGCTCGCGCGGGTCCTGGATCGACAGCGCCGCGACGATGACGAGCACCTCGCGCAGCACGCCGCGGCGGTCGGCCTCGATGACCATGCGGGCGTGGCGGGGGTCGATGGGCAGGGTCGCGATGGTGCGACCGAGGGGGGTGAGGCGGCGGCCCGGGCGTCGGCGCCGACCCGCGGGGGCCGGGCGGCCGGCATCCTCCTCGTCGTCGGGGGCGAAGGCCTGCAGCTCCTCGAGCAGGCGCACGCCGTCGGCGATCTGGCGGCCGTCGGGCGGGTCCACGAACGGGAAGCGCGCGATGTCGCCCAGGCCGAGGCTCGTCATCTGCAGGATGACCGAGGCGAGGTTGGTGCGCAGGATCTCGGGGTCGGTGAACTCGGGGCGGCTGTCGTAGTCGTCCTCGCTGTAGAGGCGCACGGCGATGCCGTCGGCGAGGCGGCCGCACCGACCGCTGCGCTGGTTCGCCGACGCCTGGCTGATCGGCTCGATCGGCAGCCGCTGCACCTTGGTGCGCTGGCTGTAGCGGCTGATGCGCGCGGTCCCCGTGTCGACGACGTAGCGGATGCCGGGGACGGTGAGCGAGGTCTCGGCGACGTTCGTCGCCAGCACGATCCGCCGGCCCGTGTGCCGTGAGAAGACCCGGTGCTGCTCGGCCGCCGACAGCCGCCCGTAGAGGGGGACGACCTCGGTGACCGGCAGCTTGAGCCCGTTGAGGGCGTCGGCGGCGTCACGGATCTCCCGCTCGCCGGAGAAGAAGACGAGGATGTCGCTGCTGCTTCCGGTGTGCCGCTCGGTCCACAGCTCCTCGACGGCGTCGACGACCCCCTGCACGAGGTCGCGCTCCTCGGCGTCGGGCCGGTCGGGGTCGACGAGGGGGCGGTAGCGCACCTCGACGGGGAAGGTGCGGCCCGACACCTCGATGACCGGCGCCGGCTCCCCCGTCACCGGGTCGGCGAAGTGCCGCGCGAACTTCTCGGGGTCGATGGTGGCCGACGTGATGACGACCTTGAGGTCGGGGCGGCGCGGGAGCAGCTGCTTGAGGTAGCCGAGGATGAAGTCGATGTTGAGGCTGCGCTCGTGGGCCTCGTCGATGATGATCGTGTCGTAGCGGCGCAGGTCGCGGTCACGCTGCATCTCGGCGAGCAGGATGCCGTCGGTCATGACCTTGACGAGGGTGTCGCGGGTGGCGTGGTCGGTGAAGCGGACCTGGTAGCCGACGGCCCCGCCCAGCTCGACGTCGAGCTCGTCGGCCAGGCGCTCGGCCACGGCCCGGGCGGCGATGCGGCGGGGCTGCGTGTGCCCGATCTGGCCGCCCTGGCCGCGGCCGAGCTCGAGGCAGATCTTCGGCAGCTGCGTCGTCTTGCCCGAGCCCGTCTCGCCGGCGACGACGACGACCTGGTGGTCGCGGATGGCGGCGGCGATGTCGTCGCGGCGCTCGACGACCGGCAGGTGCTCGGGATACGTGATGGGCGGGACCGTCGCCGCCCGGGCCGCCCGACGGGCCTCGCGCTGCTCGGGCGAGGGGTCGGGGCGACGGTCGCGGCGGGGGCGATCCGATGCGGGCCGGGCGGCACCCGGGGTGCGGGCGTCGGGGCCGGGCCGACCGGCATCCGGCGTGGTGCGGTCGCCCTGCGGACCGCCGTCCGTGGCGCGGGGGCGACGGCGCCCGCCGCGACGCCGGGGGCGCGGGGCCGAGGGTGCCTCGGGGCCCGTGGCGGGGCGCGTGTCGGACATGATCGTCAAGGATAGGTCGGCCCGGCGCCGGGTCCGAACGGATATCGTCGCGCCACGGGAACGCCGGCGCCGTCGGGCGCCTCGAAGCGGTGGCCCGGGCAGGCAGCCCGGGCACCCACCAGGAGGACGCCGTGCCCGACGACGAGGTACCGCAGAGCGACCGGCACCGGGCGTTCTCCGACGAGCGCGAGCCCCCGCAGCTGCCTCCGTCGGCGTGGGCGCCCCGCCCCGGCGACCCGGTGAAGGGCCCGTCGTGGCAGACCGCGCGGCGGCACCGCTCGTCGGCGCGTCGGGGCTGGTGGTGGGCGGCCGGCGCGTTCGTGGCGCTGGGCATGTGCACCGGGGGGAACTCCGGCACCGACCACGGCGCGTACGGGGGCGGGGCCGGGATGGGCGACGTGCAGTGCGACGCCGACGCGTCGGGCAACATCGTCCAGGACAGCCCGGAGTGCCGAGGGCTGGCCCGGACGATGGGCGGGGCGTCGGTCGACGACGGCACCGGTCGGCCGACCGTCGTCGACCCGGCCACCGTCGTGGGGGCGGTCCCCTCGTCCGGCGCCTCGATCAGCACCGTGATCGTGGCGGAGGGCAGCGTCGCGGCCACCCCGGTGGACATCGAGGTCATGGAGGGGGGCCAGCGGCGGACCCAGCAGGTCACGCTGCCGTACACGGAGCGGGTCGGCAGCGCCTCCGAGCCCGCGACGCTGACCCGGTCGCAGGGCTCGGTCACCGCGCGGGTGGACGTCTCGCAGTGGGCGGGCCTGTCGGCCGGCGACGTCCTGCAGTGCCAGGTGCGGGTCGACGGGGCGCTGGTGTCGCTGCAGACCGCGGCGGTGAGCGACGGGCCGGGTGAGCTGCTGGCCGTCACGTGCACGGTCCCGTTGTCGCGGGCACGCTGAGGCCCTCGCCGGCCGGGGACGGGAACCGTACGGTCGCGACGCGGCTCAGAGGCGCGCCGCTACATTGGACCGCGCCGAACACACGACCAGGGGAGCATCATCGTGTCCGACATCCCGCCGTTCCGTCCCGACCCGCTCGCGCCGGGCTACGAGCCCGCCGACGTGCCCGACCCGACCGACGACGACCACGTGAGCTTCCCGGAGGAGGCCGGCGACATTGGCGACACGGGCACGACGGGCACGCCCGGCGTCCCCCCGGCCCCGCAGGCCGCCGGACCGTCGTGGTCGCCGAGCTGGACGCCCGCCGGACCCCAGCCCTCACCTCAGTCCGCACCACAGGCCGCACCACAGTCCGCACCTCAGTCCGCACCTCAGGGGCCGCCCTCGGGCGGCACCACCTCGCCGTGGGGGGCGGGAGACCAGGGCGGCTACCGGTACGAGCCGCAGACGGGCGGGGTGACCGGTCCGGACGGCCGGCCCGTGGGCCCGCCCCGACCCGGCTGGGCCCCTCCCACCGCCCCGTCCGGGTGTCGCCCGAGCGGCGGCAAGATGATCGCGCTCGTCCTCGCCGTGCTCCTCATCCCGGTCGTCGTCTTCGCCGCCGTCACCGGGGTGCTCGTCAGCCGGTCGGGCGACGACGACGGCCCCTCGGGCTCGCGGACCCGTCCCTCCGTCGTGCCGAACACGTCGTTGCCCGTCACCCCGACGCCGGTGCCGCGGCTCAGCGCGAACGTGTCGTCGGTGCGCTTCGAGATCCAGGGCGCCGGGCGGGTGGCCGACGTCCGGCTCTACAACGGCGCCGACGGTGGCAGCCAGACGCTCGAGAAGCAGACCCTCCCCTACGCCGTCTCCCTCCCGGTCGACAACACGCGCTCGCGCTACCTCTCGGTGTCGGCCTCCGACTACGAGGGCGACGGCACGATGACGTGCTCGGCCTGGGCCGGCGACGTCCTCGTCGCCTACGCGGTCGGCACGACGCGGGTCAGCTGCGACGTCACCTCCACCGCCCTGCCGACCTCGCGCAGCAACCCGTGACCGTGCCGCCCGGAGGGTCCGTCCCCGACGACACTCCGGTCCCCGACGACCTGCCGCCCGACGACGCGGTGACTCCGGGTGGTCCGCCGGTCGGCCCGCCCTCCCCGACGTGGGTGCCCGAGCGCTCGACGCCGTCGGTCCCGAGCCCGGTCGCGTCGGCGACCACGGGCAGGTCGGCCACCAGCGCGGATGCCGGGGGCTTCGTCACGCCGCCCGGTGCCACCCCCGGGGTGACGGTCCGCCCCTGGCAGCTGGCCCTGGCGGCCGCCCTGGTCGTCGTGCCGCTGCTCGTCTGGCTCGTCGTCAGCCTCGCCCGGCCGGCCACGGAAGCCATCGACGACCCGGTGGCGCGGCCGGCTCTACCCGCCCCGGTCGACCCCCAGGCCACCCCGTCGACGACGCGAGCGCCGAGCGCGACCCCCGCCCCGACGGCATCCGACCGCCTGACCGTGACGGCGCGTCCGGTCGTGCCCACGTCACCGGGCCGACGCGGGGCGTCCGCGACGACGCGGGCGCGCCCGAGCGTCGGTGGTGCGCTCTCCGGGCGACCGACGCTGCTGCCCGCGCCGAGTGTGCCGGTGACGGCGATCACCCCGGGCGCCAAGGTGATCCGCTTCGAGGCGCGGGCGGCCGGGGGCCAGCCCATCGAGGTGTCGCTCAGCGACGCGGCGCGCCAGCGCTTCGAGTACCCGGCGCAGACCAGGCCGCTGGCCATCGAGGTGCCCGTGCCGGGCCGGGCGACGAGCAGCGACTACTACAGCCTGCGGGTGCGCGTGCCCTACGACAGCGCGGGCTCCCGCGGAGACGTCACCTGTCGGGTGCTCGTCGACGGGGTGGTCGTCATGTCGCAGCAGGGGCAGGGCTACGTCACCTGCTACCTCAGCCCGTACTACGACGTGCGGCGCACCTGAGGCTCAGACCTCGGCCTCGGTGGACTGCGGCTGACCGCGCTTGCGCCACGTCGTCAGCAGGGTGCGGCCCTGCATCGCGGCCTCGAACGCCTTGTGCCAGAAGCGATTCACGACGAGCTCACGTTCGCCGACCTTCTCGACGACGTCGGCGCCGGCCCCGAGCTTGAAGAGCAGCAGGCCGGTCAGCGGCGAGGTGGCGCCGAGCGAGGTGTTGAAGCCGCGGAAGTCGTAGGCCGTGCAGCCGAGGTCGATGGCGTCACGGATCGCCTTCCACTGCAGAGCGTTCGAGGCGCGCGCGTCGCGGTTGCGGCTCGTCGAGCCACCGTAGAGGTAGGAGAACGTCGGGCCCACACGGATCATGAGCGCGGACGCGAGCACGTCACCGGCGACGTTGGCCTCGTAGAAGGACGCGTCGACGCGGGGGTCAGCGGCGAACGCCTTCATGATCCGCTCGAAGTAGAACTTCGGCCGGGGGAAGAAGCCGTCGCGGTGGGCCGACTCGGTGTACTGCTCGTAGAAGGCGTCGAGGCCCTCGAGGCCTCGGACGACCACCTCGACCCCGGCCTTCTCCGCCTTCTTGATGTTGCGCCGCCACTGCTGGTTCATCGAGCGCAGCACCGTGGGCGCGTCGCGGCCCTCGAGGTCGACGATGCACAGGAAGCGGGGCTGGCCGACGGCATTGCTCGTGCCCCAGCCGATCGGCGTCCAGCCGGCGCCGTCGAGGTAGGTCTCGAGCGCCCGGGCCGACGGGTTGTCGAACGCCGGCGGCAGGCTCGTGAACGACAGCAGCCCGCCCTCGCCAATCTGCTTCTTGACGACGTCGGGCGCCCACGTCCGCGACGTGACCGGGCAGCCGACGCGCAGGGCGAAGGCGCCCGCGCCGCGGGCCCAGTCGGTCAGCGGGTCGAACCAGGCGGCCGGGTCCTTCGCCACCTCGTCCCACGGCAGGCCCGGCCCCTCCGGCAGGTACGCGAAGGAGCGGCGGGTACGCGGCACGGGGCGGGCGAGCACGAGGCCCGCACCGACGCGGGTGCCCTCGGCGTCGAACCAGCCGAGGTACTGCCGCCGCCAGTCGGGCTTGGAGGCGGCCCAGCTCGGCGTCTGCAGGAAGCTGCCGCCGACCTCGAGCAGCGTCGCGAGCTCCTCGTCGGCGGTGATGGGCCGCACGGTGAGGGGGCCGGTCCGGGAGGTCAGGGCGGTCATGGCCGTCACCCTATCGGCGGGGCGGACCCGCACCCGACGGCGTGCGGGGCCACGGTCGTCGGGAGGCGGGGGCGAGCGCGGTCGTCAGGAGGTGAGCGCCGCGCGTCGGCGCGTGTGCCGGATCCACCACAGCCCGAGAACCGGCAGCAGCAGCGGCACGTAGCCGTAGCCGGCGCCGAAGTGCGACCAGACGGTCTTGTCGGGGAACGCCGAGGGCAGCGCGTACGAGAGGGCGCCCACGACGAGCACGCCGGCGAGCTCGACGGTGAGCGCGACGGTGGCCAGGCGCACCGACGAGCGGTCTCCGCGGGCAAGGCCGACGGTCGCGACGACGTAGATCACGGCCGCGAGGGCCGACATGACGTACGAGACGGGGGCCCGGTCGAAGTACTCGCTGATCTGCAGGATCGACCGGCCGGTGGCCGCGAGGGCGAGCAGGCCGTAGACGGCGACGAGCAGGCGGCCGGGTCCACGCCCGGTGTGCGGCCCGGCATCCGGCTCAGACATTGAGGCTCCACACCTGCTGCAGGCGGCCGACGAGGATCATGACGACCAGGGCGCCCGAGACCATGATGCCCATGGCCCAGCGGCCGCGTTCCTTGATGGCGATGAAGACGGCCGCGGGCGGCACGACGAGGACCGTGAAGAGGTAGGCGATGAACGTCGCCCGCTCGCCGCCGTCGGCGATGGCGCCCGAGCGGCCGAGCCCGAGGACGAGCTGGACGAGCAGGCCGAGCTCGACGACGAGGGCGATGATGATGAGCAGGTTGTCGATGAGCAGGCGCCGCACGAGGTGGTGGGCCGACGCCAGGGCGAGCGCGGCGCAGGCGACGAGCAGCCCGACGGTCAGGGGTTGGAGCACGGCGGCATCCTACGTCGTGCCGCTGGTGCGCCCCGGCGCCCGCCGACCCCGTAGATTGCGCCTCGACGCGCCGCGTGGCACGTCGTGCGACGACGCCGGTACGAGGCCGGCGCGCGAAGGAGGTCACGTGCCGGTCAGCCCGCTCGTCGTCGACCGTGCAGCGGGATGCCTGCTCGGGGAGGCCTGCGGCGACGCCCTCGGCGTCCCGTACGAGATGGCCGCTCCCCCGGTCGGGGAGGCCGTCATGAAGGGCGGCGGGCTCGGGCCCTACGACCCGGGCGAGTGGAGCGACGACACGCAGATGACGCTGTGCGTCGCGACGGCTGCCGCCGCAGGCCTCGACCTCACCGGGCCCGACGGGCTGGATGCCGTGGCGGAGGCCTTCGTCGCCTGGCTGGCCGGGGGTGCCACCGACGTGGGTCTGCAGACCCGCACCGTGCTGCTCGACGCCGCCTCGCTGCCGGGCCGCCCGCACGAGCAGCTCACCGCGTCCGCCGAGGCCCTGCACGCGCGGACGGGCCACACGGCCGGCAACGGGGCGCTCATGCGCACCTCGGTCGTGGGCCTCTTCGCCCTCGACGACCGCGAGAAGACCGCCGCGGCGGCCCGGGCGGTGGCCCGGCTCACCCACGCTGACGATCTCGCGTCCGACTCGTCGGTGCTGTGGTCGGAGGCCATCCGCGTGGCCGTCACCGAGGGGACGCTCGACCTCGCGGCCGGGCTCGACCTCGTCGCGGACGGCAACCGCGCGCGCTGGGCCGACTGGCTCGAGGAGGCGACCGGCGCGGACCCGGGTCAGTTCCAGAACAACGGCTTCACGGTGACGGCGCTGCAGGCGGCCTGGGCCGCGATCACGACGACCGACCGTGGCGACGGCTCGGCGATGCACGTGCAGCGCGGGCTGCAGGCAGCGGTGCGGGCCGGCCACGACACCGACACCGTCGCGGCCGTGGCGGGTTCACTGCTCGGCGCCCGGTACGGCGCTTCGGCGATCCCGACGCAGTGGCGGCGCATGGTGCACGGCTGGCCCGGGTACCGCGCCCACGACCTCGTCGAGATCGCGGTCTCGACTGTGCGCGGCGGCCGTCGTCCGGGCGAGTGGCCGTCGGTCGCGACGATGGTCGACCCGGACGTGCCGTCCCTCGCCCTGCCGCACCCCATCGACCCCGACATCCTGCTCGGCAGCATCAGCGACCTGCGCCGCGCTCGCGAGCTCGGTGTGCAGGCGGTCGTCTCGCTCTGCCCGCTCGGGCTCGACGACGTGCCGGCCGAGGGGATGTCGCCGCGGGACCACATCGAGTTCTGGTTCAACGGCGACGCGGGTGACGCCGACGCCAACCCGCACCTCGACTTCGTGCTCGACGACGCGTCGTCGGCGCTGCGGCAGTTCCGGGCGGAGGGCAAGCGGGTGCTGCTGCACTGCCACACCGGCAGCAGCCGGGCGCCGGCCGTGGCGCTGCGCTACGCGGTCGACCTCGGGGTGGCGCCCGAGCTGGCCCAGACCTCGATCCGCTCGGCGGTGCCGGACGTCCGGGCCGAGGGACGGCTGTGGGAGGTCGCCGCCCACGGCGAGTGACGCGCGTCGCCGTCGCCGGCGGCGGGGACGTCGACCCGCACCTCCGTCGCGACGTCGACGAGCCGGCACAGCGCGTTGACGGCGCGCAGCTCGTCGGGCGTGTGCACGCCCGCGTCGAGCAGCCCCGGGTCGGCGACGACGACGGCGAGCGCCCGGGCCCGCGACACGGCGACGTTGAGCCGGTGCAGGTCGAAGAGGAACGGCACCCCGCGGGGCGAGGCAGCCGCCGACGAGCTGGCCATCGAGTAGACCACGACCGCGGCCTGCTGACCCTGGAACTTGTCGACGGTGCCGACCCGCGCGCCGGGAGGAAGGGCTGCGACGAGGGCGGCCACCTGCGCGTTGTAGGGGGTCACGACGAGCACGTCGTCGAGGCGCAGCGGACTGACGTCACCGTCCGCGTCGGTCCACGTGCCGTCGAGCAGCCCGTCGACGAGAGCCGCCACCACCTCCGCCTCCTCCGGGTTGTCCTGCCCGCGCTCGACCGGTGAGGTGACCGGCACCCACCGCAGGCCGTGGCCGGTCACCGGGCCGGGGGCGTCGACGCGCTGCCGGTCGCGACCGGGTGCGGCGTGGAGGCGACCCTCGTAGGCGAGCTCGGACACGAAGGCGGTGAGGTCGGGGTGCATGCGGTGGGTGACGTCGAGGAACACGCCGCGGTCGGACGGGACGACGTCGTGCACCTCCTCCGTCGGGCCCTCCCCCGTCGTGCGCAGGTGGTCGAGGGCCGAGACCCCGGAGCCGTACGGGTGGACCGCCTTCGTCGGCTGGGTCAGCTGCTGGGGGTCGCCGAGCAGGACGAGGGACCGGGCGGCCGGCGCCACCGCGACGGCGTTGGCGAGCGAGAACTGCCCGGCCTCGTCGACGACGAGGACGTCGACGGCATCCGTCATCTCCTCGCGCGACCACAGCCACGCCGTACCGCCGACGAGGCCGACGCGACCGCTCGCGAGGGCGTCGACGACCTCCGCGTTGTCGGTCGTGTGGTCGATGAGCGGCGCCTCGCGGGTGGTGTCATCGTCACCCTCGACACCTGAGGCGCCGCCGGAACCCGTTGCGGTGTCGGCGTTCTCGCCCCGGCTGCCGTCCTTGTGCAGTGCCGGGCGGCCCACCTCGCCGAGCAGGTTGAGCACGACGGCGTGCGACTGCGCGGTGACACCGACCGTGAGCCCGGCGTCGAGCAGCGCCCGGATGAGAGCCGACCCGGCCCAGGTCTTGCCGGCCCCGGGCGGACCCTGCACCGCGAGCACCTCGCCGTCGAGGACGCGCCCCACGCGGACGACCACGTCGGCCGGGGTCTCCCCGTCGCGGACCCGGAGTGACTCGGCGGCGGGCACGACGCGGTCGAGCAGACGGGTCGCGAGATTGGACCCACCGGCGAGGGCCAGCTCGGCGGTGCGGGCGATGCTCTCGCGCAGCACCTGGTCCATCACCGGACCGGGGCCGCCGATGCCGCGCGGTCGCGGCGGGTCGAGCGCCTTGGCCATCGACAGGTCGATCCACCCCTCGAGGGGGTCGAGGGCCACGACCTTGCCGACGTTGGCGTGCGTGTCGACGTCGGGGACGTAGCCGCCGATGGAGACCCTGCAGTCCTGCGGCGGGAAGGGGTAGCGCCACACCCGTGAGCGGCGCACCAGCCCGACCTCCTCCGGCTCGCCCAGCCCGCCGATGGCGGTGGCGTCCTCGACCAGCTCGGCGGTCTCGAGGTCCTTGTAGCGGAAGTAGTCCCACCACTCGGGGCGCTTCTCGCGCCGGTGCCAGCCGACGAGCCCGGCCAGCAGCCGCGCGGTGGGGCCGTCGGCGTCGACGAGTCGCTCGGCGAGGTCGATCTCGGCGAGCTCGTTGTCGCCGATCTCCTTCACCGGCGCGGTGCCGGGTCGCGACAGCACCTGGCCGTCGCGCTCCAGCTCGTCGCGCCGCTGCTCGAGCCACTCGTGCAGGGCGTGGGTGGAACGCACGTCCTCACGGTTGTACAGACGGATCGCCTCGAGGATCCCGTCCTCGTCGGCCGCCGTCGACGGGTCGCCGGACGCGTCGTCGGCCCGGGCGGCGAGCCACCGCTCGTACTCGACGACGGACGACAGCCCGTCGGTCACGGCGGCCCCCTCTACAGCGGACCGCGTTGTCCCCCAGTAGAACTCCTCGAGCTTCTTGATCGAGTACGACCCCTTGCTGATGCGCACGCCCTGACGCACGACGGCGTAGAGGTCGACGAACACCTCGTGCCGCAGCAGCTGGTCGAGCTCGGCCTCGCGCGTGGCGTGCTGCCCGACGAGGCGCTTGAGCGCCGTCGTCTCGTAGGGCGCGTAGTGGTAGACGTGCATGGCCGGGTGCTGCGTCCAGCGGTCGGTCAGCCAGTCGACGAGGTCGGCGGTCAGCCGGCCCTCCTGCGCGAAGTCGTGCGCCCAGAACGCCGTGAACTCCCCCTCCCGAGTCCACACGCCGGCGAGGTACTCCCGGCCTGCTCCGCCGTCGGCCCACGGGTCCCCCTCGAAGTCGAGGTAGACGTCACCGGCATCCGGCTCGGGCAGCAGTTGCAGGCCGCGGCGCGGCTCGGGCGGGAGCAGCTCGTACTGCGCCTGACCCGTCTCGCGCTCGGCCAGCTGCAGGCGCGCCTGCAGGTGCAGCCGACGTCGGCTCGTCGTCGACAGGGCCCGGGCGACCTGTTCGTCGGGGGCCTCGGCGAGGGCGCGCAGGGTCGGGATGCCGACGTCGACGAGCGCCGCGCGGTGGTCGGCCCGCATGCCGGCGACCTGGATGAGGTCGTCGCGGTCGACCCACTCCTGGGCGCAGCGCTCCTTCCAGCGACATTGGCCGCAGTGCTCGACGCGGGCCGACTCGGTCGCTCGGGGGTGGGTGACGGCATCCTCGAGGTCGGCCCGTCGGCGCCGCGCGTACGGCGCGACGTCGACGAGGCGCCACGCGTGACGCTCGCGGTCGCCGGTGACGACGGTGAGCCAGCGAGGCGGCATCCCCTGGAGGGTCTCGAGCCGCGCTGCGTACGTCGCCATCTGCAGCAGGGCGGGCACCTTGAGGCGGCGGGCGAGCTTCGTGTCGGCGATGTCGTAGCGCCAGCCGCCGAACACGCTCGACTCCCCCGGCGGCAGCTCGACCTTGAGCAGGAAGTCGGCCAGTCCCACCCAGTGGCCGTCGAAGAAGGTCGCCTGGTAGACGACGTCGACACCTCGCCGCATGGCGTCGACGGTCGCCGCCTCGGCAGCCTCGCCCGACAGGTCGAGGTCGGCGATGTCCTCGACGACGAGACCCTGCGCACGCAGCTGAGCGAGGTAGGCGTACTCGTGCTCGAGGCCCTTGGCGAAGACGAGGTTGAGGGCGTCGTCGGGACCGGTGGACGGACGCTGACCGCCCTGGAGCGCCTCGAGGTCGAGCGTCGTGACGTGCGGGCACGCCACGTGCTTGGTGAGGTCGGTGGGGCTCAGCACGAGCCGACCGTCGATGCGCTGCATGGCGGCGAGTATGCCCGCGGCCGCCGACAGTGCCGGGCCGGTGACGCGGCCGGGCGCTGCCGCCGCCGACGCGCGGTGGGTACTGTCGGGCATGGCCATCGCCCGGTACAAGGACCTCTGTGTCGACTCCCTCGACGCCCACGCCCTCGCGGCCTTCTGGGCGCCGAGGCTGGGGCTGGAGGCGCACCCGCACGACGACGGCGACGCGTGCCTGCGCTCGCCAGACGGGGACACCGCGGTCTGGGTCAACCGGGTGCCCGAGGCGCCGTCGGTCAAGAACCGGCTGCACCTCGACGTCAACGCCGAGTCGGTCGAGCCCTTCGTCGCGTCGGGAGCCGTGCTGCTCGACGACTCGCTCCCGTGGACGGTGATGCGCGACCCCGACGGCCAGCTCTTCTGCGTCTTCACGCGCGACCAGCCGGTGACGCGGCGTCTCTACGAGCTCGTGTGGGACGTCACCGGTGACGACGACGCCGCCGACGAGGTCGCGCGGTGGTGGGGCGGGCTGCTGGGGTCGGAGGTGCAGCGCAGCGGACGCGGCTTCAGCTGGGCCGAGCCCGTGCCTGGTGCGCCCTTCGAGTCGTTCGTCTACCAGGCGGTCCCCGAGGCGAAGCAGGGCAAGAACCGCGTGCACGTCGACGTCACGTGCGACGCCGTCGAGGGGCTCGTCGCCGCCGGGGCGCGTGTGCTGCGCGGACGCGGCGACGACATCCAGTGGACGGTGATGAGCGACCCCTGGGGCAACGAGTTCTGCGCGTTCACCGACGAGTGAGCCTCGTGCTGGCGTGATCGACGTCGGATGCCGGGAGGTGGCCCACCGTCTCCCTCGCACCGTGCCCGTGGTGGGCGGTCTGGCGACGCGCTGCCCTGCTTGTTGGGAGCCGAGGCTCTGCGGGCCGACGGCGTGGACCTGTGGATGACGGGAGCGCAGGGGGGTGCGCCTGCGGCAGGATCGTGGCACCCTTCCGGCAGCACTTCGTGCGGTGGCCCTGCGGCCGCCGTCCGTGCAGGTTCACGATCAGGGGAAAGTGATGTCCGTTTCACGACGAATGACGATGGCGTGCGCCGTCGCGGCCACGGCCGCGGTCGCCCTCTCGGCCTGCTCCGGCTCACCTCCCGAGGCGGCCACGAGCAGCCAGCAACCGTCGAGCTCGAGCACGGCGCCGCCGCCCACGACGAGCACGTCGATAACGACGACCACAGCCGCTCCGACGACGAGTTCGGCGGCGACCGTCGACCCGGTGATCGCGAGGATCCCCAAGGCCGCACGCCCCAAAACTATGCAGGGCGCCGAAGCTTTCGCTTCGTTCTACGTTGAACAGTTGAACCGGGCCTTCACTACCGCCGCTCCTGAAGAGCTCACCGGGCTCTTCTCGACCTCGTGCGCGAACTGTGAGACCTACTTTCAGACGGCACAGAAATTTGAGCGCAATCGATGGCGGCATTCGAGTGCCTCGCTCAAGATCGCATCGGCGACCGCGTCGAAATTCTCAACCAATAGCGCCATCGTCAACGTTTTCTTGACGCAACGGGGGGTCAAGATTCTGGACTCTCAAGATCGCGTTGTCGACACCACTTCCGACGCTGAGGGCGCATTCATCATCAGCTTGGCATTTCGCGAGCACTGGGAAGTGCAACGTCTCCAGACGGCAAAGAAGTGAGGAGCTTGGCTCGCCTGCTTGGCGTCGCCAGTCTCGCCCTGTGTCTGTCGGCGGCTGGCCTCACGGTGGCCGTGGCGGACGAGTGCAACGGGGATTACTTCAATGGAGAGTGCGGAACAGATACGGGCGGCGCCTATGCAGGACTCACTCGAGCTCAAGTGCTTGCATTGCCCAAATTTCCCGGTGACGACGGTGGCGCCTTGCTGCCCGACCGGCCCGAGAACGCACCGGTCTACCAGTACCTCTCCCTCTACGACTGCCCCCAGTCGCTGCCCGGGACGATCAGCGAGGACGCGTCCTGCGCGCATGCCCTCAAGGACTGCCCTCCCGACATGGTCGGGCCCTACCTGCGGATCTGGCGCCAGACCCTCGTCGCGGGAGAGGTGACCGAGCCGTGGGTGACAGAAGGAGCAACGTGCGCTGCTGACGTCGCCCCGGGGGCACGCCCGACGCTGTCGATGGCCGACATCGTCCAGGCCTTCAAACGGACTCCGTGGTCCAAGCCGCAGGTCTCGAGCCAGCCGGCCGGCAACACCACCCTCGTCAACCTCACGACGTTCTACAAGGTCGACTGGACGGCTGACGGCTTCGCCCCCGGCGAGGTCGACACGAGCACGCTCCTCGGCATCCGGGTCAGCATCCGCCCCAGGCTCGTCGGGTTCACCTACACGTTCGGCGACGGCAGCTCAATCGGGCCGACGACGTCGACCGGGGGCGTGTATCCCGACGGCGACATCACCCACGTCTACCGCGAGCCGGGTTCGTTCCCCGTGCGCGTCAACACGACCTTCGGCGCCGACTTTAGTCTTGACGGCACGGAGTGGAACCCCATCCCGGCGACGGTCACCGTTCCCGGACCGGCGACCGACGTCACCGTGCGCGAGGCCCGGGGCGTCCTCGTCAGCCGCTGACCCGCTCCACGCGGTGGCGCGACGGCGTCGGGGGCCACTGCGTCGGCGTCGTGTTCAGAAAGAGAGACCGCGTTCACCACCCCTCACGTCCCGGGGGTGCCAGAGGCACGACGTGATGTGCGTTCGACACCTCTGCGCCGCCGGAGGTGTCGAACGCACATCGGACGGTCACCTCAGCGAAGTGGGTGGTCGCCCTCGGCCTCGACGGGGTCATCGTCGGAGTCGCCACCGTCGACCCGCGGCGTCGAGGCACGCGTCGCAGCAGCGGCACCCGCCGCCGCCTCGGCCCCGGCCGGTTCGTCCGTCATCGACGCCGCGCCCTCCGGCTCGTCGACCGTGTAGCGGTCACCGACTTCCGCATGTGCTGCGCCGGGCGTGGCTCCGCCCCCGGGCCCGACCGACTCGGCGGGCGGAGCCACGCGGTCGCCCCCCGGCTCCTGGCCCGGCTCGTCGGTCATGAGCTCGTCCTCGTCACGGGCGTCGCGGTCCCAGCTGACCGTGGCCGGCCGGTCCTCGTCGATGGGGGTGTGAGCACCGCCGAAGCTGGGCTCCGACGCGCTCTGGGCGGCGAGCCCGCCTCCGGCACTGGTCAAGGGGACGTTGAGACCGTGGTCGCTGCGCTGCGACGGCAGCACCGGTTCGTGGCGACTGGGGGCACTGCGGCGGCTCACCGACCGTCCGCTCATCACGTACCAGAGCACCCCGAGCACCACGATGACGAGCACGAGCAGCAGTGGGAACCTCATCGTCTTCTCCTTCGCTCCACCTGCGGTGTGTGTCGGTGACCTACCCCGTCGCCGACGGAAGGAACGGCGTGGTGACCACTTCGAGACCTTTGTCCAACCGCGATGCGCGTCAGCGCTCAGCCTCAGCCGGCGTCCCCGCGGTGGGTCACGGCCTCGACGTTGTTGCCGTCCGGGTCGCGAACGAAGGCCCCGAAGTACCTGGGGTGGTACTCCGGCCACAGGCGCGGTTCGTGGAGCGACTCGGCGCCGAGGCGTACGGCCGCCTCGTGGAAACGTCGGACGGAACCGGCATCCGTCGCGCTGAACGCCAGGTGCATCTCGCGGTTCACCTCCGGGCCCGACCAGGCGGAGATCCAGAAGTCGGGGTGCCCCTCGGTGCCGTAGCCGATCGCCTCGCCGACGTCCATCTGCCGCGTGAAGCCGAGCTCGCCGAGGACGGCGTCGTAGAAGCGGGAGCTGGCCGCCAGGTCGATGCACGTGATGCCGAAGTGGTCGATCATCCGTCGACGGTAGCGAGTGGCGACGCCGGTCCGCCCGTCGTTTCCGCGCCACGGCCCGATTCCGGGCGGCGTTGTCGGCGAGAGCTGTCCGGAATCGGGCCGTGGCGGGATCTTGAACGGGCGAAGGCGCTGGAGCCTGTCCGGAATCGGGCCGCGGCGAAAGTCTGGACGGGCGGGGCCGAGAGGGCGTGTCCGGAATCGGGCCGTTGCGACGACGACGGCGGATGCCGGGGCGCGCGGTCAGGGCATCGTCAGCCGGCTCCCATTGTGCTGGGGCCCCGAGGCTGGTCGACTGTCCCGAGGCGGGGCGCCGTCCGGGCGGCCCGTGCGACGCGGAGGTGGACATGAGCAGTGACAGCAGCGCGACCGCCCAGGGCGAGGTCGACGACGAGTCGGTGGCCACCGGCGACTCCGAGGGCGGCACCACCTCGACAGCCGGGACGGTCCACGTCAGCCGGGAGGTCGGGGCCCCCGTCGAGCAGGTCTGGCAGCACCTCATCAGCACCGCCGGCACGGAGGCGCTGCTGGGCCCCGGAGCCCGCCTCGGCGGCAAGGGCGAGTCGTGGCGCAGCACCGACGGCCCGCACGGCGTCGTGCGCAGCTACCACCCCATCGAGCAGCTGCGGGTCTCGTGGCACGCCGACGACGACGCGCCGGCCAGCCTCGTCGACCTCCACCTCGTCGACGCCGGCGAGAGCACGACGGTCGACGTCACCCACGAGCGCCTCACGGCCGACGACCCGCACCCGGACGTCGAGGGCCACTGGAGCCAGGCCCTGGACCGCTTCGCCGACAGCCTGACCTGAGCCGGGTCGACGCGGGACCACTCCGGACGAGGGCCGTTGACTTCCACGATGCAGAAGATAATATCCGCGAGACAGAATCTGCTGAGGAAGAGGCCGCCATGACCCACACCCCGTCCGCCGTCGACGAGCGCGTCGACACGACCGGCCTCGCCGCCCATCTCGCCGACGACCTGGCCGACGACCTGGCCGACGACCTGGACGCGCGGCTCGAGGCGGCCGACGCCGACCTCGCCCGCCGCTTCCCCGGGGAGCGGCCGGGCCGGCAGCCGGTGCACACCGTCTACGTCCCGGCCGACCGCTTCACCCCCGACCTCGCCACCCGCTGGGGCCAGGAGGCACTGGCCGCCGTCGCCGCCCACGAGACCGCCTTCCACGACCTGCTGAGCCAGGCGTCTGGACCCACCGCCGGCGACACCGCCACAGACACCCGCGCCCGCCTCGACGACGTCCGCCGCAAGCTCGCCGCCGAGCCGATCGAGGACCTCCGCATCGACTTCGAGGACGGCTACGGCGACCGCCCCGACAGCGAGGAGGACGCCGAGGTCGACCGGGCCGCGGCCGCCCTGCTCGAGGGGCGGGCGACCGGCAGCGCTCCGCCGTTCACCGGCATCCGCTTCAAGTCGTTCGAGGCGCCGACCCGCCGCCGCGGCGTGCGCACGCTCGCGCGCTTCGTCGAGGCGGTGGTCGACGGCGGCGCGCTGCCCGACGGCTTCGTCGTCACCCTGCCCAAGGTCACGAGCGTCGAGCAGGTCGAGGCGATGGTGCACGCCGCCGGTCGCCTCGAGCAGGGTCTGGGCCTGACCACCCCCCTACGCTTCGAGATCCAGGTCGAGACGCCGCAGTCGATCCTCGGGCCCGACGGCACCGCGCTCGTCGCGCGCATGGTGCACGCCGCCGAGGGGCGCTGCACCGGCCTGCACTACGGCACCTACGACTACTCGGCGTCAGCCGGCATCGCGGCGCAGTACCAGGCCATGGACCACCCCGCCGCCGACCACGCCAAGGCCGTCATGCAGGTGGCCGCCGCGGGCACCGGCGTGCGCCTGTCCGACGGCAGCACCAACATCATCCCGACCGGCGACGAGGATGCCGTCGTGGCCGCGTGGGCGCTGCACCTGCGACTCGTGCGCCGATCCCTCGAGCGCGGCTACTACCAGGGCTGGGACCTGCACCCCGCGCAGCTGCCCACCCGGTACGCCGCCGTCTTCGCCTTCTACCGCAGCGGTTTCGACGCGGCGGCCGCCCGGCTGCGCACCTACCTGTCGCGCGCCGACAGCAACGTCATGGACGAGCCGGCCACGGCCCGCGCGCTCGCCGACTTCATCCTGCGCGGGCTCGACTGCGGCGCCCTGACCGACGTCGAGGTCGAGAGCGCCGTCGGCGAGGGCCGGGCCGCGCTGGGCGTGCTGGCCAAGCGCGCCTGAGCCCACCGGCATCCGACCGCGCCACGTTTCCTCAGGGTTCGTCACGGTCCGCCACGACGCCGGAACACGGTGCGGTCGGACCGTTGACGCCGTCGGCGCCACTCCCTACAGTTCCGTTATTCGATAATCATCTTCCACATCACGGAATCAACTGATCGCAGCGGTCATTAACGGCCCGACGCGACCCGAGCCACGTCACCCCGATGGCTTCGCACCGGCGCGAGCGATTCGAGCACGACCACAGCCTCGACATTGGAGTAGAACCATGAGCATCGTCCTGGGCCCCAACCAGTACGGCAAGGCGGAGAACCGCGTCGTGCGCATCACGCGCGACACCGCGCGGCACGAGATCACCGACCTCAACGTCTCGACCTCGCTGCGCGGCGACTTCGCCGACGCGCACACCACCGGCGACCAGGCCAAGGTGCTGCCGACCGACACCCAGAAAAACACCGCCTTCATCTACGCGAAGAAGCACGGCGTCGCCTCTCCCGAGGACTACGCCCTCGCCCTCGGCCACCGCTTCCTCGACGTGACGCCGGCCGCGACGAGCGCCCGCATCGAGGTCGAGCAGTACGCCTGGGACCGCATCCCCGTCGGCGACGGCGGCCACGACCACGCCTTCGTGCGGCGCGGCGGCGACGTGCGCACCACCGTCGTGACGGTCGGCACGAGCGCCGGCACCGGCGACATCGACGGCGACGGCGACGGCGACGGCGACGGCGACGGCGACGGCGACAGCAACGGTCGCGAGGCCCACGTCATCTCGGGCCTGAAGGACCTCGTCGTGCTCAAGTCGACGGGCTCGGAGTTCAAGGGCTACCTGCGCGACGAGTACACGACGCTGCAGGAGGCCGACGACCGCATCCTCGCCACCTCGCTCGTGGCCCGCTGGCGCTACCTCGGCACCGACGTCGACTGGAACAAGACCTACGACAGCGTGCGCGACACCCTCCTCGAGCTGTTCGCCCGGACGTACAGCCGCGCGCTGCAGGAGAGCCTCCACGCCATGGGCACCGCGGTGCTCGAGCGCCACCCCGACGTCGCGGAGATCCGCTTCTCGGCCCCGAACAAGCACCACTTCGCCGTCGACTTCAGCGCCTTCCCCGACGTCGAGAACGACGGAGAGGTGTTCATCGCCGCCGACCGGCCCTACGGTCTCATCGAGGCGAGCGTCGTGCGCGACGACGTCCCCGAAGCGCCCGAGGCGTGGCTCGCCACGCCGGGCTTCTGCTGACCCACGCCGCTCGGAAGGGACTGACATCACCATGAGTGCGACCGCAACTCCCCCCAAGCCCACGCGCCCGTCGCGCCACCCGGTCGACGAGGTGCTGCCTGCGCCGCGACTCTTCGTCTACGGCTTCCAGCACGTGCTCGCCTTCTACGCCGGCGCGGTCATCGTGCCGATCCTGCTCGCCAGCGCCATCGGCCTGTCGCAGGAAGAGCTCATCCACCTCATCAACGCCGACCTCTTCACGTGCGGCATCGCCTCGATCATCCAGTCCGTCGGGTTCTGGAAGGTCGGCGTCAAGCTGCCCCTGCTGCAGGGCGTGACCTTCACCGCCGTCAGCCCGATGATCGCCATCGGCCTCGCGGCGGGCGGCGGCACCGAGGGCCTGCTCGTCATCTACGGCGCCGTCATCGTCGCCGGCCTCTTCACCTTCTTCATCGCGCCGTACTTCAGCCGGCTCATCCGCTTCTTCCCGCCGGTCGTCACGGGCACGGTCATCCTCATCATCGGCATCGCGCTGCTGCCCGTCGCGGCCAACGACGCCGCCGGTGGCCTCGGCCCCGACTTCGCGCCCTTCAGCGGGCGCAACCTCGCCTACGCCCTCGGCACCCTCGCGCTCATCGTCGCGATCCAGCGCCTCTTCAAGGGCTTCATGGCGACGGTCGCGGTGCTCGTCGGCCTCGTCATCGGCACGCTCGTCGCCTGGGCCCTCGGCGACGCCCACTTCGACTCTGTCGGGCAGTCGTCGTGGTTCGGCGTGACGACGCCGTTCTTCTTCGGCTGGCCGAAGTTCTCGGTCGCCGCCATCATCTCGATGATCGTCGTCATGCTCATCACGGCGGTCGAGACGACCGGCGACGTCTTCGCCACCGGCGAGATCGTCGACAAGCGCATCGAGCGCGACGACATCGCCCGGGCCCTGCGCGCCGACGGCATGGCCACCACGCTCGGCGGCGTCTTCAACTCCTTCCCGTACACGTGCTTCGCCGAGAACGTCGGCCTCGTGCGCCTCACCCGGGTCAAGAGCCGCTACGTCGTCGCCATGGCGGGCGCCATCATGATCGTCATCGGCCTCATCCCCAAGGCCGGCGCGCTCGTGGCCGGCATCCCCCACCCCGTCCTCGGTGGGGCGGCCATCGCGATGTTCGCGACCGTCGCCGTCGTCGGCATCCAGACTCTGTCGAAGGTCGACTTCCACGACCACCGCAACGTCGTCATCGTCGGCACGAGCATCGGCCTCGCTCTCTACGTCACCGTGCTCTCGACGGGCTCGACCGGCTTCGCGCCGCAGGGCACCGAGGACATCCGCAACGCCGTCCCGGAGTGGGCCCAGATCATCGTCGGCTCCGGCATCACCCTCGGCAGCCTCACGGCGATCATCCTCAACCTGCTCTTCCACCACGTCGGCCGCAACCGCGGCCCGGCGGTGGCGGGCTCGCCCGGCAACCTCGTGCGCCTCAGCGAGGTCAACGAGATGACCCAGGACCAGTTCGTCGAAACCTTCGGCAGCCTCTTCCAGGGGCCGCGCTGGGTGGCCGAGCGGGCCTACGACCAGCGCCCGTTCGCCGACACCGGCGACCTGCGGCAGGCCTTCCAGGAGGCCCTCTTCGCCGCCAGCGCCGACGAGCAGCGCGAGCTCATCAACGCCTACCCCGACCTCGGCGCCGAGAGCGTCGCCGACGGCGCCCCGGGCGACCCCTCGCTGCGCGACCAGTCGGCGCTCGGCCTGACCCGCCTCGACGAGAAGTCGCACGGCGAGCTCGACGAGCTCAACGGGCAGTACCGCGAGCGGTTCGGCTTTCCCCTCGTGACGTGCGTGCGCGACCGCGACTCGTACGCGCAGGTGCTGCGCCACGGCTGGGAGCGCCTCAACAACTCCCCGAGCCAGGAGCACGCGGCCGCCCTCATCGAGATCGCGAAGATCGCCGCCTACCGCTTCGACGACCTCGTCGCCGACGCCAACCCGGTGCTCAGCGCGCGCATGCGCATCACCGACGTGGACTCGATGGCATGAGCGCCGCCACCGAGCACGCCCGTGCGACAGAGGGTTCCGCGGGTCTCCACGCCTTCAACGCCCTGCCCGACGATGAGGCGCGCACCCGCGTGCTCGCCTGCCTCGGCGTCCCCCGGTTCGCCGACGTCGTCGTCGGCGGGCGCCCGTACGCCGATCTCGACGCGCTGCTGAGCACCGCCGAGGATGCCGCGGACGACCTCACCGACGACGAGCTCGCCGCCGCGCTGGCGGGCCACCCTCGCATCGGCGAGCGGGCGACGTCGGCCGCCCACCAGGCCGAGTTCAGCGCCCGCGAGCAGTCGGGCGTCGACCCGGATGACGCGCAGGTCGCGACCGAGCTCACCGACGGCAACCGGGCCTACGAAGAGCGCTTCGACCGCGTCTTCCTCATCCGCGCCGCCGGCCGCACCGCCGGCGAGATCCTCGGCGAGCTGCGCCGTCGTCTCGGCAACGACGACGCGGCGGAGCGGGCCGAGACGGTCACCCAGCTGCGCGAGATCGCGCTGCTCCGACTCACGGAGGTGGCCGCGTGAGCAGCCTCTCGACGCACGTGCTCGACACGAGCCTCGGCCGCCCGGCGGCCGGGGTGGAGGTGTCGCTCGAGACCCTCGACGGGGCGGCCCTCGGCGCCGGCACGACCGACGCCGACGGTCGCGTGGGGCGGCTCGGCCCCGAGCACCTCGACGCCGGCGACTACCGACTGCGCTTCGCCTCGGGTGCGTACTACGCGGCATCCGGCGTCGAGGGCTTCTACCCCGAGGTCGTCATCGCCTTTACGGTCACCGAGGCGGGGGCGCACTACCACGTGCCGCTGCTGCTCAACCCGTACGGCTACTCGACCTACCGGGGCAGCTGAGCCCATGGCACGGACCGTGATCGACGGGTGCACCGTCGTGACGATGGACGCTGCCCGCACGGAGCACCGCACCGGCCACGTCGTCGTCGACGGCGGCCGCGTCGCCGCCGTCGGGCCCGGGCGGCTGGCCGAGGCCGACCGGCGACCCGACGACCGGGTGGTCGACGGCGCCGGGTGCGTCGCCACCCCCGGCCTCGTCAACACCCACCACCACCTCTACCAGTGGGCCACGCGCGGGATCGCCTGCGACAGCACGTTGTTCGAGTGGCTGACGACGCTCTACCCCGTATGGGCGGGCATCGACGAGGACATCACCGGGGCAGCGGCCACGGCCGGCCTCGGCTGGCTCGCCCGTACCGGGTGCACGACCGCCATGGACCACCACTACGTGTTCCCCCACGACGGCGGTGACGTGCTCGGCGCCGAGATCGAGGCGGCCCGGCGGGTCGGGGTGCGCTTCCTCGCCACCCGCGGGTCGATGGACCTCGGCCGCTCCCGCGGGGGCCTGCCGCCCGACCACGTCGTCGAGGGCCTCGACGAGATCCTCGCCGCGAGCGCGGCGGCGGTCGAGCGACACCACGACCCGTCGCCCGACAGCCGGCTGCGCATCGGCCTCGCCCCGTGCTCGCCGTTCTCGGTGACGGGCGACCTGCTGCGCGAGTCGGCGGCGCTCGCCCGCGACAAGGGCGTGCGGCTGCACACCCACCTCGCGGAGACGACCGACGAGGTCGACTACTGCCGGGAGCACTTCGACAGCACCCCGGTGCAGTACATGGAGTCGGTCGGCTGGCTCGGCGACGACGTGTGGTTCGCCCACGGCATCCATTTCGACGACGAGTCGGTGGCCACCCTCGCCCGCACGGGCAGCGGTGTCGCCCACTGCCCGTCGTCGAACGCCCGACTGGGCGCCGGCATCGCCCGCACCCGGGCAATGCGTGACGCCGGGGTGAAGGTCGGGCTCGGAGTCGACGGCCCGGCCTCGAACGAGGCGTCGTCACTCATCGAGGAGGCCCGGCACGCCCTGCTGCTCGCCCGCGCCGTGGGCGGGCCGCGGGCCCTCGGCGTCCGGGACGCGCTCGAGCTGGCCACCATCGGTGGGGCGCGGGTGCTCGGCTGGGACGACCAGATCGGCTCGCTCGAGCCGGGCAAGCAGGCGGACCTCGCCCTGTGGCGCGTCGACGGCCTGGCCCACGGCGACATCGTCGACCCCGTCGCCGGCCTCGTGCTCGGCGCGATGCCCCCGCTCGAGCTGCTGCTCGTCGGCGGTGACCCCGTCGTCGAGCGCGACCGCCTCGTCGGTGTGGACGAGGTCGACCTGGCCGCCGACCTCAAGGCCGCGAGCACGAGGCTGCTGCAGCGCGCCGGCGTCGCCGGCTGACCCCACCCGTCGCGCCGTCACCAGGGCCGCCCACGACCTCACGTCGTGGGCGGCCCTGTGTCGTCGACGGCCCGGTGTCGTTCGAGCGCCGTGTCGTGAGCACGACTGTGCCGTCGGTCGATCCGTGACCCAGACGACCTCGTCACCGCGCCGACGGGCACACCGTCCCGAGGGTCGAGATGCCTTGACGCCACCCTCCCCGTTCCCTACTCTTTTGCATATCGGAAGTTTATTTCCACATTACGGAAGTACAGAAGACACCATGACCCTCACCACCGCCCAAGGACTGCCCTACCTCGCCAACTGCTCGCTGCTCTTCACCGAGCTCCCGCTGCTCGAGCGGCCCGCCGCGGCGCGCGCCGCCGGGTTCGACGCGGTCGAGTTCTGGTGGCCGTGGCCCGACCAGCCCGTCCCCGGCGACCGCGAGGTCGACGCCTTCGTGGCGGCGGTCGACGACGCCGGCGTGCAGCTGGCCGGTCTCAACTTCTTCGCCGGGCAGCTCACCGGCCCCGACTGCGGTGTGCTGTCGATCCCATCGCGTGCCGCGCAGTTCACCGACAACATCGACGTCACCCTCGGCATCGGCGAGCGCCTCGGCACCCGCGCCTTCAACGCCCTCTTCGGCAACCGGGTCGACGACGCCACGCCCGAGCAGCAGGACGAGCTCGGCCGCGAGAACATCGCCCGCGCCGCCCGGGCCGCCGCCCGCATCGGGGGCACGGTGCTCGTCGAGCCGGTGAGCGGCCCCAAGCCCTACCCCCTGCGTGCCGCGGCGGATGCCGTGTCGGTCGTCGACGACGTGCGCGCGGCCGGTGCCCCGAACGTCGGCCTCCTCTGCGACCTGTTCCACCTCGCCAACAACGGCGACGACGTGGCCGCCGCCATCGACCGCTACGCGGACCGCATCGCCCACGTGCAGGTCGCCGACGCCCCCGGGCGCGGCGAGCCCGGCTCCGGACGGCTCGACCTCGACGCGCACCTCGCCGCCATCGCGGCCACGGGCTACACCGGCTGGGTCGGGCTCGAGTACACGCCCACGACGGCCACCACGCCCGAGAGCCTCGCCTGGCTCACCGCCGCTCCGACCGTCGCCTGAGCCCCTTCCAGCACCGTCCCTCCCGCCCCCACTAAGGAGCCAGTCATGACCACCATCGCCTTCATCGGCCTCGGCATCATGGGCAGCCCGATGTCCGTGCACCTCGCGAACGCCGGGCACGACGTCGTCGGCTACAACCTGCACCCCGACCGCACCAAGGACCTCGTCGCCGCCGGCGGCCGGGCCGCCGGCTCGATCGCCGAGGCCGTCAAGGGGGCCGACGTCGTCGCCGTCATGGTGCCCGACTCCCCCGACGTGCAGGCCGTGCTGCAGGGGGACGAGGGCGTCTTCGCCAACGCCCAGCCCGGCACGCTCGTCATCGACTTCAGCTCCATCCGCCCTGACGTCACCGCCGAGCTGGCCCGTGAGGCGAGCGCGCACGGCTTCCGCCTTCTCGACGCCCCCGTCTCCGGCGGCGAGGCGGGCGCGAAGAACGCCGCCCTGTCGATCATGGTCGGCGGGTCGGCCGAGGACTTCGCCGAGGCCAAGCCCCTGCTCGACACCGTGGGCCGGACCGTCGTGCACGTCGGGGGCAACGGCGCCGGGCAGACCGTCAAGGCCGCGAACCAGCTCGTCGTCGCCGCGAACATCCAGGCGCTCGCCGAGGCCGTCGTCTTCCTGCGTGCCTACGACGTCGACCTCGACGCCGCCCTCACCGTCCTCGGGGGCGGCCTCGCCGGCTCGAAGGTGCTCGACCAGAAGCGCGACAACATGCTGAGCGACTCCTTCGAGCCCGGCTTCCGCATCGACCTGCACCACAAGGACATGGGCATTGTCGGCAGCGCCGCCCGCGAGGCCGGGGTCGTGCTGCCGCTGGGCACCCTCGTCGCCACCCTCATGGCCGCCGCCCGCGCGAACGGCGACGGCGGGCTCGACCACTCCGCCCTGCTGCGCGGCGTCCAGCGGCTCAGCGGCCAGCCGACCGCCCGGCCCACCGCCCAGCCCACCGCCCCCTGACCCCGTCCGCACTGGACGCACTGGACGCACGAGACCCAAGGACACACGATGGCACGCATGACAGCCGCCCAGGCCGCGGTCGAGATCCTCAAGCGCGAGGGCGTCACCGACGTCTTCGGCCTCCCCGGGGCCGCGATCAACCCCTTCTACAAGGCCATGCAGACGAACGGCGGCCTGCACCACACGCTGGCCCGCCACGTCGAGGGCGCCTCACACATGGCCGAGGGCTACACCCGTGCCCGGGCCGGCAACATCGGCGTCTGCGTCGGCACGAGCGGGCCGGCCGGCACCGACATGGTCACCGGCCTGTACTCGGCGAGCGCCGACTCCATCCCGATCCTCTGCATCACCGGCCAGGCACCCGTCGCCAAGCTGCACAAGGAGGACTTCCAGGCCGTCGACATCGCCTCGATCGCCAAGCCGCTGACGAAGATGGCGGTCACCGTGCTCGAGGCGGCGCAGGTGCCCGGCACCTTCCAGCAGGCCTTCCACCTCATGCGCTCCGGCCGCCCCGGACCGGTGCTCATCGACCTGCCCATCGACGTGCAGATGACCGAGATCGAGTTCGACGTCGAGACCTACGAGCCGCTGCCGGTCTACAAGCCGGCCGCGACCCGCAAGCAGGTCGAGAAAGCCCTCGACATGCTCGCCGCCTCGGAGCGTCCCCTCATCGTCGCCGGGGGCGGCGTCATCAACGCCGACGCGGCCCACCTGCTCGTCGGGCTCGCCGAGCTCACCGGCGTGCCCGTCGTCCCGACCCTGATGGGCTGGGGGTCGATCCCCGACGACCACGACCTCAACGTCGGCATGGTCGGCCTGCAGACGAGCCACCGCTACGGCAACGAGACGATGCTCGCCTCCGACTTCGTGCTCGGCATCGGCAACCGCTGGGCCAACCGGCACACCGGCGACCTCGAGACCTACACCGCCGGACGCACCTTCGTGCACGTCGACATCGAGCCCACCCAGATCGGCCGGGTCTTCGCCCCCGACTACGGCATCGTCAGCGACGCGAAGGCCGCCCTCGAGCTGTTCGTCGCGGCCGCCCGCGAGCGCCGCGACGCCGGCTCGCTGCCCGACCGCGGCGCGTGGCAGGAGCAGTGCCAGCAGCGCAAGCGCACGCTGTGGCGCAAGACGAACTTCGACACCGTGCCGATCAAGCCGCAGCGGGTCTACCAGGAGATGAACACCGCCTTCGGCAAGGACGTCCGCTACGTCAGCACCATCGGGCTGAGCCAGATCCAGGCCGCGCAGCTGCTGCACGTCTACGAGCCGCGGCACTGGATCAACGCCGGCCAGGCCGGTCCGCTCGGCTGGACCGTGCCCGCCGCCATCGGGGTCGCGACGGCCGTCCCGGACGCGACCGTCGTCGCCCTCTCCGGCGACTACGACTTCCAGTTCATGATGGAGGAGCTCGCGGTCGGGGCGCAGTTCAAGGTCCCCTACATCCACGTGCTCGTCAACAACGCCTACCTCGGGCTCATCCGCCAGTCGCAGCGCGGCTTCGACATGGACTACTGCGTCCAGCTCTCGTTCGACAACGTCAACGCGCCCGAGCTGAACGGCTACGGCGTCGACCACGTCAAGGTGGCGGAAGGGCTGGGCTGCAAGGCGATCCGCGTCTCCGAGCCCGACGGCATCCGCCCCGCCCTCGAGCAGGCGAAGAAGATGATCGTCGAGTTCCAGGTGCCCGTCGTCGTCGAGGTCATCCTCGAGCGGGTCACCAACGTGTCCATGGGCCTGCGCATCGACGCCGTCACCGAGTTCGAGGAGCTCGCCGAGCACCACGCCGACGCGCCCACCGCCCTCTACGCGAACCTCGACTGACGTGCCTGTCGACGACGGCGACGAGCGCGTGAGGGCGGGGGCACCTGCCCCGACCATCCGCGTGCTCGTCGCCCCCGACAAGTTCAAGGGGACGCTGAGCGCCGCCGGCGTGGCCGCCTGTCTCGCGGCCGGCCTGCGCGCCGCGGGCCCGGGCCTCGAGGTGACCGTCGTCCCGGTCGCCGACGGTGGCGACGGCACCGTCGACGCCGCCGTCGCGGCCGGCTTCGAGCGGGAGTCGCTGAGCGCCACGGGCCCGGCGGGCGTGCCCCTCACGACGTGCTGGGCCAGACGCGGGCCGGATGCCGTCGTCGAGCTCGCCGACGCCAGTGGCCTCGCGCGTGTCCCCCACGGCGCCCTCGCCCCCCTCACGGCGACGAGCCGGGGGACGGGCGAGGTCATCGCCGCCGCCCTCGACGCGGGCTGCCGCCGCATCGTCGTCGGCATCGGGGGCAGCGCCAGCACCGACGGCGGGGTCGGGCTGCTGCAGGCCCTCGGCGTGCGGGTGCTCGACGCCGACGGGCACGACGTGGGCCCCGGCGGGGCAGGGCTCGAGGCGGCCGCGCGGCTCGACCTCACCGGTCGTCACCCCGCCCTCGCCGACGCCGAGCTCGTCGTCGCCTGCGACGTCGACAACCCGCTGACCGGCGTCCACGGCGCGGCCGCGGTCTACGGGCCGCAGAAGGGCGCCACCGCCGAGCAGGTCGAGCGCCTCGACGCCGCCCTCGACCACTGGGCCGACCTCGTCGCGAACGCCACCGGCGCCGACCGGCGTGACGAGCCCGGTGCCGGGGCCGCGGGAGGGGTCGGCTTCGGCCTGCTCGCCGTCGCCGGCGCGCACGCCCGACCCGGGGCCGAGCTGGTCTTCGAGCTGACCGGCCTGCACGACGCCCTCGCCGGCGCCGACCTCGTCGTGACGGGCGAGGGCTCGCTCGACGAGCAGACGCTGCGTGGCAAGGCGCCCGCCGCGGTGGCCGCCGCGGCCCGGGCCGCCGGCGTGCCCGTCGTCGGCGTCGCCGGCCGGTGCAGCCTCGACGCCGACCGCCTCGTCGCCGCCGGCTTCCGCGAGGTGCACACGACCGCCGACGAGGCGCAGACCCTCGAGGAGTCGATGCGCGCGCCCGGCCCGCTGCTCGAGCGCATCGGCCGCCGGCTCGGCACCGCGCTCGTGGCGGACCGTGGTGGGCACGACGTCCACGGCAGCCGCGCCCGCTCCACGGCGGTGTCCCGGTGAGGCTGGCCCGGGTCGGCCCTCCCGGCCGCGAGGTCCCGGTCGTCGTCGCTCCCGACGGGCGGCTGCTCGACCTGCGCCCCCTCACCCGCGACGTCGACGGCCCCTTCCTCGAGCAGGGCCTCGCCCGGGCCGCCCTCGCCGCGACGAGCGGTGCGCTGCCCCCGCTAGACCCGCCCGACGGCATCCGCTTCGGGGCGCCCGTCGCGCGGCCCGGCAAGGTCGTCGGCATCGGCCTGAACTACCACTGCTACGCCCGCGCCGTCGGGGCGCCGGCCCCGGCGGAGCCGGTCGTCTTCCTCAAGGCGACGAGCGCGCTGTGCGGGCCGACCGACCCGGTGCGCCTCCTGCCCGGCTCGACCACGACCGACCACGAGGTCGAGCTCGCCGTCGTCGTCGGCCGGGTGCTGCGCGACGCCTCACCGGCCGAGGCGCTCGCCGGCGTCGCGGGCTACGCCCTCGCCGACGACCTCAGCGACCGCGACCTCCAGCTCGAGCGCGGCGGCACGTGGACCAAGGGCAAGTCGGCCGACACGTACTGCCCCCTCGGCCCCTGGCTCGTCACGCCCGACGAGCTCGGCGACCCGGCATCGCTGCGGCTCACGCTCGACGTCAACGGCGAGCGCCGCCAGGACGGCTCGACCGCCGACCTCGTCTTCGGCGTGGCCGACGTGCTCGCGTACGTCAGCGGCCTCATGACGCTCGAGCCGGGTGACGTCGTCATCACCGGCACCCCCGCGGGCGTGGCCCTGGGCCGGCCCGAGCCGCGGCCCTACCTGCGCGCCGGCGACGTGCTCGAGCTCGACGGCGGCCCGCTGGGGTCGCACCGCAACGTCGTCACCGCGGCCGACGTAGCGGCCGCCGGCTCCCACCCCCACCGGCCGGCGCGGCCACACCACCACCTCGCCGCGGCAGCAGGGCCCGGGGCGGCTACGGTCGGCGCAGGACGACCGGCACACCGACAGACCAGGAGGACATGACGTGGCACTGGACGTGCTGATCAGGGCCGGACGGGCCGTCGTCGACGGCCGTGAGACGGCCGCCCTCGTCGGGGTGCGCGACGGGCGCATCGCCCTGGTCGAGACGGCGCCCGACCTCGACGCGCTGGCCTCCGGGGGCGAGCACCTCGAGGCCGACACCGTCGTCGAGCTCGGCCCCGACGAGGTGCTGCTCCCCGGTCTCGTCGACAGCCACGTGCACGTCAACGAGCCCGGCCGCACCGAGTGGGAGGGGTTCGCCAGCGCGACGAAGGCGGCCGCCGCCGGCGGGGTGACGACGATCATCGACATGCCGCTCAACTCGATCCCGCCGACCGTCACGGTGGCCGCGCTCGAGGAGAAGCGAGCCGTCGCGCGCGACCAGGCCTTCGTCGACGTCGGGTTCTGGGGCGGAGCCGTCCCCGGCAACGTCGACGACTTCGCCCCGCTGCACTCCGAGGGCGTGTTCGGCTTCAAGTGCTTCCTGCTGCACTCGGGCGTCGACGAGTTCCCCCACCTCGAGCCCGACGAGCTCGAGCTCGCCATGCGCGAGACCGCCCGCCTCGGCGCCCTCATGATCGTGCACGCCGAGGACGGCCACGCCATCGACCACGCGGCCTCGCCCGACGGCGAGGAGTACACCGGCTTCCTGCACAGCCGCCCGCGCGGCGCCGAGAACCTCGCCATCGCCCAGGTCATCGAGCTGGCCCGCTGGACCCGCGCCCGGGCGCACGTCCTACACCTGTCCAGCTCGGACGCGCTGCCGATGATCCGCAGCGCCCGTGCCGACGGCGTATCGCTCACGGTCGAGACGTGCCCGCACTACCTCACCTTCACGGCCGAGGAGATCCCCGACGGGGCGACGCAGTTCAAGTGCTGCCCGCCGATCCGCGAGTCGGAGAACCGCGAGCTGCTCTGGGCGGGCCTCGCCGACGGCAGCATCGACATCGTCGTCACCGACCACTCTCCCTGCACCGAGGACCTCAAGGCCTTCGACAGCGGCGACTTCGGCGTCGCCTGGGGCGGCATCGCCGGGCTCCAGCTCGGGCTCGCCGCGACGTGGTCGGGCGCCCGCCGCCGCGGCCACTCCCTCGTCGACGTCGTCCGCTGGATGTCGGAGGGACCCGCACGTCAGGCCGGTCTCGCGACCAAGGGCGGCATCGTCGTCGGCCACGACGCCGACTTCGCCGTCTTCGCCCCCGACGACGCCTTCGTCGTCGACGTCGCGAAGCTGCACCACAAGAACCCCGTGTCGGCCTACGCCGGACACGCGCTGACCGGGGCCGTGCGCCAGACCTGGCTGCACGGCATCCGGCTCGAGACCGACGACGACGCCCAGCCGCAGGGGCGGCTGCTGAGACGAGGAGAGGCATGAGCACGTCGCGCTACTACGCACCCACCGGAGGCCTGCCCGCGCAGACCGACCTCACGACCGACCGGGCGGTGTTCACCGAGGCGTACGCCGTGCTGCCGCGCGGGACGATGCGCGACATCGTGACGAGCGTGCTGCCGTTCTGGGACGCCACGCGGGCGTGGATCATCGCGCGCCCGCTGTCGGGCTTCTCGGAGACCTTCTCGCAGTACATCGTCGAGGTCTCCCCCGGCGGCGGCAGCGACCGGCCCGAGCTCGACCCCACCGCCGAGGGCGTCGTCTTCGTCGTCAGCGGCGCACTGCTCGTCAGCATCGAGGGCCGCCGGTACGAGCTGCGCGAGGGCGGCTACGCGTACCTCCCGCCGCGGGCGACGTGGCGCGTGCGCAACGACGGGGAGGTGCCCGCGACGTTCCACTGGGTGCGCAAGGCCTACGAGCGGGTCGAGGGCATCGACGTGCCCGAGCCCTTCGTGACGAACGAGGACGAGCTCGACGGCATCCCCATGCCCGACACGGACGGCGCCTGGTCGACCAAGCGCTTCGTCGACCCGTCCGACGTGCGCCACGACATGCACGTCAACATCGTCACCTTCCAGCCCGGCGGGGTCATCCCCTTCCCCGAGACGCACGTCATGGAGCACGGCCTCTACGTGCTCGAGGGCAAGGCCGTCTACCTGCTCAACAAGGACTGGGTCGAGGTGCAGGAGGGCGACTTCATGTGGCTGCGGGCCTTCTGCCCGCAGGCCTGCTACGCGAGCGGCCCGGGCCGTTTCCGCTACCTGCTCTACAAGGACGTCAACCGTCACGCCAAGCTGGGCCGCCAGCTCCTCTGAGCCGCGCGTCGAGAGGCTGGATGCCGTGACGCCACCGTCACGGAGCCGAAACCTCCACGATACGAAATACAGATTCCGAAACCGTTGCGTCTGGGGCCACTCGGCCGTACAGTCGTCGAAACGCCCGACCGCTGTTCGGCATGGATAACCAGCGGATCGGTTTCACTCTAACCATGCGGTCGCCGCTGACCTCCGTCCCGGAACGTCACGGCCGCCGCGTCCCGAAGGAGTGAGCATGGCGTCGACCACCCCCACCACCACCGCTGGCACCACCGCCGCCAGCACGCCCGGCACCAGGTCGGCCGACACGGGTGAGGTCACAGCCCCCCGCGCGACCGTCAACGGTCGCGAGTGCGGCTTCGAGGGCGCCGCGGCGCACACCTCGGCCCTCGACTGGCTGCGCGGCCTCGGCCTGACGGGGGCGAAGGAGGGGTGCGCCGAGGGCGAGTGCGGCGCCTGCTCGGTGCTCGTCGCCCGCCCGGCCGGCGACGGCCCCGACGCCGGCACCCAGTGGACCGCCCTCAACGCCTGCCTCGTCCCCGCCGCCAGCCTCGACGGCCAGGAGGTCGTGACCTCCGAGGGCCTCGGCGAGCCCGGTGACCTGCACCCCGTGCAGCACGAGATGGCCGTGCGCGGCGGCTCGCAGTGCGGCTACTGCACGCCCGGCTTCGTCTGCAGCATGGCCGCCGAGTACTACCGCCCCGGCCGCGACACCCCGGAGGCCGGGGGCGACCTCGTGCCCGGCACCGACGCCACCCGGCCGGTCGAGGGCGAGGGCGACGCCGCCGACGACCCCAACGCGCCGCACCACGACCCGGTCGACCACGACCACGGCCCGAACGGCTTCGACCTGCACGCCCTATCGGGCAACCTCTGCCGCTGCACCGGCTACCGCCCCATCCGTGACGCCGCCTTCGCGCTCGGCCGGCCGACCGACGACGACGCCCTCGCGCAGCGGACCCACGAGCCCGCACCGGCGCCCGTCGCCACCCGGTTCGCCTCGGGCGCAGGCGAGTACCTGCGGGCGGGCGACCTGGCCGACGTCTTCGCCCTGCGGTCCGAGCACCCCGACGCCACGCTCGTCGCCGGCTCGACCGACTGGGGCGTGGAGGTCAACATCCGCGGCGTGCGGGCACCCGTGGTCATCGGCATCGACCGGGTGCCCGAGCTGCGCACGTTCGAGACGGGTCCCGACGTCGTCGAGCTCGGCGCCGCGCTGACCCTGTCCGAGATCGAGGCGCGGCTGGACGGTCGGGTCCCACTGCTGGCCCAGGTGTTCCCGCAGTTCGCGTCGCGGCTCATCCGCAACGGCGCCACCCTCGGCGGCAACCTCGGCACCGGGTCGCCCATCGGCGACACCCCGCCGGCGCTGCTCGCGCTCGAGGCCGTCGTCGTGCTCGCCTCCCCGAGCGGGGAGCGCGAGGTGCCGCTGGCCGACTACTTCACCGGGTACCGCGCCACGGTGCGCCGGCCCGACGAGCTCATCCGGGCCGTGCGGCTGCCGCTGCCGCTCTCCCCCGTCACCGCGTTCCACAAGATCGCCAAGCGTCGCTTCGACGACATCAGCAGCGTCGCGGTCGGCTTCGCCCTGCAGGTCAACGACGGCGTCGTCACGAAGGCCCGCATCGGCCTCGGCGGGGTCGCCGCCACCCCGGTGCGCGCCCTCGAGACCGAGGCCGCCCTGGAGGGCCGCCCCTTCACCCGCGAGACCGCCCGGGCCGCCGCCGCGGTCATGCGCCGCGAGGGCACACCTCTCGACGACCACCGCGCCAGCGCCGCGTACCGCAGTGCGATGCTCGGCACGGCCCTGCTCAAGCTGCACGCCCAGCACGCCGGACGCACCACGCGAGAGGAGGCCTCGGCATGAGCCACCTCTCCGAGCGCCCGACGAACCCCGTTGTCGGACAGGACCTTCCGCACGAGAGCGCCCAGCTGCACGTCACCGGTGCCGCGCTCTACACCGACGACCTCGTGCTGCGCACCCACGGGACGCTGCACGCCCACCCGGTGCAGGCGCCGCACGCCCACGCCCGCGTCACCGGCCTGCGCACCGCGCCGGCGCTCGAGGTGCCGGGCGTCGTCAGGGTGCTCACGGCATCCGACGTCACGGGCGTCAACGACGCCGGCGTGAAGCACGACGAGCCGCTCTTCCCCGACGAGGTCATGTTCTTCGGCCACTCCGTCGCGTGGGTGCTCGGCGAGACGCTCGAGGCGGCCCGCCTCGGCGCGGCCGCCGTCGAGGTCGACTACGAGCCGCTCCCCTCGATCGTCACCGTGCGCGAGGCGATCGACGCCGAGTCGTTCCAGGGCGCGCAGCCGCACCTCGAGCGCGGCGACGTCGAGACCGCCTTCGACGGTGCCGCGCACGTCTTCAGCGGCGAGTTCGAGTTCGCCGGCCAGGAGCACTTCTACCTCGAGACCCACTGCGCGCTGGCCCTCGTCGACGAGAACGGCCAGGTCTTCGTGCAGTCGAGCACGCAGCACCCGAGTGAGACGCAGGAGATCGTCGCCCACGTGCTCGGTGTGCCGAGCCACGAGGTCACGGTGCAGTGCCTGCGCATGGGCGGCGGCTTCGGCGGCAAGGAGATGCAGCCGCACGGCCTCGCGGCCATCGCGGCCATCGGGGCCCGGCTGACCGGCCGCCCGGTGCGCCTGCGCCTGACCCGCACCCAGGACCTCACGATGTCGGGCAAGCGCCACGGCTTCCACTCGCGCTGGCGGGTCGCCTTCGACGACGACGGTCGCCTGCTGGCCCTCGACGCCACCCTCACCGCCGACGGCGGCTGGAGCCTCGACCTCAGCGAGCCGGTGCTCGCCCGCGCCCTGTGCCACATCGACAACGCGTACTGGATCCCCAACGTGCGGGTGAACGGGCGCATCGCGCGCACGAACAAGACGTCGCAGACCGCCTTCCGCGGGTTCGGCGGCCCCCAGGGGATGCTCGTCATCGAGGACGTCCTCGGCCGGTGCGCCCCGCTGCTCGGGCTCGACCCTGCCGACCTGAGGCGCCGCAACTTCTACACCGACGGCCAGACCACGCCCTACGGCCAGCCGGTGCGTCACCCCGAGCGCATCACCGCCGCCTGGGATGCCGTCGTGGCGTCGGGCGAGCTCGAGCGCCGCCGTGAGGAGGTGGCCCGGTACAACGCCGAGCACCCCGACACCAAGCGGGCCATCGGCATCACGCCGGTCAAGTTCGGGATCTCGTTCAACCTCACCGCCTTCAACCAGGCCGGCGCCCTCGTGCACGTCTACAAGGACGGCTCGGTGCTCATCAACCACGGTGGAACCGAGATGGGCCAGGGCCTGCACACGAAGATGCTGCAGGTGGCCGCGACCGCGCTCGGCGTGCCGCTGTCGACCGTGCGCCTCGCCCCGACGCGCACCGACAAGGTGCCGAACACGTCTGCCACCGCGGCGAGCTCGGGCGCCGACCTCAACGGCGGCGCGGTCAAGAACGCCTGCGAGCAGATCACCGACCGCCTCCGTGCGGTGGCGGCGGGCCGGCTCGGCGTGCACCCCAACGACGTCCGCTTCGAGGACGGGGTCGTGCACGCCATCGGCGGCACCGGCGAGCAGGTGCCCTGGGCGCAGCTGGTCCACCAGGCGTACTTCCAGCGGGTGCAGCTGTGGGCGGCGGGCTTCTACCGCACCGAGGGCCTGCACTGGGACTCCTCGCGCATGCAGGGCTCACCCTTCAAGTACTTCGCCTACGGGGTGGCCGCGACGGAGGTGGAGGTCGACGGCTTCACCGGCGCCTACCGCACCCGCCGGGTCGACATCGTGCACGACGTCGGCGACTCGCTGTCGCCGCTCGTCGACATCGGTCAGATCGAGGGCGGGTTCGTCCAGGGCGCGGGCTGGCTCACGCTCGAGGACCTCCGGTGGGACGAGAGCGACCGTGCGAGCCGCGGCCGGCTGGCGACGCAGGCCGCGAGCACCTACAAGCTGCCCTCGTTCAGCGAGATGCCCGAGGAGTTCAACGTCAGCCTGCTCGAGCAGGCCCACGAGGACGGGGTCGTCTACGGCAGCAAGGCCGTCGGCGAGCCGCCGCTCATGCTCGCGTTCTCGGTGCGCGAGGCACTGCGTCAGGCGGCCGCCGCCTTCGGGCCGGCCGGCACGAGCGTCGACCTCGCCTCCCCCGCGACGCCCGAGGCCGTCTTCTGGGCGGTCGAGGAGGCGAGGGCCGCGGGCGAGGGCCACCCCGACGACGCGCACGTCGAGGTGGCCGCCCCCGGCGACCCGGGCGTGCGGCCCGAGCAGCCCGACGCCGACGCCCGACCCATGCAGCCGGAGTCGGAGCGGGCCGTCGGTGCCGGGGCGAGGCCGTGAACTGGCTTCGGGCCGTCGAACGGCTGCGGGGGTCGCGCCACCCGGGCGTGCTCGTCACCGTGACCGGTGTGCGCGGGCACGCCCCACGTGAGGCGGGCGCCAAGATGGTCGTCGGGGCCGACGCGGTCTGGGACACCGTCGGCGGCGGCAACCTCGAGGCGACGGCGGTCGAGCGGGCGCGGGCGATGCTGTGCGAGCAGGAGTCCCGACCGGTGACCCTGACGATGCGGCTCAACGACCGGGCGCCGGCCGAGCACGGACGGCAGTGCTGCGGCGGGGAGGTCGACCTGCTGCTCGAGCCCCTGCCCGTCGTGCCCGCGGTCGCCGTCTTCGGCGTCGGCCACGTCGGTCTCGAGCTCGCCCGCATCCTCGCGCGCCACGACGTCGAGCTGCACCTCGTCGACTCGCGCGCCGACGCCCTCGAGCCGCGCCGACTCGTGTGCCTCGACGACGCCCTCGCCCGGGTGCACGTGCACCACGCCCCCGTGCCGGAGATGGCGCTCGGGCAGGTGCCGGACGGCTGCCACGTGCTCGTCATGACGCACGACCACGCGGAGGACGCCGCCCTCGTCGACATGGCGCTGCGCTCTCCTCGGCTCGGCCCGATCGGCCTCATCGGGTCGAGCGCCAAGTGGCGCCGGTTCGCGAGGACGCTTCGGGCAGAGGGTCATTCGGACGACGACCTGGCCCGCGTGACGACCCCGATCGGCCTGCCCGACATCACCGGCAAGAGCCCGGCCGTCATCGCCGTCAGCGTCGCCGCCGACCTCGTGCGGGGCTGGCAGACGCCGACCGGCTCCGGTGACGGCGTCGCCGGTACCGACGTCACCGACGCCACGGCGGAGGTGCGGGCATGACGCTGTACCGGGCCACCGCGTTCGACACCCCCGGCAGCCTGACCCCCACGGGGGTGAGCCTGCGCGCCGAGGAGGACGCCGGCATCCTCGTCGAGGACGGCGTCATCACCGCTCGGGGCGGCTTCGACGGCGTGGCCGCGTCGCACCCGGGCCACGACGTCGTCGACCTGCGCCCCGGCATCCTGCTGCCCGGGTTCGTCGACACCCACGTGCACTTCCCGCAGGTGCGGGTCATCGGGGCGCTGGGGATGCCCCTGCTCGAGTGGCTCGACCGCTGCGCCCTGCCCGAGGAGGCGCGGCTCGCCGACACGGGCTACGCGCAGCAGGTGGCGGGCGAGTTCGTCCGGGGCCTCGCGTCGTCGGGCACGACGACCGCACTCGTCTTCGGCTCGCACTTCGCCACGGCCGTCGACGCCCTCTTCACCGAGGCCGACCGCGTCGGGCTGCGCGTCACCGCCGGCCTCGTCGTCAGCGACCGGTCGCTGCCGGAGGGGCTGCTCAGCACCCCGGAGCGCACCTACGACGAGGCGCTCGCGCTGAGCCGTCGCTGGCACGGCCGGGGCCGTTCGCGCTACGCCGTCACGCCGCGCTTCTCGTACTCGGCGAGCGACGACCTGCTCGACGCGTGCGCCTCGGTGCTCAAGGACGCGCCGGGCACGCTGTTCACCTCCCACGTCAACGAGAACCCGGCCGAGGTCGCCGCCGTGGCGCGGTTGTTCGCCGACGCCCAGGACTACGTCGACACCTACGACCGGCACGGTCTCGTCGGCCCGGGGACGGTGCTGGCCCACAACGTCCACGCAACCGACCGCGAGCTGTCGCTGCTCGCGTCGCAGGGAGCCAGCGTCGCGCACTGCCCCACGAGCAACTCCGCGCTCGGCAGCGGGCTGTTCCCCCTGCGGCGGCACGTCGAGCACGGGGTGCACGTCGCCCTCGGCTCCGACGTCGGCGCCGGCACCGGCTTCTCGCTGCTCAAGGAGGGGCTGCAGGCGTACTTCATGCAGCAGCTGCTCGGCGCCGACGGGCTCGCGCTCACGGCCCCCGACCTGCTGCACCTCGCGACCCGGGCCGGTGCGCTGGCCCTGGGCGTGGGCGAGCAGGTCGGCGACCTCGAGGTCGGTCGGCAGTTCGACGCCGTCTGGGTGCGGCCCCGGGCGGACGAGCCGCTCGACGTGGGACTGCGCCACGCGGCATCCGCCGAGGACGCGCTGGCCAAGGTGTTCGCGCTCGGCACCCCGACGGACGTCGCCGGGGTCTGGGTGGGCGGTGACCGGGTCAGCACGCGCTGACCCGGTCACCCGGCACGACCGACCACGACAGGCGGTCAGGCCCGCTCGAGGCGCAGGACCTCCTCGTAGGCGGGCAGGGTGAGGAAGTCGGGGAAGTCCTGCGCGACGGCGGTGGTGACGAACAGCTCGCGCGCCCGGTCCCACAGCGGGTCGGCCTCGACGACGTCACTGCCGACGGTCGCGCCGAGGGCCGCGAACTGCTCCTCGACGACGCGCTCGACGAGCTCTCGCGTCACGGTCTCGCCCGACTCGAGCACGACGCCGTTCGTCATCCACTGCCACACCTGCGAGCGGGAGATCTCGGCGGTGGCGGCGTCCTCCATGAGGTTGTTGATGCCGGCGGCGCCGTTGCCCGACAGCCACGCGTGCACGTACTGGATGCCGATGGTGACGTTCTCGCGCAGCCCCTCCAGGGTGCGGGCGCCGGGCGTCTGCGAGACGGCGAGCAGGTCGGCGGCGGTGACCTCGACGTCGTCGCGCTGACGGCTGAGCTGGTTGTCGGCGTCGCCGAGCGTCTCGCCGAAGATCTCGGCGCAGATCGGCACGAGGTCGGGGTGGGCCACCCACGAGCCGTCGAAACCCGCGCGGGCCTCGCGGGTCTTGTCCTCGCGCACCTTGGCGAAGGCGCGCTCGTTCGCCTCGGCGTCGCGGCGGCTCGGGATGAAGGCCGCCATGCCGCCGATGGCCATGGCCCCGCGGCGGTGGCAGGTCTTGACGAGCAGCTCGCTGTACGCCTTCATCATCGGCGCCGCCATCGTCACGGCGTTGCGGTCGGGCAGGGTGAAGTCGGGCCCGGCGTCGCGGAAGTTCTTGATGATGCTGAAGAGGTAGTCCCACCGGCCGGCGTTGAGGCCGGCGGCGTGGTCGCGCAGCTCGTAGAGGATCTCGTCCATCTCGAAGGCGGCGGTGATGGTCTCGATGAGCACCGTCGCGCGGATGGTGCCGTGCTCGATGCCGAGGGTGCGCTCGGCGTGGGTGAAGACGTCGTCCCACAGTCGCGCCTCGAGGTGCGACTCCATCTTCGGCAGGTAGAAGTACGGACCTCGACCCTGCGAGACGAGCTCGGCGGCGTTGTGGAAGAAGTACAGCCCGAAGTCGAACAGCGCTGCCACGACGGGATTCCCGTCCAGGGTGACGTGAGCCTCGTCGAAGTGCCAGCCGCGCGGGCGGGGCACGATGACAGGGGTGGCCGATGCGTCACGCAGGGCGTACTTCTTGCCCTGCGAGCTCGTGAAGGCGATGGTGCCGCGCACCGCGTCGTAGAGGTTGACCTGGCCGCCGACGACGTTCGCCCAGTGCGGGGTGTTGGCGTCCTCGAGGTCGGCGAGCCAGACGCGCGCACCGGAGTTGAGGGCGTTGATGGCCATCTTGCGGTCGGTCGGCCCGGTGATCTCGACCCGGCGGTCGGTGAGGGCCGGGGGCGGGGGCGCGACGGTCCAGTCACCCGCGCGCACCTCGGCGGTCTCGGGGAGGAAGTCGAGCACGGGCTCGCGCGACAGGGCCTCACGCCGGGTGCGGCGAGCCTGCAGCAGCTCGTCGCGGCGGGCGCCGAAACGCCGCTGCAGGTCGGCCACGAACTCGAGGGCCTCCTGCGTGAGAACCTGCTCGGAGCGGTCGACGGCCGGGCCGTCGACGGTGAGGGGACCGGGTGCTGACATGCGCTCTTCTCCTGAGGGACGTGACGGGCGGCATTGGGGTACGCTTTCATCATACGGAAAAAGTTTCTCGCAAACGAGCCCTTTTTGCGAGCACGGAGAGGCCACGCACCGATGCCCGCACGCACGACGCGCCCGCGACCGACGTCCGCCGAGCCCTCTGAGCCCTCTGGAGCGAGCGAGGGGCCCGTGGCCAAGGCGGGTGGCGGGGTCCAGTCCCTCGACCGCGCCTTCGCCATCCTCGAGACCATCGCGGATGCCGGTGGCGTCATCACGCTGTCGCAGCTGGCGTCCGACACGGGGTTGCCGCTGCCGACGATCCACCGCCTCGTGCGCACCCTCGTCGACCTCGGCTACGTGCGTCAGGAGCCGAACCGGCAGTACTCGCTCGGCCCTCGGCTCATCCGGCTCGGTGAGACGACGTCGCGCCGCCTCGCCACGTGGGCCCGTCCGCACCTCGCCGAGGTCGTCTCGACCCTGGGCGAGTCGGTCAATCTCGCCATGCTCGACGGCGACCAGATCGTCTACGTGGGCCAGGTCATGCCCTCGCAGAACTCGATGCGGATGTTCACCGAGGTCGGCCGGCGCGTCGACCCGCACACGACGGCGGTCGGCAAGGCGATCCTCGCCGGCGACGACGAGGACGACGTGCGGGCCCTGCTGCGCCGCACCGGCATGGAGGGTCGCACCACCCACAGCCTCGTCACCCCCGACGACTTCGTCGCCGAGCTGCGCCAGACCCGTGAGCGTGGCTACGCCCTCGACAACGAGGAGCAGGAGCTCGGCGTCCGGTGCGTCGCCGTCGCCGTGCCGGGGGGCAGCCGGCTCGCGATCTCGATGTCGGGGCCGCTCCCCCGCATGGGCGATGACGTCGTCGACCACGCCGTGCCGCCGCTGCGGGCAGCGGCCGACGCCATCGCCGACGAGCTGCGCACCCGCGGCTGACCCACCCTCGACCGTCGAGAGGGCGGACGCAGACAGGTGCCCCGGCGGGCAGCCGGGGCACCTGTCGTCAGCGCAGGTCGGGGGCGGTCAGCCGCACTCGACCGGGGTCGCCGCGAGCAGCTCGTTGTTCGCGCGGGCGTCGAGCAGCAGCGGGATGAGCGGCTGCGCGGGCTGGGCCATCGAGACCGTGACGACGCCACCGGCGCGGGTGAAGGACACCCCGTGCAGGGTCAGCGTCTGACGGACCTGGGCGAGCTGGTCGACCGTCATCGTGTACGCGCACGGCGGGGACAGGTCGACCGAGCCCGAGGAGGGCAGGTCGTTGTCGGCGCCGGCGAAGAAGAACGGCTGGTCGCCGGCCGCGCCCTCGGCCGTCGCCTCCTCGGCCGCGGCACGGGTCGTCGACAGCAGCTGGTCGCGCTTCTCGAGGACGAGGGCGGTCGTGCCCATGAGGCTGAGGGTCTGCGTGCGCACGCGGCGCAGCTTGTTCTCGGTCTCCGTCTCGTCGTCGTCGAAGTCGTTGACGAGGCTCTCGACGAGCTGGCCGACGGAGTGCTTGAGCCCCATCGTGTTGCGCATGATGCGCTCGTCCTCGTCACCGGCGACCTGGGCGATGGGGCTGCCGTCGGGGCCGTAGAAGATGCCGTACTCGCCCGTCGTGTAGCCCTCGGACTGCACCGCCGGGTCGATGTAGTCGTCGGCCAGGCTGACCGCGAGCGCACGGACGTCCTTGTCGACGTTGAGGTTCCGCGGCCACAGCCGGATGAGGTCGCGGTCGTAGACGTCGCGCGCTCCACCGTACTCGTGGGCGTCGTGGACCACCTGCGGCTTGTAGTCGCGCACGATCTTGGCGATCGCCTTGGCCTCGTTCGTCGTCAGGGCGAGGTGGTCGCGGTTGATGTCGATGCCGTCGCTGTTGCCACGGGTGTCGGCGGCCCGGCCGTCGGGGTTGGCGGTCGGCACGACGAGGACCGTCGTGTTCTCGAGCAGCCGCTTCGTGGCCGGGCTCTCGTCGAGGGCGAGGTCGCGGATCATCGACAGGCAGGCCTCGCGGCCGGCCGGCTCGTTGCCGTGCTGCGAGCACGCGATGAGCACGCTGCTGCCGGCGGCGACCTGCTGCTGCGTGCGCGGGCCCGACCCGATCTGCACGAGGTCGAGACGCCGGCCCTCGAGCGTGCGCCCGGCCGGCGAGATGGAGACCTTGTCACTGAGGGCGTCGACCTGGCGCAGGAAGCGCCGCTCCTCCTCGAGCGTCGTCCAGTCGCTGCCGCCCCGCTGCTCGAACCCGGTGAGGGGTCCGTCGGCGACCCGCTGGCCGGGGGCCGAGGCCGCGGGGCCCCTTGTCGTCAGGGCCTCGGCCAGCGCGGCGGCGTCGGGCGCACCGACCCGCTCGGGTGCCGGCAGGGCGGGGGCGCTGCGGCGCGGCAGGTCGCGCGTCGACGCGGGATCGTCGGCGGCACCGAGGGCTCCGGCGGCTCCGGCCGCGCCGGTCGAGGCCAGTCCGAGGGTGCCGGTGAGGGCGACCGTCAGCACCGAGGACAACAACAGCTTGCGAGGTCTCACATTTCCTCCGAGGTGGGGTGGGTGTGGTCCAGCAGCTCGATCAAACCCCACATGTGAGCAACCTGCATGTCGACTGACAGCCCGCTGCACGGCATCCGGCCCGGCCCCCGCGCCTGCGGTGCACCCGCGACGGGGACGGGGTACGCACTCGCCGTGCCCGCCCGTGCCGGCCCCATGGTCGGCCCTCGCCGAAACGAACGGACACCCTGCAGGTGAAGGGAGTTCGCATGAGTGACGTCGCCGTCGGCCGTCAGGACGGGGCCATCCGCAGCCTCGTCCCGGCCCGCATGGACCGGCTGCCGTGGACGAGGTTCCACTGGTCGGTCGTCATCGGTCTCGGGGTGAGCTGGATCCTCGACGGCCTCGAGATCCAGCTCGTCTCCGAGTCGGGGTTCCAGGAGACGCTGGGCATGAGCTCGGCCCAGGTCGGGTTCACCGGCACCATCTACCTCATCGGCCAGGTCGTCGGGGCGCTCACCTTCGGGCGCCTCACCGACCGGCTCGGGCGGAAGAAGCTGTTCATCCTCACCCTCGTGATCTACCTGCTCGGCTCCGGCATCGCCGGACTGGCGCCGAACATGGCCTTCCTCTGGGTGTTCCGCTTCATCGCGGGGCTCGGCATCGGCGGCGAGTACACCGCGATCAACTCGGCCATCGACGAGCTCATCCCGTCGCACTACCGCGGCCGCGTCGACATCGCCGTCAACGGCACCTACTGGGCCGGCGCCTTCCTCGGCGCCCTCGCCAACCTGTACCTGCTCAACCCCGAGAACGTCGCCGCCAACCTCGGCTGGCGCATCGCGTTCTTCATCGGCCCGGTGCTCGGCCTGTCGATCATCTACCTGCGCCGGCACATCCCGGAGAGCCCGCGGTGGCTCGTCACCCACGGCCGGGCCGACGAGGCGACGCAGGTCGTCGACGACATCGAGCAACGCGTGCGCGACGAGGGCCACGACCTGCCGCCCGTCGACGAGAGCAAGGCGATGCTCGTCAAGCCCGAGCACAACATCGGCTTCCGCACGCTGTGGGACGTCTTCGTCCACCGGTACGGCCGTCGTACGGTGCTCGGCCTCACGATGATGGTCACGCAGTCGTTCCTCTACAACGCCATCTTCTTCACCTACGCCCTCGTGCTGACGAACTTCTACGGCATCAGCAAGGCGCAGACGAGCCTGTACTTCCTGCCCTTCGCGGCCGGCAACCTGCTCGGCCCGCTGCTGCTCGGCCACCTCTTCGACACCGTCGGCCGCCGGAAGATGATCTTCCTGACCTACACGGTCGCCGGCGCGGTGCTCTTCGTCTCGGCCCTGCTCTTCAACGCCGGCGCGCTCACTGCGACGACGCACACGATCCTCTGGTGCGTCTCGTTCTTCTTCGCCTCCGCGGGGGCCTCGTCGGCGTACCTCACCGTCAGCGAGATCTTCCCCCTCGAGGTGCGCGGGCAGGCCATCTCGTACTTCTTCGTCATCGCCCAGTGCTCGGGTGCCGTCGCCCCGGTGCTCTACGGCGCCCTCATCGGCGAGGGCACGAGCCGCACCCCGCTCATGTGGGGCTACATCGGCGGCGCCCTCATCATGGTGGTCGGCGGCGTCGTCGCCCGGGTGCTGGGGATCGACGCCGAGCGCAAGTCGCTCGAGGACATCGCGGACCCGCTCAGCCGGGCCGACGTCCCCGCCGCCGCGGGAGGTGCCCGATGACGGATGCCGGTGGGCCGGCGGATGCCGGTGGGCGCGGTCAGGACTTCACCGTCGTCGTGGGGGTCAGCCCGTCGAGCGGCTCGCCCCGGGCGCTGGCCTGGGCGGCTCGGGAGGCCGCGGTGCGCGGCGGTCGGCTCGTCGCGGTCCGCGCCTGGCGGCCGACGGCCCCGGTCGCGGCGACCGGGGGTCGGCTCCCCTCCGTGGCGGCGGACACCGACGCCGACCACACGACGGCGCAGACCGAGCTCGACGCGGCGGTGGCAGCGGCACTCGGGCCGGACCACGACACGAGCACCCGCATCGTCGTCGCCGGGCGGCGCACGGCGCTGACGCAGGCGGCCGAGGGCGCCGACCTGCTCGTGCTCGAGGGGCCACGCACCGGGGAGGTGTCGCCCCGCTGGCTCGTCGGGCGGCTCCTGCGGTCGGTGCCCTGCCCTGTCGTCGTCGTGCCCGTGCCGGCGGGTGAGGCCCGCTCCCCTGTCGCCGCCGGCGCGAGGGCGGTCGGCCGTGCCGCGGCGCGCGCGGCGGCCACCGCCGGACGGCCGGGGCTGCAGCGTCCGCCCACGTGAGCCGCGACTCGTGAGGTGAGCCGGCCGTCCGCCTCTGGCGCGGTGGGGGCCGGGGCGGGTACGAAGGGACCATGACCACACGAGCAGACGTCCGCGCGGCCACCGCCCTGCCTCCCCTCGCCCAGGCGGCGGTCGACCTCGAGAACGACGAGCGCCTCGACCCGGCGGTCGAGACCCTCGGCCGGCTGACCCGTCCGCTCGCGGAGGGCGCCACGGGTGACGCCCTGCGTGGCTCGTGGCTCGGTCACGCCCTCCACCCCTTGCTGACCGACCTGCCCCTCGGCCTCTGGACCGCGGCGTCGGCACTGGACGTGCTCGGCGGTGAGCAGGCACGACCGGCGGCGCGACGCCTCGTCGGGCTCGGCCTGCTCGCCGTCGCCCCGACGGCGGCGTCCGGCTGGGCCGAGTGGCACCGCACCGGTCGACGGGAGCAGCGGGTGGGAGTGGCCCACGCCGCCCTGAACGTCGCGGGTGTGGCCGTCTACGCCGGCTCGTGGGGTGCTCGTCGCGCGGGTCGGGACCGCCTCGGAGCGGCGCTCGCGCTGACCGGGGCGGGCCTCACCGGTTTGGGCGGGTACCTCGGGGGGCACTTGACCTCCGTGCGCAAGGTGTCGAGCCGCCACCCGGCCTTTGACACGGCCGACGGCCACGGAGCCTTCGGCGGCTCCGCCGCCTCCACGGCCGTCGGGCCCGGCGCCCCCGACCCGAGAGGCACGATCATGAACCCGTCCGACCCCGCCAGCAGGACGTACACGAGCGACGACGTCGTCGCGGCCCTCACCGGTCAGCACGCCCGCATCACCGCCATGGTCGAACGGCTGGCCGGGCCGGTGCGCAGCGGCGACACGACCGGCCTGTCCGAGCTGTTCGGGTACCTCGCCATGCACCAGGCGATCGAGGACGAGCTGATCGCCCCGCTCACGGCGGGCTCGCCGAGCAGCCCGACCGGCCTTGAGCGCCCCGGGGAGCCCGACGGCATGGAGCTGCAGATCGCGAACCTCCAGCAGCTGACGCCCGGGCAGCCCGGCCACAAGTCGCAGTTCGTCGCCCTCGAGGACTCCATCGAGCACCACATGGGCCTCGACGAGGTCGAGGAGGTCACCCTCGCCGTGCGCGGCCTCGACGACGCGTCGGCCACCCGCATCGTGCGGGCCATGACGGCGCTCGAGGCGACCGCCGGCCAGCGCGAGGGCCGGTTCTCGCACTCGCTCGCCGAGGCGCGGGCCGACCTGCGTCGCATCCTCGCCGAGGACCGCTGAGACCAGCCCGTCGCCGCCCGTCACGGCCCGTCACCGCCCGTCACGAGGCGGCGCCGAGGCGGTCGGGACGGCCCACCCCGGCCCCCTCGTGCACGTCGGTCGGACCCGGTGGCCCTGACAACCCGGGCAGCACGCCCACCCCGTCACGCGTCGCGAGCAGGACCCCGAGCAGGGTCACGTCGTGCCGCGTGCAGGCCGTGACCACCTCGGCGCGCCAGGCCCGGTCGCGGTCGTCGGGCACGCCGCCGCCCGGGCGCCCGCGCACGACGAGCACCGAGCCGCCGTCGCGGTACACGGCCGGCAGCAGCAGGTCGAGCAGCGCGACGACACCATCAAATCCGCCACACCCCGCGCGACCGACCACCCGGTCGGTGAGCACCACGGGCTGTCGCAGGCGGTGGTGCTCGTCGCAGACGAGCACGCCGACACAGCCGTCGGCGCGCGCGTGCTCACCGACGACGAGGTCGACGAGGCGCGACGCGACGGTCGGGTCGGTCAGCGGCCCGTCATCGACGGTGCCCGGCAGGTGCTCGACGCTCATGCACCCATCGTGGCGTGGACCGGGCCGCGCCTGCAGAAGTTGTCCCCAGCCCCCGGCCGCGACACACGCCCAGCCGGAGAGGCCCGATTCTCAGGCCTTTTCGTCCCCCCGGCCGTCACGCCACGAGAACTCGGGCGCGTACCCGAGCAGACGCCGGGCCTTGTCGATCGACAGCAGCGTCGTGTGCTCACCGATGCCGTCGCGCCGCGGCACGTCGGGGAAGACCCTGTCGAGCAGCTCGGCGTTCGGGGTGGTCATGACGGTGTCGGGCGAGGCGATGACGAACGCCTCGAAGCCCGGCTCGGACCTCTCGAGCGCGCGTTCGACCGCCTGGGCTCCGTCTCGCCCGTCGATGTAGGCCCAGAGGTTCCACTTGCGCTCGAGCGGGTCGCCGTCGAACGGGAAGGCCTCGTAGTCCTCGACGTCCATGACGTTCGAGAAGCGCAGCCCCGTGACCGACAGGTCGGGGTGCCAGCGGCACAGCTGCGCGGCCATCGTCTCCTCGAGCGTCTTGACCAGGCTGTAGACCGACTCCGGCCGCGGCGGGTACTCCTCGTCGACCGGCACGTACGGCGGCGGGGTGTCGAACGGCAGTCCGAGCACCGTCTCCGACGACGCGTAGACGATGGTGCGCACGCCGAGCCGGATGGCGGCGTGGAAGACGCTGAAGGTCGTGACGACGTTGTTGCGGAACGTCTCGATGTCGGGGGCCAGGCCCGGGGCGGGGATCGCGGCGAGGTGGACGAGGGCGTCGACCCGGGGCGGCTGCTCCCCGTCGCGGGCGCCGCTCAGCGCGTCGATGACGGCGCCGTGGTCGGTGAGGTCGACCCGCATGAAGCCGTCGGCCCGTTCCCCCTCGCGGTCGAGGTTGACGACGTCGTGGCCACCGTCGCGCAGCCGCCTGACGACGTGCCGACCCAGCTTGCCCGAACCACCCGTGACCGCGATGCGCATGCCGAACCCCTCTGTCCCGTGGTCGTTTCGACCAACCTAACGCGCGGATGCCGGGTGGTCACCCCGAGGGTGGCCACCCGGCATCCGCGGTGGTGCGGTCATCCGTCGGGTCAGGCGGCGGGTCAGGCGGCGCGGTGCTCCCCCAGCGCGGCGCCGGCCTCGATCGCCGCCTCCTCCGCGGTCTTGCGGGCGAGGGCACCGAGCTCGGCGAGCTCGTCGAGGGCGGGGTTGACGCCGACGAGGGTCAGCTCGCGCTCGACGACCGTGAGCTCGGCGCCCCAGACGTCGCCGACGATGCGGCGCACGTAGTCGACGTTGTGGTCCCAGCCCTCGCGGGGGGTGCCCGGGCCGTAGCCGCCGCCACGGGTCACCACGAGCACGACGGGGGTGCCGTCGAGCAGGCGCTCACCCATCGGGGCGCCGGCGATGGCGAGGTCCATCCAGATCTTGACGTGCTGCGAGACGCCGTAGTTGTAGAGCGGCAGGGCGAGCACGGCCGCGTCGGCGGCGCGCAGCTCGTCGGCGAGGGAGCCGGCGAGTGCGAGCGCCTCGACCTGGGCCGGGGTACGCTGCTCGGCGGCGACGTAGCCGGCGCTGACGGCGTCGGCCCACGCCGTCGAGGGCAGCGGCTCGGCGGCGAGGTGGCGGCGCACGACCGTGGCGTCCGGACGGCCCTGCGTCGCCTCGGTGACGACGAGGTCGGCCAGCGCGCTGCCGGCGGAGCTGGTGCCCTGGATGCTGGCGTCGATGCGGAGGATGTTCACGGTGCACTCCCGGTGAGGTCGGCTTGAATGTTCAAGTCGAGACTACGCCCAGGCGTATTGAAAGTTCAAGTCGAGGGTACGATGGGGTCATGGACGAGCACGTACAGGCCGTGGTGGACGACACCGACGTCGACTGGCTGACCCCCGGTCAGCAGCTCGAGTGGAAGTCGCTCATGGGCATGATGACGAGCCTGCAGGCGGCCCTCGACCTGCAGCTCAAGCGCGACGCGGGCATGAACATGTTCGACTACCACGTGCTCGTGGCCCTCTCGGCCTCCCCCGACCGCACCCTGCAGATGTCGGAGATCGCGCTGCTCGCCCGCGGGTCGCTCAGCCGCCTGTCGCACGCCGTGGCCCGCCTCGAGAACCTCGGCTGGGTGCAGCGCCGGGCCAGCGCCGACGGTGGTCGCCGCATCGACGCGTGGCTCACGGATGCCGGGTGGGCCAAGCTGCAGGCCACCGCCCCCGGGCACGTGGCCGAGGCCCGCCGGCTCGTCGTCGACGCCCTGACGCCGGCGCAGCTCGCCGCCCTCGGCGAGGCGTCACGCGCCGTCGTCACGGCCGCCGGGCCCGACCTCGCGCGCGCCCTCGACCTCGACCTGCGCACGAGCTCGCCGGCCCCCGACCTCGTCACCGCGTCCCACCCCTGCGCGTCTCCCGGCGACGCCTGCTGACCCCTCGCCCCCGACCGCCCGACACCTGCTGGGGCCGGGGCATCGGGGCCGCTGCACCCGCCAGGGCTGGTTCGGCCCGGAACGGCGGATGCCGCCCGGCCGGCCTTCACGTGGAAGGCGGCCGGACGGCATCCGACGGGTGTCGCGTCAGGCGACGTCGCGTGACGTCGCGCTGTGGGTCAGGCCGGGCGCTGCTTCGGCGCGGTCTCGGCCGTCTTGGCCGGGTCGCGCTCGACGATGCCGCCGAGGGCCTCGTCGATCTTCGTCATCAGCTCGGGCTCGAGCGTGACACCCGCGGCCTTGACGTTGTCGGCCACCTGCTCGGGGCGCGAGGCCCCGACGAGGGCGGCGGCGACGTTGCGGTTCTGCAGCACCCACGCGATGGCGAGCTGGGCCATCGTCAGGCCGGCCTCGTCGGCGATCGGCTTGAGGTCCTGCACCCGGGTCAGCGTGTCGTCGTTCATGAACCGCTTGATCATGTCGGCGCCGCCCTTCTCGTCGGCGGCGCGCGAGCCCTCCGGCGGCTGCTGACCCGGCTGGTACTTGCCGGTGAGCACGCCCTGGGCGATGGGGCTCCACACGATCTGGCTCACGCCGAGCTCCTCGCACGCGGGCACGACCTCGTCCTCGATGACGCGCCATAGCATCGAGTACTGCGGCTGGCTCGAGATGAGCTGGACGCCAAGGTCCTTGGCGAGGGCGACACCCTCGCGGATCTGGTCGGCGGTCCACTCGCTGACGCCGATGTAGAGGGCCTTGCCCTGGCGCACGACGTCGGCGAAGGCCTGCATCGTCTCCTCGAGCGGCGTCTCGGTGTCGTACCGGTGGGCCTGGTAGAGGTCGACGTAGTCGGTCTGCAGGCGCTTCAGCGACCCGTCGATCGACTCCATGATGTGCTTGCGCGAGAGGCCGACGTCGTTCTTGCCGCCCGGACCGGTGGGCCAGTAGACCTTGGTGAAGATCTCGAGGCCCTCGCGCCGCTCGCCTTTGAGGGCGTCGCCGAGGACACTCTCCGCCTTGGTGTTGGCGTAGACGTCGGCCGTGTCGAAGGTGCTGATGCCGGCGTCGAGGGCGGCGCGCACGCACTGGGTCGCGACGTCGTTCTCGACCTGGGAGCCGTGGGTGAGCCAGTTGCCGTAGGTGATCTCGGAGATCTTGAGACCGCTGTTGCCGAGGTATCGGAAGTTCATCCCTCCACCGTATGCCGGTCGTCCGACGGCCGCGCAGGTGCCGTCCCCCGGGACCGGCACCACCGCGTCGGCGGGCGTCGGATGCCGGGACGTGGCCGCCGTCACAGCCGCGGACCGCGCGTCGCCCGCCGACTGCGGAACCGGTCGGGCGTGGTCGCTCGTTGGGCTGGGTGACGGGCTGGGGCACACCGGGTCCGTCCGGAATCTTGACGTTCACGTGAACGTTGAAACAGGTGTCGGCCGGGGTACCGGTCGCACAGCTTCGATGCAGGAGGGATGCACCGTGAGGCGCCGCAAGTACGAGGAGTTCGACGAGGACAACGGCACGACGCTGCGCTACGCCCGTCACGAGAACGGCGGCGGGTTCGTCGAGTCGCACGCCCACGTCGACGCCACCGCGTTCGTCGCCCCGCACGCCTACGTCGACCGGGACGCGGTCGTCGGGGCCGGGGCGCGGGTCCACAGCGGTGCGTGGGTCGACCACGACGCCGTCGTCTACGCGGGAGCGGTCGTCGGCTCGGCCGCGCACGTCGCCCCCGGTGCCGTCGTGGGCCGGGGCGCCAAGGTCGGCGCGCGGGCGAAGGTCGGGGCCAAGGCCCACCTCTGGGACGGCGTCCGCGTGCCCGACGACGAGTCCGTCGCCGACGGCGCGGTCGTACGCACCACCCCCGGCCGCCAGCGCGCCGCCTGACCCGGCCCACCGGCATCCACCGCAGGACCCCCGCCACGGCGGGGGTCCTGCGCTACCCCCGGGAGGCTCGCCCGCCGCCGTCCACCCGCCCGTCCTCACGATCGCTCGCTGAAGGTTGGTCCTCGCAACCGTGTCCGGTTACGGCTTCAACATCGCCCTCGTCGTCGTCCTCGTCATCCTCAACGCCGCGTTCGCCGGCAGCGAGATGGCCCTGATCTCGCTGCGCGAGGGTCAGATCAAGCAGCTGGAGCGTGAGGGCAGCCCGACGTCGCTGCGGCTCGTGCGGCTGGCGCGCGACCCGAACCGCTTCCCCGCCACCATCCAGATCGGCATCACGCTGGCCGGCTTCCTCGCGTCGGCGACGGCGGCCGTCTCGCTCGCGCGCCATCACCGGCGTACGCCTCGAGGATCTGGAGCCCGTGGCCGACGAGCGCGACCCGGGAGCGGGATGGACGCAGACTGCGCGCGACGCGTGACCCCGTCGCCGACCCGGCCGCCGCTGCTGCTGCGGGTGTTCCCGGACCACCACGCCGACCCGGTATGGGACGACGGCCGCATGGTCGACCTGGACCACCTGCCCATCTCGGCCGGGCTGCGGGACGACCTCCGCTCGTGGGAAGGCAGTGGGAGGACCTGCTCGGCGTGCGCGAGCGGCGCTATGCCGTAGTCGATGACGCCGCCCACGAGGCCTGGCGCCGCCGTGGCCGAGCACTGGCCCTGTGGTTGCAGGCCGAGCTCGGCGACGGCCACCGCGTCGAGTACCGGGACTGGGACGCACCGACGACCGGCTGACCGGGGCGCGCCCATGCACGTGCTGTGCGGCCAGCGCAATGACCGCTCAGGCGGAGGCGCGGAAGGCGTCGTAGGCGATCTCCAGCAGGCCGGGGTCGGGTCGCTCGTCGCGACGTGCGGGAAGGACCATGAGCTTCTGCCGATGACGGTCCTGGAGTCCGTGCCGCAGCATCGGGCCATCGACCTCCTCGAGCAGGTCCTGTCGGATCTCGACGACGAGGTCCGGACGGACCCCCAGGATGTGCGCGTCGAGTGCAGCGTGATGGATCTTGCACAGGGCCAAACCGTTTCGCACCTCGGCCACACCCCGCTCGTCCCGGTCCGGGACGATGTGGGCGGCGTCGAGCAGACGTGTGTGGCCGAGCGCGCAGACGGCACACCGGGTTCCGTACGCGCGGATGACCGTGGCACGGAAGATGGGCTGGTGGAGCCGTCGCCGGGTCTCGACGGTGATGTACCGCTTCAGGTTTCGCTCGAGCCCGCTCGCCAGGTCGATGTCGCCGTGAGTGACGGCGTCGACGACGAACTGCAGCTCGTGCCGTTCCTCCTTCACCACGAAGACCGGGAAGGTGGGCAGGTAGACACCGGGGCCGACCCCGAAGAACCAGATGAGCGGAAGCCTTCTCGCCATGGCCGCGCGGAGACCGGCGTTCTCAGGGTGCTGCGGATCCTCTCCCCGGTACTTGTAGCGGATGAGCCCGTCCGCTAGCCCGACGCCGTCGTCGTACGGCCGCTCGGCGCCGTCCGGGCGATAGACCGTTCGGAAGGACAGCGCCGCGTCGAGGACGGCCGGCTTGCGGATGCCCCGCTGCATGTCCATGAGCGCGAACGGTTCACCGCGGAAGCGGAACTCGCGCAAGGCCTCCGACCGGATCGAGTCGGCACCGTCGTTCGTCCGTGCCGCCAACCAGCGCATCGCCTCGTCCCGCAGCTTCCGGTCGAGCTCAGCACCCCAGGTCGTCGCCACCCGTCGAGCTTCTCATCGCAGCCCGAAAGGGCGCGACCTGAGCCGGACACGCGACGGGGCCCGGACGGATCGAATCCGTCCGGGCCCCGTCGTCAGGCCGTGGTCACGGCCCGGGGTGCGTCACCGGTCAGCTGCAGCCGCTCGTGCTGCCGCAGCCCTCGCAGACGTAGCAGGACCCGGCCGGGCGCATCTTCGTCCCGCAGGTCATGCACATCGGGGCGTCGGCCTTGATGCCACCGAAACGCTCGAGCAGCTCGGCCGAGCTGTGCACGTCACCCGAGATCTCGCGGGCCGAGGCCGCCCCCGCACCCGACTTCACGGCATCCGCGTCGAGCTCGTGCTTCTCGCTCTTGGCCGGCTCCGGCGCCTTCTTGGCGACAGGGGCCGACTGCTGGAGCGAGCTCAGCTCGTCCTCGATGTCCTCGTCGTCGTCGGTGTCGGCCTCGTAGCTGCCCGTCTCGAGCTGGCGCGCCCGCTCCTCGGCGGTGTGGATGCCCATGAACGAGCGGGTGTCGAAGTCGAGGTAGTCGAGCGCCAGGCGGCGGAAGACGTAGTCCATGATCGACTGCGCCATCCGCACGTCGGGGTCGTCGGTCAGCCCGGCCGGCTCGAAGCGCAGGTTGGTGAACTTCTCGACGAACGTCTCGAGCGGCACGCCGTACTGCAGGCCGATGGACACCGCGATGGAGAAGGCGTCCATGACACCGGCGAGCGTCGAGCCCTGCTTGCCGAACTTGAGGAAGATCTCGCCGAGCTGGGCGTCGTCGTACGTGCCGGCGGTGAGGTAACCCTCGGCGCCACCGACCGCGAACGAGGTCGTCTGCGACGCGCGGCGCTTGGGCAGGCGGCGACGGACGGGGCGGTACTCGATGACCTTCTCGACCTTGACCTCGGCGGCCGCGGTGTCGGCGGCGTCCTTCTTGTCCTTGGCGGTCGAGCCACCGTCGGACAGCGGCTGACCGACCTTGCAGTTGTCGCGGTAGACCGCGAGCGCCTTGAGGCCGAGCTTCCAGCCCTGCAGGTAGACGTCCTGGATCTCGTCGACCGTGGCGTCCTCGGGGAGGTTGACCGTCTTGCTGATGGCGCCCGAGAGGAACGGCTGGGTCGCGGCCATCATCCGCACGTGGCCCATGGCCGAGATCGAGCGCGCGCCCATGGCGGTGTCGAAGACCTCGTAGTGCTCCGGCTTGAGGCCGGGCGCGTCGATGACGTGGCCCTTGTCGGCGATGTACTCGACGATCGCCTCGATCGACTCCTGCTGGTAGCCGAGCTTCTTGAGGGCACGCGGGATGGTGAGGTTGACGATCTGCATCGAGCCGCCACCGACGAGCTTCTTGAACTTCACGAGCGAGAAGTCGGGCTCGATGCCGGTGGTGTCGCAGTCCATCATGAAGCCGATGGTGCCGGTCGGCGCGAGCACCGAGGCCTGGGCGTTGCGGTAGCCGTGCTGGGCGCCGACCTTGACGACGTCGTCCCACGCCTTGGTGGCGAGGCGGTGGATGTCGCCGTCCATCGCGTCGAGGGTGCGGATGTCGTCGTTGGCCGCCTGGTGCTTGCGCATGACGCGCTGGTGGGCGTCGGCGTTGCGGGCGTAGCCGGCGTAGGCGCCGACGACACCGGCCATCTCGGCCGAGCGCTTGTAGGCGGCGCCGGTGAGGAGCGAGGTGATGCTCGCGGCGAGGCTGCGCCCGCCCTCGGAGTCGTAGCCGTGGCCGGTGGCCATGAGCAGGGCGCCGAGGTTGGCGTAGCCGATGCCGAGCTGGCGGTAGTCGCGGGTCGTCTGGCCGATGGCCTCGGTCGGGAAGTCGGCGAAGCAGATCGAGATGTCCATCGCGGTGATGACGAGCTCGACGACCTTCTGGAACGTGACGCCGTCGAACGTGTCGTCGTCCCGCAGGAACTTCAGGAGGTTGAGCGAGGCGAGGTTGCACGAGCTGTTGTCCAGCGACATGTACTCGGAGCACGGGTTCGAGGCGGTGATGCGGCCCGTCTCCGGGTTCGTGTGCCACGCGTTGATCGTGTCGTCGTACTGGATGCCGGGGTCGGCGCACTCCCACGCGGCCTTCGCGATCTTCGCGAACAGCCCACGGGCGTCGACGGTCTCGATGACCGAACCGTCGAGGCGCGAGCGCAGGCCGAACTCCGTGCCGCCCTCGACGGCCTTCATGAACTCGTCGTTGACCCGGACCGAGTTGTTGGCGTTCTGGTACTGGACCGAGACGATGTCCTTGCCGCCGAGGTCCATGTCGAAGCCGGCGTCGCGCAGGGCGCGGATCTTGTCCTCCTCGCGCGCCTTCGTCTCGACGAACTCCTCGATGTCGGGGTGGTCGACGTCGAGGACGACCATCTTCGCGGCCCGGCGCGTGGCGCCACCGCTCTTGATGGTGCCGGCGGACGCGTCGGCGCCGCGCATGAACGAGACCGGCCCGGAGGCGGTGCCGCCCGAGGACAGCAGCTCCTTGGACGAGCGGATGCGCGACAGGTTCAGCCCGGCGCCCGAGCCGCCCTGGAAGATCTTCCCCTCCTCCTTGTACCAGTTGAGGATGGAGTCCATCGAGTCGTCGACGGCGAGGATGAAGCACGCAGAGACCTGCTGCGGGCTGTTCGTGCCGACGTTGAACCAGACCGGGGAGTTGAACGAGAACACCTGGTGCAGCAGGGCGTAGGTCAGCTCGTGCTCGAAGATCTCGGCGTCGTCGGCCGTGGCGAAGTAGCCGTTGCTCTTGCCGGCGGCGGCGTAGGTGAGCACGACGCGGTCGATGAGCTGCTTGAGGCCGGTCTCGCGCTTGTCGCTGCCGAGGGCACCGCGGAAGTACTTCGTCGTGACGATGGTGCTCGCGTTGACGGACCAGAAGTCGGGGTACTCGACCCCGCGCTGCTCGAAGATCGTCTCGCCCGTCTTCCAGTTCTGCTGGACGACGTCGCGATTCTCCCAGGTCACCTCGTCGTAGGGGTGCACGCCGGGCGTGGTGTAGATGCGCTCGATGTGCACGCCCTTGCGGGCGGCGCCGTTCGTGCCCGCCTTCGAGGAGCGTGAGCTCCGGTTACCGATCTCCGTCATGTCTGCGGCCTCCCTGACCGTTCGTTTCTGCTCGTGCCGTGCTGCTGCTGTCTGCTTCTGATGCTGCGTACGTGGTGCGCCGTGCTCGTGCCGTGCTGGGTCGTGCTGGGTCGTGCTCGTGGTCTCCCACCCGCGACCGGTCAGGGCCCCAGTCTCGCGTCGGGGTCTGACAGTGGCCCCTGCCTAGGCGCACCTGACGGTGGTCAGGGCGCTGGTCAGGGCACCGGTCTGGGCTGGGTGCGTACCGGTGGCTCCTGCCCGAGGGCGTCCCGCTCGGCGCGCAGCACCGCGATCGCCCCCTCGAAGTCCTCGAGGCTGCCCCACGCCTGGTAGACGCTGGCGAACCGGAGGTAGGCCACCTCGTCGAGCTCGCGCAACGGCTCGAGGACGGCCATACCGACCTCGTGCGCCTCGATCTCGGCGTTGCCCTGACCGCGGATGGCCTCCTCGACGCGCTGCGCGAGCAGGGCCAGGTCGTCCTCGCTGACCGGACGGCCCTGGCACGCCTTGCGCACCCCCGACAGGACCTTGGCCCGGCTGAACGGCTCGCTCGCGCCCGAGCGCTTGACGACGCTCAGGCTCGAGGTCTCGAGCGTCGTGAAGCGGCGGTTGCACTCGGGGCACTGACGGCGCCGGCGGATGCAGGCACCGTCGTCGGTCGTGCGTGAGTCGATGACCCGGGAGTCGGTGTGCCGACAGAACGGACAGTGCATGGGGCACTCCCTTTCTCATGCCGGGTGGGCGCGCACGTGCGGCACCATGGTCAACGCCCACGCACGCCGCCGCATGCCCGTCCCCGGACCGCCCGCGGGCCCTCCCGACGGCGGACCGCGCGGTGGGGGCTGGGGACGAAGTTGGGGATGAGGTGGGGACGGCGTGTGGGTAACCCCGGTCACGCTGGGGACTACATGTGGACGACTTACACCTGTGTAACTACTAGATGTTGGGGTAACTGTAAGCACCAGCACCGACGACCCGCAAGGGCCGCGGTGGCGTCGCCCCGCCCCCTGGTGGCCCCCACGCCGCTGACGTGCGCAAACACCCTCTCCGGATGCCGGACGGTCGCCTCCGCGCGTCGGTGCGGCCGGGCGTGTCGCACCTGCTCAGACCACCGGACGGGGCCACCGACGCCACATGTTGGGGTGGCCGGCGACCCGGCATCCCGCATCTGGCGTCGACCGGCCGGCCGGGCGGAGGTCACGGCAGGTCGCGGGGCTGGGGCTGGAAGGGGTCGGCATCGCTCCAGCGCGGGTGACGTCGGCGCTCCCTGGGCCCGGCGACGACGACGCGGTCTCGCCTCCCGGCGGCGACGGCGGCGATGTTTCGCTCGCTCGTCGTGCCCGCCGTCAGGTACTGGGAGTGACCGGTCGAGGCCGTGGTCGTGACGGGGCGTCCGTTGGTCGAGCCGACCGTCGTCTTGAGGGCGGCCGCGGAGAGCCAGGCGATGCCGGCGACGTCGGTGGGGTCGGTGCCGAGGACGGCCGTCATCTGGGTGGCCACGCCGTCACGCGCGGCTGCCAGCACGTTGAGGCCTCCCGGGCGCAGACCGGTCTGCGCGACGTCGGTGAACGGCACCCCCGGGGAGCCGAAGACGACGGCGTCGTCGAGCGTGTGCGGCTGCAGGAGCGCCGTCCCCGTGACGACCGAGCCGTACGAGTGCCCGAGCACGGTCTGGTGGACGGGGTCGTCACGTGCCGCGGTCATGCCCGCCGAGAAGGCGGCGAGCTCGTCGGCCGACTCCCGCGCCCGGACGGGCGAGAGGACGGTCCCCCGGGTGTCGGTGAGGTCGCGCCAGCGGGGGGCGTCGTAGCCGATCCAGGTGACGACGGCCAGGGCGCCGTTGCCCGTTCCCGCCTGCAAGCGCAGGCGGACGGCGGTGTCGTCGAGGCGCAGCGCGTCGCCCCGCACCGAGGTCGCGAGCCCGCCGACGAGCGTCGCGACGTGCGGGTCGCCGTCGACGTCTCCGACGGCGAGGACGGCCCTGACCCGCCCGTACGGGGCCTGCACGAGCAGCAGGCGGCGACGTTCCCCGCCCAACGCCCGGCCCAGGACGGTGCGGACGGTGAGCAAGTCGTCGAGGGCCTCCTGCGCCTCCTGCCGACCGTCGACGTCCCACCACGACACGGCCTGCAGGCGCGCCCGTTGCTCGGCCTCGAGCCGCGACAGGAGCACGAGGTTGGCCTCGTGCCGGGCCCAGGCGGGGACGCCGTCTCGGGGGCCGACCCACTCGGGATGGAGGCGGACTGCATCCTCGCGCTGCGACCAGGTCAGCGACCGCCACCAGGCCGCCGCCCGGAAGGCGTCCTGCGCGCCCGTGACCGCCGCGACCGGCGGCGGCGGTGCGGGTGGCGAGGTGGTGGTCAGCCACGCCGCCAGCGAGCGACCCGACGCCGCGGACGTCAGAGCGCGGGACAGGGCTCGGTCGGCCGTGTCGGCGACGTCGACGGCCCGGCGCACCAGCGCGTCGACCTCGGCGGTCACCACCGCGTCGAGCCGGGCCCGGTGGGCGGCGACCACCGGGTCGGCGGCCGCCGGCGTCGGCGGTGGGGGCACGTAGCGGCCCGCCTGCGTGAGGCGGCCCCCGACCTGGGCGCAGCGGTCGTCGGCCCGGCGGACGAGGTCGCGCGCCGACCTCAGGCTCGGCACCGCCGCCGCGAGGGCCTGGGCGCTCGCGCCGAGACGGCCGGCGAGGGCCGTGACGTGCGCAGTGGCCTCGACATACCGACGAGCCGCCTCGTCGGCGGCGGGACCTCGCCAGGTGTGGCGGGCGGCCCGCCGCCAGACGAGGGCCGCCGCGACCTCGACGAGACGGGCCCGCTGACGCTCGAGGTCGGCGCCGGCCTGCTCGACCGCCTCGACGCCGAGCCGCCCCACCGCCGCGGCGTCCCAGGTCATGAGGCCTGCGTCACGGGCGGCGCCGTCCCGTCGGAGGCACCCCCCAACGGTCCGGTCAGGAGCGCCGCCGTGGACCCCTCGACGGCGTCGTAGCCGGAGCCGGCGCACGAGAGATGGGTGCCCAGCCGGGTCAGCGCGTACCGGGCCGACGCCAGCTCGTCGGCCCATGTTGCGGCCACGCCCGGGACCGCCCGGGCGGTCGTGCCCGCCGGGATCGCCCGGGTGACGACGGCCCAGACGCCGCTGAGGTCGACCGCTCGGAGGGCTCCGCTCGTCTCGCCGAGCCCGGCCGCCTCGGCCCGGAGGTCACCGGGCTCCACTTCGTACCGCATCGCTCCTTCTCCCTGCCCCCGTGGCGAGGGTAGGGCGACCGACGACACCGACGTCGGCAGCCGTCCACAGGCGTGACGACGGACAAAGACGGCAGCGGAGGACGACAGGGGCGGACGACGGGAGGACGCCGCACCCCGGTGGCGAGGTGCGGCGTCCGGGTGCGGTCGGCGGGGTCGAGGCGCCGAATGCACCAGCCGCAGGACGAGGTCGTGCGGCGGTCTGAGGCCCCGCGCCCGGTGGGCTCGCGGGACGGGTCGGGGACCGGTCAGGGACGACTCGAGGACAGGTCAGGGCGTGGGCACGAGCAGCTGCTGACCGGCGCTGACCTGGTCGCTCGCGAGGGAGTTCTGCAGCTGGAGCGCGACGACGCCGTCACGGACGGCCAGGTCGGGCAGCTCACGCGCGGCGATCTGCGAGAGCGTCTCACCGGACCTGACGATGACCGGACGGGACTCGCCACCGGCCGACGCCAGCTGGCCGGCCAGCCCGACGCTCAGGGCGATGACGACGGCGAGGGTCCCGGTGACGAGGACGAGGCGCCCGAGCCGGGTGATGCGCAGCACCGGCCGCGCGCGGCGGACCCGCCCCAGGGCGTCGGCCCCGGTGGGCAGTGAGACGAGCCGAGGCCGGCCGGGGCGGCCGTACGCCGGGTGGGTCGGGTCGGCGGACGGGTGTGCGGCGCCGACGGCGCGGGCCGGGGTGACGGGGCTCGGGTCGGCGAAGCTCAGGACGGTGGCGCCCATGGTGTCCTCCTCGTTCCGGCCCCCGGTGAGGAGGTCGGCCTGGTCGGTCGGTTCGGTCGAGAGCGGTGTCCGCGCGCCCTGTGGATCGTCGGGACACGTGTTCGATAGAACGTCTGTACGATTTCTAGCACGGTGGCCCGACAAAGTCGAGACACGCCTCGAACGGATGTTTGGCATGTGTGTTCGAACCTCGTACGCTGCTCTCACATCACCAACCACACCAGTCACCACTGACAGTGGGTCCCGAGAGGGCCTCTCGCAGCGGCGCAGACCGACGAAGGGGACACCATGGCTGACGTGACCGAGCTGCCCGACCGCGACCGGGGTGACGGCCTCACGGTGCGTCAGCGTCGGGTGCTCGAGGTGATCCGCAACTCCGTCGACCGTCGCGGGTATCCGCCGAGCATGCGCGAGATCGGCGAGGCCGTGGGCCTGGCCAGTCCCTCGAGCGTCTCCCACCAGCTGGCGGCCCTCGAGCGCAAGGGCTTCCTGCGCCGCGACCCCAACCGCCCCCGGGCCATCGAGGTCGTCTCCCCCGACGCCTCCGCCGCCCGCCACCCGGCCTCGGGTTCGCCGGGCGCGCCGCTGCCGAGCGTGGACGGGGCGGGCGCCGACGACACCGGCTCGGGTGACGCGCGTCCGCAGGCGACGTACGTCCCGGTGCTCGGTCGCATCGCGGCCGGCACGCCGATCCTCGCCGACGAGGTCGTCGACGACGTCTTCCCGCTCCCCCGCCAGCTCGTCGGCGAGGGCTCGCTCTTCCTGCTCAAGGTGGTCGGCGACTCGATGGTCGACGCGGCCATCTGCGACGGTGACTGGGTCGTCGTGCACCAGCAGCAGACGGCCGAGAACGGTGACATCGTGGCGGCGCTGCTCGACAACGAGGCGACGGTCAAGACGTTCAAGCGCAAGGACGGCCACGTCTGGCTGCTGCCGCACAACCCCGACTTCTCACCGATCGACGGTGACGACGCGACCATCCTCGGCAAGGTGACGGCGGTCCTGCGCCGGGTCTGACCGGGAACGCACGACCAGGGCATGACCGAGGGCACGATCGTGGTCTGACCGAGCACCGACCGAGCACCGACCGAGCACCGACCGAGAGCTCCACCGACGCAGACGCCCGCCCGACCTCCCGTCGGGCGGGCGTCCGTGCGTCAGGGCTCGACGTGCAGGGCCTCGACGAGCGCGTCGAGGGTGTCACCGAGGGGCGCGTGCAGCCGGAGGCTGGCCTCCGCGTCGCCGCGCGTCGCCGACCGGGTGACGATGGCGACCGGCACCCCCTCGCGGTGGGCCCGGCGCACGAAGCGGTAGCCACTCATCACGGCGAGCGACGACCCGAGCACGAGCAACGCCCGCGCCTGCTCGACGAGGGAGAAGCACCGCTCGACGACCTCGCGGGGCACGGACTCGCCGAAGAAGACGACGTCCGGCTTGACCGTGTCGTGCCCGCACACGAGGCAGCGCGGCGGGTGGAAGGTCTCGACGAGGTCGTCGGCCAGGACGATGTCGCCGTCGGGGCGCACCTGCTCACCCCACTGCGACCCGACCGCCTCCGCCGCCGCGGCGAAACGGTCCATGAAGCCGGGGTTGCCCTGGGTCATCCGCTCGTGCAGGCCGATGCGCGAGGTGACCTCGCCGCAGGTCAGGCACACCGCCCGGTCCAGCGAGCCGTGCAGCTCGATGACGTCCCGGGCGCCCGCGGCCTGGTGCAGTCCGTCGACGTTCTGGGTGATCACCGGGCCGACGAAGCCGGCCCGCTGCAGCTGGGTGACCCGACGGTGACCGGTGTTCGGTGCCGCGGCGTTGAACCGCTGCCACCCGATGTAGCTGCGGGCCCAGTACCGACGCCGCGCCTCGCTCGACCCGGCGAACTCGCCGTACGTCATGGGCTCGACCCGGCGCGTGCCGTCGGGGCCGCGGTAGTCGGGGATGCCGGACTCCGTGGACAGGCCGGCGCCGGAGAGGACGACGACCCCACCGCCGCTGACGAGGTCGACGAGGTCGTCGAAGGTGCCGAGGTCGCTCACCTCGAGGGGCAGCGTGCGGGACGTGGCCAGTCGGGTGGCGCCACGCGCGGGGATGCCGGGCGGTTGCGTCACCGTCCCAGCGTACGTTCTCGTGCGTCTCACCATGACGTCCGCGACCGGCATCCATAAGTGGTTGTTATGATCGGGGCATGATCGACGCTGCCGGCCTCCGGGTCATGAAGGCCATCGCCGACGAGGGCAGCTTCACGAGCGCCGCCAACGCCCTCGGGTTCACCCAGCCGGCGATCTCGCAGATGGTGCGCCGGCTCGAGCAGCGCACCGGCACGGTGCTCGTCGAGCGCTACGGCCGGCAGGTGCGCCTCACGGAGGCCGGTCGGGTGCTCGCCCGCCACGCCGTCGGGGTGCTCGCGGCCCTCGACGCCGCCGAGGAGGAGATCACCGCCATCGCCGGGCTGCGCGCCGGTCGGGTGCGGCTGCAGGCCTTCCCGAGCTCGTCGGCGACGCTCGTGCCGCGCTCGCTCGCGATCGTCAAGGCGCGCCACCCCGACATCAGCGTGACCTTCACCGAGGCCGAGCCGCCGGAGTCCCTCGCCGCGCTGCGGGCCGGCGACTGCGACATCGCCGTCGTCTTCGCCTACGAGGGACAGGACCTCGGCGAGCTCGAGGAGGACCTGTCGCTGCTCGTCACCCGGCACCTGCTCGACGACGAGGTGCGCCTCGTCGTGCCCCGCGCGCACCCGCTGGCCGACGCAGGGACCGCCTCGATGGCGGACTTCGCCGACGAGGAATGGATCGCCGGGTGTCCGCGCTGTCGCGGCTACCTGCTCTCGCTCGCCACCGGCGTGGGCTTCACCCCGAACGTCGCGTTCGAGACGGAGGACTACGTCGCGCAGATCGGGCTCGTCAGCGCCGGTCTCGGGGTCGCCCTCGTGCCCGACATCATCCTCGGCGCGGCGAAGCACGACGACGTCGTGTCGCTGCCCCTCTCACCGCCGTCGCGTCGCCAGATCCTCGCCGTGACCACCCCCGACCTGCAGCGGGTCCCTGCGGTCGGCGCCGCCCTGCAGGCCCTGTGCGAGGCCGCCCGGGCGGCGGCCGGCTCGAGCCGCACGCAGGCGTCCGGCGCCGAGGCGCCCGCGCTCGTCACCGGCTGACCGGGCGCTCCCACCGCGCCCGTCCACCCGGCGAGGGCGGGGATGGCGGCGACCTGCCGACGGCCCACCCGACCGCTCCCGTCGCGAGTGGCCCTCGACCAATACGGTGGTGCCATGGCCGACCTGCCCCGCCACCCCGGCCCGCCCGACCCGGACCGACGGTGGGCCGTCGCGCCAGCCCCTGGCCCGGCGCCGGACGTCACGACGGGCGTCACGACGGGCGCCTCGGTGGCCCACCGGCATCCGGTCGGGCGACGGTGAACCGCGTCGCGGTCGCCGCCACCGGTGAGGCCGCGCGCGACGCGGCGCTCGAGGTGGCGCAGGACGGCGGCACGGCCGTCGACGCCGCCGTCGCCGCGGCGCTGGTCGCGATGAGCACCGAGCCCGGTGTCGTCAGCATGATGGGCGGCGCCTTCGTCAACGTATGGCCCGCCGGCGACGACCCGTGGGTGGTCGACGGCAACGTCGAGATGCCCGGCCGCGGCCTGCCCACCTCCCGGTTCGGGCAGGGGGTGCGGCACGTGCGCACCGACTACGGCGGCGGCGTCACCATGGGGGCGGGCCACGGGTCGGTCGCGACGTCCGGCGCGGTGCAGGCGCTGGCCCTCGCCCGTGACCGGGCCGGCGTGCTGCCGTGGCGCCGCCTCGTCGAGCCCGCGGCCCGCGCCTGCCGCGACGGCTACCGGGTGGGGGCGGCGGCCGCGCTCTACCTCGGCATCGTGCGCGACGCGCTCTTCGGCGCCGACCCGGAGGCCCACGCCCTCGTCACGGGGGCGGACGGCGGCGCGCTGCAGCCGGGCGAGACCTCGCTCAACACCGACCTCGCCGACATCCTCGACCTGCTCGCCGCGCAGGGACCGTCGCTGTTCACCACCGGCGCCGTGGGCCGGGTCATGGTCGAGGACATGGCCGCCCACGACGGCCTCGTCACCGCGGCCGACCTCGCCGGCTACGAAGCGGTCGTGCGGACCCCGACGCTGCGGCCGCTCGGCGGCTGGACGGTCGCCCTCAACCCGCCCCCGTCGGTCGGGGGGCCGATGCTCGCCGCGATGCTCGGCGAGCTGTCGGCCCGGTCGACCGGCGTCTGGTCGTGGCCCGACGTCATCGACGTGCAGCGACGCGTGCTCGCCTACCGGCTGTCGGTGCACGACCGCAGCCACGACCTGCTCGCCGACGGCACCGCGCTGCTCGAGGCGGTCGAGCGCCATGGCCTCGCCGGGCTGCCCACCTCCGCCTCGACGGCCCACGTGTCCGTCGTCGACGACGAGGGCACGGCGTGCGCCATCACGATGTCCTCGGGCTACGGGGCCGGCATGGTCGTGCCCGGTACCGGCATCCTGCTCAACAACGCCCTCGGCGAGCCCGAGCTCAACCGGCTCGGGCTGCACGCCGTCGCGCCGGGCACCCGGCTCGCCTCGAACATGGCGCCGACGACCGCCCGCAGCGCCGCGGGAGGGGCGCTCGCCGTCGGCTCTCCCGGCGCCGACCGCATCACGACCGCGCTCATGCAGGTACTGGGTCGCTCGCTGCTCGCCGGCGAGGACCTCCAGCCCGCGATTGACGCGCCACGAGCGCACGTGCGCTTCCTCGACGACGCCGACGCCGACGCCGCCGAGGGCGAGGGCGAGGGTGGCGAGGCCGGCGGGACTGGTCCCCTCCTCGGCCGGGCCCGCGTCGACCACGAGCCGGACCCGGCCATCGCGCAGGCAGCGCGCGCGCTCGGTCTCGAGGCCCACGGCTACCCGGGCCCGCACATGTACTTCGGCGGGGTGGGGGCGGCCCAGCTGTCCGACCTCGGTCTCGTCGCCGCCGGCGACGGCCGACGCGAGGCCGCCGTCGGGATCTCCCCCGCGTGACCCGTGACACCGACGCCGCCCCCATCCGCGCCGGGGGTCCGCGGCGAACCGACGACCGCAGCCGACACCCGAGGAGCACGACATGACGACCACCGCACGCCAGGGCACCGACTCGACGGGCGCCGAGCCGGCCGGGACCGCACAGCACGTCCCGACGGGCCTGACTGACCAGCGCCCGGATGCCGCTGGGCGGGCGGGCGCCGACGGCGTCGCCGCGCGCCTCGCCGGCCTCGTCGAGCCGCTGTTCGGCGGTGACCTGCCGCTGCGCCTGCGGGCGTGGGACGGCAGCGTGTACGGCCCGGCAGACGCGCCGACGGTGGTCGTGCGTGACGCCGCCGCGCTGCGCCGCCTCGTCTTCCACCCCGGTGAGCTCGGCCTCGCCCAGGCGTACGTGACGGGTGAGATCGACGTCGAGGGTGACCTGCTCGACGGCTTCCGTCGGGTGTGGAAACGCGCCCGCGCCCTGTCGGCCGGTACCAGCGAAGGCGTGGGGAGGACCGGACTGGGTGGCGCCGCTGGTGTCACCGCGGGCGTCTCCGCTACGGCCCGCAGACTGCCGCTGCTGCTCGACGGCGTGCGGGCGGCCCGCGACCTCGGCGCCGTCGGGCTGCCCCCGGCTCCCCCGTCGAGCCAGGCCCGGCTGCGCGGGAGGCTGCACACGCTGACCCGTGACCGCGACGCGATCTCGCACCACTACGACCTCAGCAACGAGTTCTACTCGCTCATCCTCGACCCGACGATGGCGTACTCGTGCGGCTACTGGACGAGCGACGAGCCGGACTACACCGTCGGCGACGCCCAGCGCGACAAGCTCGACCTCGTCTGCCGCAAGCTCGGCATCGAGCCTGGCGGGCGCCACCTCGACATCGGCTGCGGCTGGGGGTCGTTGTCGCTGTGGGCCGCCGAGCACTACGGCGCGAGCGTCGTCGGGGTGACGATCAGCGCCGAGCAGAAGGCCTTCATCGACGAGCGCGTCCGCGAGCGCGGGCTGCAGGACCGGGTCGAGATCCGGCTGCAGGACTACCGCGACGTGCCGGACGGCCCGTTCGACACGATCAGCTCGATCGAGATGGGCGAGCACGTCGGTCAGGCGAACTACCCGACGTACGCCCGCGGCATCCACGACCTGCTGCGACCCGGGGGCCGGGCCCTCGTACAGCAGATGTCGCGGACGACGCGGCCCGGTGGCGGCCCCTTCATCGAGGCCTTCATCGCCCCCGACATGCACATGCGGCCGGTCGGCGAGACCGTCGCGATGTTCGAGCGGGCCGGTCTCGAGATGCGCGACGTGCACGGGATGCGCGAGCACTACGTGCGCACGGTGAACGCCTGGTACGACACGTTCGAGTCCAACTGGCCGCGGGTGCTCGACCTCGTCGGCGAGGAGGTGGGGCGCGTCTGGCGCCTCTACCTCGTCGGCGGCGCGCTCGCGTTCGAGGAGGGCCGGATGGGCGTCGACCAGATGCTTATGGTGCGTCCGACGCGCGACGGTCGCAGCGGGATGCCGTCCGTCCGGGCCTGGTGAGCGACGTGCTGTCCGAGCTCGTGCCCGTCCTGCTGCTGACGTCGCTGGCCGTGGTCGTCGTGCTCGGCGTCGCCTTCGTCGTCGGGGTGCGCCGCGGCAAGCACGCCGGAGTGGACGTCGCGTGGGGTCTCGGCTTCGTCGCCGTCGCGGCGACCGCGTTCGCCGCCTTCTCGGGGTCGGGAGACTCCGGACGCCGGTGGCTGGCCCTCGTCCTCGTCGCCGTATGGGGGCTGCGCCTCGCGGCGCACATCGCCAACCGCTCGCGCGGCAAGGGTGAGGACCCCCGCTACGCCGCCATGCTCGAGAAGGCCGAGGGCGACCCGTCGCGGTACGCCCTGCTGCACATCTACGTGCCCCAGGGCCTGATCATGTGGTTCGTCTCCCTCCCGGTGCAGGTCGCGATGGTCGTCACCGGCGGCTGGTCGGCGGTGATGGCACTCGGGGTCCTGCTCTGGGCGGTCGGCTTCGTCTTCGAGGCGGTCGGGGACCTGCAGCTCTCGCGCTTCCGGGCCGACCCCGGCAACAAGGGCAAGGTGCTCGACACCGGCCTGTGGCGCTACACCCGCCACCCCAACTACTTCGGCGACGCCTGCGTGTGGACCGGTCTGTGGCTCGTCGCGGCCAGCGCCTGGCCGGGGGTGCTCACCGTGCTGTCCCCCGTGGCGATGGTCGTCAACCTCTATGCCGGTACCGGGAAGAAGCTGCTGGAGAAGGACATCGGCGACCGGCGACCCGAGTATGCCGACTACGTCCGCCGCACGAGCGGCTTCCTCCCCCTGCCGCCCAAGCAGCGCCAGCGCTGACGGCAGCCACCGTCGCGCCGGGTGCCCGGGCGCCCCTCACGGCCCACCACCGGCCCACCGGCCGGGTCAGCCGGCCGGGTCAGCCGGCCGGGTCAGCCGGAGGCGACCACGCGTAGCCCGTCCCCGTCGTCGACGACGGCCAGATCCCCCTCGAGGTCGGTGCGGTGGACGCGGAAACCCCTCTGCGACAAGGCGTCCAGGGTCGCCGGCGCCGGGTGCCCGTAGTCGTTGTCGGCCCCGACGCTGACGAGCGCGAGCCGCCCGGGGGCGCCGTCGAGGAGTCGGTCGTCACGGTTGCTCGACCCGTGGTGCGCCACCTTGACGACGTCGATGCCGGCCCAGCCCGTGGGGTCACGCGCCAACGCCCGGACCACCTCGCCGGCCGCCTCCCGCTCGACGTCGCCGAGCAGCAGCAGGCCGACACCACCCAGGTGAACGGTCAGCACGACGGACGCGTTGTTGGCGACCGAACCGGCGTCGATCTCCCGGGCGGGCCACCACACGTGCGCCCGCACGCCGCCGACGGCGAGGTCGTCACCGGCGCGTAGGCGCTCGAGGGGCAGGCCGGCATCCGTCACGAGGCGGGCCACCTGGCGCGCCTCCCCGGGCGGGTCGTCGACGGTGGAGGCGCGCACCGCTCGCACCGCCCGCCCGTCGAGCACCCCGGCGAGGCCGCGGACGTGGTCGGCGTGGAAGTGCGAGAGCACGACGAGGTCGACGACCTCGACGCCGAGCCGGTCGAGACACCCGTCGACGAGGCGGGGGTCGGGCCCGGCGTCGACGACGACGGCGTGGCCGGGCCCGTTCGCGAGCACGAGGGCGTCGCCCTGACCGACGTCGCAGGCCACCGCCACCCAGCCCGGCGGGGGCCACGCGAGGGTCGTGGTGGGCACGGCGAGCGCGGTCGTCGTCACGACGACCGCGCCGGCGACGAGCGGGCGCAGCCGCGCCCGTCGCCAGGCCCACGGGGCCGCGAGGACGGCGGCCGCGGTGAGCAGGGCCAGCCCCAGGGCCGCCAGCGCCGAGTCACCCCACGCGAGCGTCGCGAAGGGGGCGGTCGCGCACGTGCGCGCCACCCACGCGATGCCGAGGGCAGGCACGGCCGCCGCCCACGCCAGCCAGCCGGCGAGGCCGACGGACACGACCGAGAGCAGCGCCACCGCGACGCCGGCCATCGTCGTCGGCGCGACGAGAGGGGCGGCCAGCAGGTTGGCGAGCACCGCGACGATCGAGACGGCCCCCTGCAGCGGCACCACGACCGGTGCGCAGACGACCTGGGCGGCGACCGGCACCGCGAGCACCGCCCCGAGCCAGCGCAGCCGCCGGGGCAGCACGCGCCCGAGCGCCGTCGCCCACGGACCGGCGAAGAGCAGCAGCCCGAGCGTCGCGACCGACGACAGGGCGAACCCGTACGACCGGGAGAGCCACGGGTCGTACACGAGCAGCACGACGACGGCGCCGGCGAGCGCCGGTACCCCCGCCCGACGTCGGGAGGTCGACAGGGCGAGCAGCCCGACCACCCCCATGACCGCGGCGCGGATGACGCTCGGCTCTGGTCTGGCCAGCACGACGAAGGCGGCGAGCGCCGTGCCCGCACCCCACGGACGCCAGCGTCTCGGCAGGGCCAGCAACCGGCAGAGGCCGACCGCCGCGACGAGGACCATCGTGACGTTGCTGCCCGACACCGCGCTGAGGTGGCTCATCCCGGTCGTCAGCATGGCGTCCGTGAGGTCGGCGGGAGTGGCCGTCGTGTCACCGACGACGAGGGCCGGGACGAGGCCCCGGGCGTCGGCCGGGAGGTGCTCCGTCGCGGAACGGAACCGCTCGCGGACGTGGTCGGCGGCGGCGAAGACGGCGGGAGGTCCACCGAGCAGTCGCGGGCTCCCGCGGGGGCTCGCCACCGCCACCACCCGGTCGCCAGGGTCGGGCGGACCGAGCCGCGCGACGACCTCGACCTCGTCGCGCCAGTGCAGCCTCGCCCACTCCGGGCCGCCGATGACGAGTACGGGCACCGACACGTCCGTCGTGCGCCCTCGGCCGGTCACTCGGTGGACGTCGAGCTCGACGACGACGAGGGCGCGCGCCGTCCGGCCTCCTCCCCCTGCGGCGGTGTCCCCCGCCTCGGACGGCCCGCCCCCGATGACGCGTGGCTCGGTGGCCAGCGCGGCCCGGAGCGTCACCACCGCCCTCGCGTCGGCCAGCTCGTCGACGGGACCGGTCGCCCGCAGCGCCCGGTGGCCCGACACCGCGACGAGCAGAAGCGCAAGGGTCGCGAGACCGAGGGCCAACAGCCCGGCCACGCGCCGCCCGGCCGCAGCGCCCGCACCCGGCCGACGCGAACGGCGCAGCAGGACGAGCGCACCGGCGCCGCAGACCGCCCCGGTCGCGACGACGACCACCCGCTCGGCGAGCAGCGCCCAGAACGCGACGACGGGCCACGCCACCGCGACCGGGAGGAGCAGCCGCATGTCGAGAGCGGCCGTCGTGCTCGTGGACCGGCGCCGGGCGCGGCCGCGACCACTGCGAGCGGGTGACCCGACCGGGCCGGGCCCGCCCGCACTCGTGGTCGGGTCGCCGGCCACGGCCCTCCGCTCGTCCCTCACACCCGCACCCGGGGACGCAGCTGGGCCATGAGCTTGTCGCCGATGCCGCTGACCTCTCCGAGCTCGTCGACCGACGAGAAGCGGCCGTGCTCGGCGCGCCAGTCGAGGATGCGCTGGGCCAGCACGGGGCCCACGCCCGGCAAGGAGTCGAGCGCCCCGAGGTCGGCCCCGTTGAGGTCGACGACGGCCGGTGCACCACCCGACGGCCCCGCCCCACCCGCAGCCGAGCCACCGCCGGCCGTGCCACCGGCCCCGAGGCCACCGCCGGCCACGACGGGCGGCGGCGTCTCACCGGGCCGCAGCACGTGCAGCTGCTCGCCGTCGCCGACCACCCGGGCCAGGTTGAGACTGGTGAGGTCGGCGGCGCGCGTCGCGCCCCCGGCCGCAACCAGCGCGTCGGCCACCCGCGAGCCGGCGGGCAGCCGGACCAACCCGGGGCGCGCCACCTGCCCGACGACGTGCACCACGACCTCGGATGCCGGGGCCGCCCCGTCCGCACCCACGGTGCCGCCCGTGCCCCCGCCGGCCGGCACCGACGCCGCCACGGGCGCAGACCTCACGACCAGCGTCGACGGACCGGCCGACGCACCGGACGACGCATCGGACGACGCATCGGGCAACGGCCCGCCGGCGCCGGGCTCGCCGACGACGACGCTTCCGGTCTCCGCCCGCGCCGCGCGCTCGGCCCACAGCACCCGGACGAGGAAGATGCCCGTGACGGCGACGAGGAGCGCCAGCACGGCGACGACGGCCGCGCTCGACACGCCGCGACGACCCCGCACCAGCGGCTCCGGGAGGGTGAGCACCGCCGGACGACGCGCCCGGCGCAGGTCGGCGTCGAGCCGCTCGACCTCGTCGCCCGCCTCGTCTCTGCCGTCGCGCGTGTCGACGCCGTCGGCACTGCCGAACGCGCCCGGCCCACCGGCATCCGACCGTGGTCTCGAGGGGAGGAAGCCCGCCTCGCCACGGCCCTCCGGCATCGCACCCGGGGCACCGCCCGACGGCGGCCCGGTGTCGAGGAGCCGGAGGACGCGCTCGAGGTCCGGGGCGCGCCCCCGGGCACGCGGCTGCGGTCGACGGGGCATGGACCGACGCTACGAACGGGCACACGTCACCGCGGCCGCCCGCAGCGGCCCTGTGGACAGCCCTACGCCAGGCGGTGCCCCGGCGGCGGGCTGTGGACGACCAGGCTGCGAGACACGCCGCCGCGGGATTCGGTGCAGCCGCGAGCCCTGCACCACACTGCCCCAATGGCCCGGCACATCATGACCCTGCGCAGCGACGACCGTCCCGGGATCGTCGCCGCCGTCTCCTCCGCCCTGCTAGAGGTCTCGGCGAACATCGTCGAGAACCAGCAGTACTCCGACGAGGGCACCGACCTGTTCTTCATGCGCACGGTCTTCGACGCCGAGCAGGCCGATGTCGAGCGGGTCGTGGCCGCGATCGAGTCGAGCTCGGCGGTGCACAACCATGACCTTCAGGTGCGCCCGGAGGCGGAGCGCTGCCGCACCCTCGTCCTCGTCAGCCGCTTCGACCACTGCCTGCTCGACCTGCTGCACCGGTGGCGCAGCGGCGACCTGCCCATCGACATCGTCGGGGTCGTCGGCAACCACGACGACTGCCGCGCCCTCGTCGAGTACTTCGGCCTCCCGTTCAGCGTCATCGCCGTGACCCCGGAGACGAAGGCCGACGCCGAGGCGCAGCTGCTTGCGATGGTGGAGGAGAAGGGCGTCGAGCTCGTCGTGCTGGCCCGCTACATGCAGATCCTCAGCGACGGCCTCTGCCGGGCCCTCGAGGGGCGGGCCATCAACATCCACCACTCGTTCCTGCCCGGGTTCAAAGGCGCCAAGCCCTACCACCAGGCGCACGACCGCGGCGTCAAGCTCGTCGGCGCCTCCGCGCACTACGTCACGGCCGACCTCGACGAGGGGCCGATCATCGAGCAGGACGTCGTGCGGGTCACCCACGCCGAGTCGCCTTCTCGTCTGGTCGCGCTCGGACGTGACGTCGAGCGCCGCGTCCTCTCCCGCGCGGTGCGCGACCACGCCGACCGACGCGTCTTCCTCGCCGGACGACGCACCATCGTCTTCTGACCGACGCCGTGAGGGATGCCGGGCGGCCGCGTCGCATGCCCGCGTCCCGGGCTCGCGAGGGTGGCCGTGCAATCACGGCCGCCCCTCGTGCGTCCTCATGGGTGTGGCGCACCGTGCGCCCCACCCGTCGTTGGAGGTCGTCGTGCCCCGAACCAGCCCCGCCCGAGCAGCCCGAAGCACTCGGACCCATCGAGCCACTCGAGCCGTCCAGGCCGTCACCGCGGCCCTGACGGTCGCCGCCGTCTGCGCCGTGACGCACGCGCCCACCTCGGCGGCCGCCCCGGTGCGCTACCGCCTGTCGCTGGCACCGGGCTTCACCACCGCCGGCACCTGCTCCTTCACCGACGTCGTCGCGGTCAACGGCTCCGGGCAGGCGGTGGGCTCGGCCCCCACCGGCAACCCCTTCTGGAACCACGGCTTCGTCATCCGCGGCGGGCGTACCGTCGAGCTGTACGGACTCGGTGGGCCGACGCCCCCCCGCGGCCTCGAGGACACCGCGGCCAACGGGATCAACGACCGGGGTGACGTCGTGGGGCAGTCCCAGCTGCGCAACAGCCCCGACTCGCCCCCGCACGCGGTCCTGTGGCGCGGGGGTGGCGGTACCCCCCTCGACCTCGGCACCGGGTACCCCGGCACCGCCGCCTTCAGCACCGCCCGCGACGTCAACTCCTCGGGCACCGTCGTCGGGTCGCGCTCCGAACGCCAGGACGCGCCCCGGACCGCCGTCGCCTGGGTCGGCGGCCGCCTCACTCCCCTGCCCGGCCTCGGCGGCGTCGACGGGCCCTGGGGGACGACGAGCGAAGCCGTCGCCGTCAACGAGGCCGGTCTGGTCGTCGGCAACGCCAGGACCCGGGACACGACCCAGCCCCCCCGGGCCGTGCTGTGGCGGGGCGGCGTCGTCAGGAACCTCGGCACCCTCGTCCCGGGCGCCGAGTCCTCGTTCGCCAACGCGGTCAACGACAAGGGCGTTGTCGTCGGGTCGTCCTTCGACACGAAGGGCACCTCGGGTTTCCGCTGGGCCGGCGGGGTCATGACCCGGCTGCCCAGCCTGGCCCCCGACCTCGACTGGCCCAGTGCCGAGGCCAACGGGATCAACGGCTCCGGCGTCGTCGTCGGCACGAGCTTCCTCGGCGCCGACCCCGAGGGGTACCTGCTGTACGCGGCGACGATCTGGCGCGACGGTGTCGCGAAGGACCTCAACACCATGGTGGTCAACCCCGTGCCGGGGCTGGCCCTGTCCTACGGCAAGGCCGTCAACGACACCGGCGTCATCGTTGGCACGGCCGAGTACACGTCCGGCGCCTGTCGCGGCGTGCAGCAGGGCTTCGTCCTCACCCCGACCGCCTGAGTCGCACCCCGACGGGATGCCGGGTGGTCACCCACCCACGGACGCGGCCACCCGGCATCCGGCTCAGGAACGCGAACGGCGCTGGCGCCAGAAGGCCACGATGTTGGGCTTGTGCCGCCACAGGACGACTCCCGCGAGGGCGAGCAGCCACAGGACGGTCCAGACGTCGCCGGGCGCGTGGCCGGTGGCGACGACGACCGCGATGGCGACGAGCGCCACCGCACCGAGCACCGACCCGGCGGCCACCCGGCCGAGCAGGACGACCCCGGCGACGAAGACCGGCAGCACGACGAGCGCCACCCAGGGGTGCACGCCGAGCATCGCGCCCATCGTCGTCGCGACACCCTTGCCGCCACGACCGCGCAGGTACGGCGACCAGATGTGACCGAGCACCGCGGCGAGGCCGACGGCGTAGGCGAGGGGCGCGCCGCCGAGCCGGCCGGCCACGAACGCCGGCACGAGCCCCTTCGCAACGTCGAGGACGCCGACGAGGATGCCCCACCCGCGCCCGAGCACCCGACCGGCGTTGGTCGCCCCGGGGTTGCCTGACCCCGCCGAGGCGAGGTCCTCGCCGAGCAGTCGGGCGATGATGGTGGCCGGGTTGACCGCCCCGACGAGGAAGGCGACGACGACCGCCGCCACGCCGTGGCCGACGGCTACCAAGGCACCGGCGTCGGTCACGGCCGGGCCGCCGGCAGCGGCTCACCGAGGCGTGGCGAGACGGCGATGGCCACGGTGCCGGGCCCGACGTGGGCACCGACGACGGCGCCGAGCTGCACGACGACGACCTCCCGGACCCCCGGCAGGGCGCGCAGGTGTCCGGCGACGGTCTCGGCCCGCTCGGCGGCCTCGAGGTGGTGCACGGCGACGTCGACGGCGAGCCCGCCGTCCGTCACGTGCTGGGCGACGAGCGCCTCGATGCGGGCGATGGCACGGCTCGACGTGCGCACCTTCTCGACCGGCACGATGCGTCCGTCGCGCACCGTGAGGATCGGCTTGATCGACAGTGCCGACCCGAGCAGCGCCGACGCGGCCCCGATGCGGCCGCCACGGCGCAGGTGCTCGAGGGTGTGGACGTAGAAGAGGACGAGCGACGACGCGAGCCGCCTCTCGACCTGCTCGACGACCTCGTCGAGCTCGCCGTCGAGCTCGGCCACCCGGGCGCCCTCGAGTACGGCGAAGCCCATGGCCATGCCGAGCGTGCCGCTGTCGATGACGTGGACGGGCACCGGCGCCTCCGACGCCGCCTGCCGCGCCGCCTCGACCGTGCCCGACATGAGGCTGGACAGGTGCACCGACACGACCGCGTCGGCGCCCTCGTCGGCGAGCCGGGTGTATGTCTCGAGGAAGGCCTGCGGTGTCGGCCGCGACGTCGTGACGATCGTGTAGTCGCGCAGCGCCCCGGCGACGTCCTCGGGGCCGACGCCGTGACCCTCGACGTGGTCGGTGCCGCCGACGACGACGTGCAACGGCACCACCTCGACCGCGTGACCGGCCACGAGCTCGTCGGGCAGGTACGCGGTCGAGTCGGTGACGAGCCGGACCGTCATCGCGGCCCCGTCGCGCGAGCCGGCAGGACCGGCGCCGCAGTCACGGTCGACACCGCCTCAGGCCGGCACGACGTTGACGAGCCTGGGCGCCCGCACGATGACCGTGCGCACCCCGTCCGGCGTCGCCGCGACGACCTTCTCGCGCGCCAGCACGAGCTCGCGCAGCTCGTCCTCACCGATGTCGGGGGCGACCTCGACGCGGTCGCGCACCTTGCCCTTGATCTGCACGACGCACGTGACCTGCTCGAGGACGATGCGCGACGGGTCGCTGACCGGGAACGCTGCGCGGCTGATGCCGCCCTCGTGACCGAGGCGCTGCCACATCTCCTCCGCGACGTGCGGGGCGACGGGAGCCAGCATGAGCACGAGCGCCTCGACGACCTCCCGCGGCGGCACGTCGAGCTTGGTGACCGCGTTGTTGAGCTCGATGAGCTTGGCCAGGGCCGTGTTGAACCGCAGCCCCTCGTAGTCCTCGCGGACGCCGGCGATCGTCTGGTGCAGCTGCGTCGTGAGGGCCTGGTCGGGTGTCTCGTCGGCCACGCGCACCTCGCCCGTGCGCTCGTCGACGACGTTGCGCCACAGGCGTTGCAGGAAGCGCTGGCTGCCGACGACGGCCCGGATCTCCCACGGCTTGCTCAGCTCGAGCGGCCCCATCGACATCTCGTAGACGCGGAAGGTGTCGGCGCCGTACGCGTCGTACATCTCGTCAGGGCTGACCGAGTTCTTCAGCGACTTGCCGATCTTGCCGTACTCGCGCGTGACCGGATCGCCCTGCCACGTATAGGTGCTCGCAGCGTCGTCACCGACCTGCTCCTCGACCTCGGCTGCCGGGACGTACTGGCCGCGGGCGTCGGTGTAGGCGTGGGCCTGAATGTAGCCCTGCGAGAAGTACGTGCGGAACGGCTCCTCGCTCGAGACGAGGCCGAGGTCGTGCAGCACCTTGTGCCAGAAGCGCGCGTAGAGCAGGTGCAGCACCGCGTGCTCGACACCGCCGATGTAGAGGTCGACACCGCCGGGGTCGACCGTCCCCGCGGGGGCGCCCGCGACGGCATCCTCGTGGCGACCGAGCCAGTAGCGCTCGTTCTCGGGGTCGACGAAGGCGTCGTGGTTGGCGGGGTCGAGGTAGCGCAGGTAGTACCAGCACGAACCCGCCCAGTTGGGCATGGTGTTCGTCTCGCGGCGGAAGTGACGCACGCCCCGACCGTCACCGAGGTCGACCTCGACGTTGACCCACTCCGGCACCCGCGACAGCGGCGGCTCGGGCGAGCTCGTCGCGTCGTCGGGGTCGAAGGTCTTCGGCGAGTAGTCGGGCACGTCGGGCAGGGTCAGCGGCAGCTGGCTCTCGGGCACCGCGTGGGCGATGCCGTCGTCGTCGAACATGACGGGGAACGGCTCGCCCCAGTACCGCTGGCGGCTGAAGAGCCAGTCGCGCAGGCGGTAGTTGACGGTGCCGTGGCCGATGCCCGCCCCGTCGAGCCACGCGATGATGCGCTCCTTGGCCTCGTCGACGGTCAGCCCGTCGAGGCTCACCTCGTCGTTGGCCGAGTTGACCGCGACGCCGGATGCCGTGAACGCCTCGGTCACCGGGTCGCCCGCACCCTCGGCGGTCGGCGCGACGACGCGGCGCACCGGGATGGAGAAGGCGGTGGCGTAGTCGAAGTCGCGCTCGTCGTGCGCCGGGACGGCCATGATGGCGCCGGTGCCGTAGCCCATGAGGACGTAGTCGGCCACGAAGACCGGGATCGCCTCTCCCGTCAGCGGATTGGTAGCGAACGAGCCGGTGAAGACACCGGTCTTGTCCTTGCCCTCGGTCTGCCGCTCGACGTCGCTCTTGCGCGACGCCGCGCGACGGTAGGCGGCGACGGCATCCTTCGGCGTCGACCGCGTGGCATTGTCGGCACCGGTCCACGCGTCGTGCGTGCCCTCGGGCCACCCGCCGTCGGGGACGAGCGCGTCGACGAGGGGGTGCTCGGGCGCAAGAACCATGAAGGTGGCGCCGAAGACGGTGTCGGGCCGGGTCGTGAAGACCTCGATGCCCTCCTGCTCGCCGGCACGCTCGCCCGTGGCGACGGTGACGGGGAAGGTGATGCGGGCGCCCTGAGAGCGGCCGATCCAGTTGCGCTGCAGGCGCTTGACGTTCTCGGGCCAGTCGACGCCGTCGAGATCGTCGGCGAGGCGGTCGGCGTAGGCGGTGATGCGCATCATCCACTGCGCGAGGTTGCGCTTGAAGACGGGGTAGTTTCCTCGCTCGGACCGGCCGTCGTTCGTGACCTCCTCGTTCGACAGCACGGTGCCCAGGCCCGGGCACCAGTTGACCGGCGCCTCGGACCGGTAGACGAGGCGGTGCCGCTCGAGCACGCGCGCGCGCTCGACCGACGACAGCTCGGCCCACGAGCGGCCGTCGGGCGTGCCCGGTGATCGCTGCCCCGACTCGAGCTCGGCGACGAGCTCGGCGATGGGGCGGGCCCGGCCGCGGCCACCGTCGTCGCGCACCGCGTCGACGTCGTACCAGGAGTCCCAGATCTTGAGGAAGATCCACTGGGTCCAGCGGTAGTAGTCCTCGTCGATCGTGGCGAAGGTGCGCCGGTCGTCGAAGCCGAGGCCGAGGCGACGTAGCTGGCGCCGCATCGTGACCATGTTCTCCTCGGTCGTCTTGCGCGGGTGCTGACCGGTCTGCACGGCGTACTGCTCGGCCGGCAGCCCGAAGGCGTCGTAGCCGAGGGCGTGCAGGACGTTCTTGCCGAGCATGCGGTGGTAGCGGCTGTAGACGTCGCTCGCGATGTAGCCCAGGGGGTGCCCGACGTGCAGGCCGGCGCCCGAGGGGTAGGGGAACATGTCGAGCACGACGAGCTTCCGGCCGAGCTGCGCCACCTTGTCCGGCTCGGCCCACGGCCCGGCCGGGTTCGGGGCCGCGAAGGTCTGCTCCTGCTCCCAGCGGTCCTGCCAGGCGAGCTCGACCTGCTGGGCCAGGGCCGGGGTGTAGCGGAACGGGGTCTCGTCGTGGGTGCTGTCGCTCATGCTCATCTCTCGTTCGCCTCGCTGGTGGATGCGGCGTGCGCCCCCGGACAAACGAAAACCCCTCGCTCAGCAAGGGGTGGCCGCGCTGACGCCGGGGGCTCCGGCCCTGATCAGCGCGGCTGCGGAAGGAGCAGCCGACCAGCCATGCGCCTAGGTTAGCGCAGCCGGTCCCGCGCCCGGTGGCCCGACGCGTCCGTCACGCCGCAGGTCAGCGCATGAGGCCGACGACGACCGCCACCGAGGCGAGCTGGTGCAGGGCCAGCGCCTGCAGCGGGGCGGCGCGACGCTCGCGCACGTACCGGTCGCGCGTGAGGACGAGGTCGGCCACGAGCAGCAGGCACGCACCGGCCAGCACGAGCGGGTCGGCCCTCCAGGCGGCGGCCACGACGAGGACGTACTGCGCCAGCAGAGCCAGCAGCACCGCGACCCGCTCCGGCCCGGCCCGGAGCACGACGGTGCGCCCCGCCCGCGCGTGCACGAGCAGCAGCACGGGCACCACCGGCAGCACCCACCACGGGAACGACCCGGGCCCGGCCAGGCGCAGCGTCGCCGCGACCAGCAGCCCCGTCGTCACCGCGCGGGCGTACATCGCCAGCACGAAGCGCGGCCGGGTCTGGTGCAGCAGCAGCCCCTCCGTCACGACGGCGAGCGCCAGGGCCGGCAGCACGAGGGTCAGCGGGGGCGCGTCGCCCGCCCGGCCCTCCCCCTCGAGCGACCACGCCGCCGCGAGCACGAGCAGGGCGAAGCTCGGGCGCACGATGCGGGCGAGCGCACCGTCACCGCGCACGGTGGCGACCCAGGTCAGCACGGCCGCGACGGCGAGCGCCGCCGACAGGACCCACAGGTGCGTGCTCACGGCCTCAGGGTGTCAGCCGGCGCCGTCGCCCTCACGCGGACACGCCCGCCGGACACCACCCCGCGGGCACCCGACCGGGCCTCGCCCGCCACCCCGGCCGACCGGCATCCGGACGTCGTACCCCGTCGCGGTGGCCTCGAGTCGGAGACCGGGCGCGGTTCTGTCAGACTCGTGCTCATGCCCATGCGCGCCTTCCCGCACACCGTGACCGCCGAGGACACCGCCGCCGAGATCGGCAGCGGCGACCTCGACGTGCTCGCCACACCGCGTCTCATCACGTGGTGCGAACGGGCCGCCTTCGAGGTGTGCAAGCAGAACGTCGACTCGGACCACACGACGGTCGGCACCACGATCAAGATGGAGCACATCAAGGGCAGCCCGGTCGGGGCCGCGATCACCGTGAACTGCGCCGAGCCCATCAACGACGGCCGGCGCCTCGTGTGCCACGTGACGGTCACCGACGCGGAGGGCGACGAGATCGCCCGCGGCGAGGTGCACCGTGCCGTCGTCGACCCGGACCGCTTCATGAGCAAGTGCCACAAGCCGGTGCACTGACCGAGCGGGACCCCCGGTTCAGTCGACCGTGTGACCGCCCGCGGGCGGCGCCGGGTGGCCGACGAGCTTGAGCCCGACGACGGCGGCGACGATGCCGGCGATGAGCAGCACCTTGGGCACCGAGGCGGCCTCCCCGCCGAAGAGCATCGCGTAGGCCACGGTGAGCGCGGCCCCCGTGCCGGTCCAGACCGCGTAGGCAGTGCTGATCGGGATCGTGCGGGCTGCCTGCGCGAGCCCGAGCATCGACACGGCGAGGGCGACGACGAAGAGCACCGTCGGGGCCGGGCGGGTCAGGCCGTCGGATGCCGACAGGGCCGAGGCCCACACGGCCTCGAGCACCGCGCTGGCGAGCAGGATGACCCAGGGCATCACTCCACCACCTTGAGCCCGGCCACGCAGGCGACGAGCAGCAGCAGGAGCAGGCCCCGCGCGAGGCCCAGCCGCTCCTGACCGCGGGCGACGGCGAGGAGCACGGTGCCCACGGCGCCGATGCCGACCCACACGGCGTAGGCCGTGCTGGCCGCCAGCCCGCTCATGGCGTAGGCGAGGCCCGCCATCGACAGCACGATGCTGACGGCGAAGAGGGCGACGGGCCGGGGGCGGCGGAAACCGTCGGAGGCGGCGAGGGCGGTGGCCCAGACGGCCTCGAGCCCCCCGGAGACGACGAGGACGAACCAGTGCACGGCGATCCGATCCGGCCGTCTTGTCGCTGTGCGGGTACGGCTCCCTCGTCCGCGGGCGCGGTCGTCGCGTCCGGGACAGAGGGTAGCAACGCCCGGCGACGGGGTCGAACCCGCCGAGACCCGCCGAGAACCGCCGAAACACGAAGGAGCCCGACCGGTGACCGATCGGGCTCCCTCCTGTCCGGTGGAGCTGAGGGGACTCGAACCCCTGACCCCCTGCATGCCATGCAGGTGCGCTACCAGCTGCGCCACAGCCCCGGAACACCGCCGCACGAGCCACCCTCTCGGGTGCCGCGTGGAGCGACTGCGCAACTGTAGCCAATGACGGCTCCCGATCCCAAATCGGCTGCCGCCGCGGCGGTCAGGGCTGGCGCGGCCCGACGTTCCAGGCCGCGATGCGCCAGCCGGCCGTCGTGGAGAAGCTCTTCGGCGCCTCCACGAGGACGATCCAGTGGCAGTTGTCGAGGCTGCGCAGCACCTGGTCGGCGACGTCGTGGTCGAGCCCCACGAGCTCGGTGGCGGCGGCGCGCCCCGAGACGCCGTGGGCGACGACGAGGGCGGTACGGCCGGGACCGAGGGCGTCGGCGACGTCACGCAGGGCAGCGCCGGCCCGCTCGGCCACCTGCGCACGGGTCTCCCCCGTCACGCCCTTGGGCACGTCCTCGCCGCGGTCGAGTGCCGCCACGACGTCGGGGTAGCGCTCGCGCACCTCGTCGGCCTGCAGCCCCTGCCAGCGGCCGACGTCGACCTCGCGCAGCCGCGGGTCGCGTCGCACCTCGAGGCGGACGAGGTCGGCGACGGCCTGCGCCGTGTCGGCCGCGCGACGCAGGTCGCTCGAGACGATGACGTCGGGGGCGTACGACGCGACGAGCGGCGCGGCCTCACGGGCCTGCGCCCGCCCGCGGTCGCTCAGCTCGGTGTCGCGGTGACCCTGCCAGACCCGGGCGGCGTTGTCGGCCGTCTCGCCGTGGCGCATCACGACGATGCGCCGCGGGCCCGCGGCGCCGGGCGCTGTCACGCGCGGGCGCGCTCGTCGCCGTCGGTCTCGTCGGTGGCGCTGTCGTTCTCGGCGGTGGTGTCGGCGTCGGATGCCGGGCCGCCCGGCACGTCGACCCCGCTCAGGTCGATCTCGGGGCAGTCCTTCCACAGTCGCTCGAGCGCGTAGTACTCGCGCTCCTCCTCGTGCTGGACGTGCACGATGATGTCGCCGAAGTCGATGAGAACCCAGCGGCCCTCCCGCTCGCCCTCGCGGCGCACCGGCTTGACGCGGTGGTCGCGCAGGCGGTCCTCGACCTCGTCGACGATGGCCCCGACCTGGCGCTCGGAGGCGGCGGAGGCGAGCACGAAGACGTCGGTCAGCGGGAGGTGGTCGCTGACGTCGATGGCGACGACCTTCTCCGCGATCTTGTCCTCGGCGGCCAGCGCCGCGATCTTGGCGAGCTGGATCGAACGTTCGGTGGCGGTCACGAGTCTCCTTGCGGCCCGACGGCCTGGTGGTGGTGGTCGCCGGCGGCGACCTGGGGTGACGGCGCCTCGGCGGGCAGCGCGTCCGTGTCGGCGTAGAGCCGGTACTTGTTGATGTACTGCACGACGCCGTCGGGCACGAGGTACCAGACGGGGTCGCCGTCGGCCACGCGCTCACGGCATCCGGTCGAGCTGATGGCCATGGCGGGCACCTCCTGCAGGATGACCCGGTGGGCCGGCAGGCCCGTGTCGGACAGCTCGTGCCCGGGGCGGGTCACGCCGACGAACTGCGCGAGGTCCCAGATCTGGTCGGCGTCCTTCCAGGACAGGATCTCGGCGAGGGCGTCGGCGCCGGTGATGAAGAACAGCTCGTCATCGGGCCGCTGGGCGCGGATGTCGCGCAGGGTGTCGATCGTGTACGTCGGACCGGGCCGGTCGATGTCGACCCGGCTGACGGTGAACCGGGGGTTCGAGGCCGTGGCGATGACCGTCATGAGGTAGCGGTGCTCGGCCGCGGCGACGCGGCGCTCCGCCTTCTGCCACGGCTGGCCGGTCGGCACGAAGACGACCTCGTCGAGCCCGAGCAGGGACTGCACCTCGCTCGCGGCCACGAGGTGGCCGTGGTGGATGGGGTCGAAGGTCCCACCCATGACCCCGAGGCGCATGGTCAGTGGTGCGACCCGTCCCGCTGGACGGCCGAGCCGGGGGCGCGCTGCTCGCTCTGCGGGCGCGGCGCCTGCACCTTGTAGGCGGTGTTGCGGAAGCTCCACGTGATCCCGAGCAGCAGCACGAACAGCGCGAACGTGATGAGGAAGAACGCGATGAGCGGCATGGGGAGCTCGCGGGTGGCTTCCTCGGCGGCGGCGAGGCTCAGGACATGGGCTGACATGGCCCCCAGCCTACCGTCCGGCGGCAGCGGCGCGGAGCAGGGCGGCGAGGCCCGCACCGCCTGCGGCCTGCGCGGCGTCGGCGGCCGCGTGCAGCGGCGCGGGGGCGGCGAGCGCCGCGAGGCCGGCGACGAGCACACCCTCCCCCACCGCCCCGGATGCCGGGGTGGCCGGGGTCGTGGCGCCCGCGGGGTCGCGCGTCGGTGGCGGGCTCGCACCGTCGGGTGTCGCCACGGTCACCGCGGTCACCGCGGTCACCGCGGTGAGGGTCGGGCTCGACGCCGCCACCTCGTCGAGCACCGCGCGCAGGGCCTCGGGGTTGCCGCCGAGCACCCGCGGGTCGTCGGCGAGCTGCTCGAGCGAGACGATGCGCCCGAAGACCGCGGGGTTGCCGACCTTGACCCGCTGGCCGGAGATGAGCTGGCTGAGCATCGGCGCGCTGAGCCCGATGACACCCGCGAGCCGGGCCTGCGACAGCCGGTAGGTCGCCATGAGCCGGCCGAAGCGCTGCGACCACGGCTCGCCGTACAGGGCGCGCTGCGCCTCGGCGCTGGCGGAAGCGCCCCCCGGACCGGCTGCGTCGGTCATGCTGCCCTCCTCAGGCTTGCGCGACACCCATTGCATGTGCAAACGTCTGTCTCGGACGTTGCACCTGCAAACTATCAGGAGTTCCCATGACCCGCCCCCGGACCGACCCGTCGTCGCCGTCGAGCCCCCGGCGGCTGTCCGCCCGGCTGCGTCGGCTCGGACCGGTCGCGGCCGCGGTGGCCGGCTCGGCCCTGCTCGCCGTCCCGGCCTCCGCCTCCGCCACGGCCGTCACCCCGGCCGTCACCCCGGCCGTCACCTCGACCGTCACACCGGCCCTCTCCCCCGCTCGGACGACGTCCGTGCCTACGATGGTCGTGCTCGACGCCTCCGGCTCCATGAACGAGAGCGACGCCCCCGGCCCCCGCATCGACGCCGCCAAGAGGGCCGTCACCTCCCTCGTCGCCGGCCTGCCCACCGACAGCCGCATCGGCCTCACCGTCTACGGCACCGGCACCGGCTCCACCCGCGCCGAGAAGAGCACGGGCTGCACCGACATCCGCACCCTCATCCCGGTCGGACCACTCGACCGCGCCCGCACGACCGACGCCGTCACCGGCATCCGGGCCTCGGGCTACACCCCCATCGGCAACGCCCTGCGCTCCGCCGCCACCGCCCTGCCCACGGAGGGACCCCGCGCCATCGTTCTCGTCTCCGACGGCATCGACACCTGCGCACCCCCCGCCCCCTGCAACGTCGCCAAGCAGCTGAAGCGACAAGGCGTCGACCTCACCATCCACACCGTCGGCTTCAAGGTCGACCCCACCGCCCGCGCCCAGCTCTCCTGCATCGCCGACGCCACCGGCGGCACCTACAGCGACGCCGGCGACGCCGACACCCTCGAGCAGGCGCTCAAGGTCAAGGTCGACTACGCCATCTCCGGCTACCAGGCCAGGGGCACCCCCGTCACCGGCACCGACCAGCCCACCGACGCCTCACCCCGGCTCGCCCCCGGCCAGTACCTCGACACCTTCGCCACGGGGGCTCCGGCCGGGTCGGACCGCACCGGCCGCGTCTCCGGCACGACCAAGTACTACCGGGTTCCGCTGCAGCAGGGCGCGACGCTCTACGTCTCGGCCACGATGCCGCCGCCGGCCGCCGACCCCGGCGGGACCGGCGGGACCTTCGGGGTCCAGATGACCCTGCAGGCCGAGGACGGCAGCACGTGCGACAGCGCCGACGCGAACTACGCCGGCAACGACGGGTACTCACACCGTCCGGTGTCGGCCACCATGTCGACCGTGCTCGACCACGACACGCCACCGGGGGCCTACCCGGGCCGGTGCCCTGTCGACGGCGTCGGGGTGGTCAAGATCGAGCGGTACGGCGCCAAGTTCGGCGACCAGTCGCGGCCCGTCGAGATCGTCGTGCGCTCGGAGCCGCCGGCCGAGACGGCCGGCCTGCCTCCCGCCGCCACCCGGGCCCAGGCGGGCCTGGCCCGGCCACCGTTCGCCCGCGCGGCGACCGCGGTGACCGGGGGCTCGAGCTTCAACGACGCCGCGCCGCTGACGAGCGGGCAGACCTACCGCGGCACCGTCGTCACCGGTGAGGACCGCTACTTCTCGGTGCCGCTGCGATGGGGCCAGCGCCTCGCCTACAGCGTCGAGGAGGTCGGGCCGGCCTCCGACGGTCCGACGACCGGCGTGGGGGCACGGGTCAGCGTGTACAACCCGGTGCGTCAGGACGTGCGCTCGACGGGCCAGTACCAGACCGCGATCTGGTTCGCGGGCAACCCCGGTCTGCTCACCGGCTCGACGGTCGCGCCGGTGCGCTACACGAACCGGTCGTCGTCGCAGCCGGACCTGCGGACGACGCAGGTCGACGGGCTCTACTACCTCCGGCTGAGCGTCAACGTCGACGGCGAGGACAGCCCCGCGGCCCGGACGACCTACCGGATCACCGTGGTCGTCGACGGCGACCCGGAGACAGGCCCCGCCTACCGGCCGGGCGCGACCGGCATGCCGACCGGGTCCGCCTCCTCGACCCCGCCACCGTCGGACGCGACCACCGCCACGGCGGGCCCGACCACCGGACCGGGGGACTCGGCGACGGCGGGCGCGACCGGCACCGTCGACGCCTCCGGCACGTCCGGCACGTCCGGCACGACCGGCACGTCCGGCACGACCGGGTCGAGCGCGTCGAGCGGGTCGAGCGGTCCCGGCTGGGCCGTCGTCGGGGGCATCGCCCTGGCCGCCGTCGGTGGCGCCCTCGTGGCCCTGCTGGTCGGGCGGGCCCGCCGCGGTCAGCCGCCCACCGGCCCCCAGACGTAGCGCTGCCCGACCAGCCGGCACACGAGCTGCCCGCCCGTCGTAGCGGCACGGTCGCCCTCCTGCTGCCACCCGCAGACGTCACCGGATGCCGGTCCGCCGGCGGACGTGGGCACCGTGGCCGCCCCCGACGTGACGGGGGCCGACGTGCCGACGGTGGGGGCGGTGGTCGACGGCGTGGTCGACGGGCCGGAGGACGGGCCGGACGACGTGGGCGGTGCGCTCGTCGGGGACGACGAGGTGGGGAGGTCAGACGGCACCCGCGATCCGTCGCCGCGGGTCACGGCCACCGCCACCGCCACCGCGCCGACCAGCACGGCCACCGCGGCCCCGGCGAGGAGCCGTCGCCTGGTGGTCGAGCCGGGCGCGGGTGCGGCCGGCAGCATCGGGCCGGTGCCCACGGTCGCCGCGGTCGCCGCGGTCGCCGTCACCGGCAGCTCACGCGTGCCCGGGAGCCGCTGCGGCTCCGTCCGGTCGGGCGGTGCGGCCGCCTGCACCGAGGTGGCGGGACCCGCCACATCCACCCGGACCTCCGCCCCCACCGGTGGTTCGGCCGGGGGCAGCTGGTCGAAGACGGTGACCGGGTCGCCCTGCCGGGTGCGGGGCGCGGTGCTGCGGGGCAGCCCGTCCAGCAGGGCCGCGGCGGCGACGGCGTCCGAGGGCCGACGGTCGGGGTCCGCCTCGGTCATGGCGGCGACGGCGGCGCGCAGCCCGGGGTGCTGCAGCGCCGCGGCCCCCCGCCCGGAGCCGTCACCGCCGTCGTGGTCGAGTGCCTCCGCGCCGAGGGCGAGGGCGAGCGCGAGCCGGCCGGCGGCGTACACGTCCTGGCGCGGGTGGGGCGGCCGTCGCCCGCTCGTCACCTCCGGCGGCAGGTAGCCGGGGGTGCCGATGACGGTGCCGGTGTGGGTCAGGCGCGCGTCCTCGAGCCCGATGGTGAGACCGAAGTCGGTGAGCAGCGCGTGCGGTGGGCCGTCGCCGGTGGCGCGCAGCAGCACGTTGGCGGGCTTGACGTCGCGGTGCACGAGGCCACTGCGGTGCAGGGCCGCGAGGCCGTCGAGCACCTGCTCGAGCAGCACCGTCACCGTCGGCTCGTCGAGCGGCCCGTAGTCGCCGACGAGGGTCTGCAGCGAGCCGCCGTCGACGAGCTCGCTCGCGATGAGCACGGTGCCGTCCTCGGCCGCCCACGCGTACGGGCTGGCGACGTGCGGGTGCTGGAGCCGCACCGCCTGCTCGCGCACGAGGCGCAGCAGCTCGCCCGCGTGCCGCTGGCGCATGACCTTGGCGGCACACCACCCGCCCCGGGCGTGGTCCCAGGCCCGCCAGACGGTGCCGCTGCCGCCGGACGCGAGCGGGTCGACGAGCTCGTAGCGACCGGCGACGACGTCGTTACCTCCGCCCGGCACCGCGCCCGCCCCTCCCGCTCACAGGCCGGACAGTACCCGCCGCAACCACTGCTCCCCCGCACCTCCGAACGGGCCCGTGCCCGCCCCGACTGCCCGCAGCACCTCGTCCGCGGCCGCCTCGGCCAGGGCACACACCTCCGGCGGGTAGCCGAACGCGACCCGGTGCAGGGCGAACTCGTCCTCGTCGTCGACGTAGAGGGTCCCGTCACGCAACAGCACGACGTCGAGGTCGAGGTCCACGCTGCCCACCGCCCAGCCGCCACCCTGCGGCCGCGCGGACCACGTCGCCGGCGTGGCCATGTCGACGTAGACGTGGATGCCCTTGGGGGCGGGGTAGAACGAGGCGACCCACGCGCCGGTGTGCGGCGTCATGGAGACCCACGCCTCCTCGGCGTCGAACGCCGCCCCTGGACGGCTGCAGTGCGTGCCCTCCGGCGCCCACCACCAGCGGCCGTGCTCGTCGTCGCCGAGGTAGCGGCCCTCCCAGCGCCAGTGCGGCCGGTCCCCCCACTTGGTGAAGGCGGCGTGCACGGCATCCCCCGTTCGGGGCGCGGCGGGTGGGGGCTCGGACGACCGGTGCACCCGTTCACCCTATGGATGCCGGGTGGTCATCGTGTCCTCGAAGGCGACGGACAGGAGGGGCTGGGTGACGGCCGTACCCTTGTGACCATGGTCGTGGAGCTGTCGGTGGTCGTCCCGATGTACAACGAGCAGGAGGTGCTGCCCCTGTTCGTCGAGCGGCTGCGCCCGCTGCTCGACGGCATGGACGTCGCCTACGAGGTGGTGACCGTCGACGACGGCAGCGCTGACCTCACCCCCGCGCTGCTGCAGCGGTACCGCCGCGAGTGGCCGCAGCTGCGGGTCGTCCGGCTGCGGGCGAACTCCGGTCACCAGGCGGCCATCTCCGCGGGCCTGGCCACGGCGAGGGGCGACTACGTGGTCACGATCGACGCGGACCTGCAGGACCCGCCCGAGGTCATCGCGAGGATGCTCGACCTGGCCCGTGCCGACGGCGTGGACGTCGTCTACGGGGTCCGCAACGACCGGTCGACCGACACGTGGTTCAAGCGCAACTCCGCGGCCGCCTTCTACCGCCTCATCGGTCTGATGAGCTCCTCCACGGCCCGGGCCGACGCGGGTGACTTCCGGCTCATGTCGCGGGCGACGGTCGACGCGGTGAACAGCCTGCCGGAGCACAACCGGGTGCTGCGGTTCATCGTCCCCGCCTTCAACTTCCCGTCCGACACCGTGGAGTACAAGCGGGAGGAACGCGCCGCCGGGGCCAGCAAGTACCCGCTGCTCAAGATGGTCAAGCTGTCGATCGACTCGCTCACAGGGTTCTCGACGGCGCCGCTGCGCATCGCGACCTTCGCCGGGTTCGGCGGCGCGGTGCTGGCCGTCCTGCTGCTCGTCTACACCCTCATCGCGCAGGCGAGCGGCCACACCGTGGCCGGCTGGACCTCGACGGTGGCCATCGTCGCCGCGATGGGCGCCATCCAGCTGCTCTGCGTCGGCATCCTCGGTGAGTACGTCGGACGCATGTACACCCATCTGCAGGGCCGGCCCAGCTACTTCATCGCGTACGACTCGCTGACCAGCCGCCCGTCGCAGGACGGTCCGACGGCGACCGCGCTCCCGGGCCGGTCCACGACGGAGCCGGAGGACGGCTCGCAGACGCTCGGCCTCGACCCGGCGGTCGACGCCCGGCAGGTCGGCGCGGTCTCCCCTCGCTGAGCGCCGCTCAGGCTCGCGGCCGGGCCTCGACGAGCATGCTGACGCCGGGGAGCCGGCCCACCGGCAGGTAGCGCTCGGCGGTGATGACCGCACGCAGGCCCAGGTTGACGGCCGGGTGCACGTGGTCCAGGTCGGAGCCCGACGAGGACCGGCGCCGAAGGGCCACGGCCGGGCGCAGCAGCACGTTCCACGACCGGACGACGGGCGTGTCGAACCCGCCCCGGTGGAGCAGGTCGAGCAGCCCGTCCCTCGTGTAGCGGCGCACGTGGCCGACCGCGACGTCGTGGTCGGACCAGAGGCGGGGGTCCGTCGGCACCGCCACGAGGTAGGTCCCGGAGGGGCGCAGGACCCGGCGAACCTCGGCGACCGCGGCGTCGTCGTCGTCGAGGTGCTCGAGCAGGTCGAACTCGACGACGAGGTCCATCGACGCGTCCGCCAGGGGCAGCCGCGTGGCGTCACCGCGCAGCGTGGCCAACCCCCGCTCGTGGGCGACCTCCGCACCCTCCGCGCCGTACTCGAGGGCCACGGCCTGCCAGCCCAGGCGCCGCAGCACCCTGGTGTTGCCGCCGCCGGCCGCACCCACGTCGATGGCCCGGCCGGGGGCCAGACCCGTCAGCGAACGGGCGAGGAGGTGACGGCGCTCGCGGTACCACCAGTGGTCGTCTTCGAGGCGAGCCAGCTTGCGGACCTCAGTGCCTTCCATGCAGCGATCATGTCAGCCGCGTGACCTGCGGTCGCCACCGGTCGCACGGCGTTTTCGGATGCCGGCCGCGGGCCAGTCAGCGGATGTGACCGTCGCCCTCGACGACCCACTTCGTCGTCGTCAGCTCGGGCAGCGCCATCGGCCCGCGGGCGTGCAGCTTCTGCGTCGAGATGCCGATCTCGGCGCCGAACCCGAACTCGCCGCCGTCGGTGAAGCGGGTGCTCGCGTTGACCATGACCGCGGCGGCGTCGACCTCGGCGGTGAACCGGCGGGCGGCGGTACGGCTCTCGGTGACGATGGCCTCGGTGTGGCCGCTGCCGAAGCGGTCGATGCGCTCGATGGCGTCGTCGAGGTCGTCGACGACGGCCACGCTCATCTCCAGGCCGTGCCACTCCGTGCCGAAGTCGGCCTCGCTCGCGATCTCGAACGACGCGCCGGCGGCCTCGGCGAGGTCGGCGACGTCGTCGGCGACGTGCAGCCGCACCCCGGCCCCGGCGAGGTCGGACAGCGCCTTGGGCAGGAAGTCCGAGGCCACCGCGCGGTGCACGAGCAGCGACTCGGCGGCGTTGCAGACGCTCGGGCGGTGGGTCTTGGCGTTGAGGGTGATGGCGAGCGCCTTCTCGAGGTCGGCTGCCTCGTCGACGTAGACGTGGCACACCCCTATGCCGGTCTCGATGACGGGCACCGTCGACTCGCGCACGACCGTCTGGATCAGCTCGGCACCGCCGCGCGGGATGACGAGGTCGACGAGCCCGCGGGCCGTCATCAGGGCGCGGGCGGCGTCGCGACCGCCCTGCTCGAGCAGGGTGACGGCGTCCTCGGGAAGTCCCTGCTCACGCAGGGAGGTGCGGAGCGCACCGACGAGGGCGGCGTTGCTCGACGCCGCGGCCGAGCCACCGCGCAGCAGGACGGCGTTGCCCGACTTGAGGCAGAGCCCGGCGGCGTCGACGGTGACGTTGGGCCGGGCCTCGTAGATCATGCCGATGACGCCCATGGGGACCCGGACCTGGCGCACCTGCAGGCCGTTGGCGAGGGTGCTGCCGCGCACGACCTCACCGACGGGGTCCGGCAGCCCGGCGACGTCGCGCAGGGCCTGCGCCACGGCCGCGACCCGGGAGGCGTCGAGGCGCAGGCGGTCCTGCAGGCTCTCGCTGACGCCGGCCTCCCGCGCCCTGCCGAGGTCGACGCCGTTGGCCTCGACGACCGCGTCGGTGGCGGCGTCCACGGCGTCCGCGAGACGGAGCAACGCGGCATCCTTCTGGGCCCGCGTCAGCAGGGCGAGGCGACGAGAGGCGACCCGGGCCCGCCGGGCGAGGTCATTGACGTGCTCGACGACGGCGGGGTCGATGGCGCGGTCGTTGGCGGCGGACATGCGAGCAGGATAGGCCGCTCCCTCGGGCCGGCCCCGCGCGTGATCAGAGGATGACCAGGTGGTCGCGGTGGATGACCTCGCGCTCGTACTCCGGGCCGAGCGCGGCGGCCAGCTCCTTCGTCGAGCGCCCGAGCAGCGGCGGCAGCTCGGCCGAGCCGTAGTTGACCAGGCCCCGGGCGACGGGCACCCCGTCGGGCCCGCAGACGTCGACGGGGTCGCCGTCGAGGAAGCTGCCCTCGACCCCGACGACGCCGGCCGGCAGCAGTGAGGTGTTGCGCTGGGTCAGGGCGGCGACGGCGCCCGCGTCGACGAGCAGGCGGCCGCGGGCGGTGGTGGCGTGCCGGAGCCAGAGCCGGCGCGAGCGCCCGCGAACGCCGACCGGGGTGAAGAGGGTGCCGACGTCGTCGCCGGCCAGCACCGGCCGCACGAGGGCGGCCGCGGTGACGACCGTCGCCACCCCCGCCTCGGTGGCGATGCGGGCGGCCTCGATCTTCGTCGTCATGCCGCCGGTGCCCACGAGGGAGCCGCTGCCGCCGATCTCGACCCCCTCGAGGTCGGCCGGCCCCGTGACGAGCGGGATCCGCTTGCTGCCGGGTCGGCTCGGCGGGCCGTCGTAGAGGGCGTCGACGTCGGAGAGCAGCACGAGCGCATCGGCGTCGACGAGGTGCGCGACGAGGGCGGCGAGCCGGTCGTTGTCGCCGAAGCGGATCTCGCTCGTCGCGACGGTGTCGTTCTCGTTGACGATGGGCATGACCCGCAGCTCGAGCAGCCGCTCGAGGGTGTTGCGGGCGTTGGCGTAGTGGCTGCGCCGCGTCACGTCGTCCGCGGTGAGCAGCACCTGCCCCACGGTGACGTCGTGCCGCCCGAAGGCCTGGGTGTACGAGGCGAGCAGGGCGCCCTGACCGACCGACGCGGCTGCCTGCTGCAGGGCCAGCTCGTGCGGTCGGGTCCGCAGCGACAGCGGGTGCAGCCCCGCGGCGATGGCGCCCGAGCTGACGAGCACGATCTGGGCGCCGCCGAGGTGGTGGTGGGCGAGGGCGTTGGCGAGCGCGACGAGCCGGCCGTGGTCGATGCCGCCGTCGACGCCCGTGAGCGAGCTCGACCCGACCTTGACGACGAGGCGCCGCGCGCCCGTGATGACCGACCTCGATGACACGCCCGCACTCTAACGACCCCGCCCGCATGGACCCGGACGTGACCGACAGACGGCCCACCCGGCATCCGGATGCCGTGGCGCCGTCGCCTTCCGTCGAGAGGGCGCTTGGCGGCCATCGAGTGGTCAACGGTCGAGGCGGTGACCACTCGACGGTGCCCAAGCGCCCTCTCGACGGGGCTGGAGGTATTGCCCGGGGACGACGGTGCCCACCCGACCTCGTGGGTCGGGTGGGCACGGTCGTGGCGCTCCGGGTGCCGGATGCCGGTGGGGCGGGTCAGTGCTGGGTGGCACCCTCCGCGCCGTGGCCCGTCAACGAACGAACCTCCATCTCGGCGTACTTCGCCGCGTTGAACTCCTTGCTCGTCACGGTGCCGATGTACCCGAGCAGGAAGCCGAGCGGGATCGAGACGATGCCGGGGTTGTCGAGCGGGAACCAGTGGAAGTCGACGCCCTGCAGCATCGACGGGCTCTTGCCCGTGACCGCGTCGTTCGGCTTGCCCGAGACGACGGGGCTGAAGGTGATGAGCGTGATGGCGCTGATGAGACCGCCGTAGATGCTCCACAGCGCCCCGCGGGTGTTGAACCGCTTCCAGAAGAGCGAGTAGAGGATGGTCGGCAGGTTCGCGCTCGCCGCGATGGCGAACGCGAGGGCCACGAGGAAGGCGACGTTCTGCCCGAGGGCGAAGATGCCGCCGATGATCGCGACCGCGCCGAGCACGAGGGCCGAGATGCGGGCGACCCGCACCTCCTCCTCCGGCGTGGCCCGGCCCTTCTTCACGACGGTGTTGTAGATGTCGTGCGAGAGGGACGCGCTCGCGGTGATGGTCAGGCCGGCGACGACCGCGAGGATCGTCGCGAACGCCACCGCCGAGATGATGCCGAGCAGGATCTCGCCACCGAGCTCGAAGGCGAGCAACGGGGCCGCCGAGTTGACGCCGCCGGGTGCCGCCTTGATGCGGGCGGCGCCGACGAGCTCGGCCGCGCCGAAGCCCAGGACGAGGGTGAAGAGGTAGAAGAGGCCGATGAGCCAGATCGCCCACTCGACCGACTTGCGGGCCTCCTTCGACGTCGGCACCGTGTAGAAGCGCATGAGCACGTGCGGCAGGCCGGCCGTGCCGAGCACGAGGGCCATGGCGAGCGAGATGAAGTCGATCGGGTTCTTGTACTGCAGGCCCGGCGTCAGCAGGTCGGGCTTGACCCCGTTGGCCCCGGCGGGCGCCGCCGCGGCGGCGTCACCGAGCAGGGTCGAGAGGTTGAAGCCGAACTTGGCCAGCACCCAGACGAACATGAGGCCGGCGCCGATGATGAGCAGCACCGCCTTGATGATCTGCACCCAGGTCGTGCCCTTCATGCCGCCGTAGATGACGTAGAAGAGCATGATGACGCCGACGACGACGATGACGAGGCGCTGGCCCCACGCACCCTCGATGCCGAGCAGCAGGGCGACGAGCCCGCCGGCACCGGCCATCTGCGCGAGCAGGTAGAAGAACGAGACGACGAGCGTCGAGATCGCGGCCGCGATGCGCACCGGTCGCTGGCGCAGCCGGAAGCTGAGCACGTCGGCCATCGTGTACTTGCCGGTGTTGCGCAGCAGCTCGGCGACGAGCAGCAGCGCGACGAGCCACGCGACGAGGAAGCCGATGGAGTAGAGGAAGCCGTCGTAGCCGTTGAGGGCGATGGCCCCGGCGATGCCGAGGAAGCTCGCGGCCGACAGGTAGTCGCCCGCGATGGCGATGCCGTTCTGGCGACCGCTGAAGGCGCGACCACCGGCGTAGTAGTCGGCGGCGCTGCGGTTGTTGCGCGAGGCGCGGATGACGATCGCGAGGGTGACGACGACGAAGAGGCCGAAGATGCCGATGTTGATGGCCGGGTTGCCGACCGTCGTCGCGGCGGGCACGAAGTCGGGCACGAGGGTGGGCGCGACGACGGCGCCGAGCGCGCTCACTGCCGGCCACCGATGCGACGGGCGAGCTTCTCGGCGCGCGGGTCGAACTCACGGCCGGCCCACCGCACGTAGATCATCGTGATGGCGAAGGTCGTGACGAACTGCAGGAGGCCGAGGATCAGGCCCCAGGTGACGTTGCCGACGACCCGTGTGCCCATGAAGCCCTTGGCGAAGACGGCGAGGAACACGTAGAGGAAGTACCAGGCGAGGAACCCGGCGGTCATCGGGAAGACGAACTTGCGGAACCTGGTTCTCAGCTCTGCGAACTCGTCCGAGTTCTGCATGACGACGTTCGGGTCGTCGGGTGCATCTGGAGCAACGTTGCTCACGGGGTCACCTCCGTCGGCGATGCGGGCGCGGTGCCCGGCCCCGTCATTGTGGAGGAAAGTGAACGCCCACGGTGGGACGCGGGGCACCCGATCGCGTTGCGTGACCGGGTGATTCACCCGACGGGGTGTCCGCCCGGACGAGGTGTCCCTCCCGCTGCCGGCCGCCCACCGGATGCCGGTGGGCGGGCCGGGCCGGCGCCGACCCGTCGGTGACCGTCAGCGACCCCGAGCGATCCCGAGCGATCCCGAGCGACCCTCAGCGACCCTCGGTGTCGTCGCCCTCCTCGCGCAGCTGCCACAGACCGGCCCGGCGCTCGGCCTCGAGCTCGTCCTGCGTCGCGGCGCGGGCGGCGTACCGGTCGCGCTGGGCCTCGCGCTTCTCGTCGCGGGTCGGGCGCGAGCCCTCGCTCAGGCGCAGGTCGGTGCCGCGGCTGCCGAGCAGCTCGGCGCCGGCCTGCAGCGTCGGCTCCCAGTCGAAGACGACGGCGTTGTCACCGGTGCCGATGACGACCGTGTCTCCGGCGACGGCCCCCACCTTGAACAGCTCGTCCTCGACGCCGAGGCGGCCGAGCCGGTCGGCGAGGTAGCCGACGGCCTCGTCGTTGCTGAAGTCGGTCTGGTGCACCCAGCGCACCGGGCGGTCGCCGGTGATGCGGTAGAAGTCGCCGTCGGCGCCGCTCTCGCGGGCCACGGCGAAGCCCTTGTCGTCGACCGACCGGGGGCGCAGCACGACCCGCTGGGGCACGGCGGCCTCCGCCTCGATCTCGCGGCGGGCGGCCTCGACGTGCCGGGCCATCGCGAAGGTCAGCTCGCGCAGTCCCTGGTGGGCGACGGCCGAGACGACGAACACCTCGATGCCCCGGGCCTCGAGGTCGGGCTTGACCATCTCGGCGAGGTCGCGTGCCTCGGGCACGTCGGCCTTGTTGAGCACGACGATGCGGGTGCGCTCGGCGAGCGGGCGGCCACCGAGGTCGGCGTCGGGCACGTAGAGCGCGAGCTCGTTCTCGATGACGTCGAGGTCGGTCATCGGGTCGCGGCCGGGCTCGAGGGTGGCGCAGTCGATGACGTGCACGAGCACCGAGCAGCGCTCGACGTGGCGCAGGAACTCCAGGCCCAGCCCCTTGCCCTCGTGCGCGCCGGGGATGAGCCCGGGCACGTCGGCGACGGTGAAGCGGGCGGTGCCGGCGGTGACGACACCGAGGTTGGGCACGAGCGTGGTGAAGGGGTAGTCGGCGATCTTGGGCCGGGCCGCCGACAGCACCGAGACCAGCGAGCTCTTGCCGGCGCTCGGGAAGCCGATGAGGGCGACGTCGGCGAGCGACTTCAGCTCGAGCACGACGTCGATGTCCTCCCCCGGCTCGCCCAGCAGCGCGAACCCGGGCGCCCGGCGACGGGCCGAGCTGAGGGCCCGGTTGCCGAGGCCGCCGCGACCGCCGGCGGCGATGACGTGCTCCGTGCCCATGCCGACGAGGTCGACGATGATGCGTCCCTCGGAGTCCTTGACGACGGTGCCCTCGGGCACCGGCAGCACGAGGTCCTCGCCGTCGGCGCCGTTGCGCTCGTCACCGGCGCCGGGCTTGCCGTTCGAGGCGGCGCGGTGCGGGTGGCGGTGGTAGTCGAGCAGCGTCGTCGCCTGCGGGTCGACCCGCAGCACGACCGACCCTCCGCGCCCGCCGTTGCCGCCGTCGGGGCCGCCGAGCGGCTTGAACTTCTCGCGCTTGACCGACGCGACGCCGTGTCCGCCCGATCCGGCGCTGAGGTGCAGCACGACTCGGTCGACGAAGGTCACTGCCATGAGAGGTCACTCTTCCAGATGGGGGTGGCTCCCCGGCATCCTCGCGCTCGCGCGGGTGGCGCGGCGACCGGATGCCGGGTGGGCCGGGAACGCGGAAGGGCGGGCCGCTCGGGCCCGCCCTTCCGTGGTGAAGCTGTGTGGTGACGGTGGCCGTGAGGCCGCCCGGTCACCGGTGGTCACTCGGCGCCGACGACCTCGGGCAGCTCGATGTTGACCGTCTTGCGACCACGCTTGGTGCCGAACTTCACGGCACCCGCGACGAGCGCGAACAGCGTGTCGTCGCCGCCACGGCCGACGCCCTCACCGGGGTGGAAGTGCGTGCCGCGCTGGCGGACGAGGATCTCGCCGGCCTTGACCTTCTGGCCACCGAAACGCTTGACGCCGAGGAACTGTGCGTTCGAGTCGCGACCGTTGCGGGTCGAGGACGCACCCTTCTTGTGTGCCATGTCAGTCCTTCTCTCAGGAGTCTCTGGGTACCGGTCGGATCACGCGTCGATGGCGGTGATCTTGACCTGGGTCAGCGGCTGACGGTGGCCCTGACGCTTGCGGTAGCCGGTCTTGTTCTTGTACTTCATGATGACGATCTTCGGGCCCTTGGCGGCCTTGACCACCTCGGCCGTGACCGACACCTTCGAGAGCTTGTCGGCGTCGGACGTCACCGTGGTGCCGTCGACGACGAGCAGGGGCGTGAGCTCGACGGCGTCACCGGCCTGGCCCGAGACCTTGTCGATGAGCAGGGTGTCACCGACGGAGACCTTCTCCTGGCGGCCACCTGCGCGGACAATCGCGTACACGTCGAACTCACTTTCTGAAGTACGGGGTCGGACGCCACTTTCGGTACCGGCCCGTCAACACGGGCCCGGTGGGCGCACCAAGCGTCAAGATTACCGGCACGCGGGCGCCAGCACCAAACCGGCGGATGCCGGGTGGTCAGTCCTGCTGGACGGCGCCGCCGGGCGGGCCGGCCGGGGCGACCACGCGGCCACGCTTGCGACGACCGCGGACGGGCGTCGGCACGGGCTCCGGCTCGGTCTGCTGCACCGGCTCCTGCGCGGGCGTGGGCTCGGGCTGGTGCACGGGCTCCGGCCGGGCGGACGCCCCCTGCTCGACGTCGACCTGCTCGAGGGTCGCGCCCTCGATGCGGGCCGACACGGGCTCGTCGGCCGTGCCCGGAGCGGGTGCATCGACGCCGGACCAGGGCCCGGTGTCGTCCGGGAAGGACTGCTCGTGACCCTCGGCACCCTGGGCACCCTCGGCGCCGTGGTCTCCGTGGTCGCCGCCGGTGCCGCTCTCGAGGGTCGCGGTCAGGGCCGCGGTCTTGAGGGCGGCGGCGTGCGCGGCCGCGGCGATCTGGGCCGCGGTGGGCCCGGTGGCGGGTCGCGACGACTCGGTGCGGTCGGCCTGACCGTTGCCGTGCTGGCCGTCGGCGCCGCCCTGCTGCCCGTTGCCGTGCGCGCCGTTGCCGTGCGCGCCGTTGCCGTGCGCGCCGTTGCCGTGCGCGCCGTTGCCGTGCGCGCCGTTGCCGTGCGCGCCGTTGCCGTGCTGGCCGTTGCCGTGCTGGCCGTTGCCGTGCTGGCCGTTGCCGTGCTGGCCACCGGAGCGGTCGTCCGACTGGCCCGACTGACCCGAACGGCCACCGCGACGCCCACGGGCCCCCCCGGCATCCGACGACGACTGCGAGGACGACGAGGTCGACGACGCGGACGGCGCCGGGTGGGCGCCCTTGTCGACCGGCTCCGAGTGGATGATGAAGCCGCGGCCGTTGCAGTGCTCGCACGTCTCGCCGAAGACCTCGATGAGGCCCGACCCGACCCGCTTGCGGGTCATCTGCACGAGCCCGAGCGAGGTCACCTCGGCCACCTGGTGCTTCGTGCGGTCGCGGCCGAGGCACTCGAGGAGGCGACGGACGACGAGGTCGCGGTTGCTCTCGAGCACCATGTCGATGAAGTCGACGACGATGATGCCGCCGATGTCGCGCAGCCGCAGCTGGCGCACGATCTCCTCGGCCGCCTCGATGTTGTTCTTGGTGACGGTCTCCTCGAGGTTGCCGCCCGAGCCGACGAACTTGCCGGTGTTGACGTCGACGACCGTCATCGCCTCGGTGCGGTCGATGACGAGGGAGCCGCCGCTCGGCAGCCAGACCTTGCGGTCCATCGCCTTGGCCAGCTGCTCGTCGACCCGGTGGTGGGTGAAGAGGTCGTCCGGACCCGTCCACTGCGTCACCCGGTCGGCGAGGTCGGGGGCGACGGAGGAGATGTAGGGGTGGATCTCGTCCCACGCCTGATCGCCGGCGACGACGAGCTGGCGGAAGTCCTCGTTGAAGACGTCGCGGATGACGCGCACCGTGAGGTCGGGCTCGCCGTGCAGGAGCATCGGCGCCTTGCCGTCGGCGGCGCTCCCGGACGCACCGTTCTTCTTGCGGCCCTTGCTCTTGCCGGCGCGCGGGGTGGTGGCCTCCTCGGCCTGGGCCTGGATCTGCTCCCACGTCGCCGTGAGGCGCTCGACGTCGGCCCGCAGCTCGGCCTCGCTCGCACCCTCCGCCGCGGTGCGCACGATGACGCCGGCGGTGTCCGGCACGACGTCGCGCAGGATCTTCTTGAGGCGGGCGCGCTCGGTGTCGGGCAGCTTGCGGCTGATGCCGGTCATCGAGCTGTTCGGCACGTAGACGAGGTAGCGGCCCGGCAACGAGATCTGCGACGTGAGCCGCGCGCCCTTGTGCCCGATCGGGTCCTTCGTCACCTGCACGAGCACGCTCTGGCCCGAGCTGAGCGCGTTCTCGATGCGCTTGGGCTGGTTGCTCTCCAGGCCCGCGGCGTCCCAGTTCACCTCACCGGCGTAGAGCACGGCGTTGCGACCCTTGCCGATGTCGACGAACGCCGCCTCCATCGAGGGCAGCACGTTCTGCACGCGGCCGAGGTAGATGTTGCCGGCCATCGACACGCTCGTGGCCTGGTCGATGTAGTGCTCGACGAGGACGCCGTCCTCGAGGACGCCCATCTGGGTGCGGCCGTCCTTGTTGCGTACGACCATGACGCGGTCGACCGCCTCGCGGCGGGCGAGGAACTCGGCCTCGGTGATGATCGTGCGGCGTCGACCGGCCTCGCGGCCCTCGCGGCGGCGCTGCTTCTTCGCCTCGAGCCGGGTCGAACCCTTGACGGCGACCGGCTCGTCGCTCTGGCCGCGCGGCTGGCGCACCCGGGTCGTCACGTTGGGGCTGTCGTCGCCCGCGTCACCGGACCCGCCGGCACGACGGCGCCGGCGGCGGCGCCGGGTCGAGGCGCTCTCGTCGTCGGTCGTCTCGTCGCGCTCGTCGTCGGACCGGTCGGAACGGTCACCCTGGGCGCTGCCCTCGTCGTCCTGCCGGTCGCCGCCCGCGTCGCCGCGGTTGGACCGCTCAGCGCGCTCACCACCGGAGCGGCGGCGGCGCGAGCGTCCACGCCCGCCACCGGTCTCCGAGGCGCTGTCGGAGCCGCTGTCGGAGCCGCTGTCGGACCCCAGGTCGGAGTCGTCGGTGGTGCCGGAGGTGTCGCGACCCTCGGCGTCGCCCGTGGCGTCGTCGGAGCCCTGGGGGCCGGTGTCGTCGCGGCCGTCGCGGCCGTCGCGGTCGTCCCGCTCGTCGCGGTCGTCCTGCTCGTCACGGTCGGTGGCGTCGTCCTGGCCCCGTCCACGGCGGCCCTTGCCCCCACGGCGGCGGCGGGAGCGGCGGGGCGTGTCGCCGTCGTCCGTGCGCTCGGAGCGCTCGGAGCGCTCCGTGGTGTCGGTCGTGTCGGTGGTCTCGTCGGGCGCGTCCTGCGTGTCGACGACGTCGTCCGCCGTGACGGCCGGAGCGGTCCGGCTCGTGGCCTCGAGCCGCCCGGATGCCGGGTCGCCCGCCTGCGCGGCCGGCGCCGGCTCGCTCGTGGCGGGGGTGGAGACGGAGCCGGCGGGGCGGGTGGCCCGGCGGCGGCGGGGCTTGCCCTCGTCGGGAGCCTGGAAGAGGACGCTGAAGCTGGGGACGGCGGCCGCCTCCGCCGGGGTGGGCTCCCCGGAGCGGTCCGCCGCGTCGGTGCGCCCGAGGGGGTCGACGGGGAGGCCGTCGGTCTCGGCGTCGGCGTCCTCGACGGGGGCGTCCGGCCCGGCGGGATCGGCTCCACGGGAGGCCAGCAGCTCCTGGACGGCGGCCGCGGCGCGGTCCTCCTCCACGGAGGGCGCGGCCTCGACGGCGGCGTCCTCGTCGACCTCGTCGGCCGGAAGGGCGAGCAGGGCCTCGTCGGCCAGGGGCGCGCCGGTGGGCTCCGCGGTCGTGGCAGTCGTCTCGGGGGCGGTCCCGGGCGTCGCGAGGGCGTCGAGCCCGTCGAGCGTGGCGGGGGCGTCGACGCCCTCCGGGGACACGGCCGTCTTGCGCGCCCGGGAGGGGCGCGTGGAGGGGGTCTTGGCGGCCTTGGCCGTCTTGGCGGCCTTCGTGGTCGCCGCCTTGGTCGTGCCCGTGGCGGCCTTCGCCGCCTTGGTCGTCCCGGCGCTCTTGCGCGTGGCGCGCTTGGTCGGGGCCCCGGCGACCGGCTCGTCCGTACCGACGGTGGGCTCGAGGGTGGGCTCGAGGGTGGGCTCGAGGGTGGGCTCGAGGGTGGGCTCGGAGCCTGCGTCGGACGGAGCGTCGACGGGCGGGCCGTCGGTTCCGGTGGTGGGGTCCGATGCGACCTCCGGCTCCGCGGCCTTGCGGGCACGGCTCGTGCGCGGCGCGGCGGCCTTCTTCGTGACGCGGCGGGCCGCGGCGCGCTTGCGGGGCGCCGGGGCGGCGTCCGCAGCCTCGACGGCCTGGGGGGCCTCGACGGCCTCGACGGCCTCGGGCGTGGTGTTCTCGGTCGAGGTGGTGTCCTCGGGTGCCATGCGGCAACCTCTCGTCACGCGCGGTCCGACCCACACGCGGCCGAGGCCGTCAGCACCGCACGAGCACGGTCGTGGTCGACCCGCTGCGGGAGCGGCGGGGCGGAAGTCGAGTTCTTACAGCTGGGCGCGGTTCGCGCTGGGCGCGGCCCCGTGCTCAGTGCCGGCGGCGTTCTCGTCGGCAGCCAGTGGATCAGCCACCCTCGCGGATGCGGTGTCGAGCGGTCCCTGCGCCAGACGCGTCACCAGGGGTGGGCGCGGAGGCTGCAGATCGGCGATCTCACGCAGCGCGGTCAGAATGTCGTCGGGGCGGACGGCAGGTGTGGTGTGCCGTACGACCATGCGCAGTATCGCACAGTCACCCCCGGATGCGACGAGCGACGCGGCCCCGGTGGACAACGCCTCCCCCTCCGCAGGCGCGGTGACGGAGGTGGAGACGACGGCCCCGCGGACGTCGAACGTGCGCGGCCCCGACTTCGTCATGCGGGTGACGTCGGCGCGCTCGAGCGCGAGAAGGCGCTCCACGGCATCCGTCAGCGTCGTGCTGTCGACGCCCTGGAACTCGAGGTGCCACGCGCTCGCCTCGAGCCGGTCGGCGAGGGCACCGGGGGCGGCCTCGACGACCTCCTCGATGTCGATGCCGTCGGGCAGGGCCTCGTCGAGGGCGACGCGCACCGACTCGGGGTCGACGCGGCGGGTGACGCTGATCTCGACGTACTCCGCCTCGCTCGCCGTGCCCGTGGCGGCGGCGTTGGCGTAGCTGATCTTCGGGTGGGGGTGGAAGCCGGCGCTGAAGGCCATGGGCACGTCGGCCCGGCGCAGCGCCCGCTCGAGGGCCCGCTGGAAGTCGCGGCTCGAGGTGAAGCGCAGCCGCCCCCGCTTCGTGTACCGGATGCGCAGCTTCTGCACCGCCGGGTCGGGGGCCGGCCCCTCGGGGACCCGCTGGCGTGCCTGTCGAGCCATGGGTCGCAGGCTACCCGGCCCCGCCCTCGCGCCCGAGCCGGCGTTCCCGGTCACGCCGACGGCGCGCTGCCTCGACCTCCTCGATCCGCCCCGCCTCCTCGAGCGTCGGTGCGGTGCCGCCGAGCCGGGCGGGCAGGTAGCGCAGGTCGGGCCCGCTCAGCGGCTCGTAACCCCGCTGGGCGGTCTCGAGCTGCTCGGCCATGACCGCGCGGTAGCGCCGGGTCACCGCGGCCGGGTCCTCCTCGGGCGCGACGTGCACCGGCTCGCCGACGATGACCGTCACCGGCAGCCGCGACGGGCCGAGGCGCCGGGGCAGCCCCTTGCTCCAGACCCGCTGCGAGCCCCACACGACGAGGGGCACGATCGGCACGCCCGCCTCGGCGGCCATGCGGGCCACCCCGAGCTTGAACTCCTTGAGCTCGAACGAGCGCGACGTCGTGGCCTCGGGGAAGACGCCGACGACCTCCCCGGCGCGCAGCGCGGCCACCGCGGCGTCGTAGGAGGCGGCACCCGCCTCGCGGTCGACGGGGATGTGCCGCATGCCGCGCATGAGCGGGCCGCCCACCGGGTGGCGGAACACCGCCTCCTTGGCGAGGAAGCGGATGTGCCGCCCCGACGCCCGCGCCGCCCAGCCCGCGTAGGCGAAGTCGAAGTAGCTGATGTGGTTGACCGCGACGACCGCTCCCCCGGTGCGCGGCAGGTTCTGCGCCCCGACGATGGTGAAGCGCAGCCGCTGCATGGCGAAGACGCCACCCGCGAAGGCGACGACGGACGAGTAGAGCGGCTCCATGGCGCCCACTCTGCCCTGCCGCCCGTCGGCCCGCGCGAAAGCCGGTCGAGGGCAGCGTCGGGGCCGTGGAAGGATCGACCCCATGACCGACACCCCTGCCCCCACGACCTCGATCCCCGAGCGGCCGACGCTCGACGGCCTCGAGGAGAAGTGGATGCAGGTATGGGCCGACGCGGGCACCTACACCTTCGACCGCGAGCGGGCGCTCGGACTGCCCCGCGACCAGGTGTTCGCCATCGACACCCCGCCCCCGACGGCATCCGGGAGCCTGCACGTCGGCCACGTCTTCAGCTACACCCACACCGACTGCATGGCCCGCTACAAGCGGATGCGCGGGCTCGAGGTGTTCTACCCCATCGGCTGGGACGACAACGGCCTGCCGACCGAGCGCCGCGTGCAGAACTACTACGGCGTGCGCGGTGACGCGACCCTGCCCTACGAGGAGGGCTTCGTGCCCCCGTTCGAGGGCGGCGTCGACGACAAGGGCAAGGCGATCAAGCCCGCCGACCAGCGCCCCGTCAGCCGGCGCACCTTCATCGAGCTGTGCGACAGCCTGACCGTGCAGGACGAGGTGACCTTCGAGTCGCTCTTCCGCCGGCTCGGGTTCTCCCTCGACTGGGGCATCGGCTACCGCACCATCGACGCGCGGTCGCGGGCCGTCGCCCAGCAGGCCTTCCTGCGCAACCTCGAGCGCGGCGAGGCCTACCAGCAGGAGGCGCCGGGTCTCTGGGACGTCACCTTCCAGACCGCCGTCGCCCAGGCCGAGCTCGAGGCGCGCGACTACCCGGGTGCCTACCACCGGGTGGCCTTCCGCCGCACGGGCGAGGGGCCGGATGCCGGGTCGCCGGTGTACATCGAGACGACCCGTCCCGAGCTCATCCCGTCCGTCGTCGCGCTCATCGCGCACCCCGACGACGAGCGCTACCAGCCGCTCTTCGGCACGACCGTGACCTCGCCGCTCTTCGGCGTCGAGGTGCCCGTGCTCGCGCACCGCGGCGCCGAGATGGACAAGGGCGCCGGCATCGCCATGTGCTGCACCTTCGGCGACCTCACCGACGTCATCTGGTGGCGCGAGCTGCAGCTGCCGACGCGGTCGGTGCTGACCCGCAACGGGCGCCTGCAGGCCGAGACCCCCGAGTGGGTCACCGGCGGCCCGGGCGAGGAGCTCTACGCGAGCGCCCTCGCGACGAAGACCGCCTTCAGCGCGCGCGAGGCCGTCGTGGCCGCGCTGCGCGGGTCGGGCGACCTCGACGGCGAGCCGGTGAAGACCCAGCGCAAGGCCAACTTCTACGAGAAGGGCGACAAGCCCCTCGAGATCGTCACGTCGCGCCAGTGGTACATCCGCAACGGCGGCCGTGACACCGACCTGCGCGCGGCCCTCGTGGCGCGCGGCGGCGAGATCGACTTCCACCCCGCGTTCATGCGCTCGCGGTACACGAACTGGGTCGAGGGCCTCAACGGCGACTGGCTCATCAGCCGGCAGCGCTTCTTCGGCGTGCCGTTCCCGGTCTGGTACGCCGTCGACGCCGACGGCGAGACCGACCACGACACGATGATCCTGCCCGACGTGTCGTCCCTGCCGGTCGACCCCCAGGCCGACGTGCCCGAGGGCTACACCGCCGAGCAGCGCGGCGTGCCGGGCGGGTTCGTCGCCGACCCCGACGTCATGGACACGTGGGCGACCTCGTCGCTCTCGCCCCAGATCGCCGCCGGCTGGCCGGTCGGCGACCGCGACGACCTGCGCAACGACGGCGAGCTGTTCGACGCGATCTTCCCGATGGACATGCGCCCCCAGGGCCACGACATCATCCGCACCTGGCTCTTCGCGACGGTCGTGCGCTCGCACCACGAGCACGGCGCCGCGCCGTGGTCGAACGCAGCCATCAGCGGCTGGATCCTCGACCCCGACCGCAAGAAGATGAGCAAGAGCAAGGGCAACGCCGAGACGCCCGAGGACGTCGTCAAGGCCAACGGGGCCGACGCCGTGAGGTACTGGGCGGCATCCGGTCGCCTCGGCACCGACGCGGCCTACGACACCGGGCAGATGAAGGTGGGCCGCCGGCTCGCCATCAAGGTGCTCAACGCGAGCAAGTTCGCGCTCTCGTTCGGCGAGGTCGAGGGCGACCTGCGCGAGGCCGTGACGCAGCCGCTCGACCTCGCGATGCTGGCCGCGCTCGGCGAGGTCGTCGACCGCGCCACGACGGGTTTCGAGTCGTGGGACTACACCCGCTCGCTCGAGGCGACCGAGACGTTCTTCTGGACCTTCTGCGACGACTACCTCGAGCTCGTCAAGGACCGCGCCTACGGCGGCCGGGGCGACGCGGGAGCGGCGAGCGCCCGGGCCGCGCTGCGCCTGGCGCTGCGGGTGCTGCTGCGGCTGCTCGCCCCGTTCCTGCCCTACGTCACCGAGGAGGTCTGGTCGTGGTTCGGCTCGGGCTCGGTGCACCGGCAGGCGTGGCCGACGCGTGACGAGCTTCCGGCCGGCGGCGACGCCGACGTGCTCGTCTCCGTGGGGGCCGCGCTCGCCGGGGTCCGCCGCGCGAAGTCGGAGGCCAAGGTCGGCATGCGCGCGACGGTGCGCTCGATGACGCTCGCGCTGCCGGCCACGGCGGCCGACCACGTGCGTGCCGCCGAGGACGACCTTCGGGCCACGGGCCGCATCGAGGCGCTCGCGTACGTCGACGGCGAGACCGTCGAGGTCCGCGACGCCGAGCTCGTCCCGGTCGAGAAGACGCCGCCGGCGTCCTGACCCGTCGGGGCGCGGCCCGAACCCGGGCCCGGACCGTAGGGTGGCCCCATGTCGCGTCGGGGGCTGTGGCTCGTGCTCGGCGCGGGCACGGTGGTCGTGCTCGCGCTGCTCGTGGCCGCGCTGTCGGCGCCGGTCGAGCTCGTGTCGCGGCCGCGGTCCGACGCGACGGGGACCCCTCGGCTCGAGGGCGTCCTGCCGTCGGTGACGACGACCACCGCGACGAGCACCGGCCCGCCCGTCGGCACGGGGGGCGAGATGTCCGGGCTCGTGTGGGCCGTCATCGGCATCGGGCTCGTCGTGCTCGGCACCGCCGCCCTCGTGCTCGTGGCGTGGCTGCTCAGCCTGCTGCTCGGCCGGCTGCGCCGCTCCCGCATCACCCGCCACCGCAGCGCCGTCTTCGCCTCGCCGCCCCTGCCCGACGAGCTCGTCGAGACCGCCGAGCGCCGGATGGCCCTCGTCGAGTCGGGCGACCCGCGCAACGGCATCGTCGCGGCGTGGCTCGACCTCGAGGTGTCGGCGGCGACGACCGGCCTGCCGCGCGACCCCGCCGAGACCTCCACCGAGTACACGAGCCGGGTCATCGGCACGTGGGACGTCGACCGGGTGCGGCTCGCCGAGCTCGCCGCCCTCTACCGCGAGGCCCGCTTCTCGACCCACCCCCTCGGCGAGCAGCAGCGCCGCCGGGCCGCGTCCGCGCTCGAGGTGCTGCACCGCGACCTCGCGCGGGTCGTAGCGCGGGAGCCCGAGGATGCCGGGGGGCGGGTGTGAGCGCCGTCGCCCGGGTGGCGTCCGTGCTGGCGCCGTGGCGCCGCCGGCTCGTCACGGTCGTCGTCGTCTGGCTCGTCCTCGTGCTCGGGGCGGCCGTCATCGGCCTGTCGCCCGCGGTGCCGCTGCTGCTGCTCGGCGTATTCGCCGTCATGGCCCTCGGCTGGTTCGTCGCCGACCACCTCGCGGCCAACAGCGTGACGGTCTGGCCGCTCGTCGACGGCGAGCTCGGCTCGGGCAACCGAGGCGACGACTTCCGCGTCACGAGCCTGGCCAACCGGCTCGAGGCGGCCGACACCCGCGGCGAGGGCCGCGAGGCCGTCGTGCGCGACCTGCACGCGGTGCTCGCCGGCATCGTGCGCGAACGGCTCTTCGCCACGCACGGCATCGTCCCCGAGGAGGAGCCGCGCTGGGCGGAGGGGGTCACCCCGCCCGAGCTGTGGCAGCTCGTCGTCGGGCTGCCACCCGCCGACCTCTACCGCCCCGTCGTCCTCGACGGCATCCTGCGACGAATCGAGAACTGGTGACCATGCAGCTGTCCCGCGTCGGCGAGCTCGCCGAGGAGATCCTCGGCGAGGTCGAGCGCGCCGTCGTCGGCAAGCGGGAGTCCCTGCGGCTCGTGCTGTCCGGCATCCTCGCCGGCGGCCACGTGCTCATGGAGGACTTCCCGGGGCTCGGCAAGACGCTCACCGCCCGCAGCTTCGCCCAGACGCTCGGCCTCGACTTCCGGCGGGCGCAGTTCACCCCCGACCTGCTGCCGGGCGACATCACCGGCTCGTTCGTCTACGACCAGCGGGCCGGCGAGTTCGACTTCCGCCCCGGCCCGATCTTCGCGGGGCTGCTGCTCGCCGACGAGATCAACCGGACGCCGCCCAAGACGCAGGCCGCGCTGCTCGAGGCGATGCAGGAGCGGCAGGTGACGGTCGAGGGCCGCACCTTCCCGCTCCCCCGGCCCTTCCACGTCCTCGCCACCGCCAACCCGGTCGAGTACGAGGGCACCTACCCGCTGCCGGAGGCCCAGCTCGACCGGTTCCTGCTGCGCGTCTCGTTCGGCTACCCGACGCCCGAGCAGGAGTGGGAGATCCTCGCCGCCCGCATGGGTCGGCGGCAGGAGGAGCAGACGCTGCGCCCCGTCGTCGACGCCGAGACCCTGCTCGAGATGCAGGCGGCGGTCGAGGCCACGGTCGTCGACGAGTCGGTCGGGCGGTACTGCGTCGCCCTCGCCGCCGCCACCCGGTCGCACGGCGATGTCCTCATGGGCGCCTCGCCCCGTGGCGCGCTCGGCCTGCTGCTCTGCGCCCGGGCCTACGCGGTCGTCGACGGGCGCGACTACGTGACGCCCGAGGACGTCAAGGCCGTCGCCCGGCCGGTGCTCGCCCACCGCATCACCGTCAAGCCCGAGCTGTGGATGAGCAACATCAGCGCCACCGCCGTCGTCGACGGCCTGCTCCGCACCGTGACCGCCCCGGGTGCCCGCGAGCAGCACGACGCCCGGCCTGCGGAGGGGTGAGCCGACCGTGGCGAGGGTGACGAGCGCCCGCCGCAGCGAGCGCGAGCTGGGCCGGTGGGCGCCGACGGCCGCGCACGTGCGCGCTGCGCTGCTCGCGGCGGGGGCGGCCGTGCTCGCCGTCCTCGGCCGCCGCGCCGACCTGCTCGTGCTCGTCGCGCCGCTCGCCGTCGCCGCCGGCTGGGGCCACCTCGCCCGCCCTCGCGTGACCTCGCGCGCCACGGCCCGCGTCGTCACGCCGACCCTGCGCGAGGGCGAGGCCACCCAGCTCGTCGTGCGGGTCGACCCGGTGCCGCCCGGTGTGGATGCCGTGGCGCTCGTCGCGCGCGCGCCCTGGGTCGAGCGCCTGCCGGGGCCGGGCGTCGTGCACCTCGACGCCCGTGGCACCGGTCGGGCCGCGGTGCGCTCGACCCGGTGGGGTCGGCGCCGGCTCGGGACGGTGAGCGTCTGCCTCACGAGCGAGTGGGGCGCCTTCCAGGCTGGACCGGTCGACCTGCCCGACCTCGGCACGGCGACGCTCCCCGTGCCGGCGACCTTCGACTCGAGCGCCCCGACCCCGCACCCCGACGGGATCGTCGGGGCGCACCGCTCGGCCCGGCCGGGCTCGGGCACCGAGTTCAGCACCATCCGCGCCTTCCAGCCGGGCGACCGGCTGCGGCGCATCCACTGGCCCACCTCGACCCGCACCGGCTCGCTGCACGTCAGCTCGACGTACAGCGACGAGGACGCCCACGTCGTGCTCATCGTCGACGCCCTCAGCGACCTCGGCCCCCGCGAGGGGGTCGACGGGCGTCCCACGAGCCTCGACCTCACGGTCCGGGCGGCCGGGGCGATCAGCCAGCACGTGCTGCGCACGAACGACCGGCTCACCCTGCGCACCGTCGGTGCCGCGGACGTCCCCGTGCTGCGCTCGGGGTCGGGGACGAACCACCTGCGGCGGGTGCTCGACGTGCTCGCCTCGATCTCCCCGGCATCCGAACGGCGCGACGACGGCGAGCGCGCGGTGCGCTCCGTCGAGGCGGCGGCGCTGTGCCTCGTCCTCAGCCCGCTCGTCGACCCGACGATGGTCGACGTCGCGCACCGGCTCGCCGCGCGCGGGCTGACGGTCGTCGTCGTCGACACCTTCCCCCCGCACCTCGTCGCCGCCGACGCCGACCGCTACTCCGCACTCTCGTGGCGCCTGCGGCTGCTCGCCCGGGAGGCGCAGGTGAGCGGGCTCGTCGGGCGCGGCATCCCCGTCGTGCCGTGGCGCGGGCCGGGCTCGCTCGACCAGGTGCTGCGCGACCTCGCCCGTCGCTCGGCGGCTCCGCGGATGGCGAGGCGCTGATGGCCACCCCGGGCGCGAGCGGGACCGGTCGCGACGACGACGTCGCCGACGGCCCGGCCACGTGGCGCACCCTGCGACTCGGCTCCGGCCCGGAGTGGTCGGGCCACCAGCTCGGCCTCATGGGCGTCTCGACGCTCGGGGTGCTGGTGTTCCTCGCCTGCCTCGACCGGGCCTCGGTGACCGCGGCGGCGGGCGGTCCGGGCGGCGGGCTGCCCTCGGGGTACTGGCTGTTCGCACTGGGCGGCCCGGCGGTGGCATGGGTGGCCGGGTCCGGCGCCGCGGCGATGCTGTGGGCCGGCCTGCTGCTCGTCTGGTTCGTCACCGTGCCCGCCGGGTCGTTCTCCTGGTGGAGCGTGCCGGCCGGCGTCGGCGTGCTCGTCGCCCACGCGGCGGTGGCCCTGTCGGCGACCGCGCCGACGGTCGCCGACTTCCCCCGGCGGGTGCTGCGCCGCTGGCTGCGCGTCGCCGGGCTCACCGCGCTCGCGGCCCCTGCCACGGGGCTGCTGGCCTCCCTCGTCGCGGGCCGCGGGCTGCCCGCCAACCCCGTCGCCTGGGCCGGCGGTCTGCTCGGGGTCGTCGTCGGGCTGTGGCTGCTGCGCCAGAGCCCGCCCCGCCCCCGGGTCTAGACCTGACCCGCCCCACGCCGGCACCGTCGAGTGGCCACTTGTTGACGCCCGCCCCACCCCGACACCGTCGAGAGGCCACCTCCCGACGTCGGGAAACGGCCACTCGACGGTGGAGGGGGCCGGTGAGGTGGCCGGGAGGGCGTGCGCGGTGACGACCCGCGACTTGCGCGGTGGGCGCTCAGGGCCTACCGTCGGACAGAACGGAACGGTTTCGTTCCACTGCACGTGACCTCATCACGAACTGCTCGGACAGCGTCGCCCGACAGCACGACGCCCCCTGGAGCACCATGACCTCCCACCCCGCCACGCGCACGACCGACACCGACGCGCCCGTCGCAGCCGACCGGCATCCGGCCCCGTCGTCGCGACCGCGTGTGACGGGTGACCGTGAGGTCGAGATCCTGCAGTCCGCGATCGCCGTGCTGCGCGAGGTCGGCTACGACCGCCTGACGTTCGACGCGGTCGCCGCCGAGGCGCACGCCGGCAAGGCCACCCTGTACCGACGCTGGCCGCACAAGCGCGACCTCGTCGTCGACGCCGTCGGCCTCTTCCTCGGCTGCCCGGCCGAGCAGGACCCCGCGACCGGCTCGCTGCGCGGCGACCTGCTCGCCCAGGCCTGCGCCGAGGGGGGCCTCGACGACGCCGAGACCATGGAGACCTGGTTCGCCCTGCTGCCCGTCATCCACCGCGACGCCGAGCTGCGCGAGCGGCTCGAGGCGCGGTTCATCGAGCCGAAGCTCGCGGCCGCGCGGGCCGTCTTCGGGTCCGCCCGACAGCGCGGTGAGATCGGCCCCGACGCCGACCTCGAGACGCTGCTCTCCATCCTTCCCGCCCTGACCTTCCACGAGACGATGCTCTCAGGGCGGCGTCCGGGTCGGGAGCGCATCGCCCAGCTCGTGGACACCGTCGTCCTCCCGGCGTGCGCCGCCACCCTCAGCGGCCCCTCCCGTGCCCCGGCACGCACCGGCCGCTGACGGCGACGCCCGCACCACCACCCCAGCACGTCCGGAAGGAACCACCCATGTCCTCGACCACCGTCGAGGAGCTGAACGAGCCCACGCGCTCCGCCGGCTCCGACACCGCGGGACCCAAGCGGCTCGGCCTCGCCCTGCTCGTCATCTGCGCGGCCCAGCTCATGATCGTGCTCGACGGCACCATCGTGAACATCGCCCTGCCCCACATCGAGCGTGACCTCGGCTTCAGCCAGGCCAACCTCCAGTGGGTCATCACCATCTACACGCTCGCCTTCGGTGGCGTGCTGCTGCTCGGCGGCCGCCTCGGCGACCTCTACGGCCGTCGGCGCATGTTCGTCTGGGGCGTCGTGCTCTTCACGGTGTCGTCGCTCGCCGCCGGCATCGCGCAGAACGAGCAGACGATGCTCGTCGCCCGCGCCGTCCAGGGCCTCGGTGGGGCCCTCGCCGCGCCCAACGCCCTCGCGCTCATCACGACGACCTTCCCGGCCGGCAAGGAGCGCAACAAGGCCATGGGCGTCTTCGCGGCCATGTCCGGCGCCGGCGCGGCCATCGGCCTCATCCTCGGTGGCGCGCTCACCGAGATCGACTGGCGCTGGAACTTCTTCATCAACCTGCCCATCGGTCTCGTCGTCGCCGTGCTCGGCCAGCGCATCCTCACCGAGAGCGAGGACGGCCAAGGCTCGCTCGACGTCCCCGGTGCGATCACCTCGATCGCCGGCCTCTCCTCCCTCGTCTACGGGCTGACCCACGCGGCCAGCACCTCGTGGGGCGACGCGACGACGGTCGGCTTCCTCGTGGCCGGCGTCGTGCTGCTCGCCGCCTTCGTCGTCATCGAGACCCGCGTGTCGCACCCGCTGCTGCCCATGCGCATCCCCGGCGACCGCACCCGTGGCACCTCGAACTTCGTCATGCTCGTCGTGGGCGCCGGCATGTTCGCGATGTTCTACTTCCTCGGCATCTACATCCAGACGATCCTCGGCTACTCGGCCCTCAAGACCGGCCTCGCCTTCCTGCCGTTCTCGGTCGGCATCGTCGTGGCCGCCCAGGTCGCCTCGCTGCTCGTCTCCCGCGTCGACCCGCGCTGGATCTCGGGCCCGGGTGCGGCCTTCGCCGCGGTCGGCATGTGGGGCTTCACCCACCTGACGCCCCAGAGCACCTACACGGCCGACCTCCTGCCGTGGATCGTCGTGCTCGCCTTCGGCCTCGGCCTCATCTTCGTGCCGATGACCCTCACCGCGGTGCACGCCGTCGACCACGAGGACTCCTCGTCGGCCTCCGCCGTGCTCAACACGATGCAGCAGGTCGGTGGGGCGCTCGGCCTCGCCACCCTGAGCACGATCTTCGTCAACAACGTCGCCGACCGGGTGGCCCAGCTGACGGCCTCCGCGCCGACCGGCGGCGCCGCCCCGACGCGTGAGCAGGCCGCCGCGGCCGCCCGGGCCATCCAGGCGGAGGCCTTCACGTACGGCGCCGGGCGTGCCTACCTCGTCGCCGCGATCATGATCGCGGTCGCGGGCGTCATCACCGTCGCCTTCCTCACCGTCAAGCACGACGAGCTCGCGAACGACGTGGCCGCCCCCGCCCACATGGGCTGAGCGTCCCCTCCCCGCGACGCACACCGTCGAGAGGCCAGTTCCCGATGTCGGGAGCTGGCCTCTCGACGGTTCCGGGGTGTCGGGAAGTGGCCTCTCGACGGTGTCGGACGTCAGCGGGATGCCGGGGTGGCACAGACCGTCGCCCACGGGACGTCCCAGCCCGCCAGGGCCAGCCGCCGGGCCGCGAACGGCTCGCGGTGCACCTCGAGCACCCGCCCGGCCGACGGCTCGTAGACGGTCAGGTGGTCGGTCAGGGCGTCGCCACCCCGGCCGCGGTCAGCGGGCAGGACGAGGACGACGTGGCGTGGCAGGGTCGGGCTGCCGACGTACAGCAGCGCGGGCCGCGCCTGCGACCGCAGGGAGTCGAACGCCGCCCCGAGCCCTGCCGTCGACCGCTGGCGCACCCACCGCACCCGGTGGCGCCGGCCGAGGGCGAGCTCGAGCTCGCGGGCGGCGCCCCAGGGTGGCGTGCCGAGGCTACGCGGCCACGGCAGCTGCAGGCGCCCGCCCGGGCCGGCCAGGCCGTTCGTGCGGGCGGCCACCACCTGCTCGTAGGCGGCGAACCGCGAGACGACGCCCCCGGCATCCGGTGCCTGCGTGGTGACGGCAGCAGCCTCGCGGGGCAGGCCGGTGCGCACCCAGTGGGCGAAGGCGGGGTCGGCGAGCATGCGCGCGACCGTCAGCGACGCGGAGCCGCACGTCGTCGGCGACTGCTGGCGCGGGGCGAGGTCACCGACCCCCAGCCGGAAGGGTGCGACCACGAGCGGTCACCGCCTCAGCGGGCGCCGAGCCTCAGGCCGACTCCTTGCGCGGCCGCTTGGCGCGCGGCTCGGCGGGACGACGCACGATCGTCGGCAGCACGTTGTCGAGCACGACCTCGCGGGTGACGACGACGCGGGCGATGTCGTCGTCGCTCGGGACGTCGAACATCACGGGGAGCAGGACCTCCTCCATGATGGCGCGCAGCCCGCGCGCCCCGGTGCCGCGCAGCAGTGCCTGGTCGGCGACGGCCTCGATGGCGTCCTCGGTGAACTCGAGCTCGACCCCGTCGATCTCGAACATCTTCTCGTACTGCTTCACGAGCGCGTTGCGCGGCGTGGTGAGGATGTTGACGAGCGCCTGCTGGTCGAGCGGCGCCAGCGTCGTCAGCACGGGCAGGCGGCCGATGAACTCGGGGATGAGCCCGAACTTGAGCAGGTCCTCGGGCATGACGTCGCTGAAGCTGTCGGAGAGGTCCTTGGGGTTGTGCAGGGGCTGGCCGAAGCCGAGGCCCTTGCGCCCGGAGCGCGACTCGATGATCTTCTCGAGGCCCGAGAACGCGCCACCGACGATGAAGAGCACGTTCGTCGTGTCGATCTGGATGAACTCCTGGTGCGGGTGCTTGCGCCCACCCTGGGGCGGCACCGAGGCCGTCGTGCCCTCGAGGATCTTCAGCAGCGCCTGCTGCACGCCCTCGCCGGAGACGTCGCGCGTGATCGACGGGTTCTCGCTCTTGCGGGCGATCTTGTCGACCTCGTCGATGTAGATGATGCCCGTCTCGGCCTTCTTGACGTCGTAGTCGGCCGCCTGGATGAGCTTGAGGAGGATGTTCTCGACGTCCTCGCCGACGTAGCCGGCCTCGGTCAGGGCCGTGGCGTCCGCGATGGCGAAGGGGACGTTGAGCATCTTCGCGAGCGTCTGGGCCAGGTAGGTCTTGCCCGAGCCGGTCGGGCCGATGAGCAGGATGTTGCTCTTGGCGATGTCGACGAAGTCGTCGTCGCGCTTGACGCCCTCACCGGCCTGGATGCGCTTGTAGTGGTTGTAGACGGCCACGGCGAGCGACTTCTTGGCGACGTCCTGGCCGATGACGTAGTTCTCGAGGAAGGTGAAGATCTCGCGGGGCTTGGGCAGGTGGTCGAGCCCGAGCTCGCTGCTCTCGGCGAGCTCCTCCTCGATGATCTCGTTGCACAGGTCGATGCACTCGTCGCAGATGTAGACGCCCGGACCGGCGATCAGCTTCTTGACCTGCTTCTGGCTCTTCCCGCAGAAGGAGCACTTGAGGAGGTCTCCGCCTTCTCCGATGCGTGCCACTGAAAGCTCCTGGTCCGTCGACGACTGCGCGGATGCGCACGGCCGGCCCCCACCGCGGGCCATCACCCATTTAACGTCGGCGCCGCGGGCGGGCGCTCGCGCAACGCCGCTTGTCCGCTGACGGCTGACAAACAACCGCGGTGTCATTGCATCCGGGTGCGCACCCGTCTCGAGCGCAGCCCCAGCGCACCCGCGGCTCCCCCGCCCACGACGAACGTCGCCGCCGCACCACCCCCCGCGCCGTCGTGGCCGCACGTCAGGCCGGCGGGGCATCCGGCGCAGCGTCCGGCATCCGATCGTGCCCGGCTCGGGACTCGAACGAGTGGTTCGAGGCCGAACGAGTCGCCGGCAGCCGAAGACCGTGGCGCACCGGCGCGTTCGGCCACCAACAGTGAGTTCGACCTCCAACGGTTCGTTCGAGGAAGCCGCCGCCGGGGCGGGGCCGGGGACGGTCGCGCAGGGGGCCGAGGCGCGGTCAGGGGTCAGTGGCGCGGTCAGGGGGCGGTGAGGTCGTCCGCGATCGCGACGTACTGGGCGGCGGCGTCCTCGCGCGAGGTGCCGGCGAGCCTCGCCCACGCGTCGTGCTTGGCCCGCCCGACGGGGTTGAACGCACCGGGCCGCCCGTCGGTCACGTCACCGGACGTCGCCTGCTTGTAGAGGCCGTAGAGGCGCAGCTTGACCTCGTTGCCGGGGTCGGTCTGCAGCTGCTTGACCGCCGCCACCGCGGCCTCGAACGATGCGTCGGTCCCGTCACCCATGGGCCCAACCTAGCCGGATGCCGGGTGGCCGGGCACGCGAGCGGGCCCGGCCCGCGGTGGCGGACCGGGCCCGACGGCATCCGGTGCGGGGGTGGCTCCCCCGGTGGGCTCAGCTCTCGAGCGAGGCCTTGCGCGAGGAGAGCACCTCGTCGATCAGGCCGTACTCCTTGGCGGACGCGGACGACAGGATCTTGTCGCGCTCGATGTCCTCGCGGACCGTCTCGGACGTGCGCCCGGTGTGGTGGGCGAGGGTGTCCTCGAGCCAGGTGCGCATGCGCAGCACCTCGTTGGCCTGGATCTCGATGTCCGAGGCCTGCCCGTAGTCGCCGCCCGAGAGCGCCGGCTGGTGGATGAGGATGCGGGCGTTCGGCAGGGCGAAGCGCTTGCCGGGCGCACCGGCGCCGAGCAGCACGGCGGCGGCCGAGGCGGCCTGGCCGATGACGAACGTCTGGATGTCGGGCCGGACGAACTGCATCGTGTCGTAGATGGCCGTCATGGCCGTGAACGAGCCGCCCGGGCTGTTGATGTACATGAGGATGTCGCGGTCGGGGTCGAGCGACTCGAGCACGAGCAGCTGGGCGATGATGTCGTCGGCCGAGGCGTCGTCGACCTGCACGCCGAGGAAGATGATGCGGTCCTCGAAGAGCTTGTTGTACGGGTCCGAGCGCTTCATGCCGTACGAGGTGCGCTCCTCGAACTGCGGCAGGATGTAACGGCTCGACGGGCCGACCGGGGCCGACCCGAAGGCCGATCCGGCGTAGCGCCCGGCGGGCTGCCCGGCCGCGAAGGGGCCGTGGGGGGTGATGGTCATGTCAGTCTCCGTAGTCTCGTGTGGCCGTCGATCGGGCGGCGCTCAGGCGTTGTCGCCGGCGCCGGAGGTGTCGACACCCGGCCCGTCGGGCTTGGCCTCGGCCGAGACGCTGCCGTCCTCGGTCGCCTGGCCCGCGCTGGTGAAGACGTGGTCGACGAAGCCGTACTCCTTGGCCTCCTCGGCGCTGAACCAACGGTCGCGGTCGGAGTCCTTCGTGATCTGCTCGACGCTCTGGCCCGTGTGCTGCGCGATGAGCTCGGCCATCTGGGTCTTGACGTAGAGCATCTGCTCGGCCTGGATCTTGATGTCCGTCGCCGTGCCGCCGATGCCGCCCGAGGGCTGGTGCATCATGACGCGAGCGTGGGGCGTCGCGTACCGCTTGCCCTTCGTGCCGGCCGAGAGCAGGAACTGCCCCATCGAGGCGGCCATGCCCATGGCGACCGTCGCGACGTCGTTGGGGATCCAGTTCATCGTGTCGAAGATCGCCATGCCGGCCGAGATCGACCCGCCCGGGCTGTTGATGTAGAGCCAGATGTCGGCGTCGCGGTCCTCGGCCGAGAGCAGCAGCAGCTGCGCCGCGATGGCGTTCGCGTTGTCGTCGCGGACGTCCGACCCGAGGAAGATGATGCGCTCCTTGAGCAGACGGTTGTAGATGTGGTCGTCCAGACCACCCGGCATGGTGCCGTTGGCGGAGGTCTCCCTGTTCACCCAAGTCTCCATCGTCGAAGTCACCCAGCCCCGGGGCCGCAGGTCGCGGCGCTGATCTGGTGGGGCTGGCTCGTCACTGACCCTAACGCCCGGGCCCGCAGCCGGATTTCCCGCACCGGGCCCTGTTCGCCGTGAGCAGACAAACGCCGGTGACCGGTTCGACCGGGCACCGGCGTCGTCACCGACCAGCTGGCGCAGTCGTCAGCTCATCGAGCCAGAGTCCTGGGCGGACCCGCCCGCGTCCGAGGCCATCCGGGCCTCGTCGCTGTCGGGGGCCGCCTCGTCCGAGGCGTCGTCGAACGAGCCGTTGCCCTGCGGCTGCTCGAAGGTGTCCTCGATGCTCGGCTCGGCCGCGCCCCCGCGGCTGCCGTCGGTCTCGTCGGAGCCGAGGCCGGCCGCGTCCTGCGGGAGGGCGTCGCCCGCGACGTCGGCGTCCTGCCCGAGCGCCCCGTCGGCCTCGGTCGCGCTGCTGCCCGGCTCGGAGGGCCGGGTGAGGTCGGGGTGGTCGGAGGCGTTGGCCGCGCCCGCGCCGATGCCGTCGGCCCCCATGCCCGCGGTGTCCGCCGTGCCTGCCGTGCCTGATGTGCCGGTCGTGCCCGCCAGGTCCTCGGCGCTGCTCGTGTCGCTCATGTCGGCTCCTTCGTCGCGTCGCACCGAGGGGCCGGATGCCGGTCGGTGGCCGTGCGCCTGTCGCGTACCCGCTGGCGCCGCCGGGACGCGCGAGAGGCCGGCTCCCCGCGGGAGCCGGCCTCTGCGCATCCGGGCCAGTCGGCCTCGGGACGGTGGTGCCGGGGTCAGGCCTTGGTCGGCACCGAGTCGTCGGTGTCGCCCGCCTCGATCGACTCGGTCGACTCGCTCGCCTCGACCTGCTCGGCGTCGACGCCGTCGCTCTCGTCCTCGTCACCCTCGGTGCCGGGGACGGCCTCGTTGAGGTCGACGACGTTGCCCGCGGTGTCCTTGACGGCGACCTTCTCGAGCACGGTGGCGAGGGCCTTGCGGCGCGCGACCTCGGCGACCATGGCGGGGATCTGGCCGTCCTGGTCGAGCTGCTGCGCGAACTGGTTCGGGTCCATGCCGTACTGCTGCGAGCTCATGACGAGGAACTCGATGAGCTCCTGCTGCTGCACCTGGACCTCCTCGCGCTCGGCGATGGCGTCGAGCACGAGCTGGGTCTTGAGGCCCTTGCGGGTGCTCTCGTCGACCTCGGCGCGGTGCTCGTCGTCCTCGAGCCGACCCTCGCCCTCGAGGTGGCTGTGCACCTCGGCCTCGACGACGCTGTCGGGGATCGGCACGTCGACCTTCTCGAGGATGGCGTCGAGCAGCTGGTCGCGGGCGGAGACGCCCTGGGCGAACTTGGCGTCGATCTCGGCCTTCTTGGCGAGGTCGGCCTTGAGCTCGTCGAGGGTGTCGAACTCCGAGGCGAGCTGGGCGAACTCGTCGTCGAGCTCGGGCAGCTCGCGCTCCTTGACGGCGGTCACGGTGACGGTGCACTCGGCGGGCTGGCCCTCGCGGTCGCCGCCGGCGAGGGGCGCGGAGAAGGTGCGGGTCTCGTCGGCGCTCATGCCGACGAGGGTGTCGTCGAGGCCCTCGAGCATGTTCTTGCTGCCGACCTCGTAGGAGACGCCGGTCACGGAGTCGATCTCCTCGCCGTCGATCGTGGCCGACAGGTCGAGCGAGACGAAGTCGCCCTCGGCGGCCGCGCGGTCGACGCCGACGAGGGTGCCGAAGCGGGCGCGCAGGGTCTCGAGGCGCTCGTCGACGGCAGAGTCGTCGGCGGTGACCTCGTCGACCGTCAGCTCGATGTCGCCGAAGTCGGGCAGCTCGATCTCGGGGCGCTTGTCGACCTCGGCGACGAACGAGAGGCCGTCACCGTCGTTGGCCGGCACCTGCAGGTCGCTGATCTCGGGCTGGCCGAGGGGGCGGACGTCGTTCTCCTCGAGCGCCTGGCCGTAGAACTGCGGCAGCGAGCTGTTGACGGCCTCCTCGAGCACGGCGGCACGGCCGACCCGCTGCTCGATGATGCGCGCGGGCACCTTGCCCTTGCGGAAGCCGGGCACCGTGATGTGCTCACCGATGTGCTTGATGGCCGCGTCGAGGCTCGGCTTGAGCTCGTCGAACGGGACCTCGACGGTCAGCTTGACCCGGGTCGGGCTGAGGGTCTCGAGCGCACTCTTCACTGCGGGGTACTCCATACGATCAGGGGGTTGGTCGAGGACAGGGTGAACCGACGCATCACTGTATCGGGCGGTGCGCCAACGGCTAAATGCGCGGATGCCGTGCGGCGGGGTCGGCGGGCGCCGCGCCTATGCTCAGGCCCCATGACGTCCGGACCGACGCCCAGCACGACGACCCACCTGCGACCCCTGCAGATGCTGACGGGGATCATTTTCGGCGGCTCCGTCATGATCTGCGCGGCCCGCGTCGTCATCGACGCCTCGGCCCCCATGCCCTCGTGGTGGGCGGTCGGCCTCGTCGTCGTCGCGCTGTTCGGCGCCGCGTACGCCATCAACGTCGCCGGGTACTCGGTGCCCGCGCTGCCGCACGGGCTCCCCCGTGAGAACGCGGAGGGCACGGCGCTGCGGCTGTTCTCGCAGACGACGGTGCTACGCGCGACCCTCGCCGAGGTGCCCGTCGTCGTCGCCTTCTTCTCCTCGTTCGCGTTCTCGCCGCACTCGTGGCTGACGATCGCGGTGGCCCTGCCGGGGTCGGCGGCCCTCTTCGCGCTGCACGCGTGGCCGTCGCTGCGCACGGCCGAGCGGGTCCAGGAAGGGCTCGAGGCCGACGGCGCCCGCAGCCACCTGACCGAGGCGCTCGGTATCGGGCGCAGGCTCAGTCGCTGACGGTCCCGCCGCTGCGCCAGTACTGCCCGTCGGCCCGGTCGAGGAAGCCCTCCTCGACGAGGTACCGGCGCAGCGCGGCGACGTCGGGGTGGTGGGCGCGGAGCGTGTTGTTGACGCTCGTCTCGTCGTAGCGACGGCCCGGCTCGAACTCCTGCGCGAGCAGGTCGAGCACGACGAGCCGTTTGCGTATCCTCGTCGGGATGCCGGTCAAGGTGCCGTCGGGCGCCACGAAGGCCCGGAGCACGGCGTCACGGTCGCGGAGGGCGTCCTGCAGGTCGGGTCGGTGCACGACGCGGACGCTACGACCGGGAGGTCCTGCTCCACAACCGGTTTCGAGCGGGTTCGGAGCGGTGGAGCGGGCGACGAGAATCGAACTCGCGTGATCAGTTTGGAAGACTGAGGCTCTACCATTGAGCTACGCCCGCAGGCCGCCGAGCGACCCGGCGATCCGAGGCGCTAGCCTACTGGTTCGCGCTCTGCCCGCCGAATCGACCGCCGCCCGCGCGGACGGTGTCGCCGGGGTCGGAGCGTCGCGGGGCATGGCGCAGCTTGGTAGCGCGTCCGCTTTGGGAGCGGAAGGTCGCAGGTTCGAATCCTGTTGCCCCGACACACGACTCGTGGCTCCGACTCCTCGGTCGGCACGCTGCGGTCACCTCACAATCAGCCGATGAGGTCGAGGCGCAGGTCCGTGATGGTCCTCCCCGCGGCCAGTCCCTTGGCCTCGAACCCCTCCGTCGGGCGCCACGACGGGCGCTCGGTGCGGTGCGCCTCGAAGCGCGGGTGGTTCGCCACCTGCTCGAGGACGTGCTCGGCGTAGTGGTCCTTGTCCGTCGCGACGAGGACGTGCCCCCCGGGTTCGAGCGCCCGCGCGAGCAGGTCGAGGTTCGAGGCCTTCACGAAGCGGCGCTTGGCGTGCTTCTTCTTTGGCCACGGGTCGGGGAAGAAGAGGTGGACGGCGTGCAGGGACGCGTCGGGCACGCGCGTCTCGAGGAGCACGACGGCATCCCCCGTCTCCACGCGCAGGTTCGGCACCTCGAGCTCGTCGGCGCGGGCCAGCATCCGGGCCAGCCCCGGGACGTGCACGTCCATGGCCAGCACGTCGTGCTCGGGGTGCGTCCGGGCGTAGGCGATGGCGGCGTGCCCGTGGCCGCAGCCGATCTCGAGCACGAGCGGCGCGGTGCGACCGAAGGCGACCGACGGCACCAGCGGCCCCTCCGGAAGGGCCCGGGTAGGGGCGAGAACGTCCATCCGCTCGCGGGTGAGGTCGGAGAACCGGCCCCGCCGGACGAAGCTGCGCACGCGGGCCGGGACGACGCCCTCCGGGAGGTCAGGCAGGTTCTCAGGCGTCTGGCTCACCGGGCGATGGTAGGGGCAGGGGTCGTGCGACCGGCCCGGGAGGGCTAGCGTGGAAGGACCGTGGCCAGCCCGCTGGCCTCCACGAGGACACGATCGAGAGGACACCACATGGGGATCTTCGACAGCGCCAAGGAGAAGCTGGGCGACCTGGTCGACCAGCACGGTGACAAGGCCGGCGACGGCGTCGACCGCGCCGGCGACATGATCGACGAGCGCACCGGTGGCACGTACGCCGACAAGGTCGACATGGGCCAGGACAAGCTCAAGGACGGCCTCGACGGGCTGGACGGCCAGAACGACGACATCGCCGACCGTCAGGCCTGACGAGCCCGCGACGTCGAAGGGACGGAGGGGCGGTGGCCACACGGCCACCGCCCCTCGGCGTGCCCGGGACGGCGGACCTGCGGTGGGACGCCGCCCCGGCGATGCTCAGGGACGCTCAGGGACGCTCAGAGACGCTCAGGGACGCTCAGGGACGCTCAGGGACGCCAGATGGTGACGACGGCGCGGTCGTCACCGCTGCCGGCCATGGCCGTCTCGCAGAGGCGCTGGGCGAGGCCGTCGAACCCGGTGGGGTTGGTGACGAACGACTCGGCCCGGCCGAGCATGCGGTCGATGCCGTCGACGAGGGCCTTGTCGCGCGACTCGATGACGCCGTCGCTGTAGAGCAGCAGGGCGTCGCCCCGGCGCAGCACCCCTGACTCGCGTGGGTAGTCGGCGTCCTCGATGACCCCGAGCAGCGGCCCGCGGCCGCCGTCGAGCAGTCGCCACCGGCCGGAGCCGGCGGAGAACTGGGCCGCCGCCGGGTGCCCCGCGTAGCCGATGGTGAAGGCCCCCGTGTCGAGGTGCACCGCGAGGTGCACGGCGGTCGCGAAGCCCTCGGGCCAACGCAGGCGCAGCAGGTGGTTGTTGGCCGAGCGCAGGAAGCCGCACTCGCTCATGGCGCCGAGCAGGCCGCCGAGGGCGCCGGAGAGCAGCAGCGAGCGCGTGCCCGCCTGTCGCCCCTTGCCCGAGACGTCGACGAGGGCGATCTCGAGGAGGTTGCCGTCGGTGGAGCGGGTGGCGACGACGAAGTCGCCGGCGAAGCCGTCGCCGTGGGCCGACTCGAGCGCCACCTCGGCCCGCCACGACGGCGGCAGGGAAGGCAGCCGGCCCTGGGCCCGGAGGCGGTCGCGCATGTCGACCAGCATCGACTCCCCCACCACCCCGACGACGCCGAGCTTGGCCCGGGCGGTGGAGAGCCAGAGCATGAGGGCGATGGTGAGCACGGCGATGCCCTGTGCCCCGAGGGTGGCGGGCTTGACCGGGCCGAGCCGCGAGCCGACGGCCACCATCGTGACGAGCAGGACGGCGTAGACGAGCACGAGCCGCCGCGGCTCGAGGAACAGGCCGGCGACGACGATGACGAAGACGAAGGCCGACCACGGCACCTGGGTCGGCCAGACGAGGATGGCCCACCCGATGGCCAGCCCCACGACGATGACCGCCGTCGTGCCGGGCCAGCTGGCCCGCTGCAGCCAGGGGGCGGCGATGACGAGGCGCCGGAGCCGACGGGGCGCGGCGTGCGTCAGTCGCGCGACGGCGGAACCGGGAGCCACGTTCGTCCTTCTCGGGATGGAAGGAGCCGACGCTGTCCCGTCAGGAGGCGCCGGCTCAGGATGCCGAGCCCTCCGCGCCCTGTGTGGCGGCCGGCAGCTCGCGCGAGGTCTCGTACGCCGTCACCATACCGAGGCGGCGTGCGTGCCGTGGCTCATCGGAGAATTCGGTGGAGACGAAGGCGTCGACGATCTCCTTGGCCACCTCGACCGCGGTGAACCGGGCGCCGATGGAGACGATGTGGGCGTCGTTGTGCTGGCGGGCCAGGCGGGCCAGCTCGGGCTCGTAGGCGAGGGCGGCCCGGATGCCGGCCACCTTGTTCGCGGCGATCTGCTCGCCGTTGCCCGAACCGCCGAGGACGACCCCGAGGGAGCCCTCCTCGTTCGCCACCGACTCCGCGGCCCGCAGGACGAAGACGGGGTAGTCGTCCTCCGGGTCGAGCTCGAGCGGTCCGTGGTCGACGACGTCGTGGCCGGCCTCGGCGAGGTGGGCCACGAGCGCGCGCTGCAGCTCGTAGGCGGCGTGGTCGCCGCCGATGTGGATGCGCATGCTTCCTCCGGGGGGGGACGTGCGCCGTGCGGGGCGCCGAGGGCCCCCCGCACGGCGGGCGGTCAGTCGAAGATGGGGCCCTGGGTGCGGGTGCGCTTCAGCTCGTAGAAGCCGGGGGTGCCGGCGACGAGCACGCAGCCGTCGAAGAGGCGCAGAGCGGCCTCACCCTTGGGAGCGGGGGTGACGACGGGGCCGAAGAAGGCGACGCCGTCGACGGAGATGACCGGGGTGCCGACCTCGTCACCGACGAGGCTGATGCCGCGCTCGTGGCTGGCCCGCAGCTGCTCGTCGTGGGCGTCGGCGTGGGCCGCCTCGGCCAGCTCGGCGGGGAGGCCGACCTCGGCCAGGCCCTGCTCGATGACGGCGTCGAGGTCGTCGCCCATGCCCTGCAGGTGGATCCGGGTGCCGAAGGCGTCGTAGAGCTTCTTGACGACCTCGTCGCCGTGCGCCTCGCGGGCGGCGATGATGACGCGCACCGGGCCCCAGCCCTTGTCGAGCATGGTGCGGTAGTCGTCGGGCAGGTCGCGACCCTCGTTGAGCACGGACAGGCTCATCACCGACCACGTGACGTCGATGTCGCGCTGGCGCTCGACCTCCATGAGCCAGCGCGAGGTCATCCAGGCCCACGGGCACAGGGGGTCGAACCACAGCTCGACGGCCGTGGAGCCCGAGGCCGGGCCGGAGGTGGAGCCGGTGCCGCCGGTGGCGGTGTCGTTGTCAGCCATGCGCTCATCATGGCACCCGGCACCGACCTCGGGGCGGGGGGCCGACGGGCGCCGCAGCCCCTGCCGCCCGTGCGAGGATGACTCCCGCGACGGCGCCGTCCGACCCGGACCGGCTGCCGCCCCACGACCGTCACGCCGCCCGGTGGAGCACCAGGACGGCGCGGTCGAGAACCGAGATCATCGCCACTCCAGGAGGACCCGCGTGCCCGGCACCAACCTGACCCGAGACGAGGCCGCCGCCCGCGCCCGCATCCTCGACGTGGGCTCCTACGAGGTCTCCCTGGACCTCACCACCGGCCCGACGACGTTCGGCACGACGACGACCGTCCGCTTCGGCTGCACCGAGCCCGGCGCCGACACCTTCATCGACCTCATCGCCGAGTCGGTCGAGAGCGTCACCCTCAACGGCACCGCGCTCGACCCGGCATCCGTGTTCGCCGACTCACGCATCGCGCTGTCGGGGCTTCAGGCCGAGAACGAGCTGACCGTGGAGGCCACCGGCCGGTACACCAACACCGGCGAGGGCCTGCACCGCTTCGTCGACCCGGTCGACGGCGAGGTCTACCTCTACACGCAGTTCGAGGTGCCCGACTCGCGGCGCATGTACACGGTGTTCGAGCAGCCTGACCTCAAGGCGAGCTTCCGCTTCACCGTGACCGCGCCGGCGCACTGGAAGATCATCTCGAACTCGCCCACGCCGCAGTCGGTCCCGGCCGGGGTGGCCGACGGGGTCGAGCGGGCCACGTGGGATTTCGCGCCGACCAAGCGCATCTCCTCGTACATCACCGCGCTCATCGCCGGCCCCTACGACGAGGTGCGCGACGAGGTGCAGACGCGTGGGGGCGTCGTGCCGCTCGGCGTCTTCTGCCGCCGCTCGCTCACCCAGCACCTCGACGCCGACGCCATCTTCGACTGCACCAAGAAGGGCTTCGGCTTCTTCGAGGCCGAGTTCGACCAGCCCTACCCCTTCGAGAAGTACGACCAGGTCTTCACGCCGGAGTACAACATGGGCGCGATGGAGAACGCCGGGGCCGTCACCTTCACCGAGGTGTACGTCTTCCGCTCCAAGGTGTCCGAGGCGAAGATCGAGCGGCGTGCGCTGACGATCCTGCACGAGCTGGCCCACATGTGGTTCGGCAACCTCGTGACGATGCGCTGGTGGGACGACCTGTGGCTCAACGAGTCGTTCGCCGAGTGGGCCTCGACGACGTGCCAGGCCGAGGCCACCGAGTGGACGAGCGCCTGGACGACGTTCGGCACGAGCGAGAAGGCGTGGGCCTACACGCAGGACCAGCTCAGCTCGACGCACCCCATCGCCGCCGACATGCGTCACCTCGAGGACGTCGAGGTCAACTTCGACGGCATCACCTACGCCAAGGGCGCGTCGGTGCTCAAGCAGCTCGTCGCCTACGTCGGGCGCGAGCCCTTCGTCGCCGCCCTGCGGCAGTACTTCCGCACCCACGCCTGGGGCAACACGACCCTCGCCGACCTGCTCGGCGAGCTCGAGACGGCATCCGGGCGCGAGCTCGGCGAGTGGAGCCGGCTGTGGCTCGAGACCGCGGGCGTCAACACGCTGCGGCCCGTGTTCGAGGTCGGCGACGACGGCCGCTACACGCGCTTCGCCGTCGAGCAGAGCGCCGCGGAGGAGTACCCGACGCTGCGCCCCCACCGGCTCGGCATCGGCCGCTACGCCGTGCGCGCAGCCGAGTCCGCCGACGGCGCAGCGGTGCTCGAGCGGGTCGGCTACGACGAGTTCGACGTCGACGGCGCGAGCACCGAGCTCGAGGCCCTCGTCGGGCAGGAGCAGCCGGACCTGCTGCTGCTCAACGACGCCGACCTCGCCTACGCGAAGATCCGCCTCGACGAGCGGTCGCTCGCGACGGCGCTCGCGCACCCGCGCGGCTTCACCGACTCGCTCCCCCGGTCACTCGTGCTCGGCGCGACGTGGGACATGACCCGTGACGCGGAGATGGCGGCACGCGACTTCGTCCGCTTCGTGCTCGAGACGCTGCCCGGCGAGAGCGACTCGACGCTGCTGCGCGTGCTCATCGGGCAGCTGTCGACGGCGGCGCGCCTCTACACCGCCCCCGAGCACCGGGCCGCGACCGGCGAGCTGCTCACCTCGTCGCTGCACGACCTCGCCGTCGCCGCCGAGCCGGGCAGCGACGCGCAGTTCCAGCTCGTCGAGGCCTGGGCCGCGAGCGCCGCCCGCGAGAGCGACGCCCCGGCCCTGCGGGCACTGCTCACGGGGGCCGACACCCTCGAGGGCCTCACCATCGACACGGAGCTGCGGTGGACGCTGGTCAAGGCGCTCGCCGCCGTCGGTGCCGCCGACGACGCCGAGATCCAGGCCGAGCTCGACCGCGACCCCACCTCGACGGGGCGCGAGCGCGCGGCCGAGGCGAGGGCGGCGCGTCCGACCGCGGAGGCCAAGGAGCAGGCCTGGGCGGAGGCCGTCGAGCAGAACACCCTGCCCAACCAGATGGTCGAGGCCGTGAGCGCCGGGTTCCGTCGCAGCACCGACCCGTCGCTGCTGCGGCCCTACGTCGAGCGGTACCACGCGGTGGCCGAGGAGGCGTGGGCCGCGCGCAGCGTCGCCATCGGCGAGCGGGTCGTCGGCGGGTTCTACCCCTTCTCGCTGGCCGACCGGTCGCTGGCCGCCGCGTCGCAGGCGTGGCTCGACGCCCACCCGGATGCCGCCCCCGGCCTCGTGCGCACCATCGCCGAGAACCGCGACGCGGTCGTGCGGGCGCTCGCCGCGCAGGAGCGCGACGCCCGGGGCGACTGAGCCGTGCGGCATCCGCTGTCGGCCGTGGTCCCCGGCCTGCCCTCGCTGAGCTCGCTCACGTGGGGGCAGGTCGGCGACTGGCTGGCGGGCACCCCGCTCGTCATCCTGCTCGTCGTCGTGCTCGCCTTCGTCGTCCGCTGGCTGCTCAACCGGGTCATCGGCCGGCTCGTCGCCACGGCCACGAGCCGACGCACCGAACGGCTCGCCTCGCTCCCCGGAGCGGGGCGGGCCGTCGCCGGCCTCACCGGGGTCGGCACGCAGCGGCACGTGCAGCGCGCCGAGACGATGGGCTCGCTGCTGCGCAGCATCGTCACCTTCCTCGTCTTCGGCATCGCGGCGCTGACCGTGCTCGACAAGCTCGGCGTGCCGCTCGGGCCGGCCCTCACCTCGGCCGGGGTCGGTGGCGTCGCCCTCGCCTTCGGGGCGCAGAGCCTCGTCAAGGACTTCCTCTCCGGCGTCTTCATGATCGTCGAGGACCAGTACGGGGTCGGTGACGTCATCGACACCGGCGAGGCGGTCGGCACGGTCGAGAACGTCTCCCTGCGGGTGACGCGGCTGCGCGACGCGAACGGTGTCACGTGGTACGTCCGCAACGGCGAGATCGTGCGCATCGGCAACCGGTCGCAGGGCTGGAGCACCGCCATCGTCGACGTCGCGATCGCCATCGACGAGGACGCCGAGCGGGCGATGCGGGTCATCCGCGACGTCGTGTCCGTGCTCGACGACGGCCCCCCGCTCGCCGAGAAGCTGCTCGAGGAGCCGGAGGTCGTCGGCATCGAGTCGATCGCGGGCGGCGCCGTGACGATCCGGGTCACGGCCAAGACGGTCTCGCAGGAGCACTTCGCCGTGCAGCGCGAGATGCGCGAGCGCATCAAGAACGCCCTCGACGTCGCCGGCGTGCGCACCCCGCCCGTCGTCGGCCTGCCGCCCTTCACGCCGGGCACCGGTGGCCCCGGTGGGCCCGGCGCCACGGGCGGCCCGCGGTGAGCGTCAGGGCCTCTGCGAGGATGGGCGCGTGACCCACTACGACGACTTCGGCGGCCACGAGGCGTTCGTCAAGCTCGTCCACGAGTTCTACCGGGGCGTGCGGGGCGACGAGCAGCTGCGGGCGCTCTACCCCGAGGAGGACCTGAGGCCCGCGGAGGAGCGGCTCCGGATGTTCTTCGAGCAGTACTGGGGCGGACCGACGACGTACTCGGAGCAGCGCGGCCACCCCCGGCTGCGGATGCGGCACATGCCCTTCGCCGTCACGCCGGACATGCGCGACCGCTGGCTGCTGCACATGATGGCCGCCGTGGACACCCTCGAGCTGACGCCCGAGGACGACGACCGGCTGCGTGACTACCTCACCCGGGCCGCCTACTCCCTCGTCAACACGATGGGCGAGGGGGCCTGACGCGTCGGGCGGGCCCGACGCCGTCGGGAGGGCCCGCCTCGACGCGGCGGCGCACCTCCGCCAGACCGTCGGGGCCCGGCGGGACGTCCCACCAGCTCTCGACCCACCACGTCGCCCCGGCCTGCTCCCAGGCCCGGGGGTCGGGGGGCTCGAGCCGGGCGAACGCGCCCCACGAGTCGGCCTCGGCCACGACGTCGTAGCCCTCCCAGGGCAGTCCGAGCCCTCCGCGCAGGTCGCGCACCCGCGCGGTGACGTCGGCGAAGTCCTCGACCCGGCGGGGCTCGCCCTCCTCGCCGTGGACGGCGGGGATGAGGCCCTGCCACCGCGCCGCCCGCTCGAGCGACCGCTGCCGACGACCGGCCGGTGCCACCGCCCCGACGACCCACACCGGTGGGTGGGGCCGCTGTGGGGTCGGGGGCGGCCGCATGAAGTCGCTCGCCTCCATGCCGTAGTGCTCGCCGTCGTAGCGGAACGTGGGGTCGCCGCCGAGCAGGCCCGCGTAGACGTCGAGGCACTCGTCGAGCTTGCGCGCCCGGGTCGCCCGACCCTCGTCGGGCTCGAATGCCGTCCACCCCTCGTGCAGGGCACCGAGCCCCACCGACATGACGACCCGGCCGCCGCTGAGCCGGTCGACCGACCCGACCCTTGAGGCGAGGTCCCACGGACGGTGGCGCGACGCGGGGGTGAGCAGCGTGCCGAGCCGGATGCGCTCGGTGGCCACGGCGGCGGCCCCGAGCTGCACCCACGCCTCGACGCCGAAGAGGGCCTCCCACCCGAACACGGCGTCCCAGCCGTGGCGCTCCCCCAACCGGGCGAGCTCGACGAACTCGAGCTCGGTGGCGTACGGGACGACGAAGCCGGCCCTCACGGCCCCTCCCCGGGTCGTCGGGCCGGTGTCGGGCATCTGCGGGGGTCGACGCGGTCCATCGACTCTGTGTACCGGGTCACACCGACACTGGCCAGAGGTGCCGCCGGGACCCACGGCCGTGCCGCGGTGGGGCGCAGGACAGGCCCGGGGAGGGGTCCGACGCGACCCGGCCACCCGGCATCCTGCAAGTTCTTGCGGATTCCTTTTGTTTTTTGCCGTCCGTGCGGAACGATGGTGGCTCGTGACCCGCTCTGCCTCGACCCTCGACCGCCCCACCCTCGACGGACCCGTCGACCCCGACACCCTCCGCGTCTCCGACGTCGTGCACGCCGCCGACAGCCCGGACGCCGCGTGGTGGCGCCAGGCGGTGATCTACCAGATCTACCCGCGCTCGTGGAGCGACTCCGACGGCGACGGCATCGGCGACCTGCCCGGCATCACGAGCCGCCTCACCTACCTGCGTGACCTCGGCGTCGACGCCGTCTGGCTCTCGCCGTTCTACACCTCGCCCCAGGCCGACGCCGGCTACGACGTCGCCGACTACCGCGACGTCGACCCCCTCTTCGGCACCCTCGCCGACGCCGACGCCCTCCTCGAGACCGCGCACGGCCTCGGCATCCGCGTCATCGTCGACCTCGTGCCCAACCACAGCAGCGACGAGCACGTGTGGTTCCAGGCGGCGCTGGCCGCGGCGCCCGGCTCGGCCGAGCGTGACCTCTACATGTTCCGCGACGGCACGGGCGAGCACGGCGAGCTGCCCCCGAACAACTGGCAGTCGGTCTTCGGCGGCCCCGCGTGGACCCGGACGACGGACGCCGACGGCACCCCCGGCCAGTGGTACCTGCACCTCTTCGACCGCAAGCAGCCCGACTTCAACTGGGAGAACCCCCGGGTGCGCTCGGAGTTCGAGTCGGTGCTGCGCTTCTGGCTCGACCGGGGCGTCGACGGCTTCCGCGTCGACGTGGCCCACGGCCTCATCAAGGAGCAGGGCCTGCCCGACGCGCGCGAGCGCACGACGATGCTCGGCGACACCCAGAGCACCGAGGGCGACGGGACGACGGACGGCGACACTGCCGACGACGGCGTCGACCACCGTGTCCACACCCCGTACTGGGACCAGGACGGCGTGCACGAGGTCTATCGCGTCTGGCGTCAGGTGCTCGAGTCGTACGGCACCCCCGACCGCATCCTCTGCGCCGAGGCGTGGGTCGAGCCCCAGGAGCGCGCCGTCGCCTACGTGCGCCCCGACGAGATGCACCAGGCCTTCAACTTCGACTTCCTCACCGCGCCGTGGATCGCCCACGACCTGCGCTCGGTCATCGAGAGCTCGCTGCGCGCGGCCGACTCGGTCGGCGCCCCCTCGACGTGGGTGCTGAGCAACCACGACGTCGTGCGCCACGCCTCGCGCCTCGGCTTCGAGCCCGGCCACCGTCGCCAAAACGGCATCGCGGCCGGCGACCCGCAGCCCGACCGCGCCCTCGGCCTGCGCCGGGCCCGCGCCGCGACGACGCTCATGCTCGCGCTGCCCGGTGGCGCCTACGTCTACCAGGGCGAGGAGCTCGGGCTGCCCGACTCGACCGACATGCCCGACGAGTTCCGCCAGGACCCGACGTTCGCGCGCACCGCGGGCGCCGAGACCGGGCGTGACGGATGCCGGGTCCCGCTCCCCTGGGTGGCCGGCGCCCCGAGCAACGGGTTCGGTCCCTCCGACCGCACGTGGCTGCCGCAGCCCGACGTCTACCGCGAGTACGCGGTCGACACGCAGGTCGGCGTCGAGGGCTCGACCCTCGAGCTCTACCGCACGCTGCTCGCCGGCCGTCGTGACCTCGCGCTCGGCACCGGGTCGCTCGCGTTCGTCGAGGGCTACGGCTCCGACGTCGTCGCCCTCGTCAACGGCGGCCGGGAGCAGGTGCTCGTCGTCGCCAACCTCGGCGCCGAGCCGGTGCGCCTGCCCGAGGGGGCCGAGGTCCTCGTGTCGTCGGCGCCGCTCGTCGACGACCTCGTGCCGACCGACACGACGGTCTGGGCGCGCTGGGCCTGACCGGCCCCGACGACCGACGACCGACGACGAGGAGGCGCCCCCGGTCGGGGGGCGCCTCCTCGCGTCTGTGGAGAACCGCGGGGGCGGTCAGCCCGGCTCCCCTAGCGTCGGCGCATGTCGCGTCTCGCCATCGACCCGGACGGGGTCTCGGCCGCCCGGGCGAGGGTGGCCGACGACTCGGCCGCGCTGAGGGCGTGCGCCCAGGAGGTCGCGGCGGCTTTCGCCGCGGCCGCCGTGGGTCTCGGCGGGGGATGCCTCGGCGTGACCACGGCGGGCGGGCTGGGCGCGGCCCTCGGGCACTCGCGCCTCGTGCGGGCCCAGGCGGTCGACGCGGTGGCCGCTGCCGTCGAGGCGCTGTCGGGAGACCTCGACCTCGTCGCCGGCGGAGCCCGGGCGACGGAGCAGCAGGTCGCGACGGCCTACGTCGCCTCGGGGGTCGGCCGGTGACGCCGCGGCCGTCGGTCGTGCCGGGGCTGTCGGGTCTCGGTGCGCCGCCCGGTGGCGCGACGTTGCCCGGTGGCGCGGCGCTGCCCGGTGGCGCGGCGCTGCCGTTGCCGCCCGGCGACGTGTCGGCGCTGCTGGCCGCGGCGCGGCGGCTCCGGGCGGCAGCGGGGCGTGCGGGTGCGACCGGCTCCCTCCGCGGGTCGCTGCGCGCGAGCCTCCCCACGGTGTGGTCGGGCGCAGCCGCCACGGCTGCGCTCGCCGAGGCAGGCACGCTGGTCTCCCGGGCCCGTGCGGTGCTCGACGGGCTGGTCGACTCCGCCGCCGTGGTGGAGCAATACGCCCGATCGCTCGAGACCGGACAGGTGCGGGTGCGGGCGCTGCAGCGCCGGTGGGACGACGCCGTGCACGAGCGCGACCGTGGCCTCGCGGTGCTGACGCTACGAGCCGGGCTGGACCCGATGGCGGCGGCCTCGCACGCAGCCGACCGGGCGCGGGTGCTCGACCGGCACGAGGTCGCGACAGCCGCGCTGGGCCGCGAACACCTCCGTGTGCTCGACGAGCTGGCCGCGCGGGAGCGGTCGGCGGCCCGCTCCCTGGCGGCGCTCGACGCGTCGGTGCTGCCGCCGTCCGTGACACCGGGCCGTGCCGCCGTCGAGGCGTTCCTGACGGCCGGGATGCCGGTCGCCTCGGGCGCCGTGCACGCGCGGTCGGTACGAGCCGTGGCGGTCACCGACGCCGTGGCCGTCACCGACCTGAGGGAGCGGGTGCGGCGCGGCGAGGACGTGACAACGGACGCCGTGGCGCTGGCGGCGCTGCTGCGGGCGCGTGGCCGGGACCCCGTGTACGCCCAGGCGTTCGTCGGGGCGGTCGGGGTGGCGGGTCTGCAGCAGATGCTCGCCGAGCTCGTCGGTCTTGGTGCAGATGGGCGAGGTGGGGGTGGGCTCGACGCCTGGGAGGAGGTGGCGGGCGCGGTGGGTCCGCTGCTGCTCACGGCGGTCGTACCGGCATCCTCGGGCGGTGGCGTGAACGGGTTCGACGCGCGGACCGCCCGCGCCGTCGACGCCCGCGCGGCGCTGCTGCGCGACCGTCTCGTCGCCGAGATGGGGGCGGTTCACACCGTCGCCGGGGGCGGACGGCACTCCGGGTACTGGCTGTTCGCGCAGGCGCTCGGTCGGTCCAGGTCGGCCGGATGGGACCGGGCGCTGCCCGGTGGTCTCGTCGCCAGGCTGGCTGCCGCGACCGCCTCGGCGGAACGAGGCGAGAGCCGGGACGATGACCTCGAGCTGATCCGCGGCACCACCCTGTCACCCCGCGGCGGCGCGTGGTTCGCCTCGCTGCAGGACGACCCCGACCGTTCGGGCGACGCGCTGCACGTACTGCTGGCGGAGGTCGACGACCCGGCGTCGGCCGCGCAGGTGCTGACGACGCCGGTCGACGCGCAGGGGCTCACCGACGTGCTGACCGACGCCCGTGGCGGTGACCCCACCCTCGCCGACGTGCTCGTCCGCCGGTGGGTGACCGACCGCAACCGGACGGCCCCGAGCGCGGACCCGGTCACGACGGCACCGCTCGCGACCGACGCGGACCTGGTGCGGCTGACGGCCCTTCTCCCGGCGGGCAGCACGGCCGCGGCGGAGGTGCGTGCGAGGGTGATGGCCGAGCTGGGCCGCACCGCCGCGTTCGCCGCCGGGAGCCCCGACACGGCGGCGCGGCAGCGAGCCGAGGCGGGTGAGCTCGAGGCGACGGTGGCCGGGTGGCTGACCCAGATGCGGGCGAGCCTCGACCGATCGGTGGCCCAGCCGGTGGCCGACGCCGTGGGTGGCGGCGGTGGGTGGTCCACGTCGACGGAGGCCGGAGTGCAGCCGTCGCTGACGGTGGCGGAGGTCGCTTCGGTGGTGGGCGCGCTGGCGCTCGAGGACCCCTGGGGGCCGGGGGCGTCGGAGCCGGGAGCGGCCTTCGTCAGGCTCGTCGACGCCGAGGTCGCGCACCTCGAGGACGTGGCTCGAGGGGGGTCCGGGGCTGCGTCGGTGCCTGCGGTCGAGGAGGTGGCGCGCACGGTGAGCCGGCTCGGGTTCGTCGACCAGGCGGCGTCCGCCGCTCTCGTGGCCGCCGCCCGCCGACGTGACGAGCTCGACCGCACGAGCTGGCAGACGCTGGCGGAGGCGAAGAACGTGGCCGTCTCCCTGGGCAACCCGGTGGCGGCCGCGGTCGCGGTCAAGGACCTCGTCACCGGTGGCACGACCCGGAGCGCCCTCGACGACCTCGTCGTCGAGCTGGTGCGATCGGACGCCGAGCTGGAGCAGACGCGGCTCGCCGAGGCCCGGCGGTCGACGCTGCTCGACCGGGTGCGCGAAGTGGTGGGCGGCGGGCCCGTCGACGAAAGCGGTTCCGCCGCAGCGCTGCTCACTCTCGGCGCGTCGCGGGCACCGGTCACGGCGACGAGCGAGGCGCTGTCGCAGGCCCGGCAGCAGCTGCGCACCGGGGCGGCCACCACGGCGCTCTGGGACCCTCTCGACGAGCGCGGGTCGAGCACCGTCCGCGGCGCCGTCCGGCCCCCCACGGACACCGCTCGGGCCGGTGAGCCCGGCAGCGCGGGCGTCGTCGAGCGAGGCGCACGCGACCACCGCAAGCAGAAGGAGCTCGACACCGCCGACCGTCTCGACCGGGCGGGCCACGACGTCGAGTTCCTGCCGGCGAGCGGTGACGGGCGCAGCGCCGACGCCCTCGTCGACGGCGTCCCCGTGGAGTTCAAGTCACCCACGGGCGGTGGTCGCTCGACCATCACCGGCCTGCTGCGCGACGGTCGACGGCAGAGTGCCAATGTCGTCCTCGACCTGAGTGGCTGCCCCCTATCGCAGGAGGAGGTCCTCCGCCAGATCGAGTACGTCCACCGTCGGTACGGTGGGCTCGAGAGCGTCGTGCTGCTGCACCGAGACGGTCGCTTCGAGCGGTGGACACCGTGAGGCGAGAACGCCCGCCACGTCTACAACGTGCACAACGGAGTCCCGTCGACCGCGAGAGGAGCACCGGATGTCGGGCGAGATGATCAACGTCGACGCGCCGGTCGATGCCGTGCGCGACCTGCTCGTCGAGCTGCGGCCGCGCCGCTTGCAGGCGGTGCGCTGGGGCTGGGAGATGTCGTTCGGGGACCTCCGCTTCGCGCTGGTCGGCGACGCCGCCCCCGACGCCGGCACGGACGTCAGCGTGCAGGACCGCTCTCGGTCGGACCGCCACCTGGCGTGGGAGATCTACGACCACCTCTGCCGACGGACCGACGCGGCGCTCTGGCTGATGGACGACGGCGGTCTCATCGCCGCGGCCCGGTGGGGAGCGGGGCACACGGACGGGCCCGTGGCGGAGGACAGCCCGCTGACCCGCACCGGGTACCCACCGGGTCACTAGGGTGAAAGGCGTGACGACGCGCCCGTACCTCGCTCACACGCCGGTCGCGCTGGCCCACCGCGGCGGGTCGCTGTTCGCGCCCAACCTCGGGCTCGAGAACACGATGACCGCGTTCGGCAACGCGGTCGACCTCGGCTACACGCACCTCGAGACCGACGTGCACGTCACCTCCGACGGCCACGTCGTCGCCTTCCACGACCTTGCGCTGGACCGGGTCAGCGACGGCACCGGCCGCCTCCGTGACCTCACGTGGGACCAGGTGCGCCGAGCCCGCATCGGCCCCCGACAGCCCGGTGAGGGCGAGCTCGACGGTGACGCCGAACCGACCCAGGACGGCGTACCGCTCTTCGAGGAGGTGGCCACGACCTTCCCCGACGCGTTCCTCAACGTCGACCTCAAGGCGCCGGGCACCGCCGGACCGCTCTGGCGGCTCATCGAGCGTCTCGGCCTGCACGACCGCATCTGCGTCGGGTCCTTCCAGCAGAGCCACCTCACCCAGTTCCGCCGACTGGCTAGAGGATCGGTCGTCACCGCCGCCGGGGTGCCGGGCACCGCGCTGCTGCGCTTCTCCCCCGGCTGGCTCACCGGCCTGCTGCACACGCCGGCCGAGGTGCTCCAGGTGCCGACGACCGTGCCCCTGCGCGGGGGACGCACCCTGACGCTCGTGACGCCCCGCTTCGTCGCGGCCGCACACCGCCTCGACAAGCAGGTGCACGTGTGGACCATCGACGACCCCGACGAGATGACCCGGTTGCTCGACCTCGGCGTCGACGGGCTCGTCAGCGACCGCATCGACGTGCTCAAGCGGGTGCTGCTCGACCGCGGCGAGTGGACCGGACGAGCCTGAGGCGCAACCGAGCCCGCCGACTCGTCAACCCACAGGAACGGGTCAGCGCACGAGGACGTGACCGCGAGGGGTGCTGAGCCGGGTCCACCGGCCGTGGGTGGAGACCGAGGCCGCTCCGCCCGCCTCGACGAAACCGAGGACGTGCGCGCCGAAGGCGAGGCCGCGCCGCACCGGCGGGACCGTCTCGCTCATCACGCCCCACACCCGTCGGCGCAGCGTCTCGACCGCCTGGGCACCCGCGCCCGGCGGCGTGCCCTGCGCCACCTCGGCGATGCCCTGACGGGCGATGTCGTCGACCTCCTGGCCGCTCAGCTGACCGACGGGCTCCCAGCCGCCACGCGGCGGGGCGAGCCCGGCCCACGCGACGCTGACCGTGACCGGCGGCACGCTGAAGCCGCCCCCCGCCTCGTCGCGTGCGAGGCGGTCTGCGACCGAGGCGAACCCGACCGTGACGTCGAGCTCGCCGTCGCCCGAGGTGGCGTCGGCGCCCGCGTGCCCACCGGCATCCGCGAGCGGGACGGCGCGCAGGCCGAGGACGGTGCCCTCGCCGAGCAGACCCTGGCCCTCCAGGACGGCGACCGTGACCACGAGCAGGGAACCGACGGTCTGCAGGCGCAGTGCCCCGTCGGGCTGCACGCGACGGGCGCGTGCGACGAAGGTGGCGAGGTCGGCGAGACCGCGCGGCTGGGCGAACGTCAGCGTCGTCACGGGGTCGTCACCGGCGCCGACGGCGGAAGGGCGCACGGTCCCCGAGGTGGGGCTGCAGCGAGACCCGCTCGTGCTCGCGGAGGCGGCGCGGGGAGGAGGACGCGAAGTCGTAGAGCGCGAGCTCGGTCTCGGCGACGGCGTAGACGTCGCTGCCGACCTCGGCCGGGTCGGTGACGACGTAGGCGACGTCGAAGCCCGCCCCGCCCACCCGCGAGACCCACATGCGGATCTCGACGGGCTCGTGGCGGAACCCGAGCGGGCGCCGGTACTCGATCTCGTGGCGGCTGACGAGCACCCCCTCGTCGAGCAGCGAGCGGTCCTGGTCGAACCAGTCGCGGAAGGCGATGACGCGGGCGTCCTCGAGAAGGCGGAGGAACTGGACGTTGTTGATGTGCGCGTAGGCGTCCATGTCCGACCAGCGCAGCGAGACGTGGGCGGCGTAGGCGGTGTCGGTGCCCGGGCCGCCGTCGGAGGTGCTCATGCGCCCATCCTCCCAGCCCGTCCACACCCCCCGCCCACCGCCGCGCCCCGGCGCCCACCGTCCACAGCCCGACCGGATGCCGTCCGGCACCGTCGGCGCCTCCCCGTAGGTTGGACGCATGCCCACCTCCCCCGCCACGACCACCACCGACCTGGAGGCACGGGCCACCACGGCCCTGCGCCGGCTCGTCGGCCGGGACGACGTCGAGTTCCGCGACGGCCAGCTCGACGCGGTCCGCGAGCTCGTCGAGGGGCGCCGCCGCGTGCTCGTCGTCCAGCGCACCGGCTGGGGCAAGTCGGCCGTGTACTTCGTGTCGACGGCGCTGCGCCGGGCCGAGGGGGCCGGCCCGACCGTCATCGTCAGCCCGCTGCTCGCCCTCATGCGCGACCAGATCGCGGCGGCGGAGCGCGCCGGCATCCGGGCCGTGACGCTCAACTCGACGAACGCCGACGAGTGGGGCGTGGTCTCGGCCGCGCTCGCGGCGGGCGAGGTCGACGTCCTGCTCGTGAGCCCCGAGCGCCTCAACAACCCGCGCTTCCGTGAGCAGCAGCTGCCCACGCTCGCACAGACGTGCGGCCTGCTCGTCGTCGACGAGGCCCACTGCATCAGCGACTGGGGCCACGACTTCCGGCCCGACTACCGCCGCATCCGCGACCTGCTGACGACGCTGCCGGAGCGCACTCCCGTGCTGGCAACGACCGCGACGGCCAACGAGCGCGTCGTCACCGACGTCGTCGAGCAGCTGGGGGCCGGTGGGCACGACGTGCTCTCCCTGCGGGGGCCGCTGGCGCGGGCGTCGTTGCGGCTCGGGGTGCTCCCGCTGTCGGCGCCCGAGCAGCGGCTCGCGTGGCTGACGGCCCACCTGCGCGAGCTGCCCGGCTCGGGCATCGTCTACGCCCTCACCGTGGCCTCGGCGGAGGACGTCGCGGTGGCGCTGCGCGAGGCCGGCTACGAGGTGGCCGCCTACACCGGGCGGACGGAGCCCGGCGAGCGCATCCGGCTCGAGGAGGCGCTGCGCCGCAACGAGGTCAAGGCCCTCGTCGCCACGAGCGCGCTGGGGATGGGGTTCGACAAGCCTGACCTCGGCTTCGTGCTGCACCTCGGGGCGCCGTCGTCCCCGGTCGCGTACTACCAGCAGGTCGGTCGCGCCGGCCGCGCCACCGACCGGGCCGATGTGCTGCTGCTGCCGGGCCCGGAGGACAAGGACATCTGGCGCTACTTCGCCTCGGCGTCGATGCCCCGGCAGGAGCAGGCCGACGCCGTGATCCGCGCCCTCACGGAGGCGCAGCGCCCGCTGTCGACGATGGCGCTCGAGACGCTCGTCGACATCCGCCGCACCCGACTCGAGCTGCTGCTCAAGGTGCTCGACGTCGACGGCGCGGTGCAGCGGGTGCAGGGCGGCTGGGCCGCCACGGGCGCCGACTGGTCGTACGACGCCGAACGGTACGACCGGGTCGTGCAGGCCCGCGACCGCGAGCAGCAGCTGATGATCGACTACGAGCGCACCGACGGGTGCCGCATGGCCTTCCTGCAGCGGTGCCTCGACGACGACTCCGCCGAGCCGTGCGGGCGGTGCGACCGCTGCGCCGGGGCGTGGTTCGACACGACGATCCCCGACGCCGCCGTGAACGTCGCCCGCGAGCGCCTCGACCGACCGGGCGTCGTGCTCGAGCCGCGGGCGCAGTGGCCGACCGGCATGGAGCGGCTGGGGGTCCCGGTCAAGGGCCGCATCGGCGCCGGGGTGGCGATGGGCGAGGGTCGCGCGGTGGCGCGCCTGTCCGACCTCGGCTGGGGCCAACGGCTGCGAGAGCTGCTGCGGGGTGAGGACGCCGAGGTGCCGGACGCACTGCTCAAGGCCGTCGTCGCCGTACTCGCCGGATGGGGCTGGCAGCAGCGACCGGTGGCGGTCGTCGCCGTCCCCTCGCGCCGCCGTCCCCTGCTCGTCGGCTCGCTCGCCGAGGGCATCAGCCGTCTGGGGCGGTTGCCGCTGCTGGGGACGCTCGACCTCGTCGAGGGCGGTCCGGTCGGCGACGCCGGCGGCAACAGTGCCTTCCGGCTCGCGGGGGTGTGGGAGCGACTGGCGGTCGGTCCCGAGCTGGCGCAGAGGCTGGCTGAGGTCGACGGGCCGGTGCTGCTCGTCGACGACGTAAGTGACTCGCGGTGGACGCTGACGACCGCGGCCGGGGCACTGCGCCAGGCCGGGGCCGACGCGGTGCTGCCCTTCGTCCTCGCGCTCGAGGCCTGACGGCGGTCCCGGCGGGTCCAGGACGGTCCGGGAGCGCCGGCAGTCGGGCGGTCGCGGTGTCGAGTTCCGGTCACGCCGGTTGTCGCCACCTCCACCCTCTGCCCGGTCGAGCGCTCGCACGGGAGGCTGACGTCGCGTCGTCCGGCAGGTGCCGGCACATCGCGACGCGAACCAACTCGGAGGAGCCCCTGTGAAACTCACGAAAGCCCCAGCGCTCGTCGCGGCACTGTCGCTGTCAGTGTCGGTCGCGCTGACCTCGACGACGGCTGCTCAGGCGGCGAACGCCGGCAGCCCCTCGGCTCGCGCCACCGCGTCCGCCGTGACGGCCCCGGCGGCTGCGTCGCCGCTGCCCGCGGCGACCTCTGACGCAGCACAGCAGCTGCTGGCGCGCCTGACCGCGAAGCTGCCGGCTGACTGGAAGGACCGGCAGGCAGCCACGTTCGCGCGCCTCGGCATCGAGCGCTCACCCGTGCGCGACGTCGTCGACGCCCGCGTGGCCGAGGCCATCAACCCCGGCGACTACGTGTGCGGGCCCACCAAGCTCGACGCCTACGTCGACTCCATCCTCAGCGATGTCGACATGAACACCCTGCTGGTGCTGGCGCTCCTCGGTGTCCTCGACTTCCCCACGTACGAGGCCATCTACTACGGCTCGCCCAAGGACCCCGGCTTCGCGCTCACGCCCGCGTCGGCTTCCGTGCTGTCGAGCTCCTTCGGCTACGCGCAGCGCTTCTGGGACGTCAAGCTCGACGACGTGCAGCTCATGGCGATGCACGGTGCGATGCTGACGGACGTCGACCGGGTGGCCCGAATCGTCGCCCTGCTCTACGGCACCTCGCCTTCGGACTCGGTCGACACGGCCCGCGAGATCGTCAAGCTCGTGCGCACGGGGGCCGGCCTCGACCGTGGGCGCAACCCCATCTTCACCCTCAACGCCTTCGCCTTCAGCGCGCAGGGTGAGACCGACCCCGTCGTCTCACGACTGCCCGACAAGCTCGTCTTCGGCGACGGCATCCTCGACGCCCTGCGGGCCCTGGGGCTCAAGCAGGTCGGCCCCAAGGCCGTCATGGGTCACGAGATGGCTCACCACGTGCAGTACGAGGACAACCTGTTCCAGAGCGAGCTCACCGGCCCCGAGGCCACGCGTCGCACCGAGCTCATGGCCGACTCGTTCGGGGCGTACTTCGCCACGCACAAGAAGGGCCTCGGGCTGAACGCGAACCAGCTGCTGCTCGTGCAGGACACGTTCTACGACGTCGGTGACTGCCAGTTCGCCAGCAACGGCCACCACGGCACCCCCAACCAGCGCCGCGCCGCGGCGTCGTGGGGCGTCGCCACGGCCGCGACGGGCGACCAGGTGAAGGTGCTGCCGTCGCTGCGGCTCGCCGCCAGGTTCGACCGCATCCTGCCGAAGCTGGTCGCCCCCGACGTCCCGACCACGCCGAACGCCTGGCGCCAGGTCGCGAAAGACGCCGCCTGACGGACCTGCCGTTGACGTCCGCCGGCCGGAGCACGACGTGGCGCTCCGGCCGGCGGACGTCCGTCGTGGTGTCGCGGCCGGTGTCCGTGCCCGATGCCGGTGCCCGGTGACCGGTCAGAGCCAGCCGCGTCGCAGGGCCTGGACACCGAGCTGGAAGCGGCTGCGGGCGCCCAGCTGCTGCTGCAGCTCGGCCACCCGACGCCCGATGGTCCGGGGCGAGACTCCCAGCCGGGCGGCGATGGACTCGTCGGTCAGCCCGGCGGCGAGGCAGGCCAGCAGCTCACGCGACTCGTCGCCCGGCCCCGGAGGTCCGGCGTCGGAGGGCGCCGGAACGAGCGGGACCGCCATGGCCCAGAAGCTCTCGAAGAGACCGCGCAACCTTGTGTGCAGGTCACCACGGTGGACCAGCAGACCGGCCAGTCGCTCGCCCCCACGTCCGCCGGTGGAGAGCAGGGCGAGCGACTCGCCGACGATGAGGTTGAGGGGCACGTCCGGGAAGACCCGGGCCCGCTCCCCACGGTCGATGCAGTCGAGGACGATCGCCATGGCCTCCGGACGTTGCAGGATGCGCGAGCCGTAGACGACCCGGACCCCGACACCACCGGCCAGGGCCGACAGGATGCCGGGCTGAACCTCGGGCGGAACGGGTTCCGACGGGGACCGTGACGATGAGCGGGTCGACGACTGTGACGATGACGATGACGATGACGATGACGGGTGAGCGCCGTCCGGTCGGCCGGGAGGGCCGTCGATGGGGCCCACGGACAGGGCCACCACCTCGGTCGTCGTCGTCCGGATGGTGAGGGCCGCCATCTCCTGCACCATGGCGGTCTCGGTGAGCACCTCGACCACGGGTGAGAACTCGAGGTGGCGGGCCGCCCAGGTCGCCCCGAGCCGCGCGGACGCGGTCCGCGCCGCCTCGGCCTGGCGGTCCCGCTCGGCGGCGAGGGCCTGCAGCGCCGCACTCGGTGGCAGGGGCAGGTGGTCGACGCCCCGACGGGCGAGCAGCCCCAGCTCGCGCAGGTCGCGCGTGGCGTCGGACACCTCGCCCTCGCCGAGCTCGAGGACTCCGGCCAGCTCGACGCTGTCGCACGGTCCGTTCTCGACGAGGTGGAGGTAGACCTGCTCCGCCACGTCCGAGGCTCCGAGCGCGGTGAGCAGGGCCATTGCTGCTGTCTACCACAGCACCTTTCGCAGGCGCCCGAGCGCCCTTCGGCCGCCCTCTGACGAGCGGACGCGCGGACCCGGGACGCTCGGCCGCCGTCGCGGGCTGCCGTCAGCCGGTTGACAGTCGATCGAACGCGTGTTCGACTCGATGCATGAGATGGGCCGGGCAGAGCGTGACGGTCGAGGACCCGGCGGCGCTGCCCGGCCTCGGCCGGGCCCGCGACATCGTGCGCACCGTCCGCACCCCGGAGTTCGAGGGCGTGACGTTCCACGAGGTGCGGGCCCGGTCGGCACTCAACCACCTGCCTCGGGCGCCCTGGGCGGCCGACGTCCACTGGACGCTCAACCCCTACCGCGGCTGCACGCACGCCTGTGTCTACTGCTTCGCCCGCCAGACCCACAGTTACCTCGAGCTCGACACCGGCGCCGACTTCGACAACCAGATCGTGGTCAAGACCAACGTCGTCGAGGTCCTCCGCGCGGAGCTGCGACGGCCGTCGTGGAACCGCGAGACCGTGGCCATGGGGACGAACACGGACCCGTACCAGCGGGCCGAGGGCCGCTACCGGCTCATGCCGGGCATCATCCGCGCCCTCACCGAGCACGGAACCCCCTTCACCCTGCTCACGAAGGGCACGATGCTCGGCCGGGACGTCCCGCTGCTCGGCGAGGCCTCCCGGTCTGTGTCGGTGCAGGTCTCGGTGTCGGTGGCCCTGCTCGACCCGCAGCTGCAGCACAGCCTCGAGCCGGGCACACCCGACCCGCGGGCCCGGCTCGACCTCATCTCGCGGGTCCGCGACGCAGGGCTGTCGTGCGGCGTGCTCGTCGCTCCCGTGCTGCCGTACCTCACCGACTCCCCGGAGGCCCTGGAGGCGCTGGTCGACCGACTGGCGTCGGCCGGTGCGACGAGCATCAGCGGTGTCCCGCTGCGTCTCGTGCCCGGCGCGAGGGAGTGGTTCCTGCGCTGGCTGTCCGCGGAGCGGCCCGACCTCGTCGAGCCCTACCGCCGCCTCTATCGGGGCGGGAGCCAGCCGCCGGCCGGGTACGTCGAGGAGGTCCGCCGGCGGCTCTCGGAGGCGGTGCGACGCGCCGGCCTCCACCACCCCGGCGTCGGGCACGGTCGGGTCGAGGGCGGACCCGGTTCGGGCGGCACCGCCGACGACGGAGCCGTCGAGTCCGCACCGTGGCCGATGCGGACGGCCCTCGACGGACCCCGGCCCGCCCCGGCCGGCCCGACCGACTCGAGGTCCGTCATTCAGCCGTCGAACCCGTCGAGCCCGCCCAGCCCGTCGAGCCCTGCACCTCCCTCCCGGTCGCCCCGGGCGACGTCCCACCGGGACGGCACGCCGGCCGGAGCGAGAGAGCCGGCGCCGACGCTGTTCTGACCGATTCGCTCCGGGCGTGGCCGACCCCCCTACTGAGCCTGCTCGTGACGTCATCGCCGTCGGTCGGGCAGACGTGCTCGACCGACCGACGCGCTCCGTCCCTACCACGCGCTCCCTCCCTCCCGCGCGCTCCGTCCCTCCCCGTGCTCCCTGCTATTGACGACCGTGGTGCGTCGTCTCTGCCCTCGGCAGCCCTCAGCAGGCCGGCCCCGCCCCTGGACGCTCAACGGGCTCCTCCTCGCGTCCGCGTCCCGCGGCTCGCACCCCCGAGCTCCGTGGAGCGGCAGCTCGACCGTCGCGCCGCTCGACGAGCGGCAGGTCGTCGGCAGCGCACGAGGACACCGGGCTCCCGTCGTCGACCACGTCGGAGCGCGGCCCACCGTCGCCCTCGAGCCAGTCGTGCGGGCGGGTGACGTACAGACGTCCGGCCGCCGTCCGCCAGACGACGCGGCCGTCAGCGTGCCGCACCGCGCTCCACAGGCCGGTGGTGCGCACGCGGTGGTGGGCCCGGTGCTTGCAGGTGAGGTTCCCGACGTGTGTCTCGCCGACCGGCCAGGGCACGTCGTGGTCGAGGTCGCACCGGTCGGCGGGCACCTCGCACCCCGGCCCTCGACAGGCGCCGTCGACGGCACGCACGAAGCGCACCATCTCCGCGGTCGGCCGGTGACGACGCGTCGAGAGCGCCACCGCACGGCCGGTGTCGACGTCGGCGAGGAGTACCTGCCACACGGACCCGTCGGCGGTGGCGATCTCGCGGGCGTGCTCGCCCCGACCCACCCGTGCCCGGGAAGCTCGCACGGCTCGTCGTCGAGGCCCACGAGCGTGCTGAACGGCACGACGACGGACACCGTCCCTGCGGGCCGAGCCGGCCGACCCGCGAACCACGGGTCGTCGCCGGGCCAGCCGAACATGGCGGCGCCGGTGATGAAGTCCGCCCGCAGCTGGTCGAGCGTCCGCGGGTCGCCCGCAGCCCGCGCCGCCCGGGCCGCGGCGTCCGCCCGCTCGACGGCGGCCACGACCGCCTCGGCGTCGTTGACGACGGTCAGGGTCCCGGTCCCGTCGTCGTCGATGCGCGCCCAGGCCCCGATGCGACGGCGGGCCGCCCGCCGCGACGCCACCCGGTCGGGGTCGACCACGAGCAGGGCACGACGTAGCCGCTGGGCGAACAGCCGGTCGCTCAGGCCCGCCCCGTCGCGGGTGGGGGCCAGCACCGCCCGCGCGACGCGGTCGGCGGCCTCGTCATCGAGGTGCCGGGTCAGCTGGGTCAGACGGACCGCCCGCCGCAGCGTCGTGCGACCCAGGGCCAGGGCTCGTCGCACCGCCCCCAGACGACCCTCGGGCGCCTCGGCCAGCTGCAGCCGGGTATCGACGTCGCTCGTGTTGAGTCCGGTCGCCGCCGTCACCTCGAGCGTCACCAGCTCGACGGCCTCGAGGGGCGTCCGCCCCGCCCACGACTGCGCGCTGCTCGCCGCCTCCAGGGCCTGGGCGCAGCCGTGCATCCGCCGCAGCGCCCCGAGCTGGGCGTGTGCCACCACGGCGCACAACCGTTCCGCGGCCTCGAACTCAGCGAGGGACGCCGCCATGGCGGCCTCGGCTGTGTCGGTGACGACGTCAGGGGCCGGCTCCCCGTGGGTGACACCCGCCTGCCCGACCGCCTGCTCGCCCGCAGGGGCCCAGGCGAGGTCGTCGGCGACGTCGTCGGCGAGACGACGCGACTGCGCTTCGGCGCAGCAACGACGCAGCAGCTCGTCGACCGCACCGGCCAGCTCGGACTCGAAAGCCTCCGCGTCCCCGACCACCGGCGGTCGTGCGGCACGGTCCCGGGGCGGACTCTCGGACGGGCCCACCGCCGCACGGGATGCGGCCCTACCCTCGCCCGGCGGACCGTGACCCGCCGTGCCCGGCCGGTCCGCCCCACCACCCCGGTCGCCACCCGACGACGGTGCACACACGTCGAGGTCACGGTCCGCCGTACCCGCGCACGTCTTCCTGCCCGTCCCGGTCGTCGCTGCCGTCAGCGTCGCCATGCTCCACACTCGTTCCTGCCCCACGAGAATGAGAACACGTGTTCGAGTTGCCTCACAAGAGGCACCCCAGCCCTGTGCACACCGTTGGCTAGGGTCGGGGCGTGACCGCCAGCACCGACCACGACCACGACCCGGACCACGACCCGGACCACGACGCACACCAGCACCAGGACCGTGACCAGCACCAGCGCCACGGCACCGACCACACCGCCGACTCCCCCGTCCCGCGGTCGCTCGCCGAGCTCATCGACGTCCTCACCCTCGTCGAGCTGGGCACCGCGCACATCTCCGTCACGGGCATCGCCGGTCAGGACGCCGCGTCCTCCATCGGCGCCACCTCCGCCCGTGTCTTCGAGGGCCAGAGCCAGCGCATGCCCCACGGGCGCGTCTTCGGTGGCCAGGTGCTCGCCCAGTGCGTCATGGCGGCCGGCCTCACGGTCGACGAGGAGCGCCTCGGCGGCCCCCGCCCCATCCACTCGCTGCACGGCTACTTCATGCGCCCGGGCGACGACACCCTGCCCATCCGCTTCGCCGTCGAGGAGATGCGCGACGGCGGCTCCTTCTCGACCCGTCGCGTCCACGCGGTGCAGAAGGAGGCGCCCATCATGTCGATGACGTGCTCGTTCCAGACCCGCGCCGACGGTCTCGAGCACCAGGTCGCCATGCCCGAGGTCGCCGCCCCCGAGACGCTCCCCTCGCTCGCCGAGCTCTTCGCCGACTCCGAAGACCCTCGGGCCCGGCAACTCGCCGAGTCGCGCCCCGTCGACGTCCGCAACGTCGAGGGCACGATGTGGCTGCCGCCGCAGGGTGAGCCTGCCGCCGAGCAGAACGTCTGGATGCGCACCGTCGGCCCCCTGCCCGACGAGCCACTGCTGCACGCCGCCGTCCTCGCCTACGCGAGCGACTACTCGCTGCTCGAGCCGGTGCTGCGCCGGCACGGCCTGTCGTGGACCGACGCGCGGCTGCGCGTCGCGAGCCTCGACCACTCGATGTGGTTCCACCGCCCCGTCCGCGCCGACGAGTGGGTGCTCTACGCGCAGCAGTCACCCTCGGCGACGAGCGGCCGCGGTCTCGGCATGGGTCAGATGTTCTCGCGCGACGGCGTCCTCGTGGCGACCACCGCGCAGGAGGGCATGGTCCGCGTCAAGCAGTGAGGGCACGGATGCCGGTGAGCGCGCTCACCGGCATCCGTACCCTCGGCTCGCGGTCGGGCGTGAGATCGCCTCCGCGACACCGGAACTCGTGGGTCAGGACCGCAGCACCCGCAGCACGGCCACGTCGTGACCGTCGAGACGCAGACCCTCGGGCTCGACGCCCGGGTCGTCGCCCCACGACGCCACCACCTCGGCGCCGGCGCCGTCGAACGGCACGACCTGTGCCTGCTCGGCGAGGTTGGCGACGACGACGATGCTCCCCCGTCGCAGGACGAACCAGCGCGCGTCGTCGTCCGCGCGGACGTCCACGGCCGTGAGGTCGCCGCTGGCGATGTCGGGCTCGGTGCGTCGCAGGCCGATGAGGGTGCGGTAGAACTCCAGCATCTGCCGGTGTCCCTCGCCAGAGACCTCGTCCCAGCGAAGCACACTCGCCTCCCGCGTCGACGGGCTCTGCGGGTCGGGCACCTGCGACTCGTCCCAGCCGTGCGAGGCGAACTCGCCCCGGCGACCCGACCGGACGGCCTCGGCCAGCTCCTCCTCCTCGAAGGAGGTGAAGAACTGGAACGGGGTGCTCGCCCGCCACTCCTCGCCCATGAAGACCATCGCGGTGTAGGGCGACAGGAGGTAGAGCGCCGCCCCGACGGCCTGCTGGCCCGGCGTGATGCTGTCGCCGATGCGGTCGCCGGTGGCCCGGTTGCCGACCTGGTCGTGCGTCTGCAGGTAGGCGAGGAACCGATGCCCCGACGTCATGCTCTTGTCGACCGGCGCCCCCCACTCCTTCTCCCGGAAGCTCGACCAGCGGCCGTCGTGCAGGAACCCGTCGCTCATCGCCTTGGCCAGCACCGACAGCGGCCCGCCCGTCGGCCACGAGTCGTTGTCGCCGGCGAAGTCGGAGTAGTACCCCTGCGTCTCCCCCGTCAGCACGACGTGCAGCGCGTGGTGCAGGTCGTCGTCCCACTGGGCGTCCATGCCGCGGCCACCCTGAGCCGTCGGCGTGACCATGACCGGGTCGTTGAGGTCGCTCTCGGCGATGAGGTCGAGCGGACGGCGCAGACGAGCCCCGAGCTCGTTCACCTCGTCGGACAGCTGTGCCAGCACGTGCCGCTCGGAGTCGTCACGCAGCTCGTGCACGGCGTCCAGGCGCAGCGCGTCGACGTGGAAGTCGGCGAACCACCGCAGAGCGTTGTCGACGATCCACCGCCGCACCTCCGCGCTGCCGTCGGCGTCGAGGTTGACGGCGGCGCCCCACGGCGTGCTGTGGCGCTCGGTGAAGTACGGCCCGAACTCGCCGAGGTAGTTGCCCGTGGGGCCGAGGTGGTTGTAGACCGCGTCGAGGCAGACGCCCAGACCGCGGACGTGGCAGGCGTCGACGAAGCGCTGGAACGCCGCGGGGCCGCCGTAGACGTCCTGCACCGCGTAGGGCGCGACGCCGTCGTAGCCCCAGCCGTGCGTGCCGCCGAAGGCCGACACCGGCATGACCTCGACGACGTCGACGCCGAGCGAGACGAGGTGGTCGAGGTGCAGGGCCGCGGCGTCGAAGGTGCCCTCGGACGTGAACGTGCCGATGTGCAGCTCGTACACGACACCGCCGAGAACGCCTGCGCCGGAACGCGGCCCGCGCCAACCGGCATCCGACCACTCGAACGCGGTGGCCTCGAAGGTGCGGCTGACGCCGTGCACGCCCTGGGGCTGCCAGGCGCTGCGGGGGTCGGGGCGCGGGTCACCGCCGTCGAGGCTGAAGAGGTAGTCGACGGGGCTCTCTGACGGGGTCCACGACCACCATCCGCCCGACTCCGAGACCATCGGATGCCGGGTGGCCCCGTCACCATCGCGGCCGACCTCCGAGACGACGACCTCGACGGCGCGGGCGCTCGGCGCCCACACGCGGATCGGTGCGGCGCTCACGCGTCGACCTCCTCGGCGACGGCTCCGTCGGTGGCCTCGAGGTCGGCGGCGGAGCCGACCCGGACGAGCAGCGCGACGGGCAGACCCTCGTCGGGCAGCACCGTGGCGAGGGGCACCGGACCGCCGTCGACCCTGCGGTCCGACAGCACGTCACGCCAGTCACCCTGCGGCAGAGTGACTTCCGCGTCACCCCAGCCCCCGGAGTCGGCCAGTCGACCGGCGAGCCGGGTGGCGAGGGTCACGACCTCGACCCGGTCGCCCTGGCCGCGACCGAAGGCCACGACGTGCTCCGACCCGGCGTCGAGCGCCACGTGCGACGTCCCCTCGCCGACGAAGGCGTCGGACAGGGCGCGACGCACCCGCAGCGCGCGCGACGTGACGAGCAGCTTCTCGTCGTGCAGGTCGGTCGCACGGCCGCCGTCGTCGAGGCGGGCGAGCCGCTCCGACCGCTCGGCGTAGTCGACGGCCCGTCGGTTGTCGGGGTCGACGAGGGACAGGTCGACGATGTCGTTGCCCTGGTAGACGTCCGGGACCCCCGGCATCGTCAGCTGCACGAGCTTCTGCCCCAGCACCGCGGCGCGAGACTCCCGGGCGGTGGCCGAGTGCCACGCCTCGACGTGCACCGCGATGGCCGGGTCGCCGGTCATGGCGGCGACGAGGTCGGCCACGGCCTTCTCGTACGCCTCGTCGGGCGCGGTCCAACGCGTGCGCAGCTTCGACTCGCGGATCGCCTTGAGCGCGTAGCCGTCGAGCCGTTCGGCCGTGATCGGCCACGCGCCGACGAGGGTCTGCCAGAGGAAGTACTCGGTGAGGTCGTCGAGCTCGTCCGACCGGTGATCGGCGGCGAGCTCGCGGGCCTTGCGCACCCACCTCGCCCACTCGTCGGGCCGCTCCGACAGCACGAACAACCGGGCCCGGACGTCCTCCGAACGCTTGGTGTCGTGGGTCGACAGCGTCGTCATCGTGCGGGGCCACCGCTGCGCGAGACCCGTTGCGAACTGGTGGAACTCGCTCGTCGGGATGCCGACCCGACCGGGGTCTCCCCCGACCTCGTTGAGACCGGTGAGCCGCACGAAGCGGTAGTACGCGGTGTCCTCGATCGCCTTGGCCATCGCCGGCCCGCACGTCTGCTGGAAGCGCACGACGAACTCGTCGGCGGCCTGGGCGTCCTCGCCCCGGTCGCGTCCCAGCGCGAGGGTCATGACCCGCTCGACGACGGCGTCGTCGAGCGGACGGTCCCACGCACCGCGACCGCGCGTCAGCGCGTGCCCCAGCTCGTCGGCGTCCGCCTCGCCCGCGGGCGAGCCCGGGCGCAGGTACACGCGGTAGCGCTCGAGGCCCACGAGGAGCGACTCGACGACGTGGCGCGCCGCCTGCGCGTCGACCTCCGGCAGCGCCCGTCGGACCAGCCGGACGAGGCGGCTGACCTCGGTCGAGAGCATGACCTCGACGACCCAGCGCTTCGCCTCGACGACGATCTGCTCGAGGTCCTGCGACTGACCGAGCAGCTCGGTCGACAGGGCTGTCAGCGGGGCCTCGCCGTCCGGGTCGACGAAGAGACCGCCGACGCGCAGCATGGCGTCGTAGCCGGTCGTGCCGTCGGTGGCCCAGTCGGCGGGCAGCTGCTCGTCGCCCTCGAGGATCTTCTCGACGACGACCCAGATGCCGCCGGTGGCGTCGGCCAGCTGCTCGAGATAGCCCTGCGGGTCGGCCAGCCCGTCGGGGTGGTCGATGCGCAGGCCCTGCAGCTCGCCCGCCTGGGCGAACCCGACGAGCTTGGCGTGCGTCGCCTCGAAGACGGCCGGCTCCTCGACGCGGACGGCGATGAGCGAGGTGACGTCGAAGAAGCGGCGGTAGTTGAGCTCGTCGTCGGCGGTCGTCCACGACGCCAGCCGGTAGTGCTGGCGGTCCAGCAGCTCGGGCAGCGGCAGCCTCTCCGTGCCCGCGGCGACGGGGAAGACGTGGTCGTAGTACCGCACGACCGTCTGCCCGTCACGGTGCGACAGCTCGATCTCCCCCGACGCCAGCACCGACTCGAGCTCGTCGCCGAGCACCGGCATGAGGATCCGCCCGTCCTGGGCGTCCCAGTCGACGTCGAACCAGAGCGCCCACGGCGACTCCCGCCCCTCGCGCAGCAGCGCCCACAGGGGACGGTTCGCGGTGAGCGGGGTCGGCGTCGTCATGTGGTTGGGCACGACGTCGACGACGACCCCGAGGCCCGCGCTGCGGGCCGCGGCGGTGAGCCGACGGAAGGCGTCGTCGCCGCCGAGACCCGCGGCGACGTGCCGGTGGTCGGTGACGTCGTAGCCGTGGGTCGAGCCCTCCGAGGCCTGCAGCACCGGCGACAGGTAGACGTCGGTGACCCCGAGCTGGACGAGGTAGCCCAGCCGCTTCTCGGCGTCCTCGAGGGTGAAGTCGGGCTCGAGCTGGAACCGGTGCGTCGACACCGGGACGTGACGCCCCGGCATCCCCTCACCGGGTCGGCTCCCGTCCGTGCTTCCCGACACCCCGCGCGCTGCGCCCTCCGTCACCGTCACGGCTGCGCCTCGCCGAGACCGGCGACGGCGTTGTTGAGGGGCTCGCGGGGCGCGCGCAGCACGACGACGCTGCGACCGGCGACCTCGATCTGCCAGCCCGGCTCGAGCTGGCGCACCTCGACGTCGTGCAGCGCCGTGTTGATCTCCGGCACCCAGCACTCGCCGTAGTCCTCGTCCGGGATCGTGAACGAGACCGGCTGGTCGTGGGCGTTGAACATGACGAGGAAGGAGTCGTCGACGATGCGCGCACCGCGACGGTCGGGCTCCGGGATGGCCTCACCGTTGAGGAAGACCATGAGCGTCTTGGCCAGACCGTTGCTCCACGCGTCGGCGTCCATGTGCTCGGCGTTGGGCATGAGCCAGGCGATGTCACCGAGCTCGCTCTCGCCACCGTGGTCGGCGCTGCCGGCGAAGAAGCGGCGACGGCGGAACGCGGGGTGCTCGCGGCGCAGCCGCACGACCGCCTGCGTGAACGCGAGCAGCTGCTGGCGCCGCTCGTCGAGGTCCCAGTCGACCCACGAGATCTCGTTGTCCTGGCAGTAGCCGTTGTTGTTGCCGCCCTGCGTGCGACCCATCTCGTCGCCGTGCAGCAGCATCGGCACACCCTGCGACAGCAGCAGGGTGGTCATGAGGTTGCGCTGCTGCTGCGCGCGCAGGTCGAGCACGGCGTCGTCGTCGGTCGGGCCCTCGACGCCGCAGTTCCACGAGCGGTTGTGGCTCTCGCCGTCGTTGCCGCCCTCGCCGTTGGCGTCGTTGTGCTTCTCGTTGTAGCTGACGAGGTCCTGCAGCGTGAAGCCGTCGTGGGCCGTGACGAAGTTGATCGACGCGATCGGCTTGCGACCCGAGTGCTCGTAGAGGTCGCTGGAACCCGTGAAACGAGAGGCGAACTCACCGAGGGCGTTGCCCTCACCGCGCCAGTAGTCGCGGACCTCGTCGCGGTACTTGCCGTTCCACTCGGTCCAGAGCGGGGGGAAGTTGCCGACCTGGTAGCCACCGTCGCCGACGTCCCACGGCTCGGCGATGAGCTTGACCTGGCTCACGATCGGGTCCTGCTGGATGAGGTCGAAGAAGGCCGACAGCTTGTCGACCTCGTGGAACTGGCGGGCCAGCGTCGCGGCGAGGTCGAAGCGGAAGCCGTCGACGTGCATCTCGGTCACCCAGTAGCGCAGCGAGTCCATGATGAGCTGGAGCACGTGCGGGCTGCGCATGAGCAGCGAGTTGCCGGTGCCGGTCGTGTCGTAGTAGTGCGACGGGTCGCTGTCGACGAGGCGGTAGTAGTTCGCGTTGTCGATGCCGCGGAAGGCGAGCGTCGGGCCCATGTGGTTGCCCTCGGCCGTGTGGTTGTAGACGACATCGAGGATGACCTCGATGCCGGCCTCGTGCAGCGCCTTGACCATGCCCTTGAACTCGAGCACCTGCTGGCCGCGCTGACCACCGGCGGAGTAGCCGTTGTGCGGGGCGAGGAAGCCGATGGTGTTGTAGCCCCAGTAGTTCGACAGGCCCCGGTCGGTGAGGTGCGAGTCCTGCACGAACTGGTGCACGGGCATGAGCTCGACGGCCGTGATGCCGAGCGAGGTGAGGTGCTCGATGACGGCCGGGTGGGCCATGCCCGCGTACGTGCCGCGGATCTCCTCGGGCACCTCGGGGTGCAGCTCGGTCATGCCCTTGACGTGCGCCTCGTAGATGACGCTCTCGTGGTACTGGTACCTCGGCGGGCGGTCGTCGCCCCAGTCGAAGAAGGGGTTGGTCACGACCGAGAGCATCGTGTGGCGCAGGCTGTCGTCGGCGTTGGCCTCGGGGTTCGTCGCCGCGTCCTCGTCACCGAAGGTGTACGAGAAGAGCGACTGGTCGTTGTCGGGCTGACCCTCGATCGCCTTGGCGTAGGGGTCGAGCAGCAGCTTCGTCGGGTTGCAGCGGTGGCCCTTCTCGGGGTCGTACGGCCCGTGCACGCGGAAGCCGTAGCGCTGCCCCGGCTGCAGGTAGGGCACGTAGCCGTGCCACACGAAGGCGTCGACCTCGGGCAGCTCGACGCGCGTCTCCGCACCGTCGTCGTCGATGAGGCAGAGCTCCACCTTCTCGGCGACCTCGCTGAACACGGCGAAGTTCACGCCGGTCCCGTCGTAGGTCGCCCCGAGGGGGTAGGGGTTGCCGGGCCAGATCTGCATGGTGTCTCTTCCGTCGTCGTGCGCGGCCGAGAGGCAGCCGCGGCGTCACCGTGGTCGTGACGTCGGGTCGGACGTCACTGGCCGCCGCCACACATTCTGGCCCGCCCGTCGTCCGCGCGCGCAAGTGGCCGGATGCCGGTGAGCCCCTCCGTGGGACGGCGGCGCCACCCGCTGGCCTACCGACCCCGCCGGGGTCAGATCTGGGTGGCGCCGCTCTTCCAGTACCCCATGAAGGCCACTTGGTGACGGGGCATGCCCAGCTCGCCCACGAGGAGGCGGCGCACGGTCTTGACCGTCGCCGAGTCGCCGGCCACCCAGGCGTAGGTCTCGTCGGGCCCGACGGGGGTCGTGGCCTCGTCGGTGACGTCCTCCCCCGACGCGCTGTAGACGGGGGTCTCCCACACGTCGTCGTCGCCGTCGGCCGTCACGGCGGGGCCCGTCACGCCACCGGTCACGGCACCGGTCACGGACGGCAGCCCGCACTCGGCGTGCAGTGTCGTGACGGAGGCCGCACCTCGGGTGGCGTCACCGCGGGCGATCCAGTGGACGTCGACCCCGGAGGGGGCGGCGACGGGCAGGAAGTCGGCCTCCTGCGGCACCTCGACCACCGCGCAGCCACGGGTGTCGGGGTCGAGGCTCTCCAGGATGGACGAGAGGGCGGGCAGGGCCGTCTCGTCGGCCACGAGAAGCAGGCGCCGGGCCTCACCGGGCTCGAACTCGACCCCGGAGAAGCGCCGGTCGAGGCCGCGCCGCGGTCCGATGACCCCGACCTCGTCGCCCACGGCCGCGGCGGCGGCCCAGGCGGCGGCGGGGCCGGGCTCGCCCGGGTGCGCCGCGTCGGTGCCGTGCAGGACGAAGTCGACGACGAGCTCGCGCCCGTGGCCCTCGCCGCGGACGTAGCGCGCGGTGTACGTGCGCAGGTGCCCCCGCTCGTGCTCGGGCAGGGCCAGCCAGTCGGTGTACCAGGAGTCGGACGACGCGAGGTGCAGCGGCAGCGGCCGACCGGGCTCGGCGATGAGCAGCTTGATGCGCAGGTCGAGCGTCGAGCCGTCGGGACCGAAGTCGTCGAACCCCTCGCCGCCGAGGGTGATCCGCACGAAGGACGGGCTGAGCCGCTCGACCCGGCGCACGGTGCCCGCGAGGACGAGGAACGGCGAGGGCGCCGCGGCCGAGGCCGCCGTGTCGCTCGTGTTGGAGCTGGTGCTGGTGCTGGTGGGGTTCTCGGCGACGGCGGTCATGCGACGGGTCCGTTCCTGAAGGTGGTCGTGGCGGTGGCGGTGGCGGTGGCGGTGGTGGTGACGGCGGTGGTCGTGTGGGTGCGGGAGGCGGGGACGACGAGGGGGGTGCCCGACAGCGGGTCGGTGACGACCGCGCTCTCGAGGCCGAACACGTCACGGACGAAGGCGGCGTCGACGACGTCGACCGGCCGGCCCTGGGCGACGAGGGCACCGCCGCGCAGGGCGACGACGTGGTCGGCGTAGCGGGCGGCGAGGTTGAGGTCGTGCAGCACCATGACGATGGTCGTGCCGCTGCGGCGGTTCAGCTCGAGCAGCAGGTCGAGCACGTCGACCTGGTGGGCGACGTCGAGGTAGGTCGTCGGCTCGTCGAGCAGGATGACGTCGGTGTCCTGGGCCAGGGTGAGGGCGATCCAGACGCGCTGGCGCTGGCCGCCCGACAGCTCCTCGACGTGCCGGTCGGCCAGGCCGAGGGTGTCGGTGGCGCGCATGGCGCGGGCGACCGCCTCGTCGTCGGCGGCGCTCCACCGCTTGACGAGGGTGTGGTGCGGGTGGCGGCCGCGACCGACGAGGTCGACGACGGTGATCCCCTCCGGGACGGGGGGCGTCTGCGGCAGCAGCGCGACGCGACGCGAGTACTCCTTGGGCTTGAGCGACCACACGTCGCGACGGGCCGCGCCGCCGGGCGACCCGGCATCCGCACCGCCGTGACCGTTGGCGTGCCCACTGCCACGAGGGCCGTCGGGCAGGTCGGCGATGGTCACCGTGCCGGCCGAGGGCTTGAGCAGGCGCGCCAGCCCCCGCAGCACCGTCGACTTGCCGCAGCCGTTGGGGCCGACGACGGCCGTCACGGCGCCGCTGGGCACCGCGAGGTCGAGACCCTCGACGACCGTGCGACCGTCGTAGGCGAGCGAGAGGCCGCTGACCTGCAGGGCTGCGGGCGTCGTGGCGGTGAGGGCGCCGGGGCGCGCGAGGGGTTCTTCGGTCACGGTCATCTCAGGCCTTTCCGTGGCGACCGGCGGCGATGACCGCGACGATCATGAGCGGGGCGCCGAGCGCGCCGGTGATGACACCGACGGGCAGGTTGACGTCGGGGATGAGGTACGAGCCGAGGAAGTCGCCGGCGATGACGATGACCGACCCGACGAGGGCCGCGGCCCAGAGCGAGGTGCGGCCACCAGTGAGGCGCTTGGCGATCGGCCCGGAGAGGAACGCGACGAAGGCGATGGGGCCGGTCGCGGCGGTGGCGAAGGCGGCGAAGGCCACGGCGACGACGAGCCCGAGGCGGGCCCCCGCGGCGGGGGCGCCGAGGGTGGTCGAGAGGTCGTCGCCGAGCTCGGCCGCCCGCATGCGCGGGACGAGGGCGGCGAGCACCGGCAGGAGCATGAGCAGGCCGACGGCGAGCAGACCGATGACGGGCCACGTGGCGCGGCTGAGGCTGCCGGTGAGCCAGACGAGCGAGGCCTGGGCGTCCTGGATGGTGGCCCGCGTCATGACGAACTGGATGACGCTGCTGAGCAGGGCGGCGATGCCGATGCCGACGAGCACCATGCGCTGCCCCGCGAGCGAGGTGCCCCGAGAGACGAGGTACATGACGAGGCTGACGCCGACCGCGCCGAGGAGGGCGACGAGGGGCAGGACGAGGCCCTGGGCGTCGAAGAAGGTGAGGGCGAGCACGGCCGCCGCGCTCGCGCCGAGGCTGACCCCGATGATGTCGGGGCTGGCGAGCGGGTTGCGCAGCGTCGTCTGGAACATCGCGCCGGCGGCGCCGAAGGCCGCCCCGGCGAGCGCGCCGAGCACGGCCCGGGGCAGCTTGGCCTCCATGACGATGAAGGAGGCCCCGGGGGCACCCTCGATGGTCTCCCCACGCAGGATGCGGACGAAGTCGACGACGGTCACGGTGTACTCGCCGAGCAGGGTGCGCGCGAGCAGCGCGGCCACGGCGAGCACGGCCAGCCCGGCCACGACGGCCCGGACCCGCCGGAGCGGGCGGCGGCGGGCGTGCGCGACGAGGCGGACGGCATCCTGGGCCGCGCCGTCGGGGGCGAGCACGGTGGCGGGGCTAGCCGATGTCGCGGCGGGTGCGCTCACAGGGCGGCCATCCGTCCGCGGCGGACGAGCGCGATGAAGACCGGCACGCCGACGACCGCGGTCATGATGCCCGCCTGCACCTCGGAGGGGCGCGCGACGACGCGGCCGACGACGTCGGCGACGAGAAGCAGCGCCGGTCCGACGAGGAGGCACACCGGGATGATGCGGCGGTGGTCGGGGCCGACGACGAAGCGGGCGAGGTGCGGCACGACGAGGCCGAGGAAGCCGACCGGCCCGGCGAGCGCCGTCGAGGCGCCGCACAGCACGGCCACCCCGACCGCCACGGCGGTGCGGGCGAACAGGATGTTCTCGCCGAGGCTGCGGGCGAGGTCGTCGCCAAGGGCGAGGGCGTTGAGCTGGCGCACCGCGAGCAGCACGACGGCGAGGCCGACGGCGAAGAAGGGCAGCACGGTCGTGACGAGGTCGAGGCCGCGCCCGCCGATGGTGCCGACCTGCCAGAGGCGGAAGGAGTCGAACGACTGCGCGTTGCTGACCATGAGGCCCGACGACCAGCTGGCCAGGCCCGCGGTGACGGCGGCGCCGGCGAGGGTCAGCCGCAGCGGGGTGACTCCACCCCCGGCGAGGCCGGCGAGGGCGTGCACGACGACGGCGGCGATGCCCGCCCCGGCCATGGCCCACCAGACGTAGCCCGTGAGGCTGCCGACGCCGAACAGCGTGATGGCGACGACGACCGCGAGGGAGGCGCCGGCGTTGACGCCGAGCAGGCCGGGGTCGGCGAGGGGGTTGCGGGTCAGGCCCTGCATGGCGGCGCCCGCGACGGCGAGGCTCGCCCCGACGAGCAGGCCCACCGCCGTGCGGGCGATGCGGGCCTCGACGATGCCCTGCTGGGAGAGCTCGCCGCCGTGCCCGGTGAGCACCGAGACGACGTCACCGAGCGGGACGGGGTTGCTGCCGACGGTGAGGGAGGCCACCACCGCCACCCCCACCAGCACGACGAGCGCGCCGGTGAGGGTGAGCGTGCGGGTGCGGCCGACCATCAGCTGGCGTCGGCCTTCGCGACGGCCTCGGCGACCGTGGGGACGAACAGGTCGACCATGAACGGGATCGACAGCGGCGAGGGCGAGCTCGTCGTCAGGCCGACGCGCTTGTCGGCGGTCGCGACGACGGCGCCCGCCTTGACCGCGGGGATCTGGCCGATGAGCGGGTCCTTCTTCATGTTCGCGACCTCGTCGCCCTGCTCGACGTAGGTGAGCAGGATGTCCGACGTGAGCGTGGGTGCCTGCTCGGCGCTGACCGTCTTGTAGAACTCGCTCGAGCCCTCGCTCAGCTTCTCGATGACGGGGGCGTTCTTCATGCCGAGCTCCGTGAGCATGCGCGGGCGCAGGTCGAGCGGCGTGTAGTAACCGACCTGGCTGTAGTCGGTCGGCGTGACGAAGGCGTAGATGAAGGTCTTGCCCGCGAGCTGCGGGTACTTCGTGCGGGCGGCCTCGAGGGTCTGCTCCGTCTGGGCCTTGACCTCGGCGGCCTTGCCCGAGCGCCCGAGGGCCGTGCCGATGAGGTCGAGCGACTCCTCCCAAGGGGTGCCCCAGGCGACCTTCGGGTAGGCGACGACCGGTGCCAGCTTGCTCAGCTTGTCGTACTCGACCTTCGTGATGCCGGAGTTCGTGGCGAGGATGAGGTCGGGGTCGAGCTTGGCGATCTCCTCGATCGGCGCACCGTCGGCGTCGTCGAAGCGCGTCGGCGCGGCGCCGCCGATGGCGGCGAGCTGCTTGTCGAACCAGTCGCTCGACTGCTTCGCGTTGCCGCCCCACGTCACCTTGGGGGCGCCGACCGGTGCGACGCCGAGGGCCGCGACGTGGTCGGCGTCGGTCCAGCCGAGGGTGACGACGCGCTTCGGGGCGGCGTTGATCGTGGCCTTGCCGAAGGCGTGCGTGATGGTGACCGGGAACGCGTTCGCGTCGGCCTGCGACGTCGAGCCCCCGGCGCCGGGCTCCACGGTGGTCGAGCCCGAGGGGCCGGTGGAGCACCCGGCGAGCACGAGCAGGGCCACGGCGGCGGGAAGGGCAGCGACGGGGAGGGCGGAACGGAGACGGAGCACGGTGGGTCTCTCTGTCGATCGGAAGGACAGGCTCACCTTACTTAGGTAGTCCTTACCCGCCAAACCCGGTGTCCGGTGAGCGGATGCCGGTGGGCTCGCCCGCGCGAACCACTACCCTCCGCCGACCGCCGCGCGTCAGACCCCGCCCGCGAGCGTCACTCCCCCGTCGACCGTCAGCGTCTGCCCCGTGACCCACGACGCGTCGCGGCCGAGCAGGAAGCTCACCGCACCCGCGACGTCCTCCGGCACCCCGAGGCGGCGCATCGGGTAGCGCGACGCCACCTTCTCCTCGCGACCCTCGTAGAGTGCCTCGGCGAAGCGGGTCTTGACGACGGCCGGCGCCACGGCGTTGACCCGCACGTCGGGCCCCAGCTCGTACCCGAGCTCGGTCGTCAGGTGGATGAGCGCGGCCTTCGAGACGCCGTACCAGCCGATGACCCCGGAGGCCCCCAGCCCCGCGACGGAGGCCACGTTGACGACGGCGCCCGGGTGACCGGCATCCCCGAGGCCCGCGGCGACGGCCTTGCGGATCCACGAGAACGCGGCCACGACGTTGACGTCGAGCACCTTGCGGGCGACGTCGAGGTCACTGTCGAGCATCGGGCCGTACGCGGGGTTGATGCCGGTGTTGTTGACGAGCAGGTGCAGCCCGCCGAAGGTCTCACGGGCGGCCGCGAGGACCTCGTCCTGATGGGCCTCGTCGGCGGCGTTGCCGGCGACGCCGAGGGCGTGCTCGGGGCCGCCGAGACGGTCGACGGCCTCGGCCAGGGCCTCCGCCTTCCGGGCGGTGACGACGACCCGGGCGCCGTCGGCGACGAGCCGCTCGGCGATGCCGAGCCCGATGCCCCGGCTCGCCCCGGTGACGACCGCGACGGCCCCCTCGTGCAGGCGGGGGCGCCCTGCCGCGTCGCTCACAGACCGAGGTCCCGGCCGATGAGCTCCTTCATGATCTCGTTGCTGCCCGCCCAGATCTTCGTCACGCGGGCGTCGCGCCAGGCCCGGGCCACCCGGTACTCGTTCATGAAGCCGTAGCCGCCGTGCAGCTGCACGCAGTGGTCGAGGACGTCGTTCTGCACCGACGCGCTCCACCACTTCGCCTTCGCCGCGTCGACCGCGCTCAGCTCGTGCCGGGAGTGGGCGAGGACGCAGTCGTCGACGTAGGCCTCGGCCACCTCGATCTTCGTCACGAGCTCGGCGAGGAGGAACTTGTTGTGCTGGAAGGTCCCGATGGCCTGACCGAACGCCTTGCGCTGCTTGGCGTACTCGATGGTCTCCTCGAGGATCGCCTTCGCGTGGGCGACGTTGCTCACGGCCGCACCGACCCGCTCCTGCGGCAGTCGCTGCATCATGGCGACAAAGCCCATGCCGGGCTCGCCGAGCCGGTTCTCGTCGGGCACCCGGACGTCCTCGAAGAACAGCTCGGCGGTGTCGCTCTCGGGCATGCCGACCTTGTCGAGCTTGCGGCCGTTGACGAAGCCGGGCATGCCGCGCTCGACGACGAAGAGGGTGATGCCCTTGGCCCCGCGGCTCGGGTCGGTGCGGGCGGCCACGATGACGAGGTCGGCCTGGTAGCCGTTGGTGATGAACGTCTTGCTGCCGTTCAGCACCCAGCCCTCGCCGTCGGCCTCGCGCACCGCGGTCGTCTTGAGGGCCGCGAGGTCGGAGCCGCCGCTCGGCTCGGTCATCGCGATGCCGATGACGAGGTCGCCGCTCGCGATACCCGGCAGCCAGCGCTGCTTCTGCTCCTCGGTGCCCAGGTCGACGATGTACGGCGGGCAGACGTCGGAGTGGATGCCGAAGCACGAGCTCGTCGCGGCGTTGAAGCGCGACATCTCCTCGGCGACGACGGCGTTGAAGCGGTAGTCGTCGACGCCCGCGCCGCCGAACTCCTCGGGGATGTCGAAGCCGAAGAAGCCCTGCTTGCCGGCCTCTCGCCACACCTCCCGGTCGATGACCTTGTCGGCGATCATCTGCTCGGCCCGCGGGGCGAGCGTGCGGGCGACGAACTCGCGGGCGGAGGCGCGCACCGCCTCGTGGTCGGCGTCGTAGAGGTGGCGGGGCATCGGGTCCTCCTGGGCGGGGGGCGCGCCGCTGGCACGCCGGTGACTAAGCGCTTGCTTAGTTTCGCGACGCTACGGCATGCTGTCAACGTGCCCCGCACCACCACGAGCGCCGCCGTGCCCGAGACGACCCGCGAGACGACCCGCGAGCCGAGCAGCGGGCCCACCGTCGACCGACTCATGGCCGCGGCGGCCCGGTCCTTCGCCGACAAGGGCTTCCACGCCACGACGACCCGCGACATCGCCTCCGGGGCGGGGCTGAGCCCGGCCGGCGTCTACGTCCACTTCGGCTCCAAGGAGGAGCTGCTCATGGGCCTGAGCCGCACCGGCCACGAGTCGGCCCTCGCGGCCGTGCGCGAGGCCGTGGCGCAGTCGCCCACCCCACGCGAGCAGCTCGCGGCCGTCATGGCGACCTTCTCGAAGTGGCACGCGGAGAAGTACGAGATCGCCCGGGTCGTGCAGTACGAGCACCACCACCTCACCCCCGAGCACCACGCCGAGGTGCTCGGGCTGCGCAAGCAGATCGACGCCGTCGTGCGCGGCGTGCTCGAGGCCGGCGTGGCCGACGGCAGCTTCACCATCGACGACGTCGGCGACACCGCGCTCGCCCTGCTGTCGATCGCCGTCGACGTCGCCCGCTGGTACTCCCCCACGATCCGCCGCACGCCGTCGCAGATCGCGACGACCAACGCCCACCTCGCCCTGCGGCTCGTCGGCGCGGCGGCCTGACGCCCTGCCGTCGGCCGCCCGGCCTACGGTGGGGTCCATGCCGTGGCAGCGCACCCGACGACAGACCTTCGCGACGGATGCCGGTCGGCTGTGGTCCGTCGTCGGTGACCCTCGCCGGTGGGCGCAGTGGTGCGGCGCGATCGAGGAGGCACACGTCGACGGCGACGTCCGCGCCGGCGCGACGGGCGCCTACGCCCCCGCGGGGCCCTTCAGCGCGCTGCACCGCCGCACGGCGCCGCCCCTCAGGCTGGTCGAGGTCACCCCACCGGCGACGGCCGCCCCGGGCCGGCTGACCCTCGAGCAGCCGCTCCCGGGCGGCGCGATGCGCGTCGAGTGGGTCGTCGAGGCGGGGTCCGACGGCATGAGCTGCGCTCTGTCACAACGGATCTCGCTGACCGGGCCGGCGTCCCCACTCGTCGCACGGCTCGTCGCCGGGCCACTGTCGGACGGGTGGCCCGACGACCTCGCCCGGCTCGCGTCGCTCGTCGTCACGCCCCGGCCCGACGGCCTGGAGGTCGTCGTGGCGGGCGGGTCGGGCAGCCTCGGTCGCGCCCTCGCGGCCGACCTCGCCGCGCGCGGGCACGGGGTGGTCCTGCTCACCCGCCGCGCCGACGCGGGCGTCCCCCATCGCCAGGTGGAGTGGGACGGCGTCCAAGACGGGGCGTGGGAGCAGGTGCTCTCCGACCCGGCGCGGACGGCGGTCGTCAACCTCGCCGGGCGGCTCGTCGACGCCCGCCCGACGGCGGCGAACGTCGACGCCCTGCGCGAGTCGCGGGTGCTGCCGACGCGGGCCCTCGTGCGGGCGAGCGGGCGGCTGCCCGTGCCGGTCGCCCGGTGGGTGCAGGGGTCGACGACGGCGATCTGGTCGGACGCCGGCGAGACCCGCGTCACCGAGACGACCCCACTGCCGACCGGGCCCGCGGCGCTGCCGCAGATGACCGGGGTGGCCCGGCCCTGGGAGGCCGAGTCGGAGGGCGCGGCGGCGGCCCACCGGGTCGTGCTGCGCACCTCGATCGTGCTCCAGCCCGGCTCCCCGGCGCTGCGACGGCTGGAGACGCTGACACGGCTCGGCCTCGGCGGCCGGGTGGGGTCGGGACGTCAGTGGTTCAGCTGGGTCCACGTCGACGACTGGCTCGCGGTGGTCCGCGCCGCCCTCGGCCTCACGCCCGACGTCGTGCTGCCCGACGGGCCGCTCATCGCCTCGTCGCCGTCACCCGTGCGCAACGTCGACCTCATGCGTTCGCTGCGCCGACGACTCGGCCGTCCTCCGGCTCCGCCCACCCCGGAGCGGGCCGTCGCGGTGGGCTCCGTCGTGCTGCGCACCGACCCGGCCCTCGGCCTCACCGGTCGGCACTGCACGTCGTCGGTGCTGGCTGCGGCGGGGTTCCGGTTCGAGCACCCCGACCTCGACGAGGCGCTCGACGACCTGCTGCACTGACGACCGGCCCGGCCCCGGGGCCGCCGGCGCGCGCCGGGTCGAGGCGCACGGTGAGCAGCGGCAGGAAGAACTGCACGAGCGGTCCGATGCCGAACGCGTAGACGACGGTGCCGACACCGACCGGGCCACCGAGCAGCCAGCCGACCGCGAGCACGGAGACCTCGATGAGGGTGCGCACGAGGCGGATCGACCAGCCGGTGCGTCGCGCCAGGCCGGTCATGAGGCCGTCGCGGGGGCCCGGCCCGAGCTGGCTGCCGATGTAGAGGCCCCCGGCGACGGCGTTGAGCACGAGCCCGCCGACGAGCAGCAGCACCCGCACCCACAGCGACTCCGGCTGGGCCAGGAGGCTGAGGCCGGCGTCGGCGGCGAGGCCGACGACGACGACGTTGGCGACGGTGCCCAGGCCCGGCCACTGGCGCAGCGGCCACCAGAGCAGCAGCACGAGGGCTCCCACCGCGATGGTGACCTCGCCGAAGCTGAGGGGGACGCGGTCGGCGAGCCCGGCGTGGAAGACGTCCCACGGGTCGAGCCCGAACGCACCCCGGATCATCATCGCCATCGACACGCCGTAGAGGACGAGCCCGACGAGCAGCTGCGCGACGCGACGCGGCAGCCGCCCGGCGGTGAGCTGCTGGAGGGGCGTGAGGGGCAGGAGCGGGGCGGAGCGGGCCATGCCCCCATGGTGGCCCTGATTGGACCCTGATGACAGGTCCACCTGTGCGACAGTGGACCCATGCGTTCGCTGTCCGCCCGCTCGCTCGCCTCGCTGCTGGGCCCGGATGCCGCGTCCGGTCGACCGGCGTACCGCTCGCTTGCCACCGGGGTGCGCCGGCTCGTCTGCGACGGCCGCGTCCTCGTCGGCACCCGGCTGCCGAGCGAGCGCGCCCTCGTCACCGAGCTCGGCCTCAGCCGGACGACGGTCGGCGCCGCCCTCGACCTGCTGCGGGAGGAGGGCTTCGTCGAGACCCGGCGCGGCTCGGGCAGCGTCGTGGCGCTGCCGACCGGCCCCGACGGGCTGCACCTCTCGGGGGCCGGGCTCATCCCGACCGACGTACCGCCCGACGTCGTCGACCTCACCTACGCCGCCCTGCCGGCGGCGGCCGGGCTGTCGGCGGCCTACGAGCGGGCGCTGCTCGCGCTGCCGCGCCACCTCGCGACGGCCGGCTACCACCCGCAGGGCATCCCGGAGGCGCGCGTCGCCCTGGCGGCCTGGTTCGAGGGCCGCGGCCTGCCGACCGACCCGGCCCAGCTGGTCGTCACGTCCGGCGCGCACGCCGCCCTGTCGGCGACCCTGCGCGCGCTCCTCGAGACGGGCGACCGGGTGCTCGTCGAGTCACCGACCTACCCGAACGCCGTCGTCGGCAGCCGCCGCTCGGGGCTGCGGCCGGTGCCCTTCCCCGTCACCGACGACGGGTGGGACCTGGAGTCGCTCGAGATCGCGCTGCGCCAGAGCGGCGCCCGGCTCGCCTACCTCATCCCCGACTTCCAGAACCCGACCGGGCAGCTCATGGACGCGCCCACCCGTTCCCGGGTCGCCGAGCTGTTGCGCCGCTCGCGGTGCACGCCCGTCGTCGACGAGACGTTCGTCGAGCTCGGGCTCGACGCCGCTCCCCCGGCTCCCTTCGCGACCCACGCCGCCGGCACGCTCACCCTCGGCAGCGCGGCCAAGACGTGGTGGGGCGGTCTGCGGGTGGGGTGGGTGCGCACTCCCCGGGCCGTGACGGCATCCGTCGTCGAGGCCCGGCACAGCCTCGACCTCGGGACGGCGGTGCTCGAGCAGCTCGTCCTCGTCGAGCTGCTCACCGCCGCTCCCGCCCTGCTCGAGGATCGCCGCGCCGAGGCCCGCCGGCGCAGGGACGCCATGGTCGCGGCGCTGCGGCGGCACGTGCCCGACTGGCACTTCACGGTCCCGTCGGGTGGCCTCAACCTCTGGTGCGAGCTGCCCACGGACCGCAGCGAGCAGCTGGCGCGGGTCGGCGAGCGGGCCGGGGTCCGTCTGGCCCACGGCGGGCAGTTCGGGGTGCACGGCGGCCTCGGTCGGTACGTGCGGGTACCGTTCTGCGTCGCCGCCGACGAGGCCGACGAGGTGGGCCGCCGGCTCGCGACGGCGTGGCAGCTCGCCCTCGGCGCCGGGCCCGCCACCCCGGGCGCGGCGCCCCTCATCGCCTGACCGGTCCGCAACCCCGCCACGGCCCGGTTCCGGACGCCACCACCCGGCATCCCCCGTCCGGAGCTCCGCCACGGCCCGATCCCGGACACCCGACCCGGATGCCGGAACGCACCGTGCCCACCCGACCGGGAGGTCGGGCGGGCACGGGTCCGCAGGAGCGGACGGTCAGTCGCGGGTGAGCTTGCGGTAGGTCACCCGGTGCGGGCGGGCGGCGTCGGGGCCGAGCCGCTCGACCTTGTTCGCCTCGTACGCCTCGAAGTTGCCCTCGAACCAGTACCAGCTGGCCGGGTTCTCCTCGGTGCCCTCAAAGGCGAGGATGTGCGTCGCGACGCGGTCGAGGAACCACCGGTCGTGGGTGATGACGACGGCGCAGCCGGAGAACTCGAGCAGCGCGTTCTCGAGTGAGCCGAGGGTCTCGACGTCGAGGTCGTTGGTCGGCTCGTCGAGCAGCAGGAGGTTGCCGCCCTGCTTGAGGGTCAGCGCCAGGTTGAGGCGGTTGCGCTCCCCACCGGACAGGACGCCGGACGGCTTCTGCTGGTCGGGGCCCTTGAAGCCGAACTGCGAGACGTAGGCCCGCGAGGGGATCTCGACGTTGCCGACCTTCATGTGGTCGAGGCCGTCGGAGACGATCTCCCAGAGGTTCTTCTTCGGGTCCAGGCCCTCACGGCCCTGGTCGACGTAGGAGATCTTGACGGTCTCGCCGATCTTGACCTCGCCGGCGTCGGGCTGCTCGAAGCCGACGATCGTCTTGAACAACGTCGACTTGCCGACACCGTTGGGGCCGATGACCCCGACGATGCCGTTGCGCGGCAGCGAGAACGAGAGGTTGTCGATGAGGACGCGGTCGCCGAAGCCCTTCTTGAGGTTCTTGACCTCGATGACCGTCGAGCCGAGGCGCGGGCCCGGCGGGATCTGCAGCTCTTCGAAGTCGAGCTTGCGGGTGCGCTCGGCCTCGGCGGCCATCTCCTCGTAGCGGGCCAGACGCGCCTTGCTCTTGACCTGACGGCCCTTGGCGTTGCTGCGGACCCACTCGAGCTCGGTCTTGAGGCGCTTCGCGAGCTTGGCGTCCTTCTTGCCCTGGATCTGCAGTCGCTCGGACTTCTTCTCGAGGTACGTCGAGTAGTTGCCCTCGTAGGGGTAGAGCCGGCCACGGTCGACCTCGGCGATCCACTGCGCGACGTTGTCGAGGAAGTACCGGTCGTGGGTGACGGCGATGACGGCGCCCGGGTAGGTCTCGAGGTGCTGCTCGAGCCACAGCACCGACTCGGCGTCGAGGTGGTTGGTGGGCTCGTCGAGCAGCAGCAGGTCGGGCTTCTGCAGCAGCAGCTTGCACAGCGCGACGCGGCGACGCTCACCACCGGAGAGGTTGGTGACGGGCGAGTCGCCGGGCGGGCAGCGGAGCGCGTCCATCGCCTGCTCGAGCTGGCTCTCGAGGTCCCACGCGTCGGCGTGGTCGATGTCCTCCTGCAGCTTGCCCATCTCGGCGAGCAGGGCGTCATAGTCGGCGTCGGGCTCGCCCATCTCGACGGAGATGGCGTTGTAGCGGTCGACCTTCTCCTTGATCTCGCCGGCGCCCTCCTCGACGTTGCCGAGCACCGTCTTGTCCTCGTTGAGCGGGGGCTCCTGCAGCAGGATGCCGACCGTCGCCCCGGGTGCGAGGCGCGCCTCACCGTTCGACGGGGTGTCGAGACCGGCCATGATCTTGAGGATCGTGGACTTGCCGGCGCCGTTGGGGCCGACCATGCCGATCTTCGCGCCGGGGTAGAACGACATCGAGACGTCATCGAGGATGACCTTCTCGTTGTGCGCCTTGCGTGCGCGGGTCATGGTGTAGATGTACTCGGCCATGCTCGCAAGGCTATCGGCCGCCGACGCCGCCGCCGAATCGCCGGGGGCCCACCCCGGGCCGGTCCGTCCGGACCACCCGCGACGCGCTCAGGCCGACCGCTGGAGCACCTCGTAGTCGTCGGTCTCCGCGTCGTCGGGGACCCGGTCGGCCACCCGGTCAGCAGGGTGGTCGGGCTCGGACGTCGAGTCGTCGTCCGGGGCCGGGCGCGGCTCGTCGTGCACGACCCCGTCGGCGTCGACGTTCGCCGGCCGACACTCGGCCAGGTTCGTCATGGCCTCCGCGACCTCCGGCTCGACCATGCGGTCGTGGCCCAGCGCCGCCGCCCGGCTCAGGCGCGAGAACTGGGCCCGCCCCCACCCGAGGTCGTGGCCCACGTGGTCGGCGTCGACCTCGATGCTCTGCCGCGTCGTGCCGTCGGCGGCCTGCCACTCACGCGTCGAGAGCCGGCCCTCGACGATGACGGGCTGCCCCTTCTGCAGCGAGACGGTGACGTTGGCGCCGAGCGCGTTGAAGGCGATGACGCCGAAGTAGCTCGTGTCGCCGTCGACGAACCGGCCGTCGATCGTGCGCCGACGCGGCGTGCTCGCGATGCGGAAGGTGGTGAACACCCCGCCGGTGCGGGTCGTGCGCTCCACCGGCTCGGCCACGACGTTGCCGTGGACGGTCACCCTGATCTCGTTCATCTCGGCTGCTCCTGCCTGGTCCCGGGTGGCCCCGTGGCCACCGCTGGCACCAAGGCTCGGCGGACGAGCCGGCGAAGCCCAGCGCCCGTCGACGGTCTGTGGACGACGACCTCGCAGGGCGTGCGGTCGGCAGGGGGTGTGGACGAGGGCCCGCCACGAGAGCGCCACGTCGAGCGCGCGTGCCGGCGCCCCGGCATCCATGCGGTCCGGTGCCCTCTCGACAGGGGCTAAGCGCTCTTGACGGGGTCCACGCGCCCTCTCGACGGGTCAGGTGAGGGCCTCGTCGAGGCGCTCACGGGTCTCGCGGTGGCGGTCCAGCACCCGGGCCACCGGGGCGACGACGTGCTCGTCACCGACGCGGGCGACGGCCTCGTCGAGGCGACGGCCGACGACGGCCCGTCGCCGGCGGGCGCCCACCCTCGCGGCGGCGCGCGAGACCGCCCCGACGAGCAGGCCCAGCAGCACCCCGCCGACGAGCATGAGCGCCGGCACCGGCACGACCCCGACCGACGGCAGGTCGGGCCGCGGCAGGGCGAGCAGGCCGACGACCCACAGGGCGGCCAGCCAGAGCAGCCCGGCCACGGCGGCGAGGCCGAGCACCCACTGCAGCCCGTCGACGAGCAGCCACCACACCGGCCGGCGGGCCCGCAGCGAGGTGCCGAGCACCGCCTGGTCGAGCGCGTCGGCGATCGGAGGGTCCTGGGTGCCGACGGAGTCCTCGACCGCCTGCGCCCACCGCACCGGCAGTCCGTCGGCGGCTCCGCGCACAAAGGTGCGGGTGGCGACGTCGACCGCCGAGGTCGCCGACGCGCTCGGGGCCGGGATGGACGATCGGCCGAGCACCGCCCGCACGTCGCTGCCCTCGATGTCGACCGGCACCGCGTCACGCGTGCCGAGGCGGAGGCGTCGAAGCGGGTCGGCGGTGAGGCCCTTGGTCCACCTCGTGAAGGGCCAGCCGGTGTGGCCGAACGCCTCGCGCCGGTAGTCGCGGGCGACCGCGTCGAGCACGACCGGTACGCCGGCCGCCCGGGCGAGGGCGGCGTCGAGGTCGCGCCGTGGCAGCGCCTCGGCCCGGGGCTCGGAGTCGGCCACGTCGCGACGCAGGGCGCCGGCCGCGCCGACGACGTCCGACCGCAGCCGGTGCCGTGAGGCAGCCTGTCCCGCAACGATGTTGGCCAGCCGCTGCCGCAGCTCGGGCACCCCGGCACCGGTTGTCGCCGAGGCGGTGAGCACCGTCGGCGAGGCGACACCGTCGGCCTCGAGCAGCCGCGCGAGGTCGTCGCGCAGCGGCGCGACGACGCGCTCGGGCAGTCGGTCGACCTGGTTGAGCACGGCGAGCGTGACCGCCTCGTGCGACGACAGGGCCGAGACGAACTCGTCGTGCAGCCGGGCGTCGGCGTACTTCTGCGGGTCGGTGACCCACACGAAGACGTCGACGAGCTCGAGCACCCGCTCGGCCTCGCGGCGGTGCGCCGACTCGCGGGAGTCGAAGTCGGGCAGGTCGAGCAGCACGAGCCCGTCGAGGGTGCCCAGGAGGGCCTCGCCAGTGTCACGGCCCCCGTCACGGATGCCGTCCGGCCCGGTGGCGACGACGTGGCGGGCGGGCACGCCGAGCCAGTCGAGCAGCTCGGTCGCGTCGGACCCGTCGGCCGTCGCCCGGGCCCAGATCGCGGCGGTCGGCGTCGACGTCGTCGGCCGGCGGGCGCCGATGGTCGCGACGGGCTCGCCCACGAGGGCGTTGAAGAGGGACGACTTGCCGCTGCCGGTCGCACCGGCCAGTGCGACGACCGTGTGGTCGCCGGCGATCGTCGTGCGCCGGGCCGCCTTGTCGACGACACGTCGCGCCAGCTCGACCGAGGCCGGGTCGAGCTCGTCGGCGCCCCGGACGAGGGCGAGCGAGAGGGCTGCGCTGCGGCGGGCCACGTCGGCCGTGCTGACCGTCGCGACCTTCTCGCGTCCCATCCTGATCGGGCTCATCGTGTCGTCCTCGTGCGGCTGGGGGTCGGGCGGTCGGGGGTCCGTCGGTCGGAGGCGGGAGGGCGGTGGGCGCCGACGGCCGTCCCCGGCGGGCGGCGGGTCACCGCGCCTTCTCGAGGTCGCGTGCCGCGGCGGACAGCGCGGTCACCTGGGCCGGGTCGACCTCGAGCGCCGCGACCACGTCGTCGAACCGGTCGCGCTCGTCGTCGTAGAGACCGGCCACCCGCTCGAGCAGCAGCTCGCGGGCCCGCCGCGAGAGCTCACGGACCGCCTGGTCGCCGAAGACGGCCTCGAGCAGCTTCTGCCCGACCACGGCCGTGCCACCGGCGATCCCGACCTCGGCACCCGTGATACCGGCGGTGCTGGCGAAGGTGACGAGCATGAGCACGACACCGAGGCCGTTGACGCCGTAGGCCATGACGCGGGCGGTCGTGCGACGGTCCTTGCCCTCGCTGCGCACGAGGTCGAGGATGTCGCCCTGCCAGGCGCGCACGAGGCGCTCCACCCGGGCGCCGAGATCGGGGCTCGACCGCCCCAGCTCGGGGTGCGCGGTCACGAGAGCCCGCCCCGCGGCATCCGAACGCCATTGTCTCGCAGTGGTGCTCGCCGCCAGCTCGGCGCAGTTGAGCACGAGGGACTCGACGCCGCTCTGCAGCGCGTCGCCGAGGTTCTCGGTCTTGGGCGGCTCGCCGCGCACGAAGGCGGTGACCCGGTCGCGCAGCCGCGACACCGTCGACTCGACCTGCCGGAACAGCTCGCCCGTGCCGACGAACTCCTGCCACCGGGCGAGCACCTCACCGCGCAGCAGGCTGCCGTCGAGCATTCCGCGCTCGACCTGACCCTGCGCGCCGTCGTAGGCGTCGCGGGCCACCTCGGAGAGCTCGCCCACCGCCGCGGCCTGCGCCCGGGAGGCCTCGCCGAGGGTGTCGAGGCGTCGGCCGAGCGAGTCGACCGCGCCGGCGAGGGTCTGGCGCACGACGTCGGCCCGGGCGGCGGCGTCGCCGGCGAGGTCGCCGAGCCACGTGCGCAACGGCGCCACCTCCGCCTCCGGCAGCCGACCGTCCTTCAAGGACGACTCGACGACGGTGAACACCGGGGCCGATCCCAGCCCCTGGTCGCGCAGCATCTCGCCGAGGTGCTCACGGATGTCGGTGGCCGCCTCGGGCGGCACCCGGTCGAGCACGACGGCGACGGCGGTGCCCCGCTCGCCCGCCTCGCGCAGCAGGTCCCACGGCACGGCGTCGGCGTAGCGCGCCGCGGTGGTGACGAAGACCCAGAGGTCGGCGGCAGCGAGCAGCTGCACCGCGAGGTCGCGGTTGGACGCGACGACGCTGTCGATGTCGGGGGCGTCGACGAGGGCCAGCCCCGTCGGCACGGCGGCGGTCGCGACGAGCCGCAGCGAGCCGCCGCCGGCACCGCCCTCGCCGGAGGCCGAGCTCGAGCCCGCGCCCGCGCCCGCCGCTCCCGTGACCCGCGCGAGGCCGGGCAGCACCCGCTGGCCGGTGAACCACGTCGCGTCGTCGGGGTGGTGCACGAGCACCGGCGAGCGGGTCGTCGGACGCAGCACGCCGGGGACCGAGACCTCCTGCCCCACGACGGAGTTGACGAGGGTCGACTTGCCCGACCCCGTGGAGCCGCCGACCACCGCGAGCACCGGGGCGTCGAGCGAGGTGAGGCGCGGGATGACGTAGTCGTCGAGCTGGTCGAGCAGCCGGCTGCGGGTCAGCCGGGCGGCCTCGACCCCGGGCAGGTCGAGCGGCAGCGTCGCGGTCGCGACGGCCGACCGGACGGCGGTGACGGCAGCGAGCAGGCGGTCGCCCCCGCCGCGGCCCGTGCCCGTGGTCCCCCGCCCGTCGCTCACGGGCCAATCCTCGCGTCTGCGACCTTCCCTGCCAAACCCATCCCACGCGTGTGGCCCGTGCTTCTCGGCGCGCCCGGGCGCACGGCCGACGCCGTCGCCGCCCGAGCGCTCACGAGGGCTCGCGCGACTGCCACCAGCGCTCGAGCACCGTCGCCGGAGGCACGGCGGCCAGCCCGACCCCGGCGGGCAGCGACGTCGCCGGCTCCTGCACCGCCACGCCTCGGGCAGAGCGGTTCTCGTCACGGGTCGACCGCACCCACAGGCCGGGCACCCGCAGGGGCGCGCTGTCGACGATGCGCCGCAGCGTCGTCCCCGTCAGGACGGCCACGTCGGCGTCGACGATCCACCGCGCCCGACCCAGCACGTCGGCGGGGACGGGCCCCTCGTGCAGCCGCGGGTCCTCCAGCCCCTCGGGCACGGGGCCGTCGAGCCACACCCGCGCGTCGGTGCCGCGCAGCAGCGACTCGGCCGCGAGCGTCACCGCCACGTCCTCGGTGGTGCCAGTGGCGTCGGGGTCGTCTGTGACGTCGTGGCCTCCACGCCGCAGCCGCACGACGACGTCGGGGACCCGCCAGGTCAGGTGCTCCCCGCGCAGGTCGCGGTCGGGCACCCGGGAGGCGAGCGCGAGGGTCTCGCGGTTCTTCGCCTCCTGCCACCCCGTACGGGAGGGCAGGTCGGCGCCGTCGTGCCACACGACGGCCTCCTCGAGCCAGCGGGTGTCGGCGCCCGCCACGAGAGCGCGGTGGCCGAGGTCCCAGTCCTCGCCGCCGTAGCGGGTGAGGGACTCGTCGAAGCCGCCGATGCGGGTGAGCAGCGCGCGGTGCACGGTAAGGGTGGCGCTGATGACGAGCTGGTACGAGCGCGGGTCGTCGCGGGTCAGGCCGTCGGTGCGGGCGTAGGCGTCGAGCAGCCACTGCGGCTCGGGCAGCACGGTCGGCGCCGGCCCCGCACCGCGCAGCCAGGCGAGCGTCGCGTCGCCGGTGAGCCCGTCGAGCTCGGCGTGCAGCCGGTGGCCGACCGTCAGCGACCACTCCCCCGTCGTCGCCGCGAGCATGCGCTCGAGGTACTCCGGTGCCGGCACGCAGTCCTGGTCGACGAAGGCCACGACGTCACCACGCGAGGACCGGGCGCCGAGGTTGCGGGCGGCGGCGGCGCGGAAGCCGAGGTCGGGCTGGCTCACGACCCGCACCGCGTAGGCCCGTGGCGACACCGTGGGAGGCACGGCCGAGCCGTCGTCGGCGACGACGAGCTCGAAGCGGGAGGGGTCGAGCGTCTGGGCGTCGAGGCCGGCGACGAGGCGCTCGAGGTGGTCGGGCCGTTCGTAGTACGGCACGACGACGCTGACGTCGGGGGCGTCGTTCACAGCGACTCCAGCAGGTCCAGGTGCGCCTGCGCGCTCTCGCGCCACGACGGTCCGAGCACGACATCGGGCGCCAGCCACGTGAGCGACGGGTCGTCGAGGGCGGCGGCCGCGGCGGCGGCGAGGTCGTGGGTGACGGTCACGCTGCCCGGCATCCGTCGCGCCACCTCGCGCACGTAGGTGCCGTCGACGACGACAGGGCGCCGCCCTGCGGACAGCCACGAGTTGACCGAGCCGGATGCCGAGATGTGCCGGTGGGCGGCCACGGGGACGTCGACGGCGGCGAGGGCCTGCGCCATCGCGTCGTCGGGCAGGTAGCCGGTGACGCGGAAGGGGACGCCGCGAGCGGCGGCCCGCCGCTCGAGCTCGCGCAGGTGGTCGACGTGGTCGGCCACGACGTCGCCGACGTTGACGACGGCGGCGTCGACGCCGCGGTCGCGCAGGTCGCCGGCCGCGTCGACGACCTCGCCGAGGCCCTTGCCCGGGTGGACCCAGCCGAGCACCCCGAGCTCGACGCGCCCGCCCTCGGCGCGGGCCGCCTCGGGTCGGGCAGCACCCGTGGACGGGCCCGGTTCGACCGGCAGGGGCAGCACGGTGACGGGCGCCGCGGATGCCGGGTCGTCGAGGCACGCGCGCAGCAGCGCGGCCTCGTGGTCGCTCGAGACCACGACTGCCGTTGCGGCACAGGCGATCCGGGCGTAGGCGTCACGGCGGCGGCGCCACCTCGCCTGCCCCTCCTCGGGCTGCGGGACGTCGTGGAGCACGACGGCCACCCGCGACCGGCGGGCCAGCCGCTCGACCGCCTCGACGGCTTCGGCCGACGTGCCGAGCAGGTGGTCGGTCAGCGGCAGCAGCACCGCGTCGGCCGCCAGCGCGTCGAGCCCGAGACGGGCGGCGTCGGCGGCACCGTCCGCGCCGACCCGCTCGGTGACGGCGGCGAGCGCCGGGAGGGCGGCGGCGAGCCGCTCGGCGTGGATGACGACGCCGTGCGACGGGGCTCCGGCGACGACGTGGCGACGCACCACCGCACCGGGCGCGGCTGGGATCACGAGGCCACGCCGAGCAGCTCGAGCTGCTGCCCGGCCCGGGTCAGCAGGCGCTGCGCCACCTCGGGATGCGCCTCGTACCAGGCACGCTGGACCGACTCGACCTCGTCCGTCGTGACCGGCTCGCCACCGACGAGCCAGTGGTCGCGCGCGGCGCCGGCGTCGAGGCCGAGGGCGCGCAGAACGACGGGCTCGAGGGGCGCACGCACCCCGCCGAGCAGCACCCGACCGGGGTCGGCCGCGGTGACCGGCCAGCCGAGGGCCTCCTCGACCCGACGCGCGGCCCCGATGAGCACCGTGTTGCCCGGGTGGTTGGCCGTGTGGGCGGCGTCGACCCCGGCGGGCTCGGCGAGGTCGTGCACGCGCACGGCCCCGGCCCGCTGCTCTCGACGGTCGAGCTCGGCGAGCGACCACCGCGAGACGGCGCGCACGGCGTCCTCGGTCGTGTCCGGCACCGCGCGACCGAGCGCCCTCAGCAGCGTGCGCAGGTCGTGGTACGGCACGACGGGCGGGTCGCCGACGTCGGGGTCGGTGTAGACGGCCTGCCACGGGAACAGGCCCACCCACCGGAAGACGGGGAAGACGGCGACGCGTGCACCCGGGGCGGCCGCCGCGACCTCGGCGCTGCCGAGCGGCAGGTCGTGGTAGCCGTCGGCGATGGGCTGGGTGACGACGGTCGAGGCGTGGGCGAGCAGCCGCTGCAGCAGCGGCACCTCGTCGGGGGCGAGCTCGTGGACCGCAGGAATGCGGACGCTGACGCACGGTGCACCCTCGGCGCCCTGCAGCAGCACCCGCATCGACTCGGCCTGACAGTTGCCGTGCACGACGAGCAGCGGCCCCTCCGGCAGGGGCTTGAGCCCGTAGAACTCGCCGTAGTGCAGCGCCCGCGGTCGGTCGCGCGCCACCGCGGCGGCCTCCGGCACACCGTCGAGCACACCGTCGAGCGCACCGTCACCCACGCTGGCCTGCACGCCGTCCTCCTTCTCCGCGTCTCCGACGCCGGTCACGACGCCGCCCCCAGCCGCACGTAGAGCCGCTCGTGCCAGTCGGCCACCTCGCGCTGCTGACGCTCCCGGTCGGCGCGGTCGGCCTGCCACCGGGGCCGGTCGCGGTGCGCGTCGGCGAGGGCGGTCGCGATCTGGTCGACGTCGGGCTCGCCCTCGGTGGGCCAGTCGTAGGTCAGCGAGCGCTGTTGCTCCACCCAGCGGCCGGTCGTCGGGGCGAGGGCCGCGGTACCGAGGTCGTGGCACGCCTCGATCCAGCCCGAGTGGGTGCCGAAGGCGTACGGCATGACGGAGACGTCGAGCCCCTGGAGGTAGCGCCACAGCTCGTCGTCGGAGTGACGGTCGTGGCGCACGACCCGCAGCGGCCCGACACCGTCGCCCTCGTCGAGCAGCCGCGCGAGGGTCAGGTCGGTGCGGACGTGTCCTTCGCTCAGCACCTCGGGGTGCACGTGCACGGTGACCTGCGCACCGGGCAGGTCGGACGCGGCGGCGACGAGCGCCGACACGACCGGGGCGGCGACGACGTTGGCCCGCAGGCCCTTGAGGTGCAGCCCGACGACGAAGCGGTCGTCGCGTCGCTCGGCCCGCGAGCCGACCAGCTCGGCGGGGGCGACGTGCGGGTGGGCGACGACGTCGGGGCGCCGTCCCCAGCGCCGCTCGATGTCGTCGGCCGCACCCTCGGTCAGGGTGACGAGGGCGTCGGCGGCCGGCACGAGCACGTCGAGTCGGTCGAGGTGCTCACGCTGGTCGACGAAGTGCGGGTTGACGACGTCGTGCACCGTCAGCACGAGGGGGATGCCGGCCTGCCGCAGGGCGTCGACCCACGCCGTCAGCGCGGCCGGGGTCGAGGCGTCGAAGCCGAAGTGCAGGTGCACGACGTCGACCTCGTCCGCGTGGTCGCGCACCCACGAGGGATCGAGTGCCGGCGGGGGCCACCACTGGCCGGGGGCGCCGCCGGGCACGGGCGGGTCGGGCAGGTGCACGACCTCGGGCCGGATGCCGGGTCGCCCGGTCGCGCGGATCCGCTGGGTGTAGCTGTGGGCGCCGGGGATCGACAGCACCCTCACGGGCTGGTGGCGTCCGGACATGGGGCCTCCTGGTCGGGGACCCCCGTGCTGTACCCGATCCGGCGACACGGACACCGACGGCACGCACCGGCGTCCGGTCAGGCCCCGGCGCCCCCGGCAGGACTCGAACCTGCGACCAAGAGATTAGAAGGCTCTTGCTCTATCCGCTGAGCTACAGGGGCTCGCCCGCGGGCGGGTGGACACTGGGCGCGCGGACGGCCACGACCCCCGGCCACCACCCCCGGGCAGGGCCCAGCATAGGTGGGCTCAGGTGACGGGCGAACCGATGAAGTCGCGACGGTGGGCCGTGATCGCCTCGAGCAGCACGAGCTCGCGCTGGGCGGCATCCGGCTCGGCGGTGCCGTGCACGAGACGCGAGCGCAGCAGCGCGAGGTCGCTGGCGCTGTCCTGGAACGCGTCCATCGACCGCTTGGCCGGTGCCCCGCCGTTCGCGCGGGCCCAGGCGCGGGCAGAGTGGCGCAGCCTCAGGTGCGAGAGCATCTGCACCTCGGCGTGGGTCAGCCACCCCGCGTCGGCGTAGGGCGAGAGGTGCAGCCCGATGAGCCGGCCCTCGCGGCGGCGCAGCCAGAGCAGGAAGGCGATGAAGGCGACGAAGAGCGGCACCTGCACGGTGAGGTAGGCCTCGAGGAAGCCGTTCGTGCCGGCGAGCGCCGAGAGGTTCCACGTGCCGTGGAGCAGCATCGCGCAGACCCAGCCGACGGCGATGGTCGCGACGCGCAGCAGCGGGCGGCGCACCGCGACGGCGATCCCGATGCCGATGCCCGTCAGGGCCGTGAAGAGGGGGTGGCCGAAGGGCCCCATGAGGCAGCGGACGATGAAGACGCTCGTCAGCCCCTCGCTGCCGGCCTCCGTGTAGGCCTGGCCGATGTAGAGGATGTTCTCGCTGAAGGCGAAGCCGGCGCCGACGAGGCCGCCGTAGACGATGCCGTCGATGACCCCGTCGAACTCCTTGCGTCGCAGCAGGAAGACGAGCAGGACGCCGAGGCCCTTGAGGGTCTCCTCCGTGACGGGCGCGAGGTAGACGGCGCCGGTCTCGAGCGGGTCGCGCCAGCTGGCGTCGACGAGCAGCTGCAGCCCGAGGGTGTTGAGGAAGAACGCGCCGACGACCGCCACGAGGGCGCCCCAGAGGAAGGCGAAGACGAGGTAGCGGCTCGGCTCCGCCTCGAACCGGTCGAGCCAGAGGAAGGTCGGTACGACGACGAGCAGCGGCACGATCGCGACGAGGGCGGCCAGCACGATGGTCTGCGCGGTGAGGGCACGCCCGAGGATGCCGAGCAGGACGAGCAGGCAGACGAGGAACACCGAGCTGGCGACGCCGACGGTGAGCACGCGCCGCAGCAGCGGTCGCCGCGTCGGGTTGGCGACGGCGCTCCACCCGCCCGTCCCCTGCGTGCCGGGCGGGCCTGCGGCGCCACCGGATCCGGTCGTCGTGACGTCCCCTGAGCTCATGGCGTGAAGGCTAGTGCAGCGGGAGGCCTCGTCGCCGTGCCTCTATGGTGGGCCGATGAGCGATTCCAACGCACGGGCGCTGTCGGACCGCATCATCTGGATCGACTGCGAGATGACCGGCCTCGACCTCGGGGCCGACGCGCTCGTCGAGGTGGCCGCCCTCGTCACCGACTTCGAGCTCAACCAGCTCGGTGACGGGGTCGACGTCGTCGTGCGCCCGCCCGACGCCGCGCTCGAGCAGATGGACGACTTCGTCCGCACGATGCACACGACCTCCGGCCTCATCGAGGAGTTCGCGGGCGGCACGACCCTCGAGGAGGCCCAGGCCCGGGTGCTCGAGTACGTGCGCGAGTTCGTCCCCGAGCCGCGCAAGGCGCCGCTGGCGGGCAACACCGTCGGCACCGACCGCAACTTCCTCGCCCGCGACATGCCCGAGCTCGAGGCGCACCTGCACTACCGCATCATCGACGTCAGCTCGATCAAGGAGCTCTCGCGGCGCTGGTACCCCCGCGCCTACTTCAACTCCCCGAAGAAGTCCGGCGGTCACCGCGCGCTCGCCGACATCCGCGAGTCGATCGCCGAGCTGCGCTACTACCGCTCGGCGGTCTTCGTGCCGCAGCCCGGCCCCGACAGCGACACCGCCAAGGCCCTCGCCGCCCCGCACGTCATCGCGCCCGCAGCACCGACACCGCCCGCAGCACCCGCGGAGTAGGGCCCGAGCACCGCTGCCGGGCGTGGTCGTGACCACCCTCGGGCAGCCTGTACGATTGTCGACGCCGTACCGCGTGCCGAGCCCTCGGGCCCGGCATGTGCTGCGCATGGTGGGTGTAGCTCAGCTGGTAGAGCACCTGGTTGTGGTCCAGGTGGCCGCGGGTTCAAGTCCCGTCACTCACCCCAGACCGGCCCCGCACGCGATCCGCGTGCGGGGCCGTCCGCATCCCGGGAGCAGTCCGTGAGCGCCGTGTCGGAGTCCCGCCGCCATGGGTGAGACTGGGGTCATGCTCCTGGACAACAAGCGCGCCCAGAAGGTCGTCGTCGGCGTGGTCGTCGGCGTCATCGTCGTGAGCCTCGCGCTCTCGCTGCTCGTCGGAGGCATCCTCTGACGGCCCGGATCACCCTGCGGCCGACCGATTTTGGAGCGCCGCACCCCGGCTGCTAGTGTTTCCCCTCGTTGCGCGCCGTTAGCTCAATTGGCAGAGCAAGTGACTCTTAATCACTGGGTTCGGGGTTCGAGTCCCTGACGGCGCACCGATCACGACGAAGGCCCCCCGCTGCGGCGGGGGGCCTTCGTCGTTCCGTCTCGGCTCAGCAGCCGGATGCCGTGGGGCCGGGTCGGCGTGACCCGCCCACCGACCCGGCCGGCCGGCATTCGTCCCGTCGTCAGCGGCGCCGGCGCAGGACGACGCTGAGGGCGACGACGGCCACGACGGCGGCGGCCACCGCCGCCACGCGCTCGACGCGCAGCTCACCGTCGGGGGTCCGCGTGGCGCGGTCGAAGCGCAGCTTGAGCGACTGCATCTGGCGCTCGGCGATGACCTGCGGCTGCGCCCGGTATGCGAGCTCGTTGACGGTGCCCTCGAGCCTGCCCCGGGCGGCCTTGATCTGCGCCTCGATGGCCGCGGTGTCGCTCATGGGTGGTTCCTCTCGGTGGCGCCGGGTCCGGCGGGAGATGGGTCGGGGTGCGGGATCAGGGTGCGGGGTCGGGGGGGCCCGCCCGTACGCGCGGTGACGTACCCGCGCGCGGCGGCGACCCGGCATCCCCGACCCTACTGCGGGGCCTCCCCCGCCCGGCTCAGCTCGCGAGGCCGAGGTCGCGCCGCAGCTTGGCGACGTGACCGGTGGCTTTGACGTTGTACATCGCGTGGGTGACCGTGCCCTCCTCGTCGATGACGAAGGTCGAGCGCAGCACCCCCTCGACGGTCTTGCCGTAGAGCTTCTTCTCGCCCCAGGCGCCGTAGGCCCGGTGCGTCTCGAGCGACTCGTCGCTCAGCAGCGGGAAGGTGATCGAGTCGCGCTCGCGGAAGGTGGCGAGCTTGTCGGGAGCGTCCTTGCTGATGCCGACCACGGCGTACCCGTCGCGGGCGAGCGAGGCGATGCTCTCGCTGAAGTCGCACGCCTGGGTGGTGCAGCCCGGGGTCATCGCGGCCGGGTAGAAGTAGGCGATGAGCTTGCGCCCGGCGAAGTCGCCGAGGCTCACCTGCTTGCCCTCGTCGTCGGTGAGGGTGAACGCGGGGGCCGGGTCACCGGGCTCGAGACGGTCGGTCATCACTGCTCCTTCGCAGGTCGGGCGGTTCGGTCAGGTGCGTGCATCGGACCGGTCGGTGCGGACGGCGGGACTCGAACCCGCACACCTAGGGCACAGGAACCTAAATCCTGCGTGTCTACCAGTTCCACCACGTCCGCTCGCGGCTGCGGGCCCACTCTAGTGAGACCGCCACGGCGTCCGGATGCCGTGTCCGTCAGGGCACTCCGGCCGGAGTGCGCGTCAGTCGACCCGCACCGTGACGGTGTGGATGCCGGTGGCCCCGTCGGGCGCGGGCGGCGCGTCGTAGGGCGTCTGGACCTCACCGGTGGTGTCGTACGCGCGCACGCGCAGGTCGTGGCTGCCGGAGGTGGCGTCCCACTCGTAGACCCACTGGCGCCAGGCGTCGACCGTGGCGTCGACCGCGAGCCGCGCCTGCGTCCAGGGCCCGTCGTCGACCTGCACCTCGACCTTGCTGATGCCGCGGTGCTGGGCCCAGGCCACGCCGGCGACGGCGACCTTGCCGGCCGGGACGCTCGCGCCCGCCTTCGGCACGTCGACGCGTGACTCGGTCTTGACGGGACCGAGGGGCGCCCAGCCGCGCGGGGTCCAGTAGCCCTGGTCGGCGTCGAACGTCGTGACCTTGAGCTCGGTGACCCACTTCGTCGCCGAGACGTAGCCGTAGAGGCCGGGCACGACGACGCGCACCGGGAAGCCGTGCTCGAAGGGCAGCGGCTCGCCGTTCATGCGGGTCGCGAGCAGGGCGTTGCGGTCGTCGGTGAGCGTGGTGAGCGGGGTGCCGCACGTCCAGCCGTCGACGCTCGTCTGCAGCACCATGTCGGCGCCCGCCTTGGGGCCGGCCATCGCGAGCAGCTCGCGCACCGGCCAGCCGGTCCACACGGCGTTGCCGGTGAGGTCGCCGCCGACCTCGTTCGACACGCACATGAGGGTGATCATGGCCTCCTGCTGCTCCTTGCCCTGCAGCGTCGCCCAGTCGATCTCGACCTCACGCTCGACCATGCCGGTGACCTTGAGCTTCCAGGTCGCGGCGTCGACGCGCGGCACGACGATGGCGGTGTCGATGCGGTAGAAGTCGTCGTTGGGGACGATGAACGGCACGGCGCCGGGGATCCTCAGGTCGGCGCCGGCGGGCACGACGAGCGAGCCGGCCGTCGTCGCGGGCGCGGCGGCCACCGCCTCGCGGGAGGCGGTCGCGGCGGACGAGCCACCGCCGATGAAACCCCCGGCCCAGGCGGCGAGCAGGCCGACGCCACCACCGAGCAGCCAGCGCCGGCCGGGGTCGTCGGCCGTGTCCCCCCGCAGGTGGTCGGGCGCGACCAGGCCGCCGAGCGCGGAGCGGCGCAGGAACCACAGGCCGAGCACCGTGCCGACGAGCACCGGCAGGACGTCGAGCGGCGCCGACCCGGGTCGGGACAGCACCGCGGCACCACCCACGGCCCCGACGACGGCGTACGCGAGCAGACCGACCGGCATCCGACGACGGGTGAGCACGCCGATCGCCGCGCACAGCAGCGTCAGCACGATGACGGTGCCGACGAGCAGGGCCCGCTTGTCGTTCGTGCCGAACGTCGAGATGGCGAAGTCCTTGAGCCACGGCGGGGTCCGGTCGATGAAGGCCTCGCTCACGGCCGCCACGGGCGCGGGCTGGCCGCCGGCGAGGCCCATCGCCACGAGCACCGACGCGAGCAGCGTGCCGACGCCGACCGTGAGCAGCCCCGCGACGATGCCGTCGAGGGCACCGAACCACCACGGCGAACGCGACGCGCCCGTCGCCCCCGTGGCGTCGTCGGGGTGACCCGGCGGGTTCGTGGGGTCCGAGGGGTCGGACGGGTGCTCGGTCGGTGTCGTGAGGGTCATGGCGAGAGCAGCTCCTTGAGGTGCGGCACGAGGGCCCGGAAGGCGAGGGCCCGGTGCGAGGCGTCGTTCTTCTCCTGCGCGGTGAACTCGGCGAGGGTCAGTTCGCCGCCGACGGCGCGCCCGGATGGGCCGCGGACCGGCTGCTCGGAGGGCACGAAGACCGGGTCGTAGCCGAAGCCGCCGTCGCCCCGGGGGCCGCGGGCGACGTGGCCCGGGTAGCGACGGGTCTCGACGACGGACCGGCCGTCGGGCAGCACGAGGGCGGCGGCGCACACGAAGGCGGCGCCACGGTGCTCGTCGCGCACGTCGCCGAGCTGGGCCAGCAGCAGCTCGGTGTTGGCGAGGTCGCCGCGACCGCCGGACCACCGGGCGCTGAAGATGCCGGGCGAGCCGCCCATGACGTCGACGGCGAGACCGGAGTCGTCGGCAACCGCCGGCAGCCCCGTCGCCCGCACCGCCGACGTGGCCTTGAGCAGCGCGTTCTGCTCGAAGGTGACGCCGTCCTCGACGACGTCGGGCGCGTCGGGGTGGGCGTCGAGGCCGACGATGGTCAGGTCGAGCTCGCCCGCGACGTCGGCGAGGATGACGCGCAGCTCGGTCACCTTGTGGCCGTTGCGGGTGGCGAGGACGACGTCGGTCACGCGCCCGCCCCCTCGCCGGCGAGCGCCTGCTGCTGGCGGACGGTGAGGTCGGCGCAGCCGGTCGTGGCGAGGTCGAGCAGCCGCCCGAGCAGCTCGCGGTCGAAGGGCTCGCCCTCGGCGGTCCCCTGCACCTCGACGAAGCGGCCGTCGCCGGTCATGACGACGTTCATGTCGGTCTCGGCGGTGGAGTCCTCGGGGTAGTCGAGGTCGAGCACCGCGCGGCCCTTGACGACGCCGACGCTGACGGCGGCCACCGAGCCCGTGAGCGGCCGGGCCTTGCGGGCGACGAGGCCCTTGGCGCGGGCGTCCTCGATGGCGTCGGCGAGGGCGACGTAGGCGCCGGTGATGGCCGCGGTGCGGGTGCCGCCGTCGGCCTGCAGCACGTCGCAGTCGATCACGACGGTGTTCTCGCCGAGCGCCTTGGTGTCGATGACGGCGCGCAGGCTGCGCCCGATGAGGCGGCTGATCTCGTGGGTGCGCCCGCCGATGCGTCCCTTGACGCTCTCACGGTCGGAGCGGGTGTTCGTCGCCCGGGGCAGCATCGCGTACTCGGCCGTCACCCAGCCGGTGCCGCGGCCCTTGAGCCAGCGCGGGACGCCCTCGGTGAACGAGGCGGCGCACAGCACGCGGGTGCGCCCGAACTCGACGAGCACGCTGCCCTCGGCGTGGTCGAGCCAGTTGCGGGTGATGCGCACCTCGCGGGTCTGGTCGACCCGCCGGCCGTCGTGGCGCGGGGTCGTGTCGGTGGTGTCACCGGAGTCTGAGGTGACGGCGGAGGTGGCGGCGGGCGGCTGCTCGGTCATGCCGTCGAGGCTAGCCATGCCTCCACGGTAAGCCCGCACCGCGGGTGACGTCGCCGCCGGCGTACGAGGATGCCGGTGGGCCCGGGTGGGCCGACCGGCATCCTCACGTCGTGGTCGCGCGCGGCTCAGTCCTGCTGCTTGACCTTCTTCGCGGCGTCGCTCAGGCGGGCCACCTCGTCGTCGCTCAGCTGCAGGTCGCCGGCCTGGACGGAGTCCTCGATGCTCTCGGGGCGCGAGGCGCCGGGGATCGGCACGACGACGGGCGCGAGCGCGAGCTCCCAGGCGAGGGCGAGCCGCTGCGGGCTGACGCCCTTCTCCTGCGCCAGCTCGGCGAAGGCGTCGTGCTTCGTGCCGAGGTCACCGGCGCTCTTGATGCCGCCGAGCGGGCTCCACGGCAGGAAGGCGATGCCGAGCTCGGCGCACAGCTGCAGCTCGGGCAGGCTGCTGCGGAAGGCCGGCGAGAACTGGTTCTGCACCGACACGAGCCGCCCGCCGAGCACCTCGTTGGCCTCGCGGATCTGGTCGGGGTTGGCGTTGCTGATGCCGGCCATGCGGATGACGCCCTCGTCGAGCAGCTCGGCGAGCGCCCCGACCGACTCGGCGTAGGGGACCTCGGGGTCGGGGCGGTGGAACTGGTAGAGGCCGATGGCCTCGCCGCCGAGGCGCTTCAGCGAGGCCGCGGCCGCCTCCTTGAGGTACTCGGGGCGCCCGTTGAGCGTCCACGAGCCGTCGCCGGGGCGCAGGTGGCCGCCCTTGGTCGCGACGAGGACGCCGTCGCGGTCACCCGACCACGAGTCGAGGGCCGAGGCGATGAGCGACTCGTTGTGGCCGACCTCGCCGGCGTCGCGGTGGTAGGCGTCGGCGGTGTCGATGAGGGTCACGCCGGCGTCGAGCGCGGCGTGGATGGTGCGGACCGAGCGCTCCTGGTCGGGTCGCCCCTCGATCGACATGGGCATGCCGCCCAGGCCGATGGCGCTGACGGTCTGGCTTCCGATGGTGCGGTGCTGCACGGTGTCTCCTACTCGTCGGATGGACGGTCGGGCCGCGGCGGCCGTGGGCGTCAGACGGTGTACGTCGCGCCCGGCTCGGCCAGCTCGACCACTCCGGGCCATACCCCGGCCGCCTGCGACCGGCACACCTCCGGGTCGTTCCACGCCGGCAGGTGGGTGAGCACGAGCCGGCCCACTCCCCCGGCCGCCACCGCCGCCCGGGCCGCCCGACTGCCCGAGAGGTGGATGCCGGTCGCCTCGTCGCGCCCGTCGACGAAGGCCGAGTCGGCGAGGACGAGGTCGGCGCCGGTCATGAGGTCGGTCAGGGCCGGGCAGGAGTCGGTGTCGCCGGTGTAGGCGAGCGTGCGGCCGCCGGCCTCGACGCGGAACCCGTAGGCCTCGACGGGGTGCTCGACCCGTACCGGCGTGATGGTGAACGGCCCCACGACGACCGGGACGCGGTCGGTCAGAGTCGGGAAGGCGAGCACCCGCTGCAGGGCCTCGGGGGTGGCGTCGCCGTAGGCGCGGGCCAGCTGCTCGCCGGCCCCGGCGGGGCCGTGCACCGGTAGCCGGTCGGCGCGGCGGGGCCCCGGTGAGCTCGGGTGGTAGGTGAGCAGCACGTAGAGGCCGCAGACGTCGACGCAGTGGTCGACGTGCAGGTGGCTGAGCAGCACGGCGTCGACGTCGGCCGGGTCGAGGTGGCGCTGCAGCGCGCCGAGGGCGCCGTTGCCGAGGTCGAGTACGACCGCCCAGGTGCGCCCCTCGTGCTCGGCCCGCACGAGGTAGCTCGACGCGGGCGAGTCGGGCCCGGCGAACGAGCCCGAGCAGCCGACGACGGTGACCTCCACGGGGCCGAGCCTAGGAGACGCCGCCGACGCCGGGTCGCGTCCCGTCTGGGTCGTCGGAGTCGTCATCGGAGTCGTCATCGGTGTCGTCGTCGGCGTCCTCGTCGCCCTCGCCGGGCGCCTCGCCCATGAGCGACTGCGTCAGCGACTCCTGCAGCCAGGTGAGGAAGTCGTACCAGGCCATCGCGTAGCCGAGGGGGTCGTCGTCGCCGATCGTCGCCATCGCCGCGTGCAGCCGCTCGGCGTCCTCCTCGGTGCGCATGCCCATCCGCTCGCCGAGCAGCAGGCGCACGTCGGTCAGGGCCATGAGGAAGGCGGGTGCGGTGCCGGTGTCGAGGCTGACGCGGTCGTCGCGCGCCTCGGCGAGCGCCCGCATGGCGACGTCGAGGTTGCCGCTCTTGCGCTGGCGCAGGCCCTCCTCGGTGAGGCGCCGGAACTCGGCCGCCACCTGGTCGTCGCCCCGGTGGGCCGTCGGCAGGAGGCGGTCGAGGGCGGGGTCGCGCGGGGCCGGCCCACCGGCATCCGACTCGGGCGAGTCGTCGTCAGGCGACTGGTCGCCCGGCGCGAGCGAGACACCCATGGAGGCGGCGAGGTCGGCGAAGACGTCACCGGTCGGCTCGACCTCGGGGGCGAGGATGTCGCGGGTCTGCTCCATGAGGCCGCCGACGACGGCCCGCTCGGTGGCGTCGAGGACGGCGACGTGGCGGTCGCCGCGGGGGCGGAAGGCACGGGCCATCAGGAGTCCTTCTCGAAGGTCGCCCAGAGGCCGTACCCCTGCAGGGCCTCGGCGTCGCGCTCCATCTTCTCGCGGGGGCCGTTCGACACGACGGCCCGCCCCTCGAGGTGCACGTCCATCATGAGCTTCTCGGCCTTGGTGCGGGTGTAGCCGAAGTACGTCTCGAACACCCACGTCACGTAGGTCATGAGGTTGACGGGGTCGTTCCAGACGATCGTCACCCAGGGCAGGTCGGGGCTGGTGACCTCGTCGGTCGAGGTGACCTCCTCGAGGGTCTCCTCCGTGGCGGGGGCGATCGTGAGCAGCGGTGACGGCACGCGACCACCCTAGGACCGCCGCCGTAGGGTGATGACCGTGAGCACCGCCCTTCTGACCGACCACTACGAGCTGACGATGCTGCAGGCGGCGCTGCGGTCGGGAGAGGCCCGACGGCGTTGCGTCTTCGAGGCCTTCGCCCGGCGGCTTCCGGACGGGCGGCGCTACGGCGTGCTCGGCGGCACCGGGCGCTTCCTCGAGGCGCTCGAGACCTTCCGGTTCGGCGACGACGAGCTGCGCTTCCTGCGCGACACGAGGGTGGTCGACGCCGAGACGGTGGCTTGGCTCGAGGGCTACCGCTTCAGCGGCCAGGTCAGCGGCTACGCCGAGGGCGAGTGCTACTTCCCCGGCTCCCCCGTGCTCGTCGTCGAGTCGAGCTTCGCCGAGGGTGTCGTGCTCGAGACCCTCGCCCTGTCGATCCTCAACCACGACACGGCGATCGCGTCGGCGGCCTCGCGCATGACGTCGGCGGCCGGCGACCGGCCCTGCATCGAGATGGGCAGCCGGCGCACCCACGAGGAGGCGGCGGTCGCCGCCGCCCGGGCCGCATACGTCGCCGGCTTCGAGGCGACGAGCAACCTCGAGGCCGGGCGCCGGCACGGGGTCCCCACGACCGGCACGGCCGCGCACGCCTTCACCCTGCTCTACGACAGCGAGCGCGAGGCGTTCACCGCCCAGGTCGAGTCGCTCGGTCGCGGCACGACGCTGCTCGTCGACACCTACGACGTGCGCACCGCCGTCGACCTCGCCCTCGAGATCGCCGGGCCCGAGCTCGGCGCCGTACGGCTCGACTCCGGCGACCTGCTCATCCAGGCGACGGAGGTGCGCCACCAGCTCGACGCCGCCGGCAACCACGACACGAAGATCATCGTCACCTCCGACCTCGACGAGTACGCCATCGCCGGGCTCGCCGCCGGGCCGGTCAGCGGGTACGGCGTCGGCACGGCGCTCGTCACCGGCTCGGGGGCCCCGACGGCATCCATGGTCTACAAGCTCGTTCAGCGCGAGGACGCGTCCGGCCGGCTGGCCCCGGTGGCGAAGAAGAGCAAGGACAAGACGTCGGTCGGCGGGCGCAAGTGGGCGCTGCGCCGCCGCAGCCCCGAGGGTGTGGCGCAGGCCGAGGTCATCGGCATCGGCGAGCACCCGGTCGACGACGGCGACGACCGGCCCCTCATGGTCGAGCTCGTGCGCGACGGTGACGTCGTCGACCACCAGGACATCCACGAGGCACGGGCCCGGCACGCCGCCTCGCGCGACGAGCTGCCGCGGGCCGCGCGGCAGCTGAGCCGCGGCGAGCCCGTCATCCCCACCGTCTACGAGCAGGAGCACGCGTGACCACCGAGACCAGCGAGATCCCCTCGTACAAGAGGGCGCTCGTCATCGTCGACGTCCAGAACGACTTCTGCGAGGGCGGCTCGCTCGCCGTCGCGGGCGGCGCCGCCGTGGCCGCCGACGTCAGCCGCCACGTCACCGAGCACACCGACCTCTACGACCACGTCGTCGCGACCGCCGACTGGCACGTCGACCCGGGCGACCACTTCAGCGACACCCCCGACTACGTCGACTCGTGGCCGGTGCACTGCGTCGCCGGCAGCGAGGGCGCCGGCTTCCACCCGGCGCTGGGCCCGGCGCTCGAGCGGGTCGAGGCCGTGTTCCGCAAGGGCGAGCACGCCGCCGCCTACAGCGGGTTCGAGGGTCGGGATGCCGGCCGACCGGGTGACGACGCCGGTGACGACGAGGCCGGCGAGGCCGGCGCGTCGCTGGCCGACTGGCTGCGCGACCACCAGGTGGCCCGGGTCGACATCGCCGGCATCGCGACCGACCACTGCGTGCGGGCCACCGCGCTCGACGCCGAGCGAGAGGGGTTCGAGCCGACGGTGCTACTCGACCTCACCGCAGGCGTGGCCAGGGCCACGACCGACGCGGCGCTGGCCCAGCTGGCCGGCTCCGGGGTGCGCGCCGTCGGCACCCCCGTCGTCCCCGACTGACCCCGTCGAGAGGGCGCTTCGACCCCGTCGAGTGGTCACGGGTGACCACTCGACGGGTGCTACGCGCCCTCTCGACGGGGTGGTGCCGAGTCGGTCAGGACCAGCCGCGGGTGACGACCAGCGTCCGCTCGACGGGCTCGGCCGCACACTCCAGCGCGCCACAGGCGAAGATGATCGACGCCGTCGTCGCCTTGCCGGCGTCGAAGTAGCCGTTGTCGCTCGTGGCCAGGGCGTTCCACTTCCGCGTCTTGCCGTCGCAGACGATCGGGTTGACGAAGAAGAAGCCGTTGATCTTCAGGCGTCCGGCACGCTGCTGGACCAGGCCCTCGATGTCGCTCTGGTAGCCGTCGGCGTTGGTGCACGAGTACGTGCCCTTGAGCCGCAGGCTGCCGTCACGCGTGGCGACGGCGTTGCGGTTGACGGTGAGCGCGGCGGTCGGGGCCGGCGGCGCCTCGGAGAAGGTGGCCTTGAGGGTGCCACCTGTGACCGAGGGCGTGTCCGAGAAGGCCATGACCCAGTACGTCGTCCCCGGCTCGCCCCGCGTGGCCGAGAGGCCAGGGCCGCAGGCGACGAGCTGACCGCCGTCGGACGGGTCGCCCGCGACGATCATGATGCCCGCGCTGTAGTCGGACGCGGTGGTGTCGACGAGCAGTCCGGCGCCCGTCTTGTCGACGACCCTGAACCACACGCTGCCGTTGGTGGCCGGCGCGCCGCACTGGGCGTTGAGCTCGGCGTCGAGGGCGTCGGTCGTCGCGGTCGTCGTGTTCTGCGTGACGGTCTTCGGCAGGGCGGCGAGGGCGCGCGCGCCGCCCGCGGTGTCGTTGGCCGGTGCGGCGGCGGCGACCGCCGCCGTGGCCGGGACGAGGAGGGCGGCCGTGGCCACCGCGACGAGCAGTCGTCTGACTCCCATGAGGGTTCCCCTAACTGTCTGGACGCTCACCATTGAGCGCCTGTGACCGATATAGGGGACAGCGGACCCCCGTGTCCCGAAAACGGGGAAACTGCCCACCCCTCGGGAGCGGGTCAGCGCAGCACGGGGCCCAGCTCGGCGGCGGCGCCGACGAGCAGCACGTCGACCCCGGGGTCGAGCGGCTGCAGCGAGACGACCCCGACCGAGCCGAGCACCTCGCCGCGCTCGACGTCGGGGCCCACGACCGGCACGGCGACGCCGTGGGCACCGGTCTGCAGCTCGCCGTCACTGCGCACCGGGCCCAGGCGACCACGACGACCGGCGAGGATGGCCCGTCCGGCGGCGCCCTGGTCGAGCGGATGCCGGGTGCCCGAGCGGTAGGCGACGTGCAGGTCGGTCCAGGTCGGCTCGACGACGACGAGGGCGACGGCCCGCTCGCCCTCGACGACGGTGAGGTGGGCGGTCGCACCCGTCGCCTCGGCGAGGCGTCGCAGCACCGGCAGGGCGCCGGCGCGCACCACCGGAGCGGCGGCGGCCCCCAGCCGGACCAGACCGGCTCCCAGCCGGATTCGCGCGCCGTCGCGCGACACGAGCCGGTGCTCCTCGAGGGTCGCGACGAGGCGGTAGACAGCCGGCCGTCCCACCCCGACAGCGGCGGCCAGCTCGGTGACGCTCAGGCCGGCACCGGCATCCGGTCCGGCGAGCACCTCGAGCACCCGCAGGCCCCGGTCGAGGGTGCGCGACGACGCGCCTCCCTCTGGCCCGACCTCGGACCCCGCGTCAGGCCCCGCCGTCATCCGCGCCCCCGGCGCCCCCAGCGGCCCCTGAGGCGCCGACGTCCTTGCCGGCGGTGCGGGCCCACGACATGGCGTAGGCGCCGTCGTCGACGGCCGTGCCGCCCTCCCCCAGCTCGAGCGGGCGGAAGGTGTCGACCATGACGGCGAGCTCGTCGAAGAACTCGGCCCCGATCGAGCCCTCGGTCGCGCCGGGCTGCGGACCGTGCGGGTGGCCGCCCGGGTGCACCGAGACCGACCCCTTGCCGATGCCCGAGCCCTTGCGGGCCTCGTAGTCGCCGTCGACGTAGAACATGATCTCGTCGCTGTCGACGTTGGAGTGGTAGTAGGGCACCGGGATCGAGAGCGGGTGGTAGTCGACCTTGCGCGGCACGAAGTTGCAGACGACGAAGTTCCAGCCCTCGAAGACCTGGTGCACGGGCGGCGGCTGGTGCACGCGGCCGGTGATCGGCTCGAAGTCGCGCACGTTGAGCACGTAGGGGTAGAGGCAGCCGTCCCAGCCGACGACGTCGAGCGGGTGGAAGGGCAGCGTGTGCACGGTGCCGGCCAGCCCGCCCGGCCCGCTGCCGCGGTGCTTGATGAGCACGTCGGTGCGCTCGTCGGGGTCGGCGCCGACGTCCTCGGCGAGCAGCGGCCCCTGCGGCACCCGCAGGTCGCGCTCGCAGTAGGGCGCGTGCTCGAGCAGCTGGCCGTACGTGCTGAGGTACCGCTTGGGCGGCGCGATGTGGCTGTTGGCCTCGATGCAGTAGGCCCGCAGCGGCTGCTCGGCGTCGACGACGGGCAGCCACCGGTGGGTCGTGGCCCGTGGGATGACGACGTAGTCGCCCTCGGCGACGTCGAAGGCCCCGAACACGGTCTCCACCCGGGCCGCGCCGCGCTCGACGTACACGCACTCGTCGCCGATCCCGTTGCGGTACCAGGGGCTCGGGCGCGCGGCGACGATGTACGACAGGCGCACGTCGCCGTTGCCGAGCACGAGGCGGCGCCCGGTGACGACGTCGGCGCGCTCCACGGCATCCGCGTCGAAGAGGTCGTGCAGCTTGAGGTGGCGCGGGGTGAGGGGGTGGTTGGGGGTCGTCGACTGGTCGGGCAGCTCCCACACCGCCGACGCGACGGTCGTCGAGGGGATGTTGCGGTGGTACAGCAGCGAGCTGTCCGAGCTGAAGCCCTCCTCGCCCATGAGCTCCTCGTAGTAGAGCTCGCCGGGCGCGCCGTCGGCACCGGGTCGGCGGTGCTGCGTGTGCCGCTTGGGCGGGATGCTGCCCATCGCCTGGTAGTGCGCCATGCGTGCCTGCCTCGACGTCGTCGTCCGCTCGCGCGGGGGTGTGGCCCGGATGCCGGGTGGCGTCCGCCCAGCGGACACCGGTGTATCGCTGTGGTGTCGCCTCCCCCGAGGGTCGGCTAGCCTGCCCGTCATGTCAAGGACGCCGTTGTGGAGCCGCCTCGTCGACGACGCCGCCGTGTTCCCACCCGGTCTCGCGCCGCTGCCCCGCGCCGTCGCCGACCACCTCGACCGGCGCCCCACCGCCCACGGACCCTTCGTCGGGCCGCTGCTCGTGCCCGCCACGGCCGCGGCGGAGGTGGCGGCGCTCGCCGCCGCGGACCCGCGCACGGCGACGGAGCCGCTCGAGGTGGCGCTCGTCCTGCGGCTCGCGACCGCCGACCCGCTCGCCCCCCTGCGGGCGGCCGTCGACGTGCTGCGTGACGACGAGCGCGTCGTCGTGACAGGTGTCGAGCTCGGTGCGGACCCGGGCTGGCAGGCGGCCCTCGACCTGGAGGTGCCCGTCGCCCTCGAGGTCGGCCGCGGCGAGGCCCGACGGGCCGCGCTCGACGAGGTCGCGGCCGCCGTCGACGACGAGGCCGACGTGACGGTGAAGTTCCGCACCGGGGCGACCCCGACGTGGCCCTGGCCCGACGAGGCCACGGTGGGGCGGGTGCTCGACGACGTCGTGCTGCGGGGGCTGTCCATCAAGCTGACCGGCGGGCTGCACCACGTCGTGCGCGCCGACCACGACGGCGAGCCGCAGCACGGACTGCTCAACGTCGTCGTCGCCGTGCACGAGGCGCTGGGGGGCGCCGAGGCCGACGAGCTGGCCGGCATCCTGCGCGAGCGCAGCACCGAGCTGCTCGCCGGCGCCGCCGCCCGCATCGACGACCCCGCCGCCGAGCGGCTGCGCGAGACGTTCGTCTCGTACGGCTGCTGCGGCGTCACCGACCCCCTGGGCGAGCTCGAGGCCCTGGGGCTGCTGCCGACCGGAGGAGCCCAACCGTGACCGACCCCCTGAGCACGCCTCGACCCGCCACCTGCTGGGTGCTCGGCGCCGACGGGCACCCCTTCGGGGTGCAGACGCTCGCCATGGGCGTCTTCTCGCCTCCCGGTGGCGAGCCGCGCGTCGGGGTCCGCGTCGGCGACCACGTGCTCGACGCCGGCGCCGCCGCCGACCTCGGGCGCCAGGCTGGGCTCGTGGGCGACGGGCCCGACCTCGCGGCGGCCTGGCTGACGCCGAGCCTCAACGCCTTCCTCGCCCTCGGCCGACCGGCGTGGAGCATCGCGCGGCGGTGGCTGACCGAGGTGCTGACGGACGAGGTGCACCGCGAGCTCGCCGAGCCGCACCTGCACCGCCTCGAGGACGTGACGCTGCACCTGCCCGTGGAGGTGGCCGACTACGTCGACTTCTACGCCGCCGAGCACCACGCGACCAACGTCGGGCGCATCTTCCGACCCGACTCCCCCGCCCTCCCGGCGGCGTGGCGGCACCTGCCGATCGGGTACCACGGGCGGGCCGGCACGGTCGTCGTCTCGGGCACCGACGTCGTGCGCCCCACCGGCCAGCGCAAGGGCCCGGCCGACCCGGCGCCGGTGTTCGGCCCCAGCGTGCGCCTCGACATCGAGGCCGAGCTCGGGTTCGTCGTCGGTGGCGCGACCGGCCTGGGCGAGCGCGTCGGGGTCGACCGGGCGGGCGAGCACCTCTTCGGCGTCGTGCTGCTCAACGACTGGAGCGCCCGCGACATCCAGGCGTGGGAGTACGTGCCCCTCGGGCCCTTCCTCGGCAAGTCGTTCGCGACGTCGGTGTCGGCGTGGGTGACCCCGCTCGACGCCCTCGTCGGCGCCCGCGTCCCGCTGCCGGCCCAGGACCCCGAGCCGCTGCCCTACCTGCGCGGCGAGGTGTCGGGGCTCGACCTTCACCTCGAGGTCTCGCTCGGCGACACCGTCGTCTCGCGGCCCGAGAGCCGCGAGCTGTACTGGTCGCCCGAGCAGATGCTGGCCCACCTCACGGTGAACGGCGCCTCGGTGCGACCCGGCGACCTCTTCGGCTCCGGCACCATCAGCGGGCCGGGGCGCGACACCGTCGGGAGCCTGCTCGAGCTGACCTGGAACGGCACCGAGCCGGTCACGCTCGCCGACGGCACGACGCGGGGCTTCCTCGAGGACGGCGACGTCGTGACGATGACCGCCTGGGCGGCCGGTCCCGGTGGCCACGGACGGGTCGGGCTCGGCGAGGTCACCGGACGCATCAGGCCCGCCCTCCCGTCGATGTACTGACGGGGTGGGCGGGCCCGGGTCTGCGTCAGCGGGCTCGGCGTGGCGTCACGACCGGTTGCGCGGCTGCTTGCCGACGACGACCTGCGTCCGGCCGATCTTGTCGTGCAGCGCCTGGCGCTTGTCGTCCCACAGCGGCCACAGGCCGTCGAGGACCGACAGCGGCCCCCACAGCACCCCGATGCCGGGGACGAGCCCGAGGAGGCTGAGGACCCGGCGCCGCACGGCGGTCGCGAGGTCGAGCGGGCCCGGCCGGTCGGCCCGGCGGACGCTGATGCCGACCGCCATCTTGCCGGGCGTCTGCGCGGTCGTCGTCCAGAACGCGATGCAGTAGACGAAGACGAGGACGAACTGGGCGATGCCGGTCTTCAGCGAGGCCGCGTTGACGACGTCGGTCATCTGGCGGGTCGCCTCTTCGAGCTGCGCCTGGTCACCCGTCGAGGCGACGTCGACCATGCGGCTGAGCTCGGTGAACACCTCCGGCGCGAGTAGGCGCCAGAGGAAGAAGGTGAGGATGACGAGGATGACCCCGTCGATGACCCAGGCCCCGAGGCGCCGGCCCCACGACGCGAGCGGCACCCCGTCGGCGGTCGTCTTGATCGAGCTCATCCAGTTGGCCGCACCCCCGGGGGCACCCGGGTAGCCGGGCGCGCCGGGGTAGCCCTGCTGACCCTGCTGGCCCTGCCCACCCCAGCCCTGCTGCTGACCCTGCCCACCCCAGCCCGGGTACTGCGGCGCCGACGGCTGACCCGACGGCTGCTGCGGACCGCCGTGACCGGCATCCCACCCGCTGCCCTGCGGCATCGGCGGGCGCCCGGCGTCCTGGCCACCCTGACCGACCTGCCCACCCTGCCCGCTCTGCACCCGGCCACCCTGCGACGGACCGTCCTGCTGCGGCAGCGAGGCCGTCGGGGTCCGTGACAGGGTCGGCGACTTCTTCGGCGCCGTGTGGTTGCTCCAGGTCACCCCGTCCCAGTAGCGGATCAGGTCGGGGTTGCTCGGGTCGTCGTACCACCCGGAGGGCTGCTGGCTCATGGCTCAACTGTGCCATGAGCCGGCAGCGTCACCTCAGAGGTTGCCGCGCTTGTCCTGCTCGCGCTCGATGGCCTCGAAGAGCGCCTTGAAGTTGCCCTTGCCGAAGCCGAGCGAGCCGTGGCGCTCGATGAGCTCGAAGAAGACCGTCGGCCGGTCGCCGAGCGGCTTGGTGAAGATCTGCAGGAGGTAGCCGTCCTCGTCGCGGTCGACGAGGATGCTGCGCTTCTGCAGCTCGTCGATCGGCACGCGCACCTCGCCGATGCGCTCGCGCAGCTCGGCGTCCTCGTAGTAGCTGTCGGGGGTGTCGAGGAACTCGACGCCGTTGGCGCGCAGCGCGTCGACGGAGGCGAGGATGTCGTTCGTCGCGACGGCGAGGTGCTGGGCCCCCGCGCCGCGGTAGAACTCGAGGTACTCGTCGATCTGGCTCTTCTTCTTCGCGACGGCCGGCTCGTTGAGGGGGAACTTGACCCGGTGGTTGCCGTTGGCGACGACCTTGCTCATGAGGGCGGAGTAGTCGGTGGCGATGTCGTCGCCGATGAACTCGGCCATGTTCACGAAGCCCATGACACGGTTGTAGAAGCCGACCCACTCGTCCATGTGGCCGAGCTCGACGTTGCCGACGATGTGGTCGAGGGCCTGGAAGAGCCGCTTCGGCTGGCCCTCCCGCGGGACGTGCGTCGAGGTCGTCGGCGCGTAGCCGGGCAGGTAGGGCCCGGCGTAGGTCTGGCCGTCGACGGTGCGCTGCACGAGGGTGTGGCGGGTCTCGCCGTACGTCGCGATGGCCGCGACGCGCACGGTGCCGTGCTCGTCGGTGTGGTTCGCGGGCTCCTCGAGCACGGTCGCGCCGGCACGGCGGGCCTGGGCGACGCACCGGTCGACGTCGGGCACCTCGAGGGCGATGTCGACGACGCCGTCGCCGTGGCGGCGGTGGTGGTCGGCCAGCGGGCTGTCGGGGTCGACCGCGCCCTTGACGACGAAGCGGATCGACCCGCTGCGCAGCACGAACGCCTTGTGGTCGCGGTTGCCGTTCTCGGGCCCGGAGTAGGCGACGAGCTGCATGCCCCACGCGGACTGGTAGTAGTGCGCGCTCTGGGTGGCGTTGCCCGACACGAAGACGATGGCGTCCCACCCGGTGACCGGGAAGACGTCGGCCTCCTCGTCGTACTCGACGAGGCCCACGAGCTGCTTCAGCTGCTCGAGGTCGAGCTGGGCCTCGCGCTCCTGGTCGGTGAGGTCGGCGGTCCGGGACGGCATCGTGTCGGTCATGGCCCGAGAGTGGGGCCCACGCCTGCCACTGGTCAACAGTCGCGCGAGTGGCTGGTCACGATGATCAATCTGTTGACCGGATGCCGGGTCGCAGCCGACAATCTGTCCATGCCGTCGCCGTCCGCTGAGTCCCCCACCGACGCTCTCGACTGCCGACTCGTGCTGCTGCTTCAACAGGAGCCGGGGGTGGGCGTGCTCGGTGCCTCGCGGCGCCTCGGCGTGGCCCGCGGCACGGTGCAGGCCCGGCTCGACCGGCTGCAGCGCCGCGGCGTGCTGCGCTCGATGGGTCCGCAGGTCGACCCCGCCGCCCTCGGCTTCCCCGTCACCGCCTTCTGCACCCTCGAGATCCGGCAGGGTCAGGGCAGCGAGCCCGTCGTCGAGCACCTGCGGGCCATCCCCGAGGTGCTCGAGGCGCACACGATCACCGGCGCCGGCGACCTGCTCATCCGCATCGTCGGGCGCGACAACGCCGACCTCCAGCGGGTGATCGACCGGGTCGTCGACGACAGCCACGTCAGCCGGGCCTCGACGACGATCTCGCTCGTCAGCCGCATCGAGGCCCGCACCGGGCCGCTCGTGCAGTCGCTGCTGCCGGCCGGCGAGGGCTGACGGGGGCTGACGGGGCGGACGGGGCGGGCGGGGGTACGGCACGCGCGGACGCCCGCGACCGGGCCACCCGGCATCCGCGAGAATCAGCCCGCACCGCCGCACCGCCAACGCCACCGCCACCGTCGACCCGAGGAGCCCGCGAACACCGTGACCGCCGACCCTGTGACCCCGAGCCCGACGGACGGCAGCCGCCGGACCGGCCCCTACGAGCCCGCCCGGCCCGTGCAGCTGACCCACCCGGAGTGGTCGCGCGACGCGACGATCTACCAGGTCAACCAGCGCCAGTTCACGCCCGAGGGCACCTTCCGGGCCGCCGAGGCGCACCTGCCGCGGCTGCGTGAGCTCGGCGTCGACATCGTGTGGCTCATGCCGGTCAACCCCATCGGCGAGCTCAACCGCAAGGGGCGGCTCGGCAGCCCGTACGCCGTCAAGGACTACCTCGCCGTCAACCCCGAGTTCGGCGACCTGGGCGACCTGCGCCACTTCGTCGACACCGCGCACGGGCTGGGGCTGCACGTCATCCTCGACTGGGTGGCCAACCACACCGCCTGGGACAACGTCCTCGTCGAGCAGCACCCCGACTGGTACGCCCGCGACTGGAAGGGCGACTTCTGCCCCACGCCGTGGTGGGACTGGGACGACGTCATCGACCTCGACTACGACCAGCCGGGGCTGCGCGAGTACATGACGGCGGCCATGACGTACTGGGTGCGCGAGGCCGACGTCGACGGGTTCCGTTGCGACGTGGCCGGATACGTGCCGGTCGACTTCTGGGAGAACGCGCGCCGCGAGCTCGACGAGATCAAGCCGGTGTTCATGCTCGCCGAGTGGGAGACGCGCGACCTGCACACCCGCGCGTTCGACATGACGTACGCGTGGAGCTGGAACGAGACGATGCACAAGATCGCCCACGGCGAGGCCGACGTCGAGGCGCTCAAGGTCTACTACGCGTGGAACGACCGCGCCTGGCAGCGCGACGCCATCCGCATGACCTTCGTCAGCAACCACGACAAGAACGCGTGGGAGGGCACCGAGTACGAGCAGTTCGGCGACGCCCTCGAGGCCGCGATCGTGCTGTCCGTCGTCGGCGAGGGCATGCCACTCGTCTACAACGGGCAGGAGGCCGGCAGCGACCGTCGCCTCGTCTTCTTCGACAAGGACGAGATCGAGTGGCGCGACGACCCGCAGGGTGAGCTCTACCGCACGCTGTTCGCCCTGAAGAAGGCGCACCCGGCGCTGTGGAACGGCGCGTGGGGCGGTCGCATGGTGCGCGTGCCGAACGACGCCGAGTCGAAGGTGCTCAGCTTCGTGCGCCGCGTCGACGACGACCGCGTGTTCGGGGCGTTCAACTTCACCGACGCCGAGATCACCGTCGTGCTCGGCGACGGCCCGCAGGCCGGCGCGTGGGTCGACGCCTTCGACGGCGAGGCGGTGCAGCTGCAGCAGGGCCAGTCGTTCACCCTCCCCGCGTGGGGCCACCGGGTGCTCGTCGGCGCCTGACGCGACGAGAGTCCCCACCCGGGTGCTCGGGTGGGGCCTCTCGTCGTCGGAGGGGCGTCCGGGTCAGTCGGTGACGGTGATGTCGGCCCCGTCGCTCACGAGCTTCCAGTCGAGGCTCGAGAAGGATGCCGGGTCGATCGTCCCGTTGGCCGTGACCCAGTCGATGAGCAGCTGGCGGATCTCGATCTGCCGGTTGTAGACGACGGGTGCGGTCTTGACGTGCGGGAAGTTGCCGCCGCCGGACTGCCGGTAGTTGTTGATGGCGATGACGAACTGCGCTGCGGGGTCGATCGGCTCGCCGGCGTAGGCGAGGTCGGTGATCCGCGACCCGGGCGCCTTGGCGACGTCGATCGCGTACGTGAGGTCGGCGTCGAGCCCGGCCATGATGTCGTAGTTGTAGTCGGGGGTGCCGCCGGGCGCGGTCGGGGTGACGGCGTTGGTCAGCTGGTCGGGCGTGAACGGCCCGGTGCCGCTGACCTGCTTGAAGTAGGTCGCCGACTGCTCGAGGTAGTCCTTGACCTGCGCGCCGGTGAGCGTGATGCCGAGGAGGGTGTTGTCGTAGATGTAGAGCCCGGCGACGTCGCGGACGGTCACCTCGCCGGCGGGGATGGCGGCCGCCTTGTTGAACGGCGCGGCGATCGAGAGCACGGGCAGGTCGGCCTGCGGCGTCCCTGCAAGGGCCGCCTTGACGGCATCCGCCTGCACGTAGTTGATGAAGTCGATGGCGGCGGTGTCCTCGTAGCGCGAGGTGGCGGCCGACATGGCCGCGGTGCTCGTGCCGACGACGGAGTTGACGTAGGTGAGCACCTTGGCGTGCGAGCGGGCGACGGCCTTGGCGACGGCGGGGTCCTCGTCGACCTCGTTGGCGTTGTAGAGCATCGCGCTCGAGCCGGTGACCTTCCACGCGCCGCGACGCAGCTCGAGGTCGATCGACATCTCGGTGACGCGCATGCCCCAGTAGAGCGGCTCCGACAGCAGCACCTGGCGGCCGGTCTTCGTGTTCGTGACGAAGCGCTGCGGGATCTCCTTGTGGGCGTGGCCGACGAGGATGGCGTCGATGCCCTGCACCTGCTCGGCGAGCAGCGTGCTGGCGTTCTCGGGCCACGGCAGCGCGTCGCCGTAGGAGGAGGACGTGTCGGCGCCGGAGTGGCACGAGACGATGACGACGTCGGCACCGGCCTGGCGCAGCTTGGGCACGAACTTGCGCGCCTGCTCGACGATGCCGGGGAAGCGGACCTTGCCCTCGACGTTGGCCTTGTCCCAGATCGCGACTCCGGGGGTGACGAGGCCGAGGATGCCGACGCGGATCGGCTTGCGGCCCGTGATCTGAACCGTCTTGATGACCCACGGCTCGAAGACGGGGGCCCGGGTGTGCCAGTCGACGGAGTTGGCCGACAGGAGCGGGAAGTTCAGCTGCTTCTCGAACGCGCGGAGGGTGTCGAGGCCGTAGTTGTACTCGTGGTTGCCGAGCGCGGCGGCGTCGTAGCCGACCTTGTTCATCGCGGCGGCCATCGGGTGGGTGGCGCCCTGCGTGATGGGGTCGATCTTGGCGAAGTAGTACGCGAGCGGGGTGCCCTGGATCGTGTCGCCGGCGTCGAGGGTCACGCACGTGCCGGCCCCGACGACGCTGCGGACGGTCTTGATGATCGTCGCGGCCTTCGCGATGCCGATGTTGTTGCCGGCGCTGTCGCTGTAGGGGGCGTTCTTGAAGTAGTCCCAGTTGTAGACGTTGCCGTGCAGGTCGGTCGTACCGAGCACGGTGATGCGCGCGACGTCGGTGCGGGCGCTGCGGTTGGGGTCGGTGCGGCGGTCGGCGGCGGTCGCCGTGGCGCCCCCGGCGACGGCGACCGCACCGGCGCCGCCGACGGCGGCGAGGGCGAGCAACTGGCGGCGGGTGGCGCCGGTCTCGGTGGCGCGGTCGGTCTTGGAGCTACGGGCGTCGGTGCTCATGTCGTCCTTCGTCGGTCGGTGCCGGGTGGGCAGGTCTGTCGTGCGCTCGGTCGGAGCGGTGCACTGCGTCGCCGTGTCGGCGTGTCAGGCGGGTCCGGGCGAGCGCCCGGGCACGCCCCCCGAGGCGCACAAGGGTCGACGATAACCCCGGAACGGGCCCGCCCGCCGTCCGAGTGCCGACCGGAGGCCGTCGGCGGGGCGTCCGGTGGGTGAACGGGCCCGGCGCGTCCGGGGTGGTGCGACCGGGACCCGTCGTGGCGGTGCCGGCGACGTCAGCGACGGCCGACGAGCCAGCGGCGCACGGTGGCGATGCGCTCGGTGACCTGCTCCGAGCTCGCCGCGGCGAGGTCGGGGCCGCCGCACGCTCGGCGCAGGTCGAGGTGCACGTTGGCGTGCGGGTAGCCCTTCTGGCGGGCGAAGGCGGCGACGAGCTGGTTGAGCTCCTTGCGCTGGGCGGCGAGCGCCCGGTGAGCGGCGACGGGGGTCGGGCCCGTGGCGGCCGCGGCGGTCCCGGAGGTCGCGGGGCTGCGGCGGCGCTGGGCCTTCTGCCGCTCGCCGAGCAGCGCGGAGACCTGGTCGGGCTCGAGCAGGCCGGGCAGCCCGAGGTACTCCTGCTCGTCGTCGGAGCCGACCTGGGCGTGCAGGCCCCACTGCTGCTTGTCGAAGAGCACGTGGTCGAAGTGGGCGTCCGACTCGAGCGCCTCGAAGCGGCCCTCGTCGAGGGCCCCGCTCGCCTTCTCGGCCCGGTTCGCCTCGTCGAGCAGCGACTGCTCCTGGGCCCACAGCTCGCCGATGCCGTCGCCCTCGCCCGCCGGGCGCCGGTCGAGCACGTGGTCGCGCTGCTCCTCGAGGCGGGCGGCGTGGTCGAGCACGACGGGCACCGAGGGCAGGAACACCGACGCCGTCTCGCCGCGCCTCCGGGCGCGCACGAAGCGGCCGACGGCCTGGGCGAAGAAGAGCGGGGTGCTCGTCGAGGTGGCGTAGACCCCGACGGCGAGGCGCGGCACGTCGACGCCCTCGGAGACCATGCGCACCGCGACCATCCACCGGTCGCGGCCGGCGGCGAAGGTCTCGATGCGCTGCGAGGCGCCGGCGTCGTCGGAGAGCACGACGGTGGGCTTCTCGCCCGTCAGGCCGGCCAGCAGGCTCGCGTAGGCCCGCGCCTGGGTCTGGTTCGACGCGATGACGAGCCCACCGGCATCCTCGACGTGCCGGCGCACCTCGGTGAGGCGACGGTCCGCGGCGGCCAGCACGGCGGGCACCCACTCCCCCTTGGGGTCGAGGGCGGTGCGCCACGCGTGGGCGACCATGTCCTTCGTCAACGGCTCGCCGAGGCGGGCCTCGAGCTCGTCACCGGCCTTGGTGCGCCAGCGCATGCTGCCGCCGTAGGCCATGAAGAGCACCGGGCGCACGACGCCGTCGCGCAGCGCCTCGGCGTACCCGTAGGTGTAGTCGCTGCTGCTGACGAGGGCGCCCTCGTCGTCGAGCTCGTACGTGACGAACGGGATCGACGAGGTGTCGCTGCGGAAGGGGGTGCCGGTGAGGCTGAGCCGGCGCGTCGCGGGCTCGAACGCCTCGCGGATGCCGTCGCCCCAGCTCTTCGCGTCGCCGCCGTGGTGCACCTCGTCGAGGATGACGAGGGTCGGGCGGGAGGTCGTCAGCTCACGGTGCAGGGCGGGCCGGGAGGCGACCTGGGCGTAGGTGACGGCGACGCCGTGGTAGTCGTCGCTGTGCCGGCCCACGCTGTTGCTGAAGCGCGGGTCGAGGCTGATGCCGACCCGGGCGGCGGCGTCGGCCCACTGGGTCTTGAGGTGCTCGGTCGGGGCGACGACGGTGATGCGGCCGACGACGCCGGCCGTGAGCAGCTCGGTCGCGACCCGCAGGGCGTAGGTCGTCTTGCCGGCGCCGGGCGTGGCCACGGCGAGGAAGTCGCGGGGGCCGGCGGCGAGGTAGCGATCGAGCGCCTCCTGCTGCCACGCGCGCAGCTTGTCGGCGGTGCCCCAGGCCGCCCGCTCCGGGAAGGCGGGGGGAAGGTGGAAGGCGGCGCCGGAACTCATAGGCCGACAACGTTAGCCGGTCCGAGGGGGTGCTCCGTCCACGCCCCCGCCCGGTGCGCGTGGCGCCGGACGGGGGCGTGGCCCGAGGTCGTGCGGGGTCGTGCGGGGGGTTGCTCAGGCGCGGTAGGCCGTCCACGACGACTGCATGCGCGAGGCCTGGCCGCTCGTGAAGGTCGTCATGCAGGCGTCGTACGTGTAGTCCATGAAGTTCTTGATCGGGTCGAGGCCGGGGCTCGTGCACGTGTCGCGACCGGTGGGGCACTCGTAGGCGGGGCTGGCCTCGGCCGGGGTGTCCGAGACGTAGTCGCCGGAGCCGGTGCAGCCGCCCTGGAACGTGTGGTAGAGCCCGAGCCAGTGGCCGACCTCGTGCGTGCCGGTGTCGCCCTGGTTGTAGTTCGTGGCCGAGCCGCCGGGCAGCGAGCCGTTCAGCACGACGACGCCGTCCTGGCTGCCGATGTTGGAGGTCGGGAAGGTAGCCCAGCCGAGCAGGCCCTGGCCGATGTTCGCGGCGTAGAGGTTGAGGTCGCCCTTGTCGCCCTTGCGCAGCGCCGACTTCATCTGGCGCTCGGCCCGCGAGCCCTGGGTGACGGTGTACCAGCTGCTGTTGCTCGTCACGTCGGTGCCGGCGAGGCGGAAGCTGAAGCCGGTGCCGGAGTAGGCGCTGTTGAGCACGTTGATCTGGTTGGCGATCTGGGTGCTGCTGATCGACCCGGCCGAGCCGTTGGTGATGGTGTGGAACCAGACGTCGACGACGGCGGGGCTGAAGGCGGCCACGGCGCCGGCCTTGCCGCCCTCGGCGGTGCGCTCGAGCGCGCCCGAGGCGGAGCGCTCGAGGCCCTTGGCGGCGAGCGCCTTCGTCAGCGCGGACTCCTGCGCCTTGACCTGGGCGGTCGAGAGCTCGTGCGGGTCGCGGGCCATGCCCTGCGTCCCGCGGGCGCCGACGGCCTCGGGGTCGAGGCACTGGGCGGCGGCGGTCGGGGCGTCCTGCTGGACGGGTGAGGCGTGCGCCGGCACGGAGACGGCGGCCGCGGCGAGGGCGAGGGGCAGCGCGAACGCGGCCTTGCGGAGCATGGTCATGACGGTCCTCTCTCACGGGGCGGGGTCAGGTGGCCGCCCACCCGGAGGACTCTGGCACCGGCCTCGTCAGCCCGGAACCAGCCTGGGGTAAAGAGACGGTCAGGGTCGTCGCCGGATGCCGTCAAGCGCCGAGGGCGAACTACGCGTCGCCCCCCGAACCGCCCGAACCGCCACCCGAGCCGTCGCCCGACCCGCCGCCGGAGCCACCGTCCTGGGGCTCGCGCAGGCCCTCGTAGATCTCCTTGCAGACGGGGCAGACGGGGAACTTCTCCGGGTCGCGGCTCGGCACCCAGATCTTGCCGCAGAGGGCGACGACCGGGTCGCCCATGACGGCGCTCTCGAGGATCTTCTCCTTGCGCACGTAGTGCGAGAAGCGCTCGTGGTCGCCGGGCTCCTGCAGCTGCTCGCGCGTCTCCTCGCGCTCGATCGTCGCGGTGCTCGTGCCCCGCAGCGGCTGGGGCTCGAACGGGTCGAGCGGCATGTCGGGAGGCATCGTGCTCATGGCCGCAGTGTAGGCGCCCGGCGTGTCCGCGACGCCTGTGCGCCGAGCAGCCGCGCCCCGGCCGGGTAGGCCGCGAGCGCGGCGGGCAGCCGCCCCGGCCGGCCGCTGAGCAGGACCGCCTCGACAGGGTTGTCGGTGCTGTCGGTGCTGTCGGTGCTGTCGGTGCTGTCGGGGGCGCTGCCGCTCGCGACGGGCGCGGCCGACGGATCGAGGCCGAGGCGGCGCAGGGTCTGGCGGGCAACGGCATGCGGCGAGTCGAAGATCGTCACGCCCGGGCCCACGGCGGCCGCGATGCGGCTCTCGACGAGGCCGTAGTGGGTGCAGCCGAGCACGAGCGCGCGGATGCCGCCCGGCGTGGCCGCGGCGGCCGCGGCGATGCAGGCGTCGACCCGGTCGAGGTCGCCCGACTCGACCGCCTCGGCGAGCCCGAGCGCGGCCACGCGGTGGGTCAGGGTGCCGGTGGCGAAGGCCTCGAGCAGCCCCTGGAGGTAGTCACTGGCCGTCGTCGCCGCGGTCGCCCACACGGCCACCGGTCCGCCCGCGGCCGCCGCCGGTCGGATGGCCGGGACGGTGCCGACGACCGGCACGTCGGGCTCGAGCTCGTCGCGCACGGCGTCGAGCCCGTGCACCGAGGCGGTGTTGCAGGCGATCACGACGGCGTCGGGGCGCAGCTCGAGCGCCGCCCGCGCCCCCGCGAGCACGCGTTCGCGCACCGCCTGCGGGCTGCGCGGCCCCCACGGCATGTGGTCCGGGTCGAGGGACAGCACGAGCCGGATGCCGGGCGCCGCCTCGTGCAGGGCCGCGGCGTACCCCACCAGCCCGAGACCGCTGTCGACGAAGGCGACTCGCTTGGCGTCGGGGCGTGGACCGGGCCCAGTGGGTGCGGTCGGGTGGGTGGCCGGGTCAGTGGCCGACGGCGACTCCCGCACGTCAGTTGAGGCTGGGGTCGGCCGGGTAGCTGGCGACGAAGGCGAGGTTGTCGCGCTGGCGGCGCAGGACCCGACGCCAGAGCCCCTCCGGGTCGTGGGTGAACGGGTCGGCCACCTCGGCGTCGACGAGGTACCAGTCACCGCGCGCGATCTCGTTCTCGAGCTGACCGGCATCCCACCCGGCGTAGCCGGCGAAGATGCGCATCCCGGCGAGCTCGGCCTCGACGACGGGGGTGGGCACGTCGAGGTCGACGAGCCCGATGGAGCCGAAGAGGCGCTTGACGCCGAGCGGCTCGGCGGCGTCGCCCGGCACGGTGACGAGCCCGAGGGCCGAGCTCGTCGACACCGGGCCGCCCTGGAAGAGGACGGGCGGCGCGGTCACGACCTTCTGCCAGCCCGGCAGCACGGAGTCGACCGGCGCGGCCAGCGGCTTGTTGAGCACGACCCCCTGGGCGCCCTCGTCGTCGTGGTGCAGCAGCAGGACGACGGAACGGCCGAAGACCTCACCCTCGACCGAGGGGGTGGCGACGAGCAGACGGCTCGTGTGGAAGGGGGCACTCACGGTGCCAGCCTTCCACACGAGCCGAGGGGTTCTGCTCAGCCGCGGCCGCGGCCGCCGTCGTCCGACCAGCGCGAGACGAGGCGGTCGCCGCGGTCACCGCGCTCGTGGCGGTCAGGGCGCCCGCGGTAGGAGTCGCGGCCGCTGTTGCGGCGGTCGTCGTGACCACCCTCGCGACCGGCGCGGGCGTGGTGCGGGCGGTAGCCGCCGCTGGCACCGCTGCGCGGGCCACGCGCACCCGCCGGGCCGCGCCGCTGGGGCTTGGGACCGGCGAGCAGGCGGGTGAAGTCGGCCTCGTCGATGGCCACGCCCGAGGGCGGGGTCGCACCGGTCGCGGCGATGGTGGCGTCACCGGGGGTGGCGCGCACCGGGGAGATGTCGAGCCCGGCGTCCTTGAGCTGACGCTCCATCGTGCGGCGCTGGTGCGGCAGGGCGAGGGTCACGACCGTGCCGTTCTCGCCGGCACGGGCGGTGCGGCCCGAGCGGTGCAGGTAGTCCTTGTGGTCGGCCGGCGGGTCGACCTGCAGGACGACCGAGACGTCGTCGACGTGGATGCCGCGGGCGGCGACGTCCGTCGCGACGAGCACCGGCAGGGTGCCGTCGCGGAACGCCCCGAGGACGCGGTTGCGGGCGCCCTGGTTGAGGCCACCGTGCAGCGCCGCGGCCATGACGCCCTGCTCTCGCAGCTGGAGCGCGATGCGGTCGGCGCCGAGCTTGGTGCGGCAGAAGACGACGGTCCGGCCCTCGCGGTTGGCGACCTCGGCGGTGATGACCTTCTTGTGCTGCGGGTCGATGAGCAGCACATGGTGCTCCATCGTCTCGACGGACGCCGTGGCGTCGTCGGTCGAGTGGACGACCGGGTCGGTGAGGTAGGTCGCGACGAGCTGGTCGATGCCGCGGTCGAGCGTCGCCGAGAAGAGCAGGCGCTGCCCACCGGCGGGGATGAGGTTCAGGCTCGTCGTGATCTCGGCCATGAAGCCCATCTCGGCCATGTGGTCGGCCTCGTCGAGCACCGTGATGGCGATGTCGTCGAGCTCGACGGCGCCGCGCTCGATGAGGTCGTTGAGGCGGCCCGGCGTCGCGATGAGGATGTCGACGCCCTTGTTGAGGGCGTTGATCTGCGTCGTGTAGCTGAGGCCACCGGCGACGAGCTTGTGGCGCAGGCCGGCGACGTGCACGAGGGGCTCGAGCGCGTCGGAGATCTGCATGGCCAGCTCACGGGTCGGGGTCATGATGAGCGCGTGCGGCTTGCGGGGGCGGCGGGTCGCGCCGGCCTCGAGCAGGCGGGTGATGACGGGCAGGCCGAAGGCGAGCGTCTTGCCCGAGCCGGTCTGGCCGCGGCCGAGGACGTCCTTGCCCGCGAGTGCGTCGGGGATCGTCGCGGTCTGGATCGGGAACGGCGTCGTGATCCCCTCACGGGCGAGGCGCTCGACGATGGCGGAGGGGATGCCGAGGGCGGCGAAGCCGTTGTCCCCGGCGACCTCGACGGGACCGTCCGTGACCGTACGGGTCGACTTGACCCACGTGTCGGCGTCCATGCGCTCGGCCTCGGCGTCCTCGTAGCTCACGCCACCGGCCGTCGGGCGGTCGTCGCGGCGGAACGAGGGGCGGTCGTCGCGACGCTGGAAGCCGCCACGGTCGGAGGTGCGGTCGGAGGTGCGGTCGGAGCCGCGGTTGAACGACGGGCGGGCGCCACGGTCGTCACGGTTGAAGGAGGGACGGTCGTCACGGCGCTGGTAGCCGCCACGGTCCGAGGAGCGCTCCGAACCACGGTCGTCACGGTTGAACGACGGGCGGGCCCCGCGGTCGTCACGGTTGAACGACGGGCGGTCGTCACGGCGCTGGTAGCCGCCACGGTCCGAGGTGCGGTCGTCGCGACGCTGGTAGCCGCCACGGTCGGAACCGCGGTCGTCACGGTTGAACGACGGGCGGTCGTCGCGACGCTGGTAGCCGCCACGGTCCGAGGTGCGGTCGTCGCGACGCTGGTAGCCGCCACGGTCAGAACCGCGGTCGTCACGGTTGAACGAGGGACGGTCGTCACGGCGCTGGTAGCCGCCACGGTCCGAGCCACGGTCGTCGCGCTTGAACGAGGGACGGTCGTCACGACGCTGGTAGCCGCCACGGTCCGAGCCACGGTCGTCACGGTTGAACGAGGGACGGTCCGTGCCGCGCTCGTCACGGGGGGCGCGCCACTCGCGGCCACCGACGTGGGTGGAACCGCTGGAGGCGGGGCGTGAGGTGCGACCGGCGTGGCCGGGGCCGGACTGGCCGCGGTGCGGCTTCTTGGGGCCGTCGGTGCGGGCCATCTTGTCGGCGGTGCTCCAGCGGGCCTTCTTGGCGGCGCCGGCGGGGTGGTTCTTGGACATGCGAATTCAACTCTCTTCGACTCGAGCAGACTTCGTCTCGAGCCACGAGCGTTCCGCGACCGTCCAGACGAGCCTCAGGCGCAACGTCTGTGCGCCCGTGATGGGACCGGGTCCGGCATCCGTGCCGCCCGGTATCGGATCCGCTCCGCGTCGGGTCCCGGGCCACGGTTTCGTGGTCACCCGGGGGGTGTCGCCTCGCCGGCCGGGCCCTGTCGCTCGGCGTCTCGCGGAGCGTGTCCCGTCCATCGGTTCCGAGGAGATCTCGGAGTCGGATGCCCCAAGTCTACCAGCGGACGCGCCTGCTCCAGACCACGAGCGCGACGGCGGCGACCGCGACGCCCACGAGGTCCAGCACGGCGTCCCACGGGTCGCCTGAGCGACCGGGCAGCACGACGTGCTGGAGGACCTCACTCACCGGCGCGTGCACCGCGAACGCGAGGACCACGGGCGCGACACGGCGCAGGGCCAGCCCGACGACGAGGGTCGGCACGGCGAAGACGAGGCAGTGCACCACCTTGTCGGTCCAGCTGACCGGCCCGACGACGGTGACGACGGGCCAGTAGAGGACGAGCAGCTGCACGACGACGAGCGCGACCGCCGCCAGCCCCAGGCCGGTGTGCAGCAGACCTCGACGCCCCCCGGTCCGCCCTCCCCCGCCGGCCGTGGAGCGGCTGCTGCGAGTGGAAGTCCTGACCATGGTGTCGGTCAGTGTAGGCAGCCCGCCGCAGCCGCTCCGCCGGTAGGTTGCGACGACGGTGCAGCACGGTGCACCACGGCGGACCCGCGGACGAGGGAGCAGCGATGAGCAGGCGCACGGTGACGGTCAGCGGCACAGGCTGGGCCTCGGCGGTCCCCGACGTCGTCCGGGTCAGCCTCCAGGTCGGCCACGACTCGTCCGACGTGGCCACGGCGCTCGACGGGGCGGCGGAGTCCACCGCTGCCGTCATCTCGGCCCTGCGGTCGGCCGGGGTCGACGCGAGCGACGTGCGCACAGAGACGGTCTCGGTCAACCAGCGCTGGGACAACCAGGGCAACGGGCCCATCGGCTTCACGGCGTCGCAGCGTCTGGGCGTGACCGTCCGCGAGGTCGACGGCGCCGGCCGGGTCCTCACGGCGGCGGCCACGGCGGCCGGCAACGCGCTGCTCGTCGACTCGCTCACGCTCGAGGTGTCGGATCCCGAGCCCGCCCTTCGTGAGGCCCGGGACGGTGCGTTCGCGGACGCCCGGTCCAAGGCCGAGCAGTACGCCGGGCTCGCACGGGTGCGCCTCGGCGACGTCGTCGAGATCGGCGAGGGCGGGGCCATGCACAGCCCCGTCCCGGTCACCGCACGACGGGCCAAGGCGGATGCCGCCATGACCGTGCCGATGCCCGTCGAGGGCGCGTCCCAGGGCTTCACCGCGTCGGTGACGGTGACCTGGCGGCTCGTCGACGCCGACTGAGACGCCCCGCCCACCGGCATCCTCAGGTCGTCGCAGGCTGCCGGTGGGGCGCCCGAGGGCGCCCGATGGCGTCGGAATAGCGCTGCCGGCCCGGTCGTTGACGCGTGCATGGCAACGACTGAGCTGACCTCCGACACCTTCGAGAAGACCGTCCTGGACAACGACATCGTCCTCGTCGACTTCTGGGCCTCGTGGTGCGGGCCGTGCCGCCAGTTCGCCCCGGTCTACGACTCCGCCTCGAGCTCGGACGGCAACGACGGCATCGTGTTCGGCAAGGTCGACACCGAGGCCGAGCAGGGCTTGGCGCAGGCTGCGAACATCACGTCGATCCCGACGCTCATGGCCTTCAAGGAGGGCGTGCTCGTCTTCGCCCAGCCCGGCGCGCTGCCGCAGTCGGCGCTGCAGGACGTCATCGAGCAGGTCAAGGCGCTCGACATGGGCCCGATCAAGCAGCAGATGGCGGCCGAGGCCGCCGGCGGTGGCGAGGCGTCGGCCGACAAGGCCTGACCCCACCGTCAGACGAAGGCCCCCGGCTCGTGCCGGGGGCCTTCGTCGTGCCCGGGCACGACGAAGGGGCGCCCGCACGAACCGGACGCCCCTCGGTGGTTGCGAGGTGGAGCAGCGTGACGTGACCACCACAGGAGTGGTGGAGGTGGCGGGAATTGAACCCGCGTCCGATGACGAGAGACCAGGGCTTCTCCGGGTGCAGTGCGCTATGGCTTTTCTCGGCCCCAGGGCTCGCACGCACGCGTCCCCTGACAGGCCCAGTCGAGTAAGAGTCCCGCGCAGTCCCCCGACATGACTGCGCAGCAAGTTTCCTAGCTGATGCCAGGCACTGAGTCGGAAACTAGCTCAGGCTGACAGACTTCGAGGCTCGCTCAGGCGGCGAGGGCGAAGTCGGTGCGCTTGGAATTGGCACCTATTGTTTTGCAGAGAGCGTTGACGAGATGACTCTGCATCCTCGACCCGCTTCCCCTGATGTGTCGACCACCGTCGAAACCGATCACCCCCATGAGGGGTGCCACGTCACGCTGTTCACTTCTCAACCTGCCGTACTGCGATGAACCCAGTATGCCTGCGTAACGACCCCGTCGTCCAAGTCATTCCCGGAACCCGGTCCGACAGCGTGCGCGTTGTCGGCGCCACGGCCGCCTCTCCGCCCCCACCCTGCCCGCCCCCTCCGTCACTGCTCCGCCACACGCAGCAGTGGGTCCCACTGCTGCGTGTGGCGGGGCAGTGGGACCCACTGCTGCGTCTGGTGGGGCAGTGGCTGAGCGCCCGGGGGGGGTGGTTGTCGGTGGGGGCTGGCAGGGTGCGTGGTGGGGCAGGAAGGCAGTGAGCGCATGGAATCCGAGGTCGATGTCGCCCGGATGGTGATGCGGGTACGGCGCCTGGCGGACCTGAGCCAGCGGGACCTGGCCGCGCGGGTCGGGCTCTCTCCCTCGACGATCGCGCGGATCGAGACGGGGCAGGGTGCGGTGTCGGTGGGGTTGTTCGGGCGGCTGCTGGCCGTGGCCGGGCTGCGGCTGCTCGTGTGCACCGCCGACGAGGACCCCGCCCCCGAGCGTGAACCGGCCCGCCAGGGTGCGGGGTCACGCGGGCCGAACCCTGACGCGGATCCGCACTGGAGGCCGGGCTCGAAGCCGGGGCAGGGGTCAGGGCCGGGGTCAGAGCCGGGGCGGGGTGAGCGGGTGTGGCCGGTGCCGGCGGACGGGGTCCGGGACAACGGGGGCCGCCGGTTCCCGGCGCACCTGGACGTCGACCCACCCGACGAGGTGCCCGCGCTGCGCCGGTTGATGCCGCGCTACGACCGGCCACCGGCCAAGGGCTGGTACCGCCACCGCCCCGAACGCGACCGCCGCCGCGCACGAGAGGGCACCCCGGCCGACCACCCCACCGCCGCCGAGCTGCGCGCCCGGCAGGCCCGCCGGCGCGAGAACGAACGCCGCCTACGGGCGATGCTCGCGGCCGCGGCGCCACCCGCCCCCGAGTGCACCTGCCTCGACGAGTGCCACGACGTGGCCGCATGTCTGCCCCGCTGCCCCTGCCAGTGCGAACCCGACCCCCACCGGCGAGCATGAGCCCCGCGAACCCGGGGGTGCCGAGTCAGCGGCTCACCAGGAGCCGGACGACGAGCCGCCGCCACCGCCTCCGCTGAACCCGCCGCCGCTCGAGAACCCCGAGCTGCCCGAGCTGCCGGGCGTCGAGGTGAAGGTGCCGGTGGAGGTCGTCGAGAAGCTCTCGACCCCGTTGGCGATGCTGCCGAAGTCGGGGAAGGTCGTGCCGCTCCACACGTACCAGGTGGGCATGACGAGCGACTGTCCCGCCGCGTCGGCCGCCCGGGCGACGTCGGCGAACACGCCGGCCCAGCGGTCGGCCACCCCGAACACGACGGCGTAGGGCAGGTAGCGGCTGAAGACCATGCTGGCCTCGTCGAAGGCGATCTGCTTCGCCTCGGCGGTGAGCAGGTACTCCTTGAACCCCAGGCTCTGGGCGTTGACCGCCGACCCCTCCGGCGTCTTGGCGGCCATGCGACCTCCGAGCACCCAGACGATGATGCCGCTGAGGATGAGCCCACCACCGAGGACCGCTCCCCCGCTGAACCCGGCCCCGAGCAGAACCGAGATGGCGCTGCCCCCGTAGAAGAGCAGCAGGGCACCGGCCGCCGCGATGACGATGCCGAGGGTCTGCCACGCCCCGCGCTGGGTCTGCGGCGAGCGCCGGAACCACCCACGGGTGACGACCTCGTCGTACATCTCGCGCTGCACCCGCTTGAGCGTCGAGCTGAAGGTGTTCTTGAGCGAGCTGAGCGTGACGACGTCGCCGGTGCGGAAGATGCCGTCGAGCAGCGTGCGCTCGTAGGCGTGGGCCCGCTCGCCCTCCGGGAAGGGCAGCCGCGTCAGCGTCCAGTCGGTGCGCTTGAACAGGCCCTCGCCGCCAGTCTCCTCGATGCGCAGGAACCCGCGCACCGCGAGGTCGATGACGGTCGCCGACACGTCGATGGGGTTGGCCGTCTCGTCGATGACGGTGCCGACGAGACCGGGGGCCACGCCCGCGGGCGGCTGGAACTGCACCGCCACGACGGGGCGGCCTCCGCGCATGACGGGCGCCGCGGCATCCGTGCTGGTGGGGCTGAGGCCCGGCGTCAGGCCGGCGTAGCGCTCGTCGCGGCCGCGCGTCCATACGAGGGCGCCCATGACGGCGGCGGCGAGGACGGGCGCCCCGATGCCCCCGGCCCAGGCGGCGGCGTTGGCGGCGGGAGCGGCCCCGGACCCGAGCGAGGAGTCGGCGTCGCCGTCGCGCACGTCGGGCGCGAGGTCGGCGTCGAAGGCGGTGGCCGGGTAGGACGCGATGACCGTCATCGCGTCACCCGAGGAGAGGTCCTCGGCGCCGAACCGGGTCGGGTTGCCGGGGGTGCCGGAGCACGGGGTGTCGCTGGTCTTGACGCCCTCGAAGCAGCGGGTCCTCGTCGAGGCCGCCGGGGCGTTGACCGTGACGGACACGCGGTCGCGCGGGGTGGTCTCGTTCGCGCCGAAGACGTTGTAGTTGAGCTCGACGGTCTTCTCGGCGGTCCCGCCGTCCTGCCCCGCCGCGATGGGGTTGAGGACGTGATGCAGGGTGTAGCGCACCTCGTACCGCTGCGTGCCGCGGGTGTACTCGTCACTGCTGCCGATGCGGATCTGGTCGCTGGCCCCGAACTCGCTGACCCGGAAGGCGTCGGGCGCCCCCGTCGGGCTGCTGACCGAGACGTCGGTCATGTCGTAGTAGCGGTACTTGCCCTCCTGGTCGCCGTAGCCCATCCGCACGACGATGTTGCGCAGGATGCCGTGTCGCTCCTCACCAGCGGGGAACACCCACGTGATGCGCTCGGTCACCCTCATGCTGCCGTCGGCCTGCAGGTCGTAGGTGACGGCGAAGTCGGACATGCGGTCACCGCCCGCGGCCGAGGCCGAGCCGGCCGGCAGCAGGACCAGCAGCGCGGCGACGAACGCCACGGCCACGGCACCGAGGGCCCTGGCGGCTCCCCTGTCCCCGCGGGCGTCTCCTCGGGCCTGCGTGTCGTGTCGCATCATCGCCACCCCTGGTTGCTGCCGGTGCAGGCCGCTGACCGGCCGGCTCTGCGGTGCCGACGCGCCGCGCGGCTCATCGGTTCCGGTTCGCCGCGCTCATCGCGCGGTCGGCCTCGCGCTGGTCCTGGCGCTCACGCAGGGCGTGCCGCTTGTCGTAGTTCTTCTTGCCGGTGGCGAGGGCGATCTCGACCTTGGCCCGGCCGTCCTTGAAGTAGAGCGCGAGGGGCACGATGGTGCGCCCGCTCTCGCGCGTCTTGCCCATGATCTTCGTCAGCTCGGCCCGGTGCAGCAGCAGCTTGCGACGGCGCCGGGGTGCGTGGTTGTTCCACGTCCCGTTGAGGTACTCGGGGATGTGCACGTGCTCGAGGTAGAGCTCGTCACCTGTGAACTGGGCGAAGCCGTCGACGAGCGAGGCCCGGCCCATGCGCAGGGCCTTGACCTCGGTGCCGGAGAGCACGATGCCGGCCTCGAAGGTGTCCTCGATGAGGTAGTCGTGCCGGGCCTTGCGGTTGCTCGCGACGAGGGAGCGTCCCTTGTCCTTGGGCATGAGGGCGTCCTCTCGTCTCGGGTGCTGCCGGTCCCCCGTGGTACCGGGGCCGGGGGGTGCAACGCTACCCGACCCCCCGTTCATGCCCCCACCGAGTTCCGGTGGCGGTGGGGCCGCCTCAGCCCGGGGTCAGAGCCACTTCTGGGGGTTGACCGGGGTGCCGTCCTCGTAGGTGCCGAAGTGCAGGTGGCAGCCGGTCGAGTAGCCGGTCGTGCCCGAGTAGCCGATGAGCTGGCCCCGCTGGACCTGCCCGCCGAAGTCGACGATCTTGCTCAGGTGGTTGTAGCTCGTCACGAGGTCGACGCCGCGCTGGATGCCGTGGTCGATGAGCACCTGATTGCCCCAGCCGCTGGCCTTCCAGCCGGCGCTGATGATCTCGCCGTCGGCCGCGGCGTAGACGGGCGTGCCGCAGGCGATGCCCCAGTCGAGACCGTCGTGCAGCATCCACTTCTGCAGCACCGGGTGCCACCGCATCCCGAACCCGGAGGTCGTCGGGCCGTTGGCCGGGTAGCCGAGCTGGAAGGCGCCGCTGGGAGCGGGGTCCGGCACGGACGGGGTGTCGGGCACGGGCGGGACGCTCGGCGTGCGCACGGGGGCGACCGGCTTCGGCTTGTACGTCTGACCGCGCTTCTTCGCCGCCGCCGCCTTGGCCTTCTCGGCGGCGATCTTCTGCTGGCGCACCTTCTCGAGCCGGGCCTTCTCGGCCTCGATCTTCTGCTGCCGGATCTTCTCGAGCCGCGCCTTCTCGGCCGCGACCCTGGCCGCGCGCTCGGCCCGCAGCTTCGCCTGCCGCTTCGCCTCCGCGATGCGCGCCTGTCGGGCCCGCTCGACGAGGATCGCCTTGAGGCGAGCCCCCTCGGCCTGCGCCTCGCCGAGGCTCTGCTGCTCGCTCGCCTTCTGGGTGCGCAGGTCGGCGGCGAAGGCCACCTGCTGACCCTTGAGACCGTCGAGGGAAGCCTTCGCGGCGGCGGCGTTCGAGGCCGCCGTGACCGCGTTGTCCTTGGCGACGACGGCCTGCTGGCGGGCGCTCGTGGCGGCGGCGGCCGCGGCCTGGGCCCCCTCGAGGGCGACCTGCGCCTGGCGCTTGAGCTCGGCGATCTCGCCGCGCACCGCCGTGAGGTACGAGCGGGTGGACGTGTTGTCGGCCGTCATCGTCGCGAGCCGGTCGATGGTGTCGGCGGCGACCGTGCTCGCGGTGTCGGCCATGACCATCCGGTCGGCGAAGTCCTGGGGCGAGGTGGAGCCGAAGACGAGACCGAGCTGCGACTGGTCACCGCCGCCCTGGAAGACCTCCGCGGCGTAGCTGTCGAGGGCGTCCTGCGAGCTGACGAGCGCGCTGCCGCTCGAGGCGAGTTTCTCACTCGCCCGCTGCTCGTTGGCGCGGGCCACGGCGAGCCGTTGGGCGACGGCCTCGTTGTGGGCCCTGGCCTTGGCCTCGGCGGCGACCGCCCGGGCCTCGGTGGCCTCGGCCTGCGCCTGGGCCTGCTGGGCGGCGGCCTGCGCCTGCTGCGCCACCGCCAGCTTCTGCTGGGCGACGGGCAGGGCGGCGTTGGTGCGCTCGAGGTTGACGTAGGCCTTGGCGAGCGAGGCGTTCGTCCCCTCGAGCTGCTGGCCCAGCGCGGCGATGCGCTGCTCGTTCTTCTTCTGCTGGTCGCTGATGGCGTCGGCCCGGGCCGTCGAGACCGCACTCGTCACCGCGGTGCCGACCGAGACGGTGCAGGCGAGCACGAGGCCCGCCGCCAGGTACCTGGTCGCGGGCGTCATCGCCTGGGTCCGTCTCTCGAGCCACATGTGAACCATTGGTACCACAGTCGATGACGGTTGTGACCACTGAGAACCTGTGGGATCGCTGCGGCCCCTGCCCGTTTCCTCCGGATTTCGCGACCCCGGGCAATTCCCCGAGGGCGGGTCCCCGCTCAGACTCGGAGGTAGCGACGCAGCGTCAGGGACGAGGTGAGCACGGCGAGCACGACCACCCCGCCGACGATGAACGGCGCCACGAGCAGCACGTCCGAGACCCCGATGAAGGCGGTGTCGGTGAGGGTCTCGCTGAGGAACCCGACGACGCCGTACCGGACCGTCGCCCAGAGCATCCCGGTCGCGAGCACCGCCCCCGCGACGGCCGCGATGACCGTCTCCATGACGAAGGGGAAGCGGATCGTGAAGTTCGAGGCACCGACGAGCCGCATGATCCCCGTCTCGCGCCGTCGGCTGAAGGCGGTCTGGCGGATCGTCGTGGAGATGAGCATGACCGCGGCCAGCACCATGAGCGAGCTGAGCGCGATGGCCGCCCAGCTGATCGTGTTCATGAAGGTGAAGAACTTCTCGAGCAGCTTCTTCTGGTCCTGGACGTCGGCCACCCCCGGCATCCCGCGCAGCGAGCTGGCCACGACGTCGAACTTGCCCGCGTCGTTGAGGTTGACCCGGTAGCTGTCGGCGAAGTACGCCTCGCCCGCGCGGGCCAGCGGCGAGTTCTTGTACGTGTCCTTGAAGCGGGTGAAGGCCTCGTCGCGCGACTCGTAGAAGACCTCCTTGACCGTCGGCTTGAGCTGGTCGAGCTCGGCCTTGATCGCGGCGCGCTGGGCGTCCGTCGTCGGCTCACCGGCGCAGGTGGTGTAGCGCGTCTTCTCGGCGCACAGCAGCACCGTCACCTGGACGCGGTCGTACCAGTAGTCCTTCATCGTGTCGACCTGTCGCTGACCGAGCAGCCCGAGACCGAGCAGGTACATCGAGATCATCGTGACGATGACGACCGAGAGGGCCATCGAGAGGTTGCGGCGCAGACCGTTGCCGATCTCACCGAGCAGGAACTGGAGGCGCATGGTGGCAGGCCGTTCTCGTGCGGGTCAGTGGGCGGTCGTGGCCGGGGAGGTCGCCGCGCCGCGGCGGCGACGGAACAGGCCCACCCGCTCGCGGGGCGCGTCGGCGTCACGTCCGATGGGGGCGAGCTCACCGGCATCCTCGTCGGCATGCTCGTCGGCATCCTCGTGGGCACCGTCACCCTCGCCGACCTCCGAGGAGCCGGCGGATGCCGGGGCGGCGGGCTCGGCGAGCCCGTCGTCGTAGCCGTCGGGCACCTCGGGCTCCGGGACCACGCCGGCAGTCAGGGTCCCGTCGGGGCCGACGTGGACGCGCGGGATGCTGCCCGTCGTGTACTCCCCCGCCTGCTGGTCGCGGATGAGCACGCCGTCGACGAGCTCGATGACCCGCTTACGCATGGCGTCGACGGTGGCGGTGTCGTGGGTGGCCATGACGACCGTCGTGCCGGTGCGGTGGATGCGGTCGAGCAGCTGGACGATCTCGAGGCTCGTCGCCGGGTCGAGGTTGCCGGTCGGCTCGTCGGCGAGCAGGATCGGCGGCCGGTTGACGAAGGCGCGGGCGATGGCGACGCGCTGCTGCTCACCGCCCGAGAGCTGGTGCGGCAGGCGCTTCTCCTTGCCCGCGAGCCCGACGAGCTCGAGCGTCTCGGGCACCGTCTGGCGGATCCGCGAGCGCGAGCTGCCGAGCACCTGCAGGGCGTAGGCGACGTTCTGGAAGACGGTCTTGTTGGGCAGGAGGCGGAAGTCCTGGAAGACGCAGCCGATCTCGCGGCGCAGGGCCGGCACCTTGCGGTCGGGCAGCCGGGCGAGGTCGCGGCCGGCGACGAGGACGCGGCCCTGGCTCGGGTCCTGCTCGCGCAGGACGAGCTGGAGCATCGTCGACTTGCCCGAGCCCGACTTACCGACGACGAAGACGAACTCCCCGCGGGGGACCTCGAGCGAGACGCCGTCGAGGGCGGGGCGCTTGGTCTTGGGGTACGTCTTGGTGACGTTCTCGAAGAGGATCATGACGGGCGGGACCTTCGTTCAGGGCACTTCTCGGCGGGCGCCGCCACGGCGGGCCGGCCGGGCGGCGTCGCTGCGGGGGCCGCCCGGGGCGGCAGGGCCGCGCAGCGTCTTCGAGGCTACGGGCCGCACGGGGCGATCCCCCGGCACCACGACGTCACCGGCGTGGCGGCCGCGCGCACGACCGGCCGGACGCTCTGAAGCCGGCCACCCGGCATCCGGTCAGTCGGCGGAGCGCTTGCTCTCGATCTGCCAGCGGATGCCGGCCTCGATGAAGCCGTCGATGTCGCCGTCGAAGACGGCCGTGGGGTTGCCCGTCTCGAAGTCGGTGCGGAGGTCCTTGACCATCTGGTACGGGTTGAGCACGTACGAGCGCATCTGGTCGCCCCAGCTGGCCTTGACGTCGCCCGCCATCTCCTTCTTCACCGCGGCCTCCTCGGCCTTGCGCTGGAGCAGCAGGCGTGACTGCAGCACGCGCAGGGCGGCGGCGCGGTTCTGGATCTGGCTCTTCTCGTTCTGCATCGAGACGATGATGCCGGTGGGGATGTGCGTCATGCGCACGGCCGAGTCGGTCGTGTTGACGCTCTGCCCGCCGGGGCCGCTCGAGCGGAACACGTCGACCTTGAGCTCGTTCTCGGGGATCTCGATGGAGTCGTCGCTCTCGATGAGCGGGATGACCTCGACCGCGGCGAAGCTCGTCTGGCGCCGACCCTGGTTGTCGAACGGGCTGATGCGCACGAGGCGGTGGGTGCCCGCCTCGACGTTGAGGTGCCCGAAGGCGTACGGGACGTTGACCTCGAAGGTGGCCGACTTCAGGCCCGCCTCCTCGGCGTAGGAGGTGTCCATGACCTTGGTCGGGTAGCCGTGCCGCTCGGCCCAGCGCAGGTACATGCGCATGAGCATCTCGGCGAAGTCGGCGGCGTCGACGCCACCGGCACCCGAGCGGATGGTGACGACGGCCTCGCGCTCGTCGTACTCCCCGGCGAGCAGGGTGCGCACCTCGAGCTCGCCGACGTCCTTGCGCAGGGCGCGCAGGTCGCGCTCGGCCTCGTCCATCGTCGCCTGGTCGGACTCCTCGGTCGCCATCTCGACGAGCACCTCGAGGTCGTCGATGCGGCTGTCCATGCCGACGACCCGGTCGCGCTCGTTGTTGGCCCGGCTCAGCGCGCTCGTCACCTGCTGCGCCTTGTCCGGGTCGTCCCAGAGGTCGGGGGCGCTGGCCTGCTTCTCGAGCTCGGTGATGCGCAGCGCGAGCGCGTCGAGGTCGGTCACCCCGCGCACGGAGTCCATGGTCGCGCGGAGGTCCTTGAGCTCTTGGGTGAAGTCGACAGCCACAGTCGGCCAGCCTACGGCAGTGGCAGACCGGCCCCGTCCAGCGGTGACGGGGCCGGTCCCGGGGTCAGCAGGTCTTGGCGGTCGTGGTCGTCGAGGTCCAGCCGCACGTGTGGACGGTCGTGCCCCGGCTGTCGCGCAGGTACGCGGTGTCGCCGGTGTTGTTCCAGACGTACCAGGAGCGGTTGTAGTACCGGTGGGTCTGCGACGCGGTCCCCTTGCCGGTGTGCACCGTGACCGTCGCCTTGGCGCCGAGGGTGAAGGTCGGGAACGTGTAGGTGTAGCCCGTGACGTCGCGCAGGGTCCACCCGGTGAGGCTGCGGGCCGTGGTCGTCGTGTTCGTGATGCGCACGTACTCGGCGTTGAGGCTCGTCGCGCTGCCGGTGTCCGAACCCGGGGAGTCGAAGTAGACGTAGCTGATCTTGACGGCGGGGGTGGCGGCGCCGGCGACCGGGGCGGAGGCGAGGGCGACGGGGAGGGCGGCGACGGCGCACGTGGCGGCGACGGCGCCCAGACGGTGGGTGAGATGCATGGTGTGACCGTAGTGCCGGAAATGCGCCGCACGATCCACTTTCGCCGAAACTCGTCGAAAGTGGTCTGGGCCTGTCCGGTCGCCCGCCACGGCTGGGAAGAGTGCACGACGAGGATGCCGGGCGCTACGGTCGCAGCAGCCGTGACCGACCCGCGCCTCCGGGCTCGGCGCGGTAGCGGACCCGGACCGGACGACGCACGGAGGCCGACGTGGAGCAGCCGACCGAGACCCCCATGACGCCCGACCCCGACGCGGTCTGGGGACCGCCGGCCGACACCGACGCGGAGCGCGCACGCTGGCAGGGTGCGATCGACGCCGCGCTCGCCGACGGCACCCTCGAGCTGCGCCGGAGCACGACGCCGTTCGTGCTGACGCTGACCGGCGCGTGCCCCCGCTGCGGTCACCCGATGACGCAGACCGTCGAACGCGACGTGCCGCGGGGGTTCGACGCCGGCGGACGCACGGGCTCCGACGGAGCGGGCCGGCGCCCCGTCGTCGAGGTGCGGCTCAACGTCGACTGCACCTGCCCGTCAGCGCACCCCGGCCGCCCCGCCGGACGCCTCGGCTGCGGGTGGGGCGGACCGCTACCGGTGACCCTGAGGACCCCGTGACCGCCGGCCGTGCCCGCCGGGCCCCGAGCGAGGAGTGACGATGGACGAGGTCGAGTACTGGAAGGCCCAGGTACAGACGCGCAACCGTGAGCGCCTGACGACGGTGACCCGCGCCGCCACGGCCTGGTCGGGGGTGTTCGCCGGGCTGCTCACGCTCTTCGCGGCCGTGACCTTCGCGGGCGGGCTGACACCGGTCGATGCCCTGCCGGGGCCGTGGGCGGGGGTCGTGCGGACCCTCACGGTGCTGGCGCTGCTCGCCGCGCTCGCCTCGACCGTGCTGACGGGCCGGGCCTCGGGCGCGGCGCTCTCGACGACCAACGACAGCACGTGGGACGGCCAGCGCGACTGGGTCGCGGGTCAGGCCGCGACCGCGTACGCACGCCTGCGGCTCGGCCGGGCCCTGGGGCTCGCCGCGGTCGGGCTCGTCGCCCTGCTCACGGTCGTCGCGGTCGTCGCGCGCCCCGGGGCCGCCGTGCCCACGGTCGTGGTCGTCGTCGACGGCACCGCCCGGTGCGGCGAGCTGCAGCGCGAGGGCGACGCGCTGACCCTCGGCGGCACCGCCCTGACGCGGGTGTCGTCGCTCACCGTCGTCGACGGCTGCCCGTGACGCCCGCCCCACCGACCGGGGGTGACGCGGTCACCCGGCCACCCGGCATCCCGGGCGGGTCGGCGTCGGGAACTGGCCTCTCGACGGGTCACGGGGTGTCGGGAAGTGGCCTCTCGACGGTCACGCGTGTCGGCACGTGGCCTCTCGACGGTGGCGGGGGTCAGCGGGGGACGCGCCAGCCGGCGAGGAGGGCGCCGATGCGGTCCTCGACGGGTCGCGGCGACGTGCCCGAGTAGTTGCTGATGACGGCGAAGATGTAGCCCCGCCCGTCGGCGCCGGTGACGTAGCCCGCGAGCGCGGTGACGTAGCCGTAGAGGGTGCCGGTCTTGGCGCGGAGGCTTCCGGCGGCCGGGGTGCCGCGCATGCGGTCGGTGAGGGTGCCGCCGTTCCAGCGCATCGGGTCGGTGCCGGCGATCGGCAGCGCCGCCTTGAGCGTCGGGAACCACGACTGCGTCGGCATCTTCTGCAGCAGTGTGACGAGCTGGTAGGGCGTGAGGCGGTCGCTCGTCGACAGTCCGGACCCGTCGGCGAGGCGCGAGCCGGTCATCGAGACGCCGAGGCCCGACGCGTAGCGCGAGATGGCGGCGGTGCCGTCGGCCCAGTTGCCGGGCCGTCCGTACCGCGCGCCGATCGTCTTGGTGATGACCTCGGCGTGGCCGTTGTTCGACAGCTTGAGGAAGGGCGTGAGCAGCTGGCCCAGGGTGAGGCGTGAGCTCGTGCGTGAGTACAGCACCGTACCGGCCGTCTTCGTCATGCGTCCGTAGCCGCCGTCGACCGTGATGCCCACCTTCTGCAGCTGCAGCCGCAGCACCGACGCCGCGTAGGCGCCGGGGTCGTTCACCGTGACCCACTGCTTGGCCGCCGCCCGCCCGAGCGGCACCTGCCCGCCGAGGGTGATGGTGTTCGTGCCGTTGGCGCGGGTCGCCGTGAATGACGACGAGGTGCCGGATGCCGACGTGCGGGCGTTGTTGACGATGCGGACGTAGGGCGCGGCGCTGGCGGGCGTGACGGTGTAGCGCACCGCCGAGCCCGAGCTGCTGCCCGGCGAGTACGTGACGATGATCGTGCCGGCGTCGTAGTCGGTGTCGGGCGAGAGGCTGAGCGCGCTGATCTGCGCGGCGTAGTACTGCGAGAGGTAGCTCGTCGACCACGTCGGGTTGTAGCGCTGGTCGTCGAAGAAGGTCGTGTCGGCCATGATGCTGCCGGCGATGCGCGTGACGCCCTTCGCCTTGAGCGAGGCCGCCGTCGTCGGGAGGTCGCTCTCGAGCAGCGTGGGGTCGCCGTAGCCCTTGAGGTAGAGGTTGCCGGGCACCACTCCCCCGGTTCGCATGGGCCAGGTCCACACCTCGGTCGGCCAGCGGTAGCCCGACCCGAGGATGGCCATGCCGGCCGCCGCGGTGAAGAGCTTGAGGGTCGAGGCCGGCGCGAGCGGCACGGTCGACGAGCCGGTCCAGACGACCCCTCCGGTCTTGGCGTCGACGATGCGCAGGCCCTTCTTCGTCGACGCGGCCGCCATGGCCGGGTCCTGCATGAGGGTGGAGATCCGCGCCGCCAGCGCGCTGTCGTCGGCCACCACGGCGGGCGCCACCGCGGGCACCACAGCAGGCACGGCGGGAGCGGCCCCCACCGGCGCGGCGGCCCCGACGAGGGCGGTGACGGTGACCACGACGGTGGCGGCGAGGGCGCCGACGGCGGCTCGCGGGTGACGGCGACGGGACATGACGGCTCCTCGGCAGGGACTGCGAGCGTGAGGCGGGTCCGTGCCGGGTGGCCGGCCCGCTCACCGTCACTGCAGACTAGCCGTCGTCGTCCCTTTTATGGGCCTTGGTCCCTCGTGACCTTTTCACTGGTCCCGCGACCTCGAGACCGGCTCGAGAACGACGCCGGGCCCGGCCCGCGCACGAAGCGCGAACCGGGCCCGGCGGCATCCCCTCACGGGGACGCTCTCACCTCACGGTCAGAACTTGTCGAGACCCAGGGCCTCGTCGTCGAGGCGGATGGCCTCGCCCGTGCCCGCACCGAAGCCCGCGTAGTCGTACGCGTCGTAGTTCGGCAGAGAGTACATGGCGGCCTTGGCCTCCTCGGTCGGCTCGACCTTGACGTTGCGGTAGCGGGGCAGGCCCGTACCGGCCGGGATGAGCTTTCCGAGGATGACGTTCTCCTTGAGGCCGAGCAGCGGGTCGCTCTTGGCCTCCATGGCGGCCTGCGTGAGCACGCGGGTCGTCTCCTGGAACGACGCGGCGGAGAGCCACGACTCGGTCGCGAGCGAGGCCTTGGTGATGCCCATGAGCTCGGGACGTCCGGCGGCCGGACGGCCACCCTCGGCCATGACCTTGCGGTTCTCCTCCTCGAAACGACCACGCTCGGCGAGCTCGCCGGGCAGCAGGTCGGCGTCGCCGGCCTCGATGATCGTCACGCGACGCAGCATCTGGCGCACGATGACCTCGATGTGCTTGTCGTGGATCGACACACCCTGCTGGCGGTACACGCGCTGCACCTCGTCGACCAGGTGGGTCTGGGCCGCACGCGGGCCGAGGATGCGAAGGACCTGCTTGGGGTCGATCGCGCCCTGGACCAGCTTGGTGCCGACCGTCACGTGGTCGCCGTCGGCGACGGCGAGGCGAGAGCGCTTGCTCACCGGGTAGGCGTGCTGCTCGGAACCGTCGTCGGGCGTCAGCAGGATGCGGCGCGCCTTGTCGGTGTCCTCGATCTCGATGCGACCGGTCGCCTCGGCGATCGGGGCCACGCCCTTGGGGGTGCGGGCCTCGAACAGCTCGACGACGCGGGGCAGACCCTGCGTGATGTCGTCGGCCGCCGCGGCGCCACCGGTGTGGAAGGTACGCATCGTCAGCTGCGTGCCGGGCTCACCGATCGACTGGGCCGCGATGATGCCGACGGCCTCGCCGATGTCGACGAGCTTGCCGGTCGCGAGCGAACGGCCGTAGCACTTCGCGCACGTGCCGACGCGGCTGTCACAGGTGAGGACCGAGCGGACCCGCACCTCGTCGACGCCGGCCGCGTAGAGCGCGCCGATGACGACGTCACCGAGGTCGATGCCGGCCTCGGCGAGGACGGTCCCGTCGGGACCCTCGACGGCCTCGGCCAGCGTGCGGGCGTAGACCGACGCCTCGACGACGTCGTTGAGCGTGCGCGTGCCGGTGACCTCGTTGACCGAGGCGATCGGCAGCTTGAGGCCGCGCTCGCTGCCACAGTCGTCCTCACGGATGATGACGTCCTGGCTCACGTCGACGAGACGACGCGTGAGGTAGCCCGAGTCGGCGGTACGCAGCGCCGTGTCGGCCAGACCCTTGCGGGCACCGTGCGTCGAGATGAAGAACTCGAGCACCGTGAGGCCCTCACGGAAGTTCGCCTTGATCGGGCGCGGGATGATCTCGCCCTTCGGGTTGGCCATGAGGCCACGCATGCCCGCGATCTGGCGGATCTGGAACCAGTTACCACCCGCACCCGAGGACACCATCCGGTAGATGGGGTTCGTGCGCGGGAAGTTGACCTCCATCTCCTTGGCGACCTGGTTGGACGCCTGGGTCCAGATCTCGACGAGCTCCTGGCGGCGCTCGTCGTCGGTGATCAGACCACGCTCGTACTGGGTCTGGACCTTCGCGGCCTTCGTCTCGTAGCCCTCGAGGATGTCCGTCTTGTTGCCCGGCGTCGTGACGTCGGAGATCGCGACGGTGCAGCCCGAACGGGTCGACCAGTGGAAACCGGCCTCCTTGAGCGCGTCGAGCGAGGCGGCCACCTGCACCTTGGAGTACCGCTCGGCGAGGTCGTTGACGATCGCCGAGAGGCTCTTGCGGTCGACGGGGCTGTTGATGAACGGGTAGTCCACCGGCAGCGTGTCGTTGAAGATGGCCCGGCCCAGGGTCGTCTCGAAGGTGATGCTCGGGACGAGGCCGTCGTCACCCGCGGTGACGCCCTCGGGCAGCTCGAACCCGGCCGGCGGCACGGCATCCGTCAGGCGCAGCGTGATCGTGCTGCCGAGCAGGATCTCGCCCCGGTCGAAGGCCATCCGGGCCTCCGACGGCGACGAGAACGCACGCCCGGCACCGATGCCCCCACCGTCGACCGCGTCGGTCAGGTGGAAGATGCCGGTGATCATGTCCTGGGTCGGCATGGTGACGGGGCGACCGTCGGCCGGCTTGAGGATGTTGTTGCTCGAGAGCATGAGGATGCGGGCCTCGGCCTGCGCCTCGGCCGACAGCGGCACGTGCACGGCCATCTGGTCACCGTCGAAGTCGGCGTTGAAGGCCGAGCAGACGAGCGGGTGGATCTGGATGGCCTTGCCCTCGACGAGCTGCGGCTCGAAGGCCTGGATGCCGAGGCGGTGCAGCGTGGGTGCACGGTTGAGCAGCACGGGGTGCTCGGTGATGACCTCTTCGAGGACGTCCCACACGACGGCGCGGGCGCGCTCGACCATGCGCTTGGCCGACTTGATGTTCTGCGCGTGGTCGAGGTCGACGAGCCGCTTCATGACGAAGGGCTTGAAGAGCTCGAGCGCCATCTGCTTGGGCAGGCCGCACTGGTGCAGCTTGAGCTGCGGGCCGACGACGATGACCGAACGGCCGGAGTAGTCGACGCGCTTGCCGAGCAGGTTCTGGCGGAAACGCCCCTGCTTGCCCTTGAGCATGTCGGACAGCGACTTCAGCGGACGGTTGCCCGGGCCCGTGACGGGCCGGCCACGACGGCCGTTGTCGAAGAGGCTGTCGACGGCCTCCTGCAGCATCCGCTTCTCGTTGTTGACGATGATCTCGGGCGCGCCGAGGTCGAGCAGTCGCTTGAGGCGGTTGTTGCGGTTGATGACGCGGCGGTAGAGGTCGTTGAGGTCCGACGTCGCGAAGCGGCCACCGTCGAGCTGCACCATCGGGCGCAGGTCCGGCGGGATGACCGGGATGGCGTCGAGCACCATGCCGGTCGGGTGGTTGGTCGTCATCTGGAAGGCGTTGACGACCTTGAGCCGCTTGATGGCGCGGGTCTTCTTCTGGCCCTTGCCGGTGGCGATGATCTCCTGCAGGAGGTCGGCCTCGGCGTCCAGGTCGAAGCTCTCGAGGCGCTTCTGGATCGCCGCGGCGCCCATCCCGCCCTCGAAGTAGAGGCCGAAGCGGTCACGCATCTCGCGGTAGAGGATCTCGTCGCCCTCGAGGTCCTGGACCTTGAGGTTCTTGAACCGGTCCCAGACCTGCTCGAGCCGCTCGACCTGCTGGTCGGCGCGCTTGCGGATGTTGTTCATCTCGCGCTCGGCCTGGTCGCGGATCTTGCGCTTGGCGTCGGCCTTGGCACCCTCGGCCTCGAGCTCGGCGATGTTCCGCTCGAGCGTCTGGGCGCGGGTCTCGACGTCGGAGTCGCGACGGTTCTCGATCTCCTTCTTCTCGGCCTGGATCTGGGCCTCGAGCGAGGGCAGGTCGGTGTGACGCTGCTCGTCGTCGACGGACGTGATCATGTAGGCCGCGAAGTAGATGACCTTCTCGAGGTCCTTCGGCGCGAGGTCGAGCAGGTAGCCGAGGCGGCTCGGCACACCCTTGAAGTACCAGATGTGCGTGACGGGGGCGGCGAGCTCGATGTGGCCCATCCGCTCACGGCGCACCTTGGCGCGGGTCACCTCGACACCGCAACGCTCACAGATGATGCCCTTGAAGCGGACGCGCTTGTACTTGCCGCAGTTGCACTCCCAGTCCCGGGTGGGGCCGAAGATGCGCTCGCAGAACAGGCCCTCCTTCTCGGGCTTGAGCGTGCGGTAGTTGATGGTCTCGGGCTTCTTGACCTCGCCGTGGCTCCACTGGCGGATGGACTCCGCAGTGGCGAGGCCGATGCGAAGCTCGTCGAAGAAGTTGACGTCGAGCACGTAAGTCCTTCTCTCGTGTCTCTTGCTGAAATCTGGGGTCTGAGTGGGGGTGCGGTGCGAGGGGGCGGATGCCGGCCGGCCGGGCCGACCGGCATCCGCTCACGTTCGCGAGGGGGCCTTCTCAGACCTCTTCGACGCTGGACGGCTCACGCCGGCTCAGGTCGATACCGAGCTCCTCCGCCGCGCGGAAGACCTCTTCGTCGCTTTCCTTCATCTCGATCGTCGTGCCGTCGCTGCTCAGGACCTCGACGTTGAGACACAGCGACTGCATCTCCTTGAGGAGGACCTTGAACGACTCGGGGATGCCGGAGTCGGGGATGTTCTCGCCCTTGACGATGGCCTCGTAGACCTTCACGCGGCCGGGGACGTCGTCGGACTTGATCGTCAGCAGCTCCTGCAGCGTGTACGCCGCGCCGTACGCCTCGAGCGCCCAGACCTCCATCTCACCGAAGCGCTGGCCACCGAACTGGGCCTTACCGCCGAGCGGCTGCTGGGTGATCATCGAGTAGGGACCCGTCGAGCGAGCGTGGATCTTGTCGTCGACGAGGTGGTGCAGCTTGAGGATGTACATGTAGCCGACGGCGACCGGCTCCGGGAACGGCTCGCCGGAGCGGCCGTCGAAGAGGCGGGTCTTGCCGGAGGCGTCGATGAGGCGGACGTCGTCGCGCGTCTTGAGGGTCGAGTCGAGCAGACCCGTCACGACGTCCTCGGACGCACCGTCGAACACCGGGGTGGCGACGCGCGAGCCGGGGGCGGCCTCGTGGGCGTCGGGAGCGATCTCCTTGGCCCACTCGGGCTCGCCCTCGATCTTCCAGCCGCGGCTGGCGGCCCAGCCGAGGTGCAGCTCGAGGATCTGACCCAGGTTCATCCGTCGCGGCACACCGTGCGGGTTGAGCACGACGTCGACGGGCGTGCCGTCCTCGAGGAACGGCATGTCCTCGACCGGCAGGATCTTGGAGATGACGCCCTTGTTGCCGTGACGGCCGGCGAGCTTGTCACCGTCGGTGATCTTGCGCTTGTTGGCGACGTAGACGCGCACGAGCTGGTTGACGCCCGGGGGCAGGTCGTCACCCTCGTCGGCGCGGAACTCCTTGACGCCGATGACGGTGCCGGTCTCGCCGTGGGGCACCTTGAGGCTCGTGTCGCGCACCTCGCGCGCCTTCTCACCGAAGATGGCGCGCAGCAGGCGCTCCTCCGGCGTCAGCTCGGTCTCGCCCTTGGGCGTGACCTTGCCGACGAGCAGGTCGCCGTCGCGGACCTCGGCGCCGACGCGGATGATGCCGCGCTCGTCGAGGTCGGCCAGGACCTCCTCGGAGACGTTCGGGATGTCCCGGGTGATCTCCTCGGGGCCGAGCTTGGTGTCACGGGCGTCGACCTCGTGCTCCTCGATGTGGATCGAGGAGAGGACGTCGTCCTGGACCAGGCGCTGGCTGAGGATGATCGCGTCCTCGTAGTTGTGGCCCTCCCACGACATGAACGCGACGAGCAGGTTGCGCCCGAGCGCCATCTCGCCACCGTCGGTCGCGGGACCGTCGGCGATGACGCCGCCGGCCTCGAGCCGGTCACCCTCGTTGACGAGGACGACCTGGTTGTAGCTCGTGCCCTGGTTGGAGCGCGCGAACTTCGCGATCGGGTAGGTGCGGTAGGTGCCGTCGTCGGCGGCGACGGTGACGAGGTCGGCCGCCACCTCCTGGACGACGCCCGCCTTCTCGGCGCGGACGACGTCGCCCGAGTCGAGGGCGGCGCGGAACTCCATGCCGGTGCCGACGAGCGGGGCCTCGCTCTTGACGAGCGGGACCGCCTGACGCTGCATGTTCGCGCCCATGAGGGCACGGTTGGCGTCGTCGTGCTCGAGGAACGGGATCATCGCGGTCGCGGCCGAGACCATCTGGCGCGGCGAGACGTCCATGTAGTCGACGTCCTCGCCCGGGATGAGCTCGACCTCGCCGCCCTTGGTGCGCACGAGCACGCGCTCGTCGACGAAGTCGTTGCTCAGGTCGAGCGGCGCGTTGGCCTGCGCGACGACGAACTTGTCCTCCTCGTCGGCGGACAGGTAGTGGATCTCGTCGGTGACGTGACCCTTCTCCACCTTGCGGTACGGCGTCTCGATGAAGCCGAAGGCGTTGATCCGCCCGTAGCTCGCGAGCGAGCCGATGAGGCCGATGTTCGGGCCTTCCGGCGTCTCGATCGGGCACATGCGGCCGTAGTGGCTGTGGTGGACGTCGCGGACCTCCATCTGCGCGCGGTCACGGGAGATACCACCCGGGCCCAGCGCGGACAGACGACGCTTGTGCGTCAGACCCGCGAGCGGGTTGTTCTGGTCCATGAACTGCGAGAGCTGCGAGGTCCCGAAGAACTCCTTGATCGAGGCCACCACGGGGCGGATGTTGATCAGGGTCTGCGGGGTGATCGCCTCGACGTCCTGGGTCGTCATGCGCTCACGCACGACGCGCTCCATGCGCGAGAGGCCGGTGCGCACCTGGTTCTGGATGAGCTCGCCGACCGAGCGCAGGCGACGGTTGCCGAAGTGGTCGATGTCGTCGACCTCGACGCGGACGTCCGTCTGCTCGCCGTCCTTCGTCCCGGTCATCGAACTCTGGCCGTCGTGCAGCGTCACGATGAACTTGATCGTCGCGACGATGTCGTCGATCGCGAGGGTCGAGTCGTTGATCGGCGCGTCGAGCCCGAGCTTCTTGTTGACCTTGTAGCGACCGACCTTGGCGAGGTCGTAGCGCTTCGGGTTGAAGTAGAGGTTGTCGAGCAGGTTCTGCGCGGCCTCCTTGGTCGGCGGTTCGCCCGGACGCAGCTTGCGGTAGATGTCGATCAGCGCGTCGTCCTGGTTCTGGATGTGGTCCTTCTCCAGGGTCAGGCGCATCGAGTCGAAGTCGCCGAACTCCTCGAGGATCTGGGCCTCGGTCCAGCCGAGGGCCTTGAGGAGCACTGTCACCGACTGCTTGCGCTTGCGGTCGACGCGGACGCCGACCATGTCGCGCTTGTCGATCTCGAACTCGAGCCAGGCACCGCGGCTGGGGATGATCTTCGCGGTGTAGATGTCCTTGTCGGACGTCTTGTCGGGCGTGCGCTCGAAGTAGACGCCCGGGCTGCGGACGAGCTGGCTGACGACGACACGCTCGGTGCCGTTGATGATGAAGGTGCCGCGCTCGGTCATGAGCGGGAAGTCGCCCATGAACACCGTCTGGCTCTTGATCTCGCCGGTCGTGTTGTTCATGAACTCCGCCGTGACGAACAGCGGCGCGTCGTACGTCTGGTCGCGCTCCTTGCACGACTCGATCGTCTTGCGGGTCTCCTCGAACCGGTGGTCGCGGAACGACAGCGACATCGAGCCGCTGAAGTCCTCGATCGGGGAGATCTCCTCGAAGATCTCCTCGAGACCGGAGCGGTCGGGGACGTCGGTACGGCCGTCGGCCTTGGCAGCGGCCACACGGGCCTGCCAACGCTCGTTGCCGAGGAGCCAGTCGAAGCTCTCCGTCTGGAGGGCCAGGAGGTCAGGGACCTCGAGGGGTTCGCGGATCTTCGCGAAGGACAGACGCCCGGAGGGGGTCTGTGCGGTGGACATGTTCGTCGCAGTACGCGCGGCAGCCAAGGAGGGTCCTTCCACGGGCCTTTTCTCGAATCTTCGTCTGTGCCACCGCATGACGCCGTTCACGTGACCCGGATCAGTCCGAGGTGCCGGAGGGCACGCCGGAAGGACTGAAGCAAGGGTCGCGCGGAGACATGGGCAGCGCAAAGGCCTAGCCTACCGTCAGAGGGCAGGAGTGTCCAGCCGGGTCAAGAGGCGGAGGCAGGAGCGGCGGTGTCTGACACCGCACGCAGCTCGACGCCCTCCCGGACCGGGAGTTCGTGGTGAACGCGACGAATATGGCCCGGCGCGGGCTCCGCGTCAAGGGCTGCTCGCGGATCGGCGCGTCGCGGACGCCGTTTCCGGGTGTTTTTTCGGGCCGAACCCCCCGTTTCCGGGCGCCGGACGCAGCGCGGAGACCGACGGATGCCGGGTCCCGCGGCCGGGCGACCGCCCGTCCTACAGTGGCGGCCAGGGCCCCCACGGGCGAGGTGACGAGCGAGAGGCACACCGGTGTCGGACCAGGACCAGCCGCACGACGCGAACGACCCGCAGGGCCGGCCGCAGGAGCGGGGGGCGTTCGGCGCGCCGCCAGGAGGGGCCTCCGGGGCCGGGGGCGCTCCCCCGCCGGCGCCGTACACCCAGGGCATGCCGACCGTGCCCACCCAGCCGGTCCAGTCCACCCAGCCCACCCAGCCCGTCGGCCCGGGGCAGCCGGGCTCGACCCCGCCGGGCCCCTTCGGCCAGCAGGGCCCGTCCGGTGGTCCGGCCGGCGGCCCGACGGGAGGCGGCTGGGGAGGGGCGGGCGCGTCAGGCCCCGGTTCGTCCGGCGGCCGGCAGGGCGGGTCACCGACCGCCCAGGTGCAGTCCCAGGTGCAGGACATCGCCGGCGACGGCGGCAGCTTCTTCAGGGCCCTCTTCGACTTCTCGTTCACGCACTTCGTCACGCCGATGCTCGTGCGCTTCGTCTACCTGCTCGCGACCCTCGCCCTCGGGGCGGCGTGGCTCGTGTGGCTCGTCGCGGCGTTCGTGCAGAACGTCGGCCTCGGGCTCGTCGTGCTGGTCCTCGGCCCGATCGTGCTCGTCATCTACCTCGCCCTCATCCGCATGACCCTCGAGTTCTACATCTCGGTCGTGCGCATGAGCGAGGACATCCACAAGCGCCTCCCCCAGGCCTGACCCCCCGACCTCACGCCGTCGAGTGGCCACGTCCCGACGGACGCACCCGTCGAGAGGCCACGTCCCGACGTCGGGACGTGGCCTCTCGACGGTCCAAGGGTGTCGGGAGGTGAGTCAGAGGCGGGGCTGCTGCTGGGTGATGCAGTGGATGCCGCCGCCGCGGTCGAAGAGCGGCCGGGCGTCGACGCCGACGACCGTGCGCCCGGGGTAGGCGGCCCCGAGCAGCTCGAGCGCCTCGGTGTCGTTCTCGTCGCCGAACGTGCAGGCGACGACGCCGCCGTTGACGACGAGGTGGTTGAGGTAGCTCCAGTCGACCGGCCCCCCGTCGTCGGCGAGGGTGCGGGGCGCGGGCACCGGCAGCACCTCGAACCGCTCACCCCGGGCGTCGCGGGCGTCGGCGAGCACCTCGCGCAGCCGCTCCGTGACCGCGTGGTCCGGGTGGGCCGGGTCGCGCTGGTCGTGCAGCAGCAGCCGGCCCGGCGAGGCGATGGTGGCCACGATGTCGACGTGGCCACGGGTCCCGAACTCGTCGTAGTCGCGCGTGAGCCCCCGCGGGAGCCACACGAAGGCGGTCGCCCCGATGGTGCGGGCCAGCTCGGCCTCGACGTCCGCGCGGGTCAGGCCCGGGTTGCGCCCGGGGTCGAGCTGCACCGTCTCGGTGAGCAGCACGGTGCCGAGCCCGTCGACGTGGATGCCGCCGCCCTCGTTGACGAGGTCCGAGCCGATGCGCTGCGCCCCGGCCAGGTCGGCGACGAGGGCGCCGACGCGGGCGTCGTGCTCCCAGGTGGCCCACGCCTGGGCTCCCCAGCCGTTGAAGACCCAGTCGACCGCCCCGAGCAGCGGCCCGTCGGGGGCGTCGTCGCACCGGACGAAGGTGGGGCCGATGTCGCGCATCCACGCGTCGTCGAGCGGGGCCTCGACGAGCTCGACCTCCACGGGTAGCCGCCGCATGGCCAGGTCACGGTCGCCCGGCGTGACGAGCATCCGCACCGGCTCGAACCCGGCCACCGCGGCGGCGACGGCCGCCCACGTGTCGCGCGCCACGTCGGCATCCGCCGTCGTCCCACCCAGGGTGTAGCCGGCGGACGGCCACGCCATCCACGTGCACTCGTGCGGGTCACCCTCGGCCGGCATCCGCCAGCGCAGGTCGCTCACGAGGCGTCGGCGCGGCGGTGCTCGGGGCGCACGGGCTCGGTGAGGGCCGCGTAGGAGTCCGGGCGCCGGGTCGACAGGAACGGGAACAGCTCGAGCCAGTCGCGGCGCTGCGCGAGGTCGAGGTCGGCCACGAGCACGGCGTCCTCGTCGCGCGGGGCCTGCACGAGCACCCGACCGTAGGGGTCGGAGATGAACGAGCTGCCGTAGAAGGTGATGAGCCCCTCGGTGCCGTGGCGGTTCGGCACGACCATGAACAGGCCGTTGGCGATGCCGTTGCCGACGATGACCTGCTGCCACAGCGGCTGCGTGTCGAAGTCGGGGTGGTCCGGCTCGGAGCCGATGGCGGTCGGGTAGCAGAGCACCTCGGCGCCGGCGAGGGAGTAGAGGCGGGCCACCTCGGGGAACCACTCGTCCCAGCACGTCGGCAGGCCGAGGCGCACGTCGACGCCGGCCTCGGGCCGCTCGAGCGTGACGACCGGGTAGGCGTCGGCGGCCGGACCGGGCCGGAAGTACTTGTCCTCGTAGTAGCCCGCCGTCACCGGGATGTGCGTCTTGCGGGTGCGGGCCACGACCTCGCCCTCCGGCGAGAGCACGACGGCGGTGTTGAAGCCGAGCCCGTCGTCGCCCCGTTCGGCGGCGTCGGGCGACGCGGCGCGCTCGTACAGGGAGGCGTGCACGAAGACGCCGTGCTCCATGGCGGCCTTGCGGGCGAAGGTCACCGTCGGGCCGCTCCCGAGGTCCTCGGCCGTCGCGCTCGGGGTGCCCTCGGGCAGGGTGTCGGCGGGGTAGCGCGAGAGGGTCAGCTCGGGCAGGAAGACGATGCGGGCACCCGCCTCCGCCGCCGTCCGGATGCCGTCACGCAGCGTCGCGACGAGCGCGTCGCGGTCCGGCTGCCACGCGTGCTGGACGAGGGCCACGCGCACGGGGCCACCCTCGGGCGGCTCGACACGGGCTGGGGACTCGGGGACGCCGTCGGCCTGGATGAGTTTCACAGGGCGCAGTATGCCCGAGCCCCCTCGAGGCCCGAGTGGCTCCACGGGCCCCGGCTGAGCTCCCGTCGGCCTAGCTGCGGTAGTCGATGTCCGAGTCGAGCTGGTCACCGTCGATGCGCAGGGTCAGGCCCCGGACGGCGTGGTTCTCGGGCAGCTCGTTGAGCCGCGCGAGCGCGGCGTTGAGGCGCTCGAAGGTCTCGGGGGTCGGCACCGGAGGGGCGCCGTCGGCGTTGCCGGACAGGCCGGTGACCCGGTGCTGCTCGTCGAGCTGCAACGTCACCGTGAGCCGCTCCACCCCGGCCGAGCGCTGCTGCTCGATGCCGCTGCGCAGGGTGCCGGCGACCTCGGGGAGGACCTCCCCCATGAGCACCATCGGTGGCGGGCCGTCGCCCGCGACGTCGGCCGGGTCGACCGGCTCGGGCGTCTGCGGGTCGGTGCCGGCTCCCGGCGCGGCCCCGGCGCCCGCGGCCGCGTCGACCGCCGCCTGCGCGGCCGGGTCGGGCCGGTCCACGGGGGCCGGCACCTCGCCACCGGCGCTGTCCCGCCCGTCGACGTCGCGCGGTGCCTCGGCCTCGTGGGTGTCGGCCTCGTGCGTCCCGGCCGGCGCCCCCGCGGCGGCCGGCCCGTCCGCGGTGGCCGGCGACCCGGCATCCACGTGCCCCTCGCTCAGCAGGCCGACGGCGGCGTACTCGATCTTCGCGAAGTCGACGGCGTCGTCCTGCGCGAGGCTCGGGTCGATGACGTAGGCGATGTTGACGGCGAGGTCACGCATGCCGGGGTGCAGCTGCTGGCCGACGAAGCGGGCGCACAGCAGCAGGGCGTGCACGCGCACCATGGGGCGGCCGCGGCGGTCCTCGACGAGCTGCTCGGCGGGCACCCGACCCCGGTCGAAGGTGTCCGCGGGGTAGAAGTGCAGGGGCCGCTCGAGCACCATGAGCGAGTAGTCGGGCCGGTCGGGCCCGGGCATGAGCCGGTAGAGCTCGCCCTGCAGCGGCAGCTGCCACGTGAGCTCCTGCGGCGCCTGGTCGAGCTCGGTGACACGCACCCGGGGTCCGTAGCGGCCGGTGTCCGGAGCGGACGGTGACGCGCCCGGCGCGACGCCTGCCCCGGCACCGGTCGGAGCCGTCGGCGACCCCTCCGTCAGGGGACCGGCTGCGGTGTCGGGGTGGGTCTCGGTCGACTGCTGCTTGCGGGAGAACCAGGCCATGACGTCAACGTACCCGGCTGTGCCGTGACGGCCCTGCCGCGCCCGTTCGGGCTACCGTGGCGAGGTGACGACCCTGAGCAAGGACGCTCCCCCACTCGACGACCTCGCGGCGCAGCTGCCGCCCGGGGTCCTCCTGCGCGAGGCCGACGCCGTCGAGAAGTACCGCCGCGACTGGACCCGGTCGGAGGCCGCCGGGATGCCGGTCGCGGTCGTCCGCGCGGAGACCGCCGAGCACGTGCAGACCGCCGTGCGCTGGGCCGCCGCGCACGCGGTCCCTATCGTTCCGCGGGGCGCCGGCAGCGGGCTCTCGGGCGGCTCCTGCTCCGTCGACGGCTGCCTCGTCGTCAGCACGGAGCGCATGCGCACCATCGAGATCGACGTGCCCACCCGCACCGCGGTCGTCCTGCCGGGGGCCCTCAACGTCGAGGTGAAGCGGGCGGCCGCCGAGCACGGCCTCTGGTACCCGCCCGACCCGTCGTCGTTCGAGATCTGCTCGATCGGCGGCAACGTCGCCACCAACGCGGGCGGCCTGTGCTGCGTCAAGTACGGGGTCACGACCGACTACGTGCTCGGCCTCGACGTCGTGCTCGCCGACGGGTCGCTCGTGCGCCTCGGCGGACCCCGCATCAAGGACGTCGCCGGCCTCTCGCTGCTCAAGCTCTTCGTCGGCAGCGAGGGCACGCTCGGCATCGTCACCCGCGCCGTCCTGCGCCTCGTCCCGGCGCAGCCGCCGGTCGCGACCCTCGTCGCCACCTTCGCCACGGTCGAGGCCGCGGCGGCCTCGGTCGTCGCCATCGGTGCGAGCACGCGCGCCTCGATGATGGAGCTGATGGACCAGGCCTCCGTCAACGCCGTCGAGGACCACCTGCCGATGGGCCTGGACCGCTCGGCCGGCGCGCTGCTCATCGCCCAGTCCGACTCCCCCGGCGCCGCGCGCACCGCCGAGATCGAGCTCATGCAGCGCGAGTGCGAGGCGCACGGGGCCACCGAGTGCTTCGTCACCGACGACCCGCAGGAGGGAGAGATGTTCGCCGCCGCCCGCCGCGCCGCCTTTCCCGCCATCGAGCGGCGGGGCGCCCTCATGCTCGAGGACGTCGGCGTCCCGGTGCCCCTGCTGCCCGAGCTGCTCACCGGCATCGCCGCCATCGCCGAGCGGCTCGACGTCGAGATCCCGACGGTGGCCCACGCCGGCGACGGCAACACCCACCCGATCATCGTCTACCCGCGCGGTGACGAGGCGGCACGCGAGCGGGCGGCCGCCGCCTTCGCCGAGGTCATGCACCTCGCCATCGGCCTGGGCGGCACGATCACCGGCGAGCACGGCATCGGCCGGCTCAAGCGCGACGCCCTCCCCCTCCAGCTCGGCGACGACGTCATGGCCCTGACCCACCGCATCAAGGCGGCGCTCGACCCGCAGGGCATCCTCAACCCCGGCGCCGGTTTCTGACCCGGCCGGCCCTCCGCCCGGCCGACGGCCTCAGGCGGGGTCGACGGTGCGGGCCTGCTCGACGAGGGCGTCGAGCACCGTGCGCACCGCGAGCCGGGCGGCCCGATCGGGCCGCTGCAGCGCCTCGACCACCCGGCCGGCGCGGATCTCCTTGAGCGGCACGAGGGCGAGGTGGCCCTGCGCCCGCTCGACCGTCGTGTGACGGGGCAGCAGCGCGATGCCGTGCCCGGCGGCGACGAGCTTCTCGATGAGCGGGAGGTGCGTCGAGCGCCGCACGACGCGCACCGGCATCCCCGCTCGGGCGGCGACGGCGGTGAGCACGCGCTCGATCGGGTAGTCGGGCGGTGGGACGACCCAGTCCTCGTCGATGACGTCGAGCGGGGTGACGTAGGGGCGGTCGGCGAGCCGGTGGCCGAGGGGCAGGCCGACGTCGAGGGGCTCGCGCAGCAGCAGGGTCGTGACGAGGGCCGTGCGGGCGGGCGGCTCGACGTCGTCGGACCGGTGGGCGACGACGATGTCGTAGTCGGCGGTCAGCGCGGCGAAGGCGTCCTGGGCGACGTCCTCGTCGTAGGTCTCGAGGCGCACGGCGGGGTGGGCGGCGAGGCGGTCGAGCAGACCCGGCACGAGCAGCTCGCCGGCCGAGTGGAAGGCGGCCAGGCGCACGGTGCCGGACACCTCGCCCCGGTAGCGCTGCCAGTCGGACTCCGCCTGCGCGCGCGCCGTCGCGACATGGACCGCGCCCTCGGCGAGCGCGCGACCGGCGTCGGTGAGGGCGACGCCGCGCCCCACCCGCTCGACGAGCGGCACCCCGGCGCGGCGCTGCAGGGCACGCAGCTGCTGCGAGACCGCCGAGGGGGTGCGACCGACGGCCTGCGCCACGGCCGTGACCGAGCCGCGGTCGGCGAGCTCGCGCAGCAGCTCGAGCTGGTCGAGGTCGAACCGGGCGCCCGTCACTGAAGTGACGCTACATCGTCGATGAACCAATCTGTGCTTGTCCTACAGCGTCCGTGCCGTCACGGTGGAGGGGTGACCACCCGTGACCGCACCCTCGCCGTGCTCGTCGCCGTGTGCTGGGGGCTCAACTTCCCCGCCACGGCCCTGGCCCTGCGCCACTACCCGCCGCTGCTGCTCGTCGCCGTGCGCTTCGCCCTCATCGCGCTGCCCACGCTCGTGCTGGTGCCGAGACCGCCGATCCCGCTGCGGTGGCTCGTCGGCACCGGCCTCGGCATCGGCACGGCGCAGTTCGCCTTCCTCTACCTCGGCATGGCCGCCGGGATGCCGAGCGGGCTCGCCTCGCTCGTGCTGCAGGCGTCGGCGCCGTTCACGGTCGTACTCGCCGGGGTGCTGTTGCGTGAGCGCCTCACCGGTCGCCAGGTCGTGGGCGTGGTCGTCGCCGTCGGTGGGCTGGGGCTCATCGCCGCGCACCGTGCTCAGGTGGCGGCCCTCCTGCCGCTGCTGCTCACCCTCTGCGGCGCCCTCGGCTGGGCCGTCGGCAACGTCTGCAGCCGGCGGGCGCAGGCCCCGAACCCGTTCCACCTCACCCTCTGGATGTCGACGGTCCCGGTGCTGCCGATGCTCGCCCTGTCGCTCGTCGTCGAGGGGCCTGCCCGCATCGGCGCGGCGCTCGGGACCGCCTTCACCCCGGCCGCGCTGCCGGCGCTGGGCGGCCTGCTCTACGTCGTCGTCGTCGCCACCCTCGTCGGCTACGGCATCTGGAACACCATGCTGGCCCGGTACCCCTCGAGCACCGTGGCGCCCTTCTCGATGCTCGTGCCGGTCGTCGGTGTGCTGTCGTCGTGGCTGCTCTTCGACGAGGCGATCGACGTCGTCGAGGCGGTGGCCGGCGTCCTCGTCGTCGGCGGGGTCCTCTTCGGCTCGTCCCGGTCGCGGCGGCGGGCCGACCCCGTCCGCCGCGAGCCCTCATTGGTGCGCGCCGACGCGTGACGGCAGCCGCCCGACGGCGGCCACGACCCGGCATCCGACGGTCGCGCCGTTTCTCCGGTCGCGATCTCGATGACGGCAGACGACGAAGGCGGGCCCGACCTCTCGGTCGGACCCGCCTTCGCGGTGTGCTGGTGCTGCGGTGTCCCGGCTCAGCCGGGACGGCTCACTTGAGCTCGACGCTGGCGCCGGCAGCCTCGAGCTGCTCCTTCGCCTTGTCGGCGGAGGCCTTGTCGACCTTCTCGAGGACGGGCTTGGGGGCGCCGTCGACGAGGTCCTTGGCCTCCTTGAGGCCCAGGCTCGTGAGGGCGCGGACCTCCTTGATGACCTGGATCTTCTTGTCGCCCGCGGCGGTCAGAACGACGTCGAACTCGCTCTGCTCCTCGGCCTCCTCGGCGGCGGCGCCGCCGGCGGCACCACCGGCGGCCGCGACGGCGACCGGGGCGGCGGCGGTGACCTCGAAGGTCTCCTCGAACTGCTTGACGAACTCAGAGAGCTCGATCAGGGTCATCTCCTTGAAGGCGTCAAGGAGCTCGTCGGTGCTGAGCTTGGCCATGATGGCTTCCTTCCTGTTGCTTGCCGTGAGTGGCGTGTTGATGAAGCGAGCGGACGCGAGGACGCGTCAGCTCTCGTCGCCACCCTCGGCGACGTCGGTGGACGCCTCGTCGGCCGCGGGGGCCGGCGTGGCGGGACCCTGCGCCTCCACCTTCTGGCGCAGGGCGTCGACCACGCGGGCCGTCTGCGACAGAGGGGCGACGAAGAGGTAGGCGGCCTTGTTGAGCGAGCCCTTGAGGGCGCCCGCCAGCTTGGCCAGGAGAACCTCGCGGGACTCGAGGTCCGCGAGCTTCGTGATCTCCTCGGGGCTCAGAGGCTTGCCGTCGAGGACGCCAGCCTTGATCACGAGGAGGGGGTTTGCCTTGGCGAAGTCACGCAGGCCCTTGGCCGCCTCGACCGGGTCACCGGTGACGAAGGCGATGGCCGAGGGGCCCTGGAGGTGGCCGTCGAAGGCCGTGATCCCGGCCTCCTTGGCGGCGCGCTCGGTGAGCGTGTTCTTGACCACGGCGTAGGTGGCGTGTTCCCGGATCGAGCCACGCAGCTGCGAGAGCTGCGCCACGGTCAGGCCGCGGTACTCGGTGAGAACGGCCGCACCGGACTCACGGAACTTCTCCGTGATCTCGGCAATGGCTGCGCTCTTCTCGGCGTTCGCCATCTGGGCCTCCTTCCCTGCGGTTGCGCCGCCGGTGAAGGGCCCGACACGAAAAGAGCCCCGGCGCAGGGCGCTCGGGGCACGACGTCCGGTGGATCGTGGACGTGGTGGTGCTGAGGTCCTGCGCTGGCTGCCCGCATCGTGGCGGGACCTTCGGGTCGGAGGTGGAGCCCACTCCCGACCAACCGGCGGTCATTGGTCGAGACAGAGGTTACGGGCTGGGGGCGGCCGGCTCCAAATCGAGGGCGCGGATGCCGGTGCGCCGCTCGCTTTCGTGGGGGGCCTCCCCTAGGTTGACGAGCATGTCGGTCGTCTCCCGTCGCCGCACCGCCGCGGCCGTCGCCGTCGCGGTCTGTCTGGGTCTCGACGTGCTCGGGGTCGCCGTCGCCGTCGGGCGCGACCCGCAGAATGCGAGCACCCCGTCCGCCTCGAGCGCGTCGCCGGTGGGCACCGCCCCGACGCCGGCCCCCGTGGCCGCCTCCTTCGCCGCCGCGACCGACGTCGCCTTCCGCACCGGCACGACCGGGACGGTCCGCGCCACCGGGGCGGTCGACTCGGCGGAGTCGGTCCCGACGGCCGAGCCCAGCGCCGGCCCCGTGTCGCCGCCGAAGGTCGTGCAGAAGGGCGACGGGCGCTTCAGGGTGCTCACCGTGCCGGCCGGCTCCGTGCGCCAGACGCCGTCGAGCGGCAGGGTCGTGCGCTACACCGTCGAGACCGAGGGCGGCCTCGGCGTCGAGCCCACGGCCTACGCCCGCACGGTCGTGGCCGACCTCACCGACCCCCGCGGCTGGCAGAACCGCGACCGGGTGAAGTTCGTCAACCTCAGCCCCGCCCAGGTCAGGGGCGGGCAGCGTCCCGACCTGCGCATCATGCTCACCAGCCCCGACACGACCGACCGGCTCTGCGCGCCGCTGCAGACACGGGGCCGCGTCAGCTGCCACAACGGCGGTCGGGTCGTGCTCAACGCGAAGCGGTGGCTGCTCGGCGCCGACGCGTACGGCACGGACGTCGCCGCCTACCGGGAGTACCTCGTCAACCACGAGGTCGGCCACGGCATCGGTCACGGGCACGTGCAGTGCGGCGGCAAGGGCCGCCCTGCGCCGGTCATGATGCAGCAGACCTACGGCCTCGACGGCTGCACGCCGTGGCCGTGGCCGGCCGCCAAGGGCTGACCGTCCTCCTCCCGCCGCCGCCCTCCAGGCGCGCCGGCGGGGCCTGACCGCCCCCGACGACCGGGCCCCGACCGCCCGGCCTCACCACGGGCGGCCGACCGGGGCGGGTCATCGGGCGGGTCATCGGGCGGGTCATCGGGCACGACCATGCGGGGCCGGCGGGCTGCCCGCCCGCCGACCCCGCACGCCACGCCCTCAGGTCACTGGACGGGCTTGACCACCATGGCCGAGCCGCCGCCGCGTCGCACCGACTCGGCGGCCGCGACGAAGACCCCGCGCTCGAAGCTGCGGATCGCCGTCACGGCGCCGATCTCGTTCGGGGTGCCGCCGGACACGAGCACGTGCCCGAGGGCGCGCAGGCCGGCGCCGGTCGGGCCGTCGAGGATCTGCGGCTCGGCCCCCTCCGAGCCGTTGCGCGACGACAGGCGCGGGGCGGCGATCGCGTCGACGAGCGGCAGGCCCCGGTCGAGGTAGCCGAGGATGGTCTGGCTCACCGACGTGATGATCGTCGCGCCGCCGGGCGAGCCGACCGCGAGCATCGGCGCACCGTCCTGCAGGATGATCGTCGGGCTCATCGACGAGCGCGGCCGCTTGCCCGGACCGGGCAGGTTGGGGTCGGGCACGCCCGGGGTGAGCGGGGCGAAGTTGAAGTCGGTCAGCTCGTTGTTGAGCAGGAAGCCCCAGCCGGGCACGGTGATGCCCGAGCCTCCGGTCTGCTCGATGGTGAGGGTGTACGACGCCACGTTGCCCCACCGGTCGGTGGCGGTGAGGTGCGTCGTCGACTGCCCCTCGTAGGGCTCCTTCTGGCCCGTGCCGCCCGCGGCGCACGAGGTGTAGCTGCCGTCGGGTGAGCCGAAGGGGATCGGGCGCGCCTGCGCCGCGGTCGGGCTGAAGAGGCAGGCCCGCTCGGCGGCGAAGCCCGGGCTCGTCAGCGCCTTGACGGGCACGCCGGGGACGTCGCCGACGTACCGGTTGCGGTCGGCGAAGGCGGTGGCGGAGGCCTCGGAGAAGCGGTGGAGGTACTCGACGTCGCTGAGGGCGCTCGTCGCCACGCCCGTCGTGTTCTCGTACGCCTTCATGAGGTTGAGGATCTCGGCGACGGCGATGCCGCCCGAGCTGGGGACCGGCATCCCGTAGACCTCGAGCCCCTTGTAGCGCGAGGTGACGGGCGCCTTGTCGAGCGCCCGGTAGGCCCGCAGGTCGTCCATCGTGATCTTGCCGCCCATGACCGTGACGCCGGCCTTCGTGTGCGGCGCCCGCGCCTCCGAGACGACGGCGCGGCCGAGACGGCCGTCGTAGAGCACGCCCGTGCCCTGCGTGCGCAGGGTGTGGTACGCCTTGGCCATGTCGGGGTTGGTGAAGACCGACCCGACCGCCGGGGCCGCCCCGTCACGGAGGAAGACCCGCGCGGTCTCGGGGAACATCGAGAAGCGGGCGGCGTTCTGCGCCGTCTGGTCGGCGAAGGTCTGGTCGACGACGAAGCCCTGGCGGGCCAGCTTCTCGGCCGGCGCGAGCACCTGGCTGAAGCTCTTGCGCCCGTGCTCGGCGACCGCCTTGGCCCACAGGGCGGGGGTGCCGGGGACACCGACGGACAGGCCCGAGCTGACCACCGTCGTGAAGCTCATCGGCGTGCCGTCGGGGTTGAGGAAGCTCTTCTCGGTGAACGTCTTCGGGGCCGTCTCGCGGCCGTCGATGGTGCTCACGCGCTTCGTCGCCGCGTCGTAGTAGACGAAGAAGCCGCCGCCGCCGATGCCGGCGCTGTAGGGCTCGGTCACCCCGAGCGCGGCCGCGGTGGCGACCGCGGCGTCGGCCGCCGTGCCGCCCTGGCGCAGCACGTCGATGCCGACCTGCGAGGCGTCACGGTCGACCGAGCTCACGGCGCCGCCGAATCCGGTCATGACCGGCTGCTTGGGCAGCGCCGGCGTCGAGCCCTGCCACGGGCCGTCGGCGGCGGCCGCGCTGGCCGCCCCGCTCGTGGCGGACGAGGCACCCGAGACCGGGTCCGCCCCCGCGGCGGCCGGCAGCAGGGAGGCGGGCAGGGCCGCGGCGGCGAGGGCCACGGCGAGCCGGCGCCCGGTGTGGGCGGCCTTGGCGGGGCGAGCGGGACGGGCTGGGCGGGGTGGACTGGTGCGACTGTCGCTACGGGTGAGGTGGCTCATGATCGGACCGTAGACCCGACCGCCGACGGCCACCACCGCTGGCGATCGGTGGGCGCTCATCGACGTCGCCACGGCATCCGGCCCCGTCAGTCCACGCCGGGCTCGTCCTGCAGGGCGCGGACCATGCCACGCAGCAGCTGCAGCGCCTCGCGCTCCTGCGTCACCGTGAGACCGCCGAGCATCCGCGCCTCGACCGCCCGCACCGCCGCCGACGCGTCCTGCAGGGCGCTGCGCCCCGCCGCTGTCAGCCGCGTGGGCAGCGCCCGCCCACCGGCCGGCTCCGTCGCCCGGGCCACGAGGCCGTCGCGCTCCAGCGACTGCAGCAGGCTCCCCATCGACTGCCGGGTGACGAAGGTGGCCCGTGCGAGGTCCGAGCTGCTCGAGCCCGGGCGATGGGCCAGCACCTCGAGGCAGGAGTACTGGGTCACCCCGAGGCCGAGCGGACGCAGGGCCTCCTCCATCGCCGCGCGCAGGGCGCTGGCCGCCTCCTTGAGGGCGTAGCCCACCGACGTCCCCAGCTCGACCCGTCCTTGACTCATGTCAGCATCCTGACATACCTTTGCATGTAAGAAAACTGACACACAATCATGAGGAGACACCATGCCCGTCACCGGCCCCGACTTCATCTCGCTGCAGACCACCGACCTCGCCGCCTCCCAAGCGTTCTACGAGCGGTACCTCGGCCTCGAGCGCTCCCCCGCGGGCCCGCCCCACGCCGTGGTCTTCACGACGCGGCCCGTCGCCTTCGCCCTGCGCGAGCAGGTGCCGGGCACCGACATCGCCGCCCTCGACCAGCCCGGGGTCGGTACGGCTCTCTGGCTGCACGCGACCGACGTGCAGCAGATCCACGACCGGCTGGTCGCCGACGGCGCCCGCATCGTCACCGCACCCGTCGACGGCCCCTTCGGGCGCACCTTCACGTTCGCGGACCCCGATGGGTACCACGTCACGCTGCACGACCGCGCCTGACGGCGTCCGAGCCCGGAGGCCGGGGTTCAGGCAGACGCAGAGATCCCCCGGCACGTCGTGCCGGGGGATCTCCGTGTGCTGCTGTCAGCGGGTGGCGGACCGTCAGACGGTCGCGCCGTCCTCCTCGAGGAGGTTGCGGGTGCGGCTGAAGTCGAGCGGGATGCCGGGGCCCATCGTCGTGCTGACCGTGGCCTTCTCGATGTAGCGGCCCTTCGACGACGACGGCTTGAGACGCAGGATCTCCTCGAGCGCGGCGCCGTAGTTCTCCACGAGCGACTTCTCGTCGAAGCTCACCTTGCCGATGATGAAGTGCAGGTTGGCGTGCTTGTCGACGCGGAACTCGATCTTGCCGCCCTTGATGTCGGTGACGGCCTTGGCGACGTCCATGGTGACGGTGCCGGTCTTCGGGTTGGGCATGAGGCCACGGGGGCCGAGCACCTTTCCGAGACGGCCGACCTTGCCCATCATGTCGGGCGTGGCGACGACGGCGTCGAAGTCGAGCCAGCCGCCCTGCACCTTCTCGAGCATGTCGTCGGAGCCGACGAAGTCGGCGCCGGCCTCGCGGGCCGCCTCGGCCTTGTCGCCGTTCGCGAAGACGAGCACGCGGGCGGTCTTGCCGGTGCCGTGGGGCAGGTTGACGGTGCCGCGCACGGCCTGGTCGGCCTTGCGGGGGTCGACGCCGAGGCGGAAGGCGACCTCGACGGTCTCGTCGTACTTGGCCTTGGCCGCCTGCTTGGCCGTGCGGACGGCCTCGAGGGGCGAGTACACCTTGCCGGGCGTGACGAGCTCGGCGGCGGCGCGGTAGTTCTTGCTGCGCTTCATGGTTCTCTCCTGTGGTGTGTCGTGCGGAGTCGTGGTGCGACCGTGCGCTGGTCTCCCACGGCCGCCTCCCGGCATCCGGGGTGGATGCCGGTCGGCGGGCTGAGCGGGCGGAGCTGCCCGAGCCGGGTGGCTCAGAAGTCCGTCGTGATGCCCATCGAGCGGGCGGTGCCGGCGATGATGCGCGCCGCCATCTCCTCGTCGTTGGCGTTGAGGTCCTCCATCTTCTGGCGGGCGATCTCGAGGACCTGCTCGCGCGAGAGGGTGGCGACCTTCGTCTTGTGCGGCTCGCCCGAGCCCTTGGCGACGCCGGCGGCCTTCTTGATGAGCTCGGCGGCCGGGGGCGTCTTCGTCACGAAGGTGAACGAGCGGTCCTCGTAGACCGTGATCTCGACCGGGATGACGTTGCCACGCTGGGACTCCGTCGCGGCGTTGTACGCCTTGACGAACTCCATGATGTTGACGCCGTGCTGACCGAGGGCGGGGCCGACGGGCGGCGCGGGCGTGGCGGCACCGGCCTGGATCTGCAGCTTGATGAAGCCGGAGACCTTCTTCTTGGGAGGCATTGCGATGTTCCTTCTTCTGGGGGTGGGCCTACGCCTGTCGTGCTGGCTGGGCGATGACCCGGTTGCAGTGCCGGCCGCTGCTGCGACCGGCATCCGGTCAGATCTTGGCGACCTGGCCGAAGGACAGCTCGACCGGGGTCTCCCGGCCGAAGATGGAGACGAGCACCTTGAGCTTCTGGGTGTCGCCGTTGATCTCGGAGATCGTCGCCGGCAGGGTCTCGAACGGACCCTCCATGACGGTGACGGACTCGCCGACCTCGAAGTCGACGACCCGGACCTCCTTCTTCGCGGCGCCCTGGCCACCGGCGGAGTCCCCCGCCTCGTCGGCCGGGGTGTCGAAGGTCGGGGCCAGCATCGTGAAGACCTCGTCGATCGACAGTGGCACCGGCTGGTGCGCGTTGCCGACGAAGCCGGTCACCCCGGGGGTGTGGCGCACGGCGCCCCAGCTCTCGTCGGTGAGGTCCATCCGCACGAGGACGTAACCGGGCATCCGGACGCGACGCACGTTCTTCTTCTGGCCGTTCTTGATCTCGGTCACCTCCTCCATGGGGACCTCGATCTCGAAGATGTAGTCCTCCATGTTGAGGGTCTGGATGCGGGTCTCGAGGTTGGCCTTGACCCGGTTCTCGTAGCCCGCGTAGGAGTGGATGACGAACCAGTCGCCGAAGCGCGAGCGCAGCTCGGCCTTGTAGTCCGCGACGGGGTCGCCCGAGCCCGTGGGAACGGCGGCCGCAGCGGTCTCGTCGGCGTCGTCCGCCTCGTCGTCGGCGTCGGCCGAGTCCACGGCATCGTCGGTGTCGTCGTCCTCGTCGGCTTCGACGGACACGTCGTCGCCCTCGGCGTCGCTCAGCTCGTCGGTGCTCGGGGGCGCCTGCACGGTGTGGACGCCGTCAGCGTTCTCGCCGGTGGGGTCGCTCTGGGTGGTGAGGACGTCGGTGGCGTCGCCGTCGGTCACGTCATCGCCCTGGGAGGCGAACTGCTCGGACACGCTGGACCTACTTCCTTGCTCGGTTTCCGGCCGGTCGGCCGGGGCCCTGGTGGGCCGGTGGGGCGCCTGCGCTGCTCACGTCTGCGCCGCCGTCGGGTGCGGGGTCCGACTCGGGTCCCGCTGGTCTGTTCAGGTCTGCTCGAAAAGGCTGTGCTCGGCTCAGGTCGCCGAGCCGGTGAAGGCCAACGAGATGAGGCGGCTGAAGCCGAGGTCGAGCACCGACACGAGCGCCATCATCACCACGACGAACACGACGACGACCGTCGTGTAGCGCACGAGCTCGGGACCGGTGGGCCGCACGACCTTGCGCAGCTCGTCGAGGATCTGGCGCACGAAGAGGCCGATCGCGCCGAAGAGCCGCGAGACGGGGTTGCCGCCGCGGGCGCGGTCGGCCCGGTCGCCCCGGTCAGACCCGCGCTTGGCGCTCGTCTCCGTCACGATTCCTCATTTCTGCCTGGGGTGTGGGCCCGCGACAGGACCTCGCGGTGCGAGCGACCCGTCCGGGACCGCGTCGTACGGCGCGAGGAGCCGCGTGCCGCCATGCACGACGACCACTTCTGATGCGCAGGGCAAGAGGGACTCGAACCCCCAACCGCTGGTTTTGGAGACCAGAGCTCTACCAATTGAGCTATTGCCCTTCGCCGTGGCCCGGTGGGTGACCGCGGCGGGACGGCATGCGTCAGCATGGCCAGCGAAGCCGTCCGAACGACGATCATACGGGACGCCCCGGGCGGACGCGAACCAGCGCCGCCCGACACCCGCGGGGTGGGGTGGACGGCACCAGCGGCACCGCGACGCGCCACCACGACCGGCCATGACCCGCCACGACCCGGCATCCGGACCGCGACGAGCCCGGCGAGCGCCACGGTGGGAGGATCGGGGGGTGACCACGAACACCGCCAGCACGAACAGTACGGACGCCACCACGGGCGCTGCGGGCAGCGCCGCGGGCGCTGCGGGCGCTGCGGGCAGCGCCGCCGGGCGCACGCCCCTCGCGGACCGCCCGGCCGACGCGCTGCGCGCCTTCCGCGACGAGCAGCAGCAGGCCTACGACGAGCTGAAGGCCCGGGGGCTCGCCCTCGACCTCACCCGCGGCAAGCCGTCGGCGGCGCAGCTCGACCTGTCCGACGACCTGCTGCACCTGCCGACGACGACGAAGGACCGCAAGGGCGTCGACGTGCGCAACTACGGCGGGCTCGAGGGTCTGGCCGAGCTGCGCGAGATCTTCGCCGAGCTGCTCTGGGTCGAGCCGTCTCAGGTCGTCGCCGGCGGCAACTCGAGCCTGTCGATGATGTACACGACGATCGTCGACTTCCTCCTCTTCGGCGGCGTCGCCTCGCCGCGTCCGTGGGGGCAGGAGCAGACGGTGAGGTTCGTCTGCCCCGTGCCGGGCTACGACCGCCACTTCTCGATGCTCGCCGCGTTCGGCATCGAGATGGTCACCGTCGAGATGCACGACGACGGCCCCGACATGGACGCCGTCGAGGCCCTCGTGCGCGACGACGCCTCGGTCAAGGGCATCTGGATCGTGCCGACGTACGCGAACCCGTCGGGCGCCGTCGTCTCGCAGGAGGTCGCGGCGCGCCTGACCGCGATGCCCACCGCCGCCCCCGACTTCACGATCTTCTGGGACAACGCCTACGCCTTCCACCACCTCACCGAGGACGAGGCCAAGAGCGCCGACGTGCTCACCCTCGCCGCGGCCTCGGGCCACCCCGACCGGCCGATCGTCTTCGCGTCGACGTCGAAGATCACCTTCGCCGGCGCCGGCGTCGCGGTGCTCGCGGCGAGCGAGGCGAACGTGGCCTGGTACCTGCGGCACCTGTCGATGGGCTCGATCGGGCCCGACAAGGTCAACCACCTGCGCCACGTCGAGTTCTTCCGCGACGCCGACGGCGTGCGTGCCCACATGCGCAGGCACCGCGAGATCATCGCGCCGAAGTTCGCGGCCGTCGACGAGGCCCTCACCGCGGGCCTCGACGGTCTCGGCGTCGCCGAGTGGACCCGCCCGACCGGTGGTTACTTCGTCAACCTCGACGTCCTCGACGGCACCGCCACCCGCGTCGTGCAGCTGGCCAAGGCCGCCGGCATCGCGCTGACGCCCGCCGGCGCTTCCTTCCCCCACGGCCACGACCCGCGCGACCGCAACATCCGCCTCGCGCCCACCTTCCCGGTGCTCGACGAGGTGCGCACCGCCATGGCGGGCGTCGCCACGTGCGTCGCCCTCGCCGCCGCCGAGCGTCTCGTCGCGGATGCCGGTGGGCCCGGCGAGCAGACCGGCGAGGATGCCGACGGGGCAGGCCCGGCGTCGCACGCCGGGGCCGCAGTGGGTACGGGTGACGACGTGAATGCGACCGAAGGAGCCACCCGATGAGTGACGTCAGCGACATGGCCGACCAGGGCGACCTCGCCGCGAGCGGGACCGAGCCGAACGAGAACATCGACGACGACCTGACGAGCTACAGCGTCGACGACGAGGACCAGCCCGGCAACCTCGAGGACCTCGGCGACGACGACGTCGAGGACCCGCTCGACCGGGGCTACTCCCCCAACGAGACCGAGCGCGGCACCGACGCCTTCGGCACGACCGCCTACGAGCAGTCGCTCGACGAGACGATCGACCAGCGCATCCTCCAGGAGGAGCCCGACCCGAACACCGCCTACGGGCGGCCCGAGAACGAGAGCGGCCTCGACGAGCCCCGCGTCGGCGGCGACGACCCCGACTCCATCGCGGCCGAGGACGACTGGCTCGGTGACAACGAGGTCGGCGACGAGCGGGCCGGCCGCCTCGTGGCCGACGACGAGGGTGCCCACGAGGACTCCGAGAAGCAGGTCTGGGCCAGCGACGTGGGCATCGACGGCGCCGCCGCCACGGCCGAGGAGGCCGCGATGCACGTCGTCGACGAGATCGCCGACGATCCCGACCGGATCTGATCCGGATCTGACCGGGTCCCGACCCACCGATCGACGCACGGCCCCCGACCTCGCGGTCGGGGGCCGTCGTCGTCCCCCCTCGTCCCCCGCCGTCCCCGCTCGGGCGGCTGCACGGTCGCGACCGGCCGTGACCGGCCGCCCGCACCCGGGTGCCACACTCGGTCCATGACGCGGCCCGAGACCCGCAGCCGGGCTCGCAGCCTGGCCGACCTGCCCAAGGCCCACCTGCACCTGCACTTCACCGGGTCGATGCGGGTGCAGACGGTCCGCGAGCTCGCCGCGCACCACGGCATCCGGCTGCCCGACGCCCTGACGACCGGCTACCCGCCCCGCCTCGCACGCGCCACCGACGAGCGCGGCTGGTTCCGCTTCCAGCGCCTCTACGACGCCGCCCGAGCCTGCGTGCGCACCGAGGCCGACCTGCGCCGCATCGTGCGCGAGGCAGCCGAGGACGACGCCGCCGAGGGCTCTCGCTGGCTCGAGCTGCAGGTCGACCCCACCTCGTACGCCCCCTTCGTCGGCGGCCTGACGCCCGCCCTCGAGATCGTGCTCGACGAGGCTCGCTCGGTCTCGCGCACCGGGCCGACCGGCGTCGCGATCGTCGTGGCGGCCAGCCGCATGCGCCACCCCCTCGAGGCGCGCACGCTCGCCCGTCTCGCCGCCCGCCACGCCGGGGAGGGCGCAGGCGAGGTCGTCGGCTTCGGCCTGAGCAACGACGAGCGTCGCGGCGAGGTCGCCGCGTTCGCACCCGCCTTCCGCATCGCCGCCCGGGCCGGGCTCGCGCTCGTGCCCCACGGTGGTGAGCTGCTCGGCGCCCAGGCCGTCATGGAGACCCTCGAGCACCTGCGCCCCGACCGCATCGGCCACGGCATCCGTGCGGTCGAGGACCCGCAGGTGGTCGCCGCCGTCGCCGACGCCGGGGTCGCCCTCGAGGTGTGTCCCCTCAGCAACGTCGCGCTCGGCGTCTTCGCCGACCCGTCCGAGGTCCCGCTGCGCGCCCTGACGGATGCCGGGGTGCCCGTCGCGCTCGGGGCCGACGACCCGCTGCTCTTCGGCAGCCGGCTCGTCGACCAGTACGAGACGGTCCGCGGCCTCGGGGTCGACGACGCCGGCCTCGCCGCGCTGGCCCGGCAGTCGGTCGAGGCCAGCCGGGCCCCGTGGTCGGTACGCTCCGCCGCGCTCGCCGCCGTCGACGACTGGCTCGCCGGCTCGACGAAACCGGCCCCGGCGGCGGCACCCGGCTGACCGGCATCCGGCGTCGCACGGCGGCCCAGGGACCGTCCGGGCGACACCCTCGGGTTTGCCCCCTCCCGGCATCGCCGGTCATGCTGGTGTGGAGATGACTCCCACGACGACGCCTGCCCCCGCCACCTCGGCCGCCACCCGCACCCGCCCGCCGGCCGCCCGCCCCGCCCTGCGGCGCCTCGCCGTCGTCGGCTCCGTCGCCTCGCTCGCCCTCGTCGGCGCGTGCAGCAGCGACGAGCCCGGCCCGACGCCGTCCGCCTCCGGCGGCGTCTCGTCGAGCACGTCCGCGACGCCCACCTCCTCGGCCCCCACGACCACCGCGGCGCCGAAGCGCACCGACAAGAAGATCACGAAGGAGATCAAGGACCCCGTCCTCGGTCACGTCATCACCGCCACGACCCTGTCGCGCAACGTGCCGTTCCCGGCTGGCAACCCCGTCGGCGAGGACGCCTTCGAGATCATCGGCGTGCAGGTCACGGTCAAGGCCGGCAGCCGCTACTCGGCCGACGTCCAGCCCGGGATGTTCACGGTGCGCACGGCCTCGGCGGCCACGCAGGTCAAGCCCACCGGTGAGTTCGGCAGCAGGCTCGGCGCGCCGCTCGTCGCCGCGAAGCGCGCCGAGACGAAGACCGGCTGGCTCTTCTTCAAGGTCGACCGGGGCTCGACCGGGGCCGTCACCCTCACCTTCAACCGTCCGGCCTACGAGGTCAGCACGACGGGCGTCGACATCAAGGCGCAGGCCTTCAAGGTCGACCTCGGCTGACGCGTCGGCGGGCCGGTCCGCGGTCCGTCACGAGTCGGCCGCGCGCCGGCCTAGAGCGCGGTGCCGAGCAGCACCGGCTCGTTGACGAGACGAACCCCGAACGTCTCGAGCACCCCGTCGCGCACCTGGCGTGCGAGGGCCACGACGTCGGCGGCGCTGGCCCCTCCCCGGTTGGTCACGGCGAGGGTGTGCTTCGTCGACAGGGCCGCCGGTGCCGGCATCCCGAAGCCCTTGCCGAAACCCGCGTGCTCGATGAGCCACGCCGCGCTCGTCTTGACCCGGCCCGGCCGGTCGGTGAAACGGGGCGGGGTCGGGCCGTCCGGCCCCAGCCGGTCGGCGGCGCGCATCGCCAGGGCGTCGTACTGCGCCTCGCTGAGCAGGGGGTTGGTGAAGAACGACCCGCAGCTCCACGTGTCGGGGTCGTCGTCGTCGAGCACCATGCCGCGGCGCCGACGCTGCTCGAGCACCGCGTCGCGCACGTCGGCGAGCGGCGCGCGGCCGCCCAGGGGCACCCCGAGGCCGTCGGCCAGCGCCTGGTAGGCGACGGGGCGACCGAGGTCGGCGACCTCGAGCTGGAAGACGACGTCGAGCACGACGAAGCGGGAGTCGCCCTTGAAGAGCGAGTGGCGGTAGGTGAACTCGCAGTCGGCGTTGAAGAAGGTGCGCACGACCTGGTCGTGACGGTCGTACGTGCGCACCTGCGCGATGGTCTGCGAGACCTCCTGGCCGTAGGCGCCGACGTTCTGCACCGGCGTGGCCCCGGTGAGGCCAGGGATGCCGCTCAGCGCCTCGACGCCGGCCCAGCCCTGTCCGACGGCGTGCTCGACGAAGCCGTCCCAGCTCTCGCCCGCGGCGACCCGCACCACGGCGCCGCCGCAGTAGTCGCCCGACTCGGGGGTGATCCCGCTCGTGGCGACGCGCACGACGGTGCCGGCGAAGCCCTCGTCGCCGACGACGAGGTTCGAGCCGCCCGAGAGGACGAGCAACGGCTCGTCGGCGTCGTCGACCTCCCGCACGGCGTCGACGAGCTCGTCGGTCGTCGTCACGGTGACGAGCCGGGCGGCGGGGCCGCCGACCCGCATCGTCGTCAGACCCGCCAGCGGGACGTCGTTCTGCTCCAGCACCCGCGGCCTCAGTCGAGCTGCACGACGGCGAGGGCGCGACCGAGCACCTTCTGCCCGTCGGCGACCGCGGTCAGCTCGACGGTGGCTCGGGACGTCTGCTCGTCGACGGCCTTGACGACACCACTCACCTCGATGTCGGCTCCGGTCTCGTAGGGGACGACGACGGGCTTGGTGAAGCGCACCCCGTACTCGACGACGCGGCCGGCGTCGCCGGCCCACTCGGTGACGAGGGTGACCGCCGAGCCCATCGTGAACATGCCGTGGGCGATGACGTCGGGCAGCCCGACCTCCCGCGCGAACCGCTCGTCCCAGTGGATGCGGTTGCGGTCGAGCGAGGCACCGGCGTACTGCACGAGACGCGCCCGGTCGACGTGCACGGTGACGGGGCCGAGGCTCTGGCCGACCTCGACGTCGGAGAAGGTGCGGGCCATCACTGCTCCCCTCGGATGACGAGCGTGGACGTGGCCGTGCAGAGCGCCTCGCCCGCCTCGGTGGCGAGCTCGGCGCGGGTGGTGACCATCGCGTGGCCGCCCGCCTGCCGCACCCCGTCGACGTGGAGCGTGCCGACGACGGCGTCGCCGGCCGTGAGGGGGCGGTGGTGCACGAACCGCTGCTCGCCGTGCACGACGCGGGAGTAGTCGATGCCGGCCTCGGGGTCGGTGACGAGCTGGGCGTCGCACTGCTGCGCGATGAGCACCGCGAAGGTCGGCGGGGCGATGACGTCGGCGTAGCCGCGCGAGCGGGCGACCTCGGCGTCGGTGTGCACGGGGTCGGTGGAACCGACCGCCTCGGCGAACTCGCGGATCTTGGCCGCGCTCACCGTGTACGTGCTCGTGGGCGGGTAGACCCGCCCCTGGAAGTCTGCGTTCACCGGCATGGGCCCGAGCCTAGCGAGCGGCGGTGACGGCAGACGACGACGCTCCCCCGGCCGGGTGGCCGAGGGAGCGTCGTCGACGGGGCGCGAGCCGTCGGCTCGGCGCGACCGGATGGGTCAGCGGGTCTCGCGGTGCTCCGTGTGCTTGCCGCACTTGGGGCAGAACTTGTTCATGGCGAGACGGTCGGGGTTGTTCCGACGGTTCTTCTTGGTGATGTAGTTGCGGTCCTTGCAGTCCACACACGCCATCGTGATCTTCGGACGGACGTCGCTGCTCTTGCTGGCCACGGCAACCTGCTCTTTCGGGAAACGTTCTGCGGATCTTGGTCGTGCGCCGCCGGGGCGGTTCCCGTCGGCGGAGACCGGGGCGCGCGCGACGCGCGGGGCGCGACGATCAAGGCTACGTGACCGCCCCGTCGATCGGGAAATCGGTGGGCGCGACCGCGCACCGGTGGTAGCGGGAGCGGGGCTCGATCCCGCGACCTCACGATTATGAGTCGTGCGCTCTAACCAGCTGAGCTACCCCGCCATGGGCGTCGACCGCCGGCGTCGAGAAACCTCGAACCGGTGGACGACCGACCAGAGCCCCAATAGGGAATCGAACCCTAGACCTTTTCCTTACCATGGAAACGCTCTGCCGACTGAGCTATTGGGGCACGGCCGACTTCCCGCCGAGGCGGTTCCGCCGACCAGATTGTGCGTCGGTGACATTACACGGTCGGCGCCGCCGACACGAAATCGGCTGCCGACCGCCCGGCAGCCGGCGCCGCACGGGTGGCCGGGCCCGTGACCGGCCCCTGCCGTGCCGGCCTCGGTCCCCCGGCTGGGAGGATCGACGCATGAGCGACGACGAGCCGGCCGACCGGGCGGATGCCGTCTCGGCCGACGTCCGCATCCAGCTCGACCGCGCCGTCGTGTGGCGGGCGGCGTGGGTGATCGTCGCCGTCGTGGCGCTGGCCACCCTGGGCCGGTGGGTGCTCGAGGACGCCGGCAACGTCATCTTCACCCTCGTCCTGTCGCTCATCGCGTCGGTGGCGATGGAGCCGGCGGTGCGACGCCTCAGCCGGCACATGCGGCGCGGCGCCGCGACCGGCATCGTCATGGTCACGACGCTCGTCGCCGTCGTCGGCTTCCTCTGGGTGTTCGGACGGCTGCTCGGCGAGCAGCTGGCCACCCTCGCGGCCTCCGTGCCCGGCTTCGTCTCGGCGCTGACCCTCTGGGCCGACACGACGTTCGACATCACCATCGACTACGGCTCGCTGATCGACGACCTCGGCCTCGGCACCGCGACCCTGAAGACGCTCGCCCAGAATCTCGCCGGCGGCCTGCTCGGGGTGCTCGTGTCCGTCGTCGGCGCCGCCTTCAGCACCGTCACCTTCGCCTTCTTCACCTTCTACTTCTCCGCCGACGGGCCGCGGCTGCGGCGGTGGGTGGGCCGGCTCGTCCCGCAGCGTCAGCAGGCGGTCTTCGGCACCGCGTGGGACCTCGCCGTGGCCAAGACGGGCGGGTACGTCTCCGCCCGCCTCGTGCTCGCACTCATCTCCGGCACCCTGCACGGCGCCTTCATGCTGCTCATCGGGATGCCGTACTGGCTGGCCCTGGGCGTGTGGACCGGTCTCGTGGCGCAGTTCGTGCCCACAGTCGGCACGTACGTCGCCATCGTGCTGCCCGTCGTCGTCGGCCTCCTCGGCGACCAGCCGTGGCAGGGCCTCGCGGTGCTCGCCTTCGCCGTCGTCTACCAGCAGATCGAGAACGTCACCATCGAGCCGCGCATCTCGGCCCAGGCGGTCGACGTGCACCCGGCGGTGTCGTTCGCGTCGGTCATGTTCGGGGCGGCCCTGTTCGGGGTGGCCGGGGCCTTCGTCGCCGTCCCGGTCGCCGCGCTCGTGCTCGCCCTCTTCGGCATCTACTCGCAGAAGTACGAGCTCGTCCCCCACCTCGCCCGCCTCGAGCCGGGCGAGCGGGAGCCCGACCTGCCGTCGGGCGGGCGCCCCCGTCGAGAGCGGTCGCGTGGTCGGTCGCGGGCCGAGGGGTTCCGGGCGGCTGTCACCCGGGTGGTGCAGCAGGCGCGTCGCCGCGGCTGACCGTCCGTCGCGGGATGCCGTCCGGCCGGCGTCGTCAGGCGTCCTGGCCGTCGTGCTCCTGCAGGTCGCGCGCAGCCGTCGCCTCCTCGGCCTGGGCGGTGTCGCGGGCCGCGGTCGCCTCGTCGAGCTCGTCGGTCACCTTGCCCAGCCGCTGCCGGGCCGCGGCGAGCCGCCTTTCCAGGTCGGCCACCCCCTCGGTGACCTCCTCCTGGCGTGCCTGCAGCACGGCCACGCGACGGTCGGCTGCGTGCAGGGCCGCGCTCGCCGCCTCGAGGGCCGACGCGAGACGCCGGCGGACCGCGGCACGGCGTTCGGCCCGTCGGGCCGCGACCTCGTCGGCGCGCTCCCGCTCCTGCCGCGCCACCTCCTCGTCCCTGTCGGTCCCGCTGCTGTCGGCGCCGCTGGGTCCGGCCCCACTGGTGCCGTCGCTCTCCCCCGAGTCCTCCTCCCTGCCCGGGACGGGGTTCTCGTCGTCGGACCGGCCGTCGACCACCCGCAGGGCGGGGCTGCGCCGCCCTCGCGGGTCACCGCCCTGCTCCGGCGCGTCGTCGTCGTCGATCGCGACGACGTCGTCGAGGTCGACGGAGCCGAAGCCCGAGTACTGCAGCGCCTTGACGAGCGCGCCGGTGAGCACGGCCCGCTCGGCGTCCTCGTCGGCGATGAGGGCGGTCAGGGTGTCGCGCACCTCGACCGCCGCCGACGCCCCGAGGGGGTGGCCGGCGTCGGCCGCGGCCGACTCGACCGCGGCCCCGAGCGCATCGACGCGGCGGGCGCGCTCACGTCCGAGCAGGCGCAGCTGCTCGCCGTCGAGGGTGCGCTGGGCCTCCCGCAGCAGCTCGGCGAACCGACGCAGCTCGTCGAGGTCGTCGGGGCGCGTGCGCACGAGGTGGTTGACCGCCCAGGCGGCCAGGGTGGGCCGGCGCAGCCGGCCGACCGACCGCGCGAGGTCCTTGTCGCCGGCATCCTTCGCCTCGGCGACGAGCTCGCCGCGCCGCGCCGTGAAGCGGTCGGGCGGGCCCGAGTAGAGCTCCTCGACGGCGGCGCGCAGGTGCAGGATCACCCGCCCATCCTCCCGCAGGCCGCGCGAGCGCCCCAGGCGACGGGACCGCTTGGTATGACTGGTCGATGATCTTCATCTGCGCCACCTGCGCCGTCGAGACGGCCGACCTGCCGACCCCGCCGGCGACGTGCGCGATCTGCGAGGACGAGCGGCAGTGGGTGCCCGAGACCGGCCAGCGCTGGACCACCCTCGCCGAGCTGCGCGACGGCGGCACCCGCATCGAGGTGTCCGAGCGGGAGCCCGGTCTGTGGAGCCTGCGCTCGGTGCCCGACGTCGGCATCGGGCAGCACACGACGGTCGTGAGAACCCCGGCCGGCTCGGTGCTCTTCGACACCCTCGGCTACCTCGACGACGAGACCGTCGAGGTCGTGCGCGGCCTCGGCCCGGTGCTCGCCGTCGCCGCCAGCCACCCGCACATGTACGGCGTGCAGACGGAGTGGGCGCACGCCCTCGGTGACGTGCCGGTGCTGCTGACGGCGAGCGACCGCGAGTGGGTGCGACGACCGAGCCCGCTGGTGCAGCACTACGACGACCGGCTCGAGGTGACGCCGGGAGTCACCCTGCACCGCGTGGGCGGCCACTTCCCCGGGCAGGCCGTGCTCGAGTGGACGGGGGGCGCCGAGGGGCGGGGTGTGCTGCTCGCCGGCGACGCCGTCGCACCCAACCCCGACCGTCGCACCGTGACCTTCCTGCGCAGCTACCCCAACCGGATCCCCTTGTCGGGCAACGTCGTCCTCCGTATCGCCGCCACGCTCGACGGCCTGCGCTTCGACCGGCTCTACGACAACTTCGGCCGTTGCGTACCGGTGGATGCGAAGGCCGTGGTGCGCGGCTCGGCCGAGCGGTACGCCCGGTGGACCGACGGAGAGCACGACCACCTCACGTGGTGACGCAGGCAGGTCGTCAGCCCTTCTCCAGCGTCGACTCCTTGTGCGCCGCCGTGGAGCCGCTCTTCTCCGACTCGACGACCCAGTAGGGCTCGTCGTCGCTCGCCTTGAAAGTCTGGCCGTCGTGCTGGAACTCCTTCGTCCTCTTCTCCACCGCGGTTCCGGTCGTCTTGCCCTGCGGGGTGTTCCAGTGGACCGTGTCGCCCTTGCTGATGCTCATGTCCCCATCCCAGCACGGCAGCACCCGACGCGCCACGGTCACGACGACCGGGTGGTGAGAGCGAGCCGCGCAGGGGGTGCAGACACGACCGGATCGGGGTAGGAACGAGCCAGCGACACCGTGCGGTGCCGTGTCGATCTCTTCAAGGAGGAACAGACATGAGCGACACCCCTCTCGACCCGGTGGACCCCGACACCGAGACCGGCCCCGTGGGTGGCACCGAGGGCCCCGCTGACGGCGGAGCCGACATCGGCACCCACGACGGCGGCGCGGACGGCGGCGCCGGCAGCGACGGCGGCACCGAGGGCCCCGCTGACGGCGGAGCCGACATCGGCACCCACGACGGCGGCGCCGACGGCGGCGCGGACGGCGGTGCCGGCAGCGACGGCGGCACCGAGGGCCCGGCCGACGGCGGAGCCGACATCGGCACCCACGACGGCGGCGCGGACGGCGGTGCCGGCAGCGACGGCATCAGCGGCGGCACCGAGGGCCCGGCCGACGGCGGTGCCGACGCCGGCACCCACGACGGCGGCGCCGACGGCAGCGCCTGAGCCACCCGGCATCCAGATGACCGACAGCACGACGAGCCGAGCGTCCGCGCCCACGCGCGGGCGCTCGGCCCTGCGCTCCCTCGTCTCCGTCGACGACGAGGTGTTCGCCGACCAGTACTGGGGCGAGCAGCCGCTCGTCTCGCGGGTCGACGAGCTCCCCGGCGACCTCGGCGGCCTGTTCGACGTGGCCGCGGTCGACGAGCTCGTCTCGCGACGGGGCCTGCGAGCCCCGTTCCTGCGGGTGGCCAAGGACGGCGTCACCTACGGCGACCGGGAGTTCACCAGTGGCGGCGGCGTCGGCGCGGCCGTCGCCGACCAGGTCAGCGACGACAAGCTGCTGCGCCTCTTCGCCTCCGGCGCCACGATCGTGCTGCAGGGACTGCACCGCACGTGGCCCGCCCTCATCGACTTCACGCAGCAGCTGGCCGGCGAGCTCGGTCACCCCGTGCAGACCAACGCCTACGTCACCCCGTCGCAGAACACCGGGTTCGACGACCACTACGACGTCCACGACGTCTTTGTCGTGCAGGTGTCGGGCGAGAAGCGTTGGCGCATCAGGCCGCCCGTGCACCGCGCCCCGTTGCGCGACGAGCCCTGGACCGCCCGCAAGGCCCAGGTCGCGACGGCGGCGAAGGCCCCGCCCCTGCTCGAGTTCACCCTCGGCCCGGGTGACTGCCTCTACCTCCCCCGCGGCTACCTCCACTCGGCGACGGCGCTCGGCGGCGTGAGCACCCACCTCACGATCGGTGTCCACACGTGGACGCGGCGTCACCTCGCCGACGAGCTGGCCTCCCTGGCGCTGGCCCGCGCGAGCCGCGACGAGGGCGTGCGCGCCTCCCTCGCGGCCTTCGCCGACGTGTCGCAGGGCTCCGAGATCCGCGACGACGTCGAGCTGGCCCGCCAGGCCCTGCTGCGGGCCCTCGAGGGGCTCGACGCCGACGACGTGGCAGCGGCCCTGGCCCGGAGGGTCCGCGGCGCCCAGCGCCCCGAGCCCGTCTCCCCCGTCGCGCAGACGGTGGCGGCCGCCGCCCTCGCGCCGGACCAGTCGGTGCGTGTGCGCGCACACCTCGTCCCCGAGCTCGTGGCGGGTCACGACGGCGGCGTCACCGTGCGCAGCCGGGTGGCCGACGTGGCCGTGCCCGCCGACGACGTCGACGCCGTCGAGCGCCTGCTCGAGGTCGGCGACGCCCGCGTCGGCGACCTCGGGGTCGAGCTGGCCCGGCGCCTGCTGCTCGCGGGCCTCGTCGTCCTCGCCTGAGGGTCAGCCGCCCTCGCCCGCGCGGCCCTCGACGGATGCCGTCAGGGCCGCGCGGGCGCCCACGAGCGACGGGCCGTACCACGTGAGCAGGCGCCCGCTGACGAGTGCCGTGGCGGCGCGGGCGAACGCCTCGGGGCCGTCCTGCGGCGTGAAGACGTACGGCTCGTCGGGCAGCAGCACCGTCACCCCGGCCCGGTCGAGGCCGGCCACGTCCACACGGGGGTAGCGCCCGGCAGCCGGCGCCCCATCACCGTCACCGGCACCGCCACGGACATCGCTCGGGTCGGCCCCGACGTTGTGCCAGCCCAGTCGGGCGAGGACGTCGCCGGTGAAGGTGTCGCGGCCGACGACCATCCACGGGTCACGCCAGACGGCGACGGCCACGTCGCGCGTCGGGGTCGGCACGGGCCCTCCCCACTCGACGCGGGCCTGTGTCAGCCAGGTCGGCACCGCCACCCCGAGCGCCTGCACGAAGAGACGCTCGAGGGTGTCGAGGCCCTCCGGCACCGTCTCGATGCGGGTGACCCAGACGGCCACCCCCGCCTCCCGGAGGCGACGCACGTCGAGCTCGCGGTTCTCCTCCTGGTTGGCCACGACGAGGTCCGGCTCCAGGTCTCGCACGGCCCGCAGGTCGGGGTTCTTCGTACCTCGCACCCGCCGCACGTCGAGGCCGGCGGGGTGGGTGCACCAGTCGGTGGCGCCGACCAGCCGGTCCGGGCACGTCACCGCGAGCGCCTCGGTGATCGAGGGCACGAGCGAGACGACCCGCAGGGCGGGGCCAGCGAGCGGGACGGGCGCGCCGAGGTCGTCGACGAGGGCTGGCTGGCTCACTGGGCGGTCCTCCCGGGCGGCGGGGACGGGCGGACGGGGTCAGACGTTGCGGCGGTACTGCCCACCCACCTCGAAGAACGCCTCCGTCACCTGCTGCAGCGTGCAGACGCGGGCCGCGCGCATGAGGACGTCGAAGACGTTGCCGCCCTCGATGGCCACCGTGCGCAGCTCGGAGAGCGCCGCCTCGGCCTCGCGCTCGTGCTCGGCCCGGAAGGCGCGCACGCGGGAGAGCTGCCCCTGCTTCTCGTCCTCGGTGCCACGGGCCAGCACGACCTCGCGCGGGGTCTCCCCCTCGTGCGGGTTGCGGAAGGTGTTGACGCCGATGATGGGCAGGCTGCCGTCGTGCTTGCGGTGCTCGTAGAGCATCGACTCGTCCTGGATGCGGCCACGCTGGTAGCCGGTCTCCATCGCACCGAGCACCCCGCCGCGGTCGGTGATGCGGTCGAACTCGGTGAGCACCGCGGCCTCGACCATGTCGGTGAGCTCGTCGATGACGAAGCTGCCCTGCAGCGGGTTCTCGTTCATCGCGAGGCCCCACTCGCGGTTGATGATGAGCTGGATGGCGAGCGCCCGGCGCACCGACTCCTCCGACGGCGTCGTGACCGCCTCGTCGAACGCATTGGTGTGCAACGAGTTCGCGTTGTCGTAGATGGCGATGAGGGCCTGCAGGGTCGTGCGGATGTCGTTGAAGTCCATCTCCTGTGCGTGCAGGCTGCGACCCGAGGTCTGCACGTGGTACTTCAGCTTCTGGCTGCGCTCACCGGCGCCGTAGCGCTCCTTCATGGCGATCGCCCAGATGCGACGGGCGACCCGCCCGAGCACCGAGTACTCCGGGTCCATGCCGTTGCTGAAGAAGAAGCTGAGGTTGGGCGCGAAGTCGTCGACGGCCATGCCGCGGGCGAGGTAGCTCTCGACGTAGGTGAAGCCGTTGGCGAGGGTGAACGCGAGCTGGCTGATGGGGTTCGCCCCGGCCTCCGCGATGTGGTAGCCCGAGATGCTCACCGAGTAGAAGTTGCGCACCTTCTTCTCGATGAACCACTCCTGGATGTCGGCCATCATCCGCAGCGAGAACTCGGTGCTGAAGATGCACGTGTTCTGGCCCTGGTCCTCCTTGAGGATGTCGGCCTGCACCGTGCCGCGCACGTTGGCCAGAGCGTGGGCGGCGAGCTCGTCGCGCTCGGCGGCGTCGGGCTCGCGCCCCTCCCGCTCGCGGAAGGCGTCGACCTGCTGGTCGATGGCGGTGTTGAGGAAGAAGGCGAGGATCGTCGGCGCCGGCCCGTTGATCGTCATCGACACCGAGGTCGTCGGCGAGACGAGGTCGAAGCCGCCGTAGAGCACCTTCATGTCGTCGAGCGTGGCGACCGACACCCCCGAGGTGCCGACCTTGCCGTAGACGTCGGGGCGCGGGTCGGGGTCGCGGCCGTAGAGGGTCACCGAGTCGAACGCGGTCGACAGGCGGGTGGCCGGCTGGCCCTCCGAGAGCAGGGTGAAGCGTCGGTTCGTGCGGAACGGGTCGCCCTCCCCCGCGAACATGCGGGCCGGGTCCTCGCCCTCGCGCTTGAAGGGGAACACGCCGGCGGTGAACGGGTACCGGCCGGGCAGGTTCTCGCGGCGCAGGAAGCTGACGAGCTCGCCGTGGTCGCGGTAGCGGGGCAGGGCCACCCGCGGGATCGTGTTGCCGCTGAGGGAGGTCCGCGTCAGGGCGGTGCGGATCTCCTTGTCGCGGACGCGCACGACCTGCTCGTCACCGGAGTACGACTCCACCACTGCGGGCCAGCCGGTGACGGCGTCGGTGACATCGGGCGGCAGGTCGCGCCGGGCCCGGTCGAGCAGGCCGGCGACGTCGTCGGTGGCGGCGCCGGCGTCGGCGAGCTCGCCCTGCACCTGCTCGAGGCGCTGCACCCGCGAGGCGGCCTCGGCCACGCGCTCGGTCTCGCGGTGGTACCCGCGCACGGTGTCGCTGATCTCCGACAGGTAGCGCACCCGAGCGGCCGGGACGACGGTGGCGATGCGGGTCGACTGGCGCGTGTCGACGACGGGCAGGGCGCCCTCGTCGACCGGCATCCCCTTCTCGCCGAGCAGCCCGCGCAGGTGCTGGTAGAGCGCGGTGACGCCGTCGTCGTTGAAGGTGGCGGCCGACGTGCCGAAGACGGGCATGTCGGCCGGGGTGGCCCCGAACGCCTCGCGGTTGCGCACCATCTGGCGGCCGACGTCGCGCAGGGCGTCCTCGGCGCCGCGGCGCTCGAACTTGTTGATGGCGACGACGTCGGCCCGGTCGAGCATGTCGATCTTCTCGAGCTGGCTGCTCGCCCCGAACTCGGGCGTCATGACGTAGAGCGAGACGTCGGCGTGGTCGACGACGGCCGCGTCGCCCTGGCCGATGCCGGGGGTCTCGAGCACGACGAGGTCGAACCCGGCGGCGGTGACGACGGCGAGGATGTCGTCGAGGTGGTCCGGCACCTGCGAGCGTCCGCGGGTGGCGAGGCTGCGGAAGAGCACGCGGTCGCCGTCGAGCGAGCTCATGCGGATGCGGTCGCCGAGCAGCGCGCCACCGCCGCGCGACCGGGTGGGGTCGACGGCGAGCACCGCGACGCGCAGCTTGTCCTGCTGGTCGAGGCGCAGTCGTCGCACGAGCTCGTCGGTGAGGCTCGACTTGCCCGACCCGCCCGTGCCGGTGATGCCGAGCACCGGGGCGCGACGGCGCCCGGCGGCCTCGCGGATGCCGGTGAGCAGGGTCGCGTCGAGGCGTCCCTCCTGGGCGCCGGTGAGGGCGCGGGCGACGGCGGCCCGCTCGCCGGCCAGCACGCTCTCGAGGCTCGGGTGCCCGACCGACCACAGGTCGACGTCGCAGTCGGCGATGACGGTGTTGATCATGCCGGCGAGGCCGAGGCGCTGGCCGTCCTCCGGGCTGAAGATGGTGACGCCGGAGGCGCGCAGCCGCGCGATCTCCTCCGGCACGATGACGCCGCCGCCGCCCCCGACGACCCGGACGTGCCCGGCCCCGTTCTCACGCAGCAGCTGCACGAGGTACTCGAAGTACTCGACGTGCCCGCCCTGGTACGAGCTGACGGCGACGCCCTGCACGTCCTCCTCGATGGCCGCGTCGACGACCTCCTGCACCGAGCGGTTGTGCCCGAGGTGGATGACCTCGGCGCCCTGGCTCTGCATGATGCGCCGCATGATGTTGATCGAGGCGTCGTGGCCGTCGAACAGGGCCGAGGCCGTGACGATGCGCACGTGGTGGCGGGGCTCGTGCCGGTCAGAGCGGTCGGGCTGGGATGGGGCGGGCTGCTGGGACACGGCTTCCTCCGGTGCGTCGTCGACCCCAAAACAGTAGGACTTCCGATTAATGGACGTCAATGTGACGCCCCCCTACGATGGGCGGATGACCGCCGAGCCCCGCGTCGAGACGGGTGAGGCCGCCCCGCGGCTCGCCTTCGACCCCATCGCGGCCGCCCGCGAGCAGTGGGTCGGGCAGGGGTGGGCGGCGGCGGCCGACGGTATGGCCGCGGTGACCTCGCTCATGCGGGCGCACCAGATCGTGCTCGCCCGCGTCGAGGCGACGCTGCGCCCCTTCCGGGTCACCTTCGCCCGGTACGAGGTGCTCATGCTGCTGCGCTTCAGCCGCCGCGGCTCGCTGCCGATGAAGGTCATCGCGTCCCGCCTCCAGGTGCACCCCACGAGCGTCACCAACGCCGTCGACCGCCTCCAGGACGCCGGTCTCGTCTCGCGCTCGGCGCACCCCGACGACCGCCGCGCGCTCATCGTCGCGCTGACGCCGGCCGGTCGCACCCTCGCGGAGCGCGCCACCGCCGCCCTCAACGCCGAGGTGTTCGAGCAGCCCGACCTCGGCGACGACGACCTGCGCGACCTCGTCGACGTCCTGGGCCGGTTGCGTCAGGCGGCCGGCGACTTCTGAGCCGCCCCGCGGCGGCCGGGTCGGGCCGGACGATCCGTCCCGGCTCGGGTCAGCCCAGCACGCGGTCGAGGAAGGTGTTGCCGAAGACGCGGTCGGGGTCGACCCGGTCGCGCAGGGCGAGGAAGTCGCCGAACCGCGGGTACAGCGGGGCGAGCGCACCGGCATCCGCGGCGAAGCACTTGCCCCAGTGGGGTCGCGCCCCGAGCGGCAGCAGGCCCTCCTCGATGGCGGGCAGCACCGCGTAGACGCCGTCGACGTCGCGGTTCCACGTGAAGTGGAAGGCCGTCACGTCGGTGCCGTACGAGCTGCTCAGCCACAGGTCGTCGGCGGCCACGGTGCGCAGCTCGCACACCTGCAGCAGCGGGGCGATGCGCTCGCCGAGACCGCGCATGACCTCGATCGCCTCGACGGCGCGGTCGCGCGGGACGAGGTACTCGCTCTGCAGCTCCTCACCGCGACTCGGCGTGAACTCCATGCGGAAGTGCGTGAGGCGGTCGAGCCACGGGCCCGGCTCCCCGAGCTGGGCGCTCACGGCGCGTGTGTCGCCGCCGTCGAGCATGTGCATCGTCGCCCCCGCCGGCAGGGCGTCGTGGAAGTCGGCGGGGCCGTCGTCGCCGCGCGACTTCAGCCACACCTGCTCGACGCCGCCGTCGCCCCAGTGGGTGAACAGGCTGACGCTGTAGGCGGATGCCGTAATGGCGTCGTAGTGCTCGACGACGGTGTCCCAGCCCAGCCCGGTGAAGACGCGCTGGTTGACGGTGTAGGTCGGCTCGACGTCGAGGGTCAGGGCGACGACGACACCGAGGGCGCCGAGTGACACGACGCTGCCGTCGAAGTCGGGCTCGCCGCGGGCGATGCGCACGAGGGAGCCGTCGGGGCGCACGACCTCGAGGGCGGCGACGGCCGTGGCCAGCGAGCCGTTGCGGTCGCCCGACCCGTGCGTGCCCGTCGCGACGGCCCCGGCGACGGAGATGTGCGGCAGCGACGCGAGGTTCGGCAGCGCCCAGCCCTGCGCCTGCAGGGCGCGGGCGACGTCACCGTAGGCGGCGAGGCCGGTGACGCGGGCGGTGCGCGACCCGGCATCCACCTCGACCGTCGTCGGCAGGTCGGCGAGCGAGACGAGCACCCCGTCGGTGTCGGTGATGTCGGTGAACGAGTGGCGCGAGCCGAGGGCCCGCACGCGCGGCTCGGCAGCGACGAGGTGCTGCACCTGCTCGACGGTGCGGGGGTGCTCGATGCGGCGGGCACGGTAGCGGTGGTTGCCGGCCCAGTTCGTCTCGACGGCGCTCGACAGGTCGATGGTGGTCACTCCCCCAGTCTGCCCCCAGCGGCGGGGTCTCACCCGCCGGGCGGCCCCCGGGCCTGCGGGTGGAGGTGATCCGCGACCGTCCGCGGTCGCCGAACACCTCCACCGGATGCCGGCCCGCCCGGGTCGAGGTGATACGCCGCGGTTGAGCGCGACGCACCACCTCCACCGGATGCCGAGGCGGCCGGGTCAGCCCCCGAGGCGACGGATGGCGGCGGGTGAGCCCGGGGTCGGGGCCAAGCGCCGGACCAGGCCCTGCTGGGCGAAGGTCCAGGCGTTGTTGACGACCCAGTAGACGAGCACGCCGGCGGGGACGAAGGCCGCGGCGGCGAGGATGCCGACCAGGCCCAGCCACGGCATGAGTGCGCTGACGTTCGCCGCGAGCGCCGGCCCGGCGGACAGGTCGGTCAGGGGCAGCGTGAACCAGCGCGAGGTGGCGAAGCTGAGCGCCCCGGCGAGGAGGGCGAGCCCGAGCAGCACCGCCCCCGAGCGCCAGTCGCGGGCGAAGGCGTCGCCGAGCCGGGCGGTCACCGTCAGGCCTGCGACCGAGGCCGCGCCGGCGGAGGCGACGAGCCCGGCGTCGAGCAGCCCCACGGCGTGACCCGCGGCGAGGTCGGACACGACGCGGTACAGCGCGTACACGAGCGGCAGCTGCAACAGCGCCGGGGCGAGGCTCCACCGCGAGATGCCGTGCTCGGCGTGGACGTCCCGCCGCTCGCGCTGCAGGGCCTGCAGGCTCTCGAGGTCGCGCCGCCCCTCGTAGCGGCGGGTGAGCGCGGTGAGCTGGGGCGTGGCTCGGGCCCGCGCGTGGGTCGTGCGCACCGACCGGAGCACGAGCGGCAGCAGGGCGCCGCGCACCGCGACGACGAGCAGGGCGAGGGCGAGCAGCCAGGCCGCCGCGGACCCGGGCGGCAGCCCGAGCGCCTCGGCGAGCGAATGGGTGCCGGCCAGCGCGGCGGCTACGGTGGACGTGAAGGGGGACAGCAGGTCAGGCATGGGTGGCTCCGTCTGGCGGGCCGCACGCACGAGATGGCGCACGGCGAGGGGTGAGGGCAGCGGCCCGCCACGTCGTCGTACACGACGCGGCGGTCAGCCCAGACCCGGAGCCCGCGGTCGGGAGGGGCGTCGCGTCACCGGCACCGCGCACCAGTAGGCGGTCGGCGCCTCGACCTCGTCGCCGGCGCCCGTGCCGCCGGGTCGGTACCGGGCGACCAACGGCGCCAAGGCCGGTCGCCGTGCGACGACGGCCAGGGCCACGAGAACGGCCACCGCGGCGAGCGCAGCAGGAGCACCGGCCGTCGACGGGTCGGCCACCGCCGACGGGAGCAGGCTGACGAGCAGCATCGCGACCGCGGCGAGCAGCGCGGCCAGCAGGCCGGACGTCCTCACCGTGCGCATCGCTCCCCCTCCGTCGGACCCACAGGCTATCCCCACCGGCATCCGGTGGAGGTGACCCGTCGCGACCCAGCGCGAGCGCGTACCTCCACCGGATGCCGGGTGGCCGGGCCTCAGAGGCGGGCGGCGAGGCGGTGGTAGGCGGCGCTCCAGCGCAGCTCCTGGCGCAGGCTCGTCGGCGTCGTGTCGGCGTCGATGACCACGAGCTCGGTCGAGACCATCTCGGCGAGGTCGCGGTACTCCTCGGTGCGCAGCGCGGTCGAGAGCACGGTGTGGTGAGGGGCGCCGGCGAGCAGCCACGACTCCGTCGAGGTCGACAGCGACGGACGCGGCTCCCACACGGCACACGCGACGGGCAGCCGGGGCAGCGCCTCGTCGGGCTCGACGACGTCGATCTCGTTGAGCGTCAGCCGGAACCGCCCACCGAGGTCGCTCATGCCCACGACGACGCCCTCACCGGGCGCGGCCGTGAAGCGCAGGCGCACCGGGTCCTCCCGGCCTCCGATGCCGAGGGGGTGCACCTCGAGCGACGGGCGGGCGCCCGCGATGCTCGGGCAGACCTCGAGCATGTGCGCCCCGAGGATCTTCTCCTCGCCGGGCACGAGGTGGTACGTGTAGTCCTCCATGAAGCTCGTCCCACCGGGGCGGCCCTGCGCCATCGCCTTCGACGTGCGCAGCAGCACCGAGGTCTTCCAGTCGCCCTCGCCGCCGAAGCCGTAGCCGTCGGCCATGAGCCGCTGCACGGCGAGGCCGGGCAGCTGGCGCAGGCCGCCGAGGTCCTCGAAGTTCGTCGTGAACGCGGTGAAGCCGCCCTCGGTGAGGAACTGCCGCAGCCCCAGCTCGATGCGGGCGCCGTAGCGCAGCGACTCGTGGCGCTCGCCGCCGCGGCGCAGCTCGGGCGCGACGGCGTACTCCTGCTCGTAGTCGCGGGCCAGGGCGTCGATCTCGCCGTCGCCGACCTCGTCGACGACCGCGGCGAGGTCGTTGACGCCGTAGGTGTTGACCGACACCCCGAACCGCAGCTGGGCCTCCACCTTGTCGCCCTCGGTGACGGCGACGTCGCGCATGTTGTCGCCGAACCGGGCCAGTCGCATCGTCCGCAGTGCCGTCACCCCGACGGCGGCCCGGGCCCACGCGGCGACCCGCTCGACGACCACCGGGTTGCTCACGTGTCCGGCGACGACCTTGCGGGCCACCCCGAGCCGCGCCCCGACGAAGCCGAACTCCCGGTCGCCGTGGGCGGCCTGGTTGAGGTTCATGAAGTCCATGTCGATGCTCGACCACGGCAGCTCGGCGCCGGCCTGCGTGTGCAGGTGCAGCATCGGCTTGCGCAGCGCGTCGAGGCCCGTGATCCACATCTTCGCCGGCGAGAACGTGTGCATCCACGTGATGACGCCGACGCACGCGTCCGCGGCGTTGGCGTCGAGCATGACGCGGTGGATGGCGACGGAGTCGGTGAGGATCGGCTTCCACACCACCCGGGCCGGCAGGGCGCCCGCCGCGTCGAGCTCCTTGGCGATGGCCTGCGACTGCTCGGCGACCTGGCGCAGCGTCTCCTCGCCGTAGAGGTGCTGGCTGCCGGTGAGGAACCACACCTCCCGGCTGTCGACGGGGGCGTCGAGGCTACCCCTCTGGCTCGAGCCGCCCGCGTGGCTGGAAGGGGTGCCGGGTGTGGTCATCGTGGTCTCCTCGTGGGCCGCGCGTCAGCGCTGGCCGTAGACGTTCTGGTAGCGGTCGAACAGGGAGTCGACGTCGGACTGCCCGATGGCGAGCGGCTCCCCGAGCTGGCGGGCGATGTGCACGGTGCGGGCGACGTCCTCGCACATGACGGCGGCCTTGACGGCGGCCCGGGCGTCGCGGCCGACGGTGAAGACGCCGTGGTTGCGCATGAGCACCGCCGGCGAACGGCTCACGCGCAGCGTCTCGACGATCCCGCGCCCGATCGAGTCGTCGCCGATGAGGGCGAACGGGCCGACCGGCACCGCACCGCCGAACTCGTCGGCCATCATCGTCAGCACGCACGGGATGGGCTCGCCGCGCGAGGCCCACGCCGTCGCGTACGTCGAGTGCGTGTGCACGACGCCGCCGACGTGGGGCATCTCCCGGTAGACGTAGGCCTGCGCGTCGGTGTCGCTGGAGGGCGCGTGCTCCCCCTCGACGACCCGCCCGTGCAGGTCACAGACCACCATGTTCTCCGGCGTCAGGTCGTCGTAGGACACCCCGCTCGGCTTGATGACCATGAGGTCGTGCCCCGGCACCCGGGCCGAGACGTTTCCGGCGGTCCACACGACCAGCGCGTAGCGGGTGAGCTCGCCGTGCAGGCGGGCGACGTCGCGCCGCAGGCCGGCGACGGTCTCGCGGACGTCCGCGGTGACGGTGAGGGTCACGCGCCCACCTCCACACGCTCGCCCGACCTGGCCACGTCGGCATCCGAGCTCGACGTCGTGGCAGTCGAGTTCACCTCGGCAGAGCCGGATGCCGGGTCGCCGGCCTCGTGCGCCCCGCCCGTCTCCGCACGGCGGGCCACCGCCTCACGACGCAGACCCTTGAGGCGCTTCATGACGTCGTTTCCGCCGCGACCGAAGTGGTCGTGCAGCGTGCGGTACTCGGCGTAGAGCGAGTCGTAGGCCGCGGCCCGTGCCTCGTCGGGCACGAAGGCTGCCCGCTGCACGCGACCCATGTGGCGGGCCGCCGTCGTCACGTCGGGGTAGCAGCCGGCGGCGACGGCCGCGTGGATGGCCGACCCGAGGGCGGGGCCCTGCTCGGACCCGATGAGCGAGAGGGGCAGCCGGGTCACGTCGGCGTAGATCTGCATGAGGAGGCGGTTCTTCGCCAGCCCTCCGGCGATGACGAGCTCCTCGACCGGCACCCCGCTCTCGCGGAACGTCTCGAGGATGGTGCGCGTGCCGAAGGCCGTCGACTCGAGCAGGGCCCGGTAGGTGTCCTCGGGGCGCGTGGCCAGGGTCTGCCCGACGACGAGCCCGGACAGCTCGTGGTCGACGAGCACCGACCTGTTGCCGCTGTGCCAGTCGAGGGCGACGAGGCCGTGCTCGCCGACCTCCTGACGCGCCGCCAGCGCCGTGAGGTGCTCGTGCACCGAGACACCGGACTCCCCTGCAGCAGTGACGTACTCGGGCGGCACCCCGGTCTTGACGAACCAGCCGAAGATGTCGCCCACCCCCGACTGCCCGGCCTCGTAGCCCCAGCGTCCGTCGACGATGCCCCCGTCGACGACGCCACACATGCCGGGGACCTCGCGGAGCACGTCGCTGTTCATGACGTGGCAGGTCGAGGTGCCCATGATGGCCACCATCTGGCCGGGCTCGGTGGCCTGCGCGGCGGGGGCGGTGACGTGTGCGTCGACGTTGCCGACGGCCACGGCGATGCCCTCCGGCAGGCCCGTCCAGCGGGAGGCCTCGGCGGTGAGACGTCCGGCGACGGCGCCCAGCGCGCCGATCGGGTGGTCGAGCTTGTCGTCGACGAAGCCCTCGAAGTCGGGGTTGAGGGCGGCGAGGAAGTCGCGCGTGGGGTAGGCGCCGTCCTGCAGGATCCCCTTGTACCCGGCGGTGCACGCGTTGCGGACGTACGTCCCGCACAGCTGCCAGACGATCCAGTCGGCGGCCTCGACCCAGTGGTCCGTGGCCTCGTAGACCTCGGGGTCCTCCTCGAGCACCTGGAGCGCCTTGGCGAACTCCCACTCCGAGCTGATGAGCCCGCCGTAGCGGGGCAGCCAGGCCTCGCCGCGCTCGGCCGCGAGGGTGTTGATGCGGTCGGCCTGACCCTGGGCGGCGTGGTGGCGCCAGAGCTTGACCCAGGCGTGCGGCCGCGACGCGAACCGCTCCGTCTCGCAGAGGGGTACGCCGTCACCCGTCGTCGGCAGCACGGTGCAGGCCGTGAAGTCGGTGGCGATGCCGACGACGTCGGCGGGGTCGATGCCCGCGGCCGCGACCGCGTCGGGGACGGCGTGGCGCAGCACGTCGCGGTAGTCGTCGGGGACCTGCAGGGCCCACTCCGGCGGCAGGGCCGGGCCCCCGGTCGGCAGGCGGTCGGTGACGACGGCGTGGCCGTACTCGTAAACGGCCGTGCCGACCTCGGCACCGTCGGCGACCCGGACGACGAGAGCCCGTCCCGACAGCGTGCCGTAGTCGACGCCGACGACGTAGGTGTCACGGCTGCGGCCGTTCTGGGCGGTGGTCGTGCTCGGCGCGGCGGTCGTCATGGCGGCGGTCTCCTGCTGCTTCGGGGCGGTCGGACGGTGGGGACGAGGGGAGGGTCGGACGTCGGGACGGTCACGGACCGCCCCGCCGACGCTCAGCGGTCGGGTCGGGGCGACGCCGTGCTGCGTCGCACGACGAGCGCGGGGTCGATGAGGCCCGGCTTCTGCAGCTTCTCGCCCGCGATCGCCGCGGTGAGCATGCCGATGGCGGCACGGCCGATGGCCGGGAAGTCCTGGCGCACCGTCGTCAGCGGCGGGATCACGTACGCCGCCTCGGGGACGTCGTCGAACCCCACGACGCTGACGTCGACCGGGACCTCCCGACCGGCCTCGTGCAGCGCGAGCAGGACGCCGATGGCCATCTGGTCGTTCGCGGTGAACACCGCCGTCACGTCGGGGTTCTCGGCGAGCCGGCGCCCGGCCGCGTAGCCGCTCGCCGAGCTCCAGTCGCCGGTGATCGGCTCGAGCGGTCGCAGACCCGCGTCGACCATGGCCTGGCGCCAGCCGTCCGATCGCGCCCGCGACTCGGCCCAGTCGAGCGGCCCCGTGACGTGGGCGATCTCGGTGTGACCGAGGTCGAGCAGGTGCTGCGTCGCCATGCGGGCTCCGGCGACGTTGTCGACGCCCACCGAGCGGCGCGCCCGCGTGAGGTCGCCCTCGACGATGACAAAGGGCAACGCTGCGCTGCGCGAGCGAGCCACCTCGAGCGCGTCGTCGTGACCCGCGATGACGACGATGCCCTCGACGGCGTGCTGCATGAGCGACTCGACCGCGGCGTCGAAGTCCCCCCGCGTCACCGACGCGAGCGTCACCGAGCTCGCCGAGAACCCCGAGTCGCGGGCGGCCTTGTCGACCGTGCGGTGCACGCTCGTCGGCCCGAACAGGGTCGACTCCGTCGAGATGATGCCGATGGTGCCCGAGCGACCGCGCACGAGGCTGCGGGCGGCCGTGTTGGGCCGGTAGCCCAGCTGCTCGATGGCCTCGAGCACGCGGTCGCGGGTCGCGGGCCGGATGCTCGGCGCGTTGTTGATGACGCGCGAGACCGTCTGGTGCGAGACGCCGGCCAGCCGGGCGACGTCCTGCATGACGGGGGCGCGCGTGGCGAGGTCGCTCACGCGCCCCTCCGCATGAACAGGCGCTGCATCACGATGAAGACGAGCAGCAGGCTTCCGATCGCGATCTTGGTCCACCATGAGCTCAGCGTGCCCTCGAACGAGATGAGTGTCTGGATGACACCCAGGACGAGCACGCCGAGCACGGAGCCCACCACCCAGCCGACGCCGCCCGACAGCAGGGTGCCGCCGATGACGACCGAGGCGATGGCGTCGAGCTCCATACCGACGCCGTGCAGGCCGTAGCCCGAGAGCATGTACAGCGAGAAGAGCAGGCCGGCGACCGAGGCGCAGAGCCCGCTGATGGCGTAGGCCGCCACCTTGACCCGCGCGACGGGCAGGCCCATGAGCGTCGCCGAGCTCTCGCTGCCGCCGATGGCGTAGATCGTGCGGCCGAAGCGCGTGCGGTGCAGCACCCAGGCGGCGACGGCCACGACGACGAGCGCGATGACGACGCTCCACGTGATGACGACTCCCCCACCGAGCTCGATGGTGCCGGTGGCGAGGCTGCGGAAGAACGGGTCCTTGATCGAGATCGACTCGACGCCGATGACGAAGCACAGGCCGCGGGCGAGGAACATGCCGGCCAGCGTGACGATGAACGGCTGCAGCTCGAACCGCTGGATGATCAGCCCCATCACCGTCCCGAGCGTGGAGCCGACGAGCAGCACGAGCAGGATGACGACGGGTGCGGGCAGCCCGGCGCGCAGGCACGCGGCGGCCACCATGGTCGACAGCGCCACGACCGCGCCGACCGAGAGGTCGATGCCCCCGGTGAGGATGACGAAGGTCATCCCGACGGCGAGCACGATGAGGAAGGCGTTGTCGATGAAGAGGTTCGCGACGACCTGACCGGACGTGAAGCCCTCGTACCGCAGCGAACCCACGCCGAACAGCAGCACGAACAGCACGAAGGTCGCGATGACGGGCAGCACCCGCCGTGAGCGGGCCAGCCGCGAGGATGCCGGGTGGCCGGCTCGGGCGCTCGGCGCACCGTGGGGCGTGAGCGCGGACGCGGGTGCCGGGCTGGGTGTGGAGGTGGAGGTGCTCACGACTGGGCCACCTTCTGCTTGGCGTCGGCATCGCCGGCGGTGCTGTCCGCGTCGGTGGGGGTGGTGGTCTGGGTACCGGGCGCGACGGCATCCGGCTGCGTGGTGTCGGTCGGGTCGGTCGTGTCGGCGCTGACACTGTCACCCGTGGCGCCGGTGCCGGTGGGGCTGCCGGACGCCCTGGCGCCCGACCGCCGTCGGCCGAGGGCCTCGCGTACCTTCGGCGCCTGCAGGAGGCAGACGGCGATGACGACGAGCGCCTTGAAGACGAGGGTCACCTCGGGCGCGATGCCCATGGAGTACACGGTCGTCGTCAGGGTCTGGATGATGAGCGCGCCGATGAGCGTGCCCGCCAGTGAGTAGCGGCCGCCGGCGAGCGACGAGCCGCCGATGACGACGGCGAGGATGGCGTCCATCTCGATCCAGAGGCCGGCGTTGTTGGCGTCGGCGGCGCTGACGTTCGAGCTGATCATGAGGCCGGCGACGCCGGCGCAGAGGGCGGCGAAGACGTAGACGGTCCAGATGATCGTGCGCGCCCGGAGGCCGGCGAGGCGGCTGGCCTCGGGGTTGATGCCGACCGACTCGATGAGCAGGCCGAGGGCGGTGCGGCGGGTGACGAGCGCGACGACCACGAGCGCCGCCACGGCGATGATGATCGAGACGGGCAGGAGCAGGAAGCCGGCACCGACCTCGCGGAAGGGGTCGTTGTTGACGGTGATGATCTGGCCGTCGGTGACGAGCATCGCGATGCCGCGGCCGGCGGTCATGAGCACGAGCGTGGCGATGATCGGCTGGATGCCGAGGATGGAGACGAGGAAGCCGTTCCACAGGCCGAGGACGAGGCAGAGGGCCAGCGCGAGGCCCATCCCGGTGAGGGCGGCGCCCAGGCTGCCGGGGTCGTCGGCCCCCGCGATGCTCGTGCATGCGACGGCCGCGGCGATGGCGACGACCGCCCCGACCGAGAGGTCGATGCCGCGGGTGGCGATGACGAGCGTCATGCCGAGCGCGATGAGCAGCGTCGGCGCGCCGTTCTTGAGGATGTCGACGAGGCTTCCGTAGAGCGCCCCGTCCTGCATGCGCAGGGAGAGGAACGAGGGGTTCGCGACGGCGTTGGCCGCGATGAGGGCGACGAGGGCGAGAACGGGCCACAGCAGTCGGCTGCCCCGCAGTCGCGCCCCGAGGCCCGGGGCCGCGGATCGGGTGACGGTGCTCATGAGGCGACCTTCTCGTCGTGGGTGGGGGCGGGACGCGCGCCGGGCGCCGCAGCGCTGTCGACGCTCTGGGCGCGCTCGGTGCTCTCGGTGCTCTCGGCGACGACGCGCAGGATGTCGTCGGGGGTGGCGCTGCCGTCGAGCTCGGCGACCTTCGCGCGGTCCTTCATGACGACCACCCGGTGGGACAGGCGCGCCACCTCCTCGAGCTCGGCGGAGATGTAGAGCACCGCCATGCCCTGCTGGGCCAGCTCGGTGACGAGCTTCTGGATCTGGGCCTTGGCCCCGATGTCGATGCCACGGGTGGGTTCGTCGAGGATGAGCAGCTTCGGCTCGGTGACGAGCCAGCGGGCCAGGAGCACCTTCTGCTGGTTGCCGCCGGAGAGCGTGCCGACGAGGGCGTCGGGGTTGGCGGGCCGGATGTCGAGGGCGGTGACCCACTTCTCGACGAGCTCGTCCTTGGTGCGCCGTGGGATCGGGCGCGCCCACCCGCGGGCGGCCTGCATGGCGAGCACGAGGTTGTCGCGGATGCTGAGGTCGGCGAGGATCCCCTCGCCCTTGCGGTCCTCGGAGCAGAAGGCGATGCCGGCCCGGATGGCCGACCGCGGCGTGCGCAGCGACACCGCCCTGCCGCCGACGGTCACGCTGCCCGAGTCGGGCCGGTCGGCGCCGAAGAGCAGCCGAGCCAGCTCGGTGCGCCCGCTGCCGAGCAGGCCGGCCAGCCCGACGACCTCGCCCTCGTCGATGCGCAGGTCGAACGGGGCCACCGAGCCACGCCGCCCGAGGCCCGTGGCCTCGAGGACGGGTGTGCGCCGCACCTCGTCGGCGGCCTCGTCGGCGAGGCGCTCGACCTCCTGCAGGGCGCCGAGCTCGCGGCCGATCATCGCCGACACGAGCTGCAGCCGGCTCAGCTCGTCGGTGCGGTACTCCCCGACGAGCCGGCCGTTGCGCAGCACCGTCATGCGGTCGGCGATCTCGTAGACCTGCTCGAGGAAGTGCGAGACGAAGAGGATGGCGACGCCGTCGTCGCGCAGGTGGCGCATGATCCGGAAGAGCTCGGCCACCTCGTCCTGGTCGAGGCTCGAGGTGGGCTCGTCGAGGATGAGCACGCGGGCGTCGACCGCGACGGCCCGGGCGATGGCAACGAGCTGCTGCACGGCGATCGGGTGCTCGGCGAGGGTCGAGCCCGGGTCGATGTGCAGACCCATGCGCGCCATGAGCTCGGCGGCCCGGGCCCGCGTCGCCCGCGCGTCGATGGCGCCGAAGCGGCGCGGCTCGCGACCGAGCAGCACGTTCTCGGCCACCGACAGGTTGGGGCAGAGGTTGACCTCCTGGTACACCGTGCTCACGCCGGCGTCCTGGGCGGCGCCCGGGCCACCGAAGGCGACCTCCCGGCCGTCCAGGGTGGTCGTGCCGGACGTCGCGGTGTAGACGCCGGTCAGCACCTTGATGAGGGTCGACTTGCCGGCGCCGTTCTCGCCCATGAGGGCGTGCACCTCGCCCGGCAGCAGCCGGAAGTCCACTCCCTCGAGCGCTTTCACGCCGGGGAACTCCATCGTGATGCCGCGCATCTCGACGACGGGCCGACCCGTCACCGTCTGCTCACTGCTCATGACGTCCTGTCCTGTCCGCGGGCGTCTCCCGCGATGGTCGCTGGCCGGATGCCGGGCGGCGTCGCTCGGCGCGACCGCCCGGCATCCGGGGGGCGGGCACGTCACCACACCCGGAGGGTGAGGTGACGTCCGCCTGGTGAGGGCGCACCCCGCGGGTCGGGCACGTCGTGCCCGGCCCGACGGGGCATGTCCCTCAGTACTTGCGCGAGGGCAGGGCCTTCTTGGCCTGCTCCTGCGTGAAGGTCGTCTCCTCGGTGACGACGCGCTCGGGCACCGACTCCCCGGCGACGACCTTCTTGGCGAGGTCCATCAGCTGCGTGCCGAGCAGCGGGCTGCACTCGACGATGAAGTTGATCTTGCCCTCGGCGAGGGCGGTCATGCCGTCCTTGACGGCGTCGACCGTGATGATCTTGATGTCCTTGCCGGGCACCTTGCCGGCGGCCTCGATGGCCTCGATGGCACCGAGACCCATGTCGTCGTTGTGGGCGTAGACGACGTCGATGTCGGGGTTGCTCTTGAGGAAGGCCTCCATGACCTGCTTGCCGCCCGAGCGGGTGAAGTCGCCGGTCTGGCTGGCGACCACCTTGATCTGCGGGGCCGCCTTGATGGCCTCGGCGAAGCCCTCCTTGCGGTCGATGGCGGGGGCCGCACCGGTGGTGCCCTGCAGCTCGACGACGTTGACGGCGCTCTGGCCCTCGCTGTCCTTGACGAGCCACTCGCCGGCTTTCTTGCCCTCGGCGACGAAGTCGGAGCCGAGGAAGGTCTTGTAGAGCGAGGTGTCCTCGGAGTCGACCGCGCGGTCGGTGAGGATGACGGGGATGTTGGCGCGCTTCGCCTCGAGCAGGACCGTGTCCCAACCCGTCTCGACGACCGGGCTGAAGGCGATGACGTCGACCTTCTGCTGGATGAAGCTGCGGATCGCCTTGATCTGGTTCTCCTGCTTCTGCTGCGCGTCGGAGAACTTCAGCTCGACCCCCGCCTCCTTGGCGGAGTCCTGCACGTTCTTCGTGTTGGCGGTTCGCCAGCCGCTCTCGGCCCCGACCTGCGAGAAGCCCATGACGAGCGCCTTGTCGCCTGCGCCGGCCCCGCCGCCGGTAGACCCGGAGCCCGCCGCGTTGCCGCCACCACCGCACGCGGCGAGGGCCGCGACGGCGACGGCGCTGACGGCCACCGGAAGGATCTTCTTGAGCATGTGGATCTTCCTCCATGTTCTTGGCGCCGTCGTTGGCGCCGAGGTGCGGTCGACGTCGTCGTCCCGCCGTGACCGTCGGGTCACTCAAGGCACGAGTGTGAGCGTTAACATCACCACGTGTCAAGCGTTTCTGAGAACAAAAACCGGGGTCCCCGTGATCGTGTCCGAGATGCTTTGTTAACGCTCACTTTCACCTTCACGCCCTCGGCGGCCTCGACGCAGGTCTCGATCCGCGGGACGTGCCGGGCGGGTCCACGGGTCCGGGTCCGGTAGCTCGACGGGAGGCGTTACGGTCTCAGCCTGCCCGGGGGCCTCCGACACCCCCGGCCGCCCCACCCCGGCATCCGAGAGGCGCGTCATGACCATCCCCACGTCCCCCGCCGAACCGGTGGTCGTCACCGCACCCGGCATCGCCGTCGAGCTCGTCCCGTTCGGGGCCGCGGTCCGCCGGCTGCTCGTGACGGATGCCGGTGGGCGCACCGTCGACGTCGTGCTCGGCCACCGGGACGTCTCGGCCTACGACGGGCGCGGTGGCTACCTCGGCGCCGTCGTGGGGCGGCTGGCCAACCGGCTGGGGGGCGCCGGCTTCGACCTCGACGGTCGGCACCACGACGTCACGGCCAACGAGGGCACGACGTCGCTGCACGGGGGGCTCGAGGGCTTCGACCAGCGCCGGTGGGACGTCGTCTCGCGCACCGGGTCGTCGGTCACCTTCGCCCTCGACAGCCCCGACGGCGACCAGGGCTACCCCGGCCACGTCCACGTGGAGGTGACCTACGCGGTCGAGGCCGGGCGCGTCTCGATCGCGTACGTCGCGACGACCGACAAGCCCACCGTGGTGAACCTGACCAACCACGCCTACGTCAACCTCACCGGCGAGGGCTCGGGCCCGGTCGACGAGCACCGGCTCACGGTTCCGGCCTCGCGCTACACCCCGGTCGGCGCCGACCTGCTGCCGACGGGTGAGATCGCCGACGTCTCGGAGACCCCCTTCGACCTGCGGGAGGCGACCCGCCTCGGGGACGCCCTCGACCGGGGCGGCGAGCAGCTGCGGTACGGCGGAGGCATCGACCACAACCTCGTCGTCGACGGCGCGGGGATGCGCGAGGTCGCCCGGCTCGAGGCACCGTCGGCGCCGACCCTCGTCGTCGAGTCCGACCAGCCCGGTCTGCAGGTGTACACCGGCGCCCACTTCGACGACACGGTGGTCGGGGTCGGGGGCCGCACGTACGGCCCCCGCGCGGGGATCGCCCTGGAGACGCAGGGCTTCCCCGACGCACCGCACCACGACGGGTTCCCCTCGGTCGTGCTGCGACCGGGCGAGACGTACCGAACGACCACCGTGTGGACCTTCAGCTGACCGACCCGTCGAGAGGCCAATTAGGCACCGTCGAGAGGTCAGTCCGCCCGGATGCCGGTGGGCGCGGCGGGTGCGCCCGCCGCGCTCGGCGCAGGCGACGGGGCCGCAGGGCCGATCAGGTGTCGGGCGAGGTGCTCGAGTCGGCGGCGCCACCGGTGAGGGGGTCGCGACCGTCGGTCGTGCGTCCGCCTGCTCCGGCGCCGGCGATGGCCGTGCCCGAACCGTCCGGGGTCAACGTGTCGTACGGGATCTCGCCCGAGCGACGACCGTGCCCACCCTGGTCGACGGTGGTGGTCTCCGCCTCGGAGTTGAGGGTGTCGTGGTCCTTGCGGCCGTCGGCCCGACGCTTGCGGGCCCCGAACACGGCGAAGCCGGTGATCATGCCCACGATGAAGAGGGCCATGATGATGAGCCCGACTCTGTCTCCCATGACGACTCCTTACCCGGCGCCCGTCCCCGGGCACCGTCCTCCTTGATCGTAGGACGGTCGCGGTCGCCGCGCGCGGTCCGACGTCCCCGGGAGCGTCGCGAAAGTGGCGCCGACGGGTCGGATTGTCGAAGGCGGGGCCGGCCGGCCTACGTGTCCGGCGAGTCGCCCGAGTCGCTGCCGCCGTTGGTCAGCGGGTCGCGCGCATCGGAGGTCACGCCCCCGGCGCCGGCGCCCGCCACGGCGGTGCCCGACCCGTCGGGGGTGAGCCGGTCGACGGGGATGCCGCCCGACCCGTGTCGAGGGTCCTCGTCGCGCAGCTCGCGCTCGGTCGACGTCGGGTCGTCGTTGAGCGTGTCGTTGGCGGGCTTGCCCCCCGGCGACTTGCTGCGGTTGAGCAGGAAGGCGCCGGCGAGCAGCACGACGATGATGAGCACCATGACGATGAGTCCGGTCGCGTCTCCCACGTCCTGCACCTCTCCTTCGCACCGGCACAACCCGGGCCATCCTCGGCGGCGCGAACGCAGCCTGACGCCAGCGGGCCGCTGACCGTCAGCACTCGCATACCCGGGTCGGCACCCGGGTACTCGCGCGCGTTGCCCAGGATGCCGGGACGTGGGATCATCGATACTGACCGTTCGGTCTGTTAATCGATCACCGTCGACCGCCTCGTCCGGAGGACCCCCATGACCGCACCGACGACGCCCGCCGGCCCACCGGCATCCGTCACCACCGCACCGGCGCCCGACGTCGACGCCGACCTCGCCGACGGGCTGGCCGCCGACTTCGAGGCCACCGTGGCACGGGGCGACCGCATCGAGCCGCGCGACTGGATGCCGGAGAAGTACCGCGCGACGCTCGTGCGGCAGGTGGCGCAGCACGCGCACAGCGAGATCATCGGCATGCAGCCCGAGGGCAACTGGATCACCCGGGCACCGTCTCTGCGACGCAAGGCGATCCTGCTCGCCAAGGTGCAGGACGAGGCGGGTCACGGTCTGTACCTGTACTCGGCGTGCGAGACACTCGGGGTCTCCCGGCAGGAGCTCACCGAGAAGCTCGTCAGCGGCAAGCAGAAGTACTCCTCGATCTTCAACTACCCGACGCTGTCGTACGCCGACGTGGGCACCATCGGGTGGCTCGTCGACGGCGCCGCCATCTGCAACCAGGTGCCGCTGTGCCGCACGTCGTACGGGCCCTACGGCCGGGCGATGATCCGCGTCTGCAAGGAGGAGTCGTTCCACCAGCGCCAGGGCTACGAGCTGCTCAGCACGATGATGCGCGGCACGGATGAGCAGCGCGCGATGGTGCAGGAGTCGGTCGACCGCTTCTGGTGGCCCGCCCTCATGATGTTCGGACCGCCCGATGCCGACTCGCCGAACACGGCGCAGTCGATGGCGTGGGGCATCAAACGCGACACGAACGACGAGCTGCGCCAGAAGTTCGTCGACATGACGGTGCCGCAGGCGGCCGCCCTCGGCGTGACCCTGCCGGACCCCGAGCTGCGCTGGGACGAGGAGCGCGGCCACCACGACTTCGGTTCCCCCGACTGGGACGAGTTCATGACGGTGGTCAAGGGCGGCGGGCCGTGCAACGCCCAGCGCATCGCCCACCGCCGCGCCGCCCACGAGGACGGCGAGTGGGTGCGCGACGCCGCGCTCGCCTTCGCCGCCCGCTCGCGGGAGCAGGTCAGGGCGTGACCACCGATCCCGGCACCCCTGGCGCCCCTGGCACCCACGAGGCGAACGGCCCCACCGGCACCCCGACCGGGCGCGACTTCACCGCCGAGGGCGGCCACGGGGCCGTCCCGCTGGCCGGTGTCGAGACCGGGCTCGGCGAGCGCCCCCGCGCGGAGTGGCCCCTGTACGAGATCTTCGTCCGCGGCAAGCGCGGCCTCAACCACGTCCACGTCGGCTCCCTCCACGCCGCCGACGACGAGATGGCCGTGCGCCACGCCCGTGACGTCTACACGCGTCGCAACGAGGGCGTGAGCATCTGGGCGGTCCGCTCCGACGCCGTCGTCGCCTCCAGCCCCGACGAGAAGGACCCGCTCTTCGCGCCGGCCGGCGACAAGGTCTACCGGCACCCCACCTTCTACGCCATCCCCGACGACGTCCCCCACATGTGAGCGAGCGATGAGCGAGAACACCACTCCCGCAACGGGACCCGCGTCATCCGACGCCGTCGACCACGAGTCCGTCTACGACGGCCTGCTCGGCGGCGACGACTCCCAGTGGGCCTTCGGCACCGACTTCGAGGACCCCCTCGCGGGCGTCGACACCACTCTCCCGGAGGGTGCCGACGCCGCGACCCTCGCGGCCTACTGCCTCATGCTCGGCGACGACGCCCTCGTCTACTCGCACCGCCTGTCGCAGTGGACCAGCCGGGCGCCCGACCTCGAGGACGACATCGCCCTCGCCAACATCGCCCTCGACCTGCTCGGCCAGGCGCGCCTGCTGCTCGCCCGCGCCGCCGCGGCCGACCCGTCGGTGGTGCCGTCCCTGCCAGCAGGCTCGCCGGTCCCCCCCGAGGACGCCCTCGCCTTCTTCCGCGACGACGCCGCCTTCCGCAACGTGCGCCTCGTCGAGAGCGAGAACGGCGACTTCGCCGTGAGCACCACCCGCCTCCTCGTCGTCGCCACGTGGCGCCTGGCCCTGCTCGAGCGCCTCACGCAGAGCACGGATGCCGTCCTGCGGGCGATCGCGGTCAAGGGCGTCAAGGAGGTCACCTACCACCGCGACTATGCCGGCCGGTGGTTCGTCACCCTCGCCCAGGGCACTGCCGAGTCGCGCCGGCGCCTCGAGGCCGCGCTGCCACTGGTCTGGCCGCTCGTCGACGAGCTGTTCCGCACGCACCCGCTCGAGGCGGCGGCCGCCGCCCAGGGTGTCGGCGTCGACCCCGCCACCGTCGACGACGAGGTCAGGGCCGTGCTCGCCCACGTCCTCGCGACCGCGGGTCTCGACGCCCCCGACGCCACGGCTGCGCCGTCGATCGGCCCGGTCGCCGGCGGTACCGGTCGCGACGGGCGGCACGGCGAGGTGCTCTCGCGGCTGCTGGCCGAGATGCAGGTCGTGGCCCGGGCCCACCCGATGGGGCGCTGGTGACCGCCGTGACGGCCGCGACCGCATCGGTCACCGAGGGCACGGGACCCGACCCCACGGCATCCGTCGCATCGTCGGCATGCACGGGATCGACGGCATCTTCGGTCGGCGACGGTCTCGAGCTGTCGCGACTGCGCGCCCTCGCCGCGTCGGTGACCGACCCCGAGATGCCGATGCTCACGCTCGCCGACCTCGGGGTGCTGCGCGACGTCCGGGTGCGCGCCGACGGCACCGTCGTCGTCACGATCACGCCGACGTACTCGGGCTGCCCGGCCATGGCGACCATGCGCGACGACCTCGTGCACCGGCTCACCGACGCCGGTGTCGAGCGGGTCGAGGTCGTCGTCAGCCTGCACCCGGCCTGGTCGAGCGACTGGATCAGCGAGGCGGGGCGGGCGGCGTTGCGTCGCCACGGGATCTCGGCGCCGGGTCCCGCCCGTCGCCCGGACGGGCCGATCCCGCTGACCCTCGGGCCGGTCCACCGCGACCTCGTCTGCCCGCGCTGCGGCTCGGCCGCCGTCAGCCTGACGTCGGAGTTCGGCCCCACCTCGTGCAAGGCCCTCTACCGCTGCACCGCGTGCCTCGAGCCGTTCGAGCACGTCAAGGAGATCTGATGACGACCACCGCTCCCCCGGCCGAAGGCGTCGCGCCCGCCGCCGAGCCCGCGCCGCGGTCGGGCCGGGCCCGCTTCCACCCCCTGACCGTGTCGTCGGTCGAGCGACTGACCGACGACGCCGCCGCCGTCACCTTCGCGGTGCCCGACGGGCTGCGCGACGAGTTCGCCTTCGAGGCCGGGCAGTCGCTGACCCTGCGACGGGTCATCGACGGGGTCGAGCAGCGCCGCAGCTACTCGATCTGCGCGCCGGCGGGGTCCGCGCCCCGCATCGGGGTCCGCGAGATCCCCGACGGGCTGTTCTCGCGCTGGCTCACCCGCGAGGTGCGGCCCGGCGACGAGGTGGAGGTGCAGACGCCGACCGGCAGCTTCCGCGCCGACCCGTCGCGCGGTGGACGTCACCTCTGCGTCGCCGCCGGCTCGGGCATCACACCGATGCTGTCGGTCGCCGCGACGGTGCTGACGAACCCCGACGCGGCGGTGACGCTGCTCTACGGCAACCGCACGACGACGTCGGTGATGTTCGCCGAGGAGCTGGCCGACCTCAAGAACCGCTACGGCGCACGCTTCGAGCTCGTGCACGTGCTGTCGCGCGAGCCGCGCGACGTCGACCTCTTCTCGGGCCGTCTCGACGCCGACCGGATGCGACGGCTCATCAGCCTGCTCGTGCCGCTCGACGACGTCGACGACGTCTGGCTGTGCGGCCCGCTCGGCCTCGTCGAGGACGCCCGCACCGTGCTGGGTGAGCTCGGGTTCCCTGCCGACAGAGTGCACTTCGAGCTGTTCTACGTCGACGAGCCCCCGCCCGAGCTGCACCGCGACGAGCCCGAGGCCGCGGGCGACGCGAGCGCCGTGACCGTCGTGCTCGACGGTCGCACGACGACCAGTCCGGTCGCGCGTTCGGTGCCGGTGCTCGACGGCGCCCAGCGCACCCGCAGCGACCTGCCCTTCGCCTGCAAGGGCGGCGTGTGCGGCACCTGCCGCGCCAAGGTCACCGACGGTGAGGTCGAGATGCGCCGCAACTACGCCCTCGGCCCCGACGAAGTCGCGGCGGGCTTCGTCCTCACCTGCCAGGCCCTGCCCGTCACCGACGCCGTCACCGTCGACTTCGACGCCTGACCCGTCGCGGGCCCACTTCCCGACGCCCACCCGTGGGAGTCCATGGGCACAGGTCAGGTTGCGAGACCGTCCGGTACGCCACTGCGTGGGAGCATGGGCCATGCCCACCGCTCCGGCCTCCGCCCCGGTCTCGCGTCGTGGCCGACCAGGCCACGACCGAGCCGCGGTGCTGCAGCGGGCGGTCGAGCTGTTCAACCGGCAGGGCTACGACGCCACGAGCGTCGGGGACGTCGCCGCCGCCCTGGGTCTGACGAAGTCGGCGATCTACCACCACTTCCCCAGCAAGGAAGCGCTGCTCTCGGCCGCGCTCGACGAGGCCCTCGACGGGCTCGAGGCCGCCATCGACCGGGCGGTCGCAGGCAGTGACGTGCTCACGCAGGACGAGGGACCGCACACCGCGGCGCCGACCGCCTACGCCCGCCTGCACCGGGCCGTCGAGGAGTCCGTGCACGTGCTCGTCCGTCATCTCCCGGCGGTCACGCTGCTGCTGCGGGTCCGTGGGAACAGTGCGGTCGAGACCGCCGCGCTCGACCGCCGTCGGGCGCTCGACGACCGGCTCGGCGAGCTGGTCCGTGCCGCGGTGAAGGAAGGCGCACTGCGCCACGACCTGCCTCCCGACGTCATCACCCGCCTCGTCTTCGGCACCGTCAACTCGTTGACCGAGTGGTACCGACCCGGAGGTCCCGTCGGCGCCGACGAGGTGGCCCGCTTCGTCACCACCCTCGTCTTCGACGGCCTCGCGGACGGCGACCGCGCCTGACGCGACGGCGTCCCACCGGCATCCACAGCACTGCCCGCAGGGGGCGTCGGGAAGTGGCCTCTCGACGCTTGAGGCGGGTGGGGGACGCGCTGCTCTCGTAGGCTCGGCGGGGTGACGACCACGCGACCGACGCTGACCGTGCTCGACGACTACCAGGGCGTCGCCCTGACCAGCGCCGACTGGGGTCCGGTGCGCGAGTCGCACGACGTCGTCGTGCTGCGCGACCACCTGCCCGACGAGGATGCCGTCGTGGCCGCCCTCGAGGGCAGCGAGGTCGTCGTCGTGATGCGCGAACGGACGCCGTTCCCGGCCTCCACCCTGGCCCGGCTCCCCCGGCTGCGGCTGCTCGTGACGACGGGGATGCGCAACGCCGCCATCGACGTCGGCGCGGCCACGGCACGGGGCGTCACCGTGAGCGGCACGACCGGCAGCAGCACCGCCGTGCCCGAGCTGACGATCGGCATGATGATCGCCCTCATGCGCGGGTTCGCCCCGGAGGACGCCGCGGTGCGGGCCGGCGGCTGGCAGCACACCATCGGCCCCGGCCTCTCCGGCCGCACGCTGGGCATCATCGGGCTGGGCCGCCTCGGCGTCCCCGTCGCCCGACTGGCCCAGGCCTTCGGAATGCGGGTCATCGCCTGGTCGCCGAACCTCACGCCCGAGCGCGCCCGTCCGCACCAGGTCGAGGCCGTGACCAAGACGGAGCTGTTCGCGCAGTCGGACGTCGTCACCCTGCACCTGCCGTTGTCCGAGCGCAGCCGGGGCCTCGTCGGGGCCGACGACCTCGCCCGCCTGCGCCCCACCGCCTACCTCGTCAACACCTCCCGGGGCCCGATCGTCGACGAGGCGGCCCTGCTCGAGGCGCTGCAGGCAGGACGCATCGCCGGCGCCGCGCTCGACGTCTACGAGCGCGAGCCGCTTCCCGCCGACGACCCCTGGCGCTCCGCACCCCGCACCCTGCTGCTGCCGCACATCGGCTACGTCACGACCGACGTCTACCGCGAGTGGTACGGCCAGGTCGTCGAGGACGTCGTCGCGTGGCGCGGCGGCGAGCCGCTGCGCGTCGTCACCCCGTGACGGCCGCGCCCGGCACGCGTCAGCGGATGCCGCTGCGCGCGAACCCCTGCACGAAGTAGCGCTGGAAGACGAGGAAGAGCAGCACCATCGGGCCGACGTTGATGAGGGCGAAGGCCATCGTCCCGCCGTAGTCGGAGCCGAACTGGCCCTGCAGGTACAGCAGCCCGATGGGCAGCGTGTACAACGCGTTCTCCTTGAGCGCGATGAGGGGCCAGGCGAAGTCGTTCCACGTCTGCAGCAGGTTCATGAAGAACAGCACGGCGAGCAGCGGCTTGGACAGCGGCAGGACGATGCTGCGGAAGATCCGGGCGTGCCCGGCGCCGTCGATGCGCGCGGCGTCGATGATGTCCTTCGGGATCGACAGGATGAACTGCCGGGCGAGGAAGACCCCGAACGCCGACGCCGCGGTGGGCAGGATGACGGCCCAGTACGTGCCGTAGAGGCGGGCGTCGGACACGAGCCGGAACAGCGGCACCATGATGACCTGCACCGGCAGCATCAGCGTCGACAGCGCGAGCAGGAACAGCACGTTCGAGCCGCGGAAGCGCAGCTGCGCGAAGGCGTAGCCCGCGAGCATGCTGATCGTCACGGTGATGAGCGCGACGGTCAGCGCGATGGCGACGGAGTTGCCGAACCACGTGGCGATCGGGAACGAGGAGAACACGCCGCGGAAGTTCTCGAGCGTGAACGACCGTGGCCACAGCCGCAGGTCTCCGCCGAGCAGCTCGGACCGCGTCGACAGGGCGACGACGACCATCCAGTAGAGCGGGAAGAGGATGACGAGGCTGATCACCACCGCCGCGAGCAGGCGCAGCCAGTAGCCGGCCCCCCGACCACCTCGGGCGCGCCGGGCACGCTCGGCCCGCGCGCGGGGAGCCGACCCACCGGCATCCTCGCTCGCGCCATCCCGAACCCGGTGGATGCCGGGTGGCTCGGTCACGGGGGCGGGCGCGGCGCCCGCGTCGCTGCCGACGGTCATCTGGGGCCCCTCATTCGACGAGGTCACGGGTACGGCTGGTGCGCCAGCGCAGGACGGTGAAGAGCAGCGTCAGCAGCAGCAGGACGACGCCGATGGCGGCGGCGTAGCCCTGGTCACCGGTGACGAAGCCGTTGTTGTAGGCGTAGGTGACGAGCACCGACGTCGCGTTCTCGGGGCCGCCGTCGGTCATGACGAAGACGATGTCGAACACCTGGAAGGAATAGACGACGTTGAGGATGAGCAGGAAGAAGGACGACGGCCCGACGAGCGGCACCGTGATGTAGCGGAACTGCTGCCAGCGGTTGGCTCCGTCGAGCCGGGCCGCCTCGTACAGCTCGGGGTTGATCGCCTGCAGGCCGGCGAGGTAGATGAGCATGTTGAAGCCGACCCGCCACCACAGGGTGACGAGGACGACCGACGCGAAGGCGGCGGTGCCGTTCGACTGCCACGCCACCGCCGGCAGCCCCACCGACTGCAGCAGCTTGTCGAGCACGCCGGTGTCCTGGTCGAAGATCAGTACGCCGATGAGCGCGGTGGCCACGCCGGAGATGGCCATCGGCAGGATGAGGATCGAGCGGAACAGCCCGCGGGCCGGGAGCACCGAGTTGAGCAGCACCGCGATGCCGAGGCCGATCGCCATCGACAGCGGGGTGACGATGACGGTGAAGAGCACCGTGTTGGCGGTGCTGCGCCAGAACACCGGGTCGGTGACGAGGCGTGAGTAGTTCTCGAGACCGATGTAGCGACCGGTGCCGAAGCCGTCGGTGCGCTGGAAGCTGATGAGCACGGCCCACACGAGCGGGACGAGGACGAAGACGAGCAGCAGCACCATGTTCGGTGCGACGAAGCTGTAGCCGGCGAGGGCCTCGCGCCGCGACCCGGTCCGGGCGCCACGGCGGCGGGCCGGGACGGGGTCGCGGCGCGGGCTCGCGGTCACGAGGCGGTCGCCGCCCCGATGCCCGAGGACATCGACGACAGGGCGGCGGCGGTGTCCTGCCCACCGACGAAGGCCGCCTCGAGGTTGTCCTTGAGCACCGTGATGATCTTCGACATCGACGGCGAGGCGACCTGGCCGCTGTCCTGTGCCTTGACGCTGCTCGCCTGACCGACGAAGACCGGCGACAGCTCGGGCCGGACCTTGAAGTCGATGCCCTTCTCGATGAGGTCGGCCCGGGTCGGGAGCAGCGAGGCGCTCTCGCAGAAGGCACGCATCTGGTCGGCGTTCGTCATGTGGTCGAAGAACTTCGCCACGAGCGCGGGGTTGCGGGCCGCCTTGGTGGCCACGAGCGCGTTGCCGCCGAAGTCGCCGGCCGACCGCTTGTTGCGCGGGGCGAAGGTGGCCCCCCACTCGAACTCGAGGGTCTTCTCCGAGTCGGGGATGAGGAAGGCGCCGCCGAACGTCATCGCCGTCGTCTGGCCGTACCAGAGGTCGGCGGCCAGCTTGGTCGACTTCACCGAGTTGTTCTGGGGCACGAACTTCTTCTCGAAGAAGCTCTTGGTGAAGTCGAGCGCCTCCTTGCCCTGGGCCGAGTCGATGGCCGGGGTCTTGAGGTCCTCGGCGAGGAAGCGTCCGTCGGACTCGAACAGCCACGAGAGCCAGCGGGTGACGCCGTTGCCCTGCCAGTTGACGGCGAGCGGGTAGCGGCTGCCGGGGAGCTTGTCGCGCATCGTCTGCAGCAGCTGAGCGAACTCGTCCCAGGTCCACGCCTGGTCCAGCGACGTGGGCACCGACGTGATGCCGGCGGACTCGAGGAGGGCCTTGTTGTAGAGGATGACCGAGGTGTCGGTGTGGTGCGGGACGCCGTAGGCCTTGCCGCCGTTCTGCACCGCCGCCCAGGCCTGCGGGGTGAAGCGGTCGGAGAAGCCGTCGGCGAGGTGGGGCCCGAGGTCGAGCAGTTGCCCACGGCCGGCGTAGCTGCCGAACGTGTAGTACGGCACGCGGAAGACGTCCGGCGGGTTGCCCGCCTGCAGCTGGGCGTCGATGTTGGTGAACATCTGGTCGTAGGGCACCGCGTTGAGGGTCACCTTCGAGCCGGGGTTGGCCGACTCGAACGAGCTGATGGCGGAGCGGAACCCGGCCAGCTCGCTGTCGGTGCCCCACGTGGTGAAGGTGATGGTGTCGGTGCCCGAGGGCTGGCTGTCGCTGCTGCTCGACGGGGCGAAGCCGCAGCCGGCGAGCACCGCCGGAAGGCTCACGGCGCCCGCGGCGGCGAGGAAGTGGCGGCGGTCGAGATCCATGGTGGTGCTCCTGCTCGTCGGGCTCTGTGAGTACCCGGTGAGGGCACCCCGTTCACCTTCGGGCCGCCACCTCCCCCCGGCGCGCCGAGACGCGACCGCGTCCAACCATCGAGACCTGCCCGAGACCTGCCGTGACTCGACCCGCGGCCGGGCGTGCCCGGGCGAGGCCCGCCGGCCACCGGACGGGGACCCGCCGGGCGCCGGGAGGCCCGGTCACATCTCCTCGTGCGTCTCCGGGTCGCCGCCGAACAGACGGCCGTCGGGTCGACCGAGCGCGGTGATGGCGTCCATCTCCTCGGCGGTCAGGCCCTCGCCGAAGCCGTCGAGAACGTCGAGGTTGGCGCGCTGCCGCTCGGCGTCGCCCGACTTCGGCAGCGGCAGCGACCCCAGCTGCAGGTGCCAGCGCAGGATGACCTGGGCGGGCGTCACGCCGTGGGCCTCGGCGGCCGCGGCCACCGGGTCGGCCCCGAAGGGCGCGCTGCGCTTGCCGAGCGGGCTCCACGCCTCGGTGAGCACGCCAAGGCGCTCGTGCACGCGGCGCAGCGCCTCCTGCGGGAAGAGCGGGTGCATCTCGACCTGGTTGACGACCGGGACGACCCCCGTGGCGTCGACGACGTCGCGCAGGTGGGCCTCGGTGAAGTTGCTGACGCCGACCGAGCGGACGAGGCCGCGCTCACGGCACGCGACGAGGGCGCGGTAGGCCTCGACGTAGAGCCCCCGGCTCGGGTTGGGCCAGTGGATGATCGCGACGTCGACGTGGTCGAGCCCCAACCGCTCGAGCGACCCCTCGACCGAGGCGAGCGCCCGGTCGTACGCGTGGTCGCGGCCCGGCACCTTGGTCTGCACGACGAGCTCGTCACGCGGCACGCCCGAGCGCCGGACGGCCTCGCCGACCTCGGCCTCGTTCTCGTAGTTGACCGCCGTGTCGAGCAGTCGGTAGCCGGACTCGAGGGCGGTCGTCATGGCCCGGATGCCGTCCTCGCCCTTGAGGGGGTAGGTGCCGAATCCCACTGCGGGCAGGGAGGTCCCGTCGTTGAGGGTGTGCTCGGCGGGAGGGGTGGCGGGGGCCGGTGAGGTCGACGTGGTCATGCTCCCACCCTAGGACGGGTGGGTCAGGACGCGTCGAGCTCGAGCAGGCCGCCGGGGCGGAGGATGGCGCGCGAGACCGTCTTGTAGCCGACGGTGTCGAAGAGCACGGTGAGCCGGTCGACCTCGACCTGCATGACGACGCCCCGACCCCACTCGTCGTGCTCGACCTCGGCGCCCGTGGTGAGCGGACCGGTCTCGTCCGGCTGCTCCTGCGCCGCGGTGCCCTTCTCGCACGTGTCGCAGTGACCGCAGGGCTCGGCCAGCTGCTCGCCGAAGTAGCCGAGCAGCACCTGGCGCCGGCATCCGGTCGTGTCGGCGTAGCCACGCATCATCTCGACCCGTGACCGGGTCAGCCGCTGGTGCGCCTCGGCCAGCCCGACGGCCACGGCCACGGCGGCCTTGACCGCCACCGACCGGTCCGACCACTCGAGGCCCCGGCGGCTGCCCGTCCCGGCCGGCAGCGCCGCACCGGCCTGCTCGAGCAGGTCGAGCGCCCGCTGCGCCTGCGCCCGTCCGGCCTTGGCCCTGCGCAGGATCTCGGCCGGCGACAGCGGCCCGTCGGCCACGTGCAGCAGGGTGGCGACGTCCTTGAGGGCGGCCTTCGGCGGTTTGCTCGTGGTGAGGAAGTTCTGGATGTGCTCGTCCTCCGGCCGGTAGAACATCCGGGCCGTGGCGGGGTCCCCGTCACGCCCGGCGCGCCCGACCTGCTGGTAGTACGAGTCGAGCGACTCGGGCAGCGAGGCGTGCACGACGAAGCGGACGTCCGGCTTGTCGATGCCCATGCCGAAGGCGGACGTCGCGACGACGACGTCGACGGTGTCGTCGAGGAAGGCGTCGTGCACGCGCGAGCGCTCCTCCCGCTTCATGCCGGCGTGGTAGGCCAGCGCGGTGACGCCACGCTCCACGAGGGCGGCGGCGCACTCCTCGGTGGCGGCCCGGCTCGCGGTGTAGACGAGTCCGCGCTCACCGCGCCCCACGGCATCCGTGACGCACTCGAGCACCCCCGCCCGCTTGTCGTCCTCGGTGACGGCGAGGCTCACCTCGAGCCGGATCTCCGGCCGGTCGAAGCTCGCGACGACGCGGGCGGCCCCGTCGATGCCGAGGCGCTCGACGATGTCGTCCTGCACCGGTGGCGCGGCGGTGGCCGTCAGCGCGACGACCGGCGGGCGGCCCAGACGCTCGATCGCGGGGGCGAGACGCAGGTAGTCGGGGCGGAAGTCGTGACCCCACGAGCTGACGCAGTGGGCCTCGTCGACGACGACGAGGGTCACGCCGAGGGCGGCGAGGCGGTCGACGACCTCGCCCTTCGCCAGCTGCTCGGGTGACAGGAACACGAAGCGGGCCTCGCCCGACTCGAGCCGGGCCCAGGCGTCGCGCAGCTCGGCCGCCCGCTGCTGCGAGTTGACGACGACGGCGGCCGGGGCGCCGGCCTCGCGCAGCCCGTGGGCCTGGTCGCGCTGCAGAGCGAGCAGCGGCGACACGATGACCGTCGGTCCGTCGAGCAGCAGCGTCGGCACCTGGTAGACGGCCGACTTGCCCGACCCCGTGGGCAGCACGGCGAGCACGTCGCGCCCCTCCATGAGGGCCTGCATGGCCTCGAGCTGGCGCGGGTGCAGCTCCTCCCAGCCGAAGACGTCGACGGCCGCCTTCTGCAGCGGGGCCGTGAACTCGGTGGTGGCGACGAGCGCCGGCTTGCCGGCGTCGATGTCGGGGCCGGCGTCGTGGTCGTGATGGTCGGGCACGAAGCGGTCGTACCCCCCGACCGCCGAGGCAAACACCCGTGGATGCCGGTGGGCGACGTCGGTGCTCGCGCACCGCGGGTGGCGGGTACGTCCGCTGTCATGACGAACCACCTCACGGTCGCCGTGCTCGGCACCGGCATCATGGGCGCCGCCATGGCGCGCAACCTCGCCTCGGCGGGCCACGACGTGCGGGCGTGGAACCGCAGCAGGGACAAGGCGGAGCCGCTCGCGAACGACGGCGTGACGGTCGCCGACTCAGCTGAGGAGGCCGTGCGGGGGGCTCAGGCCGTCGTCACGATGCTCCACGACGGCGAGGCGGTGCGCCAGGTCATGGCGTCCGCGGTCGCCGGGGTCGAGCGGGGTGCGGTCTGGCTGCAGGCGACGACGGTGGGGCTGGACGACCTCGACGACCTCGCGTCGCTGGCTCGCGAGCGCGGCCTCGTGCTCGTCGACTCCCCCGTGCTCGGCACCCGGGGCCCGGCCGAGGCCGGCGAGCTCGTCGTGCTCGCGGCGGGGCCGCAGGAGGGCCGCGACCGCGCCGCCGCCGTCTTCGACGCGGTCGGCTCGCGCACGACGTGGACGGGCGAGACGCCCGGGGCCGCGACGCGCCTCAAGCTCGTGGCCAACAGCTGGGTCATCGCGGTCACGGCCGCCGCGGGCGAGACGCTGGCGCTGGCGCAGGGCCTCGGCGTCGACCCCGACGACTTCCTCGCCGCCATCGAGGGCGGACCGCTCGACATGGGCTACCTGCGGGCCAAGACCGGCCTCATCCGTGAGGGTGGCCTGTCACCCGCCCAGTTCGCGGTGACCACCGCCGAGAAGGACGCGCGGCTCATCGTCGGCGCCGGTGACGACGCCGGGGTCCGGCTCGACGTGGCCCGGGCGGCCGCCGACCGTCTCGGTCGGGCGGCCGCCCTGGGGCACGGAGACGATGACCTCGCCGCCGCGTACTACGCGAGCTTCGGCAGCGAGGGTGCCCCCGCGGGTGCCCCCGACGGGGGTGTCGACGACACGGACTAGGAGAGGTACCGCTTGGCGATGCGGGCGAGCGTGACCTGACCGACGGCCCGGAACGGGTGCAGCGGGTCGGGTGCCACCGACCCGGTCGGACCGCCGAGCTCGGTGTGGGCCACGGCGCTCATCACGGTGTACGCGTCGTGCCGGCTGTAGCCGTGCTCGTCGGTGAGCGCGGCGAAGAGGTCCTCGTAGGCTCGGTCGATGGAGTCCTGCACCGGGTCACCGAGACCGACGCAGACGAGCTCGTCGCCGGTGTCGACGCGGGGCGCCCGCAGGCCCATGCCCTTGACGAGGTCGACGCTCACCGTGGCCCGGCCGGCGATCTCGATGGCGACGAACGAGCTCTCGCCCCGGGCCATCACGGCGTGCAGGTCCCCGATGGCCAGGCGGGCACCGGCGACCTCGACGGGCAGGTAGACGGTGGAGCCGGGGCGGGCGTCGGTGAGGTCCATGTTGCCGCCCGTCGGGTACGACGGCATGACCGTCGACATCTCGCCCCGGGCCGGCGCGACGCCGATGCAGCCGATCATCGGTGCGACCTCGCAGTCGAACCGGTCGGTGAGCGTCACCCGGCCGTCGCGCACGGGGACGCGGCGCACGTACCACTCCTCGCCCATCGGGCGGGTCAGGGCACCGGCTCCGGGGATGTAGACCGACCAGCCGTGCTCGGCCATCTCGATGTCGTGGATCGTCACGGCGAGCGCGTCGCCGGGCTCGGCCCCCTCGACGTGGACGGGCCCGGTCACCGGGTTGATGGTGGCCGTCACCCGGGCGAGGTCGCGGTGCTCCTCCATCTGCGCGTAGGCCGCGTCGTCGGTCTCGAAGGTGATGCGCTCGCCGGTGCCGGGCTCGACGGTGAGCACCGGCTCGTGGTCGGCCGAGTAGCCCGCGTGGGCGTGGTCCTTGGTGATGAGGTGCGTGGTGGTCATGGGCGTCCCTCGGTCGTCGACGGGTCGGTGGAGTGCGACGCGGCACGCTGCCGCGCGGTGGCTGCGGGACCGGGCTGACCGGCATCCTCGCTCGTGGTGACGTCGCCGAGCTCCGTTGCGCTGTCGGCGCGGTGTTCAGGGAGGATGCCGATCCCCTTGCGGCTGTAGTACGCCAGCACGAGGACACCGATGGCGAGCCAGACGAGGCCGCCGATCTTCGCCGCGGGCTCGGCGTTCCAGAGGACGAAGCCGATGATGGCGAAGCCGATGACGGGGCCGACCCAGTGCAGCAGCACGTTGCCCGAGCGGCGGCGCACGCCGTAGTAGGTGACGACCGAGACGTGCAGCAGCAGGAACGCCGTCAGCGCGCCGAAGTTGACGAGCGAGCTGATGAGCCCGATCTGGCCGACGAAGAAGAGGCCGAGCACGAGGGTGATGCCGGCGACGAGCAGGATGGCGCGCTCGGGCACCTTGCTGCGGGGGTTGATGTACGCGAGGAAGCGCGGCAGCTGGCCGTCACGGCTCATCGAGAACAGCAGGCGCGACGTGGCGCTCTGGGCGGCGACGGCGTTCGCGATGCCGACGGCGAGGGCGTTCATCGCGAGGAAGGCGATCTGCCAGCCGTTTCCGCTGATGCGCCCGACGATGTCGAAGAAGGCGTTGCCCGCCTCGTCCTCCGGGAAGGAGGTCGTGTTCGGGATGAGCATGCCGGCGAGCCAGGTCTGCGAGACGAAGAAGAAGGCGACGAGGAACAGCCCGCCGATCATGGCGATGCCTGCGGAGCGGTGACCGCCCTTGCTCTCCTCCGACAGGGTGGCGATGCCGTCGAAGCCGAGGAACGACAGGACGGCGATCGACAGGGCGGTGGCGACGAGGGGGGCCGAGAAGCTGGCCGAGTCGAAGATCGGCTTCGTCGTCACCTCGGCGCCACCGGTGCCGTTCGCGATGGCCACGACGGCCATGACGACGAAGATGACGATGAAGAGCACCTCGGCGGTGAGGAAAAGGCGGTTGACGACGGCGGTGAACGAGATGCCGATGTAGTTGACCGCCGTGTTGACGACGAGGAAGAGCAGGATCCACGCCCACTTCGGCACCGACGGGAAGATGCCCGACATCGACTCCGCCGCGAAGACGTAGAGCAGCGTCGGGACGAGGAGGTAGTCGAGCAGGATCGTCCAGCCCGCGATGAAGCCGAGCTTGGGGTGGATGCCGCGCCCGACGTAGGAGTAGACCGAGCCGGCGATCGGGAAGGCCCGGCTCATCTGCGCGTACGACAGCGCGGTGAAGACCATCGCGACGAGGCCGATGAGGTAGACGAGGGGCACCATGCCCTTCGCCTCGTTGTAGACGGTGCCGTAGATCGCCCACGGCGCGATGGGCACCATGAAGACGAGGCCGTAGATGAGCAGGTCGGTCGTGGACAGGCCACGGCTCAGCTCCTGCTTGTAGCCGAACTGGGCGAGGTCGCCCGCCCCGGGGGCGTGCCGGTCGGTGGTGGACATGGGGGTGCTCCGATTCGCGTGGTGGCCGGGTGCGGGCCGGTGGGTCTGTGCGGTGCGGGGGCCGGCGGATGCCGGGTGGTTCGTCTACGGGGAGGGACGAACGTCGTTCTGGCTCAGTCGTGCTCGCGGAGGAACGCCTCGACGACGTCGAGGAAGGCGTCGGGCTCCTCGACGTGCGGCATGTGGCTCGACTCGGGGAACACGTGGGAGCGCACGTCGGGGATGCGGTCGAGGAAGGGCTGCCACACCGCGGGCATGGCCTCGTCGTGCGCCCCGGCGACGACGAGGGTGGGCACCCGGATGCCGTCGAGCCGGTCGACGACCGACCAGTCCTTGAGCGACCCGACGACGTGGAACTCCGAGGGGCCGTTCATGGTGTGGTAGACCGTCGGGTCCTGCTCGATCTGGGCGAACGAGTCGGTGACCTCGGGCGGGTTGGGCACGACGCGGCAGACGTGCCGGTCGTAGAACACCTTCTCGGCCTCCGCGTACTCGGGCGAGTCGGTGGTGCCCGCCTCCTCGTGACGCAGCAGCGTGGCCTGGACGTCGTCGGGCAGCCGGTCACGCAGGGTGTTGGCGGCCTCGAGCCAGAGCTGCATCGAGGCGGGCGAGTCGCAGATGCTGAGGCTGCGGATGCCGCTGTCGTCGGCGAGCACGACCTCGGGGCCGAGCATCCCGCCCCACGACTGGCCGAGCAGGTGGAAGCGCCGCTCGATGCCGAGCTCGCGCACGACGGTGCGCAGCTCGTCGACGAAGAGAGCCGGGGTCCAGAAGTCGGCCGGCGCGTCGGGCAGGTGGGTGCTGCCGCCGCAGCCGAGCTGGTCGTAGTGCACGACCGTGCGCCCGCGACCGGCGAGGTTGGCCATCATCAGCGTGTAGTTGTGGGCGGCCCCCGGGCCGCCGTGCAGCACGACGAGGGGGGCCTGCTCGGCATCCGGGTCGAGCTCACCCGTGACGCGGTACCAGGTGCGATGGCCGCGGAACTCGACCTCGCCCTCGGTCGTGGGCTCCGGGAACCGGTCGTCGTGCGTCGTCGCCATGCGTCCTCCTCGTGGGTCGGGGAAGAGTGGACCACGCAAATGGTCTGCTGACAAGACCTTTAGATGGGTGGCTCGCGATACGACACGCCTAGACTCGGCGTGTGGACGCGCACGGGGGGACGGCCGACGGGGACGGCTCCGTCCTGCTGGCGGCCGAGCCCCGCACGAAGGCAACGTCGCTCACCGACCGGCTCGTCACCGCCATCGCCGTCGGCGAGTACTCCCCCGGCGAGCGGCTGCCGCCCGAGCGCGAGCTCGCCGCCTCCCTCGGAGTGAGCCGGCAGACGGTTCGCCAGGCCCTCCAGCAGGTCACCGAGCTCGGGCTCATCGAGACCCGGCGCGGTCGCGCCGGCGGGGCCTTCGTCGCCGAGATGTCGTGGGAGGACGTCGCCCCCGACCTCGCCCGCCGTACCCTCGAGACCGAGATCCCCCGGTTGCAGGAGCTGTACGACTACCGCTGCATGGTCGAGGGCATGATCGCCCGCGCCGCGGCCCAGCGCCGGACCTCTGCCGACGTCGAGGCGCTCGAGGCGGCGCTGGGCGACTTCCGCGCCGCGGAGTCGATGACCGAGGCGCGCAGCGCCGACCGCCGGCTGCACGGCCTCGTCACCGCGGCCGCCGGCAACCCGCACCTCACGTCACTGAGCGCCCACCTCACCGCGGCGGCCACGCTCGGGTTCGGTGCCGAGCCGTACACCCGCGACTTCTACGACGAGGCCCTCGCCCAGCACACCGAGCTCGTCGGACACGTCGTGCGCGGCGACGCCGAGGCCGCCAACGCCTGCGCCCAGCAGCACTTCACGCTCACCCTCGAGACGATGCGCGCTGCCCTCCGCCGGGCCCAGGACGCCTGACGCAGAAGGGCCCCTGACCGGCGTCTCCGCTGGTCAGGGGCCCTTCTCAACACTGGGTGGCAGGTGAAGGATTCGAACCTTCGTAGCTCTCGCGACGGATTTACAGTCCGTTTCCATTGGCCGCTCGGACAACCTGCCCCGTGCGCATGGAAGGATAGCAAGGAAGCCCACCCGAGCCGAATCGGGTTGTCCCGACGCCCCGGAAGGAGCCCCACGATGGCCGACTCGTCGTTCGACGTCGTCAGCAAGTTCGACAAGCAGGAGATCGCCAACGCGGTCAACAGCGCCAGCAAGGAGATCGCGACGCGCTACGACTTCAAGAACGTCGGCGCCTCCGTCGAGCTCGCCGGCGAGGTGATCAAGATGCGCGCCAGCACCGAGGAGCGCTGCAAGGCGGTGCTCGACGTCGTGCAGACCCACCTCGTCAAGCGCAAGGTCAGCCTCAAGCACCTCGACGTGCCCGAGGCCGGGCCGCGCATCTCCGGCAAGGAGTACCACCTCGACGCCCCCCTCAAGGAGGGCATCAGCCAGGAGAACGCGAAGAAGATCAACAAGCTCATCCGCGACGAGGGCCCCAAGGGCGTCAAGAGCCAGATCCAGGGCGACGAGCTGCGGGTGCAGAGCAAGTCCCGCGACGACCTGCAGGCGGTCCAGAAGATGCTGCAGGGTGCCGACCTCGACGTCGCGCTGACGTTCACGAACTACCGCTGAGTCGCCGGCCCCCGCGCGGGGTCACCACGACGTGAGGATGCCGTCCCGCCCACCCGGGCTGGACGGCATCCTCACGCTGTGGCCGGATCTGCCGCCCCTCGCCTCCACAGGCCCACTGCGCCGAACGAACCGTTCAAGGTCGACCTCGTCGCCGGGGTCCGAACGCGTCGGTGCACCGGCGCGTTCGGCATCCTCCAGCGCTCTCGACCTCGAACGGTTCGTTCGAGTCAGCCGGGGCGGGTGGAGGTCGACCGCGGGGCCGGGCTCAGTGCTCGGGGGCGGGGCGGCGCGACCCGGGGACGGGGCGCTTCTCGCCGCGCAGCTCGTCGTCGAGGGTGTCGCCGAGCTCGTCGCGCTCGTCCTCGGCGGCCGAGAACACCGACGCGCCGGGCTTGTTGCCCTTCTTCACCTCGTTGAAGAGCAGGTTGAGCACGACGGCCACGATGGCGGTGGCGCTGATGCCCGAGTGCAGGATGGTCGCGACCTGCTCGGGGAACTGGTTCCAGAACGTCGGCGCCGCGATGGGGATGATGCCGACCGCGATCGCCACCGAGACGATGACCATGTTGAGGTTGTCCTGGTAGTCGACCCGCGACAGGGTGCGGATGCCCGATGCCGCGACCGAGCCGAAGAGCACGATGCCGGCCCCGCCGAGGACGGGGTACGGGATCGCGGCGACGACGGCGCCGACAACCGGGAAGAGTCCGAGCACGACGAGCACCCCACCGCCGGCGGCGACGGCGTAGCGGCTCTTGATGCCGGTGAGGGCCACGAGGCCGACGTTCTGGGCGAAGGCGCTGCACGGGAACGAGCCGAGCAGCGGCGCGACGGCGGTGCTGGCCATGTCGGCGCGCAGGCCGTCGCCGACCCGCTTGGCGTCGACCTCGGTGCCGACGATCTCGCCGATGGCGAGGATGTCGGCGGTCGTCTCGGTCATGATGACGAGGATGACGATCGTCATCGAGATGATGGCGCCGACCTGGAACGTCGGGGCGCCGAAGTGCAGCACCGGAGGCAGCGAAAAGATCTTCGCGTCGCCGACGCGCGAGAAGTCGGCTCGCCCCGTGGCCAAGGCGATGAGCGTGCCGGCGATGAGCCCGAGCAGGATCGACAGGCGCGAGATCGGCCCTTGGAAGAGCCGGCTGATGACGAGGATGATGAGCAGCGTCAGCCCGGCGAAGGCGATGTTGCCCGTCGAGCCGAGGGTCTTGCTGCCGGCACCGCCCATCGCCCACGTGAACGCGACGGGCATGAGCGACAGGCCGATGACGGTGATGATCGAGCCGGTGACGACGGCCGGGAAGAGCCGGACGAGCTGGGCGAAGAAGCCGCTGATGACGAAGCCGATGACGCCCGCGACGATGATCGCGCCCAACACCGGCTGCACCCCGCCGTCGTTGGCGATGGCCGTCATCGTCGAGACGCTCGCGAACGAGATGCCCTGCACGATCGGCAGGCGGCTGCCGACCGGCCCGATGCCGAGCGTCTGCAGCAGCGTCGCGAGGCCGCTGAGGAAGATGCCCGCCGTGACGAGCAGGGCGACGTCGGTGGCGGGCAGCCCCGCCGCCGTGCCGACGATGAGCGGCGGGGCGATGACGCCGCCGTACATCGTGAGGATGTGCTGGGTCCCGTAGACGAGCAGCTGCCCGAACGGGTACCGCTGGTCCTCGGGGCGGCCGGTCGTGACCCGTCCGGCCTGCGCTGCGCGTGCCATCTGCTCTCCCTGTCGCACGGGGCGGCTCGTCGTCGAGGCGCCTTTCGCATGGTGGAATAGTTTTTCCGCTGTGTCAGAGTGTCAGGGCTGGGGGCCATGGTCAAGGGTCAGCGGTGACCGGTCTTGGATGCCGGTCGGTGGCCGCGCGCCCCCGTCTGTCAGCGCCCGGTCGGCCCTGACCCTCGCGTCGCCCCAGTGTGTCGGCGGCGTGCGTCAGGGGCGTTTCGCCGGCGTGACGGCCGCGTGCCGCCGCCCCTCGGCGTCAGGGACGGGTCAGGGACGGGTCAGGGACGCAGGTCGGCGAAGATCTCGAGCGCGAGCGGCCACCAGAACAGGTGGCCGCAGAGCGCCTGGAGCTCGGCCGGTGTCGCCCACCGGGTGGCCCGGATGCCGTCGTCACCCTCGGTGATCGGGGGGCGATGCCGGGGCAGCATCGTGCGGTACACCTGCAGCAGCGGGCGGTCGGGGGTGATGACCTCGTCACGGTCGACCGGCGTGAACCGCTCGTAGCCGCAGGCGTGCACGTCGGTCGGGTCCAGCCGCAGCCCCGTCTCCTCGAAGGCCTCGCGGACCGCGTTCTCGACGGGGCTCTCCCCCGGCTCACGCCAGCCGCCGGGGCAGCCCCACTCGTCGCGGCGGATGCTGTGCACGACCGCGAAGTCGCCGGCGGCGTCGCGCACGAACACCATCGCGGCGAACACCTGCGGGTCCGGGGCGGGCCGCGTCGAGGCGATGAGGTCGACGTCGCTCGTGCCGTTCGGGAAGCGGACGGCCCGCACCCGGGCCACCCCCCGCTCACCCTTGCGCTTGCGCAGCCGCAGGCCCGACGCGTTGAGCCGCCGGGCGAGGTCGACGCCGGTCGTGGGGACGGCGCCCGCGTCGACGCACGCCTGCCAACGTTCCTGCGGCACGTCGTAGTGGTCGCCGTCGAAGGAGCGAGGGTGCAGTCCTTGCGAGCGGGCCACCGCGTGCAGCTCGTCGAGCGAGACGTCGCTGACGAGGTGGGCGAAGAGCCGACCGTGCGCGGGCCACAGGGGCTCGTCGATCCACACGGTCATGGCGGCAGCGTAGGCCAGCCCTGTGGATGACGGACGACGCCCTCTCGCGGAAGTCCCTAGTTTCTGAGGGGTCAGCAACGCCCACCGGCCCCCGCGGCCGACAGAGAGGAAGTGACCCGGATGTCTCGCTCCGTCGTCGACACCGAACGCATCGCCGCCGCGGCCGGCGACATCAACCGCCTGGCCGACACCATCACCTCGAGCGCCGCCGAGCTGCGCGGCCGGCTCGCCGGCATGGCGGGTGACTGGCAGGGCCCCGCCAAGGTCGAGTTCGAGCGCGTCATGCACGACTACCAGCGCACCCAGGCGCAGATGACGGAGGCGCTCGCCGACGTCGGCCGCCTCACGATGAAGGCCTCCAGCGCCTACGCCGAGCACGAGAACGCGACCCGGGCCCTCTTCGCCCACTGAGCCGCCCACTGAGCGCCGCATTGTGCCGACCACCGGGCCGACGCCAGCGCCGTTGGGCCGCCGCCCACCGGATGCCGGTGGGCCGGCACCCGCCCGCCCCCCGGCATCCGACGGGTGACCGTCACACGAAGCGCCATCCCCACGTCCGCGGCCGGTGTCACGCCCCCCGACCGGCCGCGGCGCACAGAGCCGGAGGGCGGCCCCGCGTGGGGCCGCCCTCCGGTGTGGCGACGATGGGGGGTGGGCGGTGCTACTTCATCGTCCCGGCCGAGACCGAGCCCTGCAGCTGTCGCTGGAAGACGAGGTAGACGACGAACACCGGCACGACCGTGATGACGACGGCCGCGAAGAGCGCGCCGAAGTCGACGGCGTAGTTCGCCTGCGACGCGAAGCTGGCCATGCCCTGGCTGAGCACGTAGTTGTCGCGGTTGGTGTTGAGCGCGACGGGGAGGAGGAACTGGTTCCACAGACCGAGGAAGTTGAAGATGGCGACCGAGGCCATGCCCGGCTTGGCCATCGGCAGCATGATCTGGAAGAACTTGCGCCACTCCCCCGCCCCGTCGACCTCGGCCGCCTCGGCGATCTCGTCGGGCAGGTCGCGGAAGAAGGGGTAGAGGAAGAACACCGTGAACGGCAGCGCGAAGGCGACGTAGGTGAGGATGAGGCCGGGCAGGGTGTTGAGCAGCCCGACGCCCTTGAGGACGAAGAACAACGGCACGATGGCGAGGAAGACCGGGAAGGTCAGGCCGGCCAGCATGAGGTAGTAGATCGCCCGCGCCCCGAAGAAGTCGTAGCGAGCGAGCACGTAGGCGCACATCGCCCCGAGCACCATGACGATGACGAGGGCCGAGCCCACGACGACGACGGTGTTGACGAAGAACTCGCCCACCCCCGACGTCGTCCACGCGTTGACGTAGTTGTCGAAGCTCCAGCTCGTCGGCAAACTGAACGGGCTGGCGAAGATCTCCTTCGTCGTCTTGAACGAGGTCATCACGGTCCACAGCAGCGGCACGATGATGATGACCGACCAGAAGATCAGCACCGTGTGCGCCGAGAACGAGAACGCCCGGTCGCCGGCCGTCGAGGTGCGTGCCTCGGCCCGGTGCGGTGTCGTCGCCTGCTGCTGCCGGCGGCTCGTCGTGGTGGTCACCGGCTCTCCCCCCGCTGGCCGCCGCCGGTGAGGCGGTTGACGATGAACACGAGGGCGGCGAAGACGAGCGTCATCGCCGCGAGGGTGACGCCCATGGCGCTCGCGACCCCGAACTGGCCCTTGCTGAACGCGGTGGTGAACAGGTCCTGCGACATGACGAGCGTCGAGTTCTCCGGCCCTCCACCGGGGTTCATCGCCTGCATGTAGACGAAGGCGTCGAGGGCGAGGATGCCGAGGTAGATGTACGCCGTCTGCACGTTCTCGCGGATGAGCGGCAGGGTCACCGAGAAGGCGGTGCGCAGCCGGCCCGCCCCGTCGATGCGGGCGGCGTCGTACAGCTCGGACGGGATGCCCTTGATGGCGGCGACGAAGAGCACCATGTAGAAGCCGACGAAGCTCCAGACGATGACGAACATGACCGCCGGCATCGCCGTACGGGTGTCGCCGAGCCACGGGAACGAGTCAAACCCGCTGAGCCCGACGCCGGTGAGCAGACCGTTGAGCAGGCCGCGCGACGGGTCGTACATCTGCGCCCACAGCAGGCCGGTGATGATCGCCGGAACCGTGTAGGGGAAGAACGAGACGACCCGGTAGAAGCTCGACCCGCGCAGGCCCGAGACGGCCCCGTGCTTCGAGCCGCCCACCGTCACCATCGTCGCCAGCGCGAGCGCCAGGACGATGGTGACGAGCGGGACGACGATCGCGAGCGCGACGTTGTTGCGCAGCGCCGTCATGAACGTCTCGTCACCGAGCAGCCGCTGGTAGTTCGCGACGCCGATGAAGTCCATCTTGGCCGTGAAGCCCGACCAGTTCGTCAGCGAGTAGTAGAACGCCTGCACGAAGGGCCAGATGACGAAGACGACGAAGATGGCGAGCGGCAGCCCGAGGAAGACGAGCATGAAGCTCGCCCGCTCGAACGTCAGCTTGCGACGTGCCCGCTTGCGGGGTGGCTGCGTCTGGCCGTCGGGCGCGACCAGAGCGGGTGCCGTCATGAGACCTTGACCTTCTTCACCGAGTCGTCGTTGCGGACGGCGTCCGTGATCTTCTGCAGGCCGGAGGTGAGGCCTGCGACGTCGAGGTCACCGGCGAGGAAACTGTTCCAGACGACGAGCTGGTCCTTGTTCGTGCCGTAGAGGTCGACGAAGTTCCACGTGAAGATGTTGTCGCCCGCGGCCGACAGCATGCTCGTCTGCGACACGAGGGCCGTCGAGCCGAAGCCGTCCTCGGGGACGATGTCCTTGACGATGGTCGGGGCGAGGCGGGTCTTGCTGAAGTTGGTCGCCGCCTCCTTCGACAGCATGACGCGCAGCAGCTCCTTGCCGCCGGCCGTGTTGGCCGCCTTCGACGGGATGACGAACGGCTCGCCCGCCGTGCTGTGCAGCGCCTCGTAGGGCAGCGCCGAGCTCGAGTCGACCGTCGGCTCGGGGGCGCCGGTCATCTTGAAGCCGTCCTTGGTCTGCTTGATCATCTCGTTCTCGATCCACGAGCCCGAGGGGTAGAGCAGGCAGGCCTCGTCGTTGCTCCACTGCGCCTGGGCGGCGGTGAACTGCGTGCCCGCGCCACCCGGCTTCATGTAGCCGGCCTTGACGATCTCGCCCATCGCCGTGAACACCGACTGGACGGCCGGCTTGCTCCAGCAGCCCTCCTCGAGGTTCTCGAGGGCGAGTCGCACCTCGTCGCCGCCCTGCTTGATCGCCGAGGCGATGGCCATCGTCTGGTAGTACGTCGCCGCCTCCTTGCCCCACGCGAAGAGGTACTTGCCCTTGCTCTTGGCGTCGGCCCCGAGCTTGAGCGCCTCGTCCCACGTCTTCGGCGGGGTCCAGTTGTTCTGCTCGAAGAGCGAGGCCGAGTACCAGACGGCGTAGACGGTGAGGACGTAGTTGAGGGCGACGAACTTGTCACCGAAGGTGCCGGGCGCGGCGACCCCACCGAAGAGGGTGTCCTTGATCGGGGTGCCCTCGAGGTTCGGGGCCTCGAGCACGCCGCTCATGTCCTCGAGCTGGTCGATGATGGTGCTGAAGCCGATGGCGCCGGCACCGGAGTTGTCGATGAGGTCGGGCGGGTTGCCGCCGACGAAGCGCGGCTGCAGCTCCTGGGCGATCTGGGTCGAGGGGCTGATCTTCGCCTTGACACCCGGGTGGTTCTTCTCGAGGATCGCGGCCGCGAACGACACGTAGTCGATGCCGTAGCCGCCGTTGAAGATGACGGCGTCGATGCTCGCGGTGTCGGCGAGGCCGAAGGGGTTGTCCTTCGACACTGCGCCGGTCGGGCCCGCGTTGTTCGCCGGCGCGTCGCCACCGCTGCTGCTGCCGGCGCACGAGGCGAGCGTGCCCGCGAGGGGCAGGGCCAGCGCCGCGCCGAGAGCTCCCCGCATGAAGCTGCGGCGGCCGATGTCCTTCTTCTCGATGGTCATTGGTGTGTCCCTTTCCCTGGTGGTGGTGTGGTTCAGGCGTGCCGGCGCAGCCGGTCGCCGTAGCGGCTCTCGAGTCGGTGGTTGTGCTCGTCGCCGCCGGGGATGTTGGCCGACAGGTAGACGGGCGGGGTCGCGCCCGACGCGGCGAGGCGCTCGGCGGCGAGGATGGTGATGAGCTGGGCGATGAAGGCGGCCGTCATCGACGACACCGCACCGACCGGGATGTCACCGGCGATGTCCCCCTCGAGCGAGAGGGTGGCGTCGCCGTAGGGGGCGAGGTTGTCGATGACGACGTCGGCGATCTCGCTGAGGCGCTTGCCGCTCGGGTGCTTCGGCGTGACGCGGGCCGTGTGATCGAGGCTCGTCACGGCGATGACGGGGTGGCCGTGCTCCTTCGCCGCGAGGGCGTAGCCGACGACCGAGCCGTTGACGCCGGAGTTGCTCGCGATGAGGAAGACGTCGGCCGGCCCGGCGTCGGTGAGCGCCCAGAGCGCATCGACGACGGCAGGGTCGCGCTCGAGCGACGACCCGTCGTGCAGCACGCTCGCCGGCTGGCCGCCGACGACGACGAGGTCGCTGAGGGCCACCCGCGCGGTCGGGATGAGCCCGCCGGCACGGCCCGCGATCTCCATCGCGAACGCCTGCGAGTGACCGGTGCCGAAGGCCTGCAGCACCCCGCCGTCGACGACCGACTCGACGACGAGCTCGACGGCGGCGTCGAGCCCACCCTGCTCGGCGAGCGCGGCGATGCGCTCGAGGCGGGTCGTCGTCTGCTCGGTCATCTGGCGGATCAGCTCGGCCATGCGTGGTGGTCCTTGTCCTCGAGGGTGGTCGTGGGTGGTGGCGGGTGCTGGTGGGAGGTGGTGCGGTGGCGGCCGCCTCGTGGGATGCGCGTCCGCGGTGGTGTCCGCATCCGGGTGGATGCCGGTGGGCCGGCTCGCGTGGGCACCGCACCGGCCGCGTCAGGCGGGCCGTCGGGCCGGCTCCTTGGCGGCGCGGGACCCGCCCGACCCACGGCCCGGTCGACCCGGGGGACGGCGGTGCGGGCCGACGGCCATCGCCGAGGCGGCGAGCTTGGTCGTCGTGCGCGGGAAGTTCTGCTGCGCGACGAGCACGTAGAGCAGGTCGAGCACGAACAGCTGGGAGTGCTTGGCCGACAGCTCGTCGGGCTGCAGGTACTCGTCGGGGGTCGCGGTCAGCAGGTGCTCGTCGGCGAGGCGGGCCAGCGGCGAGTCGCCCCGGTTGCTCAGCGCCACCGTGAACGCGCCGCTCGAGCGGGCCTGCGCGAGCATCTGCTCGGTCTCGAGGGTGCGACCGGTGTTCGAGATGCCGATGGCCACGCAGCCGCCGCCGTGGATGGCCGCGCTCGTCAGCCCGTCGTGCACCTCCGACCAGGCGTGGACGTTGATGCCGATGCGGTAGAGCCGGGCGGCCAGCTCGGTCGCCATGACGGCGCTGCCGCCGATGCCGTAGATGTCGAGGTGCTCGCACGTGGCGATGCGGGCGGCGATGCGGGTGACCTGCTCGAGGTCGGCCGAGGTGGCCGTCTCGCGCAGCGACCGCAGGTGGGTGTCGAGCAGCGCCTCGAGCACGCGCTCGGCCGGGTCGTCGGGGTCGAACGAGCGGCCGAGGTCGGTGTGCCACGACGAGGTGACGTCGCCACGCCCCATGTCGGCCGCCACGCCGACCCGCAGCGGCACGTAGCCGGCGTAGCCGATGACGCGGCAGAACCGGGTCACGGTCGCGGCCGAGGTCCCCGCCTGCTGGGCGAGCTCGGTGATGGACAGGTCGAGCGGCGCCGTCGGGTGGTCGAGCAGCAGCCCGGCTATCTTCTCCATGGCCGGGCTCATCTGCATCCGGTTGGCCCGGATGCGTTGCGCGACAGCGACACCGGCGTCGCGGGGCGCGCCGTTCGTGTGTGGCTGGTCGAGGCTCATGAAAATCCGTCTCACTTCGTCGTGCGGACGGGTGAAAATCTCTATCATCAGGAGCGTGACGTCAAGCAGTGTCCGGTCTCGGAGCGGTAACGATGGATCCTGACCCCTCGGGCGAGCCCTCACCCGAGGGCCGCCACCACCTCGGCGTCGACGCCGGCGGCACCTCCACGCGTGCCGTCGTGCTGGCCCCCGACGGACGGTGCCTGGGCCACGGTCGCGCAGGCAGCGGCAACCCCATCTCGTCCGGACCGGCGCACGCCGGCGACTCACTGCACCGGGCGGTCTCCGCCGCGCTCGTCGCGGCCGGGCTGTCGGGGGCTACCGTCGTCAGCACCTCGGTCGCCATGGCCGGCGGCAGCAGCGTCACCGACGACAGCGAGGCCGGCGCGGCCATCCACGGGGCGGTCGCCCGCGCTGGTGTCACCACGCCGGTGACGATGGAGCAGGACCTGCTCGCGCTCTACTTCTCGGGCAGCCCCGACCCCGACGGGCACTCCCTCGTCGCCGGCACCGGCGCCGCCGCCGTCCGCGTCGAGGGCGGTGAGGTCGTGGCCACGTGCGACGGCCTCGGGTGGCTGCTCGGTGACGACGGGTCGGGGTTCTGGATCGGTCAGCAGGTCGCCCGGGCCGTCGGCGCCGCCCTCGACGGCCGCTCTCCCGACACGGCTCTCACGGCCCTGCTGCTCACCGCCCTCGAGGTGACCGACGGCCCGAGCGACCACCACGCCTCGGCCGCCGCGGCCGCCGTGCCCGGCGGGCACCAGCACGAGGGCCCGCTGCGCGAGCTGGTGAAGCGCCTCTACGCACTGCCCCCGGTGCACCTCGCGCGCTTCGCCCCCCTCGCCTTCGAGGCGGCCGACACCGGCGACGCCGTCGCGGCCGACATCGTCGAGCGCGCCGGCCGCGCGCTGGCGACCACCCTCGGTGCCGTGCTGCGACCGGAGGCCGGGCCGCACCCCGTCGTGCTCGGCGGCAGCGTCCTCGTCGCACAACCGGCCCCGCGCACCGCCGTGCGTGCCTCCCTGGTCGCGGCCGGGCACACGGGTGAGGTCATCGTCGTCCCGGACGGGCTCGTCGGCGCCGCGGTCCTGTCGCTGCGCCGCGCCGGCCTGGCCGTCGACCGGTCGGTGTTCGAGACCGTCACGACCACCCTCGCCGCCCTGCGCTGAGAGCCGGCTGGCCGGCATCCGGACACGCCGAAGGGCGGCCCCCCACGGGAGCCGCCCTTCGGATCGTGCTGGTACTGCTGCGAGCTCAGGTACAGCGGGTGGCGGGGCTCAGAAGCCCATGCCGCCCATGCCGCCCATGTCGTCGCCACCGGGCATGGCCGGGGCCGACTTCTCCGGCTTGTCGGCGATGACGGCCTCGGTCGTGAGGAACAGGGCCGCGATGCTGGCCGCGTTCTGCAGGGCCGAGCGGGTGACCTTGACCGGGTCGATGATGCCGGCGTCGAGCAGGTTGCAGTACTCACCGGACGCGGCGTTGAGACCGTGACCGGCCTCGAGACCGCGCACCTTCTCGGCCACGACGCCACCCTCGAGACCGGCGTTGATCGCGATCTGCTTGAGCGGGGCCTCGGACGCGACGCGCACGATGTTGGCACCGGTGGCCTCGTCACCCTCGAGCGAGAGCTTCTCGAAGGCGACCTTGGCGGCCTGGATGAGGGCGACGCCACCACCGGCGACGATGCCCTCCTCGACGGCGGCCTTGGCGTTGCGCACGGCGTCCTCGATGCGGTGCTTGCGCTCCTTGAGCTCGACCTCGGTGGCCGCGCCCGCCTTGATGACGGCGACGCCACCGGCGAGCTTGGCGAGGCGCTCCTGCAGCTTCTCGCGGTCGTAGTCGCTGTCCGACTTCTCGATCTCCGCCTTGATCTGGGCGATGCGGCCCTCGATGGCGGAGCGGTCGTCCTGGTCCTCGACGATGGTCGTCTCGTCCTTGGTGACGACGACCTTGCGGGCCCGGCCGAGCAGGTCGAGGGTGGCGTTCTCGAGCTTGAGACCGACCTCCTCGCTGATGACCTGGCCGCCCGTGAGGATGGCGATGTCACCGAGCATGGCCTTGCGGCGGTCGCCGAAGCCGGGGGCCTTGACGGCGACCGACTTGAACGTGCCCTTGATCTTGTTCACGACGAGCGTCGCGAGGGCCTCACCCTCGATGTCCTCGGCGATGATGAGCAGCGGCTTGCCCGACTGCATGACCTTCTCGAGCAGCGGGACGAGGTCCTTGATGCTGCCGATCTTGCTGTTGGCCACGAGCACGTAGGCGTCGTCGAGGACGGCCTCCATACGCTCGGTGTCGGTGACGAAGTAGGCCGAGATGTAGCCCTTGTCGAACCGCATGCCCTCGGTCATCTCCAGCTCGAGGCCCATGGTGTTGGAGTCCTCGACGGTGATGACACCTTCCTTGCCGACCTTGTCCATCGCCTCGGCGATGAGACCGCCGATCTCCTCGTCGGCCGCCGAGATGCTGGCGGTCGAGGCGATCTGCTCCTTGGTCTCGATCTCCTTGGCCTGCGACAGCAGGGCCTCGGTGACGGCCTCGACGGCCTTCTCGATGCCGCGCTTCAGCGCCATCGGGTTGGCGCCGGCGGCCACGTTGCGCAGGCCCTCACGGACCATCGCCTGGGCCAGCACGGTCGCCGTCGTCGTGCCGTCGCCGGCGACGTCGTCGGTCTTCTTGGCGACCTCCTTGACGAGCTCGGCGCCGATCTTCTCGTACGGGTCGTCGAGCTCGATCTCCTTGGCGATGGAGACGCCGTCGTTGGTGATCGTGGGGGCGCCCCACTTCTTCTCGAGCACGACGTTGCGGCCCTTCGGGCCGAGCGTCACGCGCACGGCGTCGGCGAGCACGTTCATGCCCCGCTCGAGCCCGCGGCGCGCCTCTTCGTCAAACGCAATCATCTTGGCCATTCGGGTGGTTCCTCCCACACGAAACGTTGGTGGTGGGACGCATGTCGCCCGCGACGGACGGACCCGATCCCCCCAGTTCACGTCGCTGCGGGGCCCGGGACCTCGGCATACGGCCCGTGGTCCTTCTGTCACTCCCATGACGAGAGTGCCAACGCCATTATTGGCACTCTCGGTGTGAGAGTGCAAACGCCTGTCGGGTGCGTCGACGCTGCGTCCTGCGCGTCGTCCGGTGGGCGGGACGGTGCAGGTCAGCGCAGCGGTCAGGATGCCGGGGGGCCGGCGAGCGCGGCGGCGAGCCGGGCGGCGTGGTCGGCCGAGTCCGCGGCGTCCGAGTAAGTCGTCCGGGGCCAGAAGAAGCCGCGCAGCCCGTCGCCCTTCGTTCGGGGGACGACGTGGACGTGCAGGTGCGGCACCGACTGGCTCACGACGTTGTTCATGGCGACGAACGTGCCCTGCGCGCCGAGCCCGTCGACCGCGGCCCGGGCGAGGCGGGCGGTGGCCTCGAGGACGGTGGCGTGCAGCGAGACGGGCAGCTCGAGCAGGGTGTCGACGTGGGTCTTCGGCACGAGCAGGACGTGGCCCTTGAAGACCGGACGCCGGTCGAGGAAGCCGAGCAGCTCGGGCTCGTCGAGCACGACGTCGGCGGGCAGCCCGCCGGCGACGATGCCGCAGAAGACACAGCTCATGCCCGCCACCCTGCCACGCCCGGCCCTGCACTTATCCCGCCACGGCCCGGTTTCGGACACCGTTTCGCGCCCCGGCCCTGCACTTGTCGGGCCGCGGCGGGAAAAGGAGCAGGCCCGGGCACGATCCGGCCGCGAGACCCCAGCCGCGGCGGGAAAAGGTGCAGGCCCTCAGCGGCGCTGCTGGGTGTACCCGCGCCGGACGGCATCCGCGAGCCACGACACCGGGTACGGCAGGCGGTCGTCGGGTTCGCGCACGGCCTGCTCGACCGGCATCCCGGCCTGGAACCGCTCGCGCACGACCTCAGCCACGGCGGCGATGTCGCGGCGCTGCGCCTCGACGAACGCGCTGTCGACCGGCCGCCCGTGGCCGGGGACGACGACCGTTCCCGGCCCGACCCGCTCGAGGTGCGCGGCCAACGTGTCGGCCCACTCGAGCGGCCAGCAGTCGCCGCCGAACGAGGGGTGGGCGCTCTCCTCGACGAGGTCGCCGAGGAAGACCGCGCCGGTGTCGGGCACGACGACGGCGATGTCACCGTCGGTGTGACCGCGACCGCCGTAGGCCAGCGTGACGACCCGGTCGCCGAGGTCGATGGTGGCGCTGCCGCCGAAGGTCGCGTCGGGCCCGCGCACCGTCGTCGCGAGGACGTCGGCGGCGTCCTGCGCGGTGTAGCCGTACTCCGGCGCGTCACCCGGGTCGGCCCGGAACTCGGCCTTGATGCGCACGGCGTCGCGTTCGAACGTGCGCCCCACGTTGTCGTGCGCGTGCACCGTCGCCGACTCGAAGGCCGCGTTGCCGAAGGTGTGGTCGAAGTGCACGTGGGTGTTGACGACGTGGGTGACGACGATGCCCCGCCCGAGCCGCTCGAGGTCGGCGAGCACCTCGCGGCCCTGGGTGTCGGCGGCCCGCGTGTCGACGACGACGGCGCCGTCACGGCCCAGCACGAGCCCGACGTTGACGTCCCACTGCGGGTACCGGGCCACGAGCACCCGGTCGGCCACCTCGACGAAGCCCGACCGCGCCATCAGGGCCCTGACGGCCCGTCGACAGCCACCGCGGCCAGCACGACCGGGTCCTCGCACGCCCGGGTGAACGCGGCGATGCGGGCGCGGATCTCCCGGCCGAGCAGCCACTGCCCGATCGGGTGCGCCACCGGCGCCAGCCACCCGGGCCGCACGGAGTACGTGTACTTCCACGACGCGCGGGTGCCCGCCACCCCGTCGACGGTCTCGGGTGTGAAGCGCCAGCCACCGCCGAACGAGGCGAAGAACCACGGACCCGTCACCATCGTCATCCCGACGCTCGTCGGCGGCCGGTAGCTGACGTAGACGCTCTCCATGCGCGGCCCGACACGCGCCCACGTCAGCGTGTGCACGCCCTTGCCGGGGCGGTGGGCGTCGACGAGCTGCTGCCGCCGGATGAACGGGTCCCAGCGCAGCCGCACCTCCCCGGTCGTCTGCGACACCGCGAAGGCGGTCTCGGGCGGCACGGGGGCCCACGCGTCGGCGGTCACCTGGGGCACGTCGCACCCCCGTCGTGCCGGTCGGTCGGTCGCGTCACCGGGCGCCCGCAAGGTCGAAGCGCACGTGGCCGTCGTCGGTGACGAAACCGGCGGAGCGGGCCACCGCCGCGGCTGCGGGGTCGGGGGCCGCGAGGTGGATGCCGGTCACCTCGGTCGTGCGCGCCCACTCCACGGCCCCCTCGAGCAGGGCGCGGCCGGTGCCCCGGCGCCGGTGGGCGGTCGCCACGAAGAAGGCCTCGACGTGCAGCCGGCTCGTGTCGGTGCGGTGCGGCCACGGCAGGCTCCGCAGCCGACGGGCGAGCAGGATGCCGGCGTGCTGGCCGTCGCTCTCGGCGATCCACGTCGGGCGGTCGGGTCGGTCGCGCAGCCAGGCGTCGGCGAACCGGTCGAGGTAGCCCGGCTCCGGTGTCGCGCCGAGGTCACGGGCCAGCTGGAGGTGCAGCGCGGCGACGACGAAGGCGTCGGCGGTCCCGGCTCGGCGGATGCTCGCCTCGGTCATGCGTGCAGTAGACCACGCACGGTGCGGCCCGCGCCGGACGTGGCACCGCGGTTCAGCGGCGGTTCAGCGGTTGAGCGGCGGTTCAACGGTTCGGCGTCGAGGCCGGGCGCCGGACGGACCGCGTCAGACGTTGATGCCGAGGCGGCGGCTCGTGCGCGCCCGCTGGCGGCTGGCCCGCATGCGGCGCAGCCGCTTGATGAGCATCGGGTCGGCGGCGAGCGCGTCGGGGTTGTCGAGCAGCGCGTTGAGCACCTGGTAGTACCGGGTCGAGCTCATGTCGAAGAGCTCCTTGATCGCCTGCTCCTTCGAGCCGGCGTACTTCCACCACTGTCGCTCGAAGGCGATGATCTCGCGGTCGCGGTCGCTGAGGGAGGTACCGGCGCCCGTCTGGTCGTGCGTCACGGCCTGCTCTGTACTCATCGGCGCCTCGTCCGTCCCGTCCTCGCCCTGCTGCTTGCGAGCCCACGATAGACGGTAATGACACGGGTGTCATTCGCCGCCCCGACCGGCACGAGCTCGCTCGCCCGGCCGGCCGACCGGCATCCGACCCCGTCCGTCACAGGGGTCACAGCGGCCCCAGCCGACCCGCGCAGGGCCTCAGGACAACGGGGCCATCGTGTCGAGGATCGCGGAGACGTGCTCCTTCGTCGTCATCGGGTTGACGACCGCGAAGCGCGTCAGCACCTCTCCGCGGAAGGTCGTCGGCACGACGAAGGCGAAGTCGTCCTCGAGCATGCGGTCGGTCCACGCCTGGTAGTCGGCGGGCGACCACCCGTGGCGGCGGAAGACGACGACGGACAGGTCGGGGTCGCGCACGAGCTCGAGGTAGGGGCGGCGCTCGATCTCGGCCGCGGCGTGCCGGGTCACCGCGAGGGTGCTCTCGATGGCCTCGACGTAGGCGTCGGTGCCGTGCACCGCGAGCGAGAACCACAGCGGCAGACCGCGCACACGACGGGTGAGGCCGATCGAGTAGTCGGTCGGGTTCCACTCGGGCGAGGCGGTGAGCACGTCGAGGTACCCGGCGTGCTGGGTGTGCGCGGCCCGGGCGAGCTCGGGCTCGCGGTAGAGCAGGGCGCAGCAGTCGAAGGGCGCGAAGAGCCACTTGTGGGGGTCGACGATGAAGGAGTCGGCGTGCTCGATGCCGTCGAAGAGCGGCCGCACCGACGGGGCCGCCAGCCCCGCGCCGCCGTAGGCGCCGTCGACGTGGAACCAGATGCCGAACTCGCGACAGACCTCGGCGACACCCGCGAGGTCGTCGACGACGCCGAAGTTCGTCGTACCGCTCGTGGCGACGACGGCGAAGAAGGTCTCGGGGCCGTGCTCCTCGACGACACGTCGCAGGGCGGGGCCGGTCATCCGCAGCAGGTCGTCGACGGGGACTCCGACGACCTCGGCGTCCATGACCGCCGCCATCGACACGACGGAGGAGTGGGCGTTGTCGGTCGCGGCGATCCGGTACGGGCGGTCGCCGCTGCCCGAGGCGAGCGCCCGCGCACGCGCCGTGTGGCGGGCGGCGACGAGAGCCGAGAGGTTGCCGACCGTGCCGCCGGGCACGAACACGCCGCCCGCGCTCTGCGGCATCCCCGCGAGGTCTGCGACCCAGCGCAGCGTCTGGTTCTCGGCGTAGACGGCGCCGGCGCCCTCGAGCCACGAGCCGCCGTAGATCGACGAGGCGCCGACGACGACGTCGAAGGCGGCGGCCTCACGCGTCGGGGCGCAGGGGATGAAGGAGAGGTAGCCGGGGTGGTCGGTCGACAAGCACGCCTGGGCGAGGGTGTCGACGAAGAGCTCCATCGTGCGGTCGTGACCGAGGCCCTCGGCGGTGATGGTCTGGCCGACCATCTCGACGAGCTCGCTCTCGGAGCGCGACCGGTCGAGGGGTACGGGGTCCATGAGCAACCGCTCGCGGGCGTAGTCGAGGACGGCGTCGACCGCGGCGGCGTCGGCATCCTTGTCGAAGCTGTGCACGGGCAGATGGTAGGGCCTGACACCCGTGCCGGCGGTGCGCGGGGTGGTCGTCGCCGGCCGGCCGTCGTAGGGTGCGCCCACCCTCACGAGAGGCGACCCGATGACCGACTGTGTCCCCCGCACCCGACCCTCCGGGGCCGTGCCCCGGCTCGACAGCGTCGTGCTCGACTGCCCCGACCCCCGGGCGCTGGCCACGTTCTACGCCGCCCTGCTCGAGTGGCCCCTGCCGCGGGCCTCGCCCGAGGCGGAACAGGAGGGCGGGGCCGTCACCCTCGACCCCCCGGGGGGCGGGGTGGCCCTCGGCTTCCACCGCGCCGCCGGCTTCGTCGCGCCGACGTGGCCGGACGGGCCGGTGCCGCAGCAGCTGCACCTCGACCTCTACGTCGACGACCTGCCGGCGGCGCACGAGCGGGCCGTCGCTCTGGGCGCCCGGCCGCTGGGCGACCCCGACGCGGATGCCGCGGACGCCACCTTCGTGGTCTACGCCGATCCCGTCGGCCACCCGTTCTGCCTCTGCTCGTGGTGACGGGCGCCCGGTCGTCGCTCAGCCGGCCGGCGCGGGTGGGTCTCAGCCGGCGGGCAGCAGGACGTCGCGCAGCTGCGCGGTGGTCGTGACGACCTCGGTCGGCCGGATGCCGTCGAGCGCGTCGCGCACGCCGGCCCCCCAGGTGACCGCCACCGTGCTCATGCCGGCCGCCTTGCCGGCGAGCACGTCGACGACGGCGTCACCGACGTAGACGGCGTCGGCCGGGTCGCTGTGGCGCAGCCGCTCGAGGGCCAGCAGCAGCGGGGTCGGGTCGGGCTTGTGCCGCTCGGTGTCCTCCATGGCCACGAGGACCTCGACGTGCTCGTCCAGACCGAGGATGGCCATGGCCTGGCGCGCCGACTCCGTGCGCTTGGACGTGGCGACGGCCACCCGCACCCCGGCCGCGCGCAGGTCGGCGAGCACCTCACGGGCGCCGTCGAACCCGGCGATGAGCCGCTCGGTGTTGTCGGTGTTCCAGCGCAGGTACGTCGCGTAGAGCGCGTCGGCGTGCTCGGGCGAGTGGTCGGCGAAGGCCTGGATGAGCGGTCGCCCGATCCACGAGCGGATGACCGCCTCGTCCTCCTCGCGCCCCACGACCGTGCGGAAGGCGTGCTGGTAGCTGGCCACGATGAGCCCGATCGTGTCGGCGAGCGTGCCGTCGAGGTCGAAGACGGCGACGGGCCAGCGGGGTCGGCGCCCCTCGGCTCCGGCCACGCCCTCGGCGTCGCGCACGGATGGGGTCGGGGCGCTCTCGGTCACGGCGCTCAGCCTAGCCAGCGCCCCCGCCGCATCACGCGGGTCACCCGGTGGTCGTCGTCGAGCACGAGCAGGTCGGCGCGGCTGCCCTGGGCGAGCGTACCGCGGTCGGGCAGCCCGAGCAGGGCCGCGGGGGTGCGCGACCCGCAGGCCACGGCATCCGGCAGCGTCAGGCCGTGGGACACGGCGCGGGCCACGAGCTCGGCCACGTGGCCGGTACCGCCGGCGATGGCCCCGGGCGCGCCATCGGGCCCGGCGGCCAGGCGCGCGACCCCGCCGTCGACGACGACGTCGAGCCCGCCGAGCACGTACCGCCCGTCGCCGACCCCGGCTGCGGCCATGGCGTCGGAGACGAAGGCCACGCGGCCCACCCCGACGAGCTGCACGACGGCCGCGACCGTCTCGTCGGCGAGATGGGTGCCGTCGGCGACGAGCTCGACGACGAGCTCACCCCGGGCGGCGGCCGCGAGCGCCGCCGGCACCGTGCCGGGCTCGCGGTGGTGCCAGGGGTCCATGCCGTTGAAGAGGTGGGTGGCGAGTTCGGCCCCGGCGGCGACGGCCTCCGACGCCTGCGCGTACGTCGCGGTCGTGTGGCCGATCGCCGCGTGCACCCCGCCCTCGACGAGCCAGCGCACGAGCTCGAGGCCGTGGCGTCGCTCGGGGGCGACGGTGACCTGGCGGACGTGTCCCCGCCCGGCCTCGAGCAGGCGGGCCACCTCGGACCGGTCCGCGTCGCGCAGCAGGGCCGGGTCGTGGGCACCGCAGCGGGCCTCGGCGAGCCACGGGCCCTCGAGGTGGATGCCGTCGACGAGACCGTCGTCGGCGAGGTCGGCGAGCACCTCGACGCCCCGCAGCAGGTCGTCGGGGGCGAGCGTGACGAGGCTGGCGAGCAGGCTCGTGCTGCCCCGACCGTGCTGGTGGCGGGCAGCGGCGGCCGCAGCCCCGGCGTCGAGGTCGGTGAAGGCGGTGCCCCCGCCGCCGTGGCAGTGCAGGTCGACGCACCCGGGGACGATCGTGCCGCGCACACGCTCGGCTGCGGCCGTCACGGCATCCTCGTCGGGTGACCCGTCCGCGCCGCGCGCGGTCTCGAGTCGGCGGACCTCGACGACCCGCTCCCCCTCGAGGACGACGAGGGCGTCGGGGACGACGACGTCACCGACGACGGCGCTCCCGCGCAGGTAGCGCAGCTCGCGGCCACGGTCGTCGCGCCGGTGGCCACGGGGCGGGTCGGCGGCGGGGTGGGCCGACGGCGCGGACGACGACTGGGACGACGGCTCGGACGGGGTGGCGGCGGGTGGCTGGACCATCGCGGGCAGTCTCCCACCGGGAGGCGACGACGGCCCCTCGACGGGCGGCGGTAGCGTGGGCCGGTGCCCGCCCGCCCCCTCGCCGACCTCGTGCACCCGAGCTGGCTCCCCGCCCTCGAGCCGGTCGCCGACACCGTCGCGGCGATGGGCGAGTTCCTTCGCGCCGAGGTCGCGGCCGGACGGGGCTACCTGCCGGCCGGCGAGCACGTGCTGCGCGCCTTCGGGCGGCCCTTCGAGGACGTGCAGGTGCTCGTCGTCGGGCAGGACCCCTACCCCACCCCCGGGCACCCCGTCGGGCTGAGCTTCAGCGTCGCCCCCGACGTACGGCCCGTCCCGCGGTCGCTGCAGAACATCTACCGCGAGCTCGGGACCGACCTCGGCCTGCCGACCCCCGGGAACGGCGACCTCACCCCGTGGTCGGACGCCGGGGTGATGCTCCTCAACCGCGTGCTCACCGTGCAGCCCGGCCGGTCCGCCAGCCACCAGGGCAAGGGCTGGGAGACGGTGACCGACCACGCCATCTCGGCGCTTGCCGCGCGGGGCGGTCCGCTCGTGGCGATCCTCTGGGGCAAGCAGGCGCAGACGCTCGGGCGTCTGCTCGGCGACGTCCCGCGGGTCGAGAGCGCGCATCCCTCGCCGCTGTCGGCGAGCAACGGCTTCTTCGGGTCGCGGCCCTTCAGCCGTGCCAACGACCTGCTCGTCGCCCAGGGTGGGCAGCCCATCGACTGGAGGCTCACGTGACGCCGACCGACCCGACCCTCCCCAGGCACGACGCGGCCGGCGCCCCCGGCGAGCAGCGTCATGAGACGGCGGGGACGCCTGCGGCACAGCCGGTCTCGGGTGGCGTGGCGCCTTCGTCGCCACGGGTGTGGACGCGGTACGTGGCCGTCGGCGACTCGTTCACCGAGGGCATGTGCGACGACGACCCCGCCCTCGTGCACGACGGGGAGTTCGCCGGCTGGGCCGACCGCCTCGCCGCCCACCTGTCGCAGATCACCCAGGGGGCCGGAGCCGGGTTCGGCTACGCCAACCTCGCCGTGCGCGGCCGCAAGCTGGCCGACGTCGTCGGACCGCAGCTCGACGACGCCCTCGCCCTGAGCCCCGACCTCGTGAGCATCGTCGGCGGCGGCAACGACATCCTGCGGCCCAAGGCCGACCTCGACGCCCTCGCCGCCGAGCTCGAGCGTGCAGTCGCCCGGGTGCGCGCCACCGGCGCCGACGTACTCATGGCGACGCCGGTCGACCCGGCCGACGCGCCGCTCGTCAAGGCCACCCGGGGTCGCGCCGCGGTCCACTCGGCGAACGTGTGGAGCATCGCCCAGCGCCACGGCGCCCACGTCGTCGACCAGTGGGGCATGCGCGCGCTGCGTGACTGGCGCATGTGGTCGGAGGACCGCATCCACATGACGAGCGAGGGGCACCGCCGCGTGTCGCTCGCCGCCCTGGCCGCGCTCGGGCACCCCGCTGCCGACGACTGGCAGACGCCGCTCGACCCCGCCCCGCCCATCGGCCGCCGCGAGGCGCTGCAGGCCAACGCCCAGTGGGCGCGTGAGTACGTCGGCCCGTGGGTGCACCGCCGCCTCACCGGGCGCTCGTCGGGCGACGACCGCCGCGCCAAGCGGCCCGACGTCACACCGGTCGACCCCACCTGAGCCACCGGGCTCGCGACACCGTCGGCCCAAGAGGGGCGTGGCCCGACCGGCGTCGGGCACGATGGGGCGATGGTCACCTTCGGCGTCATCTTCCCGCCCGACCAGCCCCCGGAGTCGCTGCTCGCCGTGGCGCGCGCGACCGAGGCGGCCGGCATCCCCCAGCTGTGGCTGTGGGAGGACTGCTTCAAGGAGAGCGGGCTCGCCCCCGCCGCCGCGGCCCTCGCGGCGACGCAGCGGCTGACCGTCGGCATCGGTCTGCTGCCGGTGCCGCTGCGCAACGCCGCCATCACGGCGATGGAGCTCGCCACGGTCGAGCGCATGTTCCCGGGCCGGCTCCGACCCGGTCTCGGCCACGGCGTGCTCGACTGGATGGGTCAGGTCGGGGCGCGGGTGGCCTCGCCCCTGACACTGCTGCGCGAGTACACCGACGCGGTGCGACGGCTGCTGCACGGCGAGCGCCTCGACGTCGACGGCCGCTACGTGCACCTGCACGACGTCGCCCTTGACTGGCCTCCGGAGGAGGCCCCCCCGGTGCTCGTGGGCGCGCAGCGGCCCAAGACCCTGGCCGTGGCCGGCGAGCTGGGCGACGGGGTCATCCTCACCGGGGAGGAGACGCCGGACGTGACCGCCAGGCTGCTCGACCGCGTGCGCGAGGCCCGCGGTCACCTCGACGGCTTCGACGTCGTCAACTTCGCCACCGTGCAAGCGCACTCGAGTGTCGACGAGGTCGTCGAGACCGTGCGCGCCTACGCCGCCGTCGGTGTCACGACCGTGCCGGTGGTCGTCGTCGCCGGACCGGACGGACCTCCGGCCGGCGAGGCCTTCGACCTCGCCGGCTGGGTGGCCGACGTCGGCACGGAGGTGCAGCGTCGGCTGACGTCCTGAGGCCCGGGCCCTGCCGGCTCGGGCCGGCACGGCCGGGGGCCCCGGTGGCGCGCCGGCGCCGGCTCGGGACGACTCAGACCGACGCGGCGAACGCCTGCTCGAAGATGTCGAGACCCTCGCTCAGCAGGTCGTCGCCCGCGGCCAGCGGCGGCAGGAAGCGGAAGACGTTGCCGTACGTGCCGCACGTGAGGGTGACGAGACCCTCGGCGTGGCAGGCCTTGTTGACGGCGGCCGTGAGGGCCGAGTTCGGGGTGAGGTCGCCGGGGCCGTTGACGAGCTCGACGGCGAGCATCGCTCCGCGACCGCGGATGTCGCCGATCTGGGGGAAGCGCTCGGCGAGGGCGCGCAGGCGCGGCATGAAGAGGGCCTCCACCTCACGGGCGCGACCGCAGAGGTCCTCCTCCCGCATCGTCTCGATGGCTCCGAGGGCCGAGGCGCAGGCGACCGGGTTGCCGCCGTAGGTGCCACCGAGGCCGCCGCCGTGCACGGCGTCCATGACCTCCGCGCGCCCCGTCACCCCGGCGAGGGGCAGGCCGCCGGCCATCCCCTTGGCCGTCGTGATGATGTCGGGCACGACGCCCTCGTGCTCGCTGGCGAACCAGTCACCGGTGCGGCAGAACCCGGTCTGCACCTCGTCGGCGATGAAGAGGATGCCGTTCTCGCTGCACCACTCGGCCACCTGCGCGACGAAGCCCGGCGCCGGCACGATGAACCCGCCCTCGCCCTGGATCGGCTCGAGGATGACGGCGGCGACGTTGTCCTCGCCGACCTGGGCGTGCACCTGGGACACGAAGGCGTCGAAGCTCTCCTTGGCGCAGTCGGCGGGGCCGCCCGGCCAGCGGAAGGGGTAGCTCATCGGGGCGCGGTAGACCTCGTTGGCGAAGGGCCCGAACTTGTGCTTGTACGGCATGTTCTTGGCCGTGAGCGCCATCGTGAGGTTGGTGCGTCCGTGGTACGCGTGGTCGAAGGCGACGACCGCCTGGCGGCCCGTGTGGTGGCGGGCGACCTTGACGGCGTTCTCGACCGCCTCGGCGCCGGAGTTGAACAGGGCGGTGCGCTTCTCGTGATTGCCCGGCGTCAGCTCGTTGAGCGCCTCGGCGACCTCGAGGTACTCCTCGTAGGGCGTCACCATGAAGCACGTGTGGGTGAAGTCGGCGACCTGGGCGGTGACGCGGTCGACGACCCGCGGCGCGGCGTTGCCGACCGTGGTGACGGCGATGCCCGACCCGAAGTCGATGAGCTGGTTGCCGTCGACGTCGACGAGGATGCCGCCGCCCGCGCGCTCGACGTACACCGGCAGACCCGTGCTGACCCCGGCGGAGACGGCGGCGGTCTTGCGCGCCTGGAGCGCCGTCGACCGCGGGCCGGGGATGGCCGTGGTGAGGACGCGCTTCTGCTCGACGTGCTGGGGCTGGACGGGGGTCACGGTGCTCATGGGCTCAGTATGCCGCTCCCGTCGGACGCCGGCCCACGCCCGCCGGACGGGCCGTCAGGAGGCCGCGCGCTGCCGCATCCCGACCCCGCGCGAGGGGTCCGCGCCGCTCATCTCGGCCCACACGGCATCCAGCGACAGGCCGAGCACCGCGGCGACGGCGGCGACGGTCGGGAAGGCAGGGGTGGCGACCCGCCCGGTCTCGATCTTGCGCAGCGTCTCGGGCGAGACCCCGGCGTCGAGGGCGGTGTGCAGCAGGGAGCGCTCGCCGCGGGCCCGGCGCAGCAGGGCGCCGAGGCGGCGGCCGCGCTCGACCTCCTCGGGCGTGTGCGGCAGGCGGACCATGAGCCGATGATAGTACCGGGATAGCATGGCCGGGATAGTTATCCGGCCGACGACCCGTCGACCGACCACCAGAAACCCCGGGGGACCCACGATGATCGAGGTGCTGCGACCCAGCGACCTGCCCCGCGCCCGCGCCACGGGCCGGCTCGTCGCCGACATCCTGCAGACGCTCAAGGCCCGCAGCGCCGTCGGCACCAACCTGCTCGAGCTCGACCGCCTCACGGCCCGGCTCATCGACGAGGCCGGCGCCCAGTCGTGCTACGTCGACTACGCCCCGTCGTTCGGTCGCGGGCCCTTCGCCCACCACGTGTGCACGTCGGTCAACGACGCCGTGCTGCACGGCCGCCCCCACGACTACGCGCTGGCGGCCGGCGACCTCGTCTCGCTCGACCTCGCGGTCTCCCTCGACGGCATCGTCGCCGACTCGGCCATCAGCTTCGTCGTCGAGGGTGACGGCGGTGGCGCCGGCGCCGGCGCGACCGACCTCGACCTCATCGCGACGACCGAGCGCGCCCTCGCCGCCGCCGTCGACGTGGTGCGCCCCGGCGCCCGGGTCGGCGACCTGTCGCACGCCATCGGCCAGGTCGTCAAGGGCGCGGGCTACCGCGTCAACACCCAGTTCGGCGGCCACGGGGTCGGCACGACCATGCACCAGGACCCGCACATCGCCAACGACGGCAGGCCCGGTCGCGGCTACACGCTGCGCCCGGGCCTGCTGCTCGCCATCGAGCCGTGGGTCATGGCCGACACCGACGAGCTCGTCACCGACGCCGACGGGTGGACCCTGCGCAGTGCGACCGGATGCCGGACGGCGCACAGCGAGCACACGGTGGCCGTCACCGAGTCGGGCGTCGAGGTGCTCACCCTCCCGTCGGGGGCCGCCCCGGCATGAGCGGGCGCTCGGCCCGCGCCCGGATCTCCTGCACCGACCACGAGTTGCCGTCGGGGTCGGAGAACCCGAAGAACGTGCTGCCGTCGCGTTCGTCGAACGAGGTGACCTCGGAGCACTCGACACCGCGGGCGGTCAGCTCGTCGTGCGCCGTGCGAGCGTCGGACACGACGAGCTGGATGCCGTGCAGCGAGCCGGGCGCCATCGCCCGCTGGGCGGGCAGGTCGCCCACGACGATCGAGCAGCCCGACCCCGGCGGTGTCAGCTGGGCGATGTGCATGTGCTCGTTGCGCACCTCGTGGTCGAGGTGGAACCCGACCCGGTCGCGGTAGAACCCGACCGCACGGTCGAGGTCAGACACGGGCACGACGACGACCTCGAGGGTCCAGTCCACGGCTCAGGCCCCCGTCGTCCGGTCGGCCGACGGCGCGGCGGCGGCAGGGACGAGCAGCCCGTCGAGCCGCTCGTAGCCCTGCGCCATCCCCGTCTCCATGCCGCTCTGGACCATGGCGTCACGGCCCTCGACGGTGGTGCCGATGCTGCGGCCCTCGAGGCGGCAGCGGCCGTCACCGAGGTCGACGAAGCGCAGGAGCTCGAGAGCGACCTCGTCGGGCATGCCGTCGTACTCGAAGGTCTGCACGACGAGGTCCTCGCGGACGGTGTGGAACGCGCCCCGGAACCCGTACTCACCGCCCTCGGGGTCGTCGGGGTCACGGTGGACGTACCGGTAGCCGCCGCCGGTCGTGAAGTCCCAGCGCTCGACCACCATCTCGTAGCCGTGCGGCCCGAGCCACCGGGACACGAGGTCGGGGTCGCGGTGCGCGTTCCACACCGCTGCGGCCGGCGCGTCGAACTCGCGTCGGAAGTCGATCCACGGCACGCCTGCGGGAACGTCGAGGGTGAGCGCGTTGGTCATGACTGCTCCTTCCGGGGGCGTCCGGCCGGGCGGCCGGACGTGGGGTGGTGCTCGTGCTGCTGTGTGCTGCTCCGTCGCCGACCGTCGTCGGCACTCAGGAGGTCGTCGAGGACGCGGTAGCGCCGCTCGAGGGCGAGGCGGTAGCCGTCGATCCAGGCCGTCATCGCCTCGAGGCGGGCCGCCTCGAGGTGCACCGGGCGGCGTTGCGCGTCGCGGGTTCGGCTGACGAGGCCTGCGGCCTCGAGCACCTGGATGTGGCGGCTGACCGCCTGCTTGCTGATGGGGAACGGCTCGGCGAGCTCGTTGACGGTGGCGGGGCCGCGGCTGAGACGGGCCACGAGGGCGCGGCGGACGGGGTCGGCCAGGGCGGCGAAGGCGCGGTCGAGCGCCTCCTCGGCCCTGTCTGCATCCGTCATTGTCAACGCTCCCATTGATCAACCGCTTGGTTGATCACATACCCGCCCGCCCCTCGCCGTCAAGCCCCGGAGCGACGCTTTGGGAGAAGATGCTCGGACGTCCTACTATTTCCGCATGCCAGCGACGAGGCTGATGCCCACCGACGACGCCGACGACCTCATCGAGCTCACCCGCGAGATCTGCCGCAAGGACCTCGCCCCGGAGGTCGACCACGCCGAGCGCTCGCACGCCTTCCCGGAGAAGGCCTTCACGACCCTCGGGCGGGCCGGACTGCTCTCGCTGCCCTACCCGGAGGAGTTCGGCGGGGCGGAGCAGCCCTACGAGGTCTACCTCCAGGTCGTCGAGGAGATCGCGACGGCATGGATGAGCGTGGCCGTCGGGGTCAGCGTCCACGGGCTCACGGCCTACCCCGTCGCCACCTTCGGCACCCGGGCTCAGCAGGAGGCCCTGCTGCCCGGCATGCTCTCGGGCGAGACCCTCGGCGCGTACTGCCTCTCGGAGGCACTGGCCGGCAGCGACATCGGCTCGATGACCACCCGGGCCACCCCGACCGACGACGGCTGGTCGCTCAAGGGCACCAAGTCGTGGATCTCCCACGCCGGCCACGCCGACTGGTACACGACCTTCGCGCGCACCGCCGACACCGGCGGCAGGGGACTGTCGACCTTCGTCGTCCCGGCCGACGCGGCGGGCATCAGCTTCGGCGCCCCCGAGCGCAAGATGGGCCTGCACTGCGACCCGGTGGCCCAGGTGACCTTCGAGAACACGCCCGTCGCCGCCGACCACCTCGTGGGCGAACCGGGACAGGGCATGCGCATGGCCCTGTCGGCACTCGACGCCGGTCGGCTCGGGATCGCCGCCGCCGCAACGGGACTCGCCCAGTGTGCCCTCGACGCCGCCGCCGACTACGCGAAGCAGCGGCAGCAGTTCGGCCGGGCCATCGCGACCTTCCAGGGCCTCGCGTTCATGCTCGCCGACATGGAGGCCGCGGTGACGACGGCTCGTGCGACCTACCTGCACGCCGCCCGACTCAAGGACGCCGGACGCCCCTTCGCCAAGGAGGCCGCCGTCGCCAAGCTCGTCGCCACCGACACGGCGATGAAGGTGACGACCGACGCCGTGCAGGTGCTCGGCGGCGCGGGCTACACGGAGGACTTCCCCCTCGAGCGCTACATGCGCGAGGCCAAGGTCACCCAGATCTTCGAGGGCACCAACCAGATCCAGCGTCTCGTCATCAGCCGGCACCTGCTCGGGTCCTGACCCTCGCACCCGGCCCCGACGGGCCGCGTCACCCGCTCCTCCCGCCCCCGACCGCCTCGCTCCGTCGAAAGGCCCTGCCATGCAGCTGAACTCGTCCACCGTCGCCCTCGTCACGGGTGGCGGCTCCGGCCTCGGCGCGGCCACCGCGCGTCGCCTCGTCGCCGACGGCGCGAGCGTCGTCGTCGTCGACCTCGACGGGTCGGCCGGGCCCGAGGTCGCGGCCGAGCTCGACGGGCAACGTTCCGGCAGTGCCGTCTTCGTCGCCGCCGACGTCCGCGACGAGGGCCAGGTGCAGGCCGCGGTCGACCGCGCGACGTCGATGGGCGAGCTGCGCCTGGCCGTCAGCTGCGCCGGGGTGGCCACGCCCGGTCGGGTCATCGGCCGCAACGGACCCCTCCCCCTCGACACCTTCCGCACGGTCGTCGAGATCAACCTCGTCGGCTCCTTCAACGTGCTGCGGCTGACCGCCGCCGCGATGCTCGCCAACGAGCCGGTCGACGGTGACCGCGGCGTCATCGTCAACACGGCGAGCATCGCCGCCTACGACGGGCAGATCGGCCAGGCGGCCTACGCCGCGAGCAAGGGCGGCGTCGTCGGGCTCACCCTGTCGGCCGCGCGTGACCTCGCCGACAAGGCCATCCGCGTCATGACCATCGCCCCCGGCACCTTCGAGACGCCGATGCTCTCGGGCCTGCCCGGCGAGGTGAAGCAGGTGCTGGAGGCGCAGGTGCCGCACCCCTCGCGGCTGGGCCGCCCCGACGAGTACGCCAACCTCGTGCGCCACATCGTCGACAACCCGATGCTCAACGGGGAGGTCATCCGCCTCGACGGCGCCCTCCGCATGCCCCCGCGCTGACCCGGCTGCCCACTCGACGGGTGCTGAGCGCCCACTCGACGGGTGGGGTGACAGGGTGGATGCCGTGGACGTGACGTCGCCGGGAGCCGACCTCGTCGTCGCGCCGGGTCCGGGCCTGCGCGACGGCCTCGTCGTGCCCGCCGCCGACCTGCTCGAGCGGTTCAGCCGCTCGTCGGGACCGGGCGGGCAGGGCGTCAACACGACCGACAGCCGCGTCGAGCTCGTGCTCGACCTCACGACGACGTCCGCCCTGACGGACACCCAGCGCGAGCGCGCCCTGCGGTCCCTCGGCGGGAGGTACCCGGACGGCCGGGTCACCGTCGTCGCGTCCGAGCACCGGGCCCAGCTGCGCAACCGCGCGGCCGCGCGGCAACGGCTGGCCGGCATCCTCAGGGAGGCGCTGGCTCCCCCGCCACCCGCGCGCCGGGCGACGAAGCCGACACGGGGCTCGCAGCGGCGACGTCTGGCCGGCAAGCAGCAGCGGTCCGAGGTCAAGGCCACGCGTCGGCGACCCGGTCGCGACGACTGACGGCCCCGTCAGCCGTGCGGCGGCACCAGCTCCGTCGTGTCGACGACGGCCTCGACGGGCAGCGGCCCGTAGAGGTGCGGGAAGGTCTCGCCCGTCGCGGGGTTGCCGACCTCGACGACGAGCGGGTCGGCGAGCAGCGACGCGTCGACGTGCAGCAGCACGAGCGGTTCGGTGACGCCGCGGTAGAAGGCGGCACGCACGACCGGCCACTGCGCGTCGGACGACAGGTGCACGAAGCCCTCCTGCTCGACGGTGCGACCCAGCGTCGACCACGGGTAGCGACCGGTGCGCCGGGCCTCGAGCCAGTGCGAGCGCAGCGCGAGGTGGTAGATCACGAGTCGAACCCGAGGCCGAGGCGGTCGAGGGTGCGCAGCAGCAGGTTGCGCCGCCCCTCCCGGTGGTCGGCCCGGTCGAGCGAGGCCCGCGTGAGCTGGATGCCGGCCGACGCGACGGGCTCCGGCGGGAACGGCAGCGGCAGACGCCGCACCATCTGCAGGTCGGTGCGGGGGGTGGCCAACCCCGAGAGACGGTCGAGCATGACCTCGGCCGCGAACCGGGTGGCACCGACGCCGAGGCCGGTGAACCCGGCCGCGTAGGCGACGCGGCCGCCCCGGGCCAGGCCGTGGAACGCGCAGAACTGCGTCGACGTGTCGATGGCGCCCGCCCAGCGGTGGCTGAAGCGCACCCCGTCGAGCTGAGGGAACATCGTGAGGAAGTGCGCGGCCAGCCGCCGGTGGCTGTCGGGCCGGTGCTCGTAGGCCGGTCGCACCCGCCGCCCGTAGTGGTAGACCGCGTCGTAGCCCCCGAAGAGGATGCGGTCGTCCGCCGTGAGGCGCAGGTAGTGGAACTGGTTGGCGAGGTCCCCGACGCCCTCACGACCGTGCCACCCGACGGACGCGAGCTGGCTCGGCGTCAGCGGCTCCGTCATGAGGACGTAGTCGTAGACGGGCACGGTGTGCCAACGGGTTCGACGCACGAGCGACGGGAACACGTTGGTGCACAAGGCGACCCGGTCGGCCACGACCGAACCGGCCTGTGTGGTCAGGGTGACCGGGCCCGACCGCGACGAGCCGAGGCCGGTGACACGCGTGTGCTCGTGGACCTCGACCCCGAGCCCCACGGCAACCCGGGCCAGCTCGAGGGCGAGCCGGGCCGGGTGCACGAGCGCGCAGGTGTCCGCCTCGAAGCCGCCGGCGAGGGCGATGGGGCTGTCGAGGCGTGCCCGCACCCCGTCCCGGTCGAGCGGCTCGCCGCTCTCGTGGGCCCAGGCGACCTGGTGGGGCTCGACGGCGACGCTGAGCATCCCGGTGCGCTCGAGCTGGCAGTCGAGCCTCAGCTCGGTGACGTCGGCGGCCAGGGCGTCGAGGTTCTCGCGGCCCAGCCGGTCGAGCTCGTCGTACTCGTCGGGCCACCGCGAGCGCCCGTTGCTTTCGCCGTGGGTCAGCGACGCCTCGCAGAAGCCGCCGTTGCGGCCCGAGGCGGCCCAGCCGACCCGACCCGCCTCGAGCACGACGACCCGGGCTCCGGGGTTGCGCCGCTTGGCGAGCACGGCGGTCCACAGGCCGGCGTAGCCGGCGCCGACGACGGCGAGGTCGGCGGAGCGCCGCCCGGCCAGCGGCGGGTGCGACGGGCGCTCACCGGCATCCTCGAGCCAGAAGACGGCCTCACGCGAGCCCGCCAGCGCGGCTTCGACGGCCTCGGGGCGGGGCGCGAGACGCTCGTAGACGGTGGGGTGCGACCGGCGACGGCCGGTGTCACGGGTGAGCACGGGACTCCAACGAAGGTGGGCGGGGGCGGGCAGGGGTGTGCAGGGGGGCAGGTGGCGCCCATCATGCCCCGCACCGGCGCCGCCTGGCACGGGACCGGACACCCGGACCTCCGGCCCCGAACGGACGCCCTCATCCCGCGTCCAGCCCCGTGCGGCAGACTCGGCTGGCCGCGGGAGACTCCTCGCGGCGGACAGGGGTCACGTGCACGACAGCTTCACCGACACCGGCAGCAAGTCGGTCCACGCGGTCGTCGTCGACCCACCCACCGGCCCGTCCGAGGCCCTCGTCGTGCTCGTGCCGGGCCTCGGCCTGCTCAAGTACGCACTGCCGACCGCCCACGCGCTCGCCCGGCGAGGCCTGAGCACGCGCCTGCTCGACCTGCCCGGGTTCGGGCTCCCCACGCCGGACAGCACCCGCCCCAACATCCACGCCATCGGCCTCATGACCGCGGCGTGGGTGCGCCAGCAGGCCGTGGGCCGTCCGGTCGTGCTCATCGGCCACTCGACCGGCTCGCAGGCGGCCCTCACCGGCGCCCTCGCGGCCCAGGAGTTCCACGACGACCTCGCCCTCGTCATGGCCGGCCCCACCTTCGTGCCCGGGCAGCGGCGGTGGCCGAGGCTGCTCCTCGCCACCTTGACGGCCTACCGCGACGACACCCCGCGCCAGCTGCGCGCCAGCGAGATCGCCCGCGGGTGGCACGGCGTCCCCGAGATCCTCCTCTCCGGCCTAGACGACGCCGTCGACCAGCGGCTGCCGCGGCTGCGCGTGCCGTTGCACCTCACGTCGGGCGAGCACGACTCCTTCGCCCCGGCCGCCTGGCTGACCCGCCTCGCCGCGGTCGCCGGCGCGTCACCGTGGGTGCGCACGACGACGCTGCCCGGCTCGCACAACAACCTCTACACGCACCCGGATGCCGTCGCCGACGTCATCACGATGACCCGCGAGGCGCTGGGGTCGGGGCGGCGGGAGCCCGCCGCCTGACCGGTGGTGGGCCCGGCCCCACCCGGCCGCCGCCCCCGGCCATCCGGCCCGCCGGCCCCCTTCGTCGTGCACGCACCGCCCGGGTGGGGGACGATGGGGCCTTGGCCGGTCGTGGACGACACCACGCGGTCGCCCCGTCACCATGCCCCCGGCATCCGGATCGAGAGGCAACGATGCCCACCACCCGCCACGCCCGTCACCACCTGCGTCGTGCCGCCACGGTCGTCGCCGCCCTCGCCCTCGCGGCCGGGGCCGGTGCCCAGGCGGGGGCCGCCACGGCCGCCGCTCCGGGCGGGTCGACCTCCGTCGCCGGTACCGGCGGGCTGGCCGCCACCACGGCCGACCCGGTGGGTGACCCCGCCGCCGACGCGGAGGCCGCCGTCAGCGAGGCCGGCCGGCTGGCGCTCGCGGTGGGCGCGGGTGAGCAGCCCACCTCCACCCCGGTCCCGATCGCCACGCCCGAGGGCCAGGTCTCGAGCTACGTGGTCAACGCGCGCACCGTCGGCACCGTGCCGATGCAGCAGGTGCTGCGGTCGGTGCGGCGGGCCGGTGGCACGGTCGTCAAGGCCTGGCCGCAGATCGGTGTCGTCGTCGCCCACTCGACCCACGCGTCGTTCCGCGACGACGTCGTGCGCATCGGCGGGACGTCGGTGCTCTCGGTCGGCGCCACGCGCACGGTGGCCGTCAGCGAGCGGACCCCCGCCCCCGTCCGGGGTATCGGCAGCGCCGACTCCTCACGCGCCGGTGGTCTGTCCACCCTCGCGCCGGGCGCCGCCGCCCCGGCCGCGCCCGAGGCCGACCCGCTCGAGGCCGACCAGTGGGACATGCGCGTCATCGGGGCCGACGACGCGCACGAGGTCACCGACGGCAGGCGACAGGTCGTCGTCGGCGTGCTCGACAGCGGCATCGACGCCGACCACCCCGACCTCGCCCCGAACCTCGACGTGGCCGACTCCGTCAACTGCACCGACGCCGGCGCCCCCGACCGGTCGGCCACCGGCTGGCAGCCCACGACGAGTGACCACGGCACCCACGTCGCCGGCACGGTCGCCGCGGCCCGCAACGGCGTCGGCATCGTCGGCGTGGCCCCCGCCGTGCGGGTCGCCTCGGTCAAGGTCGTCAACGACGACGGTTTCATCTACCCGGAGTACGCCGTATGCGGCTTCATGTGGGCGGGCCTGCGCGGCATGGACGTCACGAACAACAGCTACTACGTCGACCCGTTCCAGTTCTACTGCGACGACCAGCCCGACCAGCTGGCGGCGAAGGAGGCCGTGCGACGCGCCGTCTCCTGGTCGACGAGGCAGGGCGTCGTGCACGCCGCCGCCGCGGGCAACTCGGCCTACGACCTGTCGGCCAAGACGACCGACTCGTCGAGCCCCGACGACAGCGCGCCGGTCGAGCGGGTCATCAACGACGACTGCCAGGACATCCCCGCCGAGCTCGACGGCGTCGTGACCGTCGCCTCCCTCGCCCAGGTGGGCACCGGCTCCGACCCTCTCGCGGACACGACGCTGTCGTCGTTCTCGAACCGCGGCCTCGGCAAGATCGACGTCGCCGCACCGGGCTCGCGCATCCTCTCGACCGTCGTCACCAACAACGGCTACGGCCTCAAGAGCGGCACGTCGATGGCCTCGCCGCACGTCGCCGGCGTCCTCGCCCTCATGCGCTCGGCGCACCCGACGTGGGCCCCCGCCCGCCTCGTGCGCGAGCTCAAGGCCGACGCCGTCGCCAAGGAGTGCACGACGACCACGGCCGGGGCCCCCTGCGTCGGCACCGTCGACGACAACAGCTTCTACGGCGCCGGCGTCGTCGACGCGCTGGCCGCCGTCCGCTGACCCCGCCCCTGGGCACAGGGCGCGCTCGGCCGGCCCACCGGCATCCGGGCCGGACGCCGTTCTCGGGCCCCCACGACCACCCGTTCGGATGCCGGTGGTTCGGCCGCCGCGCGGCCACAGACGGGTCGTGCGCGGGCCGTGCGCAGGCCGTCGCGGCACCCGACATAGGGTGAGCGCAGACGGCGTCGCCGCGGACGTGCTCCGCCGACACCCCGCCCGCCCCACCCAGCGCCACGACCGGGAGAACAGCAGATGACGACGAGCGAGCGGGCCGGCCAGCTGCCCGTGCAGTCCATGCCGCCGGTGCAGTCGGTGGCGCGCGGAGAGGTCCCCGAGGCGTTCGACGAGGTGGCCGACCGCTACGACCTCATGGTCGCGTTCAACCCCGGCTACCACGCCCACCTCCGGCGCTCGGCCGACACCCTCGTCGAGGGCCTGCCGCCCCTCTCGTCGGTGCCCGGTGAGATCGGCCACACCGTCACCGTCGTCGACCTCGGCTGCGGCTCGGGCGCGTCGACGCGGGCGGTCGTCGCCGCCCTCGAAGCCGCCGGTCGCCGGTACCGTCTCGTCGGGGTCGACGGGTCCGCCGGCATGCTGCGCGAGGCCCGCTCGAAGTCGTGGCCCGACGAGGTGTCGTTCGCGCAGGGTCGCGCCGAGCGCCTCGGTGACGTCGCGGCGTTGGCCGACGTCGCCGACGGCGGCATCGACGCCGTCTTCGCCGCCTACCTCGTGCGCAACGTCACCGAGCGCGACGCCCTGCTCACGTCGCTGCGCGGCGTCCTGCGCCCCGGCGGCGCCCTCGTCGTGCACGAGTACTCCGTCGCCGGCAACCGCCGGGCCACCGCGATCTGGACCGCCGTGTGCTGGTCGGTCGTCGTCCCCCTCGGCTACCTCACGTCGCGGCGCACCCGGCTCTACCGCTACCTGTGGCAGAGCGTGCTCGAGATGGACTCCGTGCAGCAGCTCATGGGCCGCCTGCGCGACGCCGGCTTCGAGGACGTCCGCTCCCGCAGCACCCGCGGCTGGCAGCGCGGCATCATCCACACCTTCCACGGCCGCAGGCCCCTCGCGTGAGCGTGCAGTGGCTGCCGACCGTCGGGTCGGCGCGCCGGAGCCGCTGGCTGCCGGGGCTCGACCCCCGGGCCGTGCGCCACGCCCCCGACGCCCCGCACCCCGGCGCCTCCCCCTTCTCGGCACGCGGCGTCGTGGTCGTCGGCGGCGGCATCGCCGGCCTGACCGCGGCCACCGGCCTGGCCGAGCGCGGCGTCCCGGTGACGCTCGTCGAGCGCGAGCCCACCCTCGGCGGCAGGGTCCGGTCGTGGCCGGTCGCCGGGCTCGGGACGTCGGCGGGTGACGGCGCCACCGACACCGCAGAGCACGCCGGCGCGAACGGCGACGGGGTCGACCCGGCATCCGTACCGACGATGAGCCGCGGCTTCCACGCCTTCTTCCGCCAGTACTACAACCTGCGGGCCCTGTTGCGCCGCAGCGACCCCGGGCTCGAACGGCTCGTCGCCGTCGACGACTACCCGCTCACCCTCGCCGACGGGCCGACCGACTCGTTCGCCGCCATCCCCCGCACGCCCCCGCTCAGCATCGCCGCCTTCGTCGTGCGCAGCCCCAGCTTCCCCGTCACGGCCCTGCGCGACGTCGACATCTCGGCCGCCCTCGGCCTGCTCGACGTCCGCTTCCCCGAGACGTACACCGAGCTCGACGGCGTCAGCGCCTCCGACGTGCTCGACCGCCTCCGCTTCCCGCAGCAGGCCCGCCACCTCGCCCTCGAGGTCTTCGCCCGCAGCTTCTTCGCCGACCCGCGCGATTTCTCGGGCGGCGAGCTCGTCGCGATGTTCCACACCTACTTCACCGGCTCGGCCGAGGGACTGCTCTTCGACGTGCCCGACGCGCCGTACGACGAGGCCCTCTGGGCGCCGCTCGGCCGGTACCTGCACCGCCTCGGCGTGACCGTCGAGACCGGGCGCAGCGTCGCCGCGCTCGACGAGCAGGCCGACGGGGTGCGCGTCACCCTCGACGACGGGCGCACCCTCGAGGCGGATGCCGTGGTGCTCGCAACCGACCGCGCCGCCCTCCAGCGTCTCGTCGACGGGGCCGGCTGGCTCGGTGCCGACGACCCCGACTGGCGGGCGCGCCTGGGCGGCCAGCGCATCGCCCCGCCGTTCGTCGTCTGGCGCCTGTGGCTCGATCGTCCTGCGGCGCAGGGCAGCCCGCCGTTCCTCGGCACGAGCGGCTACGGCCCCCTCGACAACGTCTCGTTCGTCGAGCAGATGGAGCCGCACGCCCGCCGCTGGGCCGACGCGACCGGCGGCACCGTCGTCGAGCTGCACGCCTACGCCGTCCCGCCGGACACCGACGAGACGGCGCTGCGCGACGAGCTGACCCGGCAGCTGCACCGGCTGCACCCCGAGCTGGTCGGTGCCACCGTCGTGCACGACGAGTTGCTGTGGCGCGACGACTGCCCCCTCGCCGGCACCGACCCGTGGGCCGACCGCCCCGGCGTCGAGACCCCCGACCCCCGCGTCGTGCTCGCCGGCGACGGCGTCCGGTGCCCCCTGCCCGTGGCCCTCATGGAGCGCGCGGCGACGACCGGGTGGACCGCGGCGAACGTGCTGCTGGCCCGCCACGGTCTGGCGGGGCACGACGTGTGGAGCGTCCCGCTGCGTGGTCGGGGCCAGCCCCTGGCCCATGCCGCCCGCAGGGCCCTCGCCGCCCTCCCCCGCTGACCCCGGCCTGCGGGCCCCCACCGCCCGAGAGCCGTCGAGAGGCCAAATAGACCACGTCGAAAGGCCGCTCGCCCCAGCGTGCCGTCAGCGGCAGCGTGGCTGAGTGGCCTTTCGGTGGTGTCTATTTGGCCTTTCGACGGGGGTCGGTCAGACGCCGCCGTAGGTCTCGCCGCGGGCCCGCAGCTCGTAGCGGCGCTCGGCGTACGCGAGGTCGTCGACCCACAGCTGGCGCTGGGTGGCGGCGACGGCGGGGCGAATGAGCCCGGCGACGGCCCGGGCGACCTGGAAGCCGCGGCGCGGTGAGTGCGCGATCGTCGCCTCCGTCATGACGGTGACAGGGCGCCCGGCGGCATCCGTGCCGAGCGAGGTGGCGTGCGTCTCGACGACGCTGCCCGCGCCCTCGCCGTCCATGATGGTCATGACGATGGTGCGCGCGTCGGGGCAGGTGAACTCCGCCCGCACCGGCACACCCCACTGCCTCGTCACGCGGAAGGCGACGTCGACGACGAGCACCTCGTCGGTCGAGACCGAGTCGTCGACGGTGAGGTGGCTGAAGGCGTACGGGTGGTACCACGTGCCGTGCCAGGGGTCGAGGCGGTTGGCGATGACGTCCTGCGGCTCGCAGCGCCCCCGCAGCGTCACGACGGTCGCGAACGACTGCGACATGGGCGGCCGGTCGGTGAGGCGGGGGGCGTCGCCGAGGGTCTCCCCCTCGGTGGGCAGCCGCACCCACACGAGCACCCCGTCGTCGTGCGCGGGGAAGGTCAGCCAGTCACGGCGTACACCCTCGCCGAGGGCGAGCCCGTGCCAGCGGCAGTAGACCTGGCCGTGCATGACCTCGCAGTCGTCGAGCAGCGCACCGAGGTGCGGGCACGAGCCGGGGCCGGCCTGCAGCGTGCCGTCCTCGAGGCGCCACAGCACCACCTCGCGCCCGAGCACGGTGCGGGTGACCGAACGGTCGCGCCCGACGTCGGTCGAGGAGCCGACGACGTGCCAGCCGCCGGGGTCGCGCGACTGGGCGACGTCGAATGCCTTGCGGATGCGGCCGGGCCGGGCCTGGCGCCACGTCCCCTCGAGGCGGTCGCGCGGCTCGACCGGCATCCGCTTCAGGGGGTTGACGGGCCGCCCGGCCGGGCGGCCGATGCGCTCCGGCTCACCGGTGGTGCGCAGGTTCGTGGTGCGCAGGGTCATGACGCGATGCCTTTCGTGCGAGGGGGGCCGGCGACGAGGATGCGGGTGCTGACGGCGGCCTTGCGCCACGTCGGCACCCTCACCCGTGCGGTGAAGACGTCGTAGTCGGCCGCCTCGATGCGGTCGAGGATGCGGGCGTACAGCGTGCGCGCGGTCGCGACGCAGCGGGCCGACGAGGGCGGCAGCATCGCGATGCCGGCGTCGGCGTGCCGGTAGAGCTCGCGGTTGCGGTCGATCTCGAAGCGCATCAGCTCGCGCCACTCCCGCGTGACCTCGCGCCGCCACGGGTCGGCCCCGAAGCGACGCAGGTCCTCCTGCGGCACGTAGACCCGGCCGCGGCCGAGGTCCTCGCCGATGTCACGCAGGAAGTTCGTCAGCTGGAAGGCGAGCCCGAGCGACTGAGCCGGCGCGACGGCCTCGCTCGAGCTCGGGCGCAGCACCGGCAGCATCATCTCGCCGATGACGGCGGCCGACCCGTCCATGTACCCCAGCAGGTCGTCCCAGCCCCCGTACGTCGTCTGGGTGAGGTCCTGGGCCATGGCGCCGAAGAAGCGGTCGAAGCACTCCGACGGGATGTCGCAGGTGCGCACGCTGTGCCCGACGGCCGCGATGACGGGGTCGTCGGTCGTGCCCCCGTCGGCGACGCGGCGGAACTCGCGCGCGAAGGCGTGCAGCCGCTCGGCCGTCGCCGCCACCTGCTCGTCGCCGGTGGCCCCGGGCGCGTCGACGATGTCGTCGGCGAGCCGGCACAGTGCGTAGACGGCGTAGACGTGCCGGCGCCGCTCGGGCGGCAGGAGCACCGTTCCCCAGTAGTAGGTCGTGCCGAACTCGCGGGTGATCTCGGCGCAGCGTCGGTAGCCCGCGGCCAGCTGGGCGTCGACGTCGCTCGGCGACCCGCTGCGCAGCCCGGTGCGTGACCCGGTGCGCGAGAGCAGGCTCACCGGCGGCCGCCCAGCGCCCGGGTGAAGATGCCGTGGCGGCCCCCCTGCGCCGCAGCGGAACCCGCGCGTCGGCGGCCCCCGTCGGGCAGGTAGTCGGCAACGCGCCGGGCGGCGAGCTTTCCGCTCACGAGCACCATCGGCACACCGACGCCGGGCACCGTGCCCGAGCCGGCGAAGACGAGGCCCGGGACGCGGCGGTCGACGTTGTTGGGCCGGAACGGCCCGGTCTGCAGGAAGGTGTGGGCGAGGGCGAAGGGCGTGCCCTGGTGCATCCCCATGCGCTCCCAGTCGGCCGGCGTGACGAACTCGTCGGCGACGACCTCGGTCGGGTAGCCGTTGGCGTCGAGGAAGGTCTCGAGGCGCTCGCGCATCGGGCCGCGCTCACGGTCCCAGTCGATGCCCGCCGTGAGGTTCGGCACCGGCTCGAGCACGTAGAGCACCGAGTCGCCGGCGGGGGCCAGGCCCGGGTCGGTGACGGTCGGCACGGTGACGAGGCGCGACGGGTCGGGCATCAGCTGCTTGTCGTCGATGAGGGCGCGGAAGGCACCGTTCCAGTCGTCGCCGAAGTGGATGTTGTGGTGGCTGGTCCCGGGCGCCGGCTGGCCCTTGGCGCCGATGTGCCACACGACGGCCGAGGGCGAGTAGTCGCCGTTGCGGACGACCCGGGGCGCCTTCAGCTGGGGCAGCAGGCGGTCGTAGGCGGTGGGCAGGTCGAGGGTGCACACGACCGCGTCGGCGCGCAGCTGCTCGCCGTCGTCGAGGACGACGCCGGCCACCGCACCGCGGCGGTCGAGGGCGAAGCGCTCGACGGTCGCGTTGTAGCGCAGCTCGCCCCCGGCCTTGGCCACCGCGGTCGCCATGGCGGCCGGCACGGCATCCATGCCGCCCTGCGGGAACCACACGCCCTCGATGGAGTCCATGTACGTGATGACCGCGTAGAGCGCGAGCGCCTTCTCCGGCGACAGGCCGGCATAGAGCGCCTGGAACGAGAAGAGCCGGTGCAGGCGCTCGTCGGCGAACCACTCGCGGATGACGGGGCCGAGACGGCGGAAACCGCCGAGCCGCAACAGCTTCGCCGCCGCACCCGGTGACGCCATGAGGTCGAGCGGGCTGTCGAAGTTGGCGTCGATGAAGTGCGGCATCTCGACGCGGTAGAGCTGGCGCAGCCACGTCGTGAAGTCGACGAAGGCGGCGGCGTCGACGCTGCCGCAGGTGCGCGAGATCTCCTCGCGCATCGCCTCGACCCCGTGCCGCACCATGATCTCGCTGCCGTCGGCGAACCGGGCCCGGTAGGCCGGGTCGAGCAGGGTCATCGGCAGCAGGTCGGCGAGCGAGGTGTCGACCTGCCGCAGGGCGTCGTCGACGAGGTCCGGCATCGTCATGACGGTCGGGCCGGTGTCGAAGGTGAAACCCTCGCGCTGCAGCCGCAGGCCGCGACCTCCGGCGGTGTGGTGCCGCTCGACGACGGTCACCTCGTGACCCTGCCCGATGAGGTGGCAGGCGGCGGCGAGGCCGCTGAGGCCCGCGCCGACGACGACGACGCTGCTCATGCGGCCCTCCGGGCGGTCGACTCGGCCAGCGCCTGCAGGCGGCGGGCGCCGACCGGCTCGAGGTCGGCCTGCGAGAGGCACTCGAGGGCGAGCTCGAGCTCGCGGTCGATGCGCCCCTCCACGACGTCGAGCACTCCGCGCTCGACCATGAGCTGTTGCAACACAGGCACGTCCTCCGGGGTGATGTGGGCGTCGCGACCGAGGTAGCGCTCGCTGAGGTCGGGTGGGAGCAGGCGACGGGCCTCGGCGAGCAGCACCGTCGCCTTCGACAGCAGCAGGTCGTCGCCGACGGGCTTGCCCGTCGTCAGCGGGTCGCCCCAGACGCCGAGGACGTCGTCGCGCAGGGCGAAGGCCTCGCCGAGGTGGGCGCCGTAGGCCTCGAGGGCGTCGGTGACGGGCGCCGGCGCCCCGGCGACGAGCGCACCGAGGACGAGGGGCCGCTGGATCGTGTAGGCGCCGGACTTGAGTCGGGCCACCCGCCGCGAGTGCTCGACGTCACGCCTGCGGGCGGCCGCGGCGGTGACGTCGAGCAGCTGGCCGTGCACGAGCTCGCGCAGCATCTCGCGCCAGTGCAGCTGCACCGGGCGGGAGGTCTCGGTGACGAGCAGCGAGGCCTCGCTCAGGGCGAGGTCGCCGAGCAGGATGGCGACGCTGTCGCCGAAGAGCACCGGGTCGCCCAGCGCCTGCTCCTGCACGTGCGCGCGGGCCGCCTCGACGTGTGCGGTGGGCCGTCCGCGGCGTGAGCTGCCGCGGTCCATGACGTCGTCGTGCACGAGGGCGAAGAGGTGGAGCAGCTCGAGGGCCGCGCCGACGCGCACCATCTCGGTGCGGCACGGGTCGGGCTCCTCCGCCGTCACCGCGGCGCCGCCCGCGCTGACCCAGCCCCAGTGGCACATGAGCGGCCGCAGCCGCTTGCCGGTGGCCGGCAGCAGCCAGCCGAGCAGGGTCTCCGGCAGGTCGGCGTCGAGGACGTCCACGGCATCCGGCACGCGGGTGGCCCAGCCGGCGGAGAGGTCATCGCACACCTCGCGCAGCAGCGCGTCGATGTCGTCCATCGTGCGGCTCACGTCGTGGGCGGCGCCCTCGTCGGCTCCCTCGTCGGCACCGGTCGCGGGGTCGGTCGCGGGCGCTGCTGCGGTGGCGTCACGGAGGTCGGGGACGGGCACGGCGGGAGCCGTCCCCACGGGGGTTCCGACCTCGACGTCGAGGCGCTCGGGGCTCACGGCACTCCTCCGGGTGGGCGACGGTGTGAGCACGCCGTGGAGCGTGTGCAGCACGGCATGGGCCTCCATCCTGCATCAGATGAGGCCGGGACTCACGCCGCGGGCTCGCCTAGAGGGCGAAGGATGCCGGGTGGTCGCGCAGGGCGGGCAGGTCCGGGTCGAGATCGAGCAGACGGTCCAGTGTCACGGGAAGATCACGAACCCTCGACCCCGTCGCGTGCCACGCCGCGTTGGCCACCGCCGCGGCCGTCCCGACGATGCCGATCTCGCCGATCCCCCGCGCTCCCATGGGGTTCGCGAGCGAGTCGTGCTCGTCGAGCCAGACCGCCTCGATCGCCGGCACGTCGGCGTGCGCGGCCACGTGGTAGCTCGCGAGGTCCTGGGTCACGACATGCCCGAAGCGGGCGTCGCGCACCGACTCCTCGAGGAGGCCGCCGCCCAGGCCCATGACCATCCCGCCGATGAGCTGCGACCGGGCGGTGGTGGGGTTGACCACCCGCCCCACCGAGAAGACGCCGAGCATCCGCCGCACCCGCGGCTCGCCGGTCCACACGTTGACCCCAAGCTCGACGAACTGGGCGCCGAACGAGTGCAGGGAGTGGGTCTCGAGGTTCGGGTTGTCGTCGGGACTGTGCTCGACCTTCGCGCCGACGGGGGCGTCGTCGCCGTGATGCTCGCGCAGCGCCCGCGCCGCGCCCACGACGGCCCGGCCCCACGAGCTGGTGCCGGACGACCCACCCGCGACGCTGGCCGGAGGGAGCGAGCTGTCGCCGAGGTGGACGTCGACGAGCCCGACTGGCACTCCCAGGGCGTCGGCGGCGATCTGGCCGAGCACCGTCGTGGCCCCGGTGCCGATGTCGGCTGCGCCGATGCTGACCCGGTAGCGCGGGCCCTGCGTCACCTCGACGCGGGCGGTGTTGCCGCCCTGGACGTAGAACGGGTAGGTCGAGGCGGCCACACCGGTGCCGACGAGCCAGTCGCCCTCACGGCGTCGGCCGGGGCGCGGGTCGCGGTCCGCCCAGCCGAAGCGGGCGGCGCCGACCCGCAGGCACTGGACGAGACGCCGGTGCCCGAACGGCAGCCCCGACTCGGGGTCGACCTGCGGCTCGTTGCGCACGCGCAGCTCGACGGGGTCGACCCCGGTGCGCTCGGCCAGCTCGTCCATGGCCATCTCGAGGGCGGCCATGCCCGGCATCTCCCCCGGGGCCCGCATCCACGACGGCACCGCGACGTCGAGCGCGGCGAGCCGGTGGCTCGTCGCCCGGTCGGGCGCCGCGTACATGTGGCGCGTCGCGATCGCGGTCTGCTCGGCGAACTCCTTGAGAGCGGAGGTCTGCTCGACCACCTGGTGGTCGATGCCGAGCAGGGTGCCGTCGGCCTGCGCCGCCAGCCGGACGCGCTGGATGGTGGCGGTGCGGTAGCCGGCGAGCGCGAACATCTGCTGGCGGGTCAGGGCCAGGCGCACCGGTCGGCCCGGGTTCGCGCGGGCCGCGAGGGTCGCCGCGACGTCGTGCGCGTGCGGCATCCCCTTGCTGCCGAACCCTCCGCCGACGAAGGGCGAGCGCACGTGCACCTGCTCCGGTTCGAGCTCGAGCAGGCCCGACAGCGCCGTGGCGACGGCGTGGACGCTCTGGGTCGACGCGTCGAGCGTCAGCCGCGGTTCGCCGGGCGCGGCGTCGTCGTGCCAGCAGGCGGTGACGGCGTGCGGCTCCATCGGGTTGTTGTGCTCGTAGGGCGTCGTGTACGTCTCGTCGAGCACGACGGCGGCGGACTCGAGCGCGGTCTCGACCGAGCCGACCGTCGTGTCGGTCTCGAAGGCCGGGTTGACCTTCTCCGGCGCGTAGAGCTCCGGGTCGTCGGCCCGCAGCTCGGCGCGGTGCTCCTGCATGTCGTAGCCGACGCGGACGAGCCGCGCCCCCTCGCGCGCCGCCTCGGGGGTACGGGCGACGACCACCGCGACGACCTGTCCGCGGAAGGCGACCGCGTCCGACTGCAGCACGGCCAGCTCGGCGTCGCCATCCGCGAGCGTCGGGACGTTCGTGTGGTCGAGCACCGAGACGACGTCGTCCGAGCGCAACGCCTCATCCGCGTCGACGGTGCGCACCCGGCCGCGGGCCACCGTCGACTGGACGAGGTGCGCATAGAGCGGCGCCTCGACAGGGACCTCGTAGGCGTAGGCCGCCCGCCCGCGCACCTTGAGCGGGCCCTCGACGCGGGCCACCCGGGCCCCGACGGCGTCGGTGCGCAGCGCCTCCTCCGGGACGCCGCCGTCCGTCTGCGGGTCCTGCTGGTCGTCCTTCGGCTGCGGGTCGCTCATGCCAGGGCCTCCTCGTCGCGGGTGGACAGCTGCGTCAGCGCGAGCGCGGTGGCCCGCCGCACGAGGGGCAGCTTGTAGGCGGTCTCGTCGGTGGTGCGGGCGGCCTCGAGCTCGGCGTCGACGGCGGCGCGGATCGCCTCGCCCCCCAAGGGTTCTCCCACCAGAGCGCGCTCGGCCACGTCGGCCCGCCACGGCCGGTGGGCGACCCCGCCCCACACGATGCGCACGTCGGTGACACGTCCCTGCTCGGTGCGCAGCGCGGCCGCCACCGAGACGAGCGCGAAGGCGTACGAGGCACGGTCGCGGGTCTTGACGTACGTCGAGCGGATGCCGTCCGGCTGGGGTGGCAGCTCGACCGCGGTCACGAGCTCGCCGTGCGCCAGCGTCGTGTCGCGCTCCGGCTCGTCATCGGGCAGCCGGTGCAGCTCACCGAGCGGCACCCGCCGCTCGCCGTCGGCACCCAGCACGACCACGACGGCATCCACCGCCGCAAGGGCGACGGCGAGGTCGGACGGGTGGGTCGCGACGCAGGCCGACGACTGCCCGAGCACGGCGTTGTAGCGGCCGTAGCCCTCGAGCGCCGAGCAGCCAGAACCCGGTTCGCGCTTGTTGCACGGCGTCGTCGCGTCCTGGAAGTAGACGCAACGTGTGCGCTGCAGCAGGTTGCCCGCGGTGGTCGCCTGGTTGCGGATCTGCCCCGACGCCCCGGCGAGCAGGGCGCGCGAGACGGCGGCGTACCGCTCACGCACGACCGGGTGCGCGGCGAGGTCGCTGTTGCGGACCGTGGCGCCGACCCGGAGGCCACCGCCCGGCAGGTCGGTGATCGTGTCGAGCGGCAGGCGCCCGACGTCGACGAGACGCGAGGGCGTCGCGATGCCGAGCTTGAGGTGGTCGACGAGGTTGCTGCCGCCGGCGACGTAGCAGGCGTCGGGGTCGGCGGTGACCGTGGCCACGGCCGAGGCTGCGTCCGTGGCGAACTCGTGTGTCAGCTCCCTCATGCCCCGGCCGCCGCTCGTACCGCGTCCACGATGTTGGGGTAGGCGCCGCAGCGGCAGAGGTTGCCGCTCAGACGCTCGCGGATCTCCTCGTCGGTGAGCTCCACGTCGCCGACGAGGTCCTCGGTGACATGGCTCGGGTGGCCCTGCTTGACCTCGTCGAGCATGCCGACGGCCGAGCAGATCTGGCCGGGCGTGCAGTAGCCGCACTGGAACCCGTCGTGGTCGAGGAACGCCCGCGTCACCGGGTGCTCCTCACCCGCCGCCCCCAGACCGTCGGCCGTGACGACCTCGGACCCGTCGAGGGCGACGGCGAGGCTGAGGCACGAGAGGTGGCGGCGCCCGTCGAGCAGCACCGTGCACGAGCCGCACTGGCCGTGGTCGCAGCCCTTCTTGGGCACTGTCACCCCGAGGCGGTCCCGCAGGGCGTCGAGCAGGGTGGTGCGGTGGTCGACGGTGACGGCCCTCCGCTGCCCGTCGACGGTGAGCTCGATGTCCGACTGCATGCGCTGACCTCCTCGTGCGACGGCCCCGGCCGGCCCGTCCCTGCCCTCCTACCCGCGCGCCCGAGCGGGTAACCCGGGCGCGACGCGAAGGGCCCTCGGGTACGCCCGGTGACCGGGGTGGCCTTGTGGTCGGCGCCGGGACGTGTCATGGTCGAGGGACACATCGGTCCATGACAGGCGCCGTGTCCTCTCACTGCACGAAGGACCTGTCATGAACCTGTCTCCGACCCTCCGCCAGCGCTACGCCGAGCGTGACGAGCAGACCGCCGACCTCTTCGCGGAGCTCGCCGCCGCCTCCACGCCGCAGCAGGAGGCCGCCATCGTCGACGAGATCGTCCACCTCTACCTCGGCACCTGCGCGACGATGGCCGGCCGCTACGACAACCGCGGCGTCGAGCACGACGACCTCGTGCAGGTGGCCCGGCTCGCCCTCATCAAGGCGATCCACCGCTACGAGCCCGGCAAGGCCCCGTCCTTCGCGGCCTACGCCGTGCCGACGATCTCCGGTGAGCTCAAGCGCCACTTCCGCGACCGCGCCTGGATGGTCCGCCCGCCGCGCAAGCTGCAGGACCTGCGCACCGCCGTGCAGCTCGAGCGCCAGCGCATCGAGCAGGAGTACGGGCACAGCCCGACGGTGAGCGAGCTCGCGCAGGCCCTGGAGGTCCCGCTCGACCAGATGAGCGAGCTGCTCAGCTCGTCGACCAGCTTCCGGCCCATCTCGATCGACCAGGTGTCCGGGTCCGACGACGGCCCGGTCATGGACGCCTCTCTCGCCATGGTCGACGCCGAGCTCGAGGCGGTCGTGCACCGCGTCGACCTCGCCGGCGCCCTGTCCTCCCTGCCCGAGCAGGACCGTCGCCTCATCGTGCTGCGCTTCGTCGAGGGCCTGAGCCAGGATCGCATCGGTGAGGTGCTCGGCATGAGCCAGATGCGGGTCTCCCGCTCGCTCAAGCGGATCGTGCTCTCGCTGCGCGCCGTGCTCGACGACGGCGAGGCCGCCCGCGTCCCCGCCCGACACACGGTCGCCGCCGGCTGACCTGACACCGTCGCGAGTGCAGCGGTCCACCGTCGGTCCACACCGGCCTCACGCGAAGGATGCCGTCACGCCGGGCCGGGCGTGACGGCATCCTTCGCGTGAGGCCGGGTCGCTCAGCCCTGCTTCGCCTGCGTCGCCAGCCCTTCGAGGAAGTAGCGCTGACCGAAGGCGAAGACGATGATCATCGGCACCGTCGCGACGAGGGTGGCCGCCATCGCGATCTCCCAGTTGTACTGGCCCGACAGGGCGAAGCTGTCGACGATCTGCTTCAGGCCGCGGGGCATCGTGTAGTACTCCTCGGTCTGCAGGTAGATCAGCGGCTTCATGAGGTCGGACCAGCTGGCCTGCAGCTCGAAGATGAACACGATGATCAGCGCAGGACGGCAGAGCGGCAGCGCGATCCGTCGGAACAGCCCGAGGTTGCTGCACCCGTCGATGCGAGCCGCCTCGAAGAGCTCGCGCGGCACACCGAGGAAGAACTGGCGCATGAGGAAGATGTAGAACGCCGAGCCGAAGAGGTTGCCGGCCCACAGCGGCACCTGGGTGTCGACGAACCCGAGCCGGTTCCAGATGAGATACACCGGGATCATCGTCACGGCTCCGGGCAGCATCATCGTCGCGAGGACGAGCCCGAACAGCGCTCCGCGGAGACGGAACCGGAAGTACGCGAACCCGAACGCGACGAGGGCGCTCGAGAGCGTCACCGTCGCCGCGGCCATGAGCGAGACGAGGCCCGAGTTCATCAGCCACTGCAGTACCGGCCCGGCGTCCCACACCGTGACGAAGTTCGACCACTGCACCGTCTCGGGCACGAGCCGGTTGTCGAACACCTGCGCCTTGGGCTTGAGCGAGGCGCTGACGAGCCAGACGAGCGGGTAGGCGAAGGCGACCGTGGCCAGAAGCAGCAGCAGCCAGCGCACGACAAGCCCCGAGGTCAGACGTCGGCGACGTCCGCCACCGGTCGTGACGAGCGAGGCGAGCTCGCCCTCCCGCGCCGGTCGGTCGGGGTCGTCGGGCCGCAGCGGTCGACGGACGTCGAGCGTCATCGGGTCGACCCCCCTTCGTAGTAGACGAACCGGTTGCCGACCCTCACCTGCACCACGGTGATGACGAGGATGATCGCGAACAGCACCCACGCAAGCGCGGACGCGAAGCCCATCCGGAAGTACTGGAACGCGTTCTGGAACAGGTAGACCATGTAGACGAGCGACTCGTCGGACGCCGTCGCCCCCTGCTGCGGGCCGTAGTACATCGTGAAGGCCTGGTCGAACATCTGCATCGCCCCGATGGTGTGGGTGATGACGGTGAAGAAGAGGGCCCCGGAGATCATCGGCAGGGTGACGCTGACGAACCGGCGCACCGGACCGGCGCCGTCGAGCAGGGCGGCCTCGTACAGCTGCTTCGGGACGTTGTTCAGAGCTGCGAGGTAGATGATGATGCTGCCGCCCATCGTCCAGAGGCTGACGACGGCGAGCGACGGCTTGAGCCACGCGGGGTCGGTCGTCCAGTTCGGTCCGGTGATGCCGAACCAGCCGAGCACGTCGTTGAGCAGACCGCGCTGGCCGTTGAGCAGCAGCAGGAACATCGCGCCCGCCGCGACTCCCGGGGTCATCACCGGCAGGTAGAACACGGTGCGGAAGAAGCCGGAGAAGCGGCCCAGCCGCAGCAGCAGCAGCGCGAGCCCGAGGGCGACGACGATGCCGAGCGGCACGAACATGGCGGCGTAGACGAAGGTGTTGGCGAGCGACTTGCCCACCCTCGGGTCCTCGAACAGCTGACGGTAGTTCTCGAGGCCGACCTGGTGCGTCTCGTTCACGAGCGAGTAGTCCGTGAAGCTGAGGTAGAGGCTGACGACCATCGGGCCGGCCGTCAGGGCGAGGAAGCCGAAGACCCACGGCGAGATGAACAGGTAGCCGGCGCGCGCCTCGCGGCGCTGCAGGGCGCTGCCACGCCGGTCGGTCAGTCGCAGTCGCATCATCCCTTCGCCTTGGTGAAGGCCGCCTCTGCCTCCTTCTGCGCCTGGTCGAGGGCGTCCTTCACCGGAGTGCCGGCGAGCGCCCGTGACACCCCGCTCTTCCAGGCCGCGTCGATCTGGGAGCCGGCAGCCGACGGGTTGAGGGCCTGGGCGACGTCGAGCGTCGAGTAGTAGTTGTCGATGGCCTGCTTGAAGCCGGGGTCGGGCGCGTCGGTGAGGTACTGGTCCCGGATGGCGTCGTCGGCGGGCTTGTTGGCGGTGAAGAGGCCGGTGAAGAAGCTGTTGTCCTGCTTCACCTTGGCCACGCGCGCCTCCGCCGCCTTGAGCCACGTGGCCTTGTCGGTCATCGTCTGGGCCCACGCGCACGCGGCGGTCGCGTTCTTCGACCCCTTCGGGATGGCCCAGGCGCTGCCGCCCACCATGCTGACGGGCTTGCCCTGCCGGTCGGTGAACGGCACCGACTCGAGCTTCAGGCCGCTGCCGATGTAGTCGCGCAGCACGTTGACGTACCAGTTCTCCATCGGGAAGGCGACGACGGCGCCGGCGCTCAGCGGGTTCTTCTCGCCGAAGATGTCGAAGGCGTCGCGGAAGCTCTTGAACGAGGTCCACCCGCCCTGGTCGTCGACGAGGCTGATGGCGAACTCCAGGGCCTCGACCGCCTTGGGGTCGTTGAGGTTCGGGCTGCCGTCCTCCTTGATGATCTGCGCGCCGTTCGCCGTGGCCCAGAGGGGGAAGTACTCAGGAAGCTTGGGGTCGAAGCCGATCCGCTCGATCTTGCCTCCCGACGCCTTGTACAGCTTGTCGCTCGCCGTCTTGAGGGAGGCCCAGTCGGTCGTGGCGAGATCGCTCGACGACATGCCGGCGGAGGCCAGGCTCTTCCCGTCCACGAGCGTCGTCGTGACGACGTAGAACTCGGGGATGCCGTAGACCTTGCCGCCCAGCGTCACCGACCGCATCGCCGCCTCGCGGTACTGCGACGTGTCGACCGACCGGCTGCTGATGCAGTCCTCGAGGGGTACGACCGCCCCCTGCTGGGCGTAGGTGCCGATGAGGTTGCGGTCCATGTAGACGAGGTCGGGCGGGTTGCCGCTCGCGAGCGCGGTGAGGAACTGCTGCGCGTCGAAGTCGCCCTTGTTGTTGCTCACCGTGACACCCGGGTAGGCGTCCTTGAAGGCCTTGATGCGTGACTGGCCCACCTCGTCCTCGCCGCCGAACCCCATGATGCGCAGGGTCCCCGAGGGCGTGCCGCTGAGCCCACCTCCGCCGGAGGCGCCGCCTCCTCCGCCGTCACCGCCGCTCGTGCCCCCGCCGACCCCGGCACAGCCGGCCACCATCGTCACGATCGCAGCGGCCGCGATCCCAAGCCTCGCGCGCATGGCGAACCTCCTCGTTCGGGTGCACGACGCCGAGCGGCGTCTCGGGCCGAGAACTACCCGAGAGCCGCAGAAGCAAACGCTTCCCGGTGCACTTCTCCTGCGGGTCCGCTCCCCCGTTTCGTCGGTCGGTGGTGGGTGCGTGGCGTCGAGCCGGTCAGGCGACGAGCCGACGCAGGCCCCGGATGCCGTCAGTCGCCGTCGGGCGTGGACGTCGGCTGCTCCGCCAGCGCCGGGCGCAGCTCGTCGGCGAGCTCGCGCGCCGTGAAGCCCACTGCGCCACCCCGGGTCAGGCGCGCGCCGGCCCGCGCGTGGAGGTGGACGCCCCAGACGGCTGCCTGCTCGGGGTCGGCACCGCGGGCGAGGAGCCCGGCGACCGCCCCGGCCTTGACGTCGCCGGAGCCGGCCGTCCCGAGACCGGCCGGGCTGAGGTCGACCCGCCAACGGGCCGACGGCCACCGGACGACGTAGGTCGGCACGGCGCCGCTGACGACGACCGCCCCGCTCTCGCGGGCGAGCCGGTCGACGGCGGCGGCCGGGTCGTCCTGCACCTGATCCTCGTCCGCCTGCAACGTGGCCGCGAGCTCGCCGAGGTTGGGAGTGAGGACGGCGCGGCCGTCGAGGTGACGAAGGGCGCCGAGGTCGCCGGTGAGGTGCGCGGTGGCGAGGGCGTCCACGACGACGGTGCAGTCGAGGTGAGGGACGACCTGGGACAGCAGGGCCGCCGTCACCTCGGGGTCCCCGAGGCCGGGCCCGAGCAGCACGACGTCGACGCCGTCGGCCATCTCGCGCACGAGGCCGGCGGCAGAGGGGTCTAGGTCACCCGACTCGTGGACGGGCAGCCCCTCGACGTAGGCCTCCGGCAGGGCGCAGGCGAGGGCCGACGCGTTCGGTGCCGCGGTGGCCAGCTGCACCTTGCCCGCCCCGACACGCAGCGCCGCCTGGGTCGCGAGCAGCACGGCGCCCGGTGTCTGGCGGGCGCCGCCCACGACGAGCAGCCGCCCCTTGTTCTCCTTGCCCCCGCCGATCTCGGGTAGCGGCCAGCGGCTCAGCGTCGCGGGCGTGACGGGCTCGTGCGGTGCGGTCTCGTCGTCGGTCATGACGTGCCCTCGTCCACGAGCCGGTCCACGGGCTCGTGCGCCGGCTCCTCCCGCGTCGTCGGCGCCTCCTCCTGCTCGAGGTGCGACACGTCGGCGAACGTCGAGAGGCGCAGCCGGCCGGCGTCGTCGCGCTCGTAGGTGGTGACCGACGTGTTGGGCAGCGGCTCCTCTCGGTCGATGCGCAGCACCTCCTCCTCGGTCAGCCCCTCCAGCACGAGGCGGAAGGCGAGGATGACCGCCTGGTGCGTGAAGACCCAGACGCACTCGTGCTCGGTGTGGGCGAGGTCGGCCACCAGCTGGCGCACCCGGAGGGCGACGTCGGTCCAGCTCTCCCCGCCCGGGGGCCGGTAGTACAGCTTGCCGGTGAAGGCCCGTCGTTCGGCCTCCTCCGGGTGGGCCGCCCGGATGCCGTCACCCGTAAGGCCGTCGAACGCGCCGAGGTCCCGCTCACGCAGCCGCTCGTCGCGGGCCACGACGGGGGTGCCGTCGGCGAGGCCGGAGAGGGCGATGGTGGCGGTGTCCGCCGCTCGCACGTACGGCGAGGTGAGCACGAGCCCGGGTCGCTCTCCCGCACCGCGCCGCGCGACGGCCCGTTTGAGCGCCTGCGCCTGCTCGCGTCCGGTGTCCGACAACGGCGTGTCCGCGTCACGGGTGGTCAGCTCGAGCCGTCCACTCCCACCCTCACGGGCCGCCGCGTCGGCGAGGTTGCCCAGACTCTGCCCGTGCCGCACGACGACGAGCCGGGCGGGCACGTGCCTCGTCGTCCATCCCTCGTTCATCGCGCTTCTCGCTGTCGTGTCTCGTGGCCCATGCGCAGCCCGTACCCACGCCCGCCCCGCTCCCCGGGTCGTCGGGCGACAGCCGTTCGGTCAGCCGTCGGTCGTTTGGCCGGGTGACCCACGGGTACTCATCTCATGACGGCCGACCACCCGGTGGGCCCCACGGACACCGTCCGTCGTCCGCACGACACCACCCGACCTTGATGACCCAGGGTCGGCTCTCGGCGCCTGAAGCCCGCGCGGTCCGTCCGGACCGTGCACGCACCCGGCGCCACCCTCAGGCGGTACCGCCGCAGCGGCGACGGCACCGTCTCCGTCGACCCAGGAGACACCCATGTCCCAGTACGACACCGACCCCGTCCGACCCGGAGGCGCCTCCGACACGGGCAGCCTCAGCACCGAGCCGGGCACGACGTCCATCGCGTCCAGCCTGCCCAGCGACCCCACCCTCGAGCCCGTCTCCGCCACCGGCACCACACCCGTATCCAGCGGATCTGGCGGGTCCAGCACCACGGACACCGTGAAGGAGCAGGGCAGGCGCGTCGCCGGCGAAGCCGCCGAGGGCACGAAGCACGTGGCCGGCGTCGCCAAGGACGAGGCGGCGAACGTCGCCTCTGCCGCCGGTCAGCAGGCGAAGGACCTGCTGTCGCAGGCCCGCTCGCAGCTCACGGACCAGGCATCGACCCAACAGAACGCTGCCGCCTCGTGGCTGCGCGACATCGCCGACGAGCTCGGTCGCATGACGAGCGGCGACAAGGGCACTCAGGGCACGCCGGCATCCGGCGAGTCGCAGACCTCCGGGACGGCCACACGCCTCGCCTCACAGGCCGGTGACCGCGTCGGCGGCATAGCCGACTGGCTCGAGCGGCACGAGCCGGCCGACCTGCTCGAGCAGGCGCAGCAGTTCGCCCGCCGCCGCCCCGGCGCCTTCCTGGCCGTCGCCGCCGTGGGTGGTCTGCTCGCGGGCCGTCTCACCCGTGGCCTCACCGGCCACGACGAGTCGTCGGCCACCGGCTCGACCGGCTCGACGGACGGAGCCGACTCGGCCACCGGCACGACGTCCTCGGTCGGCGGCTACGGCAGCACCTACCCGGAGGCCGGCTACGAGGGCACCGCCTCGCTCGGCACGACGGGCACCCTCGGGTCCGCGGCGGGCGGCACGACGGCATCCGCGACGACGCCCGAGGCCGACCTCTACGGCGAGCCGAGCACGAGCACCGAGGTCCCGAGCACGGCCACCGACGACGCGGGCATCGGCGGCGACGACATCCTCGTCCGCGACGTCGAGACCCACACGCCCGAGCCCTACGAGTTGGACCCCCGATGAGCACCCCGCCCACCGACCAGGACGACCGGTCGATCGGCGAGCTGCTCGGCGCCGTCGGCCAGGACCTCACCACCCTGCTGCGCCAGGAGGTCGAGCTCGCCAAGGCCGAGGTCAAGCAGTCGGCCACCCGGGCCGGAGCCGGCGCGGGGATGCTCGGAGGCGCCGGCGTGGCCGCACACTTCGTGCTGCTCTTCGTGTCGTTATCGGCCTGGTGGGGCATCAGCCAATGGACGGGACAGGCCTGGGGCGCGCTCATCATCGCCGTCGTCTGGGCCGTCGTCGCCGGCGTGCTCGCCGCCCTCGGCCGTACCCGCCTCGCGCAGGTCCAGGGCCTGCCCCGCACCACCGAAACCGCCAAGCACGTACCTGACGCCCTCAAGGGCAAGGAGGAGACCCGATGAGCACCCAGAGCGACCAGAGCGCTGTCGACCGCACGGGCGCGTCGGAGCCCGGCCGTGACGACCCGGAGCGCCTGCGCGCCGAGATCGAGGCCACCCGCAGCGAACTCAGCGCCAACGTCAACGCCCTCGTCGACACCGCCCGCCCCGGCAACGTCGCCCGTCGCCAGGTCGACAAGGTCGGCGACCGCGTCGGTCGGCTCAAGGACAGCGTCATGGGGTCGTCCGGCGACCTCACCTCGTCCGCCGGTGACTCCGTGTCCGGGGCCGCTTCCTCCGTCAGGGACGCCGCGACATCCGCGCCGTCGGCCGCGACGAGCCGCACCCGGGGCAACCCCGTGGCCGCCGGCCTCATCGCCTTCGGGGCCGGCTGGCTCGTCGGTTCGCTGCTGCCGGCCAGCGGCGCCGAGCGACAGGCGGCCGACGCGGTCAAGGAGAAGGCGCAGCCGCTCGTCGAACAGGCCACCGACGCCGCCAAGAGCGTGGCGGCCGACCTCAGGGAGCCCGCGACCGAGGCGGTCGAGAGCGTCAAGGGGGCGGCGACCGACGCGGCCGGCACGGTCAAGGAGGAGGCCACCTCGACGGCATCCGACGTGGCTGCTACCGGCAAGGACGCGGCCGGGGAGGTCCGTTCCTGACCCGACTCGCGCGCGAGTCGTACGACCGAGACCGACTGCACCACAAGGAGAACCGTGTACCTGCACCTGCAGAAGCTCATCCACCCGATCGAGACCGACGAGCCGGACCCCGCCGCCGCCAACGCCCTGCAGGAGGGGCTCGGCGGCCAGTTCGGCGAGATGCGGACGATGATGCAGTACCTCTTCCAGAGCATGAACTTCCGGGGCGACCCCGCGGCACAGCCCTACAAGGACCTGATCCAGGGTGTCGGCACGGAGGAGATCAGCCACGTCGAGCTCATCGGCACGACCATCAGCCGGCTGCTCGACGGGTCGCCCGCGTACCAGGGGAAGAAGGACGACCCCGTCGACAAGCCGGGCGACAAGGGCGCCACTCCGTTGTCGATCGCGTTGGACCACAGCAACATCCACCACTACCTCGTGGGGGCGCAGGGCGCACTGCCGGTCGACGCCGCGGGCAACCCGTGGAGCGGTTCGTACGTGTACAACAGCGGCAACCTCGTGCTCGACCTGCTCTACAACCTCATGCTCGAGTCGACGGGGCGGCTGCAGAAGTGCCGCATCTACGAGATGACCGACAACAAGACGGCCCGCTCGACCATCGCGTACCTCATCGTGCGCGACCAGGCCCACGAGAACGCGTACGCCAAGGCGCTCGAGAGCCTCGGGGTCAGCTGGGGCAAGGTGCTGCCGATCCCGAAGACGAACGCCGAGCGGTTCCCCGAGGTCAAGCGGCTCGTCGACCTCGGCCTGCAGAGCGTGCAGTACACCTTCGACGCCGACGAGAAGAGCCAGGCGGCGAAGCTGTACCGGGGCGCGTCACCCTCGAACGACGGGACCGAGCTCTCGACGGCGCTCATGCCCGAGGGCTCGCCCCTCGAGATGGCGCCCGAGCGGCGTGAGGAGTTCGCGCCCGGCCTGGACGCCGAGCTGCTGTCGCTCATCCAGGCGACCGCGGAGATCGAGCTGGCCGAGGCGAACGACCCCTCGTGACCTCGGCGACCGACGGGGGCGCGGATGCCGGTGCGCGGCGTCCGAGCCCCCGTCGGCGTCCGCGCCCGGGCGGTGCACGACGGCCTCGCCTGGGGGTCGGTGACGAGGTCGTCACGACGCGGTGGTGGCACGACCCCCGTGGGAGCGTCGTCGTCCCCGAGGGCACCCGGGGCACGGTCGTGCGGGCGCCTCGATGGTGGCGCCCGACCGTACGGTTCCCGGCCCCGGATGGACGTGCCGGCGCCGGGGCGGTCGTGCTCGAGGCGCAGGTCCCACGTGACCTCGCCGTCAGGCTGACGGCTCGCTGAACCCGTCGAGTGCGCCGCGACCGGAACGGTGCAGGGCCGCGCCGACGACGACGAGCAACGCCCCGAAGAGCAGGAAGCCGATGTCCCACGACAGGGGTGCACCCAGGTCGTCGCGCACGTGGTGGACCCCGAGCAGGTGGTGGTCGACGATGCCCTCGACGAGGTCGAACCCGCCCCACCCGACGAGCAGGAGGCCGCCGTGGAAGCGCCGGCCGGGCGCGAGGCGCCCCTGACGCCACGAGGCGAGGGTGACGACCATGCCCGCGACGACGCACACCCAGGCGAGGGCGTGGAAGAAGCCATCCGCCAGGGTGTTGACCTCGAGCCCGGCCACCGTGGTCACGGGATAGCCCGCCACGTCACTCAGCATGTGGTGCCACTGCAGCAGCTGGTGAAGCACGATCCCGTCGACGAAGCTGCCTAGACCGATACCGAAGAGCAGACCTGCGGCCACGGTCGGTGTCCGTCGGCTCGTCGTTTCGGCGCTGCGGCTCACGGCGTGTTGCTCTCCTGGTCGGGCGGACGGCCGGGGGTGGTCCCCGGGCCTCGACCGGCGCGTACCCGGCACGTGGCGAATCACGCGCCGCCGGTGCGGGATCGGTTGCCGGTCCGTCGTGCGGGTCGGTTGCATCGCACCTCTGGGGGTGAGCCATACTGTGCGCTGTCCCGGTTCACGCACGACGCCGGGTGGTCCGTCCGCGTCCCGACGCGGCGTGGGTGAAAGGCCCCCATGACCACCGTCGACGTCGCCGCGGCCCGACGACTGGCCGGCACGGTCCGGAGCATGGCGCTGCAGGAGAGCTATGAGCTGACCCTGCAGTCCGTCGCTCGCACCGCGCTGACCGTCGTCCCGGGGTGCGAGCACGCCAGCGTCTCGCTGCGCCACGCCAACGACCGCATCCGCACCCCGGCCGCCACGGACGGGGTGGCGCTCCTGCTCGATGCGCGGCAGTACCAGCTCGACGAGGGGCCGTGTCTCGACGCCGTCCGCAACGAGCCCGTCGTCGTCACGGGCGATCTCGGTGACGACGAGGCGGAGGGTGGGCGAGGACGGTGGTCCCAGTGGTCACGGAGCGCCCGGGAGGCAGGGGTGCGCAGCGTCCTCAGCGTCCGGGTCGGCATCCCCGGCACGGTCCTGGGCAGCCTCAACCTCTACGCGGACCCGCCCCGCGCCTACGACCGTGATGCGGTGGCGCTGGCCCGACTCTTCGCCGACCATGCCGCCACGGCCATGGCCCTCAGCAACGAGCTCGTCGGTCTGCGCTCGGCGCTGGCCACGAGGCACACGATCGGTTTGGCGCAGGGGGTCCTCATGCAGCGCTACTCGCTCGACGTCGACGCCGCCTTCGCGGTACTGCAACGTCACTCGCAGGACACCAACACGAAGCTCCGCGACCTCGCGACGGCGGTCGTCGAGGGTCGAGACGTCATCTGACGCGCGACCCTCGACGGCACCGCGTCAGAGGGAGACCGTCTCGCCGGGCTCGACGACGCTCACCCGCGCCGACAGACCACGGCGCCCCACGGCATCCTCGAACTCCGAGAGCGGTGAGCGGAAGACGGTGTAGTCGCTGTGGTGCACGGGGATGCCTCGGCTGTTGCCCATGAGCCCGAGCAGCTCGGCACCCTGCTCCCCGTCCATCGTCACCATGAGCCCGCCCGGCAGCGTCGTGCCGCCGAGGTGCAGCACGGTGGTGTCGACGTCGGGAAAGCGTCGCGGGATCTCGTGCAGCTCGTCGACAAGGAGCGTGTCGCCGGTGATGTAGAGGCGGTGCGTGACCGGCCCGGCGCCCGAGCGGAACTCGAGCATGCTGCCCATGACAGGTGGCAGCAGTCGGGACACAGGCCGCGGGGCATGCCGGCCGGGCATGGCGGTGATGCGCACGATGTCGTCGCCACGGGCGAGCTCGTACTCACCCCACGTGCGCAGGCCGTTGGCCCGCGAGAAACCCTGCCACTGCAAGCGCTTCGACGCGTGCGGCGTCGTGATGATCGGGACGTCGCGGTCGAGCCCGCGCCGGGCCACCCGGTCGAAGTGGTCGCCGTGCAGGTGCGACAGCACGACGGCGTCGAGGCCGGGCAGCTCGTCCACGCGCAGCGCCGGCTCGGTGAGGCGCTTCGACGTGAGGCCGTACCCGAGGTAGGCCCGCTGTCCCTGGTGGAGGAAGTTCGGGTCCGTCAGCAGGGTGAGCTCGCCGAACCGCAGAACGACGGTGGCGTTGCCGACGAGCTGCAGGGTGGGTGTCGTGCTCGTGGCCGAGGTCGGGTCGGACATGTGACTCCTTCGGCAGGGGCCGCGGCGCCGTCACGACGGCCGGGCCCCTCGTCGACCGGTGTCCCGCCGCGACCGGCGGACGTCCTGCCCGTACCCCGGCCGCGCCGCCGCAAGCGGGCCCGCGACCTCGTCGGCACCGGGTCCCCACGTCGCCCGACGGCCGGGACGGCGACGGTCCGCCCACGCTCGGCCGAGAGCTGGCGAGGGGACTCGAACCCCTAACCGCCTGTTTACAAGACAGGTGCGCTACCGATTGCGCCACGCCAGCACGTCGACGCGGGCGGCGCCCGCCGCGACGGCGACAGCGTAACGGAGCGCCCCGGCATCCTCGACATCCGCAACGGACGTCGAGCAGCGCGCCCCGGCCGGCGGCAGGGACACGGACGGGGACACGGACACGGACACGGACGGCAACACCGCCGGGGACGCGGACGGCCCCGCACAGCGAGTGCTGTGCGGGGCCGTCCGGTGTCAGGAGACCGTCACCGGCGCCGAGGCGACCGGTGGGCGGTCAGAGGCTCATGCTCACGGCAGGCGCAGGACCTGGCCGACGAAGATGAGGTTGGGGTTCGAGACGGTGCCGCGGTTGGCGTCGTAGATGGCCTTCCAGCCGCCCTGGACGTTGTACTTCGTCGCGAGCTTCGAGAGCGTGTTGCCGCTCTTGACGACGATGCGGGCGCCGTTGCCGGTGCTGACGCGGGGGGTCGTGTACGACTTCTTCGTGCTCGTGTACGACTTCTTCGTGCTCGTGTACGACTTCTTGGTCGAGGTCGTCTTCTTCGGGGTCGAGTACGTCTTCTTGGTCGACGTGGACTTCTTCGACGAGGAGGACGAGCTGCTCGACTGCGGCACCGAGGAGGAGGTCGCGCCACCGTTGCTGCGCGTCAGGCCCGCCTTGCGGGAGCAGACGGGCCAGGCGCCCGGACCCTGCCCGGCGAGGGTGCGCTGGGCGACGGCGATCTGCTGCGACTTCGTGGCGAGGTCGGCGCGCGAGGCGTAGGCGCCGCCACCGTAGGCCAGCCACGTGCTGCGGGTGAACTGCAGGCCGCCGTAGAAGCTGTTGCCGGTGTTGATCGACCAGTTGCCGCCCGACTCACAGGCCGCGACGCGGTCCCAGACGCTCGAGGCGCTGGCGGGGCCCGCGACGGCGATGCCGCCGGCGAGGGTGGCCCCACCGGCGATGCCGGCGAGGACGATGCGCTGCTTGACCGACGTCTTCTTCGTGGCAGCGTGCTTCGAGGAGTAGTGCATGGGTGGTTTCCCTTCCTGACGTGCGCCTGCGGAGTTAGCTGTCGGGTTGGGGCGTCAGGTGCCCCGCCGCTCTCGCGGCTTCACCCCCGTCGGACAGTCGGACGCCGTGCGTCCGCTGCCCAGACAACTGGGTCCCCCGTCCTCGCCCGACCCTCCACACCGGCGCAGGACGCAGGTGCTGGGTGATTCCCTGGCTGGCGAGGCTCGGCGCGCTCAGGGACCGGTTTCTGATGGGTGGCGGTGTGAAGTTGTGTCCGCAACGCGTGGGTCCGCGTCGTCGGGTGCCGTCAGGGACCTTCCCCCGGTCTCGGGACCGCAGGATGCGGGCCGAGTGTCAACGGGTCAGGGGATGGGGGCTGACGAGCATCGACGGTACGTGGCCGACGCCCCTCGCACAAGCCCGCCCGAGATAGTTCCGTGACCTGTCCGAGACCTGTGCTTTATCCATGGATGCCGGGAGCGTCCGTCTGCGCGTCGGCACCGGTGCGCGCGGGGTGGGGCTCACCCCCCGAGCGGGTTCCCCGTCCACGGGGTCCAGTCGAAGGCCGTGCCGTGCCGGACGGCGGCCACCGCGGCGACGAGACCGAAGCCGACGAGCACCACCCCGGCCACCGTCGTGCCGACACCTTCGGGCACGAGCACCCTTGTGATCGAACGAGATCCGCGACGCAGTGACGAGCCCGCCGGACCCCACCAGGCCATGAGCAGGCCGAGTCCGCCGCCGACGGCGAGGGTGAGCGGGTCGCCCGGCTGCAGCTCGCCACCCTGTGCCCCGGCGAGCAGCAGGGCCGAGGCGAAGACGCCGGCGAGCGCCACCGCGAGCGGCAGGACGAGGCCGACGACGGTGGCCACCGCCGACAGCACGACGTGCCACGGGCTGAGACCGAGCGCCCACGGCACGTCGCTGCGACGGCGGCCGTTCTCGTACCGGCGCAGGACGAGCCCGGTGACGGTGCGGTCGGTGGCGCGCGCCACGACCGACCAGAGCAGGAGCAGGAGCAGGGCCACCCCCGGCCAGGCCGCGAGCGCCCCGAGCCAGCCGGTCGCGACGCCGGCGAGCAGGCCGGTGCGCATCGGCAGGCCGATGCGGGGGTCGCCCTCCCTGCGCGGCGGTGTGAGGAGGTCGGCGGAGCCGTCGACGGGCGGGTCGACGCCCCGGTCGTCGCGGGCGTCTTGGTCGTCCCGCTGACGACGCGCCAGGGAGCCCCAGCGGTGCTGTGGCCCGCCCTCCGACGGGTCGTGGGCGGAGGCGGGGACGGACGGAGGCAGGTCCTCCCACGTCGGTGGGGGGACCGGCGCCGACGGAGCCGACTGGACGGCGGGCTGTACGGCGGCTGGGACGGCGGCTGGGACGGCAGGCATGACGTTGGTCGAGCGGCCGGTCAGCACCTGCGTCGACCCGGCGGGCGGCGGCTCGACCTGCACGACCTCGGTCGCGTCCCAGTCGTCGGTTCCGACGTGGCTGCGGGCGTGGCCGACCGTGGCGTCCTCCCCGTGGGCGAAGCGCTCGAGGGCATCGATGACCTCGTCGGCGTGCGGTCGCCGCTCGGGCCGGGGCGAGAGCGAGGCCTGCAGCAGCGGTGCCAGCCGGGGGTCAACCCCGGCGAGGTCGACCTCCCCCGCGCGGACCCGGCTGAGCACGGCATCCATGCGCCCCCGACCGAAGGGCGGGCGCCCCGCGGCGGCGTAGGTGATGGTGGCGGCCCAGCCCCACCAGTCGGTGGCGTCGCTGATGCGCGCGCCCTCCACGAGCTCGGGCGAGAGGTAGCCGGGGGTGCCCATGACGAGGCCGCCGACGGTGTGGCGTACGTCGTCCTGCAGGTGGGCGATGCCGAAGTCGATGAGCACGGGCTCGCCGTCCTCGAGCAGGACGTTGCCGGGCTTGATGTCGCGGTGCACGACGCTGCAGGCGTGGATCGAGCGGATCGCCTCGGCGGTGCCGCGGGCGAGGCGCAGCAGGGCGTCGGGCCGCAGCGGGCCGCCCTGCTCGACGGCCTCGTCGAGAGCCGTGCCGGGCACGTAGCGCGTGACGATGTAGGGCCGCGGGCCCATGACGTCGGCGTCGATGACGCTGGCGACGCGCGGGTCGCGGATGCGCGAGAGCGTCTCGACCTCGCGCCCGAGCCGCGTGCGGGCGTCGGAGTCGTGCGCGACATGGGCCCGCAGCACCTTGATGGCGACGGCGCGGCCGCGCGGGTCGAGGGCGAGGTGCACGACACCCATGCCACCCTCGCCGATCTCCTCGATGAGGCGGTAGGGCCCGAGCCGCTCGTGCCGCGGGTAGGGGTCGCCGGACCCGGTCAGCGCAGCCCCCGACGGGGTCGGGACCCACTCGGTGCGGTCGTGCGCTGGCATGGGGCAACGGTAGTTCACCCCGCCGGCCGTCCCGGCGCACCGCGCGCGGCGAGTGCCCGACTTGTCGGCTTCGTGCAAGACCGCCCCACCCCGGCTGGTTGTTCGAACGAACCGTTCGGTGCCGAACTCGGGGCCGGGTGTCGACCTCACCGGTACACCGGCGCGTTCGGCCACCAGCAGCGCGTTCGACCTCGAACGGTTCGTTCGAGACACAAGCCCGGGCGGGGGCGGGAGTGCGCGGCGCCGAGCCCGCCACCCGGCATCCGGACCGGTCTCAGCTCGTGATGTAGTCGCGCAGCTGGTCGCGCTCCGACTGCAGCTCGTTGAGGCGGTGCTTGACGATGTCGCCGATGCTGACGATGGCGGCGAGGCGGCCGTCACCGTCGACGATGGGAACGTGGCGCACGCGCAGCTCGGTCATCGTCGCGGCGAGCGCGGCGATCTCGTCGTCGGCACTGCCGGTCGTCACCTCGCTCGTCATGATCGCCGACACCGGCCCCGCGAGCATGCCGGGACCGTCGGAGTGCAGGTGGCGCACGACGTCGCGCTCGCTGACGATGCCGTCGACCGAGCCCCCGTCGGTGCTCACGACGACCGCGCCGATGCGATGCTCCTCGAGCAGGGCCAGCAGGTCGCCGACGCTCGTGTCGGGCGTCACCGTGACGACCCCGTCACCCTTGCTGCGCACCACGTCCGAAATCTTCACGTCGACCTCCCTGTCGCGTGGCCACCCGCGCCCTCACCGGGCGTCCGTCGGGCTGCTGCCGTGCCTCCTGACCCTAGGGCGGGGACGGGTCCGGGCGCCAGAGCCCGGTCGTTACAGTGAGACCGGAGCAGCGGATGCCGTGTGGCGGGCTCCCCGGGCAGGTGCGCCTGACGGGGTACGCGACGACACGGACCCCGCCCCCCGACCTCAGGAGCTGATCGAGTGCCGTCCGAACGGTCGACGTACGACCTCGTCATCGCGGCCAACCGCCTCCCCGTCGACCGGGTGACCGCCGACGACGGCACGGTGGAGATCCGACGCAGCCCCGGTGGCCTCGTGACCGCCATGGAGTCGGTCATGCGCGACCACGACGGCGCCTGGGTGGGCTGGGCCGGCGAGACCGGCGACGCGCCTGAGCCCTTCGACGACGGCGGTATCCACCTGCACCCCGTCGGCCTGTCGGCGGAGGACGTCGCGTTCTACTACGAGGGCTTCTCGAACGACACCCTGTGGCCGATCTACCACGACGTCATCGTGCCCGCCTCGTTCCACCGCGACTGGTGGCAGGCCTACCAGCGCGTCAACCAGCGCTTCGCCGAGGCCGTGGCGGCCCTGGCCGCGCCGGGGGCGACGGTCTGGGTGCACGACTACCAGCTCCAGCTCGTGCCCGCGATGCTGCGCCGGCTGCGGCCCGACGTGCGCATCGGCTGGTTCGACCACATCCCCTTCCCGCCCGTCGAGCTCTTCGCCCAGCTGCCGTGGCGCAGCCAGCTGCTCGAGGGCTTGCTCGGGGCTGACTTCCTCGGCTTCCAGCGCCAGGCCGACGCCCGCAACTTCGTCCGGGCCTGCCGCCAGCTGCTGCAGGCGCGCACGAAGCGCGACCTCGTGCACGTCGAGGGCAGCTCGCGCACGGTCCGCGCGGCGGCCATCCCGATCTCGGTCGACTTCAAGGGCCTGGAGCGGCTCGCGAAGCAGCCCGAGGTCATGGCCCGGTCGGCGCAGATCCGCGAGAGCCTCGGCAACCCCAAGGTGCTCATGCTCGGGGTCGACCGCCTCGACTACACCAAGGGCATCCGCCACCGGCTCAAGGCCTACGAGGAGCTGCTCGTCGAGGGGCGCTTCTCGCCCCCGGACGTCACGCTCGTGCAGGTCGCGACCCCGAGCCGCGAGCGCGTCGGCGCCTACCGGACCCTGCGCGGCGAGATCGAGCAGACCGTCGGTCGCATCAACGGCGAGTACAGCCGCATCGGCGCGCCCGCCGTGCACTACCTGCACCACAGCTACCCGCGCGAGGAGATGGCCGCGCTCTTCCAGGCCGCCGACGTCATGCTCGTCACGCCGCTGCGCGACGGGATGAACCTCGTGGCCAAGGAGTACGTCACCTGCCGCCACGACCTCGGCGGTGCTCTCGTGCTGTCGGAGTTCACCGGCGCCTGGCACGAGCTGCACCAGGCCTTCGCCTGCAACCCGCACGACATCGAGGGGCTGAAGCAGGCCATGGTCCGGGCCGTCAACACCCCGGCGAAGGACCGGCAGCGCATCATGCAGGCGCTGCGCCGCCGGGTCAGCGACCACGACGTGCAGCGCTGGGCCGCCCGCTACCTCGCGGCGCTCCGGTCCGCCCCCGACCGGCCGCGCCTCGAGCAGGTCGCCGACGCCCCCGCGGCCCCCGACCCGCAGGCGGCCGAGGCCTCCCCCGACCCCGTGGTGGCGCCGTGAGCGCGGAGGCGCCCCTGCGCGCGGCCATCGAGGATGCCGTGGAGGTGCGGTCGCTGCTCGTCGCCACCGACCTCGACGGGGTGCTCGCCCCCTTCGCCCGCGAGCCGATGGACGCCCGCCCCTGGCCCGGGAGCATCGACACCCTGCGGGCCCTCGCCGACCTGCCCGGCGTGCACGTCGCCGTCGTGTCGGGTCGCGACCTCGAGACCCTGCGCACCCTCACCGGCATCGCCCCCGACGAGCCGATCGTGCTCATCGGCAGCCACGGCGCCGAGTCGTCGGACCCCGCGGTCCGCGAGGCCATGGAGGCTGCTGCGGTCACGCCCGAGGACGAGCAGCGGCTGGCCGAGCTTCGAGCCGACATCAGCGCACTCATCGAGGAGGAGCACCCGCGAGCGAGTCTGGAACACAAGGCCGCCGCGGTCGTCGTGCATGTGCGCGGCATCGACCGGGCCGAGGGTGACGCCGCGATCGCGGCCGCTCGCGAGCGGGCCCTGAGCCACCCCGGCGTCAAGGTGCTCAAGGGCAAGTCGGTGCTCGAGCTGACGGTGTCGCACGCCGACAAGGGCTCGGCCGTCACGGCCCTCGGACGCGCGGTCGGGGCCGGGGCCCGCTTCTACTTCGGCGACGACGTCACCGACGAGGACGCCTTCGTGCGCATGCGCCGCACCCACGACGTCACCGTCAAGGTCGGTACGGGGTCGACGGCTGCCCGCCACCGGCTCGACGACGAGGCGGCCGTCGCCGCCTGCCTGCAGACGGTGCTGCGTCGTCGTCGCGCGGCCGAGGTCGACGAGTCCGCGTAGCGGACCCCGGCCCGTCGCGAGACCGACTCGTCCCCCGGGACCGGGCCCACCGGCATCCGACCGACGTCTCGACCGACGCCCGGTGCTACCGGCGGACGGCGCCCGTCGAGCCCCGCACGACGAGCTCGGGGCGGAAGACGTACTCGGCGCGCGGTGAGGGCTGACCCGCGATCTCGTCGAGCAGCGCACGCACGGTGGCGGCGCTCATGGCGTCGACGCTCTGGCGCACCGTCGTCAGCGGCGGGTCGGTGAAGGCGATGAGGGTCGAGTCGTCGTAGCCGACGACGGAGAAGTCGCGCGGCACCTGAAGGCCCCGCTTGCGGGCCTCGCGGATGGCTCCGAGGGCCATGAGGTCCGAGCCGCAGACGACCGCCGTGGCGCCGCGGTCGAGCAGCCGACCCGCCGCCGACGCGCCGCCCTCGACGGTGAAGAGGGTGCGCTCGATGAGGTGGTCGACGTCGGAGCGGCCGACGAGCTCCTGCATCGAGTGGCGGAACCCGGTGATCTTGCGGATGACGGGCACGTAGCGGTCGGGGCCGACGGCGAGGCCGATCTCGCGGTGGCCAAGGCTGACGAGGTGCTCGAGGGCCAGGCCCATCGAGGCGACGTCGTCGTTGCTGATGAACGGCGCGTCGACGCCCTCGATGTAGCCGTTGACGAGCACGAGGGGCAACCCGCGCTCACGCAGCTCGACGTACCGGTGGGGCTGGGTGTTCGTGTCGGCGTGGTGACCCGAGATGAAGATGATGCCGGCGACGCCGCGGTCGAGCAGCATCTGCACGTACTCGTCCTCGTGCACGCCGCCGGCCACCTGCGTGCACAGCACCGGCGTGTAGCCGTTCTGCGCGAGCAGGTTCTCGATGATCTGCGCGAAGGCCGGGAAGATCGGGTTGGTCAGCTCGGGGACGATGAGGCCGACGAGCCCGGCGCTCTTGCGCCGCAGGCGACTCGGGCGGTCGTACCCGAGCACGTCGAGGGCAGTGAGCACCGCCTGACGGGTCGACTCGGCGACGCCGGGCTTGGCGTTGAGCACGCGCGAGACGGTCGCCTCGGACACACTCGCCTGCACCGCGATGTCACGCAGCCGCGCCTTCACCTCGGTCATCGCCTCCTCCGCCTCCCGTGGGTCGCACCCCCGTCGGTGGGCCGCCAGGCCCACACCCGCGCCCCGGGGCCCGAGGCAGACAGTGTCACGCTGCGCGTACCCACGCGCGGGCGGGGTCCGTGGAGCGGGCGCCCGTCGGCGATGCCGGGCAGGTGCCGGGCGTCGAGGGTGATGGGGGCGTGCGCGGCCCGCGCGACGTGCACGAGCGCGGTCTCGTCGGCGGTCTCGCGCAGGAAGACGATGGCGTCGCCGTCGGCGTGCACCCAGCGCAGTCCGCCCTCGCGCAGGGCGACCGACCCGCGGCGGGCCGCGATGAGGCTGCGGTACACCTCGAGGATGCGGGTGTCCCAGTGCTGCTCGTTCCACGGCATGGGGCGGCGGCCGTCCTCGCCGAACGCGCCCTCCATGCCGATCTCGTCGCCGTAGGTGAGCATCGGCATCGAGGGCAGGGTGAACAGCAGGCCCGCGGCGACGTCGACGCCGCGGCCGTCACCGCCGACGAGGGTGCGCACCCGCGTCGCGTCGTGCGAGCCGACGAGGTTGAAGCTGCTGACGAGCGACTGCCACGGGATGCGCGAGGTGAAGTCGCGCATCGTCTCGACGACGGCGCCGGCGTCGAGCAGCGGCACGGGCACGGGCGCGCCGAGGAAGTTCGGGTCGCCCTCGGCGTCGCGCAGCCAGGTCCAGACCGGCTTGCAGAAGCCGGCGTAGTTCATGACGCCGTGCCAGCCGTCACCGGGCACGTCGACGGTGTAGTCGTGCACGTGCTCGCCGACGAGCAGCGCCTCGGGGGCGTGCCGGCCCATCGCGTCGCGCATCTGGCGGGCGACGTCGTGGTTGACGTCGGTGCCGCGCCAGCGCCCGGTCATGTTGGCGACGTCGACCCGCCAGCCGTCGAGCCCGCCGGAGCGCCCCAGCCACTTGCGCACGACGCCGTCGGCGCGCTCGAAGAGCAGGGTGCGCAGCTGCTGGTTGAGGTGGTTGAGCTTCGGCAGCGACCGCACGCCGAGCCAGCCGACGTAGTCGCCGTCCTCCCAGATGTAGTAGTCACGCTCGGGGGTGCGCCGGCCGCCGGGGCCGCTCGCGGTGACGAACCACTCGTGCGCGTCGCCGGTGTGGTTGGTCGTGAAGTCACCCATGACCTTCATGCCGCGGGCGTGGGCGGCCTTCGTCAGCCGGCGCAGCGCCGCGTCACCGCCGAGCAGCGGGTCGACCGCCGTGAAGGATGCCGCGTCGTACCGGTGGTTCGAGCGCGCGGGGAAGAACGGGGTGAAGTAGACGACGTCGACGCCGAGCGACTCCAGGTGGTCGAGGTGCTCGACGACCCCGTCGAGGTCGCCGCCGTAGAACTGCTGCGCGATGACGCCGGGCCGGGTGTCGACCGGGTCGCCCCACTGGGCGGGCACGGCCCAGGCCGGCTGCTCGCGGCGGTCGGCGGCCCGCGAGCGGGCGAAGCGGTCGGGGAAGATCTGGTAGACGACGGCGCCACGGGCCCACGCGGGCGGCGGGCTGTCGTGGGCGACGAGCCGGAAGTCGCTCGCGTCGGGCACGTCGCGCGCGTGCAGGCCGGTGCCGTTGAGCCACGCATACCTCGTCGGACCGCCACCGAGCAGGAAGCGGTAGTTCGTCACGGGGTTGTGGCAGGTCAGGGTGGCCGACCACCACGCGTCGGTGTCGGTCGTGCGCACGAGCCGGGCGGCGGCGAACTGCTGCTCGCCGTCGGGGCTCGTGCGCACGTGGACCGTCTCGACGTCGCACTCGAGTGGCACGCGCAGCAGCACGTCGACGGTGCCGCCGAGCCGGGGCGTGAGGTCCGATACGTAGCGCCCCGACCCGTCGTGGTGCGGCTGCGCGAGCCACCCCACGGTGTGGGCCGGGCGAGGGCTCACTTGACCGAGCCCGTGGTGAGGCCGCCGACGATCTGCTTCTGCACGGCGAGGTAGAGCGCCACGACGGGGATCGAGCAGAGCAGCGCGCCGGCCGCGAACTGCCCGAAGAGGCGGTTGGCCTCGTTGCCCTTGCTCATGCTCCACAGGCCGACGCCGACGGTCTGCGAGTCGACGTCGCGCAGGAAGATCGAGGCGAGGAGGAACTCGCTGAAGAGACCGATGAACGAGATCATGAAGGTCGTGACGAGGATCGGCATTGTCAGGCGCAGGATCATGGTGAAGAAGATGCGGGCGTGCGAGGCGCCGTCGACGCGGGCCGCCTCGTCGAGCTCACGCGGCACGGTGTCGAAGTAGCCCTTGAGCAGCCAGACGTTGGCGCCCATCGCCCCGCCGAGGTAGACGAGGGAGAGGCCGAGGACGGTGTCGAGGCCCAGCGCCGGCACGACGTCGCCGATGCGGGCGAACATGAGGTAGAGCGCGACGAAGGTGAGCAGCGCCGGGAACATCTGCAGCAGCAGCAGGCTGAGCAGACCACCGCGACGGCCACGGAACCGCATCCGCGAGAAGGCGTAGGCCGCGCAGGCCCCGATGAAGATCTGCCCGAGCGCACCGATGAAGGCGATGAGCAGGGAGTTGCGGAACCACGTGAGGAACGGGCGCGACGGGTCGTTGAAGAGCATGTCGAAGTTGTTCCACGACACCGCGGTCGGCAGCAGGCCGGCTGAGTCGAGCGTGCCCGACGGGTTGAGCGCGGCCGAGATGAGGAAGACGATCGGGAAGAGGGCCCAGACGAGGGCGAGCACGCCGAGGACGTGCTTCCACCACACCCGGCCCTGCACCCCCTTGGGGGCGACGGAGCGCCGCCGGGTCTTCGGCAGGGCCTCGGTCGTCGTGGCGACGGTGGCCGGCGACTGCAGGGACATCGGTTCGGTGGACATCAGTTGACCTCCTCGAGGCCCTTGGTGCGCCGGAAGCCGGCGTAGCTCATGAGCGCGACGATGACGAAGATGAAGATGGAGACCGCGGCGGCCAGTCCGTAGTCGGGTGTGACGCCGGAGAAGGCGAGGCGGAACGCGTAGGTGATGAGCAGGTCGGAGGAGCCGATGCTCGTGTTGTCCGACTCGAACGGGCCGCCGCCGGTGAGCAGGAAGATCAGCCCGAAGTTGTTGAAGTTGAAGGCGAACGAGGCGATGAGCAGCGGGCCGACCGCGACGAGCAGCAGCGGCATGATGATCGAGCGCAGGGTGCGACCGGCGCTCGCGCCGTCGATCTTCGCGGCCTCGCGGACGTCGGCCGGGATCGACTGCAGCGCGCCGGTGCAGATGAGGAACATGTACGGGAAGCCGAGCCACAGGTTCGTGATGAGGATGGCCGCCTTGGCCGCGGTCGCGTCACCGAGCCAGTCGACGTTCAGGCCCGTCAGCGAGTTGATGAGGCCGAACTCCTGGTTGAACATGTTCTTCCACAGCAACGAGGTGACGAAGCCGGGGATCGCGTACGGCAGCACGAGCAGGGCCCGGTAGTACCCCTTGCCCTTGAGCCGCTCGTCGTTGAAGAGCAGGGCGAGCAGCATCCCGAGGATGAAGGTCGTGATGACCGAGAGGGCCGCGAAGACGACGTTCCACGTGAAGATCTTGAGGAAGCCGGAGCGGATGGTCGGGTCGGTGAGGATGGTCTGGAAGTTCTTGAACCCGACGTTCTCGGCCCACTTCTGCGGGAACGCCTGCCCCTGCCCGTCCTGCGGCACGAAGCGGGCGTCGCGCACGACGTAGACCTTGCCGGTCGCGGAGTCGCGCAGCTGGTCGGTCGCGGCGTCGTAGGTGATCGTCGCCTTACCCTCGAAGGCCTCGCTGAGGCCGCTCGCCTTGATCCCGCCGCCGTCGGCGGTCGGCACGGCGAAGGTCGCGAGGTCCTTGCGGGCGTTCACCTGACGGGCGTTGAGGACCGTCCAGCCGGGGGCCGCGGTGATCTTGCCCGAGTCGGTCTTCTGGACGCCCTCGGCCGGGAGGTCCTTGAGGCCGTCCTTGTCGCCCACCTCGTAGGTGCCGTCGGGGGCGGTGAGCAGGAAGGAGATCGGGGCGCTGGCGACGTCGCCGCCCTCGGGCACGGCGATGGACAGCTTGTAGCGGGGGCTGCCCTGCACCTCCTGGACCGAGTTGGTCTGGATGGCGGCGATCGTGTCTTCCTTGGTGATCGTCTGCCCGTTGGTGAAGGCGGTGCTCACCGTCATGACGATGGGCCACACCTGCAGGCCGAGCAGGAGCACGAGGCCCGGCAGCAGGTACTTGGCCGGGATGGCCCGCCGGGTCGAGTACACGGCGAGGACCGCCATGACGACGAGGGCGAGCACGACGATGTAGAGCGTGTAGCCCTGGTCGGCGAGGCGCGTCGCGAGCACGAACGCGGCGGCGACGACGACGGCGAGCGCGACCCACTTGAGCACGGACGCCCAGAGGGGCGTGCGGTACATGCTCTGGGCAGGCGACGCCTTTGTGGCCTGGGACATGCGGGACCTCTTCACGGCAGGAGCGGCGACGGCGGCGGGCAGCCCGCGGCCGGGTGCCCGGCGGACGGGCCGGCCGGGCACCCGTGCGGGTGCGGGTGGTGCGAGGTGGTGCGGTGCTGCGAGGTGGTGCGGGACGACCGCGTCGGCGGTCGTCCGGGCGCGGGCGGCGAAGCGCCGCCCGCGCCGGGTCGAGCGGGGTGACCGGTTGGGTCAGCCCTTCTTGATGTTGGCCACGATCTCGGCCTGGGCGGCCTTGAAGCGGGCCTCGGGCGCGGCCTTGCCGGAGATGACGTCGGCGGCGGCCTGGCCGAGCGGGCCCCACACCGAGTTCATCGCGGGGATGTTCGGCATGGGCTTGCTGTCCTTGCCGGCCTCGAAGAACGCCTTGACGTCCTGGTTGCTCGCGGAGACCTCGTCGAGGGCCTCGGTCAGGGCCGGCGGGCGGCCGAGCGCGTTGAAGAGCTCGAGCTGGACGTCCTTCTTCGTGATGTAGTTCGTGACGAACTCCTGCGCGATGCTCGCGTTCTTCGCCTTGCTGCTGACGTAGAACAGCTGGACGCCGAGGAACGGCTGCATCTGGCCACCGCCGTCGAGCGTGGGCAGGTCGCTGATGGCGTACTTGATGTTCGCCTTCTTGGCGTTCGTCGTCGCCCACGGGCCGGTGATGAAGTACGGCGCCTTGCCGGCGTCGAACAGGCCCTCGGCGTTGTCGTCACCGACGTTGGTGGAGAGGATGCCCTGCTTGCCGAGCTGGGCGAGGACGTCGGCGCCCTTGATCGAGTCGGCGCTGTCGACGAGCACCTTGTCGGGGTCGTAGCCGCCGTCGGAGGTGGTCCCGAAGATGCCGCCGCCGAACGCGCTGAGGTACGGGTAGGTGTAGTACGCGTTGCCGGTCTTGCCCACCTGCTGGATGAGGACGTTGGTGACCTTGCCGCCGCTCTTCTGCTTGATCTCCGTGCCGGTCTTGACCAGCTCGTCCATCGTCTTGGGGGCGTCGGGCGCGAGGGCCGTGTTGCGCATGAGCGCGATGTTCTCGACGGCGTAGGGCACGCCGTAGTTCTGGCCGTTGAACTTTGCCGCGGCGATCGAGCTCTCGGAGAACTTGGCCGCGGTGTCGGCCGACAGCGAGATCGGGGCGACGGTGTTCTCCTGGACGAGCTCACCGAGCCAGTCGTGGGCACCGACGACGATGTCCGGGCCCTTGCCGACCTTGGTGGCGTCCTTGAACTGCTGGCGGGTGTCGACGGCGACCTGGACCGAGACGGAGATGCCCTGCTCGGCCCCGAAGGCGTCGGCGATCTTCTTCACGGTGGGGGCACGGTCGGCGTCGGTCCAGATGACGAGGTCGACGTTGGCGTCACGGACCGGCGCACCGGTGGTCGACGACGCGGCGGGCGCCGGGGCGCTCGTGGAGGTGCTCGAGGTGTCGCTCACCGTCGGTGCAGCGGAACCGGCGTTGGACGAGGGTGCGGGGCTGGACCCGCCACAGGCGCTCAGGGCCAGGGCGGCGACGCCCGAGACGGCCAGGGCGCCATAGGCACGCTTGTGCATGGAATCTCCTTTGAAACCAGGTGGCACACGCCGCCACCGGTGGCGGAACAGTAGCAAGAACTTGCAGGAAGCGAGAACCATCTTGCTGCAAGTTCTTGCACCGATCTGGTCTCAGCCCTCGAGACGGCCGGGGCGCCGGGGCGCCGCGTCGCACCCTCGGCTTCGTGAGCGAGCTGACGACGTCCGTCGCCGAGGGGGTGGCGCGGGGCGGGGTTGTCGGTCATGATGTGCTCGCCCGCCCGTCCGGGTGGGCACGCCCTTTACAACGGATCGTCCGGCACGTTCCTGCCGGTGAAGGAAGGCAATGAAGCCATGGCAACTGTGACGTTCGAGGACGCGACGCGTCAGTACCCGGGGAACCCCATCCCGTCGGTCGACAAGCTCAACATCGAGATCGCGGACGGCGAGTTCCTCGTCCTCGTCGGTCCCTCCGGATGCGGCAAGTCCACGTCCCTGCGCATGCTCGCCGGCCTCGAGGAGGTCAACGGCGGCCGCATCCTCATCGGTGACCGCGACGTGACGAACCTGTCCCCCAAGGACCGCGACGTCGCGATGGTGTTCCAGAACTACGCGCTCTACCCGCACATGTCGGTCGCCGACAACATGGGCTTCGCCCTGAAGATCGCCGGCGTCGACAAGTCGGAGATCCGCAAGCGCGTCGAGGAGGCCGCGAAGATCCTCGACCTCACCGCGTACCTCGACCGCAAGCCCAAGGCCCTCTCCGGTGGCCAGCGCCAGCGCGTCGCCATGGGCCGCGCGATCGTCCGCTCGCCCCAGGTCTTCCTCATGGACGAGCCGCTGTCGAACCTCGACGCCAAGCTGCGCGTGCAGACGCGCACGCAGATCGCCTCGCTGCAGCGCCGCCTCGGCGTCACGACCGTCTACGTCACCCACGACCAGGTCGAGGCCATGACGATGGGTGACCGCGTCGCGGTGCTCAAGGACGGCCTGCTCCAGCAGTGCGACACCCCGCGTCGCATGTACGACCACCCGGCCAACGTCTTCGTCGCCGGCTTCATCGGCTCCCCCGCGATGAACCTGCTCGCCGGCCCGGTCACCGACGGCGGCGCCGACTTCGGCGGCTACGTCGTGCCGATCTCGCGTGACGAGCTCGGCAAGGCCGGCAAGAACATCACGGTCGGCGTGCGCCCCGAGGACCTCGAGGTCGCCCCCGACGGCCAGGGCATCGCGGTGACGGTCGACGTCGTCGAGGAGCTCGGCGCCGACGCCTACATCTACGGCTCGACCAAGGCCAACCAGGTCACGACCGAGGGCGAGGACGACATCGCTAAGCCGTTCATCGCCCGCGTCGACGGTCGACGCCCCCCGGAGAAGGGCGAGGTCCTGCACCTCAAGCCCAAGGAGGGGCACATCCACCTCTTCAACTCCGAGTCGGGTGTGCGCATCGGCGACTGAGGTCGCCACACCACCAGCACGGACCAGCACGGACCAGCACGACCCCGCGGGCCGGCATCCATCTCGGATGCCGGCCCGTCGGCGTGTGCGGACCCGCACGCCCGCGCGTGGCGGGCACGCGGCGCTACTCTGCCCGTGTGGAGACCACCCGCACCGGCCGCCTCTGGCACACCGTCACCCTCGTCGTCGCGGCCCTCGGGCTCGTGCTGCAGATCGTCGCGATCGTGACGCGCACCGACCTGCTCGACCACTCGGCCGTCACGGCGTCGATGCCGGAACAGGTGCGCCGGTACTTCTGCTACTTCACCATCCAGTCGAACCTGCTCGTCGCGGTGTCGATGGCGCTCATCCTCCGGGGGCGCACCGACACCCGGCTCTTCCGGGTCGTGCGGCTGGCCTCGCTCATCGGTATCACCGTCACCGGCGTCGTCGCCTTCGTCGCCCTCGCCCCGTCGAGCAACTACACCGCCCTCAACCTGCTGTGCGACCGATTGCTCCACATCGCGGTTCCCCTGCTGACCGTCGTCGGCTGGGCCGTCTTCGGCCCGCGGGGCAAGATCCACCGTGACGACCTGCTGCCGGCGCTCGCCTGGCCGGTGCTGTGGCTGGTCGCGACCCTCGCCCTCGGCCCGGTCGTCGACTGGTACCCCTACCCCTTCCTGCGCGTCAACGAGATCGGCTGGGGCCAGACCCTGCTCAACTGCCTCGTCATCGCCGTGCTCTTCTTCGCCCTCGCCGCGGCCGCCCGGTGGGTCGACCTCCGCCTCACCCGCCGCCGCCCGGCATCCGTGACACGATGAGCCCGTGACGCTCGAGATCACGACGGCGCGGCCCGAGTCGGCGCTGCTCGACCTGCCCTGGTCCACCCCCCTGGAGGAGTGGCCGGAGAGCCACCTCGCCGCCCTGCCACGCGGCATCTCGCGCCACGTCGTCCGCTTCGTCAAGCTCGGCCCCCGGGTGCTGGCGGTCAAGGAGATCAAGGCCGACATCGCCGACCGCGAGTACGCGATGCTGCGCAACCTGCGCCGCCTCGACGTGCCGTCGGTCGTGCCGTTCGGCGTCGTGCACGGCCGCACCGACGAGCACGGCGAGCCGCTCGACGCCTGCCTCATCACCCGGCACCTGCAGTTCTCGCTGCCCTACCGGGCGCTCTACAGCCAGAGCCTGCGCCCCGACACGGCCGTACGCCTCATCAACGCCCTCGCCGTGCTGCTCGTGCGCCTGCACCTCGACGGGTTCTGGTGGGGCGACGTGTCGCTGTCGAACACCCTGTTCCGGCGCGACGCCGGCGCCTTCGCCGCCTACCTCGTCGACGCCGAGACCGGCGAGCTGCACCCGCGCCTGTCGAACGGCCAGCGCGAGCACGACCTCGACATCGCCCAGGTCAACATCGCCGGCGAGCTCATGGACCTCGCCGCGGGCGGCTTCCTCGAGGAGAACGCCGACCCGTTCGAGATGTCCGCGTCGATCATCGAGCGGTACCACACGCTGTGGGACGAGCTCACCGGCACCGAGCGGTTCAACACCGGCGACCGCTGGCGCGTCGACGAGCGCATCCGGCGCCTCAACGGCCTCGGTTTCGACGTCGACGAGCTGTCGATCACGACCGACATCGGCGGCACCGAGATCGTCATCACCCCGAAGGTCGTCGACGCCGGCCACCACTCCCGGCGGCTGCTGCGCCTCACCGGTCTCGACGTCGGCGAGAACCAGGCGCGCCGCCTGCTCAACGACCTCGACGCCTACGCCGCCGCGTCCGACCGCCAGGGCGAGGACGAGGAGATCCTCGCCCACGACTGGCTGGCCACCGTCTACGAGCCCGTCGTGCGCGCGGTCCCCCGCGAGCTGACGAGCCGGCTCGAGCCGGCCGAGGTCTTCCACGAGGTGCTCGAGCACCGCTGGTACCTCAGCGAGCGGGCGGGTCACGACACACCCATCACCGAGGCGCTGGCCGACTACCTCTCCAACGTGCTGCCGAGCAAGCCCGAGGAGAAGGCGGTCCTCGGCGTCGACACCGAGGAGATGCCGGTCATCAGCCGCACCGACTGACCCCGTCGAGAGGGCGCGTAGCCCCCGTCGAGAGCTCACTGCAGCGGCGCGCAGAGTCGCCCACCGGCATCCGGGCTCAGTCGCGGGCGTCGGATGCCGGGTCGCCCGGCTCGGTGAGGATCTGGCCGAACAGCACGGCCACCCACAGGGCGAAGGTCAGCACGTGCACGCCCGTGCACCACAGGCAGATGGCGTGGATGCGGAAGAGCTCGGCCCACACGAGGTAGAGGGCCATGCCGAGGCCGACCGTCACCCAGGCGAGGCGGACGGCGTCGAGGCGACGGTCGGCCCGGCGCCACGCCGCGGGGAGGCACAAAGCGAGCGTCACGGCGAAGAAGACGAGCCCGAGCGGGGCGACGGGGACGCCGAGGAACCCGCTCCACGGGCTCGAGGTCACCTTGGCGCAGTCGACGACGCCGTTGACGCTGCACGCGAGGGTGGCGTTGTCGGTGAGGTGCTCGTAGGTGAGGTAGGCCGAGACGAGCAGGCCGAGCACCGAGAGCGTCGCCGTCAGCGGGGCGAGCCACCGGGGCCGGCGGGGCGCGGGGGTGACGCCCGCGCCCGTCGCGGTCGGTCCGAGACCGGTGCGGGCGGCCACGGTCAGCGCTTCAGCAGCACCGAGGCCGACTGGACGCCGGCCGCGGTGCAGACGTTCGAGGGCTTGCCGCCGTTCTGCTGGCAGATCTGCGCGGTGATGACGTTGACGGCGGGAAGCACCGTCTTGCCGAGGTCGGAGTTCGGGTCGAGGATGCCCTCGATGATCTGGTCGTAGGTCTTGCCGTCGAAGGCCGTCGAGTCGACCGTGGCGCCCGTGGTGGCGTTGGTGCCGCCGTAGTTGATCCACGGGATGCTGCCGCCGGTGTTGTACTTCTGGAACAGCGCGGCGGCGTCGCCCTCGAGGGTCTGCAGCGGCTTGCCCTCGCGGTCCTGCGTCTCGACGGTCTTGAGCGAGACGTAGTCGCTCTGGTACTTCGCGTTGACGAACGAGAAGGTCGGGGTGTCGGGGTGGACGTCGGTGCTGCTGCTCGTCGTCTCGGTGATGCCGGAGAAGGTGCCGAAGCGGGAGAGGGCGCCGATGAGGGCCCAGCGCTCGACGGCGCAGAAGGGGCAGTACTCGGCGCCGACGTAGAGCACCTGCGGCTTGCCGTCGACCTTGATCTCGGTGGCGCCGTCGAGCTTGGCCGGGGCCTGCTGCGGGCTCGGGGCTGCGGCGTCGTCGAGCGTGGCGGCGGGGATCGACGTCAGCTTCTGCAGGGCCGAGGCGCCCGACCCGGCGGCGCTGCCGGCACCGCTCGGACGGTTGGCGATGACGGCGCCGAGCACGACGGCGATGATGACGACGATGACGACGACGACCGCCGCGATGAGGTTCTTGCGGCGGCGGTCCTTGCGGGCCTCTTCGGCGCGCATCTGCGCCGCTCGTGCGGAGGCTGCTGCCCTGGTGCTCTGTGCCACGACTCTCGTCCTTCGGTGTGCGCGTCCGACCCGGTCCCCGAGGCGGCTATCGAGGTCAGGGTAACGGCGTCACCTGAGCGAGCCCTCCGACCGGCATCCGGTGGAGGTGGTGCCCGATCACGGACGGTCGCCGATCACCTCCACCCGCGCGCACCGGCATCCGGTCGAGGTCGGGCGTCGCGCTCGGCCGCGACCGAACACCTCCACCCGAGCGGGCCGGGGTCAGCGGCGGCGGCGGCGCGCGATCTCGTAGAGCGTGACCCCGGTGGCGATGCCGGCGTTGAGCGACTCGGTCGCGGCGTGCATCGGGATCGAGACGATCTGGTCGCACGTCTCGCGCACGAGCCGCGACAGGCCCTTGCCCTCCGAGCCGGTGACGACGACGAGGGGCTGGTCGGCGAGGTCGAGGTCGGGCAGCTCGACGTCGCCGTCCATGTCGAGGCCGATGACGAAGAAGCCGGCCTTCTGGTACTCCTCGAGCGCCCGGGTGAGGTTGCTCGCCTTGGCCACCGGGATGCGGGCGGCCGCCCCGGCCGACGTCTTCCACGCCGACGCGGTCATGCCGACCGAGCGCCGCTCGGGCACGACGACGCCGTGGCCGCCGAAGGCCCCGACCGAGCGGATGATGGCGCCGAGGTTGCGCGGGTCGGTGATGCCGTCGAGAGCGACGACGAGAGGCACCCCGGGCGTCTCGGGGTCGATGAAGTCGTGCGGGTCGGCGTACTCGTACGGCGGCACCTGCAGCGCGAGCCCCTGGTGCACCGCACCGTCGGTGAGCCGGTCGAGCTCGCCCCGCGGCGTCTCGAGGATCGGCAGCCCGCGGCTTGTCGCGATCTTCAGGGCCTCGCGCACGCGGTCGTCGCTGTCGATGCGGCCGGCGACGTACATCGTCGACACCGGGATGTCGGCCCGCAGCGCCTCGACGACGCTGTTGCGGCCGGCGACGATCTCGCTGCTGCCCTTGGTGCGGCGCTGCGGCTTGCCGGCACCGCGGCCACCGCTCGAGGCGACCCGTCCGCCGGTGCCGCCGCGCTTGGCCTGCTTGTGCGCCGGGTGGTACTCGCGGTCGGCCGCCTTGGGCGTCGGTCCGCGGCCCTCGAGGCCGCGGCGGCGCTGGCCGCCGGAGCCGACGGTCGCGCCCTTGGTGTTCTTGCGGATCGCGCCGCGGCGCTGGCTGTTGCCTGGCATGGGGGTCCTGTCAGTTCTCGTCGGGGACGGCCGGGTCGCCGTGGTCGTGCCGGGTGAGGCTCCACTGCGCCCCGCCGGGGGTGTCGGTGACGGCGATGCCGACCGCCTCGAGCTGGTCGCGGATGGCGTCGGCGCGCTCGAAGTCACGCTCCTGCCGGGCGTTCTGGCGGGCGTCGAGCTGGGCCTGGACGAGGGCGTCGAGCGCCTCGGCGCCGACCCACCCGCCGGACCCACCGGCATCCGTCGCGGCGCCCCAGTGCTCGGCGCGCGGGTTGATGCCGAGCACGTCCGTCATGGCCACGACGGCGGCGGCCGCGTCGAGCGCCGCCTCGTCGTCGCCCTCGTCGAGGGCCGTGTTGCCCGCGCGCACCGTGTCGTGCACGACGGCGAGAGCGCCGGAGACCCCGAGGTCGTCGTCCATGGCTGCGACGAACGCAGCGGGCAGCCCGGATGCCGGGAGGTCGGCGACCGTGCCCCGCCTGGCCGCACGCTCGAGGAAGCCCTCGATGCGCTCGACCGCCGCACCGGCCTCGACGAGCGAGCCCTCGTGGTACTCGATCATGGAGCGGTAGTGGGCGGCGGTGAGGTAGTAGCGCAGCACGATGGGGCGCGTCGTCGTCAGCAGCTCGCGCACCTCGAGGGCGTTGCCGAGCGACTTGCCCATCTTCTGGCCGCGCACCGTCACCCAGGCGTTGTGCAGCCAGTACCGCGCGAAGCCGAGACCCGCGGCCCGCGACTGTGCCTGCTCGTTCTCGTGGTGCGGGAAGCGCAGGTCGATGCCGCCACCGTGGATGTCGAACTCGTCGCCGAGCCAACGCCGGGCCATGGCCGAGCACTCGAGGTGCCAGCCTGGCCGGCCGGCGCCGAACGGGGTCGGCCACGAGGCGCTCTCGGGCTCGTCGGGCTTGTGGCCCTTCCACAGCGCGAAGTCGCGCGGGTCGCGCTTGCCGCGCGGGTCGGCGTCGTCGGCGGCGACCATGTCGTCGAGCGACTGGCCGGTGAGCGAGCCGTACTCGGGCCAGGAGCGGACGTCGAAGTACACGTCGCCACTGCCGTCGGGGGCGGCGTAGGCGTGCCCCTTCTCGACGAGCGTCTCCATGAGCGTCACCATGTCGGGCACGTGCCCGGTGGCGCGCGGCTCGTACGTCGCGGGCATCACGCCGAGCGCGTCGAGCGCCTGCGAGGTCAGCCGCTCGTTGCGGTACGTCAGCGCGAACCACGGCTCACCGGCATCCGCGGCCTTGCGCAACACCTTGTCGTCGATGTCGGTGACGTTGCGCACGAGGGTGACCTCGTAGCCGTGGCCCGTGCGCAGCCAGCGGCGCAGCACGTCGAACGCGACGGCGAAGCGGATGTGGCCGATGTGCGGTGCCCCCTGCGTCGTGAGCCCGCAGATGTACATCCCGACCCGGCCCGGCTCGCGCGGCGTGAACTCACGCAGCTCTCGGGTGGCGGTGTCGAACAGGTGCAGAGTCACCCGCCACACTCTATCGGCGGCGCGCGCCCGTGCCCGACCACGCGGCGGGCGGCCGTCGGTACGCTGCGGGCATGCGCGCAGGGGACCCCGACGTGAGGATGCCGTCGTGGCCGAGCCCCGCCTGAGCAGCTACGACCGCCTCGACGGGCGCGAGGTGCGGGCGGTCATCGAGTACCTCGGTGAGCGCGTCGACCGCTACCTGCCCAACCACCCCGGTCTGCGCGCGGCCACGACCGAGCTGGGGTCGGTCGTCGGCCGGCTGCTCGAGCACACCGCCCGCACGATGCGCCGGCGGGCCGCCCTCACCGTCGTGTCCCGGGTGGGGGTGGGGCTCGTCGTCGCCGTGGCCCTCTTCGTGCTCGGCAGCGCCGTCGCGGATGCCGTGGGGCGGGCCGGGTCGGTGCGCGCCATCGAGTGGCTGCCGGTGCTCGAGAGCGGCGTCAACGACCTCGTCTTCGCTGGCATCGCCGTGTGGTTCCTGCTGTCGCTGCCCGACCGGGTCGTGCGACGCGACCTCATCGGCCATCTGCACCGGCTGCGGTCGATGGCGCACATCATCGACATGCACCAGATGGGCAAGGACCCCGCGCTGCTGCTGCCGCGGGCGGACCCGACCGGCGCCTCGCCGGGTCCGGTGAGCTACCCCGGGCGCGAGGTCGTCAGCCCCCGGGTGCTCTCGCCGCGCGACTACGCGCTCTACCTCGACTACTGCTCCGAGCTGCTGTCGCTGACCTCGAAGGCGGCGGCCCTGTGCGCCGAGGAGTCGACCGACTCCCTCGTGCTCGACACCGTGAGCGAGATCGAGACGCTGACGACGGGCATGAGCCGCAAGATCTGGCAGAAGATCAGCCTGCTGCACGACACGTCCCCGCGCGCCTACGGCGCCTGACCGGAGGCTCGTCCCCCGCCGCCCGGTCCCCGGTGGAGGGTCGTCGTCGTCAGGGCGACGACGACCCTCCACGGGGGTGGTGCCCGGCGCGGGTGCGGCGGTCAGTGACCGCGGCGGATCCACTCCTCGACGTCGGGCGCCTCGGCCCCGATCGTCGTCGCCGCGCCGTGACCGGTCAGCACGACGGTCTCGGGCGGCAGGGTGAGCAGCTTCTCCCGGATCGAGGCGACGATGGTGCCGAAGTCGCTGAACGACCGGCCCGTCGCCCCCGGACCGCCCTGGAACAGGGTGTCGCCGGTGAAGACGGCCCGCAGGTCGCGGGCGTGGAAGCACACGGCCCCCGGCGAGTGACCCGGGGTGTGCAGCACGACGAGCTCGACGTCACCGACCTGCACGACGTCGCCGTCGGCGAGGGGCAGGCCCGGCTCCAGGTCGGGGTGGGTCTGCTCCCACAGCACGTGGTCGTCGGGGTGCAGGGCCACGACCGCGCCGGGGTGGGCGGCGAGGAGGTCGGCCACGACGGTGACGTGGTCGTCGTGGGCGTGCGTGAGCAGCACGTGGGTCAGGCGCCGCTCGCCGACGAGCTCGAGGATGGGCGCGGCGTCGTGGGGTGCGTCGACGACGACGCAGCGCTCGTCGTCACCGACGACCCAGACGTTGTTCTCGACGTCCCACGTGCCGCCGTCGAGGCTGAAGGTGCCCTCGGTCGTCGTGTGCTCGACGCGCACCCCGCCCGGGGTGGTCGAGAGGTCGGAGAGCCCGGTCACAGCTCGACGACCGACCGCAGCACCTGGCCGCCGTGCATCTTGTCGAAGGCGGCCTCGACGTCGCCGAGGCCGATGCGCTCGGTGACGAAGGCGTCGAGGTCGAAGCGGCCCTGCTTGTAGAGGTCGACGAGCATCGGGAAGTCGCGGCTGGGCAGGCAGTCGCCGTACCAGCTCGACTTCAGGGCCCCGCCGCGACCGAAGATCTCGATCATCGGCAGCGTCACCTCGACGTCCGGGGTGGGCACGCCGACGAGCACGACGGTGCCGGCGAGGTCGCGCATGTAGAACGCCTGCTCGTAGGTCTCGGGGCGGCCGACCGCCTCGACGACGACGTCGGCGCCGTTGCCACCGGTGATCTCGCGGACGGCCTCGACGACGGCGTCGCGCCCACCGGCATCCTTGCTGTTGACCGTGTGCGTGGCCCCGAAGCGGCGGGCCTGCTCGAGCTTCGCGTCGTCGACGTCGACCGCGACGATGGTCGTCGCGCCGGCGATCGCGGCGCCGGCGATGGCGGCGTCGCCGACCCCGCCGCAGCCGATGACGGCGACCGAGTCACCGCGGGTGACCCCGCCGGTGTTGACGGCCGCGCCGAAGCCGGCCATGACGCCACAGCCGAGCAGGCCGACCGCGGCCGCGTCGGCCTCGGTCACCTTGGTGCACTGGCCGGCGTGCACGAGGGTCTTCTCGATGAAGGCGCCGATGCCGAGGGCGGGCGTCAGCTCGGTGCCGTCGGTCAGCGTCATCTTCTGGCTCGCGTTGTGGGTGGCGAAGCAGTACCAAGGCTTGCCCTTGGCGCAGGCGCGGCACTGGCCGCACACGGCGCGCCAGTTGAGGATGACGAAGTCGCCGGGCGCGACCTCGGTGACGCCCTCGCCGACCGCCTCGACGACACCGGCGGCCTCGTGGCCGAGCAGGAACGGGAACTCGTCGTTGATGCCGCCCTCGCGGTAGTGCAGGTCGGTGTGGCACACCCCGCAGGCGTCGATCTTGACGACGGCCTCACCGGGGCCGGGGTCGGGCACGACGACGTCGACGAGCTCGACGTCGGCGCCCTTGCTGCGGGCGATGACGCCCTTGACGGTCTGCGGCATGGTGCGGCTCCTTCGAGGACGGCCGGTCTCGGCGTGCGACCGGGGTTCAGCGCCGATCCTGCCAGCCGCGACCCCCGGTTAGTCGACGGGGCGCGCCACCACGAGTGCGGTGGCGACCGCCGCCACGCCCTCGCCGCGGCCGGTGAGGCCGAGCCCGTCGGTCGTCGTCCCACTCACCGAGACGGGGGCGCCGGCGGCGGCCGTCAGGGCCGCGACCGCCTCGTCGCGCCGGGTGCCGATCTTGGGCCGGTTGCCGACGACCTGCACCGCGATGTTGCCGATCTCGAACCCCGCCTCGCGCACGAGGCGCGCCGCCTCGGCGAGCAGGGTGACGCCCGACGCGCCCGCGAGCTCGGGCCGGTCGGTGCCGAAGTGCGCCCCGAGGTCGCCGATACCGGATGCCGTGAAGATCGCGTCGCACGCCGCGTGGGCCGCGACGTCGGCGTCGCTGTGCCCGGCCAGCCCGCGCTCGCCGGGCCAGTGCAGCCCGGCGACCCACAGCTCGCGTGGCTCGTCGTCGGGGGCGAAGGAGTGCACGTCGACCCCGACGCCGACGCGCGGGAGGGACGACGGCGCCGGCGCCCCCGAGTCGGGCAGGCTCACGGCGTCCTCCAGTTGATGGGGCCGCGGTGCACCTTGTGCGACGCGGCCTGCGCGACCGGCTTGACGACGAGGGTGTCGATGTTGACGTGCTGCGGCAGCCCGACGACGAAGCCGACGCACGCGGCGACGTCGTCGGCGACGAGCGGCCGGTCGACCCCGTCGTAGACCTTGTCGGCGGCCTGCCGGTCACCGCCGAGGCGGGTGAGCGAGAACTCCTCGGTGTGCACCATGCCGGGCCGCAGGTCGGTGACGCGGATGTTCTCACCGTTGAGCTCGAGCCGCAGCGTCTCGCTGACGACCGAGGTGCCGTGCTTGGCGGCGACGTAGCCACCGCCGCCCTCGTAGACCCGCTCCCCCGCCACCGAGCTGACGTCGACGATGGTGGCCCGGGCCGAGCGGCGCAGCAGGGGCAGCGCCGCCTGCACGACGCGCACCGTGCCGAGGACGTTCGTCGCGTACATCGTCGACCAGCGCTCGAGGTCGCCGTCCTCGACGCGCTCGACCCCGAGGGCGCCGCCGGCGTTGTTGACGAGCACGTCGAGGCGGTCGAGCGAGCGGATGCCGGCCGTCACCGACGCGTCGTCGGTGACGTCCATGACGAGGGCCGTCGCCGCACCGGGGTGCACCCGGCCGACGGCGTCGACGACCGCGTCGAGCTTCTCGCGGCGCCGTCCGGCGACGACGACGTGGAACCCGTCGTCGGCCAGGCGGGCGGCGGTCGCGGCGCCGATGCCGGTGCCGCCCCCGGTGACGAGGGCCACCGGGCTGCCGTCGGACCCGGCGGGGGCCGAGCCGCCCGACGAGGGGTCGGCGGACGGGGCGGACACGGTCGGCTCGCTCATCCCGCGAGGATACGGGCCGCCGCCTCGAGGTCGGCGGGCGTGGTCACCTTGAGCGCCCACGGGTGGCCGTCGACGACGAGCACGCGCTCGCCGAGGCGCTCGACGAGGCCCGCGTCGTCGGTCGTGGCGCCGTGACCGCTCGCGGCGGCGTCGGCGTGCGCCCGTTCGAGCACGGCCCGGTCGAAGCCCTGCGGTGTCTGCACCGCCCGGAGCCCCGAGCGGTCGGGCGTGGCGACGACGAACCCGTCGGCGTCGACCTGCTTGACGGTGTCGACGACCGGGGTGCCGGGCACGACGGCCGGATGCCCCGCGCGCACCGCGGCGACGACCCGGGCGAAGACCTCGGGCGGGGTGAGGCAGCGGGCGGCGTCGTGCACGAGGACGACGTTTACCCGGTCGCCGAGGGCGCGCAGGCCCGCCGCGACCGAGTCGCCCCGTTCGGCGCCGCCGTCGACGACCGTCACCGTGGCGGCATCGGCCACCGAGGCCACCGACGCCACCGACGCCACCGACGACGTCGAGGCCGGCGGAGACGGGGCGGGCGCACCCGGGGAGCGACCGGCATCCACCTCGGCGGCGATCGTCTCGGCCTGCGACCGGTGGCCGGCGGGCACGACGAGGACGACCTCGCGCACGTCGGGGGACGCGAGAACCCCCCGCAGGGCGTGCCCCAGCAGGGGCACCCCGGCGAGGGGCACGAACGCCTTGGGCACCGGGGCGCCCAGACGCGAACCGGAGCCGGCCGCGACGACGATGACGCCGACGCGACCCGCTCCGGTGACTGCGTTCAGTGAACTGGCAGGGTGCTCGCCCCGGTCAGGAGGCGAGGACCTCGTCGAGGATCGACTCCGCCTTGAGCTCGTCCGTCTTCTCCGCCAGCGCGAGCTCGGAGACGAGGATCTGGCGGGCCTTGGCGAGCATCCGCTTCTCGCCGGCCGAGAGGCCGCGGTCCTGGTCACGGCGCCACAGGTCGCGCACGACCTCGGCGACCTTGATGACGTCGCCCGACGCGAGCTTCTCGAGGTTGGCCTTGTACCGGCGCGACCAGTTGGTCGGCTCCTCGGTGTGCGGGGCCCGCAGGACCTCGAAAACGCGGTCGAGGCCTTCCTTGCCGACCACGTCGCGCACGCCGACGAGGTCGCAGTTCTCGGCTGGGACTTCGATCGTCAGGTCGCCTTGGGCGACCTTGAGCTTGAGGTAGAGCTTGTCCTCTCCCTTGATCGTTCGGGTGTTGATCTCTTCGATGAGTGCAGCCCCGTGGTGGGGGTACACGACCGTCTCGCCGACCTTGAAAACCATGTGCTGTTTTCCCCTTTCGCGACCTCAAGATTACCACGCCCCGGAGGGGCTGGCGATCCGAGTCCGCGGCATCTGCGCAGGTCAGAGGCCTGATCTGGCCCGATCCCTCCCCGTTCCGACTCTTGACAGAAACCGCCCCGACGTGCATCGCGCGCGGTGTGTCGTCGACGGCGGGCGATCGGGGACCGTCGCCGTGATCGCCTGCGCATGCCGGGCGGGTGCCGGACGGGCGGGGCGGATGCCGGTCCGCCCGGCGGGTGCAGCGCTGCCGCCCCGGCGCGCCGCCGGTACGCTGGGCCCGTGAAGCCTCGAGTCGTCGTTCTCCGCCCCTCGCGCCGTGTGGCGTCCGCCGCCGCCGCGGGTCTCGTGGTGCTCGCCACCGCCTCGGGCTGCATGGTCATGAGCCCCGTCCAGACCGACGAGCCGTACGTGCCGGCCGACGGCGTGCCGGCCAACGCCGGCTCGGTCGCCCTGCGCGACCTGTCGTTCGTCTCCACCGGCACCACCGGCGCCGGGGTCGTCGTCTCCGGCAACGCCGCGAACCTCGGCGACCAGGAGGTGACGCTCCAGATGCGGCCGCAGGCGGCCGACGGCACCTCGAGCTCGGCGGGCGTGCAGGTGCAGCTTCGCCCGTACCAGCAGGTCGACCTCGCCTCGCTCGCCCTGTCCATCCCGTCGGTGCAGGCCAAGCCGGGCGCGCTGACTACGGTGCAGATCGTCGCCGAGCCGGGCGGCACGACCGTCACCCAGGTCCCGATCCTGCTCGCCTCGGGCTACCTCGCCACCGTGACCCCCACCGCGGGTCCCACCGGCACGCCGACCACCTCGCAGCCGGCCGGCGAGCAGACGCCCGCGGCCACCGACATCACGACGCAGCCCGAGCCGAGCCGCTGACGGGTCGCTGACGGACCATTGACGTACCGCGGCCTTACAGGCCACGACGAGAAGGGGACGAGCCGCCGAGCGGCTCGTCCCCTTCTCGCTCCCGTCGGGCGGTGACCCGTCCGGGCGGGCGTGCGGTCAGCTGGCCTCGAACTTGTAGCCGAGCCCGCGCACGGTCACGATGTGCTCCGGGTTGGCCGGGTCGGGCTCGATCTTGGCCCGCAGGCGCTTGACGTGGACGTCGAGGGTCTTGGTGTCCCCGACGTAGTCGCTGCCCCAGACCCGGTCGATGAGCTGCATGCGGGTGAGCACCCGGCCGCTGTTGCGCAGCAGCATCTCGAGCAGCTCGAACTCCTTGAGCGGCAACGGGGTCGGGGTGCCGTCGACGGTCACGGTGTGGCGCTCGACGTCCATGCGCACCGGGCCCGACTCGAGGGTCGGCGGCACGAGCTCCTCCGGCTCGGCCAGTCGGCGCAGCACGGCCTTGACCCGGGCGAGCAGCTCGCGGCTGGAGTACGGCTTGGTGACGTAGTCGTCGGCCCCGATCTCGAGCCCGACGACCTTGTCGATCTCGCTGTCCTTCGCCGTCAGCATGATGACCGGCACCGACGAGCGCTGGCGCAGGTTGCGGCAGACGTCGACGCCCGACAGCCCGGGCAGCATGAGGTCGAGCAGCACGAGGTCGGCGCCGTTCTTGTCGAACTCGGCCAGTCCCGCGGGGCCGGTCTCGGCGACGGCGACGTCGTAGCCCTCCTTGCGCAGGAGGTACGAGAGCGGGTCGGAGAACGAGATCTCGTCCTCGACGATCAGGATGCGGCTCAAAGCAGGCCTTTCGCGGTGGTGACGGGTCGGTCGGTGGTCGGGTCGGGCGCGTCGGCGCGGGCGCCGGCCCCGTCGGCATCCGGGAAGCCACGGGCGTCGCCCCCGTCGCGGCCGTCGCGGCCGTCGCGCCCCGACTCCGCCCGGTAGTCGGGCTCGGGGCCGAGCGGCGGGCGCTGGCGGTCGGTCCACGGGTCCGACTGCTCCAGGGCACACGGCAGCTCGATGGTGAAGGTCGAGCCGCGCCCGACCTGGGACCACACGGACACCTGGCCGCCGTGGTTGTCGACGACGTGCTTGACGATGGCGAGGCCGAGGCCGGTGCCGCCGGTGGCCCGCGACCGGGCGGCGTCGACCCGGTAGAAGCGCTCGAAGATGCGGGCCTGCTCGTCGGGCGCGATGCCCTCGCCCTGGTCGGTCACCGCGATGTCGACGAGACCCTCGACGGGGCGGCGCACGGTCACCCCGACCCGTGTCGAGCGGTCGGAGTAGGCGATGGCGTTGCCGACGAGGTTCGTGACCGCGGTGGTCACGAGCTCGGTCGAGCCCCACACCCGGCATCCGGGCTCGAGCTGGGTGACGAGCTCGATGTCGTGCTCCTCGGCGATGAGGCGGCACCGCTCGACGGCGTCGGCGGCGCACTCTCCGACGTCGACGACCTCGGGGTCGGTGACGACGTCGGTGCCCTGGAGGCGCGACAGCTCGACGATCTCCTTGACGAGGCGGGTCAGGCGCTGCGACTCGACGCCGATGCGGGTCGCGAAGCGGGCCACCGCCTCGGGGTCGTCGTGGGCGTCGAGCACCGCCTCGGCGAGCAGCGAGATGCCACCCACCGGCGTCTTGAGCTCGTGGCTGACGTTGGCGAGGAAGTCGCGCCGCACCTCCTCGACGCGGTGGGCCTGCGACCGGTCCTCGACGAGCAGCAGGACGTGGTCGGCGCCGAGCGGGGCGACGCGCGCAAGGGCGACGAGGCGGCCCTCGCCGAGCCCGTTCTGCAGCCGCAGCTCGTTCTCGCGGATGACGCCGTCGCGGCGCACCTCCCGCACCATCTGCACGAGCTCGGGGTGCACGAGGTCGTGGCCGCGCACCAGGCCGTGCGCGACGGCGGCCGGCGAGTTGTTGACGACCCGGTCGGAGGCGTCGACGACGATGCCGCTGCTGCGCAGCACGGCGAGGACGTCCGCGATGCCGGGCGGCAGGGGCGACGGGCGGGCGATGACGACCTCGCTGCGGGTGGCCCGCTCCGAGAGGCGCACGGCGACCATCGCGACACCGCCGAGAGTCAGCCCGGCGATGCCGCCGAGCGTCGCGGCGGTTGTCGGATCCACGTCGTTCAGGGTACGCATGACCACGGGCGGTCCCGACCACGAGACACGCTCCCGGATGACGTTCGCGGCCCTCCCGTGCGGGGGGCGGGCCGGCGTGGGTGCTCCGGGTACCGAGTGTTCACCTCGCGGTCCCCGACCATTCACACCACCCTGCGAGCCTCGGGCTGTCGTTCGGCCATGACGCCCCGGACCCACCCGTGATCGCACGCTCGTTCGCCACCTGACCGCCGCCCGGCGGTCACCGTCGCACCGTCCCCGGTGCGCGAGGCGCCCGGCCCCCCAGACAGGAAGACCATGCGCGACCAGTTCCACGAGGACCTCGACCAGATCTCCGACCAGCTCGTCGAGCTGACCCGGCTGGCGGGCTCGGCCATCTCGCGGGCCACGACCGCCCTGCTCGACGCCGACGTGCACCTCGCCGAGTCGGTCATCGAGGCCGACCGCAAGCTCGACGAGATCCGCGTCGAGCTCGACAACCGCTCGATCGACCTGCTCGCCCGCCAGCAGCCCGTCGCCACCGACCTGCGCATCGTCGTCACGGCGATGCACATGAGCTCGGACCTCGAGCGGATGGGCGACCTCGCCCGCCACGTCGCCAAGGTCGCCCGGCTGCGCACCCCCGACTCGGCCGTGCCGCCGCAGCTGCGCGCGCACATCGTGCAGATGGGCCAGGTCGCCGAGGCCATCGTGGCCAAGTGCGGCTCGATCATCGCGAGCAAGGACGTCGTCGCCGCGGTCGCCCTCGACAAGGACGACGACGCGATGGACGAGCTGCACCGCCAGCTGTTCGCCGCGCTGCTCGACGAGAACACGTCGTGGACCCGCAACGAGCTGCTCGACCTGACCCTCATCGGCCGCTACTACGAGCGCTTCGCCGACCACGCCGTCTCGGTGGCCCGCCGCGTCGTCTACCTCGTCACCGGCGAGTACGACGGCGCCCTCGACCGTGAGGACGAGGAGGACGAGCGCGGGGCGGACGACCTGCCCGGCCTCGCCCGCCGCGTCGGCTGACCCGTCGAGAGGGCGCTGCGCCCCCGTCGAGAGGCCACGGGCGCACCCGCCTCCGCCCCCCGGCATCCTCGCCCCACCGGTACGACGAGAGGGCCGGTCCGCACCCGCGGACCGGCCCTCTCGTGCGTTCGCGCCGACGGCGTCAGCGACCCTGGTTGGCGACCGCATCGGCGGCGGCCCTGGCGGCCTCCGGGTCGAGGTAGCGGCCACCCGGGTTGGTCGGCGCGAAGTCGTCGTCGAGCTCGTACACGAGGGGCATGCCCGTCGGGATGTTGAGGCCCGCGATGTCGTCGTCGGAGATGCCGTCGAGCGTCTTGACGAGGGCGCGCAGCGAGTTGCCGTGGGCCGCGACGAGCACGGTGAGGCCGTCGCGGAGGTCCTGCTGGATGTCGTTCTCCCAGTAGGGCATCATCCGCTTGACGACGTCCTTGAGGCACTCGGTGCCGGGCATCGCGTCGCCGAGGCCGTCGTAGCGCGGGTCACCGGCCTGCGAGAACTCGTCGCCCTCGTCGATGACCGGCGGCGGGGTGTCGTACGAGCGGCGCCACTCCATGAACTGCTGCTCGCCGTACGTCTCGAGCGTCTGCTTCTTGTCCTTGCCCTGCAGCGCGCCGTAGTGCCGCTCGTTGAGGCGCCAGTCGCGCTTGACGGGGATCCAGTGCCGGTCGGCCGCGTCGAGCGAGAGGTTCGCCGTCGAGATCGCCCGCCGCAGCAGGGACGTGTGCACGATGTCGGGCAGGATGCCGGCGTCCTTGAGCTGCTGACCGGCGCGGGCGCCCTCGGCCCTGCCCTTGTCGGTGAGGTCGACGTCGACCCACCCGGTGAACAGGTTCTTGGCGTTCCATTCGCTCTCGCCGTGGCGGAGGAGCACGAGCGTGTAGGTCATGCCGCCAGCCTAGCGACGCGGTGTCGGGCGCGACCGCGCGGTTTGTCGACCCCGCCCGGGATGCCGGCCCCTACAGCTGGAGGTGGAGGCGGAGGGCGTCGTCGAGCAGTGCCATCCGGTGGGCGGGGACCCGGCCGACCACCGGGCCCATGCGCTCCACGGACACGGAACGGACCTGCTCGGCCTGCGCCTTCGACTCGACGCGCAGTCCGGACTCCTCGGCGGTCAGCAGGACCTGGAACGGGTACACCCGGGTCACGTTGCTCGTGACCGGCACGATCGTCACCACGCCGCGACCGAGCCTGAGTGCGCTGGCGTTGGCACGGTCGTTGCTCACGACGACCGCAGGACGGCGCTTGTTCGCCTCGCCCGCCCGTGCGGGGTCGAGGTCGGTCAGACGGATCTCACCGCGCAGCATCGGCGAGCCCGTCCGCCGTGGTGACCTCCCACGAGGCCGCGTCACCCGACTCCTGCCACTCGTCCCACGCGGCCGCGTACGCGTCCTCGATCTGGGGGTCGTGGAGCAGACGGATCGCGCGCTGGATGGCCGCCGATCTCGAGGGGACCCCGGCCGCCTGGGCGTACCGGTCCAGCGCGGCGACGTCGTCGTCGGACAGGCTGATGCTCAGCTTCATGTCACCCATGCTACCTGGGTATGACCACATGATGCTACCGCGATGCCACCATGACCCCGTAGGCCGGCGACCTCGAAGCCGTCACGGGTGGGGTCGCGTGTCACTCAGTCGTCGGACAGCAGGTGCCGGAACGCCTCGAGGTTGGCCGTCGACTCGCCGCGCGAGACCCGCCAGGCCCACTCGCGGCGCATCGAGCCGAGGAAGCCGAGCGCGAGCAGCTCGTTGAAGGCGGCGTCGCTCGCGGCGAGCACGACGCCGAAGACGCGGTCGAGGTGCTCCTCGTCGACGGCCGACGTGGGCAGCTCGCCGCGAACGTAGACGTCGCCGTCGGGGTCGACCGCGTACGCGATCCCCTGAAGCCGCAGGTTCTTTCGCAGCAGCGCCCGGTAGAACGCCTCGTGGTTCTCGTCGGGGTTGCGGATGACGAACGCGCTGAGGCTCGTCGTGCGCTCGCGCACGAGCACCGACACGACGGTGCGCAGCTTCTTCTCGCCGGGCAGCGTGACGACGTACTCCCCCGGGCGCCCGCCGAGCTCGCACCCGATGCCGACCTCGGCCGCGTAGGCCGCCAGCCGCGCCCCCGCCTCGGCCACCGCACCGCCGCCGGATGCCGTCACGGCCGGCTCCCCGTGCCGGCGTCGGCGAGCGCCGACGGCCCTCCCCGCAGGCCGGCCGCGTACCGGGCCATCGCGTCGCGGTAGACCGAGAGCAGCCGGTCGGTCGTGGCGCCCCAGCCGAAGCGGGAGGCGTGCTCGATCGCGTTGCGGGACAACGTCTCCCGCCGGGTGTCGTCGGCGAGGAGGTCGTCGAGGGAGCGCGCCCATACGGCCGGGTCGTGCCCGCGGACGAGCACCCCGGCATCCCCGACGGCGGTGGGCAGCCCCCCGACGTCGGCGGCGACCACAGGGGTCCCGCAGGCCAGGGCCTCGACGGCGACGAGTCCGAACGACTCGCTGCGGCTCGGCACGACGACGAGGTCGGCCGCGCGGTACCACTGCGCCAGCTCGGCCCGGCCGACCGGCGGCACGAAGTGGACGAGGTCGGCGATGCCGAGGCCGCGGGCGAGGTCGACGAGCTCGGTCGGCCGGTCGAGGCCGCTGCCGCTCGGCCCCCCGAGCACGGCCACCCGCAGGCGCGCCCCGCGCGACGGGTCGCGGCGCACGATCTCGTGCGCCGCCCGCAGCAGGACGTCGGGGGCCTTGAGCGGCTGGATGCGCCCGACGAAGAGCAGCAGCTCGTCGTCGTCGGGCACCCCGACCGCCCGGCGGGCCGCGGTGCGGTCACCGGGGCGGAACGTCGTGAGGTCGACGCCCGGCGGCACGACGCTGACGGCGGCGGGGTCCGCGCCGTAGAGCTCGACGAGGTCGCGCGCCTCGTCGTCGGTGTTGGCCACGAGCCGGTCGGCCGCCTCGACGACCTGCGCCTCACCGATCTCGCGACCGCGCGGCTCGGGGGTGTCACCCTCGGCGAGCAGCCGGTTCTTGACCCGCGCCATCGTGTGCATCGTGTGCACGAGCGCGACCCGCCACCGGTCGGCCACGAGCCAGCCCACCTGGCCCGACAGCCAGTAGTGGGAGTGGACGACGTCGTAGTGGTCCTCGGGCACGGCGAGCCCGGCGTGCATCGTGCCGGCCGAGAAGGCACACAGCTGCCCGGGCAGGTCGTTCTTCGAGAGCCCCTCGTAGGGCCCGGCCGTCACGTGACGCACCGTGACGCCGGGCACGAGCTCGACCGTCACGGGCACGTCGCCGCTCGTGCGGCGGGTGAAGACGTCGACCTCGACACCGCGGGCCGCGAGCTCGCGGGCCGTCTCGGCGACGTAGACGTTGAGGCCGCCCGCGTCGCCGGTGCCCGGCTGCTCGAGCGGCGACGTGTGCACGCTGACCATCGCCACCCGTCTCGGGTCGCCCGCCCCTGCCATCGCCCACCTCCTGCTCGGCCGTCCGTCCGACTCAACCACACTGGTCCCGGGCGTGTTCCGTCGCGTCCGCGCGGGCACACCCGAGGTGGGGACGGGTGCGTAGGCTGCCCCCGTGTCCCGCCGCGACCGCCCCGTGGGCAGCATCACGCGCGGTACGACGAACCCGAACCGGCTGAGGCGCTGCGACCGCTGGCTGGCCGGTCCCCAGGCGTGGCGGCTGCGCTCGTCGGCGACGCCGCCCGTCGTCGTCGACCTCGGCTACGGCGCCTCCCCCGTCACCGCCGTCGAGCTGCACGACCGCCTGAGCCGGGTGCGGCCCGACGTGCGCGTCGTCGGCGTCGAGATCGACCCCGTCAGGGTGGATGCCGCCCTCCCGCTCGCCCGCGAGAACCTCGCCTTCCGCATCGGCGGGTTCGAGGTGCCGCTGGACGGGGGCGAGCGCGCGACGGTGGTGCGCGCCTTCAACGTCCTGCGCCAGTACCCGGAGGACGAGGTGGCCGGCGCGTGGGCGCGGGTGCAGGACCGGCTGACCGACGACGGGCTGCTGGTCGACGGCACGTGCGACGAGCTGGGGCGCCGGGCGGCGTGGGTGGCGGTCGACCGGTCGGGCCCGCTCACCCTCACCCTGTCGTGGCGGCTCGCCGGCCTCGGCCGACCCTCCGACGTCGCGGAGCGGCTGCCGAAGTCGCTCATCCACCGCAACGTGCCGGGCGAGCGCGTCCACGCGTACCTCGGAGACCTCGACCGCGCGTGGGAGCGGCAGGCGCCGGCATCGTCGTTCGGCGCCCGACAGCGGTTCGTCGCCACCGCCGAGGAGGTCGCCCGCCGGTGGCCCGTCGTCGACGGGCCGGCCCGCTGGCGCCTCGGCGAGCTCACGGTCCGCTGGGACGCGGTGGCGCCGGCACCCGCCTGACGCGGGGTGCGCCCTCGCCCCGCGCGCGAGGTGGGCGGGTCGCAAGGCCCCGTCGTCGGCATCCGTCGGCGTACGCTCGCCGCATGTCGCACGGCGACCTGGTCGCGTCACGCGGCCACGGGGTGAGGTTCTACCGGCACGACAGCGAGCTGGTGGGCACGGTGGTGCCCTGGGTGCTGGACGGGGTGCGCGGGGGCCGGCACGTGGTCGTGCTGCTCACCGACCAGCACCTGGATGCGGTGGCGCGGGCCCTCGAGGACCACGGGGTGGCACCGGGCCGCGAGTACGTCGCCCGCACCGCCGACGCCGTCATCGCGTCACTGCGCGGTGGCCCGGAGGGGCGGGTCGCCCGCGAGCCGTTCCACGCCACCGTCGACGCCCTGCTCGGGCCGGACCGGGCGGCTGCGCGCCGGGCCGGGCACGAGGTGCCGGGGGTGCTCGTCGTCGGAGAGCCGTCGGCCGTGCTCTGGCGGCAGGGTGCGGTGCAGGAGTGCCTCGACCTCGAGGCACTGTGTGCAGAGGCCGCTGCCGAGGTGCCACTCGACCTGAGGTGCGTCTACGCTCTGGCCGACTTCGACGCCGCCGACCTCGACCACCTGAGGCAGACGTGCCGGGGCCACACGCGGGTCGAGGCCCCAGAGAGCCGGCCCGACCTCGGCATCGGGGGCGTCACGAGCACGCGAGGCGTCGGCGTGGTGGCCGAGCGGACCGAGGTGTTCCTGCCGGTGCCGCAGGCCGTCGCCGGGGTGCGGCGGCTCGTCGCGACGACCCTCGACGGGACGCCGTACCGGCGGGCCGCCCCCGACGCCACGCTGCTCGCCTCCGAGCTCGCCACGAACGCGTTCGTGCACTCGGGTGGCGCTCCGTTCCGGGTCACCGTCGCGGCGGGGCGTCGGCACCTGCGCATCGCGATCGAGGACGGCTCGGACGACGAGGTGCGCCTCGCCCCGCCCACCTCCGACGGTGAGAGCGGCCGCGGGGTCGCCATCATCGACGCCCTGGCCAGCCGCTGGGGCGCCTCGCCTCTGGCCGGAGGCAAGGTCGTCTGGGCGGAGATCGACCTCGTCTGAGCCGGCCGACGGCATCCGGCGCGGTCAGGGCACCCGCGCCCCCGGGGCACGCGAGAGGCCCCCGGCGTGCTGCCGGGGGCCTGTCGAGGTCCTGCGGGGTGGGCGGCTCACGCCGCCCCGTTGCTCAGGGCGCTCAGCGCACGTAGTCGTCCTCGAGGCGCTCGATGTCGTCCTCGTCGAAGTGCCCGAAGGCCACCTCGAGAAGGCGACCGGCGCGCTCGCCGGAGTTGCCCATGCGGTGGGTCGAGCCGCGCGGCACCCAGATCGTCTCGCCGGCCTGCGCCGTCCAGGCGCGCTCGTCGACGGTGATGTCGATCGGGACGTCGAGCACCTGCCACATCTCGCCACGGTGGTCGTGCTTCTGCAGCGACAGGCGGTGGCCCGGCTCGACGGTGATGATCTTGACCGTCACCTGCTCGTTCGACACGAACTGCTGGAAGTCGCCCCACGGGCGCTCGGCCACGAAGATGTCGTGGGTCGGGTTGCGGTCACCCGTGTCGTACTCGTCGAGCGAGTGGCTGGGCGCCGCGTCGTGCTGGTGCTCGTCGCCGGCGGTGTGCTCGAGCGTCTGAGCGGTGACACCGGCCTGGTCGGCCGAGTGCTGGTTCGTCATGGGTCCCCCATCGTGTCTGAGCGTCATAGTGTGCCCTACCGCGTCCGGGTCCGTGACGAGATCGCGCAAGCGGCCGGGACCCGGCGGCTCACCAGCCGTCGTTGCGACGCTTGCCGATGCCGCGCACCTGCCGGAGGGCGGGACGCACGTCGGCGAGGTACACCGCCGCGGCGACGAAGCCGAGCAGCGCGAAGAGGTTGAGCGGGTTGAAGACGGTGACAATGCCGAGCAGCAGGCCGATGCCGGTCAGCAGCAGCCAGAAGGTGCGGGTTCGCTTGCCGGCCGCCGCGTAGGCCCCCTCGGGGTGACGCAGCGCGTCGACGAAGGCGAACAGCTCGCAGGCGACGGCGGCGACGCCGAGCACCATGAGGACGGCGCTCTGGAACCCGTAGTACAACTGCATGTGACCAGCCTAACCGGAGGCGCCGAGGTTCAGCCGTCGACGACGAGGGTGAACGGGCCGTCGTTCTCGAGCGTGACGCTCATCATGGCGCCGAAGCGGCCGGTCGCCACCTCGAGCCCCCTGGTCCGCAGCGCGTCGACGAGGGCGTCGACGAGCGGCTCGGCCACCTCGCCCGGTGCCGCGGCACTCCACGACGGCCGCCGCCCCTTGCGGGTGTCGGCGTGGAGCGTGAACTGGCTGACGACGAGGACGGGCGCACCGGCATCCGTCACGCTCTGCTCGTCACGCAGGATGCGCAGCTGCGCGATCTTGCGGGCGAGGCGCTCGACGTTCTCGGCGCCGTCGTCGTGGGTGACGCCGACGAGGGCGAGGATGCCGGGCCGCGTGACCTCGCCGACGACCTCCCCGTCGACCTCGACGCGCGCGTGCGTGACCCGCTGCAGGACGGCCCGCACGGCGGCGTCAGGGCAGCGCGGCGACGACGGCCCCGACGGGCTCGCCGTGGCCGAGCACGGGCTTGTTCTCGAGGGCGGCGAGGGCGTCGTCCGCGGTACCACCGCCGACCCCGATGCGGCGCAGGACGGCGGCGAGCAGCACGGACGCGCCGCGGGGGCTCCCGTCGGCGACCTTGACCGCGACACCGCGCCCGTCGGGCAGGCCGAGGGCGTAGACCGACTCGGCGCCGTCCTTGGCGACGCACCTCTCGATGCCGCGCAGGGTCGCGGTGACGTCGCGGCGGGTTCCGCCGACGTACTCCGGATGCCGTGACATCGCGTTCGCGACGCGTCGCTCGGGCCCGTCGGTGGCGGCCGCGAGACGGCCGAAGGCGAGGGCGAGCCCGGTGAGGGGTACGGCGTGGATGGGGGCGCCGCACCCGTCGACCGCGATGGCGACCGGAGCGGCCCCGCCGGTCAGCTCGGCCACCGTGTCGGTGACGACGCGCTGCAGCGGGTGCTCCGGGTCGCGGTAGGTGGCGGTGTCCCAGCCGTTGACGACACAGGTGGCGAGCATCGAGGCGTGCTTGCCCGAGCAGTTCTGGGCGATCGACTGCTTCGGCGAGCCCGCGCCGATCCACGTCGTGCGGGCCGTCTCGTCGTAGGGGTGGTCGGGGGTGTTCTGCAGGTCAGCCTCGGTCAGGCCCGCCCCGGCGAGGATGGCGCGGGCGGCGTCGAGGTGGAAGGCCTCGCCCGAGTGGCTGGCGCAGGCGATGGCGAGCAGCTCGCCGTCGGTGTCGAGGCCGTGACGCACCATGGCGAGGGCCTGCAGCGGCTTCGACGACGACCGCGGGAAGACCGGTCCGGACGGGTCGCCGACAGCGAGCTCGACCTGCCCGTCGGGGCCGGTGACGACGGCGGCGCCACGGTGCACCGACTCGACGAAGCCGCCGCGCACGACGTGCAGCACGACGGGCGCATCGGTGAGGGCGGGCGAGACGTCGGGGGTGGCGCCGGTCGTCTTGTCGGTCGTCGTGTCGGTCGTCGTGCGGGTCGTCGGATCGGGGCTGGTGTCGGGCACGGCCCGAGTATGCCCGCCCCGACGAGTGGTCGCGGGCCCGGGCAGCGCGACGGGGCCGGCACCGTGGTCGGTGCCGGCCCCGTCGGGTGGTGGGCTCAGCTGGTGGTGGAGGCCGAGTCGTTCGAGCCGCTCGTGCCGCTCGCCGTCGAGCCGGTCGACGCGGCCGTCTTGCTCGCCGTCTTGCTCGCCGTCTTGCTCGCGGTCTTGCTCGCGGACTTCGTCGTGCTCTTCTTCGCGGGACGGGTGGCGCGCTTGGCCGTCGTCGACGAGGTCGAGGTGGCGCTCTTGGCGGCGTCGGCGGTGGTGCCGGCCGCCTTGCGGGCGGTGGCGGTCGTCTTCTTCGTCGCCGAGGAGGCGGCCTTGGTGGCCTTCTTCGCGGCGGCCTTCGTCGTGGCGGCGGCCTTGGCCGGCGCCTTCTCGGCGGGCGTGCGGTCCGCGGCCGAGGTACGGGCGGCGACCTTGCGGGTCGTCGTGGCCTCGACCTCGTTGGCCTTGCGGGTCGCGGCCGACTTGCGGGCCGAGCTGCGGCGCAGGGCGGCGCGCGTCGACGCGGTGCGGCGCGGGGCCACAGGCTCGGCGGCGGCCTCGATGGCGTCGGCCGACTTCTCGACCTGGGCGGCGATCTTGTCGGCGTCGTCGCCCACGACCTTGGCGACGCGGCGGGCGACCTTCTCACCCTCGGTCACGGCGGTGCCGGCGACGCGGCGGCCGCGCGTGACGGCGGCGCTCGAGCGCTCGGCGAGCTCGACGGCGGTGCGCTCGCTCGTGCCGCGCAGGTCGGTCACGACCTTCTCGCCGCGGGCGGCGGCGGCGTCGTACTGGTCCTTGGCGTTGGCGGCGGCGACGAGGCCCTGGTTGAGCACCTGGGCCGGCACCTCCTGGGCCTGGTGGACGAAGCGGTCGGCGTAGCGGGTGGCGAGGCGCTGCAGCTCGGCGGTGCGGGCCTGCACCTCGGAGATGGCCTTCTTGAGGTCGCGGCGGATCTCCTGGGCCTCCTTCTTCGCACCCTTGCGCAGGTCGACGGTGCGCGCCTGCTCGCGGGCGACCTCGAGCTGCTCACCGGCCGTGCGCAGGCTGTCGACCGCGATGTTCGCGGCGCCGACGACGGCGTAGAAGGGGGTGGGGTCGACGTCGACCTCGGGCAGCTTGCCCTCGACGGTGCCGCGCACCTCGGCCACGGCGGCCTCGGCCTGTTTCTGGGCGTCCTTGATCGCCTTGCTGATCTTCTTCGTGATCGCCATGTCAGCTCTCCTTGGTTGGCGTCGTCGCACCGGTGGGGGCGACGTGACGTGCGGTGCCGGCATCCGCGCCGACGAACGACTGGTAGATCTCGACGAGCACCCCGCGCTGACGGTCCGTGAGGCCCGGGTCTGCGGCGATGGCGGTGAGGACGTCGGGGGCGGCGGCAGGGACGACGGTGTCGTCCCGCTCGTCGAGGATGCCGGCCCTGACGTAGAGCGACTCCGCGGAGACCTGCAGCCCCTTCGCGATCTGCTGCAGGATCTCGGCGCTGGGCCGCTTGAGGCCCCGCTCGATCTGCGACAGGTAGGGGTTGGAGATGCCCGCCATGTCCGCAAGCTGCCGCAGCGAGAGCTGGGCGCTCTCGCGCTGCTCTCGCAGGTAGTGCCCGAGATCGGGCAACGGCAGCTTGCTCACCTCCCCATTGTGCTAACTCGAGCAAGCAAAGTGCAAACTAGAGACAGCGTGACGCTCACCACGTCACCCGTCGAGAGGGCGCATGGACCCCGTCGAGAGGACGCCAAGGCACCATCGAGAGGACGCGTGGTCACCGTCGAGTGGGCAGGGGTGACCACTCGACGGTGGCCGAGCGCCCTCTCGACGGGATGTTCGCCGGGTGAGGATGCCGGGTGGTCGGTCAGGGGGCGACGATGACCGTCTGCGCCGCGCTGACCCCGTCGACGAGCAGCTCGAGGGTCGGGTCGATGTTGCGCTTGACGAGCGCGAGCGCGATCGGTCCGTCGACGTGGTGGCGGGCGATCGACGTGACGTGCCCGACGACCTTCTCGCCGACGGAGACCGGGGCGCCGTCGGCGGGCAGGACGTGACCCGACCCGTCGACGTGGAGGAAGACGAGCCGACGGGGCGGGCGGCCGAGGTTGTGCACGCGCGCGACCGTCTCCTGCCCGCGGTAGCAGCCCTTGTGCAGGTGCACCGCGGTGCGCAGCCAGTCGACCTCGTGGACGATCGTGCGGTGGTCGCTCTCGTGGCCCAGCCGCGGGCGCCAGGCGGCGACGCGCAGCGCCTCGGCGGCCCAGAGACCGGCGAGCGGGCGGTCGCCGACCGCCGCCTCGAGACCGGACCGGGGCACGATGACCTCCCGCCAGGCGCGGTCGGTGCCGGGGTGGTTCTCGGTCGGGCCGTACGCCGTGGTGTCGCCGACGAGGTCGGGCCACGGGTCGCGCCAGGCGAGGGGCTCGCCCTCGACCGACTCGCTCGCGTGGGGCTCGCCGAGCACGGCCCAGTCGTCGGTGACGAGCGAGACCTCGACGCGCAGCATGAAGCGCATCCGATCGAGCCAGTCGGCCAGCGCCTGCCCGGCACCCGGCTCGGTCGTGATCCACGTCGTCGTGCCGTCGTCGACGAGGTGCAGGGAGTGCTCGACGTGGCCCTTGGGGGTGAGGATGAGCGCCTCGCGCGACTCGCGCGGGGCCAGCCCGAGCAGGTGCTGCGTGGTGAGGCTGTGCAGCCAGGTGAGACGGTCCTGGCCGGTCACCGTGACGACGTCGCGGTTGCCGAGGTCGACGACGGCCAGACCCTCCTCGAGGAGGCGCTGCTCGCGTCCGGGGTCGCCGTAGTGGACGGCGACCGACGCCTCGAGCCCGTCGCCGGCCACCGCACGGGGGCGGTCGAGCAGGGGGCTGCGGGAGGTCACCACGGTGTCGCTCATGTCGGAGGCAACGTCCGCGGCGCCGGCCTCATTCCGTCCGGCCTCGTTGGGGGCAGGCTCGACCGTCGGTTGCTGGTCGCTGCTCATCGGCGCGTCACTCGACGCGCTTGAGGCGGGCCGAGCTGTGGTTCTGCAGCTCGTGCCCCCCGGCGGCGACGTCGAGCGCCCAGAACAGCTGCGACTCGACGAGCCCGTACATGCGGGTCGCCGCGTTGTACTCCCCCGCCGTCGGCGAGCGGAGCACCCCGTCGGTCTTGAGCTGCACGCGGGCGGGCTCGACCGGTCCGTAGTAGAGCTCGAGCACGCCGGTGGGGTGCGCGAGCAGCAGCTCGACCTCACCGCCGGGCAGCGGTCGCCAGAAGCCCGACTCGACCGCGAACGGCTTCGTGCGCTCGCCCGTCTCCGGGTCGAGGTACCACGAGCGGCTCTCCCACTGCAGGAAGTCGCGGCCGTCGTGCGTGACGTCGACCGCCTGCCCGAACTGCGCCTCCTCGACGCCCGGGTAGCCGACGAGCCCGGCCCCCTCCCAGCGTCCGATCAGCCACGCCAACGGGCGCAGCGGCTCGGGGATGTCCTGGTCGAGGGTGAACATGGCGCGATCGTAGCCTGAGGGCATGGACACCCCCGACCGTGCGCTCGTCGTCAAGCTGACCTCCGGCGTCGAGGCGCCGGAGCGTCTCTCGCAGGCCTTCACCGTCGCGGCGACCGCGGTCGCGAGCGGCGTGGCCGTGTCCCTGTGGCTCACCGGCGAGGCGTCGTGGCTGGCCGTGCCCGGCCGTGCGGAGGCGTTCTCCCTCCCCCACGCGTCGCCCCTCGTCGACCTGCGCGACGCCGTCGTCGAGGGGGGCCGGCTCACGGTGTGCACGCAGTGCGCCGCCCGTCGCGAGCTCGCCGAGGCCGACCTCGTCGACGGGGCCGTCATCCGTGGCGCCGCCGCGTTCGTCGAGGAGGTCACCGCCCCCGGGGCCCAGGCGCTCGTCTACTGACGAGTCCGACCGGCATCCGCCGTGCCGCCGCTCGCGCCGCTGACCCGCCCGGATGCCGGGTCGCTCAGCGGGTGGGCACCTGGTCCGGGGCGTCGACCGGCGCCCCCGCGGACGGGGTGGTGCGGTCGGGCACGAGGCGGTACCCGACGTTGCGCACGGTGCCGATGAGCGACTCGTGCTCGGGACCGAGCTTGGCGCGCAGCCGCCGCACGTGCACGTCGACCGTGCGGGTGCCGCCGTAGTAGTCGTAGCCCCAGACCTCCTGCAGCAGCTGCGCCCGGGTGAAGACCCGGCCGGGATGCTGGGCGAGGTACTTGATGAGCTCGAACTCCTTGTAGGTGAGGTCGAGCGGGTTGCCACGGAACCGGGCGGAGTAGCTGGCCTCGTCGATGACGAGCTCGCCCGAGGTGATGGGCAGGTCGAGGTCGGCGCCGGCGTCCTGGCCGCGGGTGACCGCGAGGCGCAGCCGGGCATCGACCTCGGCCGGCCCGGCGCTCTCGAGGATGACGTCGTCGAGGCCCCACTCCGCGGTGAGTCCGGCGAGGCCACCCTCGGTGAGCACGGCGAGCAGTGGCGTGCCGATGCCCGTCGTGCGCAAGACGCGGCACAGGGAGCGGGCGCTGGCCAGCTCTCGACGGGCGTCGACGAGCACGACGTCGCAGTCGGGCGAGTCCATGAGGGCGGTCGCCTCGGCGGGCAGGATGCGCACCGTGTGTGACAGCAGGCCCAGGGCAGGCAGCACCTCGGCGCTCGGGGCGAGCGCGTTGGTGAGCAGCAGCAGTCGGGCCATCTCATGCAGGATAGGGGAGACTGGACAGCCGGGTCCGTGACCGCCGCCATCCGTGAGACGCTGTGACGCCGCCGCGCGACCGAGAACGGGGCCAGCCGGGGGCCGCGCTGCTGCCGGACGCACGACGAACGCCGCACGACCGCTGGACCGCACGACCGAGACGAGGAGGGCCCGGGCCGATGAGCGACACGCCTGCCCCGGCGCTCCCGTCAGTGACCGTCCGCTACTGGGCCGCCGCCCGCGAGGCCGCCGGCGTCACCGACGAGCGGCTCGAGGGCGCCACCGTCGCCGACGTCGTGGACCGTGCCGTCGACGCGCACCCGGCCCTCGCCCGGGTGGCGGGCGTGGCCACGTTCCTCGTCGACGGACGCGCCGCCCCCCGCCCGACGCCGCTGCGCGAGGGTGCGGTGCTCGAGGTGCTGCCGCCCTTCGCCGGGGGCTGAGCCGCGATGTCCACCCCCTCCGCAGCCTCCGCTTCCTCGGCATCCCCAGGGGCGTCGACGGACCTCACCGTCGAGGCCGACCGCCTGCGTCCGTACGCCGTCGCCACCACCCTCGTCGGCGCCGCCGCGGTGCTGGTCGCCGCGCGGGTCGCCGAGGCGGTCAGCGGCTACGGCCCGCTGCTGGCCGTCACCCTCGTGCTCGCGCTGCTGCTGGCGCCGACGTGGCCGACCGTGAGCGGCGCCGCCAGCCCTGCGACGACGACCGTCGTGCTCGCGCTCGCCTCGGTCGCCGTCGTGCTCGGGGCGCTGCGCGACGACCTCTACTGGATCGGCGCCGCTGTCGCCTTCGGCATCGTGCTCTCGTTCGTCACCCAGCTGCGCCGCCCGCCCCCGCGCGAGGGCCTCGTGCTCTCGCTGCTCTCGGCCTTCGGCGGGCTCGTGCTCGTCGCCTCCGGGACGACGGCGGTGGTGGCGGGGACCAGCGAGCGGGGTCGGGCCGTCGTCGTCGTGGCGATGGTGGCCGTCGTCGCCGCCCTGCTCGGCGACGTCCTCGTCCGCACGCACCTGCCGGGGCCGGTGCTCGCGGTGGTCGCCCTCGCCGCTGCGGCCGTCGCCGGGCTCGTCGTCGGCATGCTGCTCGACGCCGTCGGGCCCGTCACGGCGGTGCTCGTCGGGGCGTCCGTGGGCGCCGTGTCGTGGGCGTTCCGGCGGGTGCTCGCCCGCCAGCCCGGCATCCCCACCCGCCGGGGCCAGGTCGGCGCCGGCGCCGGGTCGCTGCTCGCGATCGGCGCGATCGTGCACCTCGCCGCGATCCTCACCTGACCCGCGCCCTCCGTCACTGCTCCGCCCCGCGGAGCAGTGGGACCCACTGCTCCGTCTGACGGAGCAGTGGGCGAGCGTCGGCGGGGGTGACCTGTCCTGGGAGCCGCTGTGGGTGGAGGTCCGGGGCGACCACCCGCGGTCGCGGGTCACCTCCACCGCCGGAGGCGGGGCCGCTGCGCACGAGAGGAAGCGGGCGCACGACGACGGATGCCGTCGGGCCGAGGCCCGACGGCATCCGTCGTCGTGAGGTGGTGCGGGTGATGCTGCGGCCGGTGACCGCCCAGCGTCAGGGGACGAGGGTGATCCGGTCGAGCGGCTGCGGCGAGTAGGGCGAGTTCGCCTCGAGGTAGTCGGCGAACGCGTCGATGTCGAGACCGCCGAAGAACTTGTCGTCGCCCCCCTGGAAGGCGGCGAAGCCGTCACCGCCGTCGGAGAGGAAGTTGTTCGTCGAGATGCGGTACGTCGCGGTCTTGTCGACCGGGACGCCGTCGATGGCCACCGAGCCGTCGACGACACCCGGGGTGCCGGTCTTGGTCCAGCTGTACGTGAAGCCGTCGCTCACCGCGAGGATCTTGTTCGACGCCGCGTTGGCGCCGGTGACCTGCTGGTTGAGCACGTCGTAGATCTCCTGGCCGGTGAGGTCCATCGACACGAGGTAGTTGTTGAACGGCTGCACCGTGAACGCCTCCTCGAAGGTCACGTCGCCGGGGTTCTCGCCGGGGTACTTCTGCGAGTTGTAGACGAGGTCGGCACGCACGCCACCGGGGTTCATGAAGGCGACGACCGGCACCTTGCCGTCCTTCACCGTCGAGTCGTCGGCGAGCTGCGCGTCGGCGATCATGTCACCGAGGGGCGACTCACCGGCGGCGTTCTGGGCGCGGACGATGTCGGTCGTGATCTGCCCGAGCACGCGCGACGCGATCGGGGTGACGAGCGCCTTGAAGCGGTTGATGAGCTCGGTCTGCGCGGCGTCCTTGGGCACGACCCGGGTGACGACCATGTTCGAGCCCTGCACCGAGGTGCGGGCGATGTCGTTGCGCTGGGTGTCGTACTTGAGGTTCGTCTCGGTGTAGAGACGGCCGAACGACGACGCCGAGGTCACGAGCCGGTCGCGTCCCGACGGGTCGGGGATGTTGCACACGTAGGGCTGGTGCGTGTGGCCCGAGACGACCATGTCGATGGCCGGGCTGAGCTTCTGGGCGATCGGGATGATCGGCGAGGTGGCGTCGAGCTGACCGCCGCCCTGGCAGGTGTAGTAGTACGGCGTGCCCGACGGGGGCGTCCCACCCTGGTGGATGAGCACGACGATGGCGTTGACGCCCTTCGCCTTGAGCACCGGCACGAGCTTGTTGGCCGTCTGGACCTCGTCCTTGAACTCGAGGCCGGCGACGCCAGAGGCGGTGACGATGTTCGCGGTGTCCTTGAGGGTCATGCCGATGAAGCCGATGCGCACGCCGTTGCCGAAGTTCTTGATGGCGTACGAGGGCAGGATCGTCTTGCCCGTGGACTTCTCGACGACGTTGGCGGCGAGGTACTGGAAGTCGGCCCCCTCGAACGCGCCGTCGGGGCAGGAGTTCTGGTTGTTGGCGCCGTCGCCGTCGTCGATGCAGCCGCCCTTCTGCAGGCGCTGCAGCTCCTTGTAGCCCTCGTCGAACTCGTGGTTGCCGACGGCCGTGATGTCGAGGCCGAGGCTGTTGAGCGAGTCGACGGTCGGCTCGTCGTGAAAGGCGGCCGACAGCAGCGGGGAGGCGCCGACCATGTCGCCGGCCGCGACCGTCACCGTGTTGCGGTGCCCGGCGCGGGCCTGCTTGAGGTGCGTGGCGAGGTACTCGACGCCGCCGGCGTCGGCGGTCTCGGTGCTCGTCGGGCCCACCTGGATGCGCCCGCTCGAGCCCGTCGGGGGCTCGAGGTTCCCGTGCAGGTCGTTGAACGAGAGGATCTGCACGTCGACGTTGCGCGGCGAGGCCGCCTTGGCGGCGCCGGGCTTGGCGGTGGCGGCCTTCGCGGGCGTGGCCGAGGACGCCACGGTGGCAGCGGTGGCGGCGGCCGACGGGCTCGCGGCGGGCGCCGGAGCGGCCAGGGCCGGGGCCGCGAGCGCCAGGCCGCACGCCCCTGCCACGGCGGCGCCGGCGAACCGGCGGGTCTTACGGGACATGGTGGTCTCCCCTAGTCACATGGTTGCGTGGTGGCGCCCCCGAGCGCCTGCCCGCAGGCTAGCCGTCACCACCGACGGATGGGGTGGCGTGCGGCGACGGTGTGGTGAAATCTGGAGGTGCCCGACGAGACCGCCGTCCCTGCCCCCTCGACGGATGCCGGTGGGCCGGCTGCCGAGGTCAGGGCCACGGGTGCCCTCACCGCCGCGGACGTGCAGGCGGTCACCCGGCTGACCACGACGGCATCCGAGGTCGACGGCTCCGCCCCGCTGTCGGAGCAGTTCCGGCTCGCCGTGCGCGAGCCGGCCGAGGGCGACCCGACCGGGGTCGTGCACGTGCTCGCGCGGCGGGGCGACGCGCTCGTCGGCTACGCCCAGGTGCAGCCCGGCGCCGTGACCGCGGACGGCCCGGAGCCGCCCGCGGCCGAGCTCGTCGTCGACCCGGGCGCGCGGCGTCGGGGCGTGGGCACGGCCCTGCTGCAGGCCCTGCCCCCCGAGGTGCGGCTGTGGAGCCACGCGGCCGGCGCCGCGGGGGACGTCGCGAGCGCCTTCGCCTCCGCCCGCGGCCTCGAGCCGGTGCGCTCGCTGCACGTCATGGCCCGCTCGCTCGTCGACGGCCCGTCGTGGGGTGCACCCGACGTGCCGGAGGGGTTCGCGGTGCGCACCTTCGAGCCCGGTCGCGACGAGGACCGCTGGGTGGCCGTCAACGCCGCCGCCTTCGCCCACCACCCCGAGCAGGGCGGCCTGACCCGCGCCGACCTCGAGGAGCGGATGGCCCAGCCGTGGTTCGACGCCGCCGGGTTCCTCCTCGTCACCCCCGGAGGCGATCCCGACCGCATCGCCGCCTTCCACTGGACGAAGGTCGACCCGCCGGAGGGCGACGTGGGCGAGGTCTACGTCGTCGGGGTGCACCCGGGCGAGCAGGGACACGGACTCGGCCGGGTCGTCACCGTGCTCGGGCTGGACCACCTCGCCGGCCGCGGCCTGCGCGAGGTCGAGCTCTACGTCGACGAGGACAACGTCGCGGCCGTCCGCACCTACACCCGGCTGGGCTTCGTCGACCGCGAGGTGCACCGGCAGTTCGCCCGCCGCGACGCCTGAGGGTCCCTCGCCCGAGGGAGCTCCCACGCAGAGGCGGCTGCCCGGCATCCGGCTCGCTCGCGACGGGTGCTCGGCGCGAATCGACCGACGGCCGAGACTCGTTCACCCTGTCGTTGCCTGCAGGTGCCACGATAAGGCGCATGAGCACCGGCAGCCTCGAGCGCACCGACGTCACCGACGTCCTCCCCAACGGCGAACGAGCCGAGCGTGCCGACCGCACGGAGAGCCCCGAGCGCACCGACCGGCCGGGCCTCGACCCGGAGACCGGGCTCGAGACCTCCGAGGTCAGCTCGTTCACGAGCACCGTCCCCTCGCGCCGGGCGCCGGCCCGGGGGCCGAACGGCCGCTTCGTGGGTCAGGCGACCGGCGCCGCCGAGGCCGCCCCCGACGAGCTGCCCGTCGACCGTTACCTCGAGCGCGAGCTGTCGTGGCTGCAGTTCAACGAGCGCGTTCTCCAGCTCGCGATGGACCCGGCGGTGCCCCTCATCGAGCGCACCCGCTTCCTCGCCATCTTCGCGAGCAACCTCGACGAGTACTTCATGGTGCGTGTGGCGGGCCTCAAGCGCCGCATCGCCACCGGCCTGGCGGTGCGCAGCTCGGCCGGCCTCGAGCCGCGCGAGCTGCTCGAGCGCATCGCCCGGCTGGCGCACGAGCTGATGAACCAGCACGCCGCCGTCTTCCACAACGACGTCCGCCCGGCCCTCGAGGGCGAGGGCATCACCATCGTGCGGTGGAGCGACCTCGACGACGGCGACCGCGACCCGCTGCACCGCTTCTTCGAGGACCGCGTCTTCCCCGTCCTCACCCCCCTCGCCGTCGACCCGGCGCACCCGTTCCCGTACATCTCCGGGCTCTCGCTCAACCTCGCCGTGCTGTTGCAGAACCCGAAGACGGGCTCCGAGCACTTCGCCCGCGTCAAGGTGCCGCCGAGCCTGCCGCGCTTCATCCGCGTCGACGAGGACATCGACGCCGAGGAGCAGCGCACCCGCTTCGTGCCGCTCGAGGACGTCATCGCGAGCCACCTCGACCAGCTCTTCCCCGGCATGGTCGTGCAGGAGCACTTCAGCTTCCGCGTCACCCGCAACGAGGACCTCGAGGTCGAGGAGGACGACGCCGAGAACCTGCTCACCGCCCTCGAGAAGGAGCTGACCCGGCGCCGCTTCGGCCCGCCCATCCGGCTCGAGGTCGAGGAGGACATCGACCCCAAGGTGCTCGACATGCTCGCCCGCGAGCTGCAGATCAGCGAGCGGGAGATCTACCGGTTGCCCACCCCCCTCGACCTGCGGGGCCTGTTCACCGTCGCCGACGTCGACCGCAGCGACCTCGAGTACCCGAAGTTCGTGCCGCGCTCGCACCCCGACTTCGCGCCGGCCGAGAGCAGCAAGGCGATCGACCTGCTCGCCGCGGTGCGGGGCAAGGACGTCCTCGTCCAGCACCCGTACAACTCGTTCTCGACCTCGGTGCAGGCGTTCATCGAGCAGGCGGCGGCGGACCCCAAGGTGCTCGCCATCAAGCAGACGCTCTACCGCACCTCGGGCGACTCCCCCATCGTCGACGCCCTCATCGACGCCGCCGAGGCCGGCAAGCAGGTGCTCGCCGTCGTCGAGATCAAGGCCCGGTTCGACGAGGTCAACAACATCAGCTGGGCGCGCAAGCTCGAGGAGGCGGGTGTCCACGTCGTCTACGGCGTCGTCGGCCTCAAGACCCACGCCAAGCTGTGCCTCGTCGTGCGCCAGGAGTCCGAGGGCCTCGTGCGCTACTGCCACGTCGGCACCGGCAACTACAACCCCAAGACGGCGCGCGTCTACGAGGACTTCGGCCTCTTCACGACCGACCCCCAGGTCGGCGAGGACCTCTCGCGCCTGTTCAACCTGCTCAGCGGGTTCGCCCCGCGCAGCCGGTTCAAGCGCCTGCTCGTCGCCCCCCGCTCGGTGCGCTCGGGCCTGGTGGAGCTCGTCGAGCAGGAGATCGCGCTGCAGCGCGCCCGCGGCAAGAACGACCCGCGCGGGCGCATCGTCGTCAAGGCCAACTCCATCGTCGACGAAGCTGTCATCGACGCCCTCTACCGCGCGAGCATGGCGGGCGTCGCCGTCGACGTGTGGGTGCGCGGCATCTGCGCGCTGCGCCCCGGCGTCGAGGGCCTGAGCGAGAACATCCGTGTCCGCTCGGTGCTGGGCCGCTTCCTCGAGCACTCCCGGGTGTTCTGGTTCGAGCACGGCGGCGACCCGCAGGTCTACATCGGCAGCGCCGACATGATGCACCGCAACCTCGACCGCCGCGTCGAGGCCCTCGTGCGGATCACCGACCCCAGCCACGTCGACGAGCTGCGCGACCTCATCGACCTCGGCTTCGCCGAGACGACCTCCCGCTGGGACCTCGGCTCCGACGGTCGCTGGGTGCGCCACCACCAGAACGAGGCGGGCGAGCAGCTCGACGACCTGCAGGCCAAGCTCATCGAGCGTCACGACAAGCGGCGTCGCAAGGCCCGCCGCCGCTGACCTGTCGAGGGTGGATGCCGGGGGGCCGGGTCCGTGCGTCGACGCGACCCCGGGCGCGGGGTCGGGCAGACTGACGCCCGTGTCCGTCATCCCTGCCGCCGGGACCCTGCCGTGGCGCCGCCGTGACGGGCAGCTGCAGGTCGCGCTCGTGCACCGCCCGAAGTACGACGACTGGAGCTGGGCCAAGGGCAAGCTCGACCCGGGCGAGCAGCCGTGCGTCGCCGCGGCCCGCGAGACGCTCGAGGAGACCGGCCTCACGGTGCGCGTCGGCCTGCCGCTCCCGACCGCCGAGTACCCGCTGCTCGACGCCGTCGGGCGGCCGGTGACCAAGCGCGTGCACTACTGGGCGGCCCGCGTGACGGGCGGCTCCGGCATCCTCGAGCACGAGATCGACGAGGTCGCCTGGCTCGACGTCAAGAGCGCCCACGACCGCCTCGACTACGCCCGCGACCGGCGCCAGCTGCTCGCACTGGTGCGGGCCGAGCGCGACGGCGTGCTGCGCACGTGGCCGCTCGTCGTCGTGCGCCACGCGAAGGCCCAGCCGCGCTCGCGCTTCACCGGCTCCGACGACCGTGAGCGCCCGCTCGACGCGGTGGGCCGCGAGCAGGCCCGCGCCATCGCGCCGGTGCTCGAGGCCTACGGCGTGCAGCGCGTGACGACGTCGTCGTCGGCCCGGTGCGTCTCGACCGTCGAGCCCTACACCCGCGCTGCCGGGCTCAAGCTGCGCCGCCGCGACAGCCTGTCCGAGGAGGGCTTCGAGCACGATCGCGCCGGCGCCGCCCACGAGCTGGAGCGCCTGCTCGAGCACGCCGACCCGTCCGCCATCTGCAGCCACGGCCCCGTGCTGCCCACCCTCGTCGACCTGCTCATCGGGCGGGTGGCGGAGGGGCACGAGCGAGGCGGCTACCTCACCGAGGAGCTGCACACCGCGGCCGACTCGAAGCTGCGCAAGGGCGAGACCCTCGTCTGCCACCTCACCGGTCGCGGCCCTGAGGCCCGCGTCGTCGGCGTGGAGCGCGTCTACAACTGACGCCGGCCGACCCGCGACGACGGGTCGAAAAGGACGATCCTGCGCCGGGGCGCACGCCCCCGCCAGCCGAGACAAGCCCGGCCCCCAACTCGCCACGACCCGTTCACCTGCGGTTCACCGGACAGGGCGAACTGGTCACCCGGCGCACCTATCTTCGCCGATGGATGAACTTTCCAGCAGCGTCGCTCGAGGGAGTCCGACGCTCCACCCACAGACCTCACCCCCCATCGAGAGGGACCACGCTCGTGTCAGTTTCACGCTCCACCGTCCTCGGCGCCGTCGCCCTGTCGGGAGCCCTGCTCCTGTCGGCCTGCGCGTCGGAGAACAACGGCTCCTCCGCGGGCGCCGGCGCCGGCGGATCCACCGAGTCCAGCGCCGCCAGCGGTGACTGCTTCTCCGGCAACCTCAAGGCCGAGGGCAGCTCGGCCCAGAAGAACGCCATCGACGAGGCGATCTCGACGTACCAGGAGAACTGCGCCGACGCGACCATCGACTACAACCCCTCGGGTTCGGGCGCGGGCATCAAGCAGTTCATCGCCAAGCAGGTCGACTTCGCCGGCTCCGACTCAGCGCTCAAGACCGAGGAGAAGGACGGCACCATCGAGTCCGAGGCCGCCGCCCAGGCCTGCGGCTCGCCCGCCCTCAACCTGCCGATGGTCACCGGCCCCATCGCCATCGCCTACAACGTGCAGGGCGTCGACAAGCTCGTGCTCGACGCCGAGGTCGCGGCCAAGATCTTCGACGGCCAGATCACGACGTGGAACGACCCGGCCATCGCCGCGCTCAACTCGGGCGTCACGCTGCCGAGCACCCCGATCAAGGTCTACTTCCGCTCCGACGAGTCGGGCACGACCGAGAACTTCACCAAGTACCTCAAGGCCGCCGCGCCCGACGCGTGGAGCTACGAGACCGGCAAGAAGTGGACCGGCAAGGGCGAGGGCAAGGAGAAGTCGGCCGGCGTCGCCACCGCGACGAAGGGCCAGGACGGCGGCATCACGTACGTCGAGCTCTCCTACGCCCAGCAGAACGACCTCAAGATGGCCCAGATCGACACCGGCGCAGGCCCCGTCGAGCTGACCGCCGAGTCGGCCGGCAAGACCGTCGCCACCGCGAAGCAGACCGGCACGGGCAACGACCTCGCCCTCAAGATCGACTACGCGACGAAGGAGGCCGGGGCCTACCCGATCGTCCTCGTCACCTACGAGATCGTCTGCTCGAAGTACGCCGACGCCGAGACCGGCAAGAAGGTCAAGGCCTTCCTCAAGACGTTCGCGTCGAACGACCTGCAGGGCAAGCTCGCCGAGCAGGGCTACGCGCCGCTGCCGAGCGACGTCGCCACCAAGGTCCAGGCCGCGGTCGACAGCATCTCCTGACCGCCGACGAGGGCGGGCGCCGGTCCCGGCGCCCGCCCTCGCGCGCACCGGCGCCGCACCTGAGCCGCGCCACCCGAAGCACCCCGCACGACCCCGCACGACCCCGCACGACCCCGCACGACCCCGCCCCATCAGCCCCAACCCAGGAGGACCGAGGTGTCCAGCGTCACCGGCGTCTCCGTGGCCGACCAGCTGCCCGACCCCGAGGGTCGGCCCCCGCTCGAGGGTGACCGCGCCTCGACCGGCCGGCTCGGCGACCGCCTCTTCGGCGGCGCCGCCACCGCCTCCGGCGTGCTCGTCATCGCCATCGTCTCGCTCATCGCGGTGTTCCTCGTCGTCCAGGCCGTGCCGGCGCTGCTCGACAACGACGCCAACTTCTTCACCTCGCGCGTGTGGGCTCCGGGCGGCGACGCCCCGGCGTTCGGCATCCTCGAGTTCCTCTGGACCACCGTCGCCGCGTCGACGCTCGCGATGGTCATCGCCGTCCCGTTCGGCGTCGCCGTCGCCCTCTTCCTCACGCAGTACGCGCCGACCTGGATGCGCAAGCCCGCCGCGGCCCTCGTCGACCTGCTCGCCGCCGTGCCCTCGATCGTCTACGGCCTCTGGGGCCTGATCACCTTCGGCCCCTTCTTCAAGCCCATCCAGGGCTGGATCGAGGACACCTTCGGGTGGTTCCCGCTGCTGGCCCGTACCGGCATCACCGGCGGCACGATCTTCTTCATCGGCATCGTGCTCGCGATCATGGTGCTGCCGATCGTCACCGCGCTCTCGCGCGAGATCTTCGACCAGACCCCGCTGGCCCACAAGGAGGGCGCCCTCGCCCTCGGCGCCACGAAGTGGGAGATGATCCGCACCGCCGTGCTGCCCTTCGGCAAGCCGGGCGTCATCTCGGCCGCCATGCTCGCGCTCGGCCGGGCCCTCGGCGAGACCATCGCCGTCACGTTCCTCGTCTCGGGCCTCAACGACTCGAGCCCCTGGACCTTCTCGCTCTTCAACGGCGGTGAGACGTTCGCGTCGAAGATCGCCAACAACGCGGCGGAGTTCAGCAACCCCAGCCGCACCGGCGCCTACATCGCCGCCGGCCTCGTGCTCTTCGTGCTGACCTTCGTCGTCAACAGCATCGCCCGCGTCGTCATCGAGCGCAGGAAGGCGTTCACCGAATGAGCACCACGACCCGCGAGAGCCGTGACGGCCGCGACAGCCGCGGCCCCGCCGGCCGAGGCGCGACCGGCGCGACCGGGGCCACGACCGGCGGGCGTGACATCGCCGCCGGCTCCGGGACGCCGCAGGACGGTGCCACTCCCCCCGGTGGGCGCCCCGCCGGCGACGCCGTCAGCGAGATGAACAACCCCCACCGGGCCCGCGCCGTCAAGGACGTCGTCGCCAAGGTGGTCATGTGGCTGGCCTTCGGAATCGTCATGATCCCGCTCGTCTGGATCCTCTACGTCGTCATCAGCAAGGGCTTCTCCCTGCTGACGACGAGCGTGTGGTGGACCGGCAACCAGCGCAACATCAACTCCGACGACCCCGGCGGCGGCGCCCGTCACGCCATCGAGGGAACGCTGATGATGGCGGGGGTCACGGCCCTCATCGCGGTGCCGATCGGCATCCTCACCGCCGTCTACCTCGTCGAGTACGGCCGCGGCCACCTCGCCAGGGCGATCAGCTTCATGGTCGACATCCTCTCGGGTGTGCCCTCGATCGTCGCCGCGCTCTTCATCTACGCGGTGTGGGTCACGACGTTCGGCATCGAGCGCTCGGGCTTCGCGGCCGCGCTCGCCCTCGTGCTGCTCATGATCCCGGTGATCGTCAGGTCGACCGAGGAGATGCTCAAGCTCGTGCCGAACGAGCTGCGCGAGGCCTCGTACGCCCTCGGCGTGCCGAAGTACGTGACCGTCGTGCGCATCGTGCTGCGCACCGCGTTCTCGGGCATCGTCACCGGCGTGCTGCTCGGCCTCGCCCGCATCATGGGCGAGACGGCGCCGCTGCTGATCCTCGCGCCGTACACGAAGAACTTCCAGCGGGACCTGTTCGCCGGCAACTTCCCGACGCTGCCGATGATGATCAACCAGGACCGCGGCGACTTCGCCCTCGCCACCGCGGCCGAGCGCATGTGGGGCGCGGCCCTCACGCTCATCGTGCTCGTGCTGCTGCTCAACCTCATCGGCCGGGTCATCGCGCACTTCGGCTCCGTCAAGAAGTAAGAAAGCGACTGCACAGATGGCAAAGCGAATCGACGTCACCGACCTCAACGTCTTCTACGGGGCGTTCAAGGCGGTCGAAGGCGTGTCGATGACGGTCGAGCCGCGCTCGGTCACGGCCTTCATCGGGCCCTCCGGCTGCGGCAAGTCGACCTTCCTGCGCACCCTCAACCGCATGCACGAGGTCATCCCCGGCGGGCGCGTCGAGGGCAAGGTCATGCTCGACGACCAGGACCTCTACGACAGCGCCATGGACCCGGTCACCGTGCGCCGCACCGTCGGCATGGTCTTCCAGCGCCCCAACCCGTTCCCGACGATGTCGATCTACGACAACGTCGCCGCGGGCCTGCGCCTCAACGGCGTCAAGAACAAGAAGACCCTCGACGGCATCGTCGAGAGCTCGCTCAAGGGCGCCAACCTCTGGACCGAGGTCAAGGACCGCCTCGCCAAGCCCGGCGCCGGCCTCTCGGGCGGTCAGCAGCAGCGCCTCTGCATCGCCCGCGCCATCGCCGTGCAGCCGCAGGTGCTGCTCATGGACGAGCCCTGCTCGGCGCTCGACCCGATCTCGACGCTGGCCATCGAGGACCTCATCAACGACCTGAAGTCCGAGTACACGATCGTCATCGTCACGCACAACATGCAGCAGGCGGCCCGCGTCTCCGACCGCACCGCCTTCTTCAACCTCAAGGCGACGGGCGAGCCCGGCCGCCTCATCGAGATCGACGACACGACCCGCATCTTCAACAACCCGACCGAGCAGGCCACCGAGGACTACATCTCGGGCCGCTTCGGCTGAGCCCACCCCGCACGAAGACCGCAGAGCGCGGATGCCGGCCACCCGGCATCCGCGCTCTCGTGCGTCCACCCGTCGAGAGGGCGCGTAAGCACCGTCAGGAGGTCGCTTGGCTACCGTCGAGAGGACGCGTCGGCACCGTCGAGAGGACGCTTGGGCACCGTCGAGTGGTCACCGCCACCGGATGCCGGCCACCCGGCATCCTCGTCACCGCCGAGTCAGCGCGTGGTCAGCCCGTGGGTCAGCGGAAGACGGAGGTGACCCACCACGTCAGCACGGCCACGAGCGCCGCGCCGGGGAAGGTGAGGAACCAGGCGCCGACGATGTTGCCGGCCACGCTCCAGCGGACGGCCGACAGGCGCTTCGTGGCGCCGACGCCCATGATCGCCGAGGTGATCGTGTGCGTCGTCGAGATCGGTGCCCCGAACGACAGGCCGGCGACGTAGAGGATCGCGGCGGCCGTCGTCTCGGCGGCGAAGCCCTGCGGCGGCTGCAGGTCGATGATGCGGCGGCCGAGGGTGCGCATGATGCGCCAGCCGCCGGCGTAGGTGCCGGCCGAGATGACGATGGCGGACAGCACGAGCACCCAGAGCGGGATCGACTCGTCGTCGTGGTGACCGGAGATGTTGAGCGCGAGCACGACGACACCGGCGGTCTTGGCGGCGTCCTGCAGGCCGTGACCGAAGGCCATGGCGGCGGCCGAGGCGGTCTGCGCCATGCGGAAGCCGCGGGTGACCCGACCGGGGTTGGCGTTGCGGAAGAGCCAGAGGATGGCGACCATCACGAGGTAGCCGAGCACGAGCCCGGCGAAGGGCGAGATGACCATCGGGATGACGACCTTCTGCAGGATCACCGACCACTGCACGCTCACCCCGGCGACCAGCGCCGCGCCACCCAGGCCGCCGATGAGGGCGTGCGAGCTGCTGCTCGGCAGCCCGAACCACCACGTGAGCAGGTTCCAGCCGATGGCCCCGACGAGGGCGGCGGCGACGAGCCACAGCCCGTTGACGCCCTGTGGCTGGGCGATGATGCCGCTGCCGATGGTCTGGGCGACCTTGGTGCCGAAGAAGGCACCGACGAGGTTCGCGACGGCGGCCATGGCGAGCGCGATGCGCGGCGTCAGGGCGCGGGTCGAGATGGACGTCGCGATCGCGTTCGCCGCGTCGTGGAAGCCGTTGGTGTAGTTGAAGCCCATGGCGAGCGCCACGACCGCGACCACCCCGAGGAGCGGGATGTTGCTGTCCATCTGGGGTCAGGACTCCTTGACCGCGATGCCCTCGACGACGTGGGCCACCTTCTCGAAGGCGTCGGCGGCGTCTTCGAAGCCGTCGATGATGCCCTTGAGCTTGATGACGTACACGGCGTCGGTGGCGTTGTTGAACAGCTCCGCGACCATGGCGCGGTGCAGCTCGTCGGCCTGGTTCTCGAGGCGGTTGATCTCGATCCAGTAGCTGGAGAGGTCCTTGAGCGAGCGCAGTCGCGGCATCGCCTCGGCCGTCACCTCCGCCATGCGGGCGAGGATTTCGAACTGCTGCGTGAGCCCCGTCGGCAGGTCACCGATGTGGTACAGCACGATGAGGTCGGCCGTCTCCTCGATGAGGTCCATGCAGTCGTCGAGCGACGCGGCGAGGGCATGGATGTCCTCGCGGTCGAACGGCGTGATGAAGCTGCTGTTGACCTTCTTCAGCACCTCGTGCGTCGAGTCGTCGGCGGCGTGCTCGAGGTCGCGCAGGCGCTGGGCGATGGCGGACCGACCGGACGGCTCCACCTCGAGAAAGCGCGTCAGCTCACGCGTGGCGTCGACGAGGAGCCCGGCGGAGGTCGCGAAGAGGGAGAAGAAGCTGGTGTCCTGAGGCGTCAGGCGAAAGCCCACGGGGGTGCTCCGGTCGGATCGGCGGCTGGTCGGTGACGATGCTACGACCCAACGGGCACGAGGGCGCAACCGACGCGTCACCCTCCGTTCACACGGACGTCAGCGTCCGCCGGACCCCGGGTCCGGGTCGTCGGCATGGTCGGCGCGGTCGGCGTGGCGCGCGCCACGGGGGTCGGATGCCGTCCCGCCCGGTCGCGTGCCCTGCGGGCCCTCCGTCGTGGCGCCCTCACCCTCGACCGGAGGCGGCTGCTCCGTCCGGTCCGGCTGCTCCGCCGGGTCGGCCCGGCCCACCCTGCCCGCGAGGGGACGACGGGTCGGCTTGGCCGCGATCGCGTCCGTGTTCTGCGGGACGACGCCGAGCAGGACGTCGACCTCGGCGGCGGTGAAGTGGCGTGAGGTGCCGGACGCGGCGACGACGAGGTCGCTGACGAGCTCGATCTCCTCGTGGAGGTCGGGGTCCAGCAGGTCGCCGGCGCCCGGGTCGGTCGTCATGGGGGTCAATGTAAGCGCTGTGGGTGGTGGCTGACCGGGGAATGGTGAGGGCTGTGGACGACGTCTCGTCCGCCGGATGGCGGGGCCCTGCCGTGCGTGCAGCTCACCCCTGGGGAGGGGCTCGCGTTGGTGCCCGGTGGGCGGCGTCAGGCCGTCTGCACGCGAGGCATCGACCCGGTCTGCGGGGTGCCTCGGACGTTGTCACGTCGGGCCGGGAGCGCCTCTCGGCACTGGGCCGCTCGTAGCGGCTGAATTTGGGACCCGGGGCTACCGCGGCCCGACGCGTCTTCAAGGATAAGGCGATCGGCGCGATCGTTCAAAGGGACCGCCTCGCGCTGTGGACGACCTAGGCGAGGGCGTCGGCCCGCCACAGCCGGGCCGAGGCGGCGAGGTCGTCGCCGAGGCCGAGCACGTTGGCGGCCTGCTCGGCCGCCGCGTCACCGACGGAGACGTCGGCACGGCCCGCCGAGACGACCCGGCAGAAGGCCGCGGCCCGCTCGAGCGCGACGGCGAGGTCGCCCTCGAAGACGCCGCGCAGGATCTCGTCGATGACCCGGCTCATCTCGGTCGGCCCGGGCGGCTCGGCCGCCCCGGCGACGGCGTGGTCGGGGGTCGTGAAGCGCATGCCGGCGGCGTACTCGCGGCTGGCCTCCTCGGGCGCGCGGCGCACCCACTCGCGCAGCACGTAGAGCCGCCACAGGGCACCGGGAAGACTGCGGGCCGGGCGCTGCGACCACAGCTCGGCGAGGGTGGACAGCCCGATGTCGTCGACGATCGCGACGAGCCGCGTCGTCAGGTCGGGGTCGGCGGCCGCCCGCCCGGCGTGCACGAGCGCCGACGCGGTCTCGTGCGCCGCGTGGATCTCCTCGGTGGGGTCGTACGCGCCGCCGTGGGCCTCCATCGCCGCTGGGCTCATGAACGCGGGGCGGTGGTGTCCGCGCCGCTCGTTCTCGCTCATCCGTTCAGGCTAGACCCGACCGGGGACACGCCCCGGCGTCATCGACAGCGCCCCCACCCCGCCGGGTGGAGGCAGGGGTCGGACGTGCAGGCCGTCAGGCGGCGGCAGCCGGGCAGCCGAGCGGGCGCACCCACCCCGCTGCCCGGCATCCGGACCGCTCGTCTCAGTGCTGGTAGGTGCCGTGCAGCACGGCGCGGCCGAGGGTCTTGAAGGCGAGGTTGAACGACACGACCGCGGGTGAGGCGGACTCGTCGACGCCGAGGCTGGGCTCCGACACCGCGTGCACGACGAAGAAGTAGCGGTGCGGCATGTCGCCCTCGGGCGGGGCGGCGCCGGTGAAGCCGAGGCCACCGCCGTCGTTGCGCACGTGGAACGCCTTGCCCGGCAAGTCGTTCGCCGCTGCGCCGGTGGGCAGGGACGTGACGTCGGCGGGCACGTCGACGAGCACCCAGTGCCAGAAGCCGGAGGGGGTCGGGGCGTCGGGGTCGAAGCACGTGACGACGTAGCTCTGCGTGCCCTCGGGCGCACCGCTCCACGACAGCTGCGGCGACGTGTCGCCCTTGTCGGCGACCTGGTCGTCCTTGAGGGGCGCACCGTCGGTGACGTCGTCGCTCGTCACGGTGAACGAGGCCACCGCGGGCAGCAGCTCGTAGGGGTTGGGCGCAACGGGACGGTCGAGGCTCATGCAGGTCTCCTGGGGTCGGTGGTGGCGACGCCCTTCGACCCTAACCGGATGCCGGTGGGCGGGCCGGGCTGCGGCGGCCCACCGGCGCGCGCCCGCGGTCAGGCCGAGAAGGCCGTCATGCGGATGGAGACGAGCAGACCCGGGACCGCGGGCCCGAGCCGGGCGACGTACCGGGCCGGCGGGTCGGTGGCGAACCAGCGGGCGTACTCCTCGTTCAGGCCGGCGAAGTCGCCGGGGTCGGCGAGCAGCACCCCGACCTCGACGACGTCGTCGAGCGTCGCCCCGGCGGCCCGCAGGACGGCCTCGCAGTTCGTCATCGCCTGCCGGGTCTGGGCCTGGATGTCGTCGCCGGCCATCCGGCCGGTGGCCGGGTCGACACCGGTGGTGCCGGACATGAAGACCTGCGAGCCGGCCCGCACCGCCTGGCTGAAGAGTGGCGAGCTCGGGGCTTCGGGCGTCGAGATGGTCTGACGCGGCATGTGGACCTCCTGGCCGATGGTCCCACCGCCCGACCTGTCGCGACAGAGGGTTGCGGTCGCGGTTCTCGGGCGCCGCCGGGGCGACCGGCCCGGAGTGCCCGGCTGTGCCGGCGCGGGCGCAGGTACCCTGTCGTCGGCGGTCAGACCAGGCAGGGCTCCGTGGAGCCTCTGCACCGTGATGGCCACCAGGGCCTCTAGCTCAGTCGGTAGAGCATCGGACTTTTAATCCGCCGGTCGTCGGTTCGAGCCCGACGGGGCCCACCACCCGGACCGCGGCGACCCGCTCGCGCGGCGAGCCGGCATCCGGACGACGCGTCGGTGACCGGCACGAAACACGGCGGACACATCGAGGTCGTACAACTGACCCGTGAACCTCAGCCCGGCCGACACCGAGAAGCTGCTGCTCGCCGTGGCGGGCATGGTCGCCCGCGACCGCCTGTCGCGCGGACTGCGCCTCAACCACCCCGAGGCGGTGGCCCTGCTCAGCACGTGGGTCATCGAGCGGGCCCGCGAGGGAGCGCTCGTCACCGATCTCATGGAGAGCGGCCGCGAGGTGCTCTCACGCGACCAGGTCATGGAGGGCGTGGCCGAGATGATCGCCGACGTGCAGGTCGAGGCGACCTTCCCCGACGGGCGCAAGCTCGTCACGCTGCACCACCCGATCTCCTGACTGCGACGAGAGGCGACCCCATGGCAGGCACGAGCAGCAGCGGCCCCGGCGCGATCCGCACCGGCGAGGGTGACGTCGAGCTGAACGCCGACCGACGCGACGACGAGCGCCTCAACCTCGTCGTCGAGAACACCGGCGACCGGCCGGTGCAGATCGGCTCGCACCTTCACCTGCCCGACGCCAACGCCGCCCTGCACTTCGATCGGGCCGCCGCTCACGGCTTCCGCCTCGACGTCCCCTCGGGCACGTCGCAGCGGTTCGAGCCCGGCGCCTCCCGGCGGGTGGATGCCGTGGCGGTGCGCGGTCGGCGGGTCGTCCCCGGCATCCAGGCCAAGACCGACGGCGGGGTGCTCTGATGCGCATCAGCCGGGCCGAGTACGCCGCCCTCTACGGACCGACCGTCGGCGACCAGGTGAGACTCGCCGACACCGACCTCTGGATCGAGGTCGAACGCGACCTCACCGTCGGCGGCGAGGAGGCGGTCTTCGGCGGCGGCAAGTCGATCCGCGAGTCGATGGCGCAGGGCACGACGACCCGGGCCGAGGGCGCCCCGGACACCGTCGTCACCAACGCCGTCGTGCTCGACTGGTGGGGCGTCGTCAAGGCCGACGTCGGCATCCGCGACGGGCGCATCGTCGGCATCGGGCGGGCCGGCAACCCCGACATCGCCGACGGCGTCGACCCGGCGCTGCGCATCGGCCCGTCGACCGACGTCATCTCCGGCGAGGGCAAGATCCTCACCGCCGGCGGCATCGACCTGCACGTCCACTTCCTCTCGCCGTCGCAGATCCACGAGGCGCTGGCGACCGGGCTGACGACGCTCGCGGGCGGGGGCACCGGGCCGAGCGAGGGCTCCAAGGCGACGACGGTGACGCCCGGGGCGTGGCACCTTCAGACGCTGCACCGCGCGCTCGACGGCTACCCGATGAACTTCCTCCTGCTCGGCAAGGGCAACACGGTCAGCGCCGAGGGGCTGCGCGAGCAGGCGCTCGCCGGCGCCGGCGGCTACAAGGTGCACGAGGACTGGGGCTCGACCCCCGCCGCCATCGACGCCGCGCTCAGCGCCGCGGCCGAGTGGGGGCTGCAGGTCGCGCTGCACAGCGACAGCCTCAACGAGGCCGGCTTCGTCGAGTCGACGGTCGGCGCCATCGCCGGGCGCTCGATCCACGCCTTCCACGCCGAGGGCGCCGGCGGCGGGCACGCGCCCGACATCCTCACCGTCGCGGGGCTGCCCCACGTCATCCCCGGCTCGACCAACCCGACGCTGCCGCACACCGTCAACACCGTGGCCGAGCACCTCGACATGCTCATGGTCTGCCACCACCTCAACCCGGCCGTCCCCGAGGACCTCGCCTTCGCCGAGTCGCGCATCCGCGCCACGACCATCGCCGCCGAGGACGTCCTGCACGACATGGGCGCCATGTCGATCACGTCGAGCGACGCGCAGGCGATGGGCCGCATCGGCGAGGTCATCACGCGCACATGGCAGGTGGCGCACGTCATGAAGGCCCGGCGCGGCGACCTCGGGGGCGGCCTGCCCGCCGACAACGAGCGCGCCCGCCGCTACGTCGCGAAGTACACGATCAACCCGGCCGTCGCTCACGGGCTCGACGCCCACATCGGCTCCGTCGAGGTCGGCAAGCTGGCCGACCTCGTGCTGTGGGACCCCGCCTTCTTCGGCGTGCGCCCCGCCGTCGTGCTCAAGGGCGGCGCCATCGCCTGGGGCGCGCTGGGCGACCCCAACGCCTCGATCCCCACGCCGCAGCCGGTGCTCATGCGGCCGTCGTTCGGGGATGCCGTCGGAGCCGACCTCTCTCTGTCGTTCGTCTCCCCAGCCGCCCTCGACGACGGCCTCGCCGACCGCCTCGGGCTGCGCCGCGGCCTGGCCGCGGTCACCGACACCCGCGGCGTCGGCAAGGCGCAGATGGTCAACAACGACGCCCTGCCCACGATCGAGGTCGACCCCGAGACGTTCACCATCCGCGTCGACGGAGAGGTCGTCGAGCCCGCCCCCGCCGAGAGCCTGCCCATGGCCCAGCTCTACTCGCTGTTCTGAGGTGGGCGTGGTGAGCAAACGCGCGCCGGCGCGCCCGGTGCGCCGACCGGCATCCCCGACGTGCCCGAGGATGCCGGTCGGCCGGCGCCCGGCCCACACCTCGCCCCGCGCGCGGCGGGGTCGGCCGTGAGCTCGCCCGAGCTCGTGCTGGCTATGCTCGCCGACGCGCGCCTGCCGACCGGCTCGCACGCCCACTCGGCCGGGCTCGAGCCGGCGGTCCTCGCCGGGCTCACCGCCGACGGCCGGCGTCTGCACGAGGTGCCGGCCTACGCGAAGACCCGGCTCGCCACCGTCACCCGCACCGAGGCGGCGGCCGCCGTCGTCGCCCGCCACCGGTGGCTCGACGGCGACCGTGACCTCGAGCCGGTGACCGACGCCTGGTGCGCGCGCACCCCGAGCGCCGCGATCCGGCAGGCGTCGTTCGCCCTCGGCCGCGGCTACCTCCGGCTCGCGACCGGGTTGTGGCCCAAGGAGATCGGCGCCCACGTCGACCGGCGCACACCGCTCCCGCGCCCCGTCGTGCTCGGAGTCGTCGGCGCCGTCACCGGGCTCGACGCGCGGCAGGTCGCGTGCCTCGCCGGCTACGACGACGTCCAGTCCATCGTGTCGGCGGCCCTCAAGCTCGTGCCGCTCGACCCGACCGAGGGCATGCGCTGGGTGCTCGCGCTGCACCCGGCCATCGACGCGATGGCCGACGAGGTCGCCCCGCTCACCCGCCCCGAGGACATCCCCGCCCAGGGCGCCCCGATGATCGACGCCCACGCCGAGGCCCACGCCACCACCACGAGGAGACTGTTCAGTGCCTGACCCCACCACCGCCGCCCCCCGCACCCGGTCCTTCCGCCTCGGCGTGGCCGGGCCGGTCGGCACCGGCAAGAGCTCGCTCATCGCCCTGCTGTGCCGCGGCCTGTCGAGCGAGCTGCAGCTCGGTGTCATCACCAACGACATCTACACCGACGAGGACGCCCAGTTCCTCCGCAGCGCAGGCGTTCTCGACGTCGAGCGCATCCGCGCGGTCGAGACCGGGGCCTGCCCCCACACCGCGATCCGCGACGACGTCACCCCCAACCTGCTCGCCGTCGAGGACCTCGAGCACGACTTCGCCCCCCTCGACGTCGTGCTCGTCGAGTCGGGCGGAGACAACCTCACCGCGACCTTCAGCCCCGCCCTCGTCGACGCGCAGATCTTCGTCCTCGACGTGGCCGGCGGCGGTGACGTCGCGCGCAAGGGCGGCCCCGGCATCGGTCGAGCCGACCTGCTCGTCGTCAACAAGACCGACCTCGCTCCCTACGTCGGTGTCGACGTCGCCCGCATGGTCGCGGACGCCGGCGAGGCCCGAGACGGCCGCCCCGTCCTCGCGCTGTCGCGCCACGACCCCGCGTCCGTCGAGGCCCTGCTCGGCTGGGTGCGCGAGATGGTGACGCGCGTCTCCGCCGGCGACCACACCCCCGTCGACCCCGGGCCGATGGCGCCGCACAGCCACCTGCTGGCCGACGGCACCGTCATCTCCCACGTCCACACGCACGAGAGCGAGCCGGATGCCGCGTCGCACCGTCATTGAGGTCGCCCCGGCCGCGACCGGACCCGGCCGGCCACCCCGGGTGCGGCTGGCCGGGGCCCAGCTCGGCGCCCGTCGCCTGCCCGACCGGCACGGCCGCGTCCGGGTCGCGCTCGTCGCCACCGAGGCGCTGCTGCTGGCCGGCGACGACGTGCGCGTCGAGGTCACCGTCGGACCGGGCCTGCTGCTCGAGATCGTCGAGACCGCAGGCACGGTCGCGTACGACATGCGCGGCGGGAGCGCCCGGTGGGACGTCACCGCGCGCGTCGCCGACCGTGGTGGGCTCGCCTGGGCGGGCCTGCCGTTCGTGGTCTCCGACGGCGCCGACGTCACCCGCACGACCACGGTGACCCTCGAGGGGTCGGCCCGGGCCACCCTGCGCGAGACGGTCGTGCTCGGTCGCACCGGCGAGCAGGGCGGTCGCCTCGACACCCGCCTGTCGTCGACGATCGACGGCCGACCGCTGCTCGCCGAGGCCACCCTCGTCGACCCCGACAGCCGCCGTGACCCGGCCCTGCTCGGCGGGTCCCGCTGCCTCGACTCCGTCACCACGCTGGGCCACCGCCTGAGCGGCGCCGACACCAGCGCCGACGCCCGCGACGACACCAGCCACAGCAGCAGCCACACCGACGGCAGCGGCCCGGCGCCGACCACCGCCCGCCCCGCGACCCTGCTGCAGCTGCACGGTGAGGGGTCGGTCGCCCGCTGGCTCGGCGACGACGCCCACGCCAGCCCGCTGACGCGGCTGTCGGAGAACGCAACGGTGGCGATATCCGGACGAAACACGCCGTCCCTACCTTTGTCGCTGGCACCGCGGCCCTGACGGGCCCGCCACGCCACGGGCCCGTCGGGGTCGTCCCTCCGGACGAAGGCCCGCCATGACCCAGATCGACCGCACGGAACCGTCTGCACCACGACCGAACCCGCCCACGGCCACCGACGCCGGCCCACCGGCATCCGCCGAGCTCGACACGCTCACCGCCACCCGCGAGACGCTCGAGGACTACACCCTCCGGTTCGCCCCGCGCAGCTACCGGAAGTGGTCGACCGGCGTCGTCGCGGTGTCGGCCCTCGGCGGGATTGCCTACCTCGCCGACTTCGCCATCGGCGCCAACATCGGCATCGCGTACGGCACGACGAACGCCCTGTGGGGCATCCTCGTCTTCACCGTCGTCATCTTCCTCACCGGCTTCCCTCTCGCGTACTACGCGGCCCGGTACAACGTCGACCTCGACCTCATCACGCGAGGCAGCGGGTTCGGCTACTACGGCTCGGTCGTCACCAACGTCATCTTCGCGACGTTCACCTTCATCTTCTTCGCCCTCGAGGGCTCAATCATGGCGCAGGGGCTCGACCTCGGCCTCGGCATCCCACTGCCCATCGGGTACGCCGTTTCGACCATCATCATCTTCCCGCTCGTCGTCTACGGCATGAAGGTGCTCTCGAAGCTGCAGGTCTGGACGACCCCGCTGTGGCTGCTGCTCATGGTCGCCCCGTTCGTCTACCTCGTCGCCAGCCACCCCGACTCGGTCGAGACGTTCTTCGCCTACCAGGGCGAGGACGGCCAGGGCGCGCCCAGCCTCGGCTCGGTCATGCTCGCCGCCGGCGTCTGCCTCTCGCTCATCGCCCAGATCGCCGAGCAGATCGACTACCTGCGCTTCATGCCGCCCAAGACGCCCGAGAACTCGCGCCGCTGGTGGACCGCGATGGTCATGGCCGGCCCCGGCTGGGTCTTCTTCGGCGCCGTCAAGCAGGTCGTCGGCCTCTTCCTCGCCGTCTACCTCATCGCCAACGTCACCGACGGCGCGTCGGTCGCCAACGAGCCGGTGCACCAGTTCCTCGAGATCTACCAAGGCTTCATGCCGGCCTGGCTCGCGATGACCCTCGCGGTCGTGCTCGTCGTCATCAGCCAGGTCAAGATCAACGTGACGAACGCGTACTCCGGCTCGCTCGCGTGGACCAACAGCTGGACCCGCATCACGAAGCACTACCCCGGCCGGCTCGTCTTCCTCGGCGTCAACCTGCTCATCGCGCTGGTGCTCATGGAGGCGAACATGTTCGACTTCCTCAACACCATCCTCGGGTTCTACGCCAACTGCGGCATGGCCTGGATCGTCGTCGTCGCGAGCGACATCGCGATCAACAAGTACCTGCTCGGGCTCTCGCCGAAGCAGCCGGAGTTCCGCCGCGGGATGCTCTACGACGTCAACCCGGTCGGGTTCGGCTCGATGCTCGCCGCCGCCGGCGTCTCGATCCTCGCCTTCTTCGGCGGGCTCGGCGAGGCGGTGCGTCCGTACTCCCCGCTCGTCGCCATCGGCCTGGCCCTCGTGCTGCCGCCCGTCATCGCCGTCGCGACGAAGGGGCGCTACTACCTGCGCCGCACCGACGACGGCATCGACCTGCCGATGCTCGACGAGCACGGCAACCCCTCGGGGGTGACACTGCCGTGCCACGTCTGCCACCACGACTTCGAGCGGCCCGACATGATGCGCTGCGCGACGCACGACGCCTTCGTCTGCTCGCTCTGCCTGTCGACCGACACCGTCGCCGACCACGTCCTGCCGCCGCAACCCCCTGCTTCCTCGTCGTCGGATGCCGGGCGGCCGGCTCCGGTGGGCGGCTGACCTCGTGGTCCCGCCGGGCCGAGCGCGAGGGGTCGTCGCACGACGACCCCTCGCGGGGTACGACCGTCGTGGACCGGTGGCCGGTCCGAGCCTGCCCGGCACCGACCCGGGCACCCGGCCGCCCCGCGAGGAGCCCGCCGATGAGCCCATCCGTCCCGACCGACCTGCTGGAGCGAGCCCGACGGCTCGGCGCCCTGCACGAGGGTGCCCGCGAGCAGCGCCGCCCCCTCGTGCTGCCGACGGTCTGGGACGCGTGGTCGGCCCGCACCGCGTTGGCCGCCGGGTTCGACGCCCTCACCATCGGCAGCCACCCCCTCGCCGACTCACGTGGGGAGGGTGACCACGAGGAGCAGCGGTTCGAGGACGTCGTCGCCGCCGCCCGTCGCATCGTCGACTCCGTCGACGTCCCGGTCTCCATCGACCTCGAGGCGGGATACGGCCAGGAGCCGGCCGCCCTCGTGGCCGGTCTCATCGAGGCCGGCGGGGCGGGGCTGAACGTCGAGGACACCGTGCACTCGGAGGCCGGGAGGCTGCGGACGTCCGACGAGCACGCGACGTACGTGGCCGGCATCCGGGCCGCCGCCGACGCCGCGGGTGTGCCCCTGTGGCTCAACGCGCGGACCGACCTGTTCCTGCACGCCGAGAACCCCGCGGCGGTGCTCGACGAGGCCGTCGAGCGGCTGCGGGCCCTCGTGACGGCGGGCGCCGACAGCGTGTACCCGGTGCGCATCCAGGACGACGACGAGCTCATCACCGCCGTCGTCGCCGCGGTCGACGTGCCGGTCAACTGCACCGCCCACCCGGTCAAGCACGACCTCGAGCGGTTCGCCCGGCTCGGGGTCGGCCGCATCACGTACGGGCCGCTGCTGCAGGCCGCGCTCACCGACTCGATGAACGGCATGCTGGCGTCATGGACGAGTCGCGCATGACCGAGCCCACCGAGCCCACCGAGCCCGCCGAGCCCGCCGAGCCCGCCGAGCCCACCGGCCACCCCGACGGGCCCCAGGGCGTGGGTGGCACCGACCCCGCGGTGACCCGGCACCCCGGCGGCTATGACACGCCTGGCGACCCCGCGCTCGCCGCCGTCACCGACCGCTTCGTGGGCCTCCTCGGCGCCGACAACCTCGTCGAGTTCTCGCTGACCCCGTTCGACCACGTGGGCGTGCCCGTGTGGCAGTCATGGTGGAGCGAGGGCGAGCGCACGAGCGGCGGCATCGGCTACGGCCCCACCCAGCAGCGGGCCCGCGTCGGTGCGCTCGGCGAGTGCGTCGAGCACGCGACGGCCGCCCGGTCGCTGCCGTCGTCCCGGCAGGAGGAGGGCAGCCTCGCCGAGCTGCGCGCCCGTCTCGGCGAGGATGCCGTCGTCGACCCGCGCACGCTCGGGCTGCCCGCGGGGGCCGACTTCGACGACGACCGGCCCCTCGTGTGGTGGCCGACCCGCCGCCTGCGGGACGACGCCACCGTCTGGGCACCGGCCGAGTTCGTGGCCAGCTCGGGCGGCGAGCTGCCCGCGCCGCCCCCGGGTGGGTGGCTGACCACTCCCGTGAGCAACGGCCTCGGGGCCGGGTCCACGCGCGCGCAGGCCGTGAGCCACGCCGTGCTCGAGATCTTCCAGCGGGACGGCAACGGCCTGACCTTCCGCGCCCTCGACGCCGGCCGCGTCGTCGAGCTCGACGAGGTGACCGATCCCTCGACCCTCGTCGTGCTAGGCGCCCTGCGCTCGGCCGGCGTCGACGTGACCGTCAAGCTCGGCGCCACCGACTTCGGCGTGCCCAACCTCTACGTCGTCGGCACCGGTCCCGGCGACGACGTCGTCGTCGCGACCGCCTGCGGCGAGGCCGCACACCCCGACCGTGAGGTCGCCCTCTCGAAGGCCGTGCTGGAGTTCGCCAGCGCCCGCGCCCGCAAGGCGTTCATGCACGGTCCGCTCGATCGGGTGCACGAGGTCGCCCCCGACGGCTACGACGCGGTCATCGCCGCCATGCGACCGGAGAACGAGGAGCAGCGGGTCCTCGACGCCATGGTCGGGTGGCTGCGGATGCCGGAGGAGACCTGGCGCCCGCTCGTCTACTCGACGGTCCTGCGCCGCGACACGACGACGGCCTTCTCGTCGCTCCCGACGACGACCGTCGAGGGGCACGACGCCCTGCTCGCCGACGTCGCGGGCCGGCTCGCGGCCGAGGGCTTCGACATCCTCGTGCACGACCTCGTCGACGAGCGGGGGGCGGATGCCGGGGTACAGGCGGTCAAGGCGATCGTCCCCGGTCTCGAGGTCGAGACCGTCGCCTACGGGCGCATCGGCGAGCGCAACGCGGCCCGCCTCGTGGCCCTGGGCCGCGACGACCTGATGCGGGTCGGCGAACGCCCCGGTGAGGGCTGGTCGCAGGTGCACCTGACGGCGGCCGGCCGGGAGCGGCTGGGAAGTGACGCGTGGCTCGACCGGAGGGCCGTCGACGCCGTCGCCGCCGACCTGCTGCCGTTGTACAGGGAGCCCGGTCGGCACACCGCCCAGCAGGTGCTCTCGGCCGGTGGGGGCGCGCGCGTGTAACAGACGGCCGTCTCGGCGCTGCAGGGGGCTGAGGTTGTGCAAGGTCTGTCCAAGGTTTAGCGTCGTACTCGAGAGCTCGGTAAAGCCAGTGCCGAAAGGGTCTCGAACCGCAGGAGTACCACCATGACCGTCACCACTATCACGCCCGGCCCCGCCGGCACCGCCACCGCGACCTCCCCGGTCCGTTCCGACGTCCGCACCCGCGAGCTCATCGCCATCATCCGCGAGACGTCCGACCCGTACGAGCGCTCGCGCTGCCTCGACGAGGCCGCCCGCATCCACATGCCCCTCGCCCGCAGCCTCGCCCACCGCTACGGCGGCCGAGGCCTCGACCGCGACGACCTCGAGCAAGTCGCGTATCTCGCTCTGCTGAAAGCGATCTCGCGCTTCGACCTGTCGAAGGAGACCGAGTTCGGGGCCTACGCCACCCCCACCATCACCGGTGAGCTGCGTCGCCACTTCCGCGACCACGGCTGGCTGGTCCGCCCGCCTCGTGCGCTGCAGGAGCGTCGCCAGCTCGTCACCCAGACGCGTGACCGCCTCGAGCAGACCCTCGGCCACGCACCCGACTCGACCGAGCTCGCGACCTTCCTCGGTCTGACCGACGCCCTCGTCCGCGAGGCCCAGGTGGCCGCGTCCAACCTTCGTCCAGCCTCCCTCGACGCCACCACCGCCGACGGCGACCGCCCGGCCCTCGAGCTCGTGCACACGGCATCCGACCCCGCCCTCGACGAGGGCATCGTCGTGCGCACGGCGATCGGCCGCCTGCCCGCCCGCGACCAGCAGCTCATCACCCTGCGTTTCGACGACGACCTCACCCAGGCCGAGATCGCCTCGCGCATGGGCCTGTCGGCCATGCAGGTAAGCCGCCTGCTGCGCCGGGCCCTCGAGGAGCTGCGCGGCTACCTCGCCACCGAGGGCGTCGCCGCCGCCTGACCCCGCTCCACCCCCCGTCGAAAGGCCATATAGACACCGTCGAAAGGCCAATCGTCGACACGACGAACGGCCCCGTCCCACGCTCGCACGAGCGTCAGGCGGGGCCGTTCGTCGTCGACGTCGGGTGACCCGTGCGGCATTGACCTTTCGGTGACCCCTATTTGGCCTCTCGACGGGGGGGTCGAGGCGCAGGGGTCAGCGGGCGGGGGTGGGCTGCTCGTCGCGGTCGGTCCCCTCGTTCCCCCGGTCGGCGGTGTGCGTCGCACCGGCACGCCCCGCGGAGCCGGCCTTCTCGGCGCGGTGCGTGCGCACCCGCCACACGACGACACCGAGCACGACGACGACGCCGGCCACGATGGCCGCGTCGCGGCCGAAGACGGCCTCGACCTTCTGGTACGAGGCACCCGCGAGGTACCCGGCCGTGACGACGACCGACCCCCAGAGGATGCCGCCGAGCGCGTTGAAGAGCAGGAACGTGCGGTACGTCATGGGCGAGGAGCCGGCGAGCGCCGGCATGACGGCCCGGAAGAACGCGACCCAGCGCCCGAGCAGCACCGCCCAGCCGCCGCGGCGCTTGAGGAAGTCCTGGGCGGCGTCGATGCGGGCGTGGTGCTTGCGCAGCGGCTTGCTGTCGAGCAGCCTGGGCCCGAGCCGGCGGCCGACCTCGAAGCCGACGCTGTCGCCGATGACGGCGGCCGCGATGACGACCGCGAGCACCGCCGCCAGCGGCACGTGCCCGCGGTTGGCCGCGACGCCGCCGAGGATGGCGACGGTCTCCCCCGGCAGCACGAAGCCGACGAAGAGCGCGTCCTCGGCGAAGACCACGAGGCCGACGACGACGAGCACGAGCGCCGCGGGCGCGTCGAGGATCTTGCTGACGAGGTCGCCGATCATGGCGTCGATCGTCGCCGAGTCGGCTGGAAGATCGCTGGGAGCCCGCTGGACCGGTCGAGCAGGGCCCGCCCAACCCTGCCCCGCCCCGGAGACTCAGTCGTTGATGCGCAGGTACGACGTGTTCGTCGTGGCGTACCGGACCCCGGAGGCGATGACGGCGTCGCCGGCGACCGTGCCCGGCACGGGAGGGGTGCCGTACAGGAAGGCAAAGCTGGCCGGCATCCGCCCCGTGAGGTCGCGCAACCGCTCGATGGGCTCGGTGATCTCGCGGCGCACGTCCTCCTCCGTCGTGATCGAGTCGGCCGTCGCGTGGCTCGCGGTGTGCGCGCCGATGACGTGGCGGTGGGCGATGGTGGCCAGCTCGTCCCACGTCATGGCCCAGGGCGCGTCGGGCTGCCCGGCGACGAGGTCGACGTCGTTCCTCTCGGCCCAGGCCCGCTGCTCCTCGGCCGGTACGTCGAGCACACCGGTCGGGGGGAAGAACCATGCCGTCAGCCCCAGCTCCTCGCAGACCGGCGCGGCGACGGTGACGTGGTCCCGGTGGCTGTCGTAGAAGGCGGGGATGAAGCCGGGGCGGTCGAGCCCCCACTCGCCCGTGTCGAAGAACCGGTCGAGGTCGTGCGGCAGCACCGGCTCGTACCGGTCGAGGTACCACAACAGCTCGGCCCTGAGCTGCTCGCGGCCCGACGGAGGGGTCGTGTGCCAGTTGACGAGGCGCAGGAAGCGCCCCGCCGCGAAGGCCTCGGAGTGGTGCTCGACCGTGAGGATGTCGGTGTCCCGCTGCAGGCGCTTCGACCGGTGCGGCGTCACAGTCCCACCCCGGCGGCGAGGTGGCGGTCGCTGAGCACGACGAGGGTGGTGATGATCTCGGGCGCCCCCGTCGGCTCGAGCCACTCGTTGACGAGCGGGTGACCCGCGGCCGCGAGCTCGGCGTGGTACCGGTCGAAGAGCGCCGCGAGCCGCTCCCCCTCGGCCAGCGCGACGGCATCCTGCACCCGGGCCGACCGCCCGGGGCGGGTGTCGTGCAGCGAGACGAACATCGCGATGCCCTCCCGCTCCCACTCGGCGGCGGCGCACCGGGCGACGGCCGCCACGGCGTCGGTGAGCGGCGGCGTGTCGAGGCTGCCGACCGGGTCGGCCGGCCCCGTGTCAGCGTGCGGGTCGTGCGTGCTCACTTCAGACCCGCACGGGCCACGCCCTCGACGAAGTAGCGCTGGAACACCGCGAAGACGATGAGCATCGGCACGATGGACAGGAACGACATCGCGAGCAGGGGGCCGAAGTTGCTGCTGAACTGGCTGATGAGGAACTGCAGCCCGACGGGCAGCGTGTAGGCGTTGGGGTCGTCGAGCACGATGAGGGGCCAGACGAACTCGTTCCACCGCCACATGAACGTGAAGATGATGAGCGAGGCCACGAGCGGCTTCGAGAGCGGCAGCACGATGCTCCAGAAGGTGCGGAAGTGGCCGGCGCCGTCGATCTTCGCCGCCTCGAGCAGCTCGTCGGGGAAGGCGAGGAAGAACTGCCGGGCCATGAACAGCCCGAACGCCTCGGCGAGGCGCGGCAGCACGACACCCCACGTCGTGTTGAGCAGGTTGAGGTCGATGACGATCTGGAACTGCGGCACCATGATGACCTGCACCGGCACCATGAGCGTGCTGATGATCATGAGGAACAGCACCGTGCGGCCCGGGAAGCGCAGCTTGGCGAAGGCGTAGCCGGCCATGACGTTGATGACGAGCGTCAGCACGACCGACGACACGGCGATGACGACGCTGTTGCCGAGCCAGCGGGCGAAGGGGTACTGGCTCCACGGCTGGATGTAGTTCTGCCACAGCCACTCCTGCGGCCACAGCGACACCGGCAGCGTGCTCAGCTCGTCGGTGCTCGCGACCGAGGTACGCAGCATCCAGTACATCGGGAACATGAGCACCGCGGTGATCGCGAGGGCGATGACCAGGCGCGTGACGACGTTGCGTCGGCCGGGTCGTTCCTCGCGCTCGACGGCACGGATGCCGCGGAGGTCCTGGTCACAGTCGTGCTCGGGGTCGGCTCCGGGGGTCGACGGGCGGCGCGCGGCCTCGGCGGGGATGCCGGTCAGCTGGGTGCTCATGCCTCGTCCCTCCCCTTCGTGAACTTCCACTGGAAGACGGTGAAGACGAGGACGACGACGTAGATGATGACGCCGATCGCCGCCGCGTAGCCCTGCCGCCGCTGGTTGAAGCCCTGGTCGTAGGCGTACTGGACGAGGAAGGTCGTCGACGTGCCGGGCCCGCCGCGGGTGAGCACGTAGACGACGTCGAAGACCTGGAAGCTGCCGATGATGGAGTAGACGAGCAGGAAGAACGTCGTCGGGCGCAGCAGGGGCCACGTGATGCGGCGGAACAGGGTCAGGCCGGTGGCGCCGTCGACCCGGGCCGCCTCGTTGACCTCCCGCGGGATGCCCTGCAGGGCAGCGAGGTACACGACCATGCCGAAGCCGATGCCCTGCCAGGTGACGACCAGCACGACCGAGACCATCGCCGCGAGTCCGTTCGACTGCCAGTCGATCGACGGCAGACCGACCGCGCTGAGCAGCTGGTTGAGGATGCCGGTGACCGGGTCGAAGAGGCGCAGGAAGATGATGCCCGAGGCGACGCCCGAGATGACCACGGGCACGTAGAAGAGGGCCCGGAAGAGCCCGCGGGCCGGCATCCACTTGTTGAGCAGCATGGCGGCGCCGACACCGCAGGCGATGCCGATGGGCACGGTGATGACCGTGAAGACGGCGGTGTTGAGCGCGGCCTTCCAGAACGTGCTGTCGGCCGCGATCGTCTGGTAGTTCTCGAGGCCGATGAAGCGCATCCGGCCGAAGCCGGAGTAGCGCTGCAGGCTGTACCAGAACGTCAGCACGATCGGCACGAACATGAAGACCGTGAACACGATGACCGCGGGGGTCACCATGAGCAGGCCGGCGCGTCGCTCCGACCTCACTGCCGCCGAGGCGCGCCGGCTCAAAGCACCTTCTGGATCGCGCCGGTCAGGCCCTGGATCACCGAGTCGACCGAGGCCGACGGGTTGGACAGGAACTGGTCCATGTTGTCGACGAGGGCCTGGTTGATGCCGGGGAACGCCGCCGCCGTCGAGGTCTTGACGAGCTTCTCGGGCATCGTCGTCGCCTGCTTCTGGAAGACCGGCATGATGTCGGGCCGCACCGCGAAGTCGAGCTTGGCGTCGGTGAGGTCCGTGCGCACCGGGAGCACCGTCGTCTTCTCGCAGAAGTACTTCATGTTCTCGGCGGTGACGAGGAACTTCGCGAACTCGGCCGCGGCGTCCTTGTTCTTGGCGCCGTCGGTGACGACGACCGCGTTGCCACCCAGGTCGGTGGCGGCGGCAGCGTCACGCGGCAGGTAGGTGACGCCCCACTCGAACTTCTTGCCGACGGCCGCGTCGAGCGACGGGATGAGGAAGTCGCCGGCCTGGATCATCGCGATCTTCTGGGTCGGGAAGATCTCGTCGGGGTAGGTCGGGCGCTTGACGAGCACGCTCGGGGCGTGGAGGCCGTCGGTGTAGAGCTTCTGGGTCCACTGCAGCGCCTTGCGGGCCTGGTCGGTTTCGAGGGTGACGCTCTTGAGGTCGTCGCTGAGCACCGTGCCGCCGGCCTGGAAGAGGGTGTTGAACCAGCGGTAGGCGCCGTAGAGCTGGTAGTTGAAGGCGAAGGGCGAGACGCCGGGGTTGCCGGCCTTGAGCTTCTGCAGCACCTCGACGAGCTCGTCCCACGTCCAGGCGGTCTCGAGGGTGGTGGGCACCTCGGTGATGCCGGCCTTCTCGAAGAGCGCCTTGTTGTAGACGAGCGCGGAGGTGTCGGTGTGGTGCGGCACGCCGATCGGCACGCCGTCGAACTGCATCGCCCCCCACAGGGCGGGCAGGAACTGGTCGCCGTAGCCCTCGCCGAGGTAGTCGCTGAGGTCGGCGAGGGCCCCGTTGACGGCGTAGCCGTTGATGTCGGTGTACGACACGCGGAACAGGTCGGGCGCGGTGTTCGCCTGCAGGCGGCGGTCGATGACCGTGCGGATCTGGTCGTAGGGCAGCGTCTCGATCTTCACGTCGGCACCACGCGCGGCCTTGAAGTCGGCGGCGATCTTCTTGAAGGCGGCGATCTCCTGGTCGGAGCCCCACGTCGTCAGCGTCACGGTGCCGCTCAGCTTGGCCGTCGAGGCCGCGGCGCCGGAGCCGGTCGAGGGGGTGTCGCTGCCGCCCGAGCACGCGGCGAGGGCCGCGCCGGCACCGAGCAGACCCGTCGTGGTGAGGAAGGTGCGGCGGTCGAACGTGGCCATGAGAGCAGCCTCCTTGCTGTGACCCGTGTGGGGTCCGTGGGCTCCCACGACCACGGGTCGCCGAAGAGCGTCGGTGTGGCCGGCGCCACGCCCATGCTTACCCGCCGGGAGCCGGGCCTGTCACGTCTCGTTTCCGACACGAACCTCCGACAAGCGGGAGCGTTCGGGCGTCAGTCGTCGACGACGGTCGTCATGACCCAGTCGCGCACCTCCGGCATGTCTTCGAGGTGCTCGACGATGTACGTCTCGTGCTTCGCGAGCTGCTGCTCGCACCAGCGCTGCAGCTCGCTCGACCCGCGCACCTGCCGGCCGGCGTTGTTGATGGTGTCGATGACGAGGTGGTACCGGTCGACCTGGTTGCGTACGACCATGTCGAACGGGGTCGTCGTCGTGCCCTCCTCGCTGAAGCCGCGCACGTGGAAGCGGTCGGCGTCGGGCCGGCCGTGCACGAGCTGGTGGACCGCGCCGTGGTAGCCGTGGAAGGCGAAGACGACGTCGACGTGGTCGGTGAACAGCTCGCCGAAGCGCACCGGGTCCATGCCGTGCGGGTGGCTGCGCGGCCGGGCGAGGGTCATGAGGTCGACGACGTTGACGACGCGCACCCGCAGCTGCGGCAGCCGCTCCTTGAGGATCTGCGCCGCCGCGACGACCTCCATCGTCACGACGTCGCCCGCGCAGGCGAGCACGACGTCGGGGTCGCGGTCGCCGTCGTCGGTGCCCGCCCAGTCCCAGATGCCGGCGCCGGCGGCGCAGTGGGCGGTCGCCTCGTCGATCGAGAGCCACTGCGGCTGGGGCTGCTTGTCGATGACGATGAGGTTGACGTAGTTCTTGCTGCGGAAGCAGTGGTCGGCCACCGAGAGCAGGCAGTTGGCGTCCGGCGGCAGGTAGATGCGGGCGACGTCGCCGCGAGCGTTGAGCACGGTCTGGATGAGGCCCGGGCCCTGGTGCGAGAACCCGTTGTGGTCGTTGCGCCATGCGGTCGAGGTCAGCAGGATGTTGAGGCTCGGCACCTTGGCCCGCCAGTCGAGGCGGTTCGCCTCCTGCAGCCACTTGCAATGCTGCACGGTCATCGACGCGCTGACCATGGCGAAGGCCTCGTACGTCGCGAAGAGCCCGTGCCGCCCGGTGAGGGTGTAGCCCTCGAGCCAGCCGTGGCAGTTGTGCTCGCTCAGCACCTCCATGACGCGGCCGTCGCGCGAGAGCTTCTCGTCGATGTCGACGGTGCGCTCGGCCGTCATGCGGTCGGAGACCTCGAACACCGCGCCGACACGGTTGCTGTTCGTCTCGTCGGGACTGAAGAGGCGGAACGTCGTCGGGTTGCGCCGGTAGAGCTCGCGCATCATCTCGCCAATGGCGCGCGTCGACTCGGCCCGCTCCGTCGCGGGCTCGGGCACGTCGCGGGCGAACTGGCGGTAGTCGGGGATGTCGAGGTCGCGGGTGACGAGCCCGCCGTTGGCGTGCGGCGAGGCGCTCATGCGCAGCTCGCCCGACGGGTTGGCCGAGCGCACGAGCTGGGTCGGCGCGCCGCTCTCGTCGAACAGCTCGTCGGGTCGGTACGAGCGCATCCACTCCTCGAGCATCCGCCGGTGGTCGTCGTTCTCCTTAACCCCCGACAGCGGCACCTGGTGCGCGCGCCACGTGCCCTCGACCTGCACGTCGTCGACGACGTCGGGCCCGGTCCAGCCCTTGGGGCTGCGCAGCACGATGAGCGGCCACCGCGGGCGGGTGCCGTCCCACCCGCCCGAGCGGGCGGCATCCTGGATGCCGGTGATGCGCGCGTACGCGGTGGCGAGGGTCTCGGCGAAGCGCTCGTGCATGCCGGGCAGGTCGCCGCCCTCGACCTCGAACACCTCGTAGCCGTGCCCCTCGAGCAGGCTGCGCACCTCCTCCGGCGGCTTGCGCCCGAGCACGGTGGGCCCGGCGATCTTGGCGCCGTTGAGGTGCAGCACGGGCAGCACGGCCCCGTCGCGCGCGGGGTTGAGGAAGGAGATGCCCTTCCACGAGCCCTCCAGCGGCCCGGTCTCGGCCTCGCCGTCGCCGACGACGGCGAGCGCGAGCAGGTCGGGGTTGTCCATGACGGCGCCGAAGGCGTGGCTCAGCACGTAGCCGAGCTCGCCGCCCTCGTGGATCGAGCCGGGGGTCGTCACCGACACGTGGCTGGGGATGCCGCCTGGCGCGGAGAACTGGCGGAAGAGGCGACGGATGCCATCCTCGTCCTCCCTGACGTCGGGGTAGATCTCGCTGTAGGTCCCCTCGAGGTAGCCGGCGGCGACGAGGGCCGGGCCGCCGTGGCCGGGGCCGGTGAGGAAGATCGCCTGCTGGCCGGTGTGGCGGATGACGCGGGACAGGTGCGTGTAGACGAACGAGAGGCCGGGGCTCGTGCCCCAGTGGCCGAGCAGGCGCGGCTTGATGTGCTCGGGGGTGAGCGGCTCGCGCAGCAGCGGGTTGGCCATGAGGTAGATCTGGCCGACGGTGAGGTAGTTGTTGGCGCGCCACCAGGCGTCCATGGCCTCGATCTCGTCGGCGGTGGCGGCGGGCAGGTCGGGGCGAGTGGTCGTCACCTCCCCACTGTCGGCGGTGCGAGGTGTCCGCACAAGAGCTGCGCGCGGGCGCGGCGGGGTGAGGGCACGGGGGGTGGGCCCGCCCCTACGATGAACCCGGGCCGCCCCGGGACGGTCGCGCCCGGCATCCGCCTCGCCGACCGTCGTGCGAGGTGCGCCCGCCGAACCCCGCCCTTCAGCCTTCCGCCCTTCCGCCCGAGGAGCACGCATGCAGCGCACGGCCGGTCACCTCGCCGACGGTCGCGAGATCGTCTGGTTCGACGTCGACGGCTCTCCGGAGCGGGAGGCGGCGGCCGACCGGCGCGACCTGGCGCGCACGATCGCGTCGTCGCAGATGCGGCACGACCCGCTGACCGGCGAGTGGATCGCGATGGCCTCGCACCGCCAGACGCGCACGTTCATGCCCCCGGCCGACGAGTGCCCGCTGTGCCCGTCGCGTGACGGTCGGCAGTCGGAGATCCCGTCGACGGAGTACCAGGCCGTGGCGTTCGAGAACCGCTTCCCGTCGTTCGCCACCCACGTCGAGGGCATCGAGTCGGCCGACGACGGCATCTTCTCGGTACGACCGGCCGTCGGGCGGTGCGAGGTCGTGTGCTTCTCGTCCGACCACGATGGTTCGTTCGCGGGGCTGACGCCGGCGCAGGCGCGGCTCGTCGTCGACGTGTGGGCCGACCGCACGGCAGCGCTGTCGCACACGCCCGGGGTCGAGCAGGTCTTTCCGTTCGAGAACCGCGGGGCCGAGATCGGGGTCACCCTGCAGCATCCGCACGGCCAGATCTACGGCTACCCCTTCGTGCCGCCGCGCGCCCGCACCGAGCTCGACCGCGCGCGGGCGCACCGGGAGGCCACGGGGCGCAACCTCTTCGGTGACATCGTCGAGCAGGAGCTCGCCGACGGCAGCCGGGTCGTCGTCGACAGCGAGCACTGGGTGGCGTTCGTGCCGTACGCGGCGCGCTGGCCCATGGAGGTGCACTTCTTCCCGAAGGTGCAGGTGCCCGACCTGCCCTCGCTCGGTGAGGCGGAGCGTGACGACTTCGTGCGGGTCTACCTCGACGTGCTCGGCCGCTTCGACCGGCTGTACTCGACGCCGATGCCCTACATCGCCGGGTGGCAGCAGTCGCCCGTCAACACCGACCGCGACCTCGCGTGGCTGCACCTCGAGCTGTTCTCGGTGCGGCGCGGTGAGGGGCGTCTGAAGTACCTGGCCGGCTCGGAGTCGGCGATGGGCGCCTTCGTCGGCGACGTGCTGCCCGAGCAGCAGGCGCAGCGGCTGCGCGAGGTGTAGTCCCCGGCTCGGCTGCGCCACACTGGTGCCGTGACGAACGCTGAACCCGCTGCTGGCACCCCCGACCGCGCACCTGCGGTGCGCGACCTCAGTCGCTACGCGTACCTCTCGATCGCGGCGGCCCTCGTCACGATCACACTCAAGTTCTTCGCGTGGCGCATCACCGGGTCGGTGGGTCTGCTGTCGGATGCCGCGGAGTCGGTCGTCAACCTCGTGGCCGCCGTCGCCGTGCTCATCGCGCTGCGCGTCGCGGCCATGCCGGCCGACAAGAACCACCACTTCGGCCACACCAAGGCGGAGTACTTCTCGGCCGCCATCGAGGGGATGATGATCTTCGCCGCGGCGGTGGTCATCGTCTACACGGCGGTCGAACGCTTCCTCAACCCGCAGCCGATCGAGAACGTCGGGGTGGGTCTTGCGATCTCGGTCGTCGCGTCCGTCGTCAACGGCGTGGTGGGTTGGTTGTTGATCCGCGCGGGGCGGCGGTACCGCTCGCTCACCCTGACGGCCGACGGCAAGCACCTCATGACCGATGTATGGACCTCCGCCGGCGTCGTCGTCGGCGTCATCGCGGTGGCGCTCACCGGCATCGAGCGGCTCGACCCGGTCATCGCCTTCCTCGTCGGGCTCAACATCATCTGGACCGGGTGGTCGCTGGTGCGCGAGTCGTCGGAGGGCCTGATGGACATCGCGCTGTCGAAGGAGGAGAACGCTGCGCTGGCAGCGGTGTTGACGCGGTTCGTGTCGCCGGACGTGCACTTCCACGCCCTGCGGACCAGGGTGTCGGGCCACCACCGCTTCGCCGAGGTGCACGTGCTCGTGCCCGGCGCCTGGACGGTGCAGCAGGGTCACGACCTCGTCGAGGAGGTCGAGGACGCGGTGCGCGAGGAGTTCGCCGACCTCACGCTGACGTGCCACCTCGAGCCGGCCGAGGACCCTCGTGCGTATGGCGACTACCCGGCCGAGTTCCCCGTGCCGACGCACGACCAGATCGTGGCGACGCGTGGTGCTGAGGGGGCTAGCTCGACCGGTCCGTCATAGCGACACGCCTGCACCCGTTCCAACCCAGCGGCAGACACCCGGATCGACCCGGCGACCGGCGTCGGCTCGGGTGGCGCGATCGATCACCTGCGAGTGGACGCGGCAAAATGCCGAGCCAATAGCGCGCGGCCTGGGCGGTAGTCGTGAGCGGCGGCGGGTGCAACGAGAATGTCGCACCCACTCCGCCGCGAGAGCGGCCACGTCACACCGCCGCGTATGACTGCCCTTGGTGCGTCAGGCGCAGCCTGCCCCAGGCCCATGAGAACGATGCGACGTCGTGTGACCTCGGCGTCGCGGCGCAGGAAGTAGTGCGCGTGGGCAGGATCTGGACGTGCCTTGCCGGTCCGGCTCTAGGGCGCACTTGTATCGGCGATGAGCCCCGCGCGCCGCAGCAGGCCGGCGCGCACCGCGGCTGCGTCGGGCATCGCTCGACACGCGTCAGATGACGCATCGAGGGCCACGAGCCCGGCGTCAGCGCCGTCGCGCATGGCGATGGCCACCACGTGATTCAGCTCGACCGACGGTGACCCGGTTGCCTCGAGCAGCCCGTCGTACCAGCCGACCACCGCGTCCCAGTCGACCATGTCGAACGACGGTGCCGTGCTGTGCAATGCCGCGATCTCTGCCTGCACCCGGTACGGCCCGACCACCCCGTCGACCACCAACCCCCGCGCCTGCCGCAGCGACTCCACCCCAGCCGCGATCAGCGAGCGGTCCCACAGCGTCCGGTCCTGCTCGTCCAGCGGCACCAGCTCGCCGTCAGCATCCACGCGGGCCGGCCGGCGGGCGTGCTGCAGCAGCACCAGCGCCCGCAGTGCGTGCGCCTCGGCGTGCTGCGGCAGCAGCCACGTCGCGAGCTGGGCCAGCACCAGGGCCTCGTCGGCGAGCTCGTCACGCAGCCCCTCGCCTCCCACGGCGTAGCCCTCAGTGAAGACGAGGTAGATCACGGCCAGCACCCCGTCCACCCGGTCGTCGACCTGATCGGCGGGCGGCACCGCGAAGGCCAACGCCTCTCGCGCCGCTTGCCTGCGCGTCCGCAGGAGCCGCTGCCCCATCGTCGCCTCGCCCACCACGAACAGCCGGGCGATGTCACGCGTCGACAGACCGCACACCGTCTTGAGCGTCAGTGCCACCCGGTCCTGCAGCGACAGCGACGGGTGGCAGCACGCGAAGAGCAGCCGCAGCCGGTCGTCGAAGTAGCCGCCCCCCGCATCGCCGCCAACGCCGACACCCACCGCCTCCGTCGCCACGACCTCGCGCAGCGCCGACGCCTCCCGCCCCCGCCGGCGCAGCACGTCGAGCGCCCGGCGGCGGGCCGCCGTCGTCAGCCACGCCGCCGGGTTGCCGGGTACGCCGTCGCGCGGCCACGTCGTCAGCGCACGCTCGGCGGCGTCGTGCACGCAGTCTTCCGCGAGGTCCCAGTCGCCCGTCAGCCGGATGAGCGAGGCGACGATCGCCACCCGCTCCCGCCTCAGTGCACCCGCCAGAGCGGATGCCGGGTCACTCACCGCCGTCGAACGGCCACATCGCACGCACCTCGATGACCCCGGCGTAGGCCATCGGGTGGCCGGAGGCGATCCGCACCGCCTCGTCCATCGAGTCGCACTCGAGCACGTCGAAGCCGTAGACGATCTCGTTCACCTCGGCGAAGGGACCGTCCGTGCGCAGCACCTGCCCCGCCCGCACCCGCACCGTCACGGCCTCGGTCGCCGGCCGCAGCCGCTCCCCCATGACGTACGTGCCCTCGTCGTTGGCCGACTGCCACCACTGCTCCACGTCGGGTGCCGCCTCGCGGTCGTCCTCCGTCACCGCCGTCGTCGTGCCCTCGGGCTCTCCACACACCAGCATCAAGAACTGCATCTCGTCTCCTCCGGAGTTCGTCGTGTCAACCTACGACGAACGGCCCCCGCCGAATCCGACACGGATCAATCACGAGTCCGACGACGGCTCAGCCGTCCCCGACCACGCCGCTCACCGGCATCCGCCACACCGACACGTGACTGGGGCTGTCGGCCGTGAACTCGGCCCGCGACCAGTCCGCCCACCGAGCCGCGGGCTCGAGCCCGGCCAGCTGCGCCATGAGGTCGCACTCCGCCGGCCACACGTAGCGGAAGTTCGTCGTGCCGTAACGGTAGGTCTCGCCGTCGACGCGTGTGTAGTGGTGCGACGTGCCCTGCTGCGTGACGAGGTCGTAGGTGTCGAAGCCGGTGTGCTCCGGCGACACCTCGAAGGGCACCGCCGTCTGCCCCGGCGGCATCTGGCGGATGCCGGGCACCCACAGCTCGATGACGAAATGGCCGCCGGGGGCGAGGTGCCGTGCGGCGTTGCGAAAGCACGCCACCTGCTCGGCCTGGGTGCGTAGGTTGCCGAGCGTGTTGAAGACGAGGTAGACCAGCGAGAACTGCCCGGGCACCCGCGTCGTCGCCATGTCGCCCACCGTCACCGGAAGCCGGCCGGCGTCGACCTTGGTGCGCAGCACGTCGACCATCGGCTGCGACAGCTCGATGCCCGTCACGGGCACCCCGCGGTCCAGCAGCGGGACGGCCACCCGGCCTGTGCCGAGGGCAAACTCGAGCGCGGCACCGTCACCCGCCAACTCGGCGAGGACATCGACTGTCGGCCCCAGCACCTCCGCCGAGAACATGGCGGAGTCGTCGTCGTAGCGACTCGCCGTCGCCTCGTCCCACAGGTCGCTCGAGGTCACCCGCCCACCCTGCCGACCCGAGCTGCGGACGGCAACGCGTTTTCGCGCCTCGGGGGTGGAGCGTCAGCGCTCGGGCGTCTGCACCGACTCGTCGCGCGTCTCCTCCGGGTGCTCGGTCCGCTCCTCCGACTCCTCCAAGATGGCCTCCGCCTGTGCCTGCGGGTCGTCGCTGCCGACGACCTGCTCCTCCGGCAGCAGCTCGGCGCGGGTCCCGACGGCATCCTCGGCTGGTTGGTCGCTCATGCCGGTGACGTACCCGCAGTCGGATGCCGGTCAGCGCGGGATGCCGGTCGGCGCGGGATGCCGGTCGGCGCGGCCCGAGGCCGCGTGCCTCAGTCGTCGACGGTGAGGATGCAGGCGGTGGCCACGTCGACGAAGCCGATGCGGCGGTAGATGTCGGCGGCCGCGTCGGAGCCGGCGGTGAGGAAGACCGTCGCCACCCCACGCTCGCGGCAGGCGGCGACGAGCGAGCGGGTGATGGCGGTGCCGTGCCCGCGGTGCCGGTGACCGGGAGGGACCGCGATGCCCATGAGCTCGGCCACGGCACCCCGCGGGGAGGCCGAGCCCGCGCCGCGGAGGCGCCCGCCCTCGAAGGAGGCCACGACGACGAGGTCACCCTGTTCCATGAGGCGCGGTCGTGACCCTGGGTCGCCCCGCTGCACGTCGTCGGTCCCGGTGAAGCCCGCGTGCACGGCGCCGACGGCGAGCGCGAGGTGTGGCTCGGCGGGGGCCAGCACCCGGGCGCGGGGGTCGGGCTCGACGTCGGCGTCGCCGGCCAGCACCAGCAGCGGGTAGCGGTGTGGTTCGTGCCCCGCGGCGCGCGCCGCAGGGAGCAGGTCGGGGGTGACCTCGTCCACCCACTCGATGGCCCGCGGCAGGTCTCGACTGCGCTGCGTCGCCAGTACCGCGGTGACGTCGTCAGGCGTGAAGCCGGCCGTGCCGCCGAGCGTCGGCCGGGCGTAGAACCCGAAGCCGCTGTCCTCGTCGGCGACGAAGAGGGTGAACGGTCCGTGCGACTCGGCGGTGGCGGTCGCCCGGGGCACCCGGTCGTAGTACGCCTCCACCTCGGTCAGGCGGTCGGTGCCGTCGGACGGTGTGAGGGGCGGTGGCGGCACGGAGCGCATCGGCCCACGATGGCAGCGCCGTCGGCGGACCGGCCACCGACTTACACACATGCCCGGGCGGGGATCGGAGACAGACGAAGAATTGACCTTTACCGTCTTGTCCGTTTGCAACACATTTGGCACGATTCGGGGCGCTGCCGGCCTCCGGCGCGTCGACGACCCCACTCGGGGAAAGTCACCGGGCACGACCCACCGAAGGGATCGACATGTTCGACTCCACGTTCATCCGCAGCGCGATCAACCGCAGCGCTGCGAACCCGCTCGACCGGCGCCGCTTCATGCGCGCCGCCGGCCTGACCTCGGCCGGGGTGGGTGCGGCCACGTTGCTGAGCGCGCCCGGTGCCTCCGCCGCCCCCGCGGCAGCGGTGGCGGCCGACAGCGGCGCCGTCACCGACGGCGCCATCCTCAACTTCGCACTCAACCTCGAGTACCTCGAGGCCGAGTTCTACTACCGCGCCACCACGGGCAACGGGCTGCCCGACAACCTGACGACCGGTACCGGAAGCCGGGGCAGCGTCTCCGGCGGCAAGAAGGTGCCCTTCAAGACCAAGGCCATCCGCCAGTACGCCGAGGAGATCGCCAAGGACGAAGGCCAGCACGTCGCCTTCCTCCGGGCGGCCCTTGGCAAGTCGGCCGTCGCCCGCCCCACGATCGACCTCAACACCAGTTTCACCGGTGCCGCGGTCGCCGCCGGGCTCATCAAGCAGGGCGAGACGTTCGACCCCTACGCGAACGAGCAGAACTTCCTGCTCGCGGCCTTCATCTTCGAGGACGTGGGCGTCACCGCCTACAAGGGCGCCGCTCCCCTGGTGACCAACAAGACCTACCTCGGCGCGGCTGCCGGCATCCTCGCCGCCGAGGCCTACCACGCGGGCCTGATCCGCACGAGCCTCTACAACATGGGCCTGCAGGTCCCGGCGGGCAAGATCTCCGACGCCCGCGACAGCCTCGACGGGTCGTCCGACCTCGACCAAGGCATCACGGTCGACGGTGGCTCGAACATCGTCCCCCTCGACGAGAACGGCATCGCCTTCGGCCGCACCCCGGGCCAGGTCCTCAACATCGTGTACCTGAACCCCAAGTCGGTCACCGAGGGCGGCTTCTTCCCGGACGGGGTCAACGGCACGCTCAACACCAGCGAGGGCGCCGGCTCCATGCCCTCCGGCGGCGCCGCGACCGGTGGCGGTGGCACCGCCCCCACCGCCGGCGCGTCGGAGCGTACAGACACCGGCCTGCTCGTCGGCGGGGCGGCCGCCGCGGTCGGGGCCGTCGCCGCCGCGGGTGCGTACCAGCGTCACCGCACCCAGGCCGCCGGTGACCCGGCCGTCGGCTCCAGCGGGGGCGTCGCCGGCGTCTAGTCGCCATCCCCGCGAGCCCTGCGCGGTCGCCTCGCCCGAGGTGACCGCGCAGGGCTCGCACCTTCTGCGCACGAGAGAGAAACGATGACCCGCCGGATGCCGTCACGCCGACCTCCCGGTCGCCACCAGTCCCGACAGCACCGTCACGCTCGGGCAGGGTCGCCGCATCCGTCGTTCGCGGGCCGGGCCTACCTCGCGCTGGCCCTGGCACTGCTGGCCGTCGCGGTCGTGCTCGTGGGTCGATACGTGGCGGCACCGGCATCCGCGGCGGTTCCTGTGTCGGTGCCCGTGGCAGTGCCGGTGGCGCGGGGAGACGTCCCGCCGGCGACAGCGTCCGCTCCGGCCACGCCCGTTCCGGCAGGGTCACGGCAGGCCAGGCCGACGGCCGTCCCAGCCCCGACGGCATCCGGGGGTGCGCAGAAGTCCACCAAAGCGGGGAAGGAGAAGCCAGCGGCACGCTCGAGCCGAGGGGCCCTGGCGGCGCCGGTCTCCATCGCGATCTCGAGCGTCGGCATCACGGCTCCCGTGGGCCAGGTCGGCCTCAACCGCGACGGCACCATCGGCGTCCCGACCGACCCACGCCAGGCAGCCTGGTACCGCCTGGGATCGAGGCCCGGCAACCGTGGGCCCGCGGTCATCGTGGGGCACCTAGACTCCGCCGTCGGTCCGGCGGCCTTCTACCGTCTCAGTGAGGTCCGGCCCGGGCAGACCGTGACGGTCACTCGGGCCGACCGATCAGTCGCGCGGTTCACGATCGACGCCGTGCGGTCGTACCGGCGGGACCACTTCCCCACCACAACGGTGTACGGCCCGACCGACTACGCCGGTCTTCGGCTCATCACCTGCGGCGGCGCCTACGACCACAGGACGAAGTCGTACGAGTCGAACACCGTCGTGTTCGCCAGGCTCGCGCGCCCCTGACGCCCGTTGGGGCCGCGGACCGCGGCCCTCACGTCAGAGGGCGGCGGTGAGCTCTAGGTTGACGTCGTCGGGGTCCTGCAGGGAGACGAAGGCGATGCCCTGCTGCTCCAGCGTGGTGATCTCGCCGTGCTCGACGCCTGCCTCCTCGAGTCGGCGGACCGCGTCCTCGAGGTCCGAGACCGAGCCGACCTGGAAGCTGACGTGGTCGAGGCCGACGCGGGTGGAGTCGAAGCGGTCGCCCGCCTCGGCGACGGGACGCAGGCCCAGGAGGTGGTCACCGATGGCGTAGACGCAGCCGCCGTAGAAGCGCTGCGGGTCCGCACGCACCGACGGGTCGTCGACCTCGTCGCTGTGGTCGAGAGCGGGGGCCGCGCCGAAGAGGCGCGAGTAGAACTCCTTGCTGCGCGCGATGTCGGTGACCGTGAGGCGGACGTGGCTGAGGCCGCGGACGTCCGCTACGGCCTTCGGGGTGGTGGCGGTGGTGTCGGGTGTCTCGGACATCGGTGGCTCCGTCTCTCAAGCGCCCACCGGAGCGGGGCGCGGTCGGGTCGGACGTACCCGCTCGCGTCCTCCGCGCCCGGGAGCCTGCGTGTCCGCGGGTGTCGCGGGTGTCCGCGGGTGTCGCGGGTGTCGCGGGTGTCGCGGGTGTCGCGACCACGGATGCGGCATGGTTCTGCGCCCGGCGATGGCCCCGCTGAGTGGTGTCATGCTGGCCATCCCCAGAACGCACCTCACACACCGACCTCCCGGAGCGTCTACCGGTCATGGAGCACCCGTTCGAGCAGACCGTCCGCGACCACGGCGACGTGGTGCTGCGTGTCTGCCGGGCCGTCGTCGGGCCGGCGGACGCCGACGACGCCTGGAGCGAGACGTTCCTGGCCGCCCTCAAGGCGTGGCCCACGCTGCCCGACGACACGAACGTCCGGGCGTGGCTCGTCACCGTCGCGCACCGTAAGGCCGTCGACGTCACCCGCACGCGGGCTCGCCGGGCCGTACCGGTCGACGAGCTGCCCGACCGGCCCGGGCGACCCGACGAGCAGCCGCACACGGCCCTGCCCGACGACGCCCTGTGGTCGGCGCTGGCGCGGCTGCCCCCGAAGCAACGGGCCTGCGTGGCCTACCACCACGTCGCCGGGCTGCCCCACGCCGACGTCGCCGCCGTCGTCGGCGGCACAGCCGCGGCAGCCCGCCGTGCCGCGGCCGACGGCATCGCCGCCCTGCGGGCGACCTACCCGACCGAAGGAGGCTGAACCCCGATGACCGACAACCTCATCGACGCCCTCGAGCAGGGCCCTGACCCCGCGGCACGAGAGGCCGACCACGCCCACGTCACGGAGCTGACCGTGCAGCTCGGCGACCGCGCGTCCGCTGAGGGCGACGTCGACGTCGTGCACCGGCTCGTCGACTCCCCCCTCGGGCCGCTCCTCGTCGCCGCCACCGACCGCGGGCTCGTCCGGGTCGCCTTCGACGAGGTCGAGGGGCACGAGTCCGTCCTCGAGTCCCTGGTCCGCTCCTACGGCCCTCGGGTCCTGCCGGCGCGCAGCCGGCTCGACATCGTCCACCGCCAGCTCGACGCCTACTTCGTCGGCGACCGACACCACTTCGACGTCCCCCTCGACCTGCGGAGAACCAGCGGGTTCCGGGCCACGGTGCTCGACCACCTCCGCGAGATCCCCTACGGCACGACGGAGACGTACGCGACGGTGGCCACGGCATCCGGCAGCCCGAAGGCGGTGCGCGCCGTCGGCACCGCCTGCGCGACGAACCCCCTGCCCGTCGTCGTGCCGTGCCACCGGGTCGTGCGCAGCGACGGGGGTCTCGGGGGCTACCTGGGGGGCGTCGAGGCGAAGCGGGCCCTGCTCGACCTCGAGGGCGCCTGAGCGCGTGCGAGCATCGAGGCATGCGAGGACACCCGTGACCTGGCCCGTCGAGTCGACCCGCGAGGTGTACGCCAACCGGTGGATCACCGTTCGTGAGGATGCCGTTGTGCGCCCCGACGGCGGACGCGGCGTCTACGGGGTCGTGACCATCAACCAGCCGGCCGTCTTCGTCGTGGCCCTGACCGACGACGACGAGATCGTGCTCGTCACCGTCGACCGCCACACCGTCGGTCGGTCCGTCGAGGTACCGGCCGGCGGCACCGACGGGGAGGACCCGCTCGTGGCCGCGAAGCGCGAGCTGCTCGAGGAGACAGGGCTGCTCGCCGACTCGTGGCGCCCGGTCGGCACGATGGCTGCGCTCAACGGCATCTGCGAGGCTCCCGAGCACGTGTACCTCGCCACCGGGCTGCGCACCGCCGACGGCGCCGCCCTCACGGACGGCCTCGGCAGCGACGGTCTCGGCGGTGACGGCGACGGCCTCGGCGGCGACGGCCAGGACGAGGAGGGCATCAGCGAGGTGAGGCGGGTGCCGGTGGCCCACGTGCTCGAGATGGTGCGCGACGGCGAGATCACCGACGGCGAGACGGTCGCGTCGCTGCTCTACGCGCTGCTCGCCCTCGGCCGGGTGGGCTGAGCCGGTGACGGCCTCGAACGGGCGGGTCCGAAGCCGCGGGCCGAACCGGTCGCGCCGGCCGGGTCGCAGCCCGATGCAACGGTCCGGGGCCGCCGTGTGTCTTGACAGGTGCACCCACCCACCGGCGGGGGCGACCCACGGGCCACCGGAGCCGACGGAGACGCGATGAGACGCAGGGACGAGGCAGCCTTCGCCGCCTTCGTCACGGAGCGGCAGACGATGCTGCGCCGCCGCGCCTACCTGCTCTGCGGCAGCTGGGCCGACGGTGACGAGCTCGTGCAGGAGGCCCTGGCGCGCGTCTACGTCGCCTGGCCCCGCATCGCGCCCGGCGCCGAGACCGCCTACACGAGGACCACGATGATGAACCTCTTCCTCAACGACCGCCGCAAGAAGCGGCGCGAGGTGCTCACCGACGAGCCACCCGAGCCCCAGGCCGCGACCCAGACCGGGCCCGACCGCGAGCTCGCCCTCACCCTCGGCGGGATGCTCGACGACCTGCCCGACGCGCAGCGGGCCGTGCTCGTCCTCCGCTTCTGGGAGGACCTCACCGTTCCTCAGATCGCCACCGCCACCGGCGTGGCCGAGGGCACCGTCAAGAGCCAGATCTCGCGGGCGGTCGCCGCCCTGCGCCACCGGCTCGTCGACCCGCCGACCGACCTCGCCACCGGCGGAGCGGGGGTGGCGACATGAGCGACGAGCTGGGCGAGCGCCGCGAGCAGCGGGCCGCCACCGACCACGACGAACGACGACTGAGGGAGGTGCTGGGCGGCGTGGACGAGCTCGAGCCACCCCGGGACGACGCCTTCGCCGAGCGCGCCGTCCAGCGCGGTCGGGCCCTCGCCGGGCGCCGACGGCGGTCGGTGTTCCAGGGCGTGGCCGCCGCGGCGGCCGTCGTGGTTCTCGCCGGCGGCGTCTGGGCGGTCGGACGGTCGGGCGCCGACTCCGCCGCGGAGAGCGCGGCGGCCGGCGTGACGACGCAGGAGCCGGCCCTGGCGCCCGCCACGGCTGCACCCGGCGTCGGTCCGGAAGGGCCCGTCGCGAGCCCCGGTGCCCGCGGCACCGGCGACGCGCAGGGGCCGGACGGCGCCACCTCCACCGGCGCGCCCGCCGCTCCGAACACCTCCGGATCGCCCGGCGTGTCCGTCGCCCCCGGGCCCCCCGGCGCCGGCACCGACGGGTCGACCGGGGCGCCCGCTCCGAGCGACAGCCCGGGCTCCGTCCCGACCGCACTGCCCGACCCCGGCCTGACGGGTGTCGCACCCGAGCGCGACTCGTCCCTCTGGCTGCCCGGGCCGCTGACCCCACAACGCACCGCCTTCGACTCCATCGGCACGACCCTCGTCGCGCGCTGGCCCGACGTCTTCGCCGGCGCGTACGCGACCGACGACACCAACACGCGCGTCGTCGTCACCCTCACCCGCCGTGACGCCGCGCTCGAGTCCTTCGTCACCGGCGCCATGCCCGGTGCCGGCGACGTCACCTTCCGCGTCGTCTCCCACTCGTACGCCACGAAGCAGGCCGTGGCGCAAGCGGTCGAGAAGGATGCCGGTGGGCTGCGTTCTCAGGGCGTCGTGCTCACCGGTGTCAGCATCGACGCCCGCACCGACCGGGTCGTCGTCGCGGCCGACGAGTCGCGCGCTCCCGGCGCCCTCGAGCGGACGTACGGAGCCGACATCGTCTCCGTCGTCCCGCCCCGCCTCGCCACCCCGCCCGACGTCAAGCTGCCCGACGGCTCCACCCTGCCGACGCCTCCGTGAGCCCACGCGCCGACCCGGCCACGACGGCATCCTCGGGCGCTGTCGCCGCACGCCCCTAGGCTGGTCCGATGGAGCAGCCCGCCGCCCTGCAGGCCCCGATGAGCCCGATCGACGCCCTGCGCCGCGTGTGCTTCCTGCTCGAGCGGGGGCGCGAGAGCAGCTACCGCATCGACGCCTTCCGGCGCACGATCGAGGCCATCACGCTCGTCGGCGACGACGAGCTGCGCGAACGGGTCGAGGCGGGAACCCTCAAGCAGATCAAGGGGGTCGGCGACTCGAGCGCCGCGATCATCGGCCAGGCCGTGCTTGGGGTCGTGCCCGCCTACCTCACCACCGTCGAGGAGAAGCACGGCGAGCCGCTGACCCGCGACGGGGCCGAGCTGTACGCGGCGCTGCGGGGCGACCTGCACGCCCACTCGAACTGGAGCGACGGCGGCAGCCCCATCGAGGAGATGGTGCTCGCCGCGGTGACGCTCGGGCAGGAGTGGCTGGCCCTCACCGACCACTCCCCGCGCCTCAAGGTCGCCAACGGGCTGAGCCGCGAGCGCCTCACCGACCAGCTGGCCCGGGTCGACGCCATCAACGCGAGCCTCGGCGACTCGTTCCGACTGCTCAAGGGCATCGAGGTCGACATCAACCTCGACGGCTCTCTCGACCAGGAAGACGACATGCTCGACCGGCTCGAGGTCGTCACCGCGTCGGTGCACTCCAAGCTGCGCCAGCCCGCCTTCGAGATGACCCCACGCATGCTCGCCGCCGTGCGCAACCCCCGCACCAACGTCCTCGGCCACTGCACCGGTCAGCTCGTCACCGGCGGGCGCGGCACCCGCCCGCAGTCGCAGTTCGACGCCGAGAAGGTCTTCACGGCCTGCCTCGAGAACGACGTCGCGGTCGAGATCAACAGCCGCCCCGAGCGCTGCGACCCGCCCGACGAGCTCATCGAGATCGCCCGCGACCTGGGCTGCCTCTTCACCATCGACTCCGACGCCCACGCCCCCGGCCAGCTCGACATGAAGAGCCTCGGCTGCGCGCGAGCCGAGCAGCACGGCATCCCGGCCGAGCGCATCGTCACGACGTGGCCCCTCGACGACGTCCTGACGTGGGCGCGCGGCTGAGTCCGGGGGCAGCGACGACGATTTGGAGGGGGGCCGCGGCAGCCCCTATAGTCAGGGCGTCCCAACGGACAGGTCGGGCTAGTCCCCATCGTCTAGCGGCCTAGGACTCCGCCCTTTCACGGCGGCAGCACGGGTTCGAATCCCGTTGGGGATACGTAGTACTGTTCCACCCGCACCACCCAGCACCACCATCAAGGCCCCGTAGCGCAGTTGGTTAGCGCGCCGCCCTGTCACGGCGGAGGTCGCCGGTTCGAGCCCGGTCGGGGTCGCCCCATCACGAAGGCGCCGCTCTCACGAGCGGCGCCTTCGTCGTTCCCGGTGAATACCCCCGCCCTCCCGGGCCGTCGGATGCCGGGGGGCTCAGTCGCGTCGGCGGCCGCGGCGGGCGGGCTCGGGGTGCACGATGACCCAGGTGGCCACCGTGACGGCATCCGACTGGTTGCTGAGGCGGTGCGGCGTCTCGCACGCGTACGAGATCGAGTCGCCGGCGCGCAGCACGACCCGCTCGTCGGCGAAGTCCACGACGAGCTCGCCCTGGGTGACGGTGCCGATCTCGAAGCCGCTGTGGGTGATGAGCTCGTTCTGCGAGCTGCCCGTCGAGCCCGGCGGGTAGGTCGACTCGAAGAAGTCGACGCCGCGGGCCATCCCGGGCGACAGCCGGCGGAAGCGCACTCCCCCGTCGAGCGTCAGCGTCTCCACCTCGAGGGCGCGGCGCAGCGAGTAGCTGTTGGGCGGCGGTGCCGGGTGGGTGTCGGTGAACTCCCCCTCACGGAAGAGGTCGACGAGCGAGACGCCGAGCACCGTGACGATGGCGAAGAGACGGTTGACCGAGGGACGCAGCACGCCGCGCTCGATCTGGCTCAGGGCGCTGGCCGAGATGTCGAGCCGCCGGGCCACCGAGCGCAGTGACTGCCCCTTCGCCTCGCGCAGCGACCGCAGCCGCAGCCCGAGCTGCTCGGCGTCGAACGCCTCGAGGGAGGCGAGCGCCTCCAGCGACGCCTCGTCTGCCGGGCGGTCGGCCGGGCGGTCGGCCGGGTGCTCGGCCACGTCGTCGGATGCCGAGCCCGACGACCCGTCGGACCGCCCGTCCGCCTCGTCGACCGCCGGCACTGCCATGTCCTGCGCCACTGTTCACCCTCCCCTTCACGACCCGAGCCCTGACCCTCTCACACCGTTGCCGTCACGCCTCGACCTCGCCCCCTCCACGCGAGCGCGCGCGACGAAACGGGGCCGCCGCACGAACTTCACACCGACGAAACCCATTGACAAGTGTTAACCCATAGATTCACACTCGGTCGCAGCTCGGACGCACGACCGCTCGGCCCCCTACCTGCCCCACCTCCAGTGAGGACGCCATGACCGCCAGAGAGCCCATCGCCGCCTTCGCCCCACCGACGACGCCGGCGCCCACCGTCGCCGCTCCCAGCAGGACGGGGGCGCCCGCCGTCCCCGGCGGCGGACCGCACGAGCCCGGCCCGACCGAGGCCCTGGCCGAGGTCACCGGCAACGTCCTGCCCCACCACGACCCGCGCCTCACCAACGAGGACCTCGCCCCGCTGCGCAAGCAGACGTGGAGCACGTACAACATCTTCGCCTTCTGGATGAGCGACGTGCACAGCGTCGGCGGCTACGTCACGGCCGGCAGCCTCTTCGCCCTCGGCATCGCCAGCTGGCAGGTGCTCGTGTCGCTCATCGTCGGCATCGTCATCGTCCAGGTGTTCTGCAACCTCGTGGCCAAGCCGAGCCAGAAGACGGCCGTGCCCTACCCCGTCATCAACCGCGCGGTGTTCGGCGTCAAGGGCGCCAACATCCCGGCGATCATCCGCGGCCTCATCGCCGTCGCCTGGTACGGCGTACAGACCTTCCTCGCCGCCGAGGCGCTCAACATCATCTTCCTCAAGTTCATCCCGAGCAGCGCCTCCCTCCTCGAGAGCAGCTTCCTCGGCCTCAACACCCTCGGCTGGATCTCCTACGCCATCCTCTGGGTCGCCCAGGCCGCCCTGTTCTGGACCGGCATGGAGACCATTCGCAGGTTCATCGACTTCGCCGGGCCCGCCGTCTACGTCGTCATGATCGCCCTCGCCGTCTACCTCGTCAGCAAGGCCGGCATCAGCAACATCTCGCTCGACCTCTCGACCGGCCCCGAGCTGAGCTTCGGCCAGTCCATCCCCGTGATGCTCTCGGCCATCGCCCTCGTCGTCAGCTACTTCTCCGGCCCGATGCTCAACTTCGGCGACTTCAGCCGCTACGGCCAGAGCTTCACCGCCGTCAAGAAGGGCAACCTGCTCGGCCTCCCGGTCAACTTCCTCTTCTTCTCGCTGCTCACGGTCATCTGCGCCTCGGCCACCGTCCCCGTCTTCGGCCAGCTGCTCACCGACCCGATCAAGACGGTCCAGGCCATCGACACCCCCTTCGCGATCCTGCTCGGCGGCCTCACCTTCGTCACCGCGACGGTCGGCATCAACATCGTCGCCAACTTCATCAGCCCGGCCTTCGACTTCTCCAACGTCAACCCGCAGAAGATCAGCTGGCGCATGGGCGGCATGATCGCCGCCGTCGGCTCGGTGCTGCTGACGCCGTGGAACTGGTACGCCAACGACACCGCGATCCACTACACGCTGGGGGTGCTCGGTGCCCTCATCGGCCCGCTCTTCGGCATCCTCATCGCGGGCTACTACGTCATCGGCCGCCAGCGGGTGCACGTCGACGACATGTTCTCCATGTCGCCGAAGGGTCGCTACTGGTTCACCAACGGCTACAACCGCAACGCCGTCATGACCATGGCCATCGCCGGCGTCGTCTCGGTCGCCTCGGCGGTGCTGCCCAAGACGATCGCCGACCTCGGCGGCCCCGACGTCACATCGCTGTCGAGCTACAGCTGGTTCATCGGCTGCGGGCTCGGGTTCGTCGTGCTCGTCGCCCTCGAGCGACGCCACCCCCAGATCCCCGTGCTCGACCCGAGCGACCCCGGCGTCAACCTCGGCGACGAGAACGAGCACGCGTCGGTCGCGAGCGCCCGGACGGCGGGCTGACCGTGCTCATCCGGGTCATCAACCCCAACACCACCCGGGCCATGACCGACCTCATCGGTCGGTGCGCCCGGGTGGTGGCGGCCCCCGGCACCGTCGTCGAGGCCGTCACGCCGTCGATGGGGCCGGCGTCCATCGAGAGCCACTACGAGGAGGCGCTCGCCGTCCCCGGCATCCTCGAGCAGGTCGCACAGGGTGAGCGCGACGGCGCCGACGCCTACGTGCTCGCCTGCTTCGGCGACCCCGGGCTCGACGCCGCGCGCGAGCTCGCCACGGGTCCGGTGCTCGGCATCGCCGAGGCCGCCATGCACGCGGCGACGATGGTCGGGCGCCGCTTCAGCATCGTCACGACCCTCGGACGCACGATGGGCCGCGCGCACGAGCTCGTCGACCGCTACGGCTTCCGCGACGCCTGCGCCGGGGTGCACGCGTGCGAGATCCCCGTGCTCGAGCTCGACGCGCCGGGCTCGCGGGCCGAGGCGATCGTCACCGACTACTGCCGTCTCGCCGTCGAGGGTGACGGGGCGGATGCCGTCGTGCTCGGCTGCGCGGGGATGGCCGACCTCTGCGCGCGCATCTCGGATGCCGTCGGGGTCCCCGTCGTCGACGGCGTCACCGCCGCGACGACCCTGGCCCAGTCGCTCGTCACGCTGGGCCTGCGCCCGGCGGTCGCGGGCGAGTACGCGACGCCGCCGCCCAAGGCGATGCGCGGGCTGCTCGCACCGTTCGAGATCGCCGCAGCGGCCGTCGGTGGCGGCCCGTCGCCGGCCGCGGCCCCGCTCGTCGTCACGGCCGACTGACCGCCGCGCGCACCGTCTCGAGTGGACCTCGCCGAACGAACCGTTCGAGGTCGAACGCACTGGTGGGTGTCGAACGCGTCGGTACACCGGCGCGTTCGACGCTCAGCGCCGTGCTCGACCTCGAACGGTTCGTTCGAGTAGCTAGGCCTGGGCGCCGGGGTGGGCGCGCGAGGCCGACCACTCGGCATCCCCGCGCTGGCTCCCAACCCCCGGCATCCACGTCCGAGGCAGGATGCCGGTGGGTGGCACGAGAAGCGCCGCCGGACTTCGTCGCCGCGCACCAAGACGCCACCGGGTCGGGCCGGTTGACTGGCCGGACGGCGCCACCGCGCCGGCTCCCGACCCGCGAAGGACGGCCCACCGATGACGACCACCGCGACCTCCAGGCACGACGCCGGCCGCGCCGAGCAGCCTGGCGCCACTGCCGGCGCCGCCCTCGACGCCGACCACTGGCGGCAGCGGCTCACCGAGCTGGCCGCCAAGCACGGGGTGCCGGGCGCGGGCCTGGCCGTGCTGCGGGTCGGGGCCGACGGCGGCGATGACGCGGTCGTCGAGGCCGCCCACGGCGTGCTCAACACCGCGACCGGGGTCGAGGTGACGACCGACTCCGCCTTCCAGATCGGCTCGATCAGCAAGGTCTGGACCGCCACGGTCGTCATGCAGCTCGTCGACGAGGGCCGGCTCGAGCTCGACGCGCCGCTGCGCGACGTGCTGCCCGAGCTCGAGGTGGCCGACGAGGACGTCGCCGCACGGGTGACGATGCGCCACCTGCTCACCCACACGAGCGGCATCGACGGCGACGTCTTCACCGACACCGGCCGCGGCGACGACTGCGTCGAGAAGTACGTCGCCTCGCTCGGCGAGGTCCCGCAGAACCACCCCCTCGGCGCCACCTTCTCGTACTGCAACACCGGCTTCACCATCGCCGGCCGCGTCATCGAGAAGCTCACCGGCGGCACGTGGGACGCCGCCGTGCGCAGCCGCCTCTTCGAGCCGCTCGGCCTCTCGCACGCCTCGACCCTGCCCGAGGAGGCCATCCTCGGCCGGGCGGCGGTCGGCCACGTCGGCGAGCCCGACGAGGAGCCGCGCCCGACCCCGCGCTGGCTGCTGCCGCGCTCGCTCGGACCGGCGGGGCTCATCAACGCGACCGCCCTCGAGGTGACGCAGTTCGCCCGCATGCACCTCGCGGGCGGCGTCGCTGCCGACGGCACCCGCATCCTGTCGGCCGAGGCCGTCGAGCAGATGCAGCAGCCGCAGACCGAGCTGCCCGACACGCACACCCTGGGCGACTCGTGGGGTCTCGGCTGGATCCTCTTCTCGTGGGACGGCCACCGCCTCATCGGCCACGACGGCAACACCCTGGGCCAGGCCGCCTTCCTGCGCGTGCTGCCCGAGGCCGGCCTGGCCGTCGCGCTGCTGACCAACGGCGGGCACGCCGGCGACCTGTTCGACGAGCTGTACGCCGAGGTGTTCGACGAGGTCGGCGGACTGGCCAAGCCGGGTCGCCTGCAGCCCGCCGACCCCGCACCCGAGGTTGACCTCGGCAAGCACGTCGGCGTCTACGAGCGCACCTCCGTGCGCACCGAGGTGCTCGAGCGCGACGGCGGCCTCGTGCTGCGCACGACGAGCACCGACCCGCTCATCGACGACGACCCCGAGAACCTCACGCACGAGTACGCCCTGCACCCCGTCACCGACGACCTCTACGTGATGCGCCCGCCGGCCACCGTCGGCTGGATCCCCGTGACGTTCTACTCCCTCGACGACGGCACGCCCTACCTGCACTACGGCGCCCGGGCCAACCCGAAGCGCTCGTGACGACGGGCGAGCCGAGCGCGCCGGGCACCCCGGAGGCCGACGGCACCGACGGCACCGACAGCACCGACAGCACCGACAGCACCGACCGGCATCCGGCCCCGTTCAGCGGCACGTTCGGCCCCGAGCTCGTGACCGCCTTGCGGGAGCGTCTCCCGCAGCTGCTCGACGACCTCGGCGAGCTCGTGCGCGTCGAGTCGCCGTCGAGCGACCAGGATGCCGTCCGGGCCAGCGCCGCCGTCGTGGCCCCGCAGGGCGAGCGTGCCCTCGGCGAACCCCCCGAGGTCGTCGACGTCGACGGCTGCCGTCACCTGCGCTGGCGCCTCGGTGACGGACCGCGGCGCGTGCTCGTGCTGTGCCACCACGACACGGTGTGGCCGGTGGGCACCCTCGACCGGATGCCGTGGAGCGTGACCGACGGCGTCGCCCGCGGGCCCGGCTGCTTCGACATGCTCGCCGGGCTCGTGCAGGGGCTGCACGGGCTGGCCGCGCTGCGTGAGCGCGGCGTCTCCCTCGACGGGGTCACCGTGCTCGTGACCGGCGACGAGGAGACCGGGTCGCCCACCTCCCGGGCGCTCATCGAGGCGGAGGCCGCCGGCTGCGACGCCGCCCTCGTGCTCGAGGCGAGCGCCGACGGCGGTGCCCTCAAGACGGGGCGCAAGGGGGCCTCGCTCTACCGGGTCCGGGTGGAGGGGCGTGCCGCCCACGCCGGCCTCGAGCCCGAGCGCGGTGTCAACGCGACGGTCGAGCTGGCCCACCAAGTGCTCACCGTCGCGGAACTCGGTGACGCGGCCCTCGGCACGAGCGTCACGCCCACGGCGCTGACCTCCGGGACCACGCTCAACACCGTGCCGGCACAGGGCGAGCTGTCCGTCGACGCCCGGGCGCTGACGGTCGACGAGCAGCAGCGGGTGCACACTGCGATGACGGCGCTGACCCCGACGGTGGAGGGGTCCCAGGTGCAGGTGACCGGCGGGCCGAACCGGCCTCCGCTCGAACCCGCCCTGACGGCAACGCTGTTCGCGGCAGCGCAGACGGTCGCGGAGCGGCTCGACCTCCCGGCCCTGACCGGTGTCACCGTCGGCGGCGCGTCCGACGGCAACTTCACGGCCGGGGTCGGGGTGCCGACGCTCGACGGGCTGGGCGCGGTCGGCGGTGGGGCCCACGGCGACGACGAGCACGTCGTCGTCGACACCATGCCCGAGCGGGCCGCCCTGCTGGCCGGGCTCGTCGCCCACCTCCTCGCGAACGCCGACGACCGGTGACGCGCGAGACGCCGGTGACCACTCGACAGGTCGTCAGCGCCCACTCGACGGGGGCGACGCGCCCTCTCGACGGGTGAGGAGGGGTGACGTCATGGTGAGCGAGTGCGACGTCCTCGTCGTCGGCGGGCGGGTGCTCGACCCCGAGACCGGGCTCGACGGCACCCGGTCGGTGGCGGTGACCGACGGGCGCATCACCGCGGTGCTCGACGCGAACGACCCTGTGCCATCAGCGAACCGGACCATCGACGCGACCGGGCTCGTCGTGGCCCCCGGTTTCGTCGACCTGCACAGCCACGCGCAGACCATCACCGGTCACCGGCTGCAGGCGCTCGACGGGGTGACGACCGCGCTCGACCTCGAGGGCGGCGCGTTGCCCGTCGCGCAGACGTACGCCCTCGCCGAGCAGGAGGGCCGGCCCCTCAACTTCGGCTTCTCCGCCGCCTGGACCTCGGCGCGCATGAAGGTGCTCGACGGCGTCGTGCCGGTCGCGCACCCCTCGGGGGCGCTGACGACCTTCGCCGCGCACCAGGCCGGGGCGCGGTGGCGCGGGCCGGCGACGCCCACCGAGGTCGACGGCATCCTCGCGCTGCTCGAGCAGGGGGTGGCCGAGGGCGCCGTCGGGATCGGGGTGCTCGTCGGGTACGCCCCCGACAGCGAGCGCCGCGAGTACTTCGAGCTGTCCCGCCTCGCCGAGCGCCTCGGCGTCCCGACGTTCACGCACGCCCGCTACCTGTCGAACCGCGAGCCGCACGGCTCGCTCGAGGGCGCCCTCGAGGTCATCTCGGCCGCGGCCGGCACGGGCGCCCACATGCACCTCTGCCACGTCAACAGCACGTCGAACCGCATGATCGAGCAGGTCGCCCACGCCATCGACCGGGCCCGCGGGGTCGGGGTGCGCGTCAGCACGGAGGCCTACCCCTACGGCGCCGGGTCGACCGTCGTCGGCGCCGCCTTCCTCGCCCCGGAGGCGCTCGAGCAGGCCGGGCTGCGCCCCGACTCGCTGACCTACCTGCCGACCAACGAGAGGGTGCGTGACGCCGCGCACCTGCGCGAGCTGCGCGAGACCGACCCCGGCGCCCTCGTCGTCGTGCACTTCCTCGACGAGACGGATGCCGGTGACCTCGCCCTGCTCGAGCGCTCGCTGCTGCTCGACGACGTCGCCATCGCGACCGACGCCATGCCGACCGTCGACGCGGCCGGCCGCCCGGCCGACGACCGCTGGCCCCTGCCGCCGGGGCTCGTGTCACACCCCCGCAGCGCGGGCACGTTCTCGCGCACGCTGCGCTGGCTCGTGCGCGAGCGCGGCGCCCTGTCGCTGCTCGAGGCGGTGCGGCGCTGCACCCTCGTGCCGGCCCGGGTGCTCGAGGCGGCGGTTCCCGCCATGCGGCACAAGGGCCGGGTCCAGGTCGGCTGCGACGCGGACCTCGTCGTGCTCGACCCCGACCGCATCGGTGACCGGGCGACGTACACGCACCTCGCGCCCTCCGTCGGGGTGCGGCACCTGCTCGTCGGCGGCACCGCGGTCGTGCGCGACGGCGAGCTGATGACCGACGCGCTGCCCGGTCGCCCCGTCCGCTCCGCCCCGCGCGACGCCGCCCGCCCGCCGAGTCCGCCGAGCCCGCTGAGCCCGCCGCGCCCGCCGGTGCGATGACGAGCGCTGCCTATGATGGCGCGCGAACCTCGGGAGCGGTACGGGGGCAGGCGAGCTCAGGGAGACGGCCCATGGCGGCGCGGGCGGGCATCGGCCGCATCATCGAGCACCTCGGCTCCACGCTGCTCGACCTCGTCGCCGGCGACGCCGAGGGCCCCCGTGCCGACTCGGGCGTCGGCGCGGTCGTCATCCACGACCCCCTCGACGAGCAGCCGCTGCCGCCCCGCGCGCTCGTGCTCGGTGTCGGGGTGCGCGGCGCCGACGACATCGCGACCCTGCTGCGAGACCTCTCGGCGCACGACGGCGCCGGTCTCGTCGTGCGCTCACCCGTCGCCGTCGACGACACCGTCCGGCAGGTCGCGAGCGAGACGGGCACCCTGGTCTTCGGCCTGACCCGCGGCGCCAGCTGGAACCAGCTCGCGGCCCTGCTGCGCGAGCTGCTCGGCGGGTCGGGCATCGGCGACCCCGGGTCGTCCGGCGCCACCGCGGGGGGCGAGCCCGAGACGCTCGCCGGGGTACCGGCCGGCGACCTCTTCGCCCTCGCCAACGCCATCGGCGCCCTGCTCGACGCGCCCGTCACCATCGAGGACCGCAGCTCACGACTGCTCGCCTTCTCGGGCCGGCAGGACGAGGCCGACGAGCCGCGCATCGAGACGGTCCTCGGGCGCCAGGTGCCCGAGCGCTACCTGCGGCGGCTCGAGCAGCTCGGCGTCTTCCGACGCCTGTACGCCTCGGACCGGCCGGTCTTCACGAGCGCCGACGACATCGGCCACGGCGTGACCCTCGGCCGTGCGGCGGTCGCGGTACGGGCCGGCGACGAGCTGCTCGGCTCCATCTGGGCGGTGCTGCCCGACGAGCTCAGCCCCGACCGCGAGCAGGCCCTCGTCGACGCCGCGAAGCTCGTCGCGCTGCACCTGCTGCGGGTGCGGGCCGGGGCCGACGTCGGCCGCCGGCTCGTCGCCGACCTCGTCGCCACGGCGCTCGAGGGCGGGGCCGGCGCCGTCGAGGCCCTCGGCCGTCTCGGCCTCGCCGACCGCCCCCTCGTCGTGCTCGCCCTCGGCCTGCCCGACGAGACCGACGGGCGCGAGTCGCACTCGATGGCCCGCCGCGAGACGGAGCGCCAGCGGGTGACCGACGCCCTGTCGATCCACCTGTCCGCCCTGCACCCCGGCTCGGTCGTCGCGTCCGTCGGCGGGGTCGCGTACGGCATCCTGCCCGTCAGCGAGGCGAGCGAGGATGCCGAGGAGCGGGCCGTGCGCGTCGCCTCCGAGTTCCTCTCGCGCACGAGCACCGGCCCGCAGGCCCACGTGGGGGTGGGCCGCGCGGCCCCCGACGTGTCCCGGCTGGCGAGGGCCCGCACCGACGCCGACCGGGCCCTGCGGGTGCTGCGCCAGGGCGCCGGCCAGCGGCGCGTCGCCCGGGTCAGCGACGTGCAGGTCGAGTCGCTGGTGCTCCAGCTCGGCGACCTCGCGGCCGCCGAGGGAGCCGAGCCGACCGGCCCCATCGCCCGGCTGCGCGCCTACGACACCGAGCACCGCAGCCAGCTCACCGCCACCCTCTCCGCGTGGCTCGACTCGGCCGGCGACGTCGGGGCCGCGGCCGCGCGGGTGCACGTGCACGTCAACACGTTCCGCTACCGCCTGCGTCGAATCGCCGAGATCGGCGGCATCGACCTCGACGACGCCGACTCCCGCTTCGCCGCCATGCTCCAGCTGCGTCTCCTGCGCGACTGACCCGTCGAGAGGGCGCTCGGCCCCCGTCGAGTGGTCAGCGACGGACGACGTAGCCGACCGAGGCGTCGAAGCCGACGACGCGCCCGCTGTCGTCGAGCAGCCGCCCGAGGGCCTCACGCACCGCCGTCCGCCACTCGCGAGCGAGCGCCGGCTCCGTCACGCGCAGCGCCTCGACGTCACGCGGCACCGCGACGAGCGTCACCGGGGAGTCCGTCGGTCCGTCCGCAGCGACGGGCTCGCCACGCGACCCGACCCCGAGGGCCACGCCGGCCCCGTCGGCCACCAGCCGGGCCAGGTCGACCCGCCTCGGGATGCCGGCGCACGCGCGCTCAGCCTCGGGCGAGACGAGGTCCCACCGCACGAGCAGCCGATCGGTGGCGTCGCCGCCGTTGATGGCGTCGCCCATCGGCCCGTAGAAGTCGGGCAGGTACTGCACCGGGTCGGCGGCGAGCTTGACGACGTTGACGTGTGCGTTGCGGGCGACGAGGGGGTCGAAGGTCCACTCGACCGTCGCGACGTCGCGGGCGAGGGCCCACTCGCGCTGCAGCGCCTTGAGCGCGAAGCCGACGTGGCGCCGCCGCGCGCTCGCGGCCACGCCGGCGATGTGGCTGTGCATGGCGTGGTGGGCCGGCGGCCCGAAGAAGCCGACACAGCCGCCGACGAGCCGCCCCTCGTCGAAGGCGCCCCCGACGAAGTCGCCCGCCTTGCTGAACGCCCGCAGCAGCTCGGTCGTCAGCGGTGGGGTGCCCCAGATGGTGCTGAAGAGCGCCACCATCTCGCGCAGCTCGTCGAGGTCGTCGACCGGGCGAACCTCGACTCCGGCCGCGCGCGCGGCCCGCTCGGCGGCACCGTCACCGAGGCTGACGGTGGTCGTGCTCACGAGGCGCCCACCGGCGCCGGCGACGGGTCTCGCGATCCGGCATCCGCCGGTGTGTCGGATGCCGGGTCCGTTGCGTCGGGCGCGTCGGTGGCATCGACGGCGTCGGGTACGTGGCGGGTCAGCCAGTCGACCACCCGCTCGTTGTAGTCGAGGCGGTGCGAGGGACGCCCTTCGACGATGAACAGGTGTGACGCGCCCGGGTAGAGCACGAGCCGGGACGGCACCCGCCGGGCACGCAGGCCGTAGTGCCACTGCTGCGCCTGGCCCACCGGGCAGCGGTGGTCGTCGGCCCCGTGCAGCACGAGGGTCGGGGTGCGCACCTCGTGCACGCGGGCGATGGGCGAGAGCCGCTCGTAGAGCTCGGGGTCGGCCCACGGCTCGGCGCCGAGCTCGTTCTCGACGAAGAAGGCGCCGTCGTCGGCCGTCCCGACGATGCTGCGCAGGTCGGTGACGACACCGCCGGCGACCGCCGCCGCGAAACGGTGGTCGCGTGAGGTGAGGTGGCAGGTCATGAAGCCGCCGTAGCTGTAGCCGGTCACGGCGAGACGGTCGGGGTCGGCCAGGCCCTCGGCGACGAGGGCGTCGACGGGCTCGAGGAAGTCGGCGGCGTCCGCCTCGCCCCAGGCACCGGCGACGGCGGTGAAGAAGGTCTCCCCGTAGCCGTCCGACCCTCGCGGGTTGACGAGCAGCACCGCCCAGCCCGTCGCGACGAGCTGCTGGTGGTAGAGGTGGACGGGGTCGGCGGCCCCGTTCCACGCGTTGTGCGGGCCGCCGTGCACGTCGAGCAGCAGCGGGTACGGGCCGGGTCGGCCCGGCGGGGTGAGGAGCCAGGCCTGCACCACCGTGCCGTCGCCGATGGTGAACTCGCGCGCCACGCGGCGCACGAGCTCGGTGCCCGCCAACGAGGCGGCGTGGTCGGTGAGCACGGTCACCGCATCGCTGTCGCGGCCGGGGCGGGCGGCGTCGTCGACGTCGAGCGAGACCACCTCCGCGAAGGCGTCAGGCGTGCTGCGCACCGTCACCGCCCGCGACCCGGCCACCGACAGGCCGGACACGACGATCCCCTCGCCGCCCAGCAGCCGCTGCGGCTCGCCGCCGTCGAGGGGCACCGAGAAGAGGTGGGTGCAGCCGCGGTCTCGGGCGCAGAACAGCACGCTCTTGCCGTCGCTCGTCAGCACCGGCGTCGCCCCGGGGTAGGCCGGACCGCCCGCCATGACGTTGCGGTCGAAGGCGGGGGCGAGGTCGACGACGTCGTCCTCGGCGGACCCACCGCCCAGCGTCACGCGCAGCAGGTGGGCGTGCCCGGACGGGGCACCGGCCGTCCCGACGACGACGAGGGACGTGCCGTCTTGTGTCCACGTGACGGCCTGCGCGTACCCGTCGCCGAGCCCCACCTGCCGCGCGACGGCGCCGGCCTCGAGGGCGTCGACGACGTGCACCGGGCACCGGGTCCGCAGGTCGCCGTCGGCGGTGACGTCGGCGCAGAAGGCGATGCGGCGGCTGTCCGGTGCCCACGCGAGAGCGCCCACGTGCCAGTCCCCCTCGGTCACCTGACGGCAGTCACCCGACTCGACGTCTACGACGTGCAGGTGCCGTCGGCGGGTACCGAGGTAGCCGGACCCGTCGGGGTGGTAGTCGAGCCGGTCGGCGACGACGGGCCGGGCGGCAGCGTCGGCGGTCTCGCCGGCCAGGTCGACGACGGCACCGAAGGCGAGGTACCTCCCGTCGGGGCTCCACTGCGGCGCGCCCGCGCCGAGCGGCAGGTCGGTGAGCCGGGTCGCCTCGCCGCCGTCGGCGGGCAGCAGCCACAGCTGGGGTGCGCCGCCGCCGTCACCCCTGTCGCCGGCGTCTCCGCCGCCACCGGAGGCGCGACGCACGAAGGCCATCCGCCGCCCGTCGGGCGACCAGGCCGGGGAGCCGTCGCCGACACCGCCGGTCAGCGGCTCGGGGTCGTGCCCGTCGCGCACCCGCCACAGCCGGTCGACGTCGCGGTCGTCGGCGAGGTCGACGGTGCGCAGCACGTAGACGACCTGCGTGCCGTCGGGTGACACGGCGGCCCCCCACGGCGTGGCGACGGCGGCGAGGTCGTCGACACGCATCGGTCGGGTGCTGCCCGCCTCGGTGCGGTGGGGACGGGTCACGAGGCTCCCTGGAGGTCGGCCGCACCGGTGTCGGGGGCAGGATCGGTGGTGGCGTCGATCGTGGGGTCGGCGGGCTTCTGCCGACCGTCGAGGTGCAGCCCGGATGCCGGAACGCCCCGTCCCGCAGCGTCGCTCGCGTCGCGCGTCGCCGGGCCGACGGCGAGCGGCGGTGCGAAGTGGCACGCGGCGAGGTGGAGGTGCTCGGTCGTCGGGGCGTCGGTGCGGCACACCTCGCGGTCACTCCGCACCACCGGTCCGACGGGGCAGCGAGGGTGGTAGCGGCAGCCCGTCGGGGGCGTGTGGGGGTCGGCGGGCTCGGCCAGCGCCACCCCGTCGAGGCCACCGACCGGCATCCGGTCGCTCTCGGCGTGCAGCGACTCGGGCACGGCGGCCAGCAGGTCACGGGTATACGGGTGCTGGGGGTTGCTCAGCACCTCGTCGGCCGGGCCGTGCTCGACGATGCGGCCGAGGTACATGACGGCGATGGTGCGGGCGACGTACCGCACGACGGCGAGGTTGTGCGAGATGAAGAGCATCGACGTGCCGAGCTCGCGCTGGAGGTCGACGACGAGGTTGAGCACCGTGCCCTGGATGGACACGTCGAGGGCAGAGGTGATCTCGTCGGCCACGATGACGTCGGGGCGCGCGGCGAGCGCCCGGGCGAGCGCGACCCGCTGCCGTTGACCGCCCGACAGCAGACCCGGGTAGGCATGGGCCCGGTCGCCGTCGAGGTCGACGAGCTCGAGCAGACGGGTCACCTCGGCGCGGCGGGCTCCGCCCCGCACCCCGCGCGGCATGGCCTCGGCGATGCTCTCGCCGATCGTCATGCGCGGGTCGAGCGACGAGTACGGGTCCTGGAAGACCATCTGCACGGGGTTCGGACCCCTCCTCCCCCGGGCCGGCGCACCGATCGGCTTGCCGTCGAGCAGGATCCGCCCGCCGGAGACGGGGGTGAGCCCGGCGGCGGCCCGGGCGAGCGTCGACTTTCCGGAGCCAGACTCCCCCACGAGACCGACGATCTCGCTGTCGGGTACGACGAGGTCCACCCCGTCGACGGCGGTGAGGCCGCGTCGGCGGCTGCCGAAGCGCACGCTGACGTCCTCGAATCTCAGCTCGCTCACGACCCGGCCTCCCCCGCGTGCCAGCAGGCGACCCGGCCGCTACCGGCCACCGTCACGAGGGGCGGGTCGACCGCCCGACAGTGGTCGTCGGCGAGGGGGCAGCGTGCGGCGTACGCGCAGCCGACGGGCTGGTGCGCGGGGTCGACCGGGCGCCCGGCGATGACGGGCAGCGGTCGGCCGCGGTCGACGTCCATGTCGGGCACCGTCGCGACGAGGGCGCGCGTGTAGGGGTGCAGGGCGCCCGTGGCGAGGCGGTCGGACGGGAGGTCCTCGACGATGCGCCCCGCGTACATGACGAGTACCCGCTCGCAGACCTGCCGCACGACCGCGACGTCGTGGCTGATGAGCAGCAGCGCGACGTCACCGTCACGGCGCACGGCGGCGAGCAGGTCGAGCACCTGACGCTGCACCGTGACGTCGAGGGCGGTCGTCGGCTCGTCGGCGACGACGAGGGCCGGCTGGCCCATGAGCCCCATGGCGATCATCGCCCGCTGCCGCATGCCGCCCGAGAACTCGTGCGGGTACTGGCGGGCGCGCCGCTCGGCCGCGGGGACCCGCACCCCGCGCAGGCGGTCGACGGCGCGGTCCATGGCCTGACGACGGCCGAGGCCGGCGTGCGTACGTGACACCTCGGCGAGCTGCCGCCCGATGCGCTGGGTCGGGTTGAACGAGGTCATCGGGTCCTGGAAGACCATCGCGAACGAGGTGCCGAGCACCGATCGCGTCGCCTTCGTCAGGGGGCCGCGCAGGTCGTGCCCGAGGAAGGTCAGCCGGGTCGCCTCCGTCTCCCCCGGCGTCTCGACGAGGCGGGCCACCGCGAGGGCGGTGAGCGACTTGCCGGAGCCGGACTCCCCCACGACGCCCACGCCCTCGCCTCGGTGCACGGTGAAGCCGACGCCGCGCACGGGGGTGACCGGGCCGTCGGCGCCGGGGTAGCGCACCGTGAGGTCGGCGACGTCGAGCACGACCTCACGGTCGTCGGCGGTCACGGCGGTCCGGGCGGTCGCGCCGGCCGCCACCGTCGCACCGGATGCCGTCGTGGCCGGCGCCACGGAGGACACCGCCGATGCCGTCGTGGCCGAGTTCCGTTGCGCTGTGGCGTTATTCGCTACCGAGTCGCCGGCGCGGCCGCGACGACGACGCCGATCGGACGGCATCCGGCCCACGGTCGCGGTGAGGCCGAGGCCCTTGGCGACGGCCTCACCGAAGAGGTTGAAGGCCAGCCCGGCCACGACGATGGCGGCGCCGGGCGCGAGCGCGCCCTCGGGGTGGACGTAGATGCCGCCGAGGCCGTCCTGCAGCAGCCGGCCCCAGTCGTAGGCGGGGGCCTGCACGCCGAGACCGAGGAACGACAGACCGGCGAACGCGAGCAGCGCCCCACCGGCGCCGATGGTGGCGTTGACGACGAGGGGCTCGCCGATGTTCGGCAGCACGTGGCGCACGAGCAGCCGCAGCCGCGAGACCCCGGCGAGGCGGGCGGCGGCGACGTAGTCACGGTCGGCGATGCCGGCGGCGAGTGTCTGGGTGAGGCGGGCGAACGAGGGCGCGCCGGCGAAGCCGATGGCCAGCACCGCGCCCGTCGTGCCGACGCCGAAGACGACGGCGAAGAAGAGCGCGAGCAGCAGCCCCGGGAAGGCGACGGCGATGTTGACGAGGGCGACGACGGGTGCCCCCAGCCGACGCCCCAGCACGATCGGCGCCGTGCCGAGCAGCAGCCCCGCGACGACGGCGATGACGGTGGCAGCGAGGGCCAGCCCGACCGAGAGGCGGGTGGCGACGAGGACGCGGAAGAAGAGGTCGCGACCGAGGTTGTCGGTGCCGACCCAGTGGTCGGACGATGCGCCCTCGAGGATGCGGGTCGTGTCGACGGCCTCGGCGCGGTCGCCCCAGATGATCGGTGCCAGCACGGCCACGACGAGCACGAGCCCGAGCAGCAGCGAGGCGCTCAGCCCGACCGGGGTGCGCAGCACGGCGAGCCAGCGGCGGGCGCCCGACCGGCGGCGCGACGCGGGGCCGGCCGGACCGGCCGGACCCGGCGGGCCAGCGACGAGCTCACCACCCGGCCCGCCGAGCTGACCCGGCTGGCCCGGTACGGCCTGGGCGACCTGCGACTGGGCCATCTCAGCCCTCCCTGATGGCGGAACGGGGGTCGAGCAGGGCGAGCGCGACGTCGACGGCGGTGTTGACGACGAGGACCCCCACGCCGTAGACGAGGACGATGCCCTGCACGAGCGGGTAGTCCTTCTGCAGGATCGAGCTGACGATCGTGCTGCCGAGGCCCGGCCAGGCGAAGACGTTCTCGACGAGCACCGTGCCGGCGACGAGCGAGCTGAGCAGCAGGCCGCCGAGGGTGATCGTCGCGGTCAGCGCGTTCGGCAGCGCGTGGCGCAGGTAGACCCGCGACGCGGGCAGCCGCTTGGCGCGGGCGGTGCGGATGTAGTCGGCCTGCAGGATCGCGACCATGTCGACGCGCATGATGCGGGCGAGCGCGGCGGCCGGGCCGATCGACAGCGACAGCACGGGCAGCACGTACGACGCCGGCGTCGAGCGGCCGGCGACGGGCAGCAGCCCGAGCGAGACGCCGAAGATCCACACGAGGCCGACGCCGAGGAGGAACTCGGGGATCGACCCGAGCACCACGCTCGTGCCCGAGAAGCCGAGCTCGGCCCGTCGGGCGCGACCGCCGCGGGTGAGGATGCCCATGAGCAGACCGATGGGCACCGAGAGCAGCAGGGCCACCCCGAAGGCGAGCACCGCGAGCACGAGGGTGGGCGGGAGGCGTTGCGCGACCACGTCGGTCACCGGCAGGGAGCTCGTCAGCGACACCCCGAGGTCACCGGTGAACAGGCCCTTGAAGAAACGCAGGTACTGCGCGAACAGCGGGTCGTCGAGCCCCAGCTGGGCCCGTCGGGCGGCGACGAGCTCGGCCGGCGCGGTCGGCCCGAGGGCCGAGCGCACGGGGTCGCCCGGGATGAGGTGGATCATGAGGAACGAGGCCGTGACGAGCACCCACAGCGAGACGAGCAGCCGCCCGGACCGCCGCAGCGCGAAGCGGACCCACGGGTGCTCGAGGCCCCCGGCCAGCGAGGCGAACCGCCCCGCCGGCCGGTGGGCCCCGCCGGAGCCGGCGGCCCCGCCGACGCTCCTCGTCCCCACCGTCACGGTCAGCCCGCCAGCATGCGGATGCTCGTCGGCGCGACCGCCGAGGAGCCGGACGTGAACTGCGCCTTCTGGCCGAAGGTCTTGGCGGGCTGGTTCGCGAAGGGCACCACGTCGGCATCCGTCACGAGGACCGTCTCAGCCTTGAGCCAGGTGGCGCAGCCCTCCTTGCCGGGCAGCTTGGCGGCGGCGGTGACGGCCTCGGTGTAGGCGGGGTTGTCGATGTGGGCGAAGTTGTTGCCGTTCGGCGCGGCCGGGCCCGAGAGGAAGGGTACGAGCTGGTCGGGGCTGCTGACGTTGAGCGGCAGCCACGCGACGTCCCAGTCACCGCTGGAGAACATCGTCTGCAGCAGCGCCGTCTGGTCCTGCGCCTTGAGGGTGACGTTCGCACCCAGCTGCTTCCACACGCCGGCGGCCAGCTCGGCGGCCGCCGCGCCGCTCGCGCCCGCCGCGCTCTGGTAGACGAACGTGGCCGCGAGCGGCTTGCCGTCCTTGGCCCGGATGCCGTCGGAGCCGGCGGTCCAGCCGGCGGCGTCGAGCGCCTGCTTGGCCGCGTCGAGGCCACCCTTCGGCAGCGCGGGGGTGACCGAGTCGCCCGGGCAGGCCAGCGGCGGGACGACCGAGAACGTCGTCGGCGCGGCGCCCTGCTTGGCGGTGAACACCTCGCGCACCTGGGCGAGGTCGAGGGCCTGGGTCAGGGCCTTCCGCACGTCCTTGTCGGCACCCGGGCGACCGCTCGTGTGGTTGAACCACATCTGGCCGACGAGCGCGTCGAGCTGCGAGCTGAACAGCTTGGCCCCCTCGAGCCGGGTGGCGTCCTGGCCCGTGATGGTGGCGGCGTTGAGGCCGCCCGACAGCAGCAGGTTCGCGGCCGTCGTCTGGTTCGGCACCACCTTGACGGTCACCGTCTGCGGCATCCCCTTCTCGGCGGTCGTGGCGCCGTTCGGCCCCCACGTGTAGCCCTGGCGCTTCGTGTACGTGAAGTGGTCGCTCGGCACGACCTCGGTGAGCTGGTAGGGCCCCGTGCCGGCGGTCTGCTTCTCGAGCCCCTTGCGGTTCGCGAGGCCGCTCTTGCACACCATCGGCGCGACCGCGAGGCCCTCGAGCACGAAGGGCGCGGGCGCCGCGAGGGTGACGGTGAGGGTCGAGCCGCTCGCGGCGGCCTTGGCCCCCGAGGGGACGAAGACGCCGATGAAGGCGCTCTTGTTGGCCGGGTCGCCCATGAAGTTGATGTTCGCCGCGGCGTCGGCGGCGGTGAACGCGGACCCGTCGGAGCACGTGATGCCGCTCCCGATGGTCATCGTGACCTTCGTGCCGTCGACCTTCCAGTCGGTCGCCAGGCCCTTGACGATGGTGCCGTCGGACGCGCTCGAGACGAGCGAGTCGTAGGCGAAGCCGCTGAGCTGCAGCAGGATCGAGCTCGCCGACATCTGCGGGTCGAGGCTGCCGGGGTCGGCGCTGGTGGCCATCGTGAAGGTGGCGCCGTCGACGAGGTCGGCCGGGGCGCCGCCCGTGCCCCCCGCCCCGGTCCCGCCGTCGCCGCCCCCACCACCGCAGGCGGCGAGCGCGATGGCCATGAGGGCGGCTCCACTGGCGGTGGCGAGGTGTCTCATCGCGGTCCTTGTCTGCTGGTCGGGTGCTGGTCGTCCGGGCGGCGGATGCCGGTCGGTGCGGTTCTCGGTACGCGTGCCGTGCCGTGCGAATGGGGTCGCGGCGGGTGTCGCCAGCCTGCGCGAGCCGGGCGCCCGGGTGTTCGTCGGATGGGACGAGATCGGGCGCCCCTCGTGGTGCGGGTCGACAGCGCCGACGTCGTGGCCGACGGGGCCGGGTCGACCGGTCGCCCGGTCGCCCGGTCGCCCGATGGCCCGATGGCCCGATGGCCCGATGGCCCGGTCGGTCAGTCGGTCACTCGGTCAGGCGCGGCATCGCCCGCCCGATGTGCAGCCAGCGGGCCGGGCCGTCGGCCTCGCGGCCGACGAAGGCGTGCGGGATGTGCAGGCCCTGCACCGGCTCGAGCGGCACGAGCACGTCGGGCCCGAGCGGCACGAGCTCGATGCGCTGGGCCTCGCTGCTCGGGTCGGGGGTGGCGCCCTGCGGCTGCAGCTCGGACCACACCCGCCCGTCGTCGTCCTGGCTGACGACGACGTGCAGCACCCGGTTGCCGTAGGTGCCGACGTACGGCGAGGCGTCACCGACGGGCTCCGGGCTCTCGGGCGGCGTCGGCAGCGGGGTCAGCTCGACGCCGGCGAGCTCACGCAGCACGTCGCCGACGAGGTCGTGGAAGACGTCGTAGGGCTGGCCGCCGTTCGTCAGCAGCGTCACCGCGAGCCGGCGCCCGGGCACGACGCGCAGGAAGGACGCCTGCCCGACGGTGTTGCCGTCGTGGCCGACCATCGGCTCGGCGGCGTTCTCGAACAGCTCCCAGCCGAGGCCCCACGACGTGCCCATGACGCGTAGGTCGGGCAGGGAGACCTGGGCCTCCTGCATGGCCGTGACGGATGCCGGTGAGAGCACCTGGGTGCCGTCGGGGGCCTGGCCGTCGTCGAGGTGCATCCGCGCGAAGGCGAGCAGGTCGGCCGCGCTCATCGCCAGGTGGGCACCGGCCGGGCCGTTGGAGTGGGCCAGGGCCCAGAACGGCGCGGGCTCCTGGCCCCCGCCCTCCTTGTCGACGTGACCCATCGCGACGCGGAAGCGGATGGCCTCGTACGGCCCGGCCGCGGCGTGGGTCAGGCCGAGCGGGGTGAAGAGTCGCTCGGCGAGCACCTCGTCGTACGGCTTCTCGCGCAGCACCTCGACGAGCCGTCCGAGCACGCAGTAGCCGGCGTTGTTGTAGGAGAACAGCGCTCCGGGCTCGAACAGCTGCGGCACGTCGTCGAAGGTGGCGACGAGCTTCTCGATCGCGTCGTCGCCGCGGCCGGTGTCGGTGAAGATGTCGCCCTCGAACCCGGCGGTGTGCGAGAGCAGCTGCCGCACGGTCATGGCCGCCGCGGCCTCGTCGTCGGCGAGCCGCAGCCCCGGCAGGTAGGTGCGCACCGGCGCGTCGAGGTCGACGAGCCCCTCGTCGACGAGCTGCAGCACGAGGGTGGCGGTCCAGACCTTGGTGATCGAGCCGATCTGGAAGACCGAGTCGTCGGTCGCCTCGACGCCGGTGCCGAGGTTGAGCACCCCGGCCGAGGTCGTGAAGACCTCGTCGCCGAGCAGGATGCCGAGTGCGGCGGCGGGCACGTCGTGCCGCTCGAGAAGCTCGGGCAGCACACGCGCCGCGCGGGCGCCGACGGCACTGAGGTCGGTCTGCAGGTCTGTCATGACGAGCGAACCTAGGCGGGGGGCTCGCGGCGTGGTTCGTCGTCGGTGACGAAACCCACCGGCATCCCTCATGCGACCCGACCACCCGCGGGAGTCAGCCCTGTGGAGGGTTCTCGTCACCCTCGCGACGAGAACCCTCCACGGGGGTCACACAGCATCAGCGGTGCCCGGCGCGCAGCACGAGCTCGAGCTCGAACCGCGCCTGCGGGTCGTCGAGGTCGTCGCCGAGGAGCTCGCGCAGCTGGGCCACCCGGTAGCCGACCGTCTGAGAGTGCACGAACAGCTCGTCGGCGATGGGAGCCCGCTGCCCCTGGTGCCGCAGCCACGCCAGCAGCGTCTCCGCGAGGCGGGCGCGCACCGCGGGCCGCAGCGACTCGAACGGGGCGAGCCGGCGACGCGCGAGGTCGGCCGTCGCGAGGGGCTCGGCGTGCACGACGAGGTCGGCGAGGTGCTCGTCGACCCACAGCGGGCCGTCGGTGCGGGCGCCCGACTGCGCCCCGGCGGCATCCTCGGCGTCCTTCGACGACGTGGCGGCGGGCGAGGGCTTCGACGCGCCCTGCGGCCCGGCCACCTCGGGCGAGGGCAGGGTCGCCGAGGATGCCGTCGTGGCCAGCCCGTGGGCGGAGGCCGAGGTCGCGAGCTGCAGCGACTCGGCGGCCTCGACCCACGGGCGGGCGGGCCCGACGATGGCGTGCCGCCCGCGCAGCGCCCGGTGCAGCAGGGCCCGGTCGCGGCTCGTGGCGAGGGGGGCGACGACGACGACGTCGGTTCCGCGCTCGGCCACGAGCACGTCGGGGCCGAGGGCGGCGCGCAGGCCCTCGACGTGCGGGAAGGGGACGATCGCCACGGCGACCGTCTCCGGCAGCACCCAGCCGATGCCCGCCGCCGACCGCGCGACCGCCGCCTCGGTGGCGTCGCCGCGCAGCAGCGTCTCGAGCAGCTCGCCGCGCAGGCGCTGCTGCTCGCCGGCCCGCTCCGACTGCTCGTGCGCGTAGCCCTGGGCGCTCGCCGCCGACAGCTCGTCGATGTAGGCGAAGAGCGACTCCCCGAGCGAGAGCAGCACCTCCGGCGGCATCCGGGAGACGTCGACGGTGCGGGAGATGGCCCGGAAGACGACGCGGGCGCCGTAGCGGTAGGCCGCCAGCAGCGACTCGAGGCTGCGGCCCGAGCGCACCTCGCCCCGACCGAGCCCCTCGTAGACCCACTTGCCGTCGTCGGACAGGGCCGGCAGGCGGGTCCCTGGCAGGTCGAGGAAACGGCCCAGGGCGATGCTCACGCCGCGGCGAACCCCCTCGCCGAAGCGGCCCTCCATCGGCATCGCGTACACCGGGACGTCACGCGGGATACCCTCGATGATGGCCTCGACGATGTCGCCGACCCGGGGCCGGATGAGGTCGCTGACTTCGGTCGGTAGAGACAACCACGGGGGGTCGGACGTGGTCTGCGCCACACTGTCCTCCTGGAATCTGTCTCGCGGCGACAAGTTCTTGACCGAAAGCGTACGCGCGCGGGCAGGACTTCGGGGGCCCTCCCGGGGGAGACTGGGGTCATGCCTCAGATCCGTGCCCTGCGACGCGTCGCCTCGCTGCTGACGACGCCGCTCTCGCCGGAGGACTTCCTGGGTCTGGTCAACCCCCTCAGCTCGACCCGCCAGCTGCGCGGCGTCGTCACGCGGGTGACCCGTGAGACCCCCGAGTCGACCACCATCCACTTCCGCCCGGGCAAGGGCTGGAACGCCCACGAGGCCGGCCAGTGGGCCCGCATCGGGGTCGAGATCGACGGCGTGCGGCAGTGGCGCAGCTACTCCCTGTCGGCCGCCGCCGGGCACGACCCGGCCATCACGGTCACCGCGATCGGGGTCGTCTCGACGGCGCTGGCGCGCCACACCACGGTCGGCGACGTCCTCTTCCTCGACACCCCGCAGGGCGACTTCACCCTCCCCGAGCACCCGCGGCCGCTGCTCATGCTCACGGCCGGCAGCGGGCTCACCCCCGTCATGTCGATGATCCGCACGCTCGTGCCGCGTCGGCCCGACGCCGATGTCGTGCTGGTCCACTCGGCCCGCACCCGCGAGGACGCCCTCTTCCACGACGAGCTGCTCGAGCTGGCCGACCAGTTCCCCGGCCTCGTCGTCAAGCACTGGTACACCCGCGAGGGCGCGGCGCCCGCCGGGGCCGGCGAGGCCCACGGCCGCCGCCTCGACCTCGAGACCACCACCGACCTCGAGTCGCTGTGCCCCGACTGGCGCGACCGCGCTGCCTACGCCTGCGGCCCCGCCGACTTCCTCGACGCCGCCACCGCGCTCTGGGAGCGCGACGGCGCCGACGACGAGCACGCCGGCCTCACCATCGAACGCTTCGCCCCCGTCCTGCTCCCGGGAACCGGAGGCGAGGGCGGGCTCGTTACCTTCGAGAAGTCGGACAAGGAGTTCGACGCCCCCGGAGACGTGACGCTGCTCGACGCCGGCGAGGAGTGCGGCGTCGTCATGCCGAGCGGATGCCGCATGGGCATCTGTCGCAGCTGCCTCACCCCGCTCGTCGCCGGCAAGGTGCGCGACCTGCGCACCGGCGAGGTGCACGGCGAGGAGGGCGACCTCATCCAGACCTGTATCAACGCCGCCGCCGGACCCGTCCACCTGGACATCTAGGAAGGGAACCCCCAATGACCACACTGGTGAACGCACCCGTCAACACGCCCCCGCTCGCACCCTCGGGTACGCCGGGCGCCCGGGCCGCTGCGCCCGTGCCCGCCCCGGGCGCCCCGGCATCCGCCGGTCGCCGCAAGCCCGTGCTGGCCGCCTCGGGTGGCCCCGCCAACCGTCCTGCTGCCGCCGCGCACCTCAGCGACGCCCAGGTCGAGCAGCTCGGGCGCGAGCTCGACGCCCTGCGTGACAAGGTCATCGCGAGCCGGGGGGCCAAGGACGCCGCGTACATCCGCCGCGTCATCAAGGTGCAGCGCGGGCTCGAGCTCGCCGGCCGCGCCACCCTGCTCGTGTCGAAGAAGAAGGGCGCCTTCGTCGCCGGCACCGCGATGCTCTCGGTCGCGAAGGTCCTCGAGAACATGGAGATCGGCCACAACGTCCTGCACGGCCAGTGGGACTGGATGCGTGACCCCGACATCCACTCGACGACGTGGGAGTGGGACTTCGTCTCGCCCGCCGCGTCGTGGAAGCACACCCACAACGACCTGCACCACACGTGGACGAACGTGCTGGGCAAGGACAAGGACGTGGGCTACTCCATCCTGCGCATGGACGCCTCCGAGCCGTGGCACCCCGCCAACCTCGGCAACCCCGTCTACAACGCGATCCTCGCGCCGTTCTTCGAGTGGGGCATCGCCATCTACGACCTCGAGCTCGAGGCGTACAAGGACGGCGAGAAGAGCAAGGCCGAGCTCGTGCGTGACCTCAAGGCCACCGGCCGCAAGGTCGTGCGCCAGTTCACGAAGGACTACGCCGCCACCCCCGCCGCCGCCATGGTCTTCGGCTCGGGCAAGCAGGCGCTCATCGGCACCTTCACCGCCAACGCGATCCGCAACGTCTGGGCCCACTCGGTCATCTTCTGCGGCCACTTCCCCGACGGTGTCGACACCTTCACCGAGGACGAGATCGAGGGCGAGACCCGCGGCGACTGGTACATCCGCCAGATGCTCGGCTCGGCCAACATCTCCGGCAGCAAGCTCATGCACCTCATGACCGGCAACCTCAGCCACCAGATCGAGCACCACTGCTTCCCCGACCTGCCCAGCAACCGGTACGCCGAGGTGGCCGTCGCGCTGCGTGAGATCTGCGACCGCTACGGCCTGCCGTACACGACCGGCCCGCTGCCCAAGCAGGTCGGCTCGGCCTGGGCCAAGGTCTTCCGCCTCGCCCTGCCGCCGAAGAAGGCCGCCACCGCCTGACCCTCCCGGCGGGGTACCGCCTCCCGGCGGAGAATCCGTCGAAAGGCCAAATAGCTACTGCCGAAAGGCCACTGGATGCCGGTGGGCTAGTTCGCGTACGCGGGCCGGCTCACCGGCATCCGGCGTTCTCGGCGGCCGGTTGGCCTTTCGGTGACCTCTAATTGGCCTTTCGACGGGGGGTGTCTGGGTGGAGAGGGCGACCCGTCAGGGGTGGAGGGTCGTGCGGGTGACGCGCTCGGTGGCGCGGTCGGCCGCGACCTCGTGCACCGGCCCCGTGAGGGTGACGGTCACCTCGGTCTCGCGGTCGGCGCACGACGGACCCACCCAGAGGCGCAGGTCGCCGGGCTCGACGACGCGCCGGCCACGTCGGTCGGTGAAGGCGAGCCGCGCCGCGGGCACGACGAGCTCGACCGTGCGCGACTCCCCCGGCTCGAGGTGCAGCCGGCGGTAGCCGAGCAGCTGGGCCACCGGGCGGGTGACGCTGGCGACGACGTCACGGCCGTAGAGCTGCACGACGTCGGTGCCGGCCCGCTCGCCGGTGTTGGTGACCCGCACCCGCGCCACGACCGGGCCGGACGTGGCGGCGGCGTCGACGACGAGGTCGGTACGACTGAAGGTCGTGTACGACAGCCCGTGCCCGAAGGGCAGGGCCGGGGTGGTGTCGAGGCTGCTCACGTCGCTCGGCCCACCCAGCGGTGGGTGCAGGTACGTGTACGGCTGCGCACCGGCCGAGCGCGGCACGCTCACCGGCATCCGACCCGACGGGTTGACCCGGCCGCTCAGCACGCCGGCGACGGCGGCGCCGCCCTCCTCGCCGGGGAAGAACGCCTGCACGACGGCAGCGCAGCGGGCCAGGGCCCAGTCGAGCGCGTACGGGCGGCCGCTCAGCACGACGAGCACGACGGGCCGGCCCTGCTCGAGGAGCCGCTCGACGAGGGCCCGCTGGACCCCCGGCAGCTCGAGGTCGTCGCGGTCGCAGCCCTCGCCGACGGTCCCGCGACCGAAGAGCGCGGCGTGGTCGCCGACGACGGCGACGACGACGTCGGCGGAGGCAGCCACGCGGGCCGCCTCGTCGAACCCGCTCGTGTCGTCGTCGTCGACCGCGCATCCGAGGGCGAGGTCGGGCGCCGCACCCAGCTCGGTGGTGAGCGCCTCGAGCACGGTCGGCACCCGGATGCCGTCGGGCACCCCCGGGTGCTGGGGCAGCACGTGGTTGACGAAGGAGTAGCACCCCATGAGGGCGGCCACGCGGTGCGCGTTGGGTCCGACGACGGCGACGCGGCGGCCACGGGCAAGAGGCAGAGTGCCGTCGTTGGACAGGAGCACGACCGACTCCTCTGCGAGCTGCGCAGCGAGAGAACGGTGTTCGTCGGGGTCGAGGTCGACGGCGGTCGGCGGCTCGTCGTCGAAGGTCGCGTCGAGCAGGCCGAGGTCGGCCTTCTGTGTCAGGGCCCGCACGACGGCCCGGTCGACGAGGCGCTCGTCGACGTCGCCCCGCCGCACCGCCGTCTCCAGCGGTCGGAGATAGGCGTCACCGGTGGGCAGCTCGACGTCGACGCCCGCGGCGAGCGCGAGCCCGGCCGCCTCGCCGAGGTCGGCGGCCACCCCGTGCAGCAGGTGCAGGAAGGCGACGCCGAAGTAGTCGGCGACGACGGTGCCGGTGAACCCCCAGCGGTCACGCAGCACCCCGGTGAGCAGCTCGGGGTCGGACGCCACCGGCACGCCGTCGATCTCGACGTAGGCGTGCATGACGGAGCGGGCACCGCCGTCGAGCAGGGCCATTTCGAAGGGCACGAGCAGCACGTCCTCGAGCTCGCGCCGTCCGGCCTCGACGACGCCGAAGTTGCGGCCCGAGCGCGAGGCCGAGTAGCCGACGAAGTGCTTGAGGGTGGCGTGCACCCCGGCCCCCTGCAGGCCGCGCACGTAGGCGGTGCCGACGGTGCCGACGACGTACGGGTCCTCGGAGATGCACTCGTCGACCCGTCCCCAGCGTGGGTCGCGCACGACGTCGAGCACCGGTGCCAGCCCCTGGTGCACGCCGAGGGCCCGCATCGACGAGCCGATGGCCGCCCCCATCCGCTCGACGAGGTCGGGGTCGAAGCTCGCCCCCCAGGCGAGGGGGGTCGGGTAGGTCGTCGCGGTCCACGCGGCGAGCCCGGTGAGGCACTCCTCGTGCACGAGCGCGGGGATGCCGAGGCGGGTCTCGCGCACGAGGCGCCGCTGCCGCTCCCAGAGCCAGCGCGCCCGCTCGGCCGGCTCGACCGGCCGGGTCCCGTAGACCCGCGTGAGGTGGCCGAGCCCGTGGGCCGTGGCCGCGTCGAGGCCCTGCGCCTGCTCGAAGTCGCCCTGCAGGGGCGCCACCGCCTCGCCGTCCTCCTTCTCCCAGAACCCGACGAGCTGAGCGAGCTTCTCCGGCAGGGTCATCCGGGCCGCGAGCGCGACGGCACGCTCGTGCGACGAGGGGGCCGTCCCGGCATCCGCGCTGGTCGGTGTCGGTGCGGTGGGCGTGGTCGTCGTGGTCGACGAGGGCGGGGTCACTGCAGGGTCCCTTCAGAGGGTCGGGCAGAGGGTCGGGAGGAGCGAGGGTGCGAGGCGGCGGCAGGCGGCGTGACCGGGCGGGTCATCCCTTGACCGCGCCCTGCAGCCCGCCCACGATGCGCTTCTGCATGGCGAGGAAGAAGACGAGCGCCGGCACCATGGCCAGCGTCGTGAAGGCGAAGACGCCGGCGGTGTCGGAGGCGTACTGCGACGAGAAGTCGGCCACCCCGAGGGGCAGGGTCTTCGTCTTCTCCTGCAGCAGCAGCAGCGGCAGCAGGTAGGCGTTCCACGAGCCGACGAACGCGAGCACGCCGACGGTGACCATCCCCGGCCCGGAGAGCGGGACGAGCACCCGCCAGAAGAAGCCGACGCGGGTGGCGCCGTCGAGCAGGGCCGCCTCCTCGAGCTCGTCGGGGATCGCCTGCAGGAACGGCCTGAGGATGACGACGGTCATCGGCAGCGCGAAGGCCGCCTGCGGCAGCGCCACCCCCCACCACGTGTTGCCGAGATGCAGGTCGCGGGTGACCAGGATGAACAGCGGGATGATCGCGACGGTGACCGGGAAGAGCAGCCCCATGACGAAGACGAGGAAGAGCTGCTCGCGGCCCTTGAAGCGGTAGCGCGCCAGCGGGTAGGCGGCCATCATGCCGAGCACGACGACGAGGGCCGTCGTGAGCAGGGCGATGACCGTCGAGTTGAGGGCGTAGCGCCAGAACGCGGGGTTGGTCAGCACCCCGGTGTAGTTGCTCATGACCCACGGGTTCGGAAGTGCCGCAGGCGACTCCGCGAGCTGGGCGTTGGTGCGGAAGCCACCCAGCACGCCGTAGACCACCGGTCCGAGGGTGACGGCCACGACGACGAGCGCGAGCGCGTAGACGAGCGGCGTGCCGCCCCCCGAGCGTCGCCGGCGTGACGCCGTGCGCGTGCCTCTGGTGTCGGATGCCGGTCGGCCCGGTGGGCGGGTCGGTGCGCCCCGGCGTTCGGTCGTGGCGGTCATCGCCGGCCCCCGTCGGTGTCGAGGTCGCGCCGCAGCACGAACCGCTGGTAGGTGAGGGCGAGGACGAGGGCGACGACGAAGAGCACGACCGAGGCGGCCGCGGCCACCCCGTAGTTCTGCCGCTTCGTGCCCTCGTTGACGAGGAAGGTGGCCATCGTCGTCGTCGAGTTGGCCGGTCCGCCGCCGGTGAGGATCCACACCATGTCGAAGAGCTGCAACGAGCCGATCATCGACAGGAAGGCCCAGGTGCGCAGCGTCGGCCCGAGCAGAGGCAGGGTGATGCGCCGCTGGATCTGGCCCCACGAGGCCCCGTCGATCTCGGCCGCCTCGAAGAGCTCGTCGGGCACGCCCTGCAGGCCGGCGAGGAAGAGGATGACGGCGAGGCCGAGGTACTTCCACGTCAGCACGACGAGGACGGTGAGCAGGGCCCGGTCGGGGGTGCCGAGCCAGCCCTCGGCCGGGCCGTCGAGACCGACGGCGGCGAGGAGGGTGTCGACGACGCCGTACTGCGGCTGCAGCAGCTGGAACCAGACGACGCCGGTGATGACCTCGCTGAGCACGTAGGGCACGAAGACGACCGTGCGCAGCAGTCCCTGCCCCCACATTTTGCGGTTGAGCAGCAGCGCGATGGCGATGCCGAGCGGCAGCTGGATGGCGATGGAGGCCACGACGATGACGAGGTTGTGCACGAGGGCGCCGGTGAAGACCTCGTTCTGCAGCACGTTCCCGTAGTTGCGCAGCCCGACGAAGTCGGTGAGGGGCCCGAAGCCCTTCCACCGGTAGACCGAGAACTGCAGGGCCTTCGCGATCGGCCAGACGACGAAGAGCGCGAAGAGCACGAGGGCGGGCCCGGTGAAGAGCAGCACCTCGAGGCGCTGACGACCCCTCGAGCCGACGCGCGGGTCGACGCTGCGGGCTCCGCGGTCCCGGCGGCCTCGTGCGCCGCGACCGGTGCCGGTGGCATCGCGGCCCGTCCGGCTCTCGCCGGGACCGGTGCCCGGCCGTGACGTCCCACGGCCGGGCACCTCGACGTCCGTCGTCACGGCGTCACTTGCTCTCGTCGGCGGCCGCCTGCGTCTTGTCGACGATCTGCTGCGGGGTGGCCTTGCCGGCGAACATCAGGGCGATCTCGTCGTTCATAGCGCCGCCGACGGCGGCCCCGAAGGCGGTGTCGAAGTAGAGCTGCACGTAGGGGGCCTCGTCGCGCACCTTGAGGAGGCCGGCCAGGGCCGGGTCGCCGACCGACGACGCGGCGGCCGGGTTGGTCGGCAGCCCCATGCTCTTCTCGGCGAAGCCCTTCTGCACCTGGTCCGAGAGGAGGTACTTCGCGAACTCGACGGCCACCTCGGGCGCGTCCTGGGAGACGCCCCAGGCGTCGCCGCCACCGAGCTGGGCCTTGGGGTCGCCCGCCCCGCCGTCGACCGCGGGGAAGGGGAACCAGCCGGTGTTCTCGCCGAGGCCCTTGCCGTCGGCGGTGAGGCCCTGCATGACGCCGGGCTCCCAGTGACCCTGCAGCTCCATGGCGACCTTGCCGGTGGCGAGCAGGCCGGAGGCGCTGGTCGGGCCGGTCTGCGCTGGCGTCGAGAGGAAGCCGGCGTTGAAGGGCTTGGCCGCGACGAGGCGCTGCACGTCGTCGCCGGCCTTGACGAAGCACGGGTCCGAGAACTTCAGGCTCTTGACGGCATCCGTCAGCGTCTGCTGCGCGCACTCGCGCGCCGAGAAGTAGTACCAGTAGTGCGCGGCCGGCCACTTGTCGCCGGCGCCGACCGAGACGGGCGCGATACCGGCGGCCTTGAGCTTGTCGACGGCGGCGTAGAACTCGTCCCACGTCGTCGGCGCGGCGGTGATGCCTGCCTTCTCGAAGAGGGCCTTGTTGTACCAGAAGCCGACGACGCCGACCGAGAACGGCAGGGCGTAGGTCTTGCCGTCGACCTGCCAGCCGGCGACGGAGCCGCCGAGCGTGCCGATGACGTCGCCTGCCGAGGCGCTGAGGTCCTTGGTCAGGCCCGCCTCGACGTGGTCGGCCAGCTCGCCGCCGCCGCGCTCCATGTAGACGTCGGGGGCGTCGCCGCTCTGGAAGGCGGCGTCGAGCTTGGTCAGCATGTCCTCGTGCTGCATGGCGCTGACCTGCACGGTCGTCCCGGGGTGGCTCTTCTCGAAGTCCTTGGCCACCTGGTCGTAGTAGGTCTTGCCCTCACCGGTGTTCGAGTTGTGCCACCAGGTGATGGTCTGGGCGCCTCCGTCGCCGCCTGACGCGCCGGGGGCGTCGGTGCCGCCGGACCCGCAGGCGGCCAGCAGGCTGAGACCGAGACCGACGGCGGTCAGCCGCAGCACGGGGGTGCGATTCATGGTGGTGCTCCTTGTCGTCGTTGACAGGTGGTGTCCGGGTGCGAGGGCTGGTGTCTCGCGATGACTCGAAGTGACTGGTGGTGACTGGTGGTGACGGGGTCGGGAATGCGCGGTGGATGCCGGTCGGCGGGGCTGCTCTCGCCCCGTCCGACCGCGCGGCGCCCGGCGCCCCAACGCGCCGTCGTCGTGGTGTGGCCCCACCGTGACAGCCGCCTCTGGCCTTTGTCAATCGTTGTCGATAACGTTATCTACATCGATGCCGAACAGTTCTCCCCTACCCCGGCGACCGCAGCCTCAGCGCCGGGCCCCGACCCGTCCTGGGGGCCGTGCTGGCTCACGGTCGACGACGGCCCGAACGGCGCCACGACGCTCGCCCTGCTGGACGTGCTCTCGCGCCACGAGGTGCCGGCCGTCTTCTGTGTCGTGGGCCAGGCCGTCGCCACCCGCGACGGCGCGGCGGTCCTGCGCGAGGTCGTCGCCCGCGGACACGTCGTCGGCAACCACGGGTGGGACTTCTCCGACCTCGGCGGCCGCACACCGCACGAGGTGCGTGACAGCCTGCGGCGCACCATGGATACCGTGGCCGAGGTCGTGGGTGGTCACGTGCCGGTGCCGTGGTTCCGGGCGGCGAACGGCAGCTGGGGTGCGACCGTGTCGGTGGCGACCGGGCTGGGGATGACGCCTCTGCCGGTGCGCGGCACGATCGACGACTGGCTCACCCAGGACACCGGCATCCTCACCGCCAACCTGCGCAGGGTCACCGAGGCCGGCGGTCTGGTGCTCGTGCACGACGGTGGTGGCGACCGCACGGGTACCGTCCGCGCGCTCGACCGGGTGCTCGGCGAACGACGCGACGAGGGGCGGCTCTTCACGCTGCCGCAGCCGGGCCAGGTGGGCGACCCCTAGACCCGGAGACGAGCCCGGCGAACACACCGAACAATGCGCAGCTCCGCGTGTTGCAACACGGTGTTCTGCACACTGCTCGGTGTGTTCGCGCGAGGGGGCCGCCGGGAGTCAGCGGCGGGGGGCGGCCGTCGACGCCCGCGGCACGAGCGACACCGGCAGGCACACGTGGGTCGGGTCGGGCGCCCGCCCCTCGAGGAGGCCGACGAGCATCTCGAGGGCCGTGGCCCCGATGGTCTTGAGCGACTGGTCGACGGTCGTCAGCGGCGGCAGCGACATCGCCGACTCGGGCACGTTGTCGAACCCCACCACCGACAGGTCCTCCGGAACGCGGAGGCCGAGCTCGCGCGCCACCTCCATCGTGCGGATGGCCGAGAGGTCGTTGGCGGCGAACACGGCCGTCGGCGGCTGCGGCAGCGAGAGCAGCTCGTGGGCGGGCCCGTCGGCGGTCTCGGCGCGGTAGTCGCCGGCCTGCACGAGCGCCTCGTCGACCTCGACGCCCGCCTCGGCCATGGCGCGGCGGAACCCACGCTCGCGCTGCCGGGCCGACTCGAGGTCGGAGCGACCGCCGAGCAGGGCGATGCGCCGGTGGCCGAGGGCGAGCAGGTGCTCGGTGGCGAGCACGCCCCCGGCGAAGTTGTCGGCGTCGACGGTCGGGACGCCGGACGGGCCGGTGTGCGGGTCGACGGCCACGACCGGGATGCCGTTCTGGGCGCCGACGACGGTCGGGGTGACGATGATGGCCCCGTCGAGCAGGGTGCCGCCGAGGCGGGAGAGCGAGCGCCGCTCCCACCCCACCTCACCGCCCCGATGGCCGCCCGAGAACGCGAGCAGGTCGTAGCCCGTCGGGCCGATGGCGTCGGAGACCCCCTTGAGCAGCTCGCTGCTGAAGGGCTCGAACTCCGCGACGAGCACCCCGATGACGTTCGTCGTGTGGCTGCGCAGGCTCTGCGCGCCGAGCGAGGTGGCGTAGCCGAGCTCGTCGATGACGCCGGTCACCTTGTCGAACGTCGCCCGCGAGACGCCGTACCGGCTGTTGACGACCTTGGACACCGTGGCCACGGAGACACCCGCCGCTCGCGCGACGTCCTCCATCCTGACCCGGCCTCCTGGTTGCACGAGCGCAGCCTACCGACCGCGCCGCGGCGGGCCGTTCCGCCGCGACACGGTCACCAGGAGGTGTGCAGCGGGCGTCCCTCGGCGAAGCCGGCGGTGCTCTGCAGCCCGACGACGGCGCGCTCGTGGAACTCCTCGAGCGTGCGCGCCCCGGCGTAGGTGCAGCTGCTGCGCACGCCGGCGACGATCTGGTCGATGACGTCCTCGACCGAGGGCCGGGCCGGGTCGACGTACATGCGCGCCGAGCTGATGCCCTCCTCGAAGAGCGCCTTGCGGGCCCGGTCGTACGCGGTGTCGGATGCCGTGCGGTTGCGGACCGCACGCGAGCTGGCCATGCCGAACGACTCCTTGTACTGCCGGCCGTCGTTGTCGGTGTAGAGGTCACCGGGCGACTCGAGGGTGCCGGCGAACCACGAGCCGATCATGACGTTCGAGGCGCCGGCGGCGAGGGCGAGCGCGACGTCCCGGGGGTGGCGCACCCCGCCGTCGGCCCAGACGTGCTTGCCGAGATCCCCAGCCGCTGCGGCACATTCGAGCACGGCTGAGAACTGCGGCCGTCCGACCGCCGTCATCATGCGCGTCGTGCACATCGCGCCGGGGCCGACGCCCACCTTGACGATGTCGGCGCCGGCCTCGATGAGCTCACGGGTCCCCTCCGCCGACACGATGTTGCCGGCCACGAGGGGCACCTGCGGGTTGAGCGCCCGCACGGCCCGCAGCGCCTCGATCGTCTTCGCCTGGTGACCGTGGGCCGTGTCGATGACGAGCACGTCGACGCCGGTGTCGAGCAGCTCGGCGGCCTTGCCGGCGACGTCGCCGTTGATGCCGACCGCGGCGGCGACGCGAAGGTGCCCACCGGCATCCGTCGCCGGGCTGTAGAGACCGGCACGCAGGGCGGCGCCGCGCGTGAGGATGCCGACGAGCTCGCCGTCCGCGGACACGACGGGGGCGACGCGCCGACGCGACTGCTCGAGGCGCGCGAACGCCGCCCGCGGGTCGAGGTCGTCGGGCAGCGACACGACGTCGTCGTTCATCACGTCGTGCACCTGGGTGTAGCGGTCGACGCCGGTGAGGTCCTTCTCCGTCACGACGCCGACCGGCCGGTTGCCCTCGACGACGACGCCGGCACCGTGGGCGCGCTTGCCGAGCAGGACCAGCGCCTCCCCTGCGGTGATGTGCGGGTCGAGGGTGATCGGCGTGTCGAAGACGAGGTGGCGCGACTTGACCCACGACACGACGTCGCGCACGACCTCGACGGGGATGTCCTGCGGGATGACGGTGATGCCGCCCCGGCGGGCCACGGTCTCGGCCATGCGGCGACCCGCGATGGCCGTCATGTTCGCGACGACGATCGGGATCGTCGTCCCGGTGCCGTCGACCGACGAGAGGTCGACGTCGAGGCGACTCGTCACGTCCGAGCGGCGCGGCACCATGAAGACGTCGTCGTAGGTGAGGTCGAGCTGGGGCTGGAGACCGTTGAGGAACTGCACGAGCGAGCAGTCTACGGGCGCGGGGGGTGCCCATCCGTTCTGCCGACGGCGAAGACCCGCCGCTCCACGACCACCGCAGCGTAATATTGATTACATGATTACGAACACGGACACCGACAAGCTCCGCGGCTGGTTCACCGGCCGCCTGCCCGCCGACTGGACCGCCACCGCCGCCCCCGACGTCACCGTCGACCGCGAGGAGGTGACTGTCGTACTCACCCTGCCCGACGTCGAGCTCGCCGACGCGGGCGACGCCGAGCGGGCCGAGGCCCGGGCCGGCCGCACCAAGGCGTTCCGCGAGGAGACCCGCGACACGCGCATCGACATCGCCCGGGAGGCCGAGCACCGCTTCGGCCGCAAGGTCTCGTGGGCGGTCCGGCTCGGCGACCGCACCGAGCTGTTCACCCACGTCTCCGCCCCGACGATGACGCGGCTCCGCCAGCGCGAGCGCCTCACCCTCGACACGCTCGTGGATGCCGGCGTGGCCCGGTCACGCGCCGAGGCGCTGGCCTGGTGCGTCCGGCTCGTCGGCCGGCACGAGGACGACTGGCTCGCCGAGCTGCGCGAGGCGATGACCCACGTCGAGGACGTCCGTTCGCGGGGTCCGCAGGCCTGACGGCTCCTGTCCGCGGGACCACCCGGGCGCTCAGCCCTCGCGGTCGAGCACCCAGGCGACACGGAAGCCGACGCTCGTCGACCGGCCCGACCCGCCGCCGGGCACGAGGTACTTGGCCGTGAAGTCGGGCCCGCGCACGCCACCGTCGACGTACCAGTCCGAGCCGGTCGCGCGGTGCGCCGAGCCGCCCTTGAGCATGACGAACCGGCTGCGGCCGTCGGAGTGCTCGCTCTCGGTGAGGTTCCACACCTGCGGCTCGAGACGACCCAGTCCGCGCTCCTCGCCGGCGACCTGCCACTCGTCCTCCGTGGGCAGCCGTCCGCCCACCCACGCCGCGTAGGCGCGCGCGTCACCGAGGTCGACCTGCGTCACCGGATGCCGGTCGCTCGCCTCCTCGACACCGCGGCCGACCCACGCGGGGGCGGGTCCACCGGGCACGGCCGGGCGGTGGCCCGTCGCCTCGACGAAGGCGGCGAACTCGCGCTCGCTCACCTCGAGGCTCGCGACGGCCAGCGTCTCGGGGACGTCGACGACCCGGTCGACGGTGCGCAGGTCGTGCAGGCGGGGTGGCAGCGGCTTCCACTCGTCGACGAAGGGCGCCCCGTCGTAGAGGCCGGTCTCGCGGCAGCGGTACCGCACCGTCAGCACGCGGCGGCCGGGCCCGACGACGACGTGGTCGACGTCCGGTCGCCGGCCGTCACCGAGCGCCACGACCGTCGGCGGCGCGACCCGCTCGGCCAGCCGGTGGCGGAAGGCGGCCGACGAGTGCGCGTCGGGGTCGTCGTCGTCAGCTCGACGCAGCCACTCGACGTCGGCACCGGGGGCGGTCTGCCACACCCCGCCCACACCGCGGGCGGGCACCCGCACCTCGACGTCGCCCTCGCCGAGGGGCCGGCCGCTCCAGACGTCGCGCGAGACCAGGCCCGCGCGACCCGGGACGATGACGACGGCATCCTCGTCGCTGCGGTTGACCAGGGGTGTGAACACCCCGCTGTGGTCGGCGAACACGCCGCCGAACACGCCGGCGGTGGCCGCCGCGACACCGAGGTCGGGCAAGGGCGTCCACTGGCCGTCGACGAGGACGTCGGCCAGTCGTCGCTGCACGAGGGAGGCGCGGCGCAGGAGGGCGGCGTCGTGGTCCGACCACCCGACCCAGACCCCGAACACGACCTCCCAGACCATGACGCCGATGCCGTTGAGCCAGGCCGACTGCAGCTCGTCGACGTGGCTGCGGTTCCAGCGGCGCACATGGTGCAGCAGGTGGCGGCGCTCGTACCAGCGCGAGCGCACCACCCCGGGCACCGGGGAGTCGGCGAACCACTGGGCCCACGAGAGCGGGTGGTCGACGAGCCGCGCGAGGGGCAGGGTCGACTCGCCCTCGACGGCGACGCCGGCGCGCGCCGCGGCGAGGGTGTCGAGCAGGGCTCCCCCACCCTCCTTCAGGGTGTCGAGGAAGACGCCGTCGACGCCGAGGTCGGCCACGAGAGAGGCGAGCTCGTCGGCGTCGGGGCCGCTGCGACGGGTGCCGACGTCCCACGGGTTGTAGTCGACGAAGACCCGTACACCCGCCGCGTGGAGCGTGTCGACGAGGTCACGCAGCCCGTCGACGTCGCGGTAGAAGTCCCACTGGTTACGGTCGTCGATGCCGATCGCCGGGTAGGCGTGCCACAGCACGACGCCGTCGAAGCCACCGAAGCGCTCGCGCGCGTCGGCGAGCAGCCGCTCGGGCGTGAAGGTGTGGGTGTCCCAGTCGTACAGCAGCTCGTCCCAGAGCCACACCTGCGAGACGACGAAGCAGCGGCGCGCCCAGGCGAGGTCGGCGCGCTCGTAGAGGGAGCCGTCGTGCCCGAGCCGGCCGCGGGCCTCCTCCCGCCAGCGCCCCAGCGTGTCGCGCCACGCCGGCCAGTCGGCGGGGTCGTCGGGGGCCGCCAGGATCTTGCCCGTGTCGAGCGTCGACAGGTCGGCGCTGTCGTCGAGCGGGACGGCGCGGGGTCGGTCGAGCGGTCGGGGCACGAGGGGGTCGAGGGCCTCATCCACCGGTGGGGCCTCCGTAGGTGTCGTCGTGACGGCGCGTGGTCTCGTCTGCGGTCGGGACGGCGTCCTGAGCGCCCCGCCGTTCGACGGCGATGGATGCCGCCGCCGAGGCCCGTTGCAGCGCAACGCGTTCCGGCTCACCTGCGGCCAGGGCCGCCCCGAGCACACCGCAGAAGGTGTCGCCCGCGCCGGTCGTGTCGACCGCCGTGACCCGGGGGGTGGTGACCGTGACGGCATCCTCACCCCGTCGCTGCAGACGCGAACCGGCGGCGCCGAGCGTGACGAGCACCGCGGGCACGTCGGCCAGCAGCGTCTCGACAGCCTCGTCGACGTCGTCGTGGCCCGTGAGCCCGCGGGCCTCGTGCTCGTTGACGACGAGCACGTCGACCTCGGCGAGCAGCTCGGGTAGCAGCGGCGCCCACGGGGCGGCGTTGAGCAGCAGCAGTGCCCCCTCGCGCCGGGCCCGCGCGGCCTCGAGCACGACCGTCTGCGGGATCTCGAGCTGGGCGAGCACGACGTCGGCCCCGGCCAGGGCCTCGCGCGCGACGTCGTCCAGGCGCACCACGCCGTTGGCCCCGGCCGCGACGACGATGGTGTTCTCGGCCGCGGCGTCGACGGTGATGAGGGCGGTGCCGGTGGGCTCGTCGAGTGACGTCGTCACCGCGCGCACGTCGACGCCGGATGCCGTCAGCGACCTGCGCATGTCGGCGCCGTCACCGTCGTCGCCGACGCAGCCGACCATGAGGGTGCAAGCCCCGCCGGCACGGGCGGCGGCCACGGCCTGGTTGGCCCCCTTGCCGCCGCCGCTGCGGCGGACGGAGCCGGCCATGAGCGTCTCCCCGGGGCGCGGCAGCGCCTCGACGGTGACTGAGACGTCGACGTTGATGCTGCCGACGACGACGACCGTGCCGCTCATGCGCCGACCCCCGCCCGGGCCCGCCCTGCGCCCTCGACGTCCGCCACCCTCTCGTCGGCCTCGCCAGCGTCGTCGCGGCCGCGGGTGGCCAGGCCCAGGGTCTGGGCGGCGAGGTAGTGCAACGACAGATCGTTCGGCCCCGGGAGGCTCGTGGCCAGCCGGTCGTGCAGCGGGGTGACCCATCGCTCGGGCAGCGCCTCGGCCCCGACGACGGCCCCGACCACCCCGCCGACGGTCGCGCCGACGGAGTCGGTGTCCCAGCCCGCGGTCACCGCGAGGGCGGCGGTGCGGCCGAGGTCGCCACGACCGCGCACGAGCGCGAACGCGATGGTGGCGGCGTTGGGCAGCACGTGCACCCAGTGGTGGTGGCCGTACGTCTCGTGGAGGCGGTCGAGGGCCTGCGCGTCGTCGAGGTCGGAGGCGCCCACCTCGCTACCGAGGTCGACCGCCCTGGCCAGCGGACCGTCCGGGTCGAGGACGAGTCGGGCGGTGCGCACCGCCTCGGCGACGTCGTCGACGACGAGTGCGGCCGAGGCCAGCGCGGCCGCCCACAGCTCGCCCTCGGCACCGGCTCCGGTGTGGCTGAGACGGGCGTCGACGGCGGCCGACGCGACGGCCGCCGCGAGGTCGCCGGGGTGGGCCCAGCCGTGCACGTCGGCCCGGATGAGGGCGCCGATCCACTCACGGAACGGGTTGCGCACCAGCGCCGCCCGGTCGGGCTTCACCCCTTCGAGCAGGTTGCGGTAGGCCACCCGCTCGGCGGTGAAGACGCGTCCGGCCGGGAGGTTGTCGAGCCACGCCTTGGCCACGTCGTCGGTCTGCAGCGCACGGCCGTCGCGGCGCGCCTGCTGCAGCAGCCGCAGGGCGAGGACGGCGAAGTTGAGGTCGTCGTCCTCGGGCATTCCGTCGATGTTCTCGGCCAGGCTGGTGGGGGCGCTGCGCCGGTTCCACGGCCAGGCCCGGGCCACCTCGTCGCTGAGGCCGCGGGCGGTGAACCAGTCGTCGAGCGGCCACCGGCCGGTGTCGCGCAGGATGGCCTCGATGCCCCGGCGCGGGATCTTCTCGACCGGCTTGCCGAGCAGGCAGCCGGCGGCCCGCCCGAGCCACGCGCCGTGCAGCCGGTCGGCCAGCTCGTCGGTCGGGCCCGCCGACGGGAGGGCGGTCGCGGCGCCACGGGCGCGCGCCACCGCGGCGGTCGGGTCGAGGTGGCAGGCGGGGGTCCGTTCGTCGATCACGTCGAGCAGCTCGGTCGCGAGCGCTCTCAGCGCCGGGGGTGCCGGGGTCTCGGCGGCCCCGCTGACGGGGACCTCGAGCCCACCGCCGGCGTCCTGCCACCGCCGCTCGAGGTCGTCGACGTCAGCGCCCTCCGCGCGCGCCTGGACGAGGCCGTGCAGCAGGAGGTCCTCCGGCTGCACCCACGTCAGCCTCACGCGGTGGCCCCGTCGAGCAGCGACCCCAGGGCACCGAGCCGCTCGAGCAGCCGGGCGCGGTCGGCCTCGAGCACCTTCACGGCGACGTCGGCCATGAGCTCGCCGGCCGCCGTCACGTCGATGCGGCTGTTCGTCTCGACGGTGCGCAGCCACTCCTGCGGCACGACAGACGCGCCACCGAGGCCGCCGCAGACGGCACCGGCCATGGTCGCGATCGAGTCGGAGTCGCGGCCGTAGTTGACCGCCCCGAGCACCGACGCGGTGAAGTTGGCGTCGTGTGCCGCCACGAGGCCGAGGGCCACCGGCAGCTCCTCGATCGCCTTGGTGCGAGAGGGGCGTCGCGCGTCGGGGGCGGGCTGGCGGTAGGTGGGCCCGACGGTGTCGAACGGCTCGACGGCGGCGCGCAGCGCGGCCTCGAGCGCGTCGGGCTCGTCCGCGCGGTGGGTGCGACCGGCATCCACGACCGCCTCGACCGCGGCACGGGTGCCGTCGTGCGCGACGTGCGTCGCGGCGTCGAGCACGGATGCCGTCGTGGCCCCGGGGGCGAGGGAGGCCGCCACCGCGGCGGCGAAGACACCGGCCGCCTCGCGGCCGTAGCTCGACTGGTGCGGGGCGGCGACGTCGATCGCCTCGGCGTAGGCCGCCTCGGGGTCACCGGCGTTGGCGACGCCGACGGGCGCCATGTACATCGCCGCTCCGCAGTTGACGATGTTGCCGACCCCGGCCTCGCGGGGGTCGACGTGGCCGTAGTGGATGCGGGCGACGAGCCACTTCTCGGCGAGGAAGATGCGCTGCAGCAGGATGGCCTCGCGCTCGAGCTCGGGCACCCACGTCGGCTCGCCGATGAGTCGCGGCACGAAGTCCTCGGCCACGGCGTAGGCGTCGAGGTGCGCGCCCCGGCTGGCGTAGGTGTCGATGAGCGCGCGGGTCATCAGGGTGTCGTCGGTGATGTGCCCGTCGCCCTTGTGGTACGGCGCGATTGGGCGCGCAGTGTCCCAGTTGGGGTACCACGGCGGCACGATGCCGGTGACCCGACCGCCGTGCCGCTCCTGGATCTGCTCCGGCGTCCAGCCCTCCGTCGCCCCGCCCAGCGCATCGCCCACCGCGGCGCCCGTCACGACGCCGATGATGCGCTGTCTCAAGTCGCTCACTGTCTGCTTCCTCGTTCTCTCGTTCGTGTCGTCGTCACGCGGGCCGGTCACGGGCGCACCCACGCCCGTGACCGGCATTGGACTCAGCGGTTGACCTGGGCGAAGCCGTCGGTCAGGGCCTGCTGCAGGCCCGCGTCGTCGATCTGGTTCGCCAGGTACTTCTGGTAGTTCGGCGTGGCGATGGTGTCCTTCCACTGCGTGTACGCGTCGACCGTGAGGAAGGGGGCGCCGGTCAGACCCTTCGCCGACTCCATCGTCATGGCCCAGCCGTCCTTGCCACCGGTCTTGCTGAGGATGGTGGCGCGCGCCTTGTTCGAGGCGGGGATGAGCGCGTCGGCCTCGTTGAGGGTGGCCATGTTCTCGGCGTCGGCGAAGTACGTGGCGAACTCGGCGGCGCGGTCGACGTTGGCCGAGTCGGCGTTGACCGACAGGGTCTGCGGGTTGGCCGCCTGCTTCGTGCCGGCCGAGCCTGCCAGCGGGGGCAGCTCGACCCAGTCGACGCCGGCCGGCGCGTCCTTCGCCATGTTCGCGGCCTGGTAGGAGCCCTGCACGGTCATGGCCGCCTTGCCCGCGTAGAACGAGGCGAGGGCCTGCGAACCGCTCTGGGTCAACGAGACCGGGTCGATGCTCTTGTCGTCGTACGCCATCTTCTTGACGAGCTTGGGCAGGGCCATCTCGCCCTCGCCGACGGTGATCTTGGCGTCCTTGCCGGTGCCCTCGAAGTACGTGCCGTCGGAGGCGAGGGCGAGGCTCATGAACGTCGCCGTCGGGCTCTTGAGGCCCCACGAGACGCCGTACTGGCCAGACTTCGTCGTGGCCTTGGCAAGGGCTTCGAACTGGTCGTAGGTCATCGACGAGCCGGTCGGGACCTGCTGGCCCGCCGCCTCGATGAGCTTCTTGTTGGCGAAGACGACGTAGGTCTGCAGCTCGGTCGGCACCCCGACGACCTTGCCGTCGACGGTCACGGAGTCCCAGACGCCCTGGTCAACGTCGCTCTTGAGCTCGGCCGGGATCTTGCTCGTGAGGTCGGCGAGGTAGCCGTCCCGCGCGAAGGGCACGATGCTCGCGGCCTCGTAGTGGATGACGTCGGGCGCGGCGTTGCCGTTGAACTGCGTCACGAGCTTGTCGTAGACGCCGTCCCAGCCGGCCTGCACGATCTCGACCTTGGTCTCGGGGTGGGCGGCGTTCCACGAGTCGACGATGTCCTTGACCGCGGCGATGGCCGCGGGCTGGTCGCTCAGCGACTGGAACTTCAGGGTGACGGACCCACCGGTGCCACCGGCGTCCGCTCCTCCCCCGGTCGTGGCCGAGCCCTGGCTGCAGGCGGCGAGGGTGAGGGCCGCGACGGCCAGTGCACCGACGGCGAGGCGACGGGTTCCCATGGTGTGCTCCTTTGCGTGATGGGTGAGTCGTGCGAGGTGGGGCGGCAGGGCGCTCAGCCCTTGACCGACCCCGTGAGCAGGCCACCGGTGAGGCGGCGCTGGAGGACGGAGAAGATGACGAGGCTGGGGATCGTGGCGAGGACGGCGCCCGCCGCCAGCGGGCCGAGCGCGACCTTCCCCTCGCCGCCGACGAACATCTTGAGGGCGACGGGGAGCGTGTAGTTCTCGGGCGACTGGATGAGCACGAGGGCGAAGAAGAACTCGTTCCACGCCGCGACGAAGGAGAACATCGCCGTGGCGACGATGCCGGGCATGAGCAGCGGGAAGACGATGCGGCGCAGGGTCTGGAAGCGCGTCGCGCCGTCGATGGCAGCGGCCTCCTCGACGTCGGTCGGGATCGCGGCGACGAAGCCCTGCAGCATCCAGAGCGCGAACGGCATCGTGAACGTCGTGTAGACGAGGACGAGCCCGAAGAGGGTGTCGACGAGCGCGACCTGCCGCAGCACGAGGAAGAGCGGGATGATGATGAGGATGACCGGGAACACCTGGCTGACGAGGATCCAGGTGATGCCGACGGTGCGCAGCCGGCCCTTGAACCGGGCCAGCGCGTAGGCGGCCGGCATCGAGAGCGCCACGACGAGCACCATCGACAGCAGCGACACGATGAGGCTGTTGACGGCCGACCGCGCCAGGCCCTGCTTCTGCAGCGCCTCCGTGTAGTTGCCCCAGTTGAGGCTCTTGGGGATGACGTTCATGTCGAGCGCGGCCAGCTCGCTGCTCGACTTCACCGACGCGGAGACGAGCCACAGCAGCGGGAAGCCGAGGAAGACGATGTATGCGGCGAGGGCGAGGTACTGGCCGACGCGGACGACGGGTCTGGTGCGCATGGCTCAGGCCTCCTTCTTGAACTGCGACCGGAGGAAGCCGAAGAGCAGCAGCACGACGACGATGACGAGCACGACGCCCATGGCGGCGGCGTAGCCGATGTTGCGGTTCTTGAACGCCTCGAGGTAGGTGAAGAGCATCGGCAGCATGGTCTGCCCGCCGGGCCCGCCCTCGGTCATGACGTACACGAGGCCGAAGCTGTTGAAGTTCCAGATGAAGTTCAGCGACGTGATCGACACGACGATGGGCCGCAGGGCCGGGAGCACGACGGCGCGGAACCGCTGCCAGGCGGAGGCGCCGTCGACGGCGGCAGCCTCGGTGAGCTCGAGCGGGATCTGCTGCAGGCCGGCGAGCAGGGTCACGGTGGTCTGCGGCATGCCGACCCAGACGCCGACGACGATGACGGCCGGCAGGGCGGTGTTGAAGTCGCCCAGCCAGTTCGTGTCGCTCGGCAGGCCGACGGCGCCGAGGGCGGCGTTGAGCGGGCCGCCGTTCGGCGTGTAGATCATCGTCCACATGATCGCGACGACCACGGGCGGCATGGCCCACGGGATGAGCGCGAGCAGCCGTGTCAGCGAACGGAACCGGAGGTTGCTGTTGAGCAGCAGGGCCAGGCCGAGGGAGAGCACGAGCTGCAGCAGCGTCACCGAGACGGCCCAGATGATGCCGATCTTGAAGCTGTTCCAGAAGAAGGAGTCGCCGGCGAGACGCCCGAAGTTCGCCAGGCCGACGAAGTCGGCGGTGTCGTTGCGGCGCAGGGTCGCGTCGGTGAAGGCGTACCAGACGCCCTGCAGCAGGGGCAGGACGCTGAAGACGACGATCGGCACGAGTGAGGGCACGACGAGGGCGAGGGCCTCGCGGCGCTGCTGGCTCGAGCGGTCGTGTCGCTTGCGCGGCTTCGACGGCTGGGGCCGGGCCGCCGTCGGCGCGGGCGGGGTGGCGACGGTCATCGTTGACCTCTCGGGGTGACGGGTCGGGTGCGTTGTCGAGTGCGCTGGTGAGCGTTCTCTGCGGTCGGCGTCGGGGCGGCCTCGATGGCCGCCTCGGTGGGCGCCCCGCTCGACTCGCGCACGACGAGGCGAGGGGCGACGAACTCGCCGACGACGGGGGCCTGGGGGTTCTCGAGGCGTCGGAGCAGCAGCTCGGCCGCGAGGCGGCCACGCTCGTGGGCCTCGAGCGACACGGTCGTCAGCGACGGGCGGAAGATCGCGGCCATCTCGATGTCGTCGACGCCGACGACGGCGAGGTCGCCCGGCACGGAGCGCCCGGCGGTGAGGGCGGCCCGCGCGAGACCGAGGGCGATGAGGTCGTTCGCGGCCACGACGGCATCCACCGGGGTGCCCTCGTCGGTCGCGGCGACGACGCGCGACCACGCGACCTCCCCCGCGGCGACGGTGAAGTCACGTGCCTCGACGACGTCGGCCCGGATGCCGGCCCGCTCGGCGTCGCTGCCGGGTGCGGTCGCGCGGGTGAACCCCTCGAGGCGCGAGCGGCCGGGGACGGTGTCGGCGGGGCCGTTGACGAAGGCGATGCGCCGGCGGCCGGTGGCGACGAGATGCGCCACCGCCGCCTCGACGCCGCGCGCCGAGTCGGTGCGCACCGTGTCGAGGGCGGCGTCGGGCCCGGCGTCACCGATGACGACGACGGGGACGGGGGCCTTGACGAGCGCGTCGATGAGCTGGGGCGAGCGGCGCAGCGGGCTGATGATGAGGCCGTCGGCGGCGCCGCGGGACAGGCCCTGCACGAGCTCGACGAGGTCGTCGGGGCGGCGGCCGGTGCTGCTGACGAGCAGCCGCGAGCCGGAGCCGAGCAGGCCGGACTCGACGCCGTGCATCATCTGCGCGTAGACGGGGTTGGCGATGTCGTCGACGGCGAACGCGAGCTGGAGGCTGCGGCCGAGCTTGAGTGCCTTGGCCGCGGCGTCGGGGACGTAGCCGAGCTCGAGGGCGGCGCGTCGGACGCGCTCCTCGGTGTCGGGGCGGGCGCCGAGACCGTTGAGGACGCGCGAGACCGAGGCGATGGAGACGCCGGCCCGTTCGGCCACCTCGGTCACGGTGGTTCGCCGCGGCATCCTCGCCTCCTCGCAATCTGTAAACGTTTACAGCAACGGAGTGAGCATGCCCGCTCGACGCCGTCGACGTCAAGCGCCCGGCCTCGACGACCGGCGCCCGGACCGAGCCGCCGGGGCGGCGAACGGGTGCGCGTCCGCGACACGAGGCCATGTATAGTGAGGGCCGCGCCGGAGGGATCCGGCGCCTCGTGTGCCCGGGGCCTCGCCTCCCCGGGTGCAGGCGGCCAGGTAGCTCAGTTGGTAGAGCGTCCGACTGAAAATCGGAAGGTCGGCGGTTCGACCCCGTCCCTGGCCACCACCTCGACGCAGGCCGCCACCGTGCGGCCTGCGTCGCTGCATCTCCGGCCGCCCACCGCTCACCGACGTAGCCTCGCGGGATGAGGGAGACGCTGCGGACGGTGGCCCGGGTGCTGCTCGGGCTGGCCATGACCGGTGCCGGCACGCTGCACCTGACGACGCAGCGCGAGGCGTTCCGGGCGCAGGTGCCGAGCTGGTTCCCGCTCGGTGAGGACCTCACGGTGGTCGGCTCCGGCGTCGTCGAGATCCTGCTCGGCGTCGCCTTCGTCGTGCTGCCGCGCCGGCGGCGCCTCGTCGGGGCGCTGCTCGCCGCCTGGTTCGTCGTCGTCTTCCCCGGCAACGTCGCCCAGTACGTCGAGGGGGTCAGCGCCTTCGGGCTCGACACCGACACCAAGCGGCTCGTCCGGCTGTTCTTCCAGCCGCTCCTGCTCGTCTGGGCCCTCTGGGCGGGCGACGTCCTCCGCGAGGGCCGGCGGCGGGCCTCGACCTGACGGCCTGTCCGGGCCGGGACGCCTTCTGCCAGTGGTTCGCCCGATAGTGTGAGCCGGTCAACGCGGACCGACGAGCTTCCTCCACCGGACACGCTCCCCCGCACGCTCATGTCGTGCTGCTCGGGAGTTCATCGTGTCGTCGCTGCTGCGCTGTTCCGCGGGCGGCTTCTCGATGCTCGAGCTCGAGCTCGAGTCACGGCTGGCCGAGCAGATGGCCCATGTGACGGGGCGACGACCGTCGCCCGCCGAGCGTCGTTCGTGGAGTCGTAGCCTTCCCGTCCTGGCCGCCGACCTGCAGGATGCCGGGTTGTCGGGTGTCGAGATGCTGGTCGAGTACCAGCTCCCCCTCACGAGCAAGCGAGCCGATGTCGTGCTCGCCGGGGTCGGCCGACGGACCGGGGAGCCTGCCTACGTCGTCGTCGAGCTCAAGCAGTGGTCGGAGGCCACCCGCTTCGAGGACAGCGACGAGCTCGTGGTCGTGCCGGGGTACGGCGCCCGGCCCGTCACCCACCCCGTCCGGCAGGTGGGCGGCTACGTCGAGTACCTGACCGACTTCACGGCTGCTCTGGCCGACACGAAGGACGCGGTACGAGGCGTCGCCTACCTGCACAACGCCACGGACGACGGGGTCGGTGACCTGCTCCGGCCCGATGGTCCGGCATCCGCGCGCCTCTTCACCGGTCAGCGGCGGTCCGAGCTTGCCGGGTACCTGCGCGACGTCTTCGCGCCCACCAGCGGGGCCGAGTCGGCGGACGTGCTGCTGGGCAGCGCCATCCGTCCGTCCCGACAGCTCATGGCGGTGGCGGCAGACGAGGTCCAGCGCCGCGAGATGTTCACCCTCCTCGACGAGCAGAGGGACGCCTACAACTACGTGCTGCACAGCGTGAGGACGGCCTCCCACTCGTCCACCAAGACGGCGGTCGTCATCTCCGGCGGACCCGGCAGCGGCAAGAGCGTCGTCGCGCTCTCGCTCATGGGTGAGCTGGGTCGGCAGGGCCGGACGGTCGTCCACGCCACCGGTTCCCAGTCGTTCACCCAGACCCTCCGGCGCGTCGCGGCGGCCCGGAACCCGCGGGTGCGCAAGACGTTCCAGTACTTCAACTCCTTCATGTCGATGGAGGCCAACGCCCTCGACTGCGTCATCCTCGATGAGGCCCATCGCATCCGCGAGACGTCCGTCAACCGCTACACCCGCGCTCACCTCCGCTCGGGTCGACCGCAGATCGACGAGCTGCTGTCCGTGGCACGCACGCCGGTCTTCCTGCTCGACCAGCACCAGGTCGTCAGGCCCGGCGAGCTGGGGACGGTCGCCGACATCCGCGCCGCTGCGGCCGCGCGCGGGATGGAGGTGCTGCACGTCGACCTCGACGCCCAGTTCCGGTGTGGCGGCTCGGCCGCCTTCATCCGCTGGGTCGAGGGCCTGCTCGGTCTGGGTGACGCGCCTGCGCATCGCTGGCAGGGCGAGGACACCTTCTCCGTCGAGCTCATGGAGAGCCCCCATGAGCTCGAGGCGTGGCTGGCAGCCAAGCAGCAGAGCGGGTTCGGGGCCAGGCTGACCGCCGGCTACTGCTGGCCGTGGAGCGACCCCCGGCCCGACGGTTCGCTGGTGCCCGACGTGCAGATCGACGACTGGAGACGGCCATGGAACCTCAAGGGTGACCGTTCGATCGGCGGAGCACCTCCGGCACCCCTGTGGGCCACCGACCCTGCCGGGTTCGGGCAGGTCGGGTGCATCTACACCGCCCAGGGGTTCGAGTACGACTACGCAGGCGTCATCCTCGGGCCCGACCTCGTGTGGCGGGACGGGGCCTGGCGCACCGTGCGCCAGGCCAACAGGGACCCCGCCCTGCGCAACCTGAGCCAGGTATCGAACGCCGACGTCGACCGGCTGGTCCGCAACGTCTACAAGGTGCTGCTCACCCGCGGGATGCAAGGCGTCGGCATCTTCTCCCCCGACCGTCAAACGAGGGAGCACCTGTCCGACCTCGTGTGAACCGACCCCCCCCCTGCCCCCGACCACAGCTGTGACCACCACCGCGGATCGACAGGCTTCCCCGAACGGACATGCCTCCCCGCCTCCTCGAGAGGCTCGGCATGTCGACGTACGTCATCCTGATCGACCGGAACACCCCGGAGCACTGGGACCATGCGAAAGAGAACGGCTTCTGGGACCTCCAGAAGGCCTGGCGCGGTCTCGGTGCCGACGACACCGTCTACTTCTGGGTGACCGGCACTCCTGGACGGGTCGTCGGGCGTGCGCGCGCGGCCGGGGACAAGAGGCCCCTTGCTCCGGATGCGCCCCACGCGTGGTCGGCCGGGGACAGCCGTCGCGGCGAGTACCGCTACCGCATCGACCTGCAGGACTTCCAGGACCTCGACGTCCAGATCAGCTGGGGCGAGGTGGCCGACCACGCGGACGCCGGAGGCCGCCTCAACCCGGTGACGGAGATCCCCGAGCAGGGAGTGAGCTGGCTGGAGCGACGTCTCGGCCTCATGGTCGCCGACCCCTACGACGTTGCCATCGACGCGCTCGCGCACGACGCCGACAGCTATGTCGACATCGAGGCGCTCGGTGAGGACCGGCGGCAGCGGGTCCCGGCCACCGTCGTCATCCGGCGAGGGCAGCGGGCCTTCCGCGAAGAGCTGCTCCGGGTGTACCGGAGGCAGTGCGTCGTCACGGGCACGACCCTGGTCGCGCTCCTCGAGGCGGCCCACATCTCGCCCTACGGAGGAGAGCAGACCGACCTTGCCGAGAACGGCCTCCTCCTGCGCGCTGACATCCACACCCTCTTCGACCTCCACCTGCTCACCATCGACGCCCGTGATGACACGGTCAGGCTGACCCCCGAGCTGCAGGACGATGAGACGTATCGCTCACTCCAAGGCCACCGCATCGACTTCCCCGACCGCCTCCGGCCGGACCCCACCCTGTTGGCGAAGCACAACGCCGACTGCGAGTGGCTCTGACTCAGCCGAGGTGGCCGCGCACCGAGGCGTGTCCCTTGAGGAGGTTGCGGGCGATGGTGCGGCGCTGGATCTCGTCGGTGCCCTCGTAGATGCGCAGCAGCCGCAGCTCGCGGTACCAGCGTTCGACGGGCAGCTCGCGGGTGTAGCCCATGCCGCCGTGCATCTGCAGCACCCGGTCGACGATCTCGTTGGCCTTGACGCCGCCGTAGAGCTTGGCCATCGACTGGGCCTGGCGTGAGTCGATGCCGTTGTCGACCTGCCAGGCGGCCGTCAGCACGAGCCAGCGCAGCGCCTCGATCTCGGTGGCGGAGTCGGCGACCATCCACTGGATGGCCTGATACTCGGCGATCGGCTTGCCGAACGTCGACCGGTTGCGGGCCCACTCCATGCCCATCTCGACGAGCCGCTCGCACGCCCCGAGCGCACCGGCGGGCAGCATGTAGCGGCCCTTGCCGATCCACTGCATGGCGAGCTCGAAGCCGCGCCCCTCCTCACCGAGGATGGCCGAGTGCGGCACCCGCACGTCGTCGAAGACGAGCGCGGCCGGGCCCCATTCGCCCATCGTGTCGATCGGCTCGCTCTTCCAGCCCATGTCGCGGTCGACGAGGAAGCACGTGACGCCGCCGTCGGCGCCCTTCTCCTTGTCGGTGACGGCGAAGACCATGACGAAGTCGGCCTCGTTACCACCGGTGATGAACGTCTTCTCTCCGCTGATGACCCACTCGTCACCCTCGCGTCGTGCGCTCGTGCGGATGGCCCGCGCGTCGGAGCCGGCGCCCGGCTCCGTGATGGCGAAGCACGAACGCTTCGTGCCCTCGATGGTCGGCTTGAGGTAGCGCTCCTGCTGCTCCTCGTTGGCGCTGAAGAGGATGTTGTCGGCCTCCCCCGCGAACCGGAACGGCACGAAGGTGCGCCCGAGCTCGACGGCGATGAGGGCCGACATGACGGCGCCGAGCCCCATGCCGCCGTGGCTCTCGGGCGTCTGGATGCCGAAGAACCCGGACGCGCGCGCCTTGTCCTGCAGCGCCGTGTGCTCCGCCTCGGTGACGCCGCGCTCGCCGCGCCGCTCGCGGGTCAGCACCTGCTGCTCCAGCGGCATGAGCTCCTTGGTGACGAAGGTGCGCACCCAGTCGCGGATGTCGCGCTCCTCGCTCGACAGCGTGAGGTCCATGTCAGTTCTCCTTCGTGGCAGGGGTGGCGGGCGTGGAGACGGCGCCACGGGGGTCGAGGGTCTTCGTGTGTCGGCGCAGCTCGGCCTTGGCCAGCGCGTTCTTGTGCACCTCGTCGGGGCCGTCGGCGAAGCGCAGGGTCCGGATGCCGGCGAAGGCGAGGGCGAGCTCGTGGTCCTGGCTCAGACCCGCGGCCCCGTGGGTCTGGATCGCCTTGTCGAGGATCCACTCGACGGTCTTCGGGGTGGCGATCTTGATGGCCTGGATCTCGCTGTGCGCGCCCTTGTTGCCGACGGTGTCCATGAGCCAGGCCGTCTTGAGCACGAGCAGCCGCAGCTGCTCGACGCGCACCCGCGACTCGGCGATCCAGTCGCGCACGACGCCCTGGTCGGCGATGGGTCGACCGAAGGCGACCCGCCCGCTGGCCCGGCGGCACATCGCCTCGATCGCCACCTCCGCGAGCCCGATCGACCTCATGCAGTGGTGGATCCGGCCGGGCCCCAGCCGTGCCTGCGCGATGGCGAACCCGCCGCCCTCCTCGCCGACGAGGTTCGACGCCGGCACACGCACGTCGGTGAAGCGCAGCTCGGCGTGACCGCCGTGGTCGTGGTCGTCGTAGCCGAAGACCTCCATGCCGCGCACGACCTCGAGGCCCGGGGTGTCCCGCGGGACCAGCACCATCGACTGCTGGCGGTGCCGGTCGGCCGACGGGTCGGTCTTGCCCATGACGATGAGCACGGCGCACTCGGGGTTCATCGCGCCGGTGATCCACCACTTGCGACCGTTGATGACGTACTCGTCGCCCTGCCGCTCGATGCGCAGCCCGATGTTGGTCGCGTCGCTGCTGGCCACGTCGGGCTCGGTCATCGCAAAGGCGGAGCGGATCTCACCGCGCAGCAACGGCTCCAGCCACTGCTCCTGCTGCTCGGGGGTACCGAACTGCGCCAGCACCTCCATGTTGCCCGTGTCGGGCGCGGCGCAGTTGAGCGCGGCCGGGGCGAGCCGGATCGAGCGGCCCGTGACCTCGGCGAGCGGCGCGTACTGCAGGTTGGTCAGCCCGGCCCCACGCCCGCCGGGCAGGAAGGCGTTCCACAGGCCGAGCTCACGCCCCCGCTCGCGCAGACCCTGCAGCACGGGCACGGTGCTCCACGCCCAGCGATCGCCGAGGTCGGCCACCTCCGAGTCGAACTGCGGCAGGGCGGCATCCACCTCGTCGGTGACGAAGGCCCGCAGGGTCTCGACGCGGCGCTCGGTGTCGGGGTCGAAGGCGAAGTGCACTCAGCTCTCCTCGGTCGCGCGCAGGCCGGCCCGCACGAGCGGCACCGTGGCGTCGCCGATGTGGGCGAAGCCCGACCCCACGGTCTGGCCCTGCGTGTAGCGGTAGTGGATGCCCTCGAGGATGACGGCGAGCTTGAAGTAGGCCAGCCCGAGGTGGAACGAGAGGTGGGTGAGGTCGCGGCCGCTCGCGTCGGCGTAGCGACGCCGCAGCTCGACGGGTCCGATGAAGCCCGGCGCCCGCGAGACGTCCGAGACGGCGACGGTGTCCATCACCCGGGGCAGCGCCTGGTACGCCTCGAGCAGGGCGACGTCGGTGAGCGGGTCGCCCACGGTCGCCATCTCCCAGTCGAGCACCGCGGTGACCTCGTCGCCGTCGCCGACGAGGAGGTTGTCGAGGCGGTAGTCGCCGTGCACGACGATGACGTCGCCGCTCTCTGGGACGCTGGCCGCGAGCCGTGCGTGCAGGTCGTCGATGCCGTCGAGGTCACGGCTGCGCGACGCGTCGAGCTGGCGCTTCCAGCGACGGACCTGTCGCTCGAGAAAGCCCTCGGGGCGGCCGAAGTCACCGAGACCGACCGCGTCGGGGTCGACGGCGTGCAGCTCGACGAGCGTGTCGACGAGCCGCTCGCTGATGGTGCGCACCCGCTCGTGCCCGACCGGCGACAGCTGGGCCGCGAAGCGGTACGGCGTGCCCGCGACGTGCTCCATGACGTAGAACGGGGCACCGATGACGTCCACGTCGGTGCACAGTGCGTACGTGCGCGGCACCGGCACGGCGGTCCCGGCCAGCGCGGTCATGACCCGGTGCTCCCGCGCCATGTCGTGGGCCGTCTCGAGCACGTGCCCCAAGGGCGGACGCCGCACGATGACGGTGCGCCGGCCGTCGCCCACCTCGTACGTGAGGTTGGACTTGCCGCCCGCCACCACCCGCGCCGTCAGCGGCCCGTCGAGGATGCCGGGAGCCGCGGTCTCGAGGTACGCCGAGACCGCGCCCAGGTCGAGGCCGGGAGGGTCGCCGGCCGGACCTGGCCGCGGACCGTCCGGCCCCGACCGCGCAGTGGCGGCGGCGGATCGCTCTGTCACGTCAGGCCTTCGGCCCACCGGCGACGTAGATGACCTGTCCCGAGACGAAGCTCGCGTCGTCACGGACGAGGAAGGCTGCGGTGGCGGCGATGTCGTCGGGCTGACCCACCCGGCCGACGGGGATCTCCTTGGCCGCGCCCTCGAGGAACTGCTCGAAGGTGATGCCCATGCGCTCGGCCGTCTGCCGCGTCATGTCGCTCGCGATGAAGCCGGGGGCGATGGCGTTCGCCGTGACGCCGAACTTGCCGAGCTCGATGGCGAGGGTCTTGGTGAACCCCTGCAGGCCGGCCTTGGCGGCCGCGTAGTTCGCCTGGCCGCGGTTGCCCAGGGCCGACGTCGAGCTGAGGTTGACGATGCGCCCCCACTTGGCGTCGATCATGTGCTTCTGCGCGGCGCGGGTCATGAGGAACGACCCCCGCAGGTGCACGCCCATGACGGCGTCCCAGTCGTCGGTCGTCATCTTGAAGAGCATGTTGTCGCGGATGATGCCGGCGTTGTTGACGAGCACGGTCGGGGCGCCGAGTCCGTCGACGACCCGCTCGACGGCGCTCTGCACCGCCGCCTCGTCGGACACGTCGACGCCGACCGCGAGGCCCCGCCCACCGGCCGCCTCGATCTCGGACACGACTGCCGCACAGGCACTCTCGTCGAGGTCGAGTACGGCCACGGCGAAGCCGTCCGCGGCGAGTCGACGGGCGACGGCGGCACCGATGCCGCGGGCGGCTCCGGTGACGATGGCGGTGCGGCTGGTGCTGGGCTGGTCGGTCATGCACTCTCCTGGTCTCGGTGCCCGGCGGGTCCGGGCGGACTCACGGGCGGATTCACGGGCGGGGTGTGGTCGAGGCGCTGCTGCAGCCGGTTCATGCCGGCGAGCCACTCGTCGGGGTGGGCGGCCCGCTGCGCGCTGTAGCCGGCCACCTCCGGGTGCGGCAGGACGTAGAACGCGTCGGTCCGCAGGGCGCGCCACACGGCATCCGCCACCTCGTCGGGGGTGACGACGGCGTCACGGGTGAGCAATGCCTGCAGCGGGCCCGACTCCTCGAGCATGCGGGTCTGGACGCCCTGCGGGCACACGGCCTGCACGACGATGCCGCGGTGGCGGTACGTCGCGCTCAGCCACTCGGCGAAGGCGACGGCGGCGTGCTTGCTCACGCTGTAGGGCGCGTCGCCGAGCATCGTCAGCAGGCCGGCGGCGCTGGCGGTGACGACGAACCGGCCCCGCCCCCGCTCGAGCCAGTGCGGCACGAGCACCCGGGCGGCGCGCACGTGAGCGAGGACGTTGACCTCGAGCGCCTGCTGCCACTGCTCGTCGCTCGCGTCGAGACCGGCGAGGGTGCCGACACCGGCGTTGGCCACGAAGACGTCGACCCCGCCGAAGCGCGCGGTGGCCGTGTCGACGAGGGCCCGCACGCCGGCATCCGTCGACGTGTCGCCGGCGACGGCGACCGCACCCGTGGCCTCGGCCACGTCGCCGAGCGCCGTAGCGTCGAGGTCGCCCGCGACGACCGCCCAGCCCTCGCGGGCGAAACGTTCGGCGAGCGCACGGCCGATGCCCCGGGCCGCCCCGGTGACGACGACGACGTCGGGCATGGTGCTCCTCGTTGAACGGTGACTAAGCGCTTGCTTACCTTCCCCCGGCGCGGGGGCGTGCGTCAAGCGCCGGGGCGGCGCTCACAGCCACCTCACAGCCCACCGGTGGGCGGTCGGGCGGTCAGACCTCGCCGCGCACCACGAGGGTCAGCGGCACGACGTCGCCGATCTCGACCGCCTCGGCCCGGCGCACGGCGTCCTTGAGCGGCACGAGGTAGCCGCCGTCCTTGGGGAAGAGCGACGTCGTGAACTTGGTGTCGCGCAGCCGCGCCGTGACCGGCAGCACGCCCCACCCGTAGCTGACGAAGGCGACGTCGTGCAGCGCCTGCGACTCGGGCTCGGGCACGCGCACGAAGTGGTAGGGCGACGGGCCTCGCCAGTGCACGACCTCGCCGGTGAACTCCACCTCCATGACCGACAGGATGACACCGCCCCGGCCCGCGCGGGGTTCGTCGAGCCCGCGCATCGGGCACGATCGACGCATGCTGCTGCACGACGTCGTCGACACCGCCCGCACCGTCGCGGCCACGAGCTCGCGCACGGCCAAGGTCGAGGCCCTCGCCGCCTGCCTCCGCCGCGCCGCCGACGACGGCCCCGAGACCGTCGAGGTCGTCGCCTCGCACCTGTCGGGGGTGCTGCCGCAGCGCCGCATCGGGGTGAGCTGGCGGGGTCTGACGGGCCTGCCCGACCCTGCGTCGGAGCCGAGCCTCACGGTCGAGCAGGTGGATGCCGCCGCCACCCGGATCGCCGCCATCGCCGGGTCGGGCTCCGGCGCCGCCCGGTCCACGGCCGTCGGCGAGCTGTTCGCCGCCGCCACCGCAGACGAGCAGACCTGGCTGCGCGGCCTCATCACCGGCGAGACCCGGCAGGGCGCGGGTGACGGCGTCATGCTGCAGGCCGTGGCGAAGGCGGCCGACGTGCCCGACGCCGCCGTCCGCCGCGCCGTCATGCTGGCCGGGTTCACCGGCCCGGTGGCCCGCGCCGCGCTCGAGGGCGGCGCACCGGCGCTCGAGGCCCTCGTGCTCGAGGTCGGGCGGCCGCTGCGACCGATGCTGGCCGGCTCGGCACCGGACGTCGCGGGGGCCCTCGCCACGCTGGGGGGCCAGGTGCTCGTCGAGGCCAAGCTCGACGGCATCCGGCTGCAGGCACACGTCGACGACGGGGAGGTGCACCTCTACACCCGCACCCTCGACGAGGTGACCGACCGCATGCCCGAGATCGTCGAGGCGCTGGCCGGGCTCACGGTGCGACGCGCGGTGCTCGACGGGGAGGTCATCGCGCTGCGGTCGGACGGTCGCCCGCAACCCTTCCAGGTCACCGGTGCCCGAACCGCGAGCTCGCAGGACCCCGCCCGGCTGCGCGACGAGGTGCCCCTGACGCCGTTCTTCTTCGACGTGCTGCACCTCGACGGCGACGACCTCGTCGACGAGCCCGCGGCGGTGCGCTGGCGACGTCTGGCCGAGACGGTGCCGCCGGGCTGGCTCGTCCCCCGCCTGCTCACCGACGACCCGACGGAGGGGCAGCAGTTCTTCGACGACCTGGTCCTCGCCGGCCACGAGGGGGTCGTGGTCAAGGACCCCGCCCTGCCCTACGCCGCCGGCCGGCGCGGACCGGGCTGGGTCAAGGTCAAGCCGCGGCACACCCTCGACCTCGTCGTGCTCGCCGTCGAGTGGGGCAGCGGCCGCCGCACGGGGAAGCTGTCGAACATCCACCTCGGGGCGCGCGACGCCGACACCGGCGAGCTCGTCATGCTCGGCAAGACCTTCAAGGGCATGACCGACGAGATGCTCGCGTGGCAGACCGAGCGGTTCCTCGACCTCGCCGTCGAGCGCGGCGACCGGGTCGTCACCGTGCGGCCCGAGCAGGTCGTCGAGATCGCCTTCGACGGGGTGCAGAAGTCGACCCGCTACCCCGGCGGCATGGCCCTGCGGTTCGCGCGGGTGCTGCGCTACCGCGACGACAAGCCGGTCTCGGAGATCGACACCGTGCAGGGGGTGCGCGCGCTCGCCGGCTGGTGACCCCTGCCGGCCCCGGGCGGCCGTTTCCGGTTGCCGCACCCCGATGGCGTAGGTAAGTTCCGTCGAAACGACTCGACGCGTAACTTCTTCACAGCCTCGGAGGCGCCATGTCCACGTCAGACCTCTCCCGTCGTTCCGTGCTCGCCGGTGGGGCCGCCGCCCTCGCCGTCGGTGCGGCCGCCCGGTCCGCGTCCGCCGCGACGGGGGCCGACAGCAGCCCGGATGCCGTGGTGCCCGGTGAGGCGCGCGGCGAACGTGGGTGGGTGACCTCCACGCTGCGGCGGATGACGTTGCAGGAGAAGGTCGGTCAGCTCTTCGTCCAGAACGTGTACGGCTCCGACGCCACGACCGCCGACGACCGCAACCTGCCTCTCTACGGGGTCGCCAGCCCGGCCGAGGTCGTGCAGAAGTACCACCTCGGCGGCGTCATCTACTTCGCGTGGACCGACAGCGTGCAGAACCCGGAGCAGATCACCGGCCTCTCCAACGGCCTGCAGCGGGCCGCCCTGACGCAGCAGAGCAAGGTGCGCGTGCCGCTGTCGATCTCGACCGACCAGGAGCAGGGCGTCGTCACGCGCATCGGCCCCCCGGCGACGCAGTTCCCCGGCTCGATGGCCCTCGGCGCCGGGCGCAGCAGCGCCGACGCGCGCACCGCGGCCGCCATCACCGGTCGCGAGCTGCGGGCCATGGGCGTCAACACCGACTTCGCGCCCGTCTGCGATGTCAACGTCAACGCCCTCAACCCGGTCATCGGCACCCGCTCGTTCTCGTCGCACCCCGACCTCGCCGCCCGGCTCGTCGCCGCGCAGGTGGCCGGCTACCAGCGCGACGCCGGCATCTCGTCGTCGGCCAAGCACTTCCCCGGTCACGGCGACACCGCGACCGACAGCCACGTCGCCTTCCCCATCATCACCCACACCCGTGAGCAGTGGGAGCAGCTCGACGCGCCGCCGTTCAAGGCCGCCATCCGCCAGCAGATCGACATGATCATGACGGCACACCTGTCGTTCCCGGCCCTCGACGACTCCGGCGACCCGGCGACCCTGAGCCGCGCGATCATGACCGGCGTGCTGCGAGAGGAGCTCGGCTTCAAGGGCGTCATCATCACCGACTCGCTGGCCATGCAGGGGGTGCGCGACCTCTACGGTGACGCCGAGGTGGCAGTGCGGGCGCTGCTCGCCGGGGTCGACCAGCTGCTCATGACCCCGGCCATGGACGACGCGTACGCCGCCGTCGTCGACGCGGTCGAGACCGGCCGTCTGACGCAGGCCGATCTCGACGCCAAGGTCGAGCGCGTGCTGCGGCTGAAGTACCGCCGTGGTGTGGTCGCCCGGCCCTACGCGAACCCGGACCGGCTCAGCGCCCTCGTCGGGACGCCGCGCAACCTCGACGCCGCCGCCACGATCACCGACCGCACGACGACGCTCGTCAAGAACGACGACGGGGTGCTGCCGCTGGCCGTGTCGGGCCGGAAGGTGCTCGTCACCGGCTACGGAGCGACGACGACGGCGACCCTCGCCGCCGGCCTCACCTCCGCCGGCGCCACGGTGACGACGATGGAGACCGGCTCGGCGCCCACCGACGCGAAGATCGCCCCGGCCGTCGCGGCGGCCTCCGCCCACGACGCCGTCGTCGTCACGACCATGAAGGCCTGGGACCGCAGCGTCACCGACCCCACCGGCGGCCAGCAGAAGCTCGTCACCGCCCTGCTCGCCACGGGGACGCCCGTCGTCGTCGTGGCCGTGCGCGACCCCTACGACATCGCGTACCTCACCAATGCCCCGACCTACCTCGCCACCTACTCGTACAGCCCCGTCGCCGTCGAGGCCGCCGCCCGCGTCATCACCGGCGAGGTCGCCCCCGGCGGGAGGCTGCCGGTCGACATCCCGGTCGCCGGTTCAGGCACCGAGGTGCTCTACCCGTTCGGCCACGGCCTCTCGTACTGACCCGAGCCCACCCCGCCCGCCCGAGTCCGAAGGGACCCCCATGACCCTCTTCAACCGTCGCCAGCTGCTCGTCGGCGCGACCGGCGCGGCCGGTGTCGCCGCCGCCTCGGTGGCCGGGGCCGGCGCGGCCGCCGCAACGGCCGCCGTGCCCACCGCCACATCTCCCGCCTCCGCCGCCTCACACGCCGCCGGCACGCCCCGCGTGCGGACCGGCGCCGAGCGCGCGGCCGCCTCCCGGTGGTCGGTGCTGCGCGGGCAGCGCGTGGGCGTCATCACCAACCCCACCGGCATCCTCACCAACCTGCGCACGGTCGTCGACGAGATGCACGAGTCACGCGCGGTCGACATCGTCGGCGTGTTCGGGCCCGAGCACGGCTTCCGTGGCACGGCCCAGGCCGGCGACTCCGAGGGGACGAGCATCGACCCCCGCACCGGCCTCACGGTGTACGACGCGTACGGCGCGGACACGACGAAGATGACCGAGCTGTTCCGTACGGCCGGTGTCGAGACGGTCGTCTTCGACATTCAGGACGCCGGAGCGCGGTTCTACACCTACATCTGGACGATGTACACGGCCATGCGGGCGGCCGTCACCGTCGGCGCCCGCTTCGTCGTGCTCGACCGCCCCAACCCGACCGGTGGCACGGCCCGCGGCCCGATGATGACGACGCCGTGGACCTCCGGCGTCGGCGCCAAGGAGATCGTGCAGGCCCACGGCATGACGGTCGGCGAGCTGGCGCGCTACTTCGACGGCGAGTTCCTCACGGCCGACGCGGGCGCGCGGCTGCGCGACCTCACCGTCGTGCAGGTCAAGGGGTGGTCGCGCCGCGACACCTTCGCCGACACCGGCCTGCCCTGGGTCATGCCGAGCCCCAACATGCCGACGCCCGACACCGCCCTCGTCTATCCCGGCACAGGGATGTTCGAGGGCACCAACCTCTCGGAGGGCCGCGGCACGACCCGGCCGTTCGAGCTCATCGGTGCGCCCTACGTCGACTACCGCTGGGCCGAGCGCCTCAGCGCCCTGGGCCTGCCGGGGGTCGACTTCCGCGAGGCGTACTTCACGCCGACGTTCAGCAAGCACGTCAATCTCGTCTGCGGCGGGGTGCAGCTGCACGTCACCGACGGTCACCGCTTCGACCCGATCCGCGCCGCCGCCGAGATGCTCGTCGCCGCCCGCGACCTCTACGACGAGTTCGACTGGCGCTACGACTCGTACGACCCCGCACGCCCCTACTGGATCGACAAGCTCACCGGGTCGACGCGACTGCGTGACCAGATCACCGCCGGGGCCACCGCCGACGAGGTCGTCGCCGCGTGGCGCAACGAGCTGTCCGCCTTCGAGTCGCGCCGCCGCCGCTACCTGCTCTACCGCGGCTGACCGGTACCACTGCCCAGGCCGACGTCACACCCCACCCGACCAACCCCACACCCCCCACACTCGAGGAGTGCCATGCGCCTGCGCCCCGTCGCGGCGGCCCTCGCCGCCACCGCCGCCCTCACGCTGGGCGGAGGTCTCATGACCGCCACCCCGGCGAGCGCCGACCCGTACGACGACCCACATCTCGGGTTCGCCCCGGCCGCAACGGTGCTCGAGGACTCCACGCCCCGGCGGGCCGGTCTCGACCCGAAGACCATCGCGGATGCCGTCGCCGCCGTCCACGCGGCCGAGGAGGCACCCGCGGGCGGGCACCCGTTGTTCGCCGGCGCCGTCGGCCTCATGGGCCACGAGGGCAAGGTCGTCGAGCGCGACGCGAGCGGCTGGGCCCTCCGGTGGGCCGACCCGACGACCGAGCTGCCTCGCGACCAGTGGGAGCCGGTGCGCACCGACACTGTCTTCGACCTCGCGTCGGTCTCGAAGCTCTTCACCTCGATCGCCGTCGTCCAGCTCGTGCAGGAAGGTGCCGTCTCGCTCGACGCCCCGGTCGCGACCTACCTGCCGGAGTTCGCGGCGAACGGCAAGCAGGACGTCACCGTGCGCCAGCTGCTCACCCACACGTCGGGCTTCGTCTCGTGGCTGCCGCTTTGGAGCGCCTACCCCGACAAGGCCGCCCGCATCAAGGCCGTCATGGACCAGCCGCTCGACAACCCGCCCGGCACGACCTACCTCTACAGCGACCTCAACCTCATCACCCTCGGCGTCATGGTCGAGCGGCTGCGCGGTGCCCCGCTCGACGTCGTCGTGCACGACCGCATCACCGCGCCGCTCGGCATGGACGACACCGGCTACAACCCGACCGACCCCGGTCGCACGGCCGCGACCGAGTACCAGGCCTCCCCGCCCCGCGGCATGGTGCGCGGCGAGGTGCACGACGAGAACGCCTGGTCGCTGGGCGGGGTCGCGGGCCACGCCGGGGTCTTCTCGACGGCCGACGACCTCGCCGTCATGGCGCAGGCGCTGCTCAACGGCGGCGCCTACGAAGGGCACCGCATCCTGACCCGCCAGAGCGTGACGTCGCTCATCACGAACTTCAACGGCCGCTTCCCCGACGATGCCCACGGGCTGGGCTTCGAGCTCGACCAGCGCTGGTACATGGACGCGCTCGCTGGCCCCCGCACCGCCGGGCACACCGGGTACACCGGCACGTCCGTCGTCATCGACTTCGCGTCGCGCTCCTTCGCCATCCTGCTCACCAACCGCGTCCACCCGTCGCGCGACTGGGGCTCGGTCAACGAGCCGCGCCGGCAGTGGGCCCACGGTCTCGCGGCCGCTATGCCGTTGCGTGCGCAGGTCGGCCGCACCGCCTGGTACGCGGGCGGGCGCAACGCCGAGGCGAGCACCCTGACGACGACCGCCGTCGCCGCCCCCACCCGCGGAGCGCTGCTCGAGTTCGACCTCTTCCTCGACACCGAGACGACCGACCCGCTGTACCTCGAGCGCTCGACCGACGGTGGCACGACGTGGATGCCGGTCAGCTTCCAGATCCGCGACCGCGGGGTCACGAGCACCCACGACGGCGTCATCGCCGGCTCCGGGGTGCGCCGGTGGGTGCACGTGCGGGCCGACGTGCCGGAGGGGGCGGCGCAGCTGCGCTGGCGACACGTCACCGACGCGACCTCGCTCGGGCGGGGTGTCGCGGTCGACGGCATCCGGGTGACGGCGCGGGGTTCGGGCGCGGTGCTGCTCGACGCCGAGCGGCGCCCGGCCACGCTGACCACGGTCGGGTGGGAACCACTGGGGGCGAAGCCCTGACGGGGGCCCTACCGTGAGGCCCATGACGCAGACCGTTCGCGAGACGTCTCCCGTCGCACCGCTCCTCGTGCGGCTGCGGGGCATCCGCCCCTCGCTGTCACCCGCGGAGGAGCGCGTGGCAGCCGTCGTGCTCGACGACGCCGCCGGCGCCTCCCGGCTGACGATCAGCTCACTGGCGGCGCGGGCCCGCACGTCCGAGACGACGGTGCTGCGCTTCTGCCGACGGCTCGGGCTGCGGGGCTACCCGCAGCTGCGGCTCGCCCTCGCCGCCGAGGCCGCCCAGCCGCACGCGCGGGTGCCGGCCGGCAGCGACCTCAGCGCCGACGACACCATCGACGACATCATCGCCACGGTCACCTTCACCAACGCGAGCGCCGTCGAGGAGACGACGGGCCAGCTCGACCGGACGGCCCTCGTCGACACCGCCACGGCCATCGCCGGCGCCCGTCGCGTCGACGTCTACGGCGTCGGGGCGAGCGCCGTCGTCGGGGCCGACCTGCAGCAGAAGCTGCACCGCATCGGTGTCGTCGCCTTCGCCTGGAACGACCCGCACATCGCGCTGACCAGCGCCACGCTGCTGCGCGGCGGAGACGTGGCGGTCGGGGTGTCTCACTCGGGCACGACGACCGAGACGATCGAGGCCCTCGCCGCGGCGCGGGCCGCCGGGGCGACGACGGTCGCCGTGACGAACTTCCCGCTGTCGCGGCTCGCCGTCGAGGCCGACCTCGTACTGACGACGGCGGCCCGAGAGACGAGCCTGCGCTCGGGGGCGACGTCGAGCCGCATCGCCGCCCTCACCGTCGTCGACTGCCTCTACCTCGCGGTCGCCCAGCGCCACCTCGCCCGCGCCCGCCGGGCCGTCGCCGCCACCCGCAAGGCGGTGGCCGGCCACCACGTGACCGAGGACGTCCGTGACTGACCACCTGACCCACCACCTCAGCGACCACCTCGCTGACCAGCGCCCCGACCAGCGCACCGGGGTCTCCGTCGACGCCCCCACCGAGGCGCGCAACCCGGCCACCACCCACCTCGACACCGCGTCGACCCTCGAGGTGCTGCAGGCCCTCAACGCCGAGGACGCCCGCGTCGCGCCCGCGGTCGCCGAGGTGCTGCCCGAGCTGGCGCGGCTCGTCGACCGCGCCGTCGCGTCGCTGCGCGCCGGCGGGGCCGTGCACTACTTCGGCGCCGGCACCTCGGGTCGCCTCGCCGTCCTCGACGCGGCCGAGCTGCTCCCGACGTTCGACGTGCCCCCCGGGCTCTTCGTCGCCCACCACGCGGGCGGGGCCGAGGCGCTCGTCCGCGCGGTCGAGGACGTCGAGGACGACGAGGTCGCCGGCCGGGCGGAGGCCGACGCCCTGGCACCGGGCGACGTCGCGGTGGGGCTGACGGCATCCGGCCGCACGCCCTACGTCGGCGCCGCCCTCGCGAGGGCCCGTGAGCGGGGGGCCGTCACCGCGCTCGTCACGGCCAACCCGGACGCACCGCTCGCCCCGCTCGCCGACCACCTGCTCGCGGTGCGCACGGGCGCCGAGGCGGTGACGGGCTCGACCCGGCTCAAGGCGGGCACGGCGCAGAAGCTCGTGCTCAACGGGTTCTCGACGGCGGTCATGGTGCGGCTCGGGCGTACCTGGGGCAACCTCATGGTCGACGTCGTCGCGACCAACGCCAAGCTCCGCGGCCGCGTCGTGCGCATCCTCGTCGAGGCGACCGGCGTCGACGAGGCCGAGGCGCGCACGGCCCTCGAGGCCGCCGACGGCGAGCTCAAGACGGCGATCGTCGCGGTGCTCGCCGGCGTCGGTCCGGACTCCGCCCGGCAGGCCCTCGCGGACCACGACGGGGTCGTCGCCGCAGCACTGACGGGCCTGCCCCCCGCGTCAGGTCGCTGAGCGACCCTCCCGCCGCGCGACGCGCCTGACGGCTGCAGACACGACGACGCCCGCCGATCGCTCGGCGGGCGTCGTTGTCGCCAGTGTCGGCGCTGTCGACACGGGGGCCGGGGTCCCGGCCGTCCGGTCAGGAGGCGGAGTCGCGGGCCGTCACGTCGGCCGACTCGACGGCCTGGTCGGCGGCGTCCTGCTCGGTGTGGGCACCGGCGTCGGCGAGGTCGCCCGACGACGACTGCAGGTGGGCGCGAACGAACCACTGGAACTGCTCGAGCTTCGCGACCTGGGCGATGAGCATGTCCTGCGTGACCGGGTCGAGGTCCTCGGTCTCGTCGACGAGGGCACGGTGGTCCTCGATGACCCCGGTGTAGACGAGGTCGAGGGCCGCGAGGTGCGCGGTCGTGTCGTCGCGCAGCAGGCTGTAGTCGTCCCACGAGCGCGCCTTGACGAGGGCGCCGGGCGTGCCGACGGGTGCGACGCCCATCGTGGCCATGCGCTCGGCGGTCTCGTCGACCATGTCGCGGACGGCGTCGATCTGCGGGTCGAGCATCTCGTGGACGCCGATGAAGTGGACGCCGACGACGTTCCAGTGGACGTGCTTGAGGGTCAGCTGCATGTCGTTGAGGGCGTGCAGTCGCATCTGCAGGGCCTCGCCGACCTGGTGCCCGTCGGACACGCTGAGACCGGGGACGGTGAACGGGGTGCTGGTGGAGTACGGCATGTCGAGGTCGTACCCACCAATCACGTCACGGCCAACGGATGCCGGGTGGCCGGCATCCGTGCTGCGGCGGGCCATCGTGCGGGGTTTGGCGGGGGGTTTGGTGCGGGGTCACGTCCGCCCTCTCCCGGACGTGCGAGAGGGGCGCCGTGGCGCCCCTCTCGTCGTGCTGGTGTGCTGCGTCGCCGGCTGGTGTCGCTCGGGCGGGCCCCCCATGGCCCGTCACGACCGCCGACGTCGCCGCCCGGGGTGGCGACCGGTGTGGTGACCGGTCGGCACCGTTCGTTACTGGTCGCCGCCGAGCAGCGCGCGCACCTCGTTCTCGCGGTAGCGCCGATGGCCACCGAGGGTCCGGATCGAGGTGAGCTTGCCCGCCTTGGCCCAGCGCGTGACCGTCTTGGGGTCCACGCGGAAGAGTGCTGCCACCTCTGCAGGCGTCAGCAGCTTCTCCGTGTCAGGTCGATCCTGCGTCATCGTCAACTTTCCCACCGCCTTGTCGCCTTGATCGCGACACGATTGCTCCCCAGGTAGGGGCCTAGTAATGAAAGAGTAAAGAACTCGCCTGCATCGCGCCGGGAAATCGCGGGAAAAGGTGGTCTGTCCGCCTTGTCAGACGGCGTTCGCCGCCCGGCGGGGCGCGACGGAGGAGGCGTTCCGGCATCCCGTGTCGGTGGGTGCCGGGTGACGATGGGGACGAAAAGGGCCGTCGCGCCGTGTGCGCACCCGGCCCCCGGCTCATGTAGCGTTAGCCCCACGAGAACACACATTCCCGGGGCCGCTACGCGGACATCGAAGGGCCGTTGAGGCACTTCGACGAGCGATGCCGCGCCGGCACGACGCGCGAGGGGGTCACGCCATGGGGCGCGGCCGAGCCAAAGCCAAGCAGACCAAGGTCGCACGGCAGCTCAAGTACTACACACCCGACACCGACCTGACGGCGCTGGAGCGAGAGCTGCACGGACCGTCGAGTGGTGCCTCGAGCCCGTCGCCTGCGCGCGACACCTCGACGCGCCCGGTCGACGACGAGTACGACGAGTACGGGAAGTGGGTCTCGGGCGAGCGCTGAGCTCGCCCCGGTCTCGATCACCCTGGTGCGCCGGTGTCGTTCCGGCCTCCATTCCCTCCTGCCCAGGGGCAGGCGGGCGGTCGACGTGTCGTGCACCCCGGTGTGTGACGCGTGACCGGAGGGTGCCCGGCGGGCTGACCGTCCCGTCTCGCTGACGCCGGCGACCGCTCAGGCGGCGGGGTGCTCCCCCACCACCTGGACGGCGCCGCCGTCGACGCCCTTGGCGCCGCGCACGACCTCGACGCCGTCGGCGACGCTCGCCCTCTCCTCGAGGGTGACCTCACCGATCGTCCAGGCGCGGATGCCGTGTGCCTCGCACACCTGCGCCGCGCGGTCGACGTGGGCCGCGGGGAGGACGGCGACGAACCCGACGCCCTGGTTGAGCGTGCGCTCGATGTCGGCCTGCGGCACCCGGCCGAGGTCCTGCACCGTGCGGAAGACGGCGGGCGGGGTCCACGTCGACCGGTCGAGTCGGGCGAACATGCCCGTGGGCAGCACGCGCGCGAGGTTGGCGGCGAGGCCACCGCCGGTGACGTGGCTGAGGCTGTGCACGTCGACGCCCTCGGTGCCGATGAGGTCGAGCAGCGGACGCGTGTAGAGGCGGGTGGGCTCGAGCAGCTCCTCGCCGAGGGTGCGGCCGAAGTCGTCGACGTGGCGGTCGAGGGCCCATCCGGCGCTCGCGACGACCCGCCGCACGAGGCTGTAGCCGTTGCTGTGCAGGCCGCTGCTGGCGAGGGCGAGCACGACGTCGCCGTCCTGCACCCGCTGCGGGCCGAGCACGGCGTCGTGCTCGACGACCCCGGTGGCGGCGCCGGCCACGTCGTACTCGTCGGGGTCGAGCAGGCCGGGGTGCTCCGCCGTCTCGCCGCCGACGAGGGCGACGCCCGCCTCCTCGCAGGCCCGGGCGATGCCGCCGACGATGGCTGCGATGCGTTCGGGCACGACCTTGCCCGTCGCGATGTAGTCGGTCATGAAGAGCGGCTCGGCGCCGCAGACGACGATGTCGTCGACGACCATGCCGACGAGGTCGAAGCCGATGGTGTCGTGGATGTCGAGGGCCTGCGCGATGGCGACCTTCGTGCCGACGCCGTCGGTGCTCGTCGCGAGCACCGGCCGGCTCATGCGGGCGAGGGCGCTGGCGTCGAACATGCCGGCGAAGCCCCCGAGCCCACCGAGCACCTCGGGTCGGGTCGCGCGACGCACCGACGCCTTCATCAGCTCGACGGCCCGGTCACCCGCCTCGACGTCGACTCCGGACCCGGCGTACGTGATGGGGTGCTCGCTCACGACCCCGACCCTACCGGCGGCCGCCCCCGCCCCGGACTCCCTCCCGCCCGCTGGCGCCCCCGGTCGAGGTAATCGACCGCGCCCCACCACGACCTCCTACCTCGACCGGGCGGCGCCTCTAACCGGTCGAGGTAATCGACCGCGCCCCACCACGACCTCTTACCTCGACCGGGCGGCGCGGACGCCCAAGCCGGCCGCCACCTGCTCCATGAACTCGTCCTCGAACAGTCGCAGGCCGACCAGGTCGATGCGCAGCACGGTGTCGTGGGCCAGGGCGACGCTGTTGCGACCAAGGTTGTCGAGGCTGACGGCGATGCCCTGCCGATGCTGCACCCCGTCGATCTCCACGACCAGCCGGGCACCCTGCCAGTGGACGTCGAGGTACAGGCGACCTCGGGGACCTTCGCGCAGGGACTGTCTCGTCGGCTCCGGCAGCCCTCGCACCCGACACAGCCGCGCGAAGTCGAGCTCTCCCAGGGCGCGAACCCCGTCGGCCATGTCCGCGATGACGGTCGTGATAAACCGACGCCGCCGACGACCGAGGCAGGTGGTGGCCGCCTCCCGCAGCGAGGCGGGCGTGACGAGTCCCTGCTGCACCGGCATGAGCAGCAGCAGCGCGGCTTGCCGGTCGGTGACCGCCCAGCCAGCGGCTCTCACCGTCGCCACTGCAGGTCGCACCCGGGGGATGCCGGTCGGCAGCACCTCCCCGTCGACGCGGCGGATGAGCTTGTGCACCGTCACACCCGGTACCGGCGCGATCGTGTGGGTGTGACGCACCGAGAGGTGCAGCCGCGACTCGTCGAAGCCGGTCAGGCCACCGGCGGCGAGCGCCGTGACACCGTCGAGGGTGGCCACACGCTCCCCCACCTCCCACACTGCCGCCCACGCCCGGGCGTTGACGGGCAGCGGACCTCGGTGCACTGCCACCGCTTGTCGGCCCAGCGTCGTCCAGCGCTGCGCCGTCACCTCGTGACGCACGTGGTCGTGAGTGATGCCCAACGTGCGGAGCTGTCGCCGCGAGAGCACGCCGCCCTGCTCGGCCGCCACCGCCTCCGCCCGCACCCGTCGCTCCTTGCCGGTCATCCGGTTAGCGTCGTGACCTCGGGTCGGGGCCGCCGCCCGTCAGGCTCCGGCTGTGGACGGCGACGACTCGACGCGGCAACGCCGGCAGGGGTGTGAACGGCGTTGTCGCCGCGCCCGGTCGAGGTAGGAGTTCGCGGCTGGGCGCGACCGATTACCTCGAACCGCGCCGGCCGGCATCCGGTCGAGGTAAGGGGTCGCGGTGGAGCGCGACGGATTACCTCGAACCGGGCTGGGGCGGTGACGTCAGGGGTGCTGGAGGGCGTTGGCGCCGCCGGTGCCGACCCCGACGGTCACCCCGTCGACGTCGACCGAGCGGTCGTGGCCCGTGCGCACCGTCAGGGGGAGCGTCTCGAGCAGGTGCTTGCCGATGCGGCCGTCCTCGGGGAGGTCGATCGGGTAGCGGCCGGTGAAGCAGGCCGAGCACAGCTGGTCGGCGGGCTGGTCGGTGGCGCCGATCATGCCCTCCTCCGAGATGTAGCCGAGCGAGTCGGCGCCGATGGAGGCGCGGATCTCCTCGACGCCCAGGCCCGTGGCCACGAGCTCGGCGCGGGTCGCGAAGTCGATGCCGTAGAAGCACGGCCACTGCACGGGCGGGCTGCTGATGCGCACGTGCACCTCGGCCGCACCGGCCTCGCGCAGCATGCGGATCTGTGCCCGCTGGGTGTTGCCGCGCACGATCGAGTCGTCGACCACGACGAGCCGCTTGCCCCGGATCGTGTGCTCGAGCGGGTTGAGCTTGAGCCGGATGCCGAGCTGGCGCAGCGTCTGCGACGGCTGGATGAAGGTGCGCCCGACGTAGGCGTTCTTGACGAAGCCCTGCCCGAACGGGATGCCCGACTCCTGCGAGTACCCGACGGCGGCCGGCACGCCCGACTCCGGCACCCCGATGACGAGGTCGGCGTCGACGGCGTGCTCGCGCGCCAGCACCCGGCCCATCTCGACCCGGGCCTCGTGCACGACACGGCCACGGATGACGGCATCCGGCCTCGCGAGGTAGACGTACTCGAAGACGCACCCCTTGGGCTGGGGCTCGGCGAACTTGTGCGAGCGCAGGCCGTTCTCGTCGATGGCGATGAGCTCGCCGGGCTCGATCTCGCGGATGACGGCGGCGCCGATGGTCTGCAGCGCGGCGGTCTCGGACGCGACGACCCAGCCGCGCTCGAGCCGGCCGAGGGCGAGCGGACGCACGCCCCACGGGTCGCGGGCGGCGTAGAGGGTGTGCTCGTCCATGAAGACGAAGGAGAAGGCGCCGCGCAGCTTCGGCAGCAGCTCGAGGGCGGCCTGCTCGGGCGTCTTGTCGGGGTCGGCCGACAGCAGCGTCGTCACGAGCGCGGTGTCCGAGGTGTTGCCACGGGCCAGCTCGCCGGTGACGCGGTTGTCGCCGAAGTGGTCGTCGACGAGGGTCCGCAGCTCGCCGGTGTTGACGAGGTTGCCGTTGTGGGCGAGGGCAAGCGTGCCGTGCTGCGTGCCGCCGAGGGTCGGCTGCGCGTTCTCCCACGTCGAGCCGCCGGTGGTCGAGTAGCGCGTGTGCCCGATGGCGAGGTGCCCCCGCAGCGAGCTCAGCGCGGTCTCGTCGAAGACCTGCGAGACGAGCCCCATGTCCTTGTAGACGAGGATCTTCTCGCCGTCGCCGGTCGCGATGCCGGCCGACTCCTGCCCGCGGTGCTGCAGCGCGTACAGCCCGAAGTAGGTGAGCTTGGCGACCTCCTCACCGGGGGCCCAGACGCCGAAGACGCCGCAGGCGTCCTGCGGACCCTTCTCGCCCGGTATGAGGTCATGGTTCAGCTGCCCGTCTCCGCGTGCCACGGCCCCAGTCTCACACACGGCCACCGGCCCGAGGGGCACGGCGAGGTCGGATGCCGGTCAGCGCGGCGGGTGCCCGACGCGCTGTCGGCGCCGGCGTCGCCTCAGCCGCGGGGAGGGCGGCCCATCGGCAGGCGGGCCACCCTCTCGTACCGCGGTCGCCGACCGCGGCCCTCGCCGAGGTGCGACGCGACCACCTCGAGATCGGTCGCCGTCCAGGCCGGGCCGCGGTACGGGTCGATCGCTCGGATCCACCGGGTGGCCTCGGTCGGCTGGTCGAAGCGGGCGAGGGTGACGTGCGGGTGGAACCGGGTGCCGTCGGGCGTGGCCCCGACCGCGTTGGCCGCCCCGCGCACGGCCGCGGCGAGCTCCGCGAGGTCGGCAGGTCTGCCCGGCTCGGTCGGCTCGCCGAGCTCGGCGCGCTCGGCCCGGTCGAAGCGCTCGAAGCGGTCGCGCCACTCGTCGCTCATCCCCGACCGCCCAGGGGCCGCCGGGGCCGCCGGTGCCTCCGGTGCCTCCGGTGCCGTCGGAGCGGTCGACGTCGCCGGCTCCACGCCCGCCCACAGCACCCGCGCGGCGTACGGGTTCGGGAACGCGCCGGCCCCGGCGACGGACAGGGTCGGCGCCGCGTACCGACTGGCGACCGCCCCGAGACCCGACTCGAGGTCGTCGAGCCGCCACTCCGCCACCTCACCGAGGAAGGCGAGGGTGACGTGCCACTGGTGCGGGTCGGTCCAGCGCAGGTCGGGGCCGGCGGCGACCCGCGGCTCGAGGTGCTCGGCGAGGTGCTCCACGGCCTCCTCGGGCGGGACGAGCGCGACGAAGAGACGCATCAGCCCTGCCCCACCGCGCCAAAGACGACAAGGGCGCCGAGGCCGACGAGGACGCCGACGTCACCGAGGCCACGGGCCGCGAACGCCGCGCGGCCCTCCACAGCCGGCCCACCGGCATCCGTGCTGCTCGACGTCACCATGCCGCGAGGGTAGACGCTCCCGCGGACGCGACCGACGCGACCGTCAGGACTGCGACTTGAGGTACTGGCGCAGCGTCATCCCCGGCAGCTGGCCGGGCGCCCGGCCGACGGCGGCGGCGAGGTCGGCGGTCGTGGCCACCTTGACGTCGGCAGGCAGCCCGTCGAGGAAGGCCATGACGTCGCTGAGGCAGTAGGTCTCGGTCGTCGAGGTCTGGTGCGGGGTCGAGGTGCAGTCCCAGCTCGGGCCGCGGCCGACGAGCAGGTGGTAGACCTGCAGCACCGCGACCTCACCCGCCTTGGGCGTCACGGTGGCGCGCAGGTTCTCGAGCGTGTCGTAGCCACGGGTGCCGCTCACGCCGAAGCACGTCGAGCTCGCGGTGGCGCACCCGCCGTTCAGCGAGCGCACGCCGAGCACCCACGGGTCGGCGAGGGAATTCATGACGTTGCGCTTGGTCGAGTACTGCCGACCGAAGGCGTAGCAGCTCTTGACGAGCTGCTTCTGGTGCACGGCCTGGTACGGCCCGCCCGAGTAGGCGTACATGCTCGACGCGTCGAGGCCGCGGGCGCGGTACGAGGGCAGCACGCCGCAGGTGTCCTGCCAGCGCTCCTCGGGGGTCATGCTGTCGAGGCGGTCGTGGTTCAGGCCCTCGGACGCGACGGCGCCGCCGCGGACGACGACACCCTGCAGCTGCGGCCAGGTCGCGTACCGGTTGCCGGAGACGATCGGCGAGGTGGTGTCGGCGGTCCAGTTGTAGACGGTGATGCCGGTGAGGGGGACGTTGCGGTTGGCGAGCATCGTCGACTTGTCGGCGAAGGTCGCCTCCTCGATCGGCGTCCGCTTGAAGGTGTCGAGGTTGCGGCCCTGCGCGACGACGAGCACCTTGTCGCGGGCGATGTCGATGCCGGTGGTGCGCGGGTGGGTCGGGCCGTTGAGGTACGGGGCCATGAGCTGGTCGTGGGTCGGCCCTGCCGCCGAGGCGCCGCCGGCCGCCAGGCCCGAGGCGAGCGTCGCCACGAGAGCGGCGCCGAGGCCGGCGCCGACGAGGGCACGCAGCCGTCGACGAGCCGCCGGGCGGGTGGTGGGCTGGGCGGTGGTGCGTCGTGACATCGGGACCCCTTGGTGTCAGCCCGGGGTCGGGACCGCGGTGTCCCGCACCGGCGGGCACGTGGGGCGAGGCTAGGGCACGCCGGATGCCGGGTGGTGCCTTTTGCGCCGACCGGCAGGGGCCGCAAGCGCGGACGCGGGACGATCCGGGTCAGACCGGCCCAAGTCGGGACCGGGTCAGTGGCTGCGACCGGAGCGGTCGAGGGCGATGCCGAGCAGGCCCGCCAGACCCGTGCCGACGAAGGCCCCGAGGGCGCCGAGGTAGAGCATCGCGCTGCTCTGCGAGTACCCCTGCGCGTCGTCACCGGACACCGCGACGATGACGCCGACGACCAGGCCGATCATCGCCCCCGACACGAGCAGACGCTTGAAGTTGGGGATGCGGGGCTGGTCGGGGCTCACGTCTCCACTGTAGGCGAGAGCAGCGGGAGGAGTCCGTCGAGGTGGGCCCGCTGGCCGCTCGCGCGCACCCCGGTCTCGAGCGCCTGCTCCCACGTCAGGTCACCGGTCGCGAGCCGCAGCCACGTCGCCGCGTCGGTCTCGATGACGTTGGGCGGGGTGCCGCGGGTGTGCACCGGCCCCTCGATGCACTGCACGGCGCCGTAGGGCGGCACGCGGACCTCGACGGTGCGGCCAGGATGCCGGGTGGCGAGCTCGTCGAGGGTGTAGCGCACCGCGGTGCCGACGGTCGCGCGGTCACCGGTGAAGCCGGCGGCGGCGACCGAATCGAGGGCACGTCGACCGTCGGCGACGGAGGTGCGGCGGCGGGGAGGCATCCGGTCAGGCTAGCGAGCCGACCCGGCATCCGGGCTCGTGGCCCAGGCGCCCGCGCCCGGGGTGGACCGCCAGCGCGGCAGGACCTCGGACGCGACGTGCTCGAGCAGCTCGCGACGCCCGGCGAACGGTCCCTCGGCGCGCGGCCAGTGGGTGATGACGTCGGTGAAGCCGAGGTCGGCGGCCCGCCCCACGGCATCCTCGAAGGCGTCGGCGCTCGTGAGGGTGAAGGTGGGCCCGGCGTCGATGTTGAGGTAGCGGGGGAAGTCGCCGGTGCGACCGGCGGCCGCGAGGGCGTCGGTGACGCGGCCGGCCGCCTGCTCGACGAGCGACCACCACTGCTCGTCGGTGTCGGCGGGGCCGCCGTAGGTGAGCCAGCCGTCGCCGCGGGTGGCGGCGAGCCGGATCGACCTCGGGCCGTTGGCCGCGACGAGGAAGGGCACTCCCACGGGGTCGGCGCCGCGCACCGGGCCGGGGAGGGTGCGCACGTCGCGGGCGCGGTAGTACTCGCCGTCGGCGTCGACGTGGTCGCCCGACAGCAGCCAGTCGAGCAGGTCGGTGAACTCGTGGAAGCGGTCGACGCGGTTACGCAGGGTGAGGTCGTCGCCCATGGCGCGCGAGTCGAGGTCGCCGCCGGTGCCGAGGCCGAGCAGGAAACGGCCACCGGAGATGTCGTGCAGGGCGAGCACCTCGCGCATGAGCTGCACGGGGTGGTGGTTGTTCGGCGAGGTGACGAAGGTGCCGAGGGTGAGGCGCTCGGTCGTCGCGGCGACGGCGGCCAGCGTCGGCAGGGCGGCGAACCACGGCGAGTCGGGCAGTCCGCCCCATGTGACGTGGTCGAAGGTCCAGCCGTGGTCGAAGCCCATCGCCTCGGCCTCGCGCCACAGCGAGACGGCGGTCGGCCACGGGTGCTCGGGCAGGATCGTCAGGCCGAAGCGCATGCCCCGACCGTAGCCCCCACCGCCGACGCCGCCCCGACCTCCACCGGGCGACGACGCCGGATGCCGGTCGATACGCCAGGTGATCGCGCCCCGTCATGCGCCCCGTCACGCGCGCCGACGGGTGCGAGAGACTGCCGCCATGACGTGGGACGCCGACGCCGTGCTGGCCGCTTCGAACGAGTGGGCGTGGGTGCCCGATGGTGCGCCCCGGGTGTGGACCGAGGAGTACCTCGTCGCCGCCCTCCCCACGTACTTCATCACCCCGACCCAGGCCCGGGTGTTCGCCAGTGACCGCGACCCGGCCGAGCTCGTCGACGAGGTCCACGCCCAGGCGGCCGACTGGGGCCGGCAGCACATCTGGTGGACCCTGTCCGACACGACCCGCCCCACCGGCCTCGAGACCGAGCTGCTGCGGCGCGGCGCCCGCGTCACCGAGCGGGCCGACGTGCTCGCCCTCCCCCTCGACGGCGGAGTGCCCGACCTCGCCGTGCCCGCCGACGTCGAGGTGCGACGGGTGGTCGACGAGCCGACCCTCCTCGACGCCTTCACCGTGAGCAACGACGCCTTCGGTGGGGAGAAGCCGACCCGTGAGCAGATCGACGCGGGCCTGGCCTCGCTCGAGCAGCCCGAGGGGGCGCAGCCCTCCGGCCGCGTCGTCGCCTACGTCGACGGTCGCCCGGCCGGGGTGGGCGGCTACACCCTCGCCGGGCCGGTGTGCCGCTTGTGGGGCGGCGGCACGCACAGCGACCTCCGCGGTCGCGGCGCCTACCGGGCGGTGCTGGCCGAGCGGCTGAGCATCACCGCCGCCCTCGGCGCCACCCTCGGCCTGACCCACGGGGTCGTCGAGACGTCCTCCCCGATCCTGCGCCGGGCCGGTTTCACCCGCTACGGCGAGGAGCGCGAGCTCGCCCTCGACATCGCCCCGCCGGCTCACGCAGACCGCGCTTCGGCCGGCCGCTCCGCGTGAGCGCCCGCCGCCGGCAGGGGCCCAGAGGCACAGCGAGCACCGGGGCGAACGACACCGCCGCAACGGGTGCCGACACACCGGGCGACCCGGACCGCATCCGGTTCGAGCGTGACGAGCACGGCGGCGTCACCGTCGTCATGGACGGCTCGCCGCAGTCGTACGTGCAGCCCGACGAGCCGACCCTGCTCGTCTTCGAGTACGTGCAGCACCTCGCGCTCGTCGTCGACGCACTGTCACCCGAGGCCCCCGCGCCCCTTGCCGTGACCCACGTCGGCGGCGCCGGTCTCACGCTGCCGCGGTGGGTCGAGGCCGTGCGCCCGGGCTCGCCGCAGATCGTGCTCGAGCCGGATGCCGGCCTCACCCAGCGGGTGCGCACCGAGGTGCCGCTGCCGCGGCGGCACCGCATCCGGGTGCGCGCGCAGGACGGCCGCGCCGGGGTCGCCGCCCTCGCCGACGCGTCGGCCGACGTCGTCGTCACCGACGCCTACGCGGGAGGCCGCGTGCCGGCCGAGCTCGTCGGCGCGGCCTTCGCCACGGAGGTCGCGCGGGTGCTGCGACCGGGCGGGGCGGCGCTGTGGAACCTCGCCGACGAGCCCGGGATGCGGTGGGTGGCAAGGGTGGTCGCGACCATGTCCGTCTCGCTGCCGCACGTCGCCCTCCTCGCCACGCACGAGGTGCTGAAGGGTCGACGGTTCGGCAACAGCGTGCTGGTCGCGAGCGCGGAGCCCCTGCCGCTCGACCGGCTGCGGCGCGACGTGGCGCGCGCGGCCCTGCCCACCGGCATGCGCGACGGCGTCGCACTCACCCGGCTGCTCGCGGGCGCGCGAAACTTCGCCGAGGTGGGCGAGCCCAGCCCACCACCCCCGCATGCCGGGGGCTGGCGGGTGCGCTGACGGCCGTCGCCCGCGAGGGCGGGGTCGTCAGACCCAGCTGCTGCGGCCGCCGCCGTACCAGTCTCGGTACGTGTTGCCGCCCCAGCCACCTTGGCCACCAGCATCGCCGGGGCCTCGGGAGCCGAGGTAGCTGCCGACCACGGCGGCCCCGAGGTCGTCGAGCTCGGGGGCGACGACGCGTCCGTCGACCCGCTGCGCGAGCTGGTCGATGAACCGGGCGAGGCCCGGGTCGTCGCCGAGCCGGAAGAACGACGTCTTGGCACCGAGGCGCATCGACGCGTCGAGCTCCTTGATGGTGTGGGCGATCGTCAGCGGGTGCGGCGGGTAGTCGAAGTAGGTCTCGCCGTCGGGCTCGAGGTGCGACGTCGGCTCGCCGTCGGTGACGATGAGCAGCACCGGCTGGGCGTTCGGGTGCCGGCGGAAGTGACGGTTGGCGAGCAGCAGGGCGTGGTGCAGGTTGGTGCCCTTGTCCCACTGCGCGTCGAGGGCGGTGAGCTCCTCGATGTCCATGACCTGCGCGTGCCGTCCGAAGCCGATGAGCTGCAGGTCGTCGCCGCGGAAGCGCGACGAGATGAGGTGGTGCAGCGCCAGCGCCGTGCGCTTCATCGGCACCCAGCGGCCGTCCATCGCCATCGAGAACGAGGTATCGGCGAGCAGCGCCACGGCGGCCTGGGTGCGGGCCTCGGTCTCGATGACCTCGACATCGCGGATGTCGAGCCGCACGCCGCGGGCCGCGTCGCCCCCCTCCCCCGCGGTGCGGAGCACGGCGTTGGTGACGGTGCGCGTGACGTCCCACGGCTGGGTGTCGCCGAAGACCCACTCCCGGGTCGCTCCGCTGAAGTCGCCGGCGGCCCCGGCCTGGCGCTGGTCACGCTGGCCCGAGCGGGTGCTGAGCCGCTCGGCGACGTCGCGCAGCAGGGCCTTGCCGAGCTGGCGCATCGCCTTGGGCGAGAGCTTGAGCTGGCCGTCGCTGCTGCGCTTGAGGAAGCCGCTCTGGCGCAGCGCCTTCTCGAGCTCGGCGAGGGTGCGGGCGTCGACCGCCGCGTCGTCACCGAGCTGGCGGCCGAGGGCCTCGACGTCGATGTCGTCCATGCGGGCGCCGTCGTACTGCTGGGCCAGCTGGTCGGCGAGCTGGTCGAGCTCGGCGAGGTCCTGCAGCACGCCCGTGCCGTCACCGAGCCCGAGGCCTTCTCCCCCTTCGAACGACTCGCCGCTGCCCCAGTCCTCACCGGGGCGCAGGGCCTGGAGGTTGCCGTCGAGCTGCGACAGCGACTGCATGAGGTCGGGCGAGCCGAAGGCCTGCGCGGCCAGGGCGTCGAGCTCGTCGCGCTGCTCCTGCGTCATCGAGTTGCGCATGCGTTGGGCGGCGGCCGCGCGGGCGGCGAGCTGGTCGAGCAGCTCGTCGATGTTCTCCGGCTTCTCCGGGAAGAAGTCGCCGTGCTTGTCCATGAAGTCGCGGAACATCTCGTCGGTCGGCTCGCCGCGACGGTGCGCCTCGAGCATCTCGTTGAGGTCACCCACCATCTCGTTGACGGCAGCGCGGTCGGCGTCGGTGGCGTTCTCGAGCGCCTGCTTCATGCCGGCGAAGCGCTGGTCGAGCACCTCGCGGCCGAGCAGGTCCTTGATGGCCTCGAAGTCCTCCCGGGCCTGCGACGAGCGCCACTGGTAGTCCGACAGCTCGCTCACCGCGGCCGCGGTCGTCGGCGGCAGGTTCTCGATGCGCATCTCCTGGAAGCGCGCGTCGTCGTCGAGGTCGCGGGCCAGCTGCTTGCGCTCCTCGAGCACGGCGCGGTCGAGCAGCTCCTTGACCTGCTGCATCGTGCCGTCGAGGTTGTGCCGCTCGAGCAGCTCGCGCCGCTTCTCGGCGACCCGGCGGGCCAGCTCGTCGAGGCCGTTCTGGTCCATGGATCCGCGCCGCAGGTACTCGCGCATCGCCCGGTCGGGCGACGTGCCCGACATGACGTCGGCGCCGATCGCGTCGAGCGCCTCGGCGAGGTCGACCGGGGGCGCGAGCGGGTCGGGCCCGCCGTCGTAGCGACCGTATCTCGTTCTCACATCGTCACTTTCGTCGTTCGCCCCGGTCAGTGCCCCCGTCGTGTGACGGGGGCGACCGGATGCCGTGCAGCGCGGTCAGCGTGCCGAGTGGCCCGCTCAGCCGTAGACGGTCTCGCCGCCACCGCTCTCCTTGCTGACCTTGCGGGCGAGGTACAGGCCCTCGAGGGCGAGCTCGATGGCGTTGGCCCGCTCGCCGTCGTTCTTCGCCTCCAGGCGGTCGCAGACCTCGTCGTACAGCTCGGACTCACCGAGCACCGGCAGCCCGCTGAGGAAGTCGATGGCTCCGATCTGGGCGCCGGTCGAGACCATGGCGCCGTTCTCGATGGCCGAAACGAGCAGGGCGAAGTCGATGCCGCGGAAGCGCGAGCGCACCGTCTCGGCGGTCGCCATGCGCAGCAGGTGGGTGAGCGTCTCCTTCTCCCGGCCCTCCTCGCCCGTCTCGAACTCGACCTTGCCGCCGAGCACGTCGATGACGGTCTCGAGGTCGACGACCCGCGCCACGGCATCCGACTCGCCCTGCGTCGTCGCACGGTGCAGGGCCGCGGCGGCGACCGTCTCGGCCGCGGCGATGGAGAAGCGGGCGCTGACGCCCGAGCGCTGGTCGACGGCGTTGCTCTCACGCAGGTTGCGCGTGAAGCGGGCGATGACCTCGACGAGCGACTCGGGCACCTCGGCCGTGAGGGCGGCCTCCTGCCGGATGACGGCGACCTCGTCGTCGAGCGCGACCGGGTAGTGCGTGCGGATCTCGGCGCCGAAGCGGTCCTTGAGCGGCGTGATGATGCGGCCGCGGTTGGTGTAGTCCTCGGGGTTGGCACTCGCGACGACGAGCACGTCGAGCGGCAGCCGCAGCACGTAGCCGCGGATCTGGATGTCGCGCTCCTCCATGACGTTGAGCATCGCGACCTGGATGCGCTCGGCGAGGTCGGGCAGCTCGTTGATCGCGACGATGCCGCGGTGCGAGCGCGGGATGAGCCCGAAGTGGATGGTCTCCGGGTCACCGAGCGAACGGCCGGCGGCGACCTTCATCGGGTCGACGTCACCCACGAGGTCGGCCACGCTCGTGTCGGGCGTGGCCAGCTTCTCGGCGTAGCGCTCGTCGCGGTGGCGCCACGCGACCGGCAGGTCGTCACCGAGCTCGGCCGCCCGGCGACGGGAGGCGGGGGTGATCGGGTCGTAGGGGTGCTCGCCGAGCTCGCTGCCGTCGATGACGGGCGTCCACTCGTCGAGCAGGCCGACGAGGGTGCGCAGCAGGCGGGTCTTGCCCTGCCCGCGCTCGCCGAGCAGCACGACGTCGTGGCCGGCGATGACGGCCCGTTCGAGCTGGGGGATCACGGTGTCGGTCAGGCCGTGCAGGCCGGGCCAGGGGTCGCGGCCCTCGCGGAGGGCGGCGAGGAGGTTGTCGCGGAGCTCCTGCTTGAGGGGCTTCTGGACGTGGCCGGACGCGCGGAGCGCTCCGACCGTTGTCGTCATCGGAGCATCAGTCACCCCTTCACGCTACGTCGCGTCCCGGGGTCCGTACAGGGGCCCCACCCGCACGGGTGCGGGTGGGGCCGGTGTAGGTGCGGGTGTGTCGGCGCTCGGCCGGGTCAGCCGCCGAAGACGGCGGGCAGCGTGAACTCGTGCGCGACGCGCAGCTCGGCGAGCGAGACGGTGAACTGGCCCGCCACCTCGACGTTGCGCCCACCGGTGGTGCCGATGCGCACCGCCGGGATGCCGGTCACCGCGGTCTCGAACTCGGCCGCGCGGTCCGCGGCGACCGAGACGAGCACGCGGGCGGTCGACTCGGAGAAGAGCGCGGTGAAGGCGTCGAGGCCCTCGCCGACCCGGTCGAGGCCGTCGACGGTGACGCCGACGCCGTGACGCAGGCTCGCCTCGGCGAGCGCGATGGCCAGGCCCCCGTCGGACAGGTCGTGCGCCGACTCGAGCACACCGGCATCCACCGCGGTGGCGAGGGCCTTGGCGAGCGCCTGCTCGGCCATGAGGTCGACGCGCGGGGGCAGGCCGCCGAGGTGCTTGTGCACGACGTGCGCCCACTCCGAGCCGCCGAGCTCGTCGCGCGTCTCACCGAGGAGGTAGACGGCGGAGCCGGACTCTCGGAAGCCGCTGCCCGTGCGCTTCGAGACGTCCTCGAGCACACCGAGCACGCCGATCACGGGCGTCGGGTGGATGGCGACGTCGCCGGTCTGGTTGTAGAAGCTGACGTTGCCACCGGTGACGGGGATGCCGAGGTCGCGGCAGCCCTCGGCGATACCGCGGATGGCCTCGCGGAACTGCCACATGACGCCCGGGTCCTCGGGCGAGCCGAAGTTGAGGCAGTCGGTGACCGCGAGCGGTGCGGCGCCGGAGGTGGCGACGTTGCGGTAGGCCTCGGCGAGGGCGAGCTGCGCGCCGGTGTACGGGTCGAGCTTGGCGAAGCGGCTGTTGCAGTCGGTCGCGATGGCGACGCCGCGGCCGGTCTCCTCGTCGACGCGCACGACGCCGGCGTCGTCGGGCTGGGCCAGCGCGGTGTTGCCGAGCACGTAGCGGTCGTACTGGTCGGTGACCCACCCCTTGCTGCAGAGGTTCGGCGAGCCGAGCAGCGTCAGCAGCTGCGCCCGGATCTCGTCGCCAGTGGTCGGCCGCGCCAGCGACTCGGGGCCGTCGGCGTTGAGGGCGTCGAGGTAGTCGGGGCGCGCGAGCGGCCTGTCGTACGTGGGGCCCTCGTGCGCGACGGAGCGCGGCGGCACGTCGACGATGGTCTCGCCGTGCCAGGTGATGACGAGGTGGTCGCCGTCGGTGACCTCGCCGATGACCGTCGCCTCGACGTCCCAGCGGTCGGTGATCTCCATGAACTCGGCGAGCTTGCCGGGCTCGACGACGGCCATCATGCGTTCCTGCGACTCGGACATGAGGATCTCGTGCGGCTGCAGGCTGGCGTCGCGCAGCGGCACGAGGTCGAGCTCGACCTTCATGCCACCGTCACCGTTCGAGGCCAGTTCGCTGGTGGCACACGACAACCCGGCACCGCCGAGGTCCTGGATGCCGTCGACGACGTGCGCCGCGTAGAGGTCGAGGCAGCACTCGATGAGCACCTTCTCGGCGAACGGGTCGCCGACCTGCACGGCCGGGCGCTTGGCCGGGCCGCCGGCCTCGAACGTCTCGGAGGCGAGCACCGAGACCCCGCCGATGCCGTCGCCGCCGGTGCGGGCGCCGAAGAGGATGACCTTGTTGCCGGCGCCGGACGCCTTGGCGAGGTGGATGTCCTCGATGCGCATGGCCCCGACGCAGAGGGCGTTGACGAGCGGGTTGCCCTGGTAGCAGTCGTCGAAGACGACCTCGCCGCCGATATTGGGCAGGCCGATGCAGTTGCCGTAGCCACCGACACCCGCGACGACGCCGGGCAGCACGCGCTGGGTGTCGGGGTGATGCAGGTTGCCGAAGCGGAGCGGGTCCATGACGGCGATCGGGCGGGCGCCCATCGACATGATGTCGCGGATGATGCCACCGACGCCGGTGGCGGCGCCCTGGTAGGGCTCGACGTAGCTCGGGTGGTTGTGCGACTCGACCTTGAAAGTCACCGCCCAGCCGTCGCCGATGTCGACGACGCCGGCGTTCTCGCCGATGCCGACGAGCAGCTTCTCGCGCATCTCGTCGGTGGTGTTCTCGCCCCAGAGCTTGAAGTGGATCTTGCTCGACTTGTACGAGCAGTGCTCGCTCCACATGACCGAGTACATGGCGAGCTCGGCGATGGTCGGGCGGCGGCCGATGATCTCGCGGATGTTCGCGTACTCGTCGCCCTTGAGGCCGAGCTCGGCCCACGGCTGCTCGAGGTCGGGCGTGGCCGCCGCGTTCTCGACGGTGTCGACGGTGGGGTCGGTCATGACGGTCATGCGTTCACCGCGCTCTCGAGGGTGCGGGCGATGACGGAGGTGAAGAAGCCCCGGCCGTCGAGGCTGGGCCCGTACAGCGCCTCGACCGCGTGCTCGGGGTGGGGCATGAGCCCGACGATGTTGCCGCGCTCGTTGCAGATGCCGGCGATGTCGCGGTAGCTGCCGTTGGGGTTGCGGCCGGTGTCGTCGGACACGTACCGCACGACGACCTGGCCCTCGCCCTCGAGCCGGTCGAGCGTGGTCTCGTCGGCGACGAACCCGCCCTCGCCGTTCTTCAGCACGATGGTGATCTCCTGGCCGGCCTCGTAGTCGGACGTCCAGGCGGTGGAGGCGTTCTCGACGACGAGCTTCTGGTCGACGCAGTTGAACTTGCGGTGGTCGTTGCGGATCAGTGCGCCCGGCAGCAGGTGGCTCTCGGTGAGCACCTGGAAGCCGTTGCAGATGCCGAGCACCGGCAGGCCGCCGCGGGCCGCGGGGACGAGCGCGTCCATGACCGGGGCGAAGCGGGCGATGGCGCCGCAGCGCAGGTAGTCGCCGTACGAGAAGCCGCCGGGCAGGATGACCGCGTCGACGCCCTTGAGGTCGGCGTCGCCGTGCCACAGCGCGATCGCCTCCCCGCCGCACTCGCGCACGGCGCGCGCCGCGTCACGGTCGTCGAGGGAGCCGGGGAAGGTGACGACCCCGACCTTCACCGCGCGTCGCCCTCGGCGCCCGCGGTGCTCGCGTCACCCGCGGCGCCCGCCACGACGGCATCCGACCCGCCGACGGCGGCGTCCCCGGCATCCGGCGTCTCGCTCTGTGCGTGCACGGAGACGACGTCCTCGATGACGGGGTTGCTGAGCAGCACGGCGGCGGCCTCGCGCGCGGCGTCGAGGTGGGCCTGGGTGACCTCGCCGTCGACGGTGAGCACGAAACGCTTGCCCTGGCGCACGTCGGTGAACCCCTCGATGCCGAGCCTCGGGAGCGCACCCCCGACGGCCTGGCCCTGCGGGTCGAGGATCTCGGGCTTGAGCATGACGTCGACGACGATGCTTCCCATCAGTGGAGTGCTCCCGGGTGCGATGGTGAGGGCAGGTCGACGCGGTTGGCCGACCGAGACGGCGGAAGTCTATCGGGCGGAGGGGGTGCCCCTCACCGACGTCCGAGGCCGCCCGTCAGCGCCGAGTGACAGCGGCCTCGAGCCGTGCCGCGATGTCGTCCACCTGCTCGAGCCGAGCCGTGGCGATGTCGATGACGAGGTCGTATGCCTCGTCGTTGTTCAGGGTGAAGACCCACCCGTCGAGCCCGTAGACAGCGATGGCGGCCGCGAGGGTGAGTCGCTTGTTGCCGTCCACGAGCGCGTGGTTGCGAGCGATCGACTGCATGAGGGCGGCCACCTTGTGGTGGATGGTCGGGTAGGCGTCCGCCCCGAAGACGGAGGCGTCGGCGCGCGCGGCCGCTGCTTCCAGCAACCCCACGTCCCGTACCTGTACTTGACCGAGGACGCGCTGCGCGATGTACAGCAGCTCCTCGGTCGTGAGGAACGTCATTGCCCGAGTCGGTCGAGGGCTTCCCTGTAGCGAGGCAGCTGCTCACTCAGCACATCGTCGATACGGGAGGTCCGGTTGGACCGGTCGAAGCGGTCGAGGACCGCGCGCCGGATCACCTCCTGCCGCGACCCGCCCTCGGACGCCACGAGGGCGTCGAGGGCCTTCTCCAGCTCACTGTCGGTGCGTAGGGTGAAAGCCATAACCCAAATGGTATCACTCTGATACCACGCGGACCAGGGGCGCAGCGTTCGTCAGCGCGACTGGAGGGCGTCGAGCGCGACGGCCATCGAGGCGGCGAGGCGCCAGTCGAGGCGCCACCCGTTCGACGCCGCGGGGGTCTCGACGCGGTAGACGTCCTTGATGCCGGCCTTCTTCGTCGAGCTGAGCACGACGGCGCCGTCGGGTCCGACGAAGTCGAAGTGGAAGAGGAACGGCACCGGGATCTCGCCGACGATCGGCACCATGTCCCATACGCGGCGGGCGATCGCGACCTTCTGGTTGCGCTCCTTGCCGACGAACTCGGGCCCGCCCTGCGCCTCGGCGAGGCGCCACGTCGAGTTGAGCAGCGAGGCGCCGAACTCCTTCTTGAACCAGCCGACCGGCGCGCCCGCGGCGTCCGTGACGTCGTAGCCGGAGCCGAGGTCGATGCGCTTGCGGGCCTTGAAGCCGAAGAGCGGGTTCTGCTTGGCGGCGTCGGTGAAGAAGGTGACCTGCTCCTTGAGCGCCATCCGCTTCTGCTCCGCGAAGGCGAGCAGCTCGCCCGGGTTGAAGCTCTCGTCGGCCCGCAGGATCTCGTAGCGGTTGACCATCATCGTCAGCTTCTGCCGCACGACGAAGCGGTCGAGGTCGTGGAACGCGTTCGGCTGGGTCATCCCTGGCTCAGTCATGGCGTCAGCGTGCCACAGGCGGGGTCGGTGTCCGTGCGTCGTCACGCGGTGTCGCCCGGATGCCGGGGGACCCGGTCGCGCTGCCCTCTTTCCAGCCGTGGCGGGCGGGGTGCACCTTTTCCAGCCGCGGCGCGATCCTGGACGCACGGACCCGCTGAACCCTGCACTTTCGCCAGCCGCGGCGGGCGGCCTGCACTTTTTCCAGCCGCGGCGCGATTTCGGACGCCCGGACCCACCGAACCGTGTCCGAAATCGGGCCGTGGCGGGGTCGGGGTCAGAAGGTCTCGCCCGTCAGGCGCTCGTAGGCCTCGACGTACTTGGCCCGGGTCTGCTCGACGACGTGCGCCGGCAGCTCGGGCGGCGCCTCCCCGCTCGAGCGCGACCAGCCCGACTCGGCCGAGGTCAGCCACTCGCGCACGAACTGCTTGTCGAACGACGGCTGCGGGTGCCCGGGCTCCCACAGCTCGGCCGGCCAGAAGCGCGACGAGTCGGGCGTCAGCACCTCGTCGGCGAGCACGAGCCCACCGGACCCGTCCGGCGCCACCCCGAACTCGACCTTCGTGTCGGCGATGAGGATGCCGCGCTCCCCCGCGATCTCGTTGCCGCGAGCCAGGATCGCCCGGGTCAGCCGCGACACCTCCGCCGCCACGTCGGCCCCCAGCTCGGCCTCGACCTCGTCGGGCGCCATCGGCAGGTCGTGCTCGCCCACCGGGGCCTTCGTCGTCGGCGTGAAGACGGGCGACGGCAGCCGCGACCCGTCGACGAGCCCTTCGGGCAGCACCACCCCCGACACCGACCCGCCCCGCTCGTACTCCTCCAGCCCGCCACCGGTGAGGTAGGCCCGGGCGATGGCCTCGACCTTGAGCATCTCGAGACGGCGCACGACGACGGCACGGCCGGCCACGGCATCCGGCACGTCGGTCGAGACCACGTGGTTGGGCACGAGGTCGGCGAGCTGGTCGAACCACCACAGCGACAGCCGGGTCAGCACCTCGCCCTTGTCGGGGATCTCGGGCGACATCATCCAGTCGTAGGCCGACAGCCGGTTCGACGCGACCAGCAGCAGCCGGTCGTCGGCCTCGACGCCGTCGTCACCGATCGGCACGTAGAGGTCGCGCACCTTGCCCGAGTACATATGCCGGTACCCGTCCAACACCGGCGACCCGCCGGCCTCGCCCACCCCGACCGACTCGCTCATCGGGCACCCCCGGTCACGACGAGCTCACCGCGTTGGGCGCGCAGGGCGATGTCCGAGCGGTGGTGCGAGCCGTCGAGCTCGATGAGCCCCACTGCCTCGTACGCCGACGCGCGCGCCTTCTTCAGCGACGACCCGACGGCGACGACGTCGAGCACCCGCCCGCCGGCCGAGACCAGTGCACCGGAACCGCTGCGGGCCGTCCCCGCGTGCAGCACGACCACCCCCGGCACCTCGGCGGCGGCGTCGAGACCGGTGATCGGGTCACCCGTCCGCGGCCCGGCCGGGTAGCCCGACGAGGCGACGACGACCACGACGGCCCGGTCGTCCGACCAGCGCAGCCGGCCGAACTCGCCGAGCCCGCCCGTCGCCGTGGCGAGCAGCAGCTGCCCGAAGGGTGACTCGAGCCGGGCCAGCGACGCCTGCCCGTCGGGGTCGCCGAAGCGCACGTTGAACTCGATGACCCGCAGCCCGCGCGACGTCAGCGCCAGCCCGACGTAGAGCACGCCGACGAAGGGCGTCCCGCGGCGGCGCATCTCGTCGACGGTCGGCTGCGCGACCCGCGCCACGACCTCGTCGGCGAGCCCGGCCGGAGCCCACTCGAGCGGCGAGTACGCACCCATGCCACCGGTGTTGGGGCCAGCGTCGTCGTCACCGACGCGCTTGAAGTCCTGCGCCGGCTCGAGCGCCACGACGGTCTCGCCGTCGCTGAGGCAGAACACCGACACCTCGGGGCCGTCGAGGTACTCCTCGACGACGAGCCGTCCGTCGGGCTTGGCCAGGCAGGATGCCGCGTGGCTCAGCGCCTCCTCGCGCGACTCGGTCACGACGACGCCCTTGCCGGCGGCGAGCCCGTCGTCCTTGACGACGTAGGGCATCCCGGGCGCCCCGAGGGCGTCGAGCGCGGCCTCGACCTCGTGGAGCGTCGTGCAGACGTGCGCCCGCGCGGTCGGCACGTCGGCGGCGGCCATGACGTCCTTGGCGAAGGCCTTGCTGCCCTCGAGCCGGGCCGACGCGGCCGAGGGCCCGAAGACGGCGAGCCCGGCCGCGCGGCAGACGTCGGCCACCCCGGCGACGAGCGGCGCCTCGGGGCCGACGACGACGAGGTCGACCTCGTGCTCACGGGCGAGCGCGGCCACGGCGTCCCCGTCGAGGATGTCGACGGCCACGCACAGCGCGGTGGTGTCGATGCCCGGGTTGCCCGGCGCCGCGATGACGGCGTCGATCTCCGGGTCGACCGCGAGGGCCTTGACGAGGGCGTGCTCACGGGCACCGGATCCGAGGACGAGAGCCTTCACGGCGCACAGCCTAGGGGTCGCCCAACCGCCCCGTCAGGGTCGCTCGCACCGCGGGCCACTCGTCGACGAGCACAGAGAACACCGCGCTGTCGCGCCACGAGCCGTCGGCCCGCCGCGAGTCACGCCGCGTCACGCCCTCGAACACGGCGCCGAGCCGCCCGATCGCCGCCCGTGAGCGCTCGTTGCGCACGTCGGTCTGGATGCGCACCCGCCCGAACCCGCAGCGCTCGAAGGCGTGGCCGAGCATGAGCAGCTTGGCCTCGGGGTTGACCGGGGTGCCCCACCAGCGCGAGCCCCACATCGTCCAGCCGAGGTGCACGTGCTCACGCTCGAGGTCGACGTCGCCGAGCGAGCTCGAGCCCACCACCGTGCCGGCCGCCCCGAGCTCGGAGTCGGCCACGAGCCGGGCCGTGTAGGCCAGCCGCCCCGCCTCCCGCGCGGCGATCGAGCCGGCCACGAAGCGCCGGGTGTCGTCGAGGGTCTCGTGCCGCCGCGACATGAGGTAGCCGTGCTCGTAGCAGCGCGGGTCGGCGTACACGTCGAAGAGCCCCGCGGCATCCTCGGTGGTCATCGGGTCGAGGCGCACCCGGCGTCCGACGAGGGGCTCGCCCGTCGGTGGGACGCAGGTCGGAGCAGCCATGTCGTGACACTAGACTCGATGGTTCCCGCGCCAGCGCGCGCGCCCATCCCGACCGCCTTTGGACGTCTGTGAGCACTTCGAACGCACCGACCCGCGAGCCCGGCCAGACGGGCGCGCCCACCCCCGGCGAGAGCGGGCCGGATGCCGTCGCGCCCGCCCCGCGCGCCGGTGACGGTCAGCGCCCTGCCGAGGGCACGAACGGCACCGCCCCCGGCAACGGCTCGAACGGCTCGAGCACCGGCGCCAGCAACGGCACGGCCCGTGGGCGCGACGTCGTCACCGAGCAGATCGCCGTCGAGCAGGCGCACGTCGACCGCGTCATGAGCGAGCTCGAGAAGGCCGGGCGGCGGGCCGACGACGTGCAGGCCGAAGGCCTGGCCCGGGGGCGCATCGTCAAGTCGGGCGAGGTCGGCTACGAGGAGGCCGCCGGCCTCTTCGAGCGCGACGCGCTGATGTTCCACGCCGCCAAGCGGCGCACGGCCCTCGACACCCAGTACGAGGGGCTCGTCTTCGGCCGCCTCGACATCGACCACACCCTCGCGAAGGCGACCGGCGCCGCCGAGGCCGCGCCGACCGAGCTCGCGCCGGCCGGCAGCCCCGAGCGCGAGGTGCGCTACATCGGCCGTCTCGGCGTGCGCGACGACGACTACGAGCCGCTCGTCATCGACTGGCGCGCCCCGGCCGCGTCGCCGTTCTACCGGGCGACGCCGACCCAGCCGATGGGTGTGCTGCGCCGACGGGTGCTGCGCAGCAAGGGCGCCACCGTCGTCGGCGTCGAGGACGACCTCATGGTCCCCGAGGCCCCCGACGACCTCGTCGTCGTCGGTGACGGCGCCCTCATGGCCGCCCTGACCCGCAGCCGCGGCGAGCGCATGCGCGACATCGTCGCCACCATCCAGGCCCACCAGGACGAAGCGATCCGGGCCAGCGCCCGCGGCGTCACCGAGATCACCGGCGGCCCCGGCACGGGCAAGACCGTCGTCGCCCTGCACCGCGCCGCGTTCCTGCTCTACTCCGACCGGCGACGGTTCGAGTCGGGTGGCATCCTCGTGCTCGGCCCGTCGGGCGCGTACACCGCGTACATCGAGCGGGTGCTGCCCTCCCTCGGCGAGGAGAGCGTCGCCCTGCGCGCTCTCGGCGACGTCGTCGACGTCATGCACACCGAGCGGTTCGACGAGCCCGCCGTCGCGCGGCTCAAGGGGTCCGTCGGCATCCGCACCCTGCTCGGGGCAGCGGCCCGCGGGCGCGTCCCGGGCGGACCCGAGCAGCTGCGCGTCTTCGTCGCCGGCCGCGCGGTGCGGCTCGACGCACGCGCCCTCGACCGCGTGCGCTCGCAGGTGCTTCGGTCGGGTCAGCGCAACGTCTCGGCGAACGCGGCCCGGTCGGCCCTCGGCGAGGCGGCGTGGGCCCAGGTCGGCGACCGCGGCGACCGTGACGCGCGCGCCGAGTTCGTCGACAAGTGGGACGACCACCGCGACGTCGACACCTTCATGACCGAGTGGTGGCCGCAGGTCGACCCGCGCGAGGTGTTGCTGTGGCTGGCCGACGCCGACCTCGTGCGCCGCCACGCGCGTGGCTCCCTCACCCCCGAGGATGCCGGGGCGCTGGCCGCGTCGTTCGCGCTCGCCCTCGAGACCGGGACGTGGTCGGTGGCCGACGTGGCCCTCGTCGACGACCTCGCCGCCCGGCTCGGGCCGGTGCAGGAGGAGGTCGCCGAGGAGCGCGGCTTCTACGACATCGAGGAGCTCGACGACCTCAGCCAGTACGGCGTCACCGAGGTACAGCCCGTGCGGCGCGACGAGGGCGCGTCGGTGCGGGTGACCCGCAACGGCGACCCGCGCGACCGGCTGCTCGCCGGGCGCATCGGGTCGCCCGACGAGTACGCGCACGTGCTCGTCGACGAGGCGCAGGACCTCTCCCCCATGCAGTGGCGCATGGTGGCCCGCCGCGGCCGCCACGCGTCGTGGACCGTCGTCGGCGACGCTGCCCAGGCCTCGTGGCCGGTGCCGGCCGAGGCCGCGGCGGCCCGCGAGGAGGCGTTCGGCACCCAGCCGCGCCAGTCGTTCCACATGGACACGAACTATCGCAACGCCCGCGAGATCTTCGACTACGCCGCCGAGATCGTGCGCCGCACGGTGCCCGACGCCGACATCCCGCAGGCGGTGCGCGAGACCGGCATCCACCCCGTCGAGGCGCCGCTCGGTGACGACCCGGTGGCGACCGTGCGCGAGGTGCTGGCCGAGCTGCTGACGCAGGTCGACGGGTCGATCGCCGTCATCACCCCCCGGCGCCACGCCGGGGCGCTGTCGGTGCTGGCCGGCGACGGCACGGGCGACGCCGCTGCAGCGGGCGGCGAGCCGGTCGAGGGCCGCGTCCAGGTCGTCGACCCGATGTCGACGAAGGGCCTCGAGTACGACGCGACGGTCGTCGTCGACCCCGACGAGATCGTGCGGGAGTCGCCGGGCGGCGTGAGGGTGCTCTACGTGGCCCTGACCCGGGCCGCGCACCGCATGACGGTGCTTTCCTGACTTTCCCGGTCCGCGCCACGCGGAGGTGAGTTCTTGTCGCGCACGGGGCCGGGAACGTAGGCTTTTGACATCGGACGACCACCTGTGGCTCAGGTTCTGTCAGGCGCCTTCTCGAGCCAAGGTAAAGAGTTGTTCAAGTAATCTGCGAACGGTCGACGGACACCGCCGACCGGTGGATCATTGACCTCAACGTCGAGTGTGATTGGTTCAACCCTCCCCGCGGTCTCTCCCCCCGAGACCGAATCGACGTTCGGCGCAGTCCTGCTCCCCCGCAGTGGACTCGCACCGGGCGGGGGACGAGATGCATCCCCCCTTCATCTCGCCCCCCGCCCGCTCCCTCCCCCGGCCCAGCCGGGTCGACCCGTCGACCCCGAACCGCCGAGTGGCCACGTCCCGTCACCGCGACCGTCGAGTGGCCACTTCGTGACGTCAGAGCGAGCGCAGCCAGGCCCACGCGACGGCGCCGGTACGACGCATCTGGGAGTCGCTGACGACCGACGGCACGTCGCCCGCGGAGTGGTAGCCGTCGAAGGGCACGCTGCCGAGCCGAGCCGCCGGGATGCCGGCCGCCTCGAACGAGACGTGGTCGCTCGCCCGGTTGGTGCACCGGTTCGTCACGGATGCCGGTGACGCCGCCCGCACATCGCGGGCCAGGCTCGCGGTCCCCCTCCCACCCGAGCAGACCGGCACGGTGCGTCCGGCGACGCCCACCCGGTCTAGGGCGAGCATGCCCCGCGTCGCCCGCCGCTCGGCATCCGTCAGCGTCGTGACGTAGTGGCGCGATCCGAAGGCGTAGCGGGTGCCGGCGGGCACGCGGGCCTCCTCGGCGCCGAAGAGGACGAGGCGCACGGGAGTCGCGGCGGGCTGCTCGCGCAGCATGCGGGCCAGCTCGACGACGGTCGCGACGCCCGAGGCGTTGTCCTCCGCACCCGGCGCCTGCGGCACGGTGTCGAGGTGCGCGCCGATGACGACGTGCGGTTCGGTGCTGTCGAAGCCCGGCGGGTCGGCAATGAGGTTCGTGCTCGTGCCGCCCGGCACCCGCACGCCCCACGACGTGCCGGCAGGGACCTCGAAGCGCTGGGCCCGCACTCGCCAGCCCACCGACTCGAGCTGCCCGGTCACATAGGTGGCGGCGCGGGCGTAGGCGGGGCTGACGGCGTCGCGCGAACCGATCGCGGCGATGGCGCGCACCCGCTGCTGCACGGCCCCGACGTCGAACGGTTGCGCGACGGGCGGGCGCGTCGTGGTCGGTGAGGCGGATGCCGTGGGGCGGGCCGCCGACGTCGGCGCGGTCACGCTCGTGGTCGGGCTCGACGAGGTCGTCGTATCCGTCGAGGCCGCCGCTGAGGTCGTCGGCGCAGACGACGCCGGTACCGACGTGCCCGGCGCGGACGTGCACCCGGCGAGCAGCGCGAAACTGACCAGGGCGATGGCGGAGCGGGCCAGGCGCGGCGACATCGCGTCACGGTAACCGCCCGACCTGTCGCCTCCGGCTGAGCCAACCGTCGAGAGGCCAGTTCGTGTCAGGGGCGCAGCAGCGAACGCACCCGGTCGGCACCGACGGCGAGCAGCAGCGTGGGCAGCCGCGGACCCGTGTCGCGGCTGACGAGCAGCCGGTAGACGAGCACGAAGAACGAGCGCTGCTCGGCCGACAGCTCGGGGTCCTTGACCTTGGCGTCGGGGTCGATGCCGCGCTGGATCTTCGGCACGGCGTAGACGAGGTGCGTCAGCCCGTCGAGCGACCAGTGGTCACCCAGCCCGTCGACGAGCAGCCCCAGCGCCTCACGCTGCTGCGCGTCCAGCGAGGCGAGCAACGCGGCATCCGGCTCGGTGCGCACGACGGTGCGGTCCTCCTCGGGCACGTAGCCGAGCACCCAGCGCTGGGCGCGGTCGAGGCGCGGGCGCAGCTCGTCGACGGAGCCGACGGGGTGCTCGGGGTCGAGCTGGCTGAGGATGCGCACGGTCTGCGCCTCATCGCCCTGGGTGACGTCCATGACCGAGGCGATGGTGCGGAACGGCATCGGCCGCGGCGTCGTGGCCAGCGGGCCCCGCGCCGTCGACGTGGCGCGCTGGTGGGCGGCGAGGTCGGCCGGCTGGGCGGTGCCGGTCTCGACCTTGCGGGCGAGGGCGTCCCACTCGTCGTAGAGGCGCTGCAGCTCGGGGCCGAAGGCGACGTCGAAGCTCTGGTTGGGCCGGCGGCGCGCGTAGAGCCAGCGCAGCACCGGCGCCTCCATGACCTCGAGGGCGTCGGCGGGGATCGGCACGCCGCCCTTGCTCGAGCTCATCTTGGCCATGCCGGCGATACCGACGAAGGCGTACATCGGGCCGACGGGCCGCTCCCAGCCGAAGATCGGCGCGAGGTCCTTGCCGACGACGAAGCTGCTGCCGGGGCTCTGGTGGTCGACGCCGGAGGGCTCGAAGAGCACGTGCTCGTGGGCCCAGCGCATCGGCCAGTCGACCTTCCACACGAGCTTGCCGTTGGTGAAGGTGTCCAGGTCGACGGTCTCGTGGTGGCCGCAGCGGGTGCAGTCGTAGGTCAGCGCGTGGGTGTCGTCGTCGTACGCGGTGACGGTCGTGAAGTCGGTGCCGCACTCGCTGCAGAAGGGCTTGAAGGGGTAGTAGCCGGCCTTGCCCTCGCTGCCGTCGTCCTCGCTCGCGGCGCCCGAGCCGCGCTCGGCCTCGGTCGCGGCGGCGGCCTGCTCGTCGGTGAGCTTCGCGGCCTTGCCCTGCTTGCCCTGGGCGCCCTGGCCCTGCGGCCCCTTGCCCTTTCCGGTCGCCTTCTGGCGCGCGGCCTCGACGGCCTCGAGCGTGCGGTACTGGTCGAGCACCGTGTCGATGGCGAACCGCTCGCGCATCGCGAGCAGCACCTGGTCGCGGTAGACGCCGGCGCGGTACTGCTCGGTCTGGCTGACCTGGCGCACCTCGATGCCGGTGGCCTCCATCGCCTCGAGCAGCGGCGCCTTGAAGTGGTCGGCCCAGCTCGCGTGTGCGGAGCCCGCGGGCGGCGGCACCGAGGTGAGCGGCATCCCGATGTACTGCTCCCACGACTCGTCGACGCCGGGCAGGTTCTTCGGCACGCGGCGGAAGCGGTCGAAGTCGTCCCAGCTGAGCAGGTGCTCGACGGCGATGCCGCGGCGGGCGATCTCGTCGGCGACGAGGTGCGGGGTGATCAGCTCACGGAAGTTGCCGAGGTGGATCGGCCCCGACGGGCTGATGCCCGACGCGCAGACGATGGGCCCGGCGACGCCGCGTTGCTGCGCCTCGGCGAGCACCTCGTCGGCGAGGCGGGTCACCCAGTCGGATGCCGTGACGCCGGCCTCCGCGTCCGTCGCGGCCTGGGTGGGTGGCGGGGTGTCGCTGGTCTGCATGCTCTCGTTCTGCTGGTCGCTCGGGTCCTGCTCAGGCGGGTTCTGCTCAGGCACGGTGGCGCCCGGGGTGCAGGTCGTGGCGCTCGATGATCTCGTCGCGGCCGGGGCCGACTCCGATGGCGGAGACGCGGGCGCCGATGAGCTCCTCGACGCGCAGCACGTACTTCTGCGCGTTCTCGGGCAGCTCGTCGAAGGTGCGGCACTCGGTGATGTCCTCCCACCAGCCGGGCATCTCCTCGTAGATCGGCGTCGCGTGGTGGAAGTCGCTCTGCCCCATGGGCATCTCGTCGTGACGCACGCCATCGACGTCGTAGGCGACGCAGATCGGCACACGGTCGAGGCCGGTGAGCACGTCGAGCTTGGTGATGACGAAGTCGGTGACGCCGTTGATGCGGGTGGCGTATCGGCCGATGACGACGTCCAGCCAGCCGCAGCGGCGCGGGCGGCCGGTGGTCGTGCCGTACTCGGCGCCCGTCTTGCGCAGGAACTCGCCGTCGTCGTCATGCAGCTCGGTCGGGAAGGGACCCTCGCCGACGCGGGTCGTGTACGCCTTGAGGATCGCGATGACCGAGTCGATGCGGGTCGGCGGCACACCCGACCCGGTGCAGGCTCCGGCCGACACGGCGTTGCTCGAGGTCACGTAAGGGTAGGTGCCGTGGTCGACGTCGAGCAGCGTGGCCTGACCGGCCTCGAAGAGCACGGTGTCGCCGCGGTCGAGGGCGCGGCCCAGCTCGAGCGAGGTGTCGACGACCATGGGGCGCAGGCGCTCGGCGTACGACAGCAGCTCGGTGACGACCTCGTCGACCTCGACCGCGCGGCGGTTGTAGATCTTGGCCAGCACCTGGTTCTTGAAGTCGAGGGCGGCCTCGACCTTCTGGCGCAGGATGCCCTCGTCGTAGAGGTCCTGCACCCGAATGCCGATGCGGTTCATCTTGTCGGCGTACGTCGGCCCGATGCCACGCCCGGTTGTGCCGATGCGGCGGCTGCCGAGGAAGCGTTCGGTGACCTTGTCGATGGTTCGGTTGTACGGGGCGATGACGTGCGCGTTGCTGCTGACGAGCAGCTTGCCCGTGTCGACGCCCCGGGCGTCGAGGCCGTCGAGCTCTTCGAAGAGCACGGACAGGTCGACGACGACACCGTTGCCGATGACGGGAGTGCAGTTGGGGCTGAGGATGCCGGAGGGCAGCAGGTGCAGCGCGTACTTCTCGCGCTTGCCGTCCTTCTCGATCACGACCGTGTGACCGGCGTTGTTCCCGCCGTTGAACTTCACGACGTAGTCGACGCTGCTGCCGAGCAGGTCGGTCGCCTTGCCCTTGCCCTCGTCGCCCCACTGCGCTCCGACGAGCACGATTGTCGGCATCGGTCTGCCTCTCCGGTTGTGGTCCAAGCCACGGGCAAGGCTAACGGAGGCCAGAGGAGTGCCTGGTGACATGCTCAGCGGAGGCGCGCATACGGGGCGCGCTCTTTGGTCGCCGTGAGCGGAGCATGCCGTCACCCATCTCATTCGCGGCCAAATGACGCGCAGGCGCCGAAGGGTCGGCTACGGGCTAGTCATTGCGAAGTGCCGGCTCGGTACTAACCCACAGATTGGGATGCCGTCCTACCATGCAGGAATCCGACCAACGCCTCCACCCGCGCCGAAGTTGGTTATAGGCAAGGTCGAATCGTCCACAATGTTCCAGCCACTGCCCGATATGACACGGAAATCTACCGACCGCGCACGCGACTGCCACTGTTGGTAATCAGGGGCCTCTGGAAGAGAAAGGCGAGACACCGCCAACACGGTCTCGAGAGCATAGCCGATAGCATCCGATATCTCGTCACCTGAGTCGGCCGCGCTGAAGGTAAATTCTACGTGCTTTTGGTCATTCGCCACCAAGTGGACGAGGATGGAGTCCATTCCGCGCGCCACAATTTCGCGCCACAGCTCGAATATCCCCACGCTCCTAGAACGAAGTGTAAAGCTAGCGTGCCACAGAAGGCCAGGAGCTGGGTCATCGACTTGCTGTGCCGTCGCCCACGGTCGTCGGCTCGCCTCCAATATGAGACGCGTGCCATATCGTTCTTCTGCGTGGTCCACCAATCGCTTGGCCTTCGGGTGCTGCCGGTTCATCCACCCGGCAGTTACCGCGTCGGCGGTCCCCATGGGCATGAAGCGTCGATTGTACGATGCAAAAGCCATGAAGGCCCCCTGTTCGAGGTCTCGCAACGTTTGCTCTAGACGGTGGAGATCGTCACTATGTGGCCATCGGACATGTCCGACACGGTGTCGTATGCGCTTAAGTTCTTCTTGACGTCCGTCCCAAGCAGATCGGTGAATCAGCGCCTTTTCGAAGAGATCCCAGTGATCAGAAATCACTCGAATCAATTGACTGTAATCGAGGTAGCCTAGAATATTGCTGGAGCTGGAGTTCACCATGTGCCCAAAGGTTAGGTCTTGGGCCTGTCGGCCGAGTCCAGCTTTTAGAATTCCCTCCCACTCTCTGCCGTATCTTGCGCGGAGTTCGACGTAGGCGAGGTCACGCAGCCAAGTCTCCAGTTGCCACCAGCGCGCGAACACTCCAAGAGCTCGCGGAGGCATGCCGTTCCGCACTGCCTCTTCCATGGCAATGCGCGACTCCGCATCAGCCCAATCTTCGTCCACCCACTCAGTACCACTGTCGTCACCAACCGGCATAATTTTCCTCAACACCCTCTCGAAATGAGCGATCACGTTGATCGCCTCCGTGGAAACCTAGGCACCGTCGCTGCGCCAATCTTGGACGTCACCCCAGATCTTCGAGATTGGCAATGTACGTGATGGTCCGGGAATCCGCCGTAGCTGCCACCGGCGCGCGAGGCGGCTTATCGTCGTCGCCCCGGACGTGTCGCCGGGTCCGTGGTGTCACGGGCGGTTGACAGTGTGACGCACGCGATGACGACGAGGGCGCCCCAGAAGCGGCCTGTGACAGTCCCTGGGTGGGTCCGCTGGTCGGGCTCTGTCTCGGTGGTGCGTTTAGGCCCCTGTTGATTCCACCAGCGAGTTCACGACAAGGACGATGCGGACCCAAGCGAGTTCGACGCCGCCCGGCACAGCCGCTCATGCTCCCCCAAGGCGGTCCTTCCTTGTGGCGGGGGCTCACTCGATCACGCACGCGCGAGCCTGCCTGCGTGTCAGTCCCAACACAAAACCGGCTCTTCGCCGATGAGTGTGGGGTCATAGGGTCAGTCCGCCGCCGATGAGGAGCATTCGGAGCCGGTAGTTGTCCTGGTTGCGGAAGCCGCGGGCGAAGCGTCGGTGGAGCTCGATGAGGCCGTTGATGGCCTCGGTGCCGCCGTTGCTAGCCCCGTCGGTGTCGAAGTAGCCGAGGAACTCGCTGCGCCACTGGGTCAGCGTCCGGCCGAGGCGGGCGACCTCCGGGATGGGGCACGAGGTGTACGAGTTACTTCCTCCTGCGCCCGGCATCGTCTGAGAAGAAGGGTACTCGGTATGACTACGCGTTAAGAGCGACTATGCGGTTTAAGCATAACGGGCGCCCAGGCAACAACTGCTTCGCTGCCCGGCAGCCTCTCCATATTTGAGTTGACCTAAAGACCAAGCTCTCGGGCAGCATCTGTCGAGCTGGCACGGAGGAACTCGGTGCAGCGGGTTTCCTCGTCGCTCTCGCCGATCGCGCGAGCCGCCAGCGCCAGCGCCGCCAACGCCCGCAGGAACCCGCGGTTCGGCTCATGCGACCACGGCACCGGTCCTTGGCCACGCCACCCCGATCGGCGCAAAGCGTCCAGCGACCTGTGGTAGCCCGTACGAGCATAGGCGTACGCCTCGACATCACGGTCCCCGTCAGCGAGAGCGTCCTCGGCCAAAACGGCCCACGCCAGCGCCGACGCGGGGTAGGCCCGGGCGACAGCGGGAGGGTCCACCCCGTCATCCAATCTCCCGGCGGCGGGATCGAGAGGTAGGCGTGTCTCAGGTATGCCCAACAAATTGTCAGTCACCGGAGCACCCAACTCTCGAGAAATTGGGCGACACCGTCGTCATGGTGTCGCGCCGTGGTGTGGGTGGCTGCGGCCAGTACCTCCGGGCGGCCATTAGCCACCGCGACCGACGTCCCCACTACCTTGAAGGCGGGCAAATCGTTGTAGTTGTCACCGAAGAAGACGACGTCCGAGAGCGGTACATCTAGCGTCTGCGCAACAGACTTCACACCATCTCCTTTCGAACACCCGATGCTGGCGATTTCCAAATAGGTGTCCTTGGAACGGTAACTCACGAGGCCCTTCATGGACGCAACGACGTCCGACAGGCGGTTGATGAGGTCGGCTTCACCCATACACATCAACTTGTGTGGGCTGCCGCCGATGAGCGCCTGCTCAGTAAAGTATTCGTGAACAGAGAGTCTTGACGGCTGAACTGCCGTGTTATTGGCCTCACGCCGGGTCCAGTAGTCGTCCGCCCACGCGTACCAATCGTCTGCCACGTAGGCACTGATGTGAAGATGTAACTGGACACACTTTGCGTATAGCTCGCGAGCCTCATCTTTAGGGATGGGCACGTCAAGCGCTACGGCACCGTCGTCGCGAAGCACTAGACCACCGTTGTAGGCGATCATAGGCGTTCCGTTGCCGTCATAAAGACCTTCCAGGATTCGCATGGACGCTGGCATCCGCGACGAGCACAGCACGAAGGTATGTCCGGCATCAATCGTCGAGCGGATGGCGGCGACCGTGCGATCCGAGAGTGTTCGCTCAGGGTTGAGTAACGTCCCGTCAATGTCGGAACAGAACAGGGTCACGATGAGCGCCTTTCTTCGCCACGAGGCGAGGGGATTAGTCCGTTTGGCCATATTGTGTTGTGGTCCCATCTGGCATCGGTCAAGGATGCGCCCCCGAGCCGAGAGTCCGTGAGGTCCGCCCCGCTAAGATCACTGCCGTCGAGTCGCGCATCTGTCAGGTCGGCGCCACGCAAGTCACAGCGTCGCAGATCTGCGTTCCTGAGGTCAGCGCCGCTCATAATGGCGGTCCGGAAGTCCGAGTTCGGGAACGTTGCGCCCACGGCGTCGGCCTCCTTGAGGTTCGCGCCCTTAAAGTCCCCGTCGGCGATGCTAACCGCTCTGAGGCTGGCTCGAAAAAGATTGGCCCGGCTGAAGGAGGCGCCCGTCATTCGGGCGCCCGACCATACGGACTCGTGGCCGCTCACTCCGTCGAAGTGTGCCCCGTGACCGGTCACCCCTATCGCCTGCACGCCTCGGAGATCTGCGTTGTGGAAGTTGGCGCTGTCCAGACGGGCGTGATCAAGCGTGGCGGACGTGAGCGCGCACGCGCGGAAGTCCGTCTGCGACAGGTCGCATTCGGTAAGTTTGGCATCGGGTAGGGCCCGACCGGTAAAGAACGTCCCGCTGAGATCTCGCTTGCGGAGGTCGACCCCTGTAAGCGACTCCGTCGCCAACAAGCTCGCGATGAAGCGCTCTCGCTCGCCTCGGGTCTGTTCGGCCCGCCGCGCACGTGACTCGAAGGCCCGCTCAGTCGCTATGAGAACCAGACCAACTCCCGCGCTGACCACGAGGCTGTTGCCCATGTCAGTGTACTTGTTGCCATCCGTCGGCCCGATGGACCACATGACTAGTCCACCAATGAGCGCGGCGACGGTCGCGCTGACGGCTACTAGTGTGGACCGAAGTCGGATCACGGCTCGAAGGCCTCGGGCGTCGTGGCAGCGGTCCGCAGCACGTCGGCGCGGTCGGTCTCGCCATTCGCGTCGAGCTCTTCCGCCGCCGCCACGAGCACGAACCGGAGATCGGATGTAGGCGTGCCGACTGCTGTGCGAAGGTGGTCGAGGGCCTCCTCTAGGCTGCCGAGCCGCAGCGTGACTTCCCCGAGGCTCAGCTCCGTCTCGTGAATGCCCTGTACAAACCTAACAACTCTATGCAACTGCAGAGCCTTCACCAAGTCTGCTTTGGCTTCCTCCAGTGTGGCGTCGTTGTGGGCGGCCATCATGCGCATGAGACCGCGGTACTGAAGGGCGATGCCCTCGGAACGGCGAGACCCTGCCTGGACACTCCAGTCCATGACGCGGTCGACGACTCGGGCCGCTTCGTCCACGTCGCCCTGCAGGCGCAACGCCTTTGCGTAGGGGATCAGGAACCGGTGACCCGCGACGCGAGCGTCGACACAGGCGTTGGACTCCAAGTAGAGGTCGATGGCGCCCGTGATATCGCCGGCCACGCGAAGCTGTTTGGCCTTATTGCGTAGCGTGCGGGCCTTCAGAGTCGCCGATCGAATCCGGTTCACACGGGCATAAGCCTCATCCACATAGTGACGACTCGTCTCACCGTGTCGACCCGCTGCCGTGGGGTCGCTGCCCGCCAGCTTCTCGTACTGACGGCCGTGGACCTCGGCGAGGTCACAGGCGACTTCACAGATCGCTTCCTCCAACTGATTCGCCCTCGCGAGTGATTCGCACTGCGCGTAGGCCTCCAATGACTCGGCGATCCTGCCCTGGAACAACAGTGCGTCCCCGAGGAAGTTCAAGGCCATCGCCCTAGTGTCCGCGGTCGTCGTCCCGTTCAAGACGTCAACGAGCAGCGCGCGGGCTTCGTCGGTTTCGTTGATGCCAAGCAATGCCTCGACGAGTTCTAGGGCTACCGAGCTCTTGGACTCGTATCCGCTCGGAACCGCGTGGTCGGCAGCCACGTACGCGTTGCGGTATAAGGATGCCGCCTCGCGCGCGCTGCCGGTCTTTGCAGCGCTCCGTGCAGCACGGAGTAGGTAGGGAAAGGCGTCTGCGTGACTCGAGGCACGATAAAGGTGGGTCCCGATGAGCGCGTCCCAGTCCTCATTCGTGGAACCGATGAAGTGCGTAAGCACCTCAGCGACCCGGGCGTGAATTTTTCGGCGGCGCAGGCCACTCAGGGACTCGTAGAGCACGTCGCGGATCTTGCCATGGGAGAACTCGAACGTGTCATCCTGAGCTTCGACTTCACGAATGATGTCGAAAGACAGGAATTGCTCGAGGTGCGACAGCAGATCATCTTCGCCTACTGAACTCAACCGCGTCAAAACCTCGAAGGCGAACCGACGTCCGACCACGGCCGCGAACTCTAGGTCCTGGCGACGATCGGCCTCGAGCGCGTCAAGGCGGGCAGCGATGACGTCCTCAACTGTCTCGGGGATCTTCCAGCCGTCCACCTGCCCACCGAAGGTCCATAGGCCGTCAACGACACGCAGCGGAGGGCGCTCCACCATAGGAGTGATGGTGCTGAGCGTCCTAAGGATCTCTCGGATGAAGAGTGGATTTCCCTCGGTCTCCTTTGCAAGTTTGTCGTAAAAGGCGCCCGGGAGGTCGCACGGCCCCCCCAACATCACCTGTGTTAGTTCGGTGATGTCGCGTTCGCCGAACGTGCCGATCTCCAACAAATTCAGCATCCCGTCGACGCGACGAGCCGTCGTGATGACCGTCCGAAGCGGGTGCGTCGAGGTTGTGGTGAGGTCTCGCCGGTAGGCGCCCATGATGAGAACCGGCGCCTCCGACAGCCGGGAAATAAGGCAGATCAGGGCGTCGGCACTCCCCGCGTCAAGGTGCTCGAGGTCGTCAATGAAGATGATGAGCGGCGCGTGTCCTGCGACCAAGAACCGTCCAACGATGACATTGGTGAACGTGCCCACAAGGGCCTCGCGGCGACTGCTCGGCTCGGCAGTGGGCGACTCGCTCACGGCGGCCATCTCGGACTGCGTCGAGTTCTCTCCATACATCTCGGCCACGGCCTGGTCCAGGGGTCGCCCAAACGTCAGGTGACGCACGATTTCGCGGATGGGGAAGAAGCTCATCCCGTCGTGAAACGGCTCGCATGCAATTCGGACCACCTCGGCCCCTAAGGCCGTCGCGCGCTCCAACGCCGCTGACGCCAGCGCTGACTTGCCGACGCCGCTGTGGCCGGAAAGGAGTGCGACCCGGGCCACCGAGGTTTGCCCCGAAAGGAGGCCGTCAACCATCCCGTTGAGGGCGTTAAGCTCTCTAAGCCGTCCGAAAAGTGCCGAGCTAAGCCCGTCCCCCACTCCGCTTCCCCCTGCCTCAGCAAGCCCGTCGAGCGGGTCCGGCGCGGCCACACGTTATGATGAACGGCCTGTAACTGATTTACACCATCCACAAGGCATGCGTCCACGCTTTCGACCAGCTCGACCCGCTGGAGTGCAAAGAGATGGCAGCGCCCCTAGGTGCCGCGTTGGCGCCGGCAAGCGGGGGTTGAGGGGTTAGCCCTCGTGACGACCCGCCGAACGCAACGCCGTGCATGCTTCGACGACGCGCGCGGACATGGCCGCCTCGGCAGCCGCACCCCAGTTACGCGGGTCGTACTTCTTTTTGTCGCCGACCTCACCGTCGACCTTGAGCACGCCCTCGTAGTTGCTGATCATCCAGCCGGCGATCTCACGGGTGAAGGCGTACTGGGTGTCGGTGTCGACGTTCATCTTGACGACGCCGTTGTCGACCGCAGCCGAGATCTCCTCGGGCAGCGAGCCCGACCCGCCGTGGAAGACGAGGTCGAACGGGCGCGCGTCCTCGCCGAGTCCGAGCTCGCGGGCGGCGGCCTTCTGCGCCTCGAGCAGCACCTCTGGGCGCAGCTTGACGTTGCCCGGCTTGTAGACGCCGTGCACGTTGCCGAAGGTGAGCGCGGTCAGGTAGCGGCCGTTCTCGCCGGCGCCGAGCGCCTTGATCGTCGCAATCGCGTCGTCGGGAGTGGAGTACAGCTTGTCGTTGATCTCGTGCGCGACGCCGTCCTCCTCGCCGCCGACGACACCCACCTCGATCTCGAGCACGATGTTGGCGCGCTTGGCCAGCGCGAGCAGCTCACGGGCGATGTCGAGGTTCTCGTCGAGCGGCACGGCCGAGCCGTCCCACATGTGCGACTGGAACCACGGCAGGCCGCCGGCCTCGACGCGCTCGATGGACGCCTGCAGCAGCGGGCGCACGAAGCCGTCGAGCTTGTCCTTCGGGCAGTGGTCGGTGTGCAGCGCGATGTTGACGTCGTAGTTCTTCGCCACCTGCTCGGCGAACGACGCGAAGGCGAGCGAGCCCGACACCATGTTCTTGATCGACGGCCCCGAGAGGTAGTCGGCGCCGCCCGTCGACACCTGGATGATGCCGTCGCTGCCCGCGTCGGCGAAGCCCTTGATCGCGGCGTTGAGGGTCTGCGACGAGCTGACGTTGATCGCGGGGTACGCGAAGCTGCCGGCCTTCGCGCGGTCGAGCATGTCGGCGTACACCTCGGGGGTGGCGATGGGCATGGCGTCTCCTGCAGTGGTGGGGCGTCGGGTCCGCCCAGAATCCTGCCACGGATGCCGGGGAGCCAGCCGGGAGGCCCAACCCGCGGTCGCGGGGTGGCCCCGTCCACCGAGAACCCGCCCACCGGCATCCGGTGCGGGGCTCTGGGAGGGGCGGCGTCAGGCGCTCGGGTGGAAGACGTAGGGCGTCGTCGTGGCCACGCGGTGCAGGCCGAGGCGGCGCAGGATCGGCTCGCTCGTCGGCAGCGCGTCGACGCGCACGTAGGGCTTGCCGCGCTCGAGGCCGAGGCGGGCGCGGTGCAGCAGCGTCGCCCGGTAGAGGCCGCGGCCGCGCCAGGCGGGCAGCGTCGCGCCGCCCCAGAGGCCGGTGAAGTCGCTCGCGTCGTACTCGGCGCGGGCGGCGCAGAGGGCAGGGCCGTGGCGCGACTCCTCGACGACGACGAGCTCGGTGCTCTCGGGGCGGGCCTGCCAGTCGGGCAGCAGCGACTCCGTCACCCACGGCTGCGGCTCGCCGTAGACCTCCTCCTGCAGCGCCTGCACCCGGGCGAAGTCCTCTGGCCCGTCGACGGCGCGCACCGTGACGCCCTCGGGCAGCGTGATGTCCTGCTCGGCCAGGGGCATCGCCTCGCCGAGGATGAGGGCCTCGTCGTCCTCCTTGACGAAGCCGGCCGCCTCGAGCCGGGCGGCGAGGTCGGCGGGCGGGTCGTAGTCGTAGGTCTTCCACTCGACCTCCTGGCCGCGGGCGGCGAAGAAGTCGCGTTGCTCGGCGATGACGGCGTCCCACCGCGAGGGCTCGTCGCCGAGACCGTCGGGGCTCTCGATCATCGCGAAGTGACCGCGCGGGTCGAGGTCGTACTCGCGGCGGACGAGACCGACCACCTCGACCGGCCGGTCGGCCGTGCCCGTCGGGATCGGCGCCCGGGCCTGGTCGTGGAAGATCTCGAGCAGCTCGCGTGGTTGCATCGCCCCAGCGAACCAGCGACGCCTCGACGCCCGCAACGGGGTTGATCGACGGCAGGCCGTCCTCCGCCTCAGGTCGTGACGGGAGAGGCCGACGGGGACGGCTCGGCGAGGCTGCCGAGCAGGCGCAGGGCGTCCTCGCGGGGGGTGCCGGGCTCGGCGGTGTAGACGGTGAGGTTCAGGGGCAGGGCGGTGGGCCGGGTGCCGGTGGGCAGGTCCATCGATTGGTAGTTGAGCTCGAGGTCGCCGACCTCCGGGTGGTGGAAGGTCTTGGCCCCCGTGGTGTGCAGGCGGACGTCGTGGGCCGCCCACATGCTGGCGAAGGTGTCGCTGACGGTGGTGAGCTCGCCGATGAGCTCGCGCAGGTCGTGGTCGTGCGGGTGGCGACCGGCCTCGGTGCGCAAGAGGGCAGCGGTCACCTGGGCGGCGCCCGACCAGTCGGGCCACATGACGCGGGCACCGGGGTCGAGGAACTGGAACCGCGCGAGGTTGGGCGGCGCCGGGACGCCCGTGACGACCGGGGAGTCGTACATCGGGGAGTACAGGGCGCGCCCGAGGGTGTTGGTGGCGAGGACGTCCATGCGGCCGTTGCGCACGATGACGGCGGAGTGGGTGATCGAGTCGATCATCCAGTGCATCGACGGAGGGACCGTGACGCGAGCGCGTCGCCGGGTGGCCGCGGCTCGGGTGGAGCGGACGGGACGGGCGGCTCGCGCCAGGTCCATCAAGTAGACGCGCTCGGCGTCGTCGAGCTGGAGAGCGCCGGCCACCGCGTCGAGGACCTCCTCGGAGACGCCGGTGATGTTCCCACGTTCGAGGCGGGTGTACCACTCGATGCTGACCCCGGCGAGGACGGCGACCTCCTCGCGACGCAGGCCCGGGACGCGGCGGTGTCCGCTGCCGGTGTGCAGACCGGCCTGAGCCGGGGTCAGCCGGCCCCGTCGGCTGACGAGGAACTCCCGGATGTCGTCTCGATTGCCCACCCCGTCAGGTTACGAACCAGGGCACGGTCGAGGGAGGTAGCGCCACTACCCCCATGAGCGCGCCCTGCCATGTCCGCCGGGATCGCGGTCTGCTGGAGACCAGCACCCGCCGCGAAGGAGAGCCTCCGATGAGTCCACCCAGCACCCCCGGCATCCGGCCGCGCCCCGTGACGGTCCGTCCGAACCGGACGAGGACTCGGCTCGTCGGGGCTCTGGTCGCGTGGGCTGCGATGAGCGGCGCGACCGCGTGCGGCGCATCCCCCGACACCGGCACCCCTGCGGCCACTTCTCAGACCACTCAGCTCACCCCGGGCACCAGCGGCGCGAACGCGAGCACGCCGAACCCGCCGATCAGCGGCACGAGCAACACACCCACCCCGAGCAGCACGGCGCGAGAGCAGGAGAACGAGATGGAGATCGACATCGCGATCGGGACCGAGCGGTTCCGGGCGTCCCTGACGGACAGCGCAGCGAGCCGCGACCTCGTGGCCCAGCTGCCACTGACCCTCCAGATGCGCGACCACGGGTCGGTGGAGAAGACCGGCCGGCTCCCGGCCCCGCTGTCGCTCGAGGGGCAGCCGGACGGTGCCGACCCGGACCCGGGGCAGGTCGGCTACTACGCGCCGGGCAACGACCTCGTCCTCTACTACGGCGACCAGTCGTACTTCCCCGGGATCGTCCTGCTCGGCCGGCTGGAGGACGACGCCGCCGGCCGCCTCGCCGCCCTCGAGGGGACCGTCACCGCCACCGTCAGCGCGACCTGAGCCCCACCCGTCCTTCGTCCGCCACCACGGCGGACGCCCACCCGCACGACCAAGCCACCGAGGAGACCGATGACCACCGCAGCCGGCCAGACCGCCACCAGCGACACCACCACCGACACCCCAACCACCGACGACACCCGGACCGGCGGGGGCGTCTCGCCCCTCGCCAACCCCACGTACGACTTCAGCGGACAGGTGGCGTTCGTGACCGGGGCCGGCTCCGGCATGGGCCTGGCCACCGCCCGCGCCTTCGCCCGGTCCGGCGCGGCCGTGGTGCTGGCCGACCTCGACACCGAGGTCGTCACCCGGGAGGCCGCAGCCCTGGAGCAGGCCGGTCACCGAGCCCTGGCCGTCACCTGCGACGTCAGCGACGAGGGCAGCGTCCGCGACGCGGTGCGGGCGACGGTCGACCGCTACGGCCGCCTCGACATGGCCTTCAACAACGCCGGCATCCAGGTGCCGCCCGTCGACGCCGCCGACGAGGAGGCGGAGGTCTTCGACCGGGTCAACGCCGTCAACCTCCGCGGGGTCTGGGCCGCGATGAAGCACGAGCTGGCCGTGATGCGGTCGCAGGGCAGCGGGGCCATCGTCAACTGCTCCTCGCTCGGCGGCCTCGTCGGGCTCCCCGGTCGCGCCGCGTACCACGCCTCGAAGCACGGGGTCATCGGCCTGACCGGCAGCGCCGCCCTCGAGTACGCGCCGCGCGGCATCCGCATCAACGCCATCTGCCCGGGCACCTTCGCCACCCCGATGGTCACGGACATGATCGACAAGGGCGAGCTCGACCTCGAGCAGGCCGTCGCGAACCAGCCGATCAACCGCCTCGGGCAGCCGGAGGAGGTCGCCGCCGCCGTGCTGTGGCTCTGCAGCCCCGGTGCCAGCTTCGTGGTCGGCGTCGCGCTGCCCGTCGACGGCGGCTACACCGCCCAGTGACCCGGCGCGGCGACCGCCGACCCGGTCAGAGCACGACGAGGTCGTGCGGGCGCACGTTCAACGACTCGACCCCGTCGTCGGTGACGGCGACGATGTCCTCGATGCGGGCGCCCCACCGGCCGGCCAGGTAGACCCCCGGCTCGACGCTGAACGTCATGCCCGCCTCGAGGGCGAGGTCGTTGCCGGCCACGATGTACGGCTCCTCGTGCACGTCGAGCCCGATGCCGTGGCCGGTGCGGTGGATGAACCGCTCGCCCAGCCCCGCATCGTTGAGCACCGCCCGCGCGGCCTGATCGACCTGCTCGCACGTCACGCCGGGTCGCACCACGTCGACCGCGGCCTGCTGCGCCGCCTGCAGGGCGTCGTACGAGCGCACGACGTCGGCCTCGGCCGGCTCCCCCACCGCATAGGTGCGGGTGCTGTCGGAGTTGTAGCCCGACGGCACCGGCCCGCCGATGTCGACGACCACCACGTCGCCCCGCTCGATGACCCGGTCGCTGACGGAGTGGTGCGGGCTCGCGCCGTTCGGCCCCGACCCGACGATGACGAACTCGGCCACCGTGTGGCCCTCCTCGACGATCGCGGCGGCGATGTCGGCCGCCACGTCGGCCTCGGTGCGACCGGGCCTCAGCCACTCGTGCACCCGCGCGTGCACGCGGTCGATGGCCTCGCCTGCCCGGCGCAGCTCGGCCAGCTCGGCGGGGTCCTTGCGCATGCGCAGCTCGCGCACCACCGGGCCGGCCAGCGTCAGCTCGCCGCCGTGGCGACCACCGAGCGCGAGGGTGTGCAGGGCCGGGGTCATGTCCGACACGGCCAGGCGCCCGCCGGGCAGGCCCTCGACGGCCAGCCCCGCGGCATCCTCGCCGTCGACCCACGTGCGCACCTCGACGCCGAGCTCGTCGAACGGGATGTGCCCCAGCCCGGCGAACTCGAGGGCGGGGCTGACGAAACGCATCGGCAGTGCGTCGTCACTCGGCACGACGAGGGAGGTGAGGCGCTCGAACGACGAGCCGCCGACGCCGACGAGGTAGCGCAGGTCGCTGCCGGGGGTGACGACGCACGCGGCGACGTCGCGCGCCGCGGCCTGCTCACGGAGGCGGCGCAGCCGCTCCCTCGTCACCTGCAGGTCCGGTACGGCGGCGTCGACACCCATGCGCCTCACCCTAGGACCCGCCCGCCGCGGGCCGGCCTCCCCCGTGCGGCGGATCCGCCGCCCCACCCCACTGCCTACGCTGGCGCCCATGACGAGGTGGGGCGAGGCGGGCGGGCGGCTCCTGTCGTGGTTCGGCGTCGACTCCGACTGGGAGCGGGTGCCGGGCGACCGCGCCCGCACCTTCAGGACCGACGCCATCGTGGCCGCCGTGCTCATGCTCTCCGGGCTGCTCGGCATCGAGCTGCTGCGCAGCATCGACCAGCTCGGCACCAGCCCCGGGCCGGGGTGGCTGCCGCACGCCCTCGTCGTGGCCGGCACGGTTCCACTGGCGTGGCGCCGGCGCTATCCCGTCACGGTCATGGCCGGGCTGTCGCTGCACTTCCTCGTCGTCGGCCTCACCGTCCCGGCCGTCGTCGTGTCGGTGCCGATGCAGGTCGTCTACTTCTTCGCCATCTTCACCGGCGTCGCCTGGGCCCGTGACCGCCGCGTCATGGTGCTCGTCGTCGGCGCCGTCGTCGTCGTCATGTTCGCGTGGCTGACGTGGCAGTTCGCCGTCGGCGCCGGGCTCGAGAGCGTGCTCACCGACAACGGGAAACCGTTGCCACGACAGGGACTGTTCTCCCCCATCACCGCCTACGTCGTCTACACGACCCTCGTCAACGCCTTCTACTTCGGCGGCGCCATCGTCTGGGGCCAGGCCACGTGGTGGGCGGCGCACCAGCGCCACCGCCTCACCGAGCAGGCCGAGACGATCACGACCCAGGCCGACGAGCTGCAGCGCCGCGCCGTCGTCGACGAGCGGCTGCGCATCGCCCGCGAGCTGCACGACGTCGTCGCCCACCACGTCTCCGTCATCGGCATCCAGGCCGCCGCCGCCCGCACCGTGCTGCGGCGCGACGTCGACACCGCCGAGACGTCGCTGCGCTCGATCGAGCAGTCGTCACGCGACGCCGTCACCCAGATGCGCGGCCTGCTCGGCACCCTGCGCAGCACCGACGGCGAGGATGCCGGTGGGCGCCGTTCCGAGCCGACGCTCGCCGACGTGCCCGCCCTCGTCGAGGAGGCCGCGACCGCCGGCCTGCGCACCCGCTGCGAGGTCGTCGAGGACGGCCCCGGTGCCGTGCGGGCCGTGCCCGCGTCGATGGGTCTCTCGCTGTACCGCACCGTGCAGGAGGCGCTGTCGAACGTGCGCCGGCACTCGACGGCCGGGTCGGCCACCGTCTTCGTCCGGGTCGACCGCCGCGGCGAGCCCGAGTTCGCCCACGGCTACGCCGAGGTCGAGGTCATCGACGACGGCCGGCCACGGGCCGGCACGTCGGGCAGCGGACTCGGTCTGCTCGGCGTGCGCGAGCGGCTCGCCACGCATGGCGGCATGAGCGAGATCGGGCCGCGCGTCACCGGCGGCTACCGTGTGCGCGTACGGATGCCCCTACCGGAGAGTGCGTCATGAACGACCCCACGTCACAGTCGAACCCGCGCAGCCGACCCATCCGCGTGCTGCTCGTCGACGACCAGCAGCTCGTGCGCTCGGGGTTCCGGCTCATCCTCTCGGTCGAGAGCGACGTCGAGGTGGTCGGCGAGGCCGCCGACGGGGCCGCGGCGCTGACGCTGGCCCGCGAGCTGCGCCCCGACATCGTGCTCATGGACGTGCAGATGCCGGTCATGGACGGCATCGAGGCCACCGGCCACATCGTCGACGAGGGCCTGTCGCAGGTCGTCATCCTCACCACCTTCGACCGCGACGACTACGTCTTCGGCGGCCTCGACGCCGGCGCGAGCGGGTTCCTCCTCAAGAACGCCGACCCCGAGCACCTCGTGCAGGCCGTGCGCACCGTCGCCGACGGCAACGCCCTGCTCGCCCCCGAGGTGACCCGGCGGCTGATCGAGCAGCGGGCCCGAGAGCGGACGGGGGGCGCCCCGGGGACCGGGCCGACCGGCATCCCCGCTGGTGCGTCAACGCCGGGCGGTGCTGCGCTGCAACGTGATCCGCGGCTGGACGAGCTGACCCCGCGCGAGCGCGAGGTGCTCGAGCTCGTCGGGCGGGGGCTGTCGAACGCCGAGATCGCGCGCACCCTGTTCCTCGGCGAGGCGACGGTCAAGACGCACCTGTCGAACGTCTTCGCCAAGCTGCACCTGCGCGACCGCGTGCAGGCCGTCGTGCTCGCGTACGAGACCGGGCTCATCCTCCCGGGGGAGGTCACGGCTCCCCCGCCCGGCTGATCCCCCGCGAGTCACCGCAGGCCTAGCGTGGGCGTCATGAGCCAGCACACCGAGAGCCGCACCACCCCACCGGATGCCGGCCGGTCGGCATCCCCCTCGACCACCGCGCGCGGTGGTGACGACATCGAGGTGCGCGGGCTGACCCGCGCGTTCGGTGACATCCGCGCCGTCGACGGCGTCGACTTCACCGTCACCGGAGGACTGTTGACGGGTTTCGTCGGCGGCAACGGCGCCGGCAAGACGACGACGATGCGCATGATCATGGGCGTGCTGTCGCCCACCGCCGGCGAGGTGCGGTGGCGCGGACGGCCCGTCACGGCGATCGACCGGCGCGAGTTCGGCTACATGCCCGAGGAGCGCGGGCTCTACCCCGACCAGGCGGTGCTCGACCAGCTCGTCTACCTCGGGCGGCTGCGCGGGCTGACGGCCTCGGCCGCGAAGGCGTCGGTGACCGAGCACCTCGAGCGCCTCGGGCTCGGCGAGCGCGCGAAGGAGAGGGTGCAGAAGCTCTCGCTCGGCAACCAGCAGCGCGTGCAGATCATCGCCGCGCTCATGGGGCGCCCGCAGGCCCTCGTGCTCGACGAGCCGTTCAGCGGCCTCGACCCGGCCGCCGTCGACAACATGGTCGACCTGCTGCGCGAGCACACGAGCCGCGGCGTGCCGGTGCTCTTCAGCTCGCACCAGCTCGACCTCGTCGAGCGGCTGTGCGAGCGCCTCGTCGTGCTGGCCCGCGGCAAGGTCGTCGCCGCCGGCACCTCCGACGAGCTGCGGTCGACGTCGGTCGTGCGCCACCGCCTCGTCCTGTCGGGCGACGCGGGCTGGGTGCGCGGCGTCCCCGGCATCCACGTCGTCGACGTCGACGGGCCCACCGCGGTCGTCGAGCTCACCGACGAGCGCGCCTCCCGCGCCCTGCTCAGCGCCGCGCTCGAGCGCGGCGACGTCCTCGACTTCGCCCAGCAGCGCCCGTCGCTGGCCCAGATCTACCGTGAGGTGACGGCATGACCACCCAGACCGACCCCAGCCCCCGCACGTCCGCAGCAGGGGGCGACGGCTCGCGCGAGCGCGCCCCGCAGGCCGGCCGCCCATGGGCGATCGTCGCCGGCCGCGAGGTCGTGGTGCGCCTGACCAACCGCGCCTTCCTCGTCTCGACCCTCATCACCCTCGTCTTCATCGTCGGCATCGGCGCGTTCTCGGCGTGGCAGAGCGGGCGCACGTCGACCGCGACGGTGGCCGTGACGTCGCAGGATGCCGGTCGGCTCGTCTCGACGGCCGCCGCGGCTGCGAAGGCGGCTGACTCGAGCACCGAGATCGAGGCGACGACGCTGTCGAGCGAGGCCGCGGCCCGGTCGGCCCTGACCGCCGGTGACGCCGACGCCTGGCTGCACCAGGGCTCGAACGGCTCGTGGGTGCTCACCAGCACCGACACGCCGGGCGGCTCGGTGCAGACCGCGCTCGCCGACGCGGTGAGGTCGGAGGCGCTCTCCGCGAACGCGGCCGCCGCCGGCACGAGCGTCGAGGCCATCGAGCGGGGCACGGTGCTCGCCACCGAACGGCTCGACGGGGCCGAGGACAACACCGGCGCCATCCGGCTCGCCACGTTGGCGTTCGCCCTGCTGTTCTTCATGGCGGCGATGCTCTTCGGGCAGCAGATCGCGGCCAGCGTCGTCGAGGAGAAGCAGTCGCGGCTCGTCGAGATCATCGCGACGGCCATCCCGCTGCGCGAGCTGCTGGCCGGCAAGGTGCTCGGCAACTCGCTGCTGGCGCTGGGTCAGGTGATCCTCTACGGCGCGGTCGGGCTCGTGGCGGTCTCGTTCACCGACCTGTCGGGGCTGCTGCCGGGGCTGTCGGCGGCGGTCGTGTGGTTCGTCGTCTTCTTCGCCGTGGGGTTCTTCGCCCTCGCCTGCCTCTTCGCCGTGGCCGGCGCCCTGGCCTCGCGCACCGAGGACCTCCAGAGCACGACCTCGCCGATGACGATGGTGCTCATGCTCGTCTACGTCATCGGGTTCACCGTGACCGGAACGGCGCTCAAGATCGCGTCGTTCGTGCCGATCATGTCGGTCGTGGCGATGCCGGGCCGCATCCTGTCGGGCGAGGCTGCCTGGTGGGAGCCGGTCGTGGCCCTGCTGCTCATGCTCGCCTTCGCGGCCGTGACCGTCGTCGTCGGCGAGCGCATCTACCGCCGCTCGCTCATGCAGACCCGCGGCAAGATGTCGTGGCGCGAGGGCCTCAAGGCCTCCGACGCCTGACCCGCCCCACCCCCGCCTACCCCGTCGAGAGGCCATATAGACCCCGTCGAAAGGCCAACCCCCGACACCCCAAACACCGTCGAGTGGCCACTTCCCGTCAGGGGAGGTGGCCACTCGGCGCAAGGGGGCGTCGGTTGGAAGCCGGCGACCCGGCATCCGGCCCGCTGCTCGGCGAACACACCGAGCAATGTCCGACTTCACGCGTTGTAACTCGTAGAACTGCTCACTGCTCGGTGTGTTCGCCCGGGGCAGCCGTCGTGCGCACCCGGCGGACCGGGGATGCCGTCAGCACCACCGCCGAGACCGCCAGCACGACGATGCCGGCGGCGATGGCCGAGCGATTGCCGAAGCTCGTGGCGAGCCAGCCCGCGAGCGGGGCGGCGACGGCCAGCGTGCCCCAGTTGAACGAGCGGATCGTCGCGTTCATGCGGCCGCGCAGCCGGTCGGGCGTCACGGTCGTGCGGTGGCTGAGGCCGAGGGGGTCGCCCGCCCCCATGCCGAGGCCGACGACGAGGTTCGCGACCACGGGCCACAGCAGCGCGCTCGGGCCGGGCTGGGCGAGCAGCAGCAGGGCGAACCCGATGGGCGAGAGCCACTGTGAGGCCACCATGACGGGTCCGACGCCGAAGCGGTCGCCGAGGCGTGGCGCCAGACCGGCCCCGACGACGCCGCTCACCCCGGCGACCGCCAGCACGAGGCCGACCGCGACCGGGCCGAGGCCGAGCTCGGTGGTGGCGAAGAAGACGAGCAACGTGCCGACGAGCCCGTTGCCGAGGAACCACGTGTGCAGCGAGATCGCGTACGGGCGAAGGGTCTCGTGGCGGTAGACCCACGCGGCGCCCTCGCGCAGCTCGGCGAGTACCTGGCGCCGCGAGGCTGAGGGGCTAGCTGGTCGGTCCGGCTCACGCTCACCGTCACGGATGCCGGCCACGACCACCGCGGACACCGCGTACGAGAGCGCGTCGACGAGCACCGCCACCGGCGCGCTGAGCGCCCGCACGAGGAGCCCGGCGACGAGGGGACCGACCGACTGCGCAGCGGTGTACGTCTGGTGCAGCCGGGCGTTGGCGACCGGCAGCAGGGGCGCGGGCACGAGGCTCGGCAGGTACGACTGGTTCGCCGCCGACGACACCATCGAGGCCGACCCGACGACGAAGACGACCGCGGCGAGCAGCCCGACGCTCAGGTGGCCCGTCAGCGCCAGCACTCCGACGCCGCCGAACAGCACCGCCGACAGCGCGTCGGCGCCGACGAGCAGCGGCTTGCGACGCACCCGGTCGACGAGCACGCCGGCGAGCAGCCCGAAGAGCAGGTACGGCAGCCACTGGGCCGACCGCACGAGCCCGACCTCCTGCTGGTCGGCCCCGAGCGTCTCGATGAGCAGCAGCTGCACAGCGAGCCCCGACACGAAGGTGCCGAGGTTCGACACCCCGTCGGCGACCCAGAACAGCACGAACCCACGGTGGCCCAGCAGTCTGCTGCTCGGCGGCTCGCTCACGCCGCCAGTCCACCACGCCCCACCCCGTCGAGAGGGCTCGTACACCCCGTCGAAAGGACGCTTGGGGCACGTCGAGTGGTCACGCCAAGCTTGACTTAAGGGGTCGTACGGGCCGGATGCCGGGTGGGCACCGGCTGCGGGGCCGGTGGCCCCACGTACCGGGCGGCGGGCCGGATGATCTTACTGTCACGGCTCTGCTCGACGACGTTGGCGGTCCAGCCGACGACCCGGGCGACGCAGAAGGTCGGGGTGAACATGCTGGGGTCGATGCCGGCGAGCTTCATGACGACTCCGGCGTAGTACTCCACGTTGGCGAACAGTGGTCGGCCGGGCTTGAGCTCAGCGAGGGTGCGCTCAAAAGTGTCCTCGACCGCCACAGCGAGGTCGACCAGTGGGTCGTCGAACCCGAGGGCGGTGCGCTTGAGCATCTCGGACCTCGGGTCACGCGTGCGGTAGACGGCGTGGCCGAAACCCATGACCCGGTCGCCGGCCGTGATCTTGGCGCGGACGTAGTCGGCGGCGCGGTCGACGGTGCCGATCTCGTCGAGGGCCTGCAGCGCGCGGCTCGGAGCCCCGCCGTGTCGGGGCCCCGAGAAGCTGCCGATGGCCCCGACCAGACAGGCGGCGAGGTCGGCACCGGTCGAGGCGATGACCCGGGCGGTGAAGGTGGAGGCGTTGAAGCCGTGGTCCATCGTCGAGACGAGGTACTGCTCGACCGCACGCAGCTCGCGGGCTGACGGCGGGCGCCCCGTCAGCATCCGCAGGTAGTCCTCGGCGTGCCCGAGCGACGGGTCGGCGGGCACGGGCTCGAGGCCTTGGGCCAGGCGGTGGGCGGCCGCCAGAATGGTCGGCGTCACGGCCGCTGCGGCGAGGGCGGAGCCGAGCGTCTCGCTCTCGTCGCAGTCGTAGAGGGGTCGGAGACCGGTGGCGGAACCCCACACCGACAGGGCGGTGCGGAGCGTCTGGAGGGGGTCGTCGCTCGCTTCGCACAGCTCGGGGAGCAGCCGGTCGAGCACCTCCGGTATGACCCGGAGCCGACCGATGTGCTCACGGAAGTCACGCAGCTCGTCGTCGTCGGGCAGGTGGCCGTGCAGCAGCAGGTGCCACGCCTGCTCGACGCCGACCGACTCGGCGAGCTCGACGGCCGAGTACTGCCGGTAGTGGTAGAACCCCTCCTCGCCGCGGACGTCGCCGATCTCGGTGTCGGTGACGACGACACCGGCCAGGCCCCGGGGTACCTCGACGGCTGTCGACGGTGCGTTCATGACGTGCTCCTCTCGGTCGTTTCTGCCACTCTGATCGGTGTTGATCAACATGGTCAATGTTGATCGGATCAACGTCAGGAGGACGCGGTGGCCGAGTCGGAGCGGTGGATCACGACCACCGAGGCGGCGCAGCGCCTCGGGGTCAAGCGGGCCAGCCTGTACGCCTACGTCAGCCGCGGGCTGCTACACAGCGAGCGACGCCCCGGCCAGCAGGAGAGCCTGTTCGACCGCGCGGAGGTCGACTCCCTCGCGGCGGCGTCGCGACCGGCACGCGCCGCGCAGCCCCTGCTGCGGTTTCGAGGGGTGGCGACCGGCGTGAGCTCACAACGCGACGGTGACCTGCTCTACCGGGGTGTGCCGCTCGCCGACGTGACCGACCTCCCCTTCGACCGCGCGGCCGCCCTCGTCCTCGGCGACCCGGATGCCGCGACCGGCTCGCTCCCAGCCGTGCCGGTGCCGGTCGTGCGCGCGGTCGTCCTGCTGCCGCTCGAACGACGGATGCCGGTCGCCGTGCAGGCGCTGGCGGGATCCGACCCGTTCGGCCCGGACCTCTCCCCTGACCTCGTGCGCTCGACCGCGCTGGCCCTCGTACCGCGCGCCGTCGTACTCCTCGGTGGCGACGACCGCGGCGGCGTCACGGATCTGCCGCGGGCACTGATGCGCTCGCTCGCAGGACACGACGGCACACCGGGCGGTCGACGGCTGCTCGGCCTCATGCTGACCGCCCTGCTCGACCACGGGCTGACCGCCTCGACCGTGGCCGCGCGGGTCGCGGCCTCGACCCGCGCCGGTCTGACCCACTGCCTCTGCGCGGCCTACGCCGCGATGGCGGGCCCCTTGCACGGGGCCGCTCCCATCGCCGCCCACGCCCTCCTGGCCCACGGCGCCGCCCCCCGCGACGTCGTCGCCGAGGCCACCCGGCGGCACGGCACCGTGCCCGGGTTCGGGCACTTCCTGTACCCCGACGGCGACCCCCGCGCCGAGCTGGTGCTCGACGCCCTGGCCGACCTGCGCGGCACGACCCGGTTGCGCAAGCGCCTCGACGAGGTGGTGCGGGTGGTCGCCGACGGGACCGGACGGCATCCGAACGTCGACCTCGCGGCGGCCGCCGTGCTGCACGCTCTCGACCTGCCGGCGGCGGCCGGGGAGGTGCTGTTCCAGGTCGCCCGCAGCTACGGCGTCGCCGCTCACGTGCTCGAGGAGTACGGCGAGACGCCACTGCGCTGGCGCGGCCGCGAGGCCACCGGCTGACCCCGACCCGAACCGTCGAAAGGCCACGTCGCGACACCGCGCGTGTCGGAAAGTGGCCTCTCGACGGTGTCAGCGTGAGGGGGCGCCCCGGCCGTGGGTGTCGGGGATTGGCCTTTCGACGGGGTCTATCTGGCCTCTCGACGGGGCTGGGGGTGCTGGTCGAAGACGTGGCGGCGCACCCAGGCGTGCATGGCGATGGCGGCCGCCGCACCGGCGTTGATCGAGCGGGTCGAGCCGAACTGCTCGACGTGCAGCACGACCGCGCAGGCGTCGCGCATGGGCTCCGACAGGCCCGGGCCCTCCTGGCCGAAGACCAGCACACAACCCCGCGGCAGGTCGTACGTCTCGAGCGGCAGCGACCCCGGCAGGTTGTCGACGCCGACGAGCACCAACCCCTCCGCCGCCGCCCAGTCCGCCAGAGCAGCAGCATCGGCGTGGTGGTGCTCGTGCTGGTAGCGGTCGGTGACCATGGCCCCGCGGCGGTTCCAGCGCCGACGCCCGACGATGTGGAAGGCCATGGCGCCCATGGCGTTCGCCGTGCGGATCACCGAGCCGATGTTGAAGTCGTGACCCCAGTTCTCGACCGCGACGTGGAAGTCGTGCCGTCGCGTGTCGAGGTCGGCCACGATCGCCTCGTGCCGCCAGTAGCGGTAGCCGTCGACGACGTTGCGCCGGTCACCCTCCTCCAGCAACGCCGGGTCGAGCCGGTCGTCGTCGGGCCAGGGCCCGACCCACGGGCCTACCCCGACGGCATCCTCGCGGTCGCCGACCCCGACGGCCTCACGTTCGATGCCGCCCCCGCCGTCGCCCTCGCTCACGACACGAGGCGCGAGAGGAACTGTCGCGTCCGCGCCTCCCGCGGCTCGCCCAGCACCTGCTGGGGCGTGCCGTGCTCGAGGATGCGCCCGCCCTCGAGGAAGCAGACGACGTCGGCCACGTCGCGCGCAAACCCCATCTCGTGTGTCGACACGACCATCGTCACGCCGTCGTCGCGCAGGTCGCGCAGCAGGTCGAGCACCTCGCCGACCAGCTCGGGGTCGAGCGCCGACGTCACCTCGTCGAGCAGCAGCAGCTGCGGCGAGCTGACCATCGCGCGCGCGATGGCGACCCGCTGCTGCTGCCCGCCCGACAGGTCGTCAGGCCGCGCCCGCGCCTTGTCGGCCAGCCCGACCCGACGCAGCATGTCCATCGCCCGCGCCTCCGCCTCGGCCCGCGCCACACGGTGCACCCGCCGCGGCGCGAGCGTCACGTTGTCGAGCACCGAGAGGTGCGGGAAGAGGTTGTACGCCTGGAAGACGATGCCGGTGCGCGACCGCACCGCGTCGGCGTCCACCGTCGGGTCGGTGATGTCCAGGCCGTCGAGTGTGATGACGCCGTCGTCGACCTGCTCGAGCAGGTTGAGGCAGCGCAGCAGCGTCGACTTGCCCGACCCCGACGCGCCGATGAGCACGACGCACTGGCCGCGCTGCACCTCGAGGTCGACGCCGTGCAGCACGACCTGGTCGCCGAAGCTCTTGCGCACCCCTCGCGCCGACAGCAGCGCCGCCCCCGGCAGCTCGACCCCTGCCAGCCCCGTCCCCGTAGTGGCGCTCACAGCGTGCCCCCGGTGCCGTGCCACCCCTGCTTGCGCGCGACGTGGTCGGTCAGGCGCGCCATCGGGATGGTGAGGCAGAGGAACAGCACGCCGGCCACGACGTAGGGCGTGTAGTTGAAGTCGGATGACGTCTCGATCTGGGCCGCGCGGATCGCATCGGTCGCGCCGAGGATCGCGATGAGGCCCGAGTCCTTCTGCAACGAGACGAAGTCGTTCATCAGCGGCGGTGTCACGCGCCGCACCGCCTGTGGCAGCACGACGTGCCGCAGCGTCTGGCCGTTCGTCAGCCCGAGCGCCCGCGACGCCGCCCGCTGAGAGGGGTGGACCGACTCGATGCCGGCCCGGAAAACCTCGGAGACGTACGCCGAGTACGACAGCACGATCGCGACGGCACCCCAGAACTGCAGGGCGCTGGGCACGTTCGGCAGCCGCAGCGCCGGCACACCGAACCCGAGCAGCAGGAGCAGCAGGATGAGCGGGAGCCCACGGAAGAGGTCGACGTAGACCGTCGCGAAGAGGCGCAGCGGGTAGAAGACCGGCCCCCGCAGCGTGCGCAGGATCGACAGCGTCAGACCGAGCACGAGGATGCACAGCCCGCAGATGATCATCAGCCGGATGTTGAGCCAGAGCCCCGACAGCACGGCCGGGAACGACTCGACCGCCTTGTCCCAGCTGAAGAACGTCTCCTGCACCCGCGGCCAGCCGGCCGACCGGGTGACGAGCAGCCCGAGCACCACGACGACGACCACGGTGCTGACGGCCGAGATCGCCGACGAGCGGCGAGACCGCGCCCGCCGGTAGGCACGCCGGTCGAGCTCGCGTTGCGACGGCTGCCACGAGTCGGCTTCGGCCGCGGCGCCATCCGCGCCACCACCCACCGACACGTCTGTCGCAGAACGACTCTCAGGTGGGTCCTCGCCACCCACCGATGCCGGCCCGCTGACCGAGCCGCCCGGCATCCCCGCTGGTGTCGTCACCGACGGCTCACTTCAGCTCGGGCGCACCCGCGTTGGCGAGGTACTCGGTCTGCAGCTTCTCGAGGGTGCCGTTCGAGCGCAGCGCGTCGACCGCCTTCGTCACGCACGGGGTGAGCGCCGAGCCCTTGTCGAGCACCGCGCCGAACTGCTCGGGGGTGCCGGATGCCGGCAGCTGGCCGACGATGACACCGTCGTCGAGCTGCGCCGCCGTCATGTAGAACGCGGTCGGGACGTCGACGACGATGCCGTCGATCTGCTTGTTCTTCAGCGCCTGCACGGCGAGGTCGTTGGTGTCGAACACCTGCGGCTGCTCGGAGGGCTGGATCTGGTCGGTGATCGCCGTCAGCGACGTCGTGCCGACCTGGGCGGCGAGCTTGGCGCCCTTGAGGTCGGCCACGGTCGTCCTGCCGTCGATCGGGCTGCCCTTGTAGGTGACGACGGCCTGACGCACGTCGTAGTAGCCGGAGCTGAAGTCGACGGCCTTCTTGCGCGCGTCGCTGATCGAGATCTGGTTGAGGTCGAGGTCGAAGTTCTTCGGCGCCGGCGCGATGGCCGTGTTGAAGGGGACCGTCACCCACGTGACCTCGCTCTTGGCGAAGCCGAGCTCGTCGGCGACGGCGTACGCGACGGCCGACTCGTAGCCCTTGCCGTTGGTCGGGTCGTCGCCCGAGAACCACGGCTCGTAGGCGGGCTTGTCGGTGCCGACCGTCAGTGTGCCGGCGCTGACGAGGGTGAGCGAGTCCTTCGTGCACGAGGCCGCGGCGGCCGACTCCGTGCCGGCGGGCGTCGGGCCTGCCTGCTCGGTCGACCCGCAGGCCGCGAGACTCACCATGGCAAGTGAGGCGAGGACGGCGAACGGCGCGAGCGCGGCCGAGCGCAGGGAGGTGACGGGGCGGGGACGGTGCATGACGGGCTCCTGCAGGACGGCGGCCGGCCACGGGCGGCCGGAACAGCCGAGTCTACGAGCGCACCCCGCGCCGACGGGGCGTGTCCGCGATGCGGCGCCGACCGGCATCCGACCGAAGCGCGACGACCCACAGGCACACGACAGCGGATGCGCAGGGGGCACCGACGCCGGGCCCTACCCTTGAGCGCATGCATGCACTCGGAGCGCTCCCGGCCCTCGGCCCGGACTGGATGGACCCCGGCTACCTGTTGGCCCAGTACGGCGACGCCTTCTTCTGGATCTCGCTGGCCATTGTCTTCATCGAGTGCGGGCTACTGTTCCCGATCCTCCCCGGCGACTCGCTGCTCTTCGCCGTCGGTCTCTTCATCGCGACCGGGCAGGTGCACGTCAACCTCGGCGTCGCGATCCTCGCCCTCTGCGCGGCGGCCCTGCTCGGAAACGTCGTGGGCTACGAGATCGGCCGGGCGGTGGGCACCCCGCTCTACCAACGTGACGGGCGCATCCTCAAGAAGAAGTACTTCGACGAGACGACCGCGTTCTTCGACAAGCACGGCAACAAGGCCCTCGTCATCGGCCGCTTCGTGCCGATCGTGCGCACCTTCATCACCGTCGTCGCGGGCGTGAGCCGCATGGAGCGTCGCCGCTTCTTCACGTGGTCGGCGGTCGGCGCCGTCCTGTGGGCGGCCGGGCTGACGCTCGTCGGGTACTTCCTCGGCAAGTCGTTCCCGGGGCTGCAGGACAAGCTCGAGGTCGTCATCCTGCTCATCGTCGCGGTCTCGGTCGTGCCGATGCTGTTCGAGTACCTCAAGCACCGCCGGGCCGCGAACCGCATCGCGTCCGAGGTGGGCGAGGCCGCCGAGGACATCGCCGACCACGCCACGGGCGGCGACCGCCGGGCCTGAGCCTCACGGCTGAGACCAGCCAGAACATCGAAGCGCCCACCCGACCGTGAGGTCGGGTGGGCGCTGTCGTGCTGCCCGGCATCCTGCAGCCGTGTCGTGACAGCGGGCGCGAGGATGCCGGTGGGCTCAGCCGTTCGGGGTCGTGCGGTCGCTCGTCGGGTCGGGTGCGCCCGCGCCGGGGGCCTGCGCCTGCGGGAGGGCACCCGGGGCGCCACCGGGCTGCGTCGACGGGCCGCCGACGGCACCGGGCTGCGTCGAGGGCGCGACCGAGGGGGCCCCGGTCCCACGGGCCCCACCACCCGCACCGCCGAAACTGACGTTCGGCACGACGGCCTCGGTGGCGGGGGTCTCGAAGTAGTCGGCCTTCTGCACCTTGGCGATGCCGGCGACGAGGTTGCTCGGCACGCTCTCGACCTTCGTGTTGAGCTCGCGCACGAGGGCGTTGTAGTAGCGGCGCGAGCTGGCGATGCGGTCCTCGGTGCTGCTCAGCTCGTTCTGCAGGGCGAGGAAGTTCTGGTTCGCCTTGAGGTCGGGGTAGGCCTCGGTCACGGCCATGAGGCGACCGAGCGCCTGGCTCAGCTCACCCTCGGCCTGGGCGGCACCGGTGGGCGTCGAGGCGCCCGACATGGCCGCCGACCGCGCCTGCATGACCGACTCCAGCGTGCCCTGCTCGTGCGAGGCGTAGCCCTTGACGGTCTCGACGAGGTTGGGGATGAGGTCGTGCCGCCGCTTGAGCTCGACGTCGATCTGGCGCCAGCCCTCCTGCACGCGGTTGCGCAGCCCGATGAGGCCGTTGTACATGACGACGCCCACGACGGCGGCGATGACGACGAGCGCGAGGACGATCCAGACGATGATCATCGGTTCTCCTGGGGTCGGTCGGGCAGTGCCCCGATCCTAGTGCGGGGCCCGCTGGCGCCCCTGCGACGTGGTGGTGGGGCGCACACGTTCCGGGCGGGCGTCGGATGCCGGGTGGCCGGCATCCGGGTCAGGCTGCGGTTGGCCTTTCGGTGCCCTCTATCTGGCCTCTCGACGGGGGGGGGTGACCACTCGACGGGTGGGGCTGGGGTGGGTTGCGGTCAGGCGAGGCCGAGGTCCTCGAGGGAGAAGGCGTGGCGGTACTCGACGCCGGCCTCCTCGCTGATGCGCTCCCCGGCGCCGGTCGCCCGGTCGGCGATGGTGGCGACGGCGACGACCGTGGCGCCGTCCTCACGGGCGGCCTCGACGGCGGCGAGCGGCGAGGCGCCGGTCGTCGTCGTGTCCTCGACGACGAGCACGCGTCGGCCCGAGATCGACGGACCCTCGATGCGCTGCTGCAGGCCGTGCGCCTTGCCCGCCTTGCGCACGACGAAGGCGTCGAGACGCTCACCGGCGCGGGCGGCGGCGTGCAGCATCGAGGTCGCGACCGGGTCGGCGCCGAGCGTCAGGCCGCCGACGGCGTCGTAGTCGAGGTCGGCGGTCAGGTCACGCATGACAATGCCGACGAGGGGCGAGGCCTCACCGTCGAGGGAGATGCGGCGCAGGTCGACGTAGTAGTCGGCCTCCTTGCCCGAGCTGAGCGTGACGCGGCCGTGCACGATGGCCTTCTCGCGGATGATCTCGAGCAGGCGCGCCCGGGCGGCGGCGACGTCGGTGGTAACGGGCGGGGGCGTCTGGCTGGCGTCGGTCACGACCCGAATCGTAGGCCGTGCCCGCGTCGGCTGCGCTCAGGTCGTGCGGCTCAGGTCGTGCGGGCGGGCCGGCCGGGGCGGAAGAGGCGCGACAGCGAGAAGGAGCGCATGTCGCGGCGCACGAGGGCCCGCGGCACGAAGCGCAGCACGCCGACCGCCGCCTTGTACTGGGCCGTGGGCACGGACACGACCCGCCCACGCCCGGCGTCGTCGAGCGCCTGGCGCACGACCCGCTCGGTCTCGAGCCACATGAACTTCGGGCCCGGGGAGCCGATCTCGGCCCGCTCCTGGAACTCCGTCGTCACCCAGCCGGGGCAGACCGCGGTGGCCTGCACCCCGGTGCCGCGCAGCTCGCCGGCCAGGCCCTCGGTGAAGACCGTGACGTACGACTTGGCCGCTGAGTAGGTGCCGGTGGCGAGGAAGCTCGCGACCGAGCTGACGTTGATGATGGTGCCCCGGTCGCGGCTGCGCATCGCGCGCGCCGCGGTGTGCGACAGCACGAGCGTGGCGCGGGCGTGCACGTCGAAGTGCGCCTCTTCGACCGCGAGCTCGTTGTCGACGAAGCGCTTCTTGAGGCCGTAGCCGGCATTGTTGACGACGACGTCGACGGGCCGGCCCTCGTCGGCCACGCGGTCGGCCACCCGCTGCAGCGCCTCGCGGTCGGACAGGTCGGCGGTCAGCACCTCGACCTCGACGCCCTGCACGTCGCGCAGCCGCTGGGCCACCTGCTCGAGCCGTTCGGTGTTGCGGGCGACGACGACGAGATCGTGGCCGCGGGCGGCGAGCTGGACGGCGAACTCGTGGCCGATGCCGGACGTGGCGCCGGTGATGAGAGCGGTGGGCATGCGTCCACCCTAGGTCGGCGGCCGGCATCCGGCCGGGGTCGGCCGGCGGTCGCCGACGTGCGCGGGGTGGCGACTGGCACCGTCGGTGGGCCCGCCTAGGGTGGCCGCGTGCGCATCGCCACCTGGAACGTCAACAGCATCCGCTCCCGCATCGACCGCGTCGCGGCGTGGCTCGAGCGCAGCGACGTCGACGTGCTCGCCATCCAGGAGACCAAGGCCCGCGACGACCAGTTCCCGTTCGACCGGTTCCGCGAGCTCGGCTACGAGATCACCCAGCACGGGCTGAACCAGTGGAACGGCGTCGCCATCGCCTCCCGCGTCGGCCTCGACGACGTGCAGGTCGGCTTCGACGGGATGCCGGGGTGGGGCGACCCGGTCGCGCCCGAGGCCCGCGCGCTGGGCGCCCTCTGCGGCGGGGTGCGCGTCTGGTCGCTCTACGTGCCGAACGGCCGTTCGCTCGACGACCCGCACCTGCAGTACAAGCTCGAGTGGCTCGACGCGCTGGCGCGGGCAGGCCGGGGCTGGCTCGCCGACGACCCCACCGCTCAGGTCGCGCTGCTCGGCGACTGGAACATCGCCCCGACCGACGCCGACGTGTGGAGCGTCGAGTACTTCGAGAACCGCACCCACACCTCCCCCGCCGAGCGCGCCGCGTTCGAGGCCGTCGTGGATGCCGGGTACGCCGACGTCGTGCGCCCGCACACCTCCGAGCCGGGCACCTTCACCTACTGGGACTACACGCAGCTGCGCTTCGCGAAGCGGCAGGGCATGCGCATCGACTTCGCGCTCTGCTCCCCCGCGCTGGCCGACCTTGTCGTCGGCGCGGCCATCGACCGGCAGGAGCGCAAGGGCAAGGGCGCCAGCGACCACGCCCCCGTCGTCTTCGAGATCGACTAGGCGTCGGTCGTAACCGGCACCGGGCTCCGACGCAGCGTGAGCGCGAGCAGGCCGCCGAGCAGCGCAGCGGCGGCCCCGCCGAGGAAGACCGTCTGCACCTGCACGACGCCGGCGGCGACGAGGGCGTCGGTGTCGAGCGGGTCGGGCAGGGCACGCACGGCGTCGTAGTAGCGGCTGAGGCCGACCGCGGTGAGCAGCGCGAGGCCGACGACCATGCCTACCATGCGGGCCACGACGACGAGCGAGCCGGCGACCCCGTGGGCGTCGGCGGGGCTGTCGGCGAGCACGACGTTGTTGACGGGCGCCAGCGCCAGCCCGACGCCGAGTCCGACCACGACGAGGGTGAGGGTCGTCGCGACGGTGGCGTCGAGGGCGGTCAGGGTCCAGCGCGACATGACGAGCAGGCCGGCCGCGGCGAGCAGCAGCCCCACCCCGGCCACCACGCCCTCCCCCAGGCGCCGCAGGGCCCACCCGCCGAGCACGGCCCCGACGGGCACGGCGAGCAGGAACCGCACGAGCACGAAGGCCGCGCCGGTCTCGTCGTAGGTGTCGGTGAGGCGGGCGAGCAGCGGCACGTCGACGATGACGGCGACGAGCGCCGCCCCGACGAGCAGGCTGACGGCGAGCGCCCGGGCGCCGCGTGACCGCACGACCCCGCGGGGCACGAGCGGGGCGTCGGCCCGCCGCAGCCACCACACGAGGGCAACGAGTGCGACCGCACCGACCGGCAGCAGCGCGAGCCCTAGCGGCCCGACGACCTCCTTCTCGGGGTCCGACGAGGCGAAGGTCAGCACGAGCGAGCCGAGCACGGTCGCGACGAGCAGGGCCCCGACGACGTCGGCCTGGCGCAGCACGGCCCACCAGCGAGGCGCGGTGACGACGGCGAGCGCCGCCAGCAGCACCAGCGCGACCAGTCCGATCGGGGTGAGCACGCGTGACGAGCCGCTGAACGGGACGAAGGGCGCGCCCAGCGCCACGTCGGTGACGAGCCGCATGGGCGCCGCGAGGGCGATCAGCAGCAGCCCGCCACCCACGACGGCGAGCGCCCACGAGACGACACCGACCACCCGAGGTCGCTGGCGTTCGGATGCCGGCGACCCGGCATCCGAACGACGCTCACCCGCGCTCAGGGCCCGGATGACGAGCCACAGCACGACGCCGGCTGCGACGTTGAGCCAGAAGATGGCCCGCCAGTCGGCGACGGCGAGGACGGCGGCGCCGAGGACGGGGCCGAGTACCGAGCCGAGCTCCTGCACGGCACCGACGACGCCGAGCGGGGTGCCGCGACGGTCGGCGGGCCAGCGGTCGGCGACGAGGGCGAGCGTGGCGGGCACGAGGCCGCCGCCGCCGATGCCCTGCAGGACGCGGCCGGTGACGAGCACGGGCATCTCGACGGCGAGGGCGGTGACGGCCGAGCCGACGGCGAAGACGACGAGGCAGCCGAGCAGCACCCGGCTGCGGCCCAGGAGGTCGGCGAGCCGGCCGATGAGCGGCAGCACCGTGATGTAGCCGAGGAGGAACCCGGAGATGATCGGCGTCGCCCGCTGCAGCGCGTCGATGCCGATGCCGACACCCGCCATCATGTCGGTGAGGGCGAGCACGACGACGTAGGTGTCGGCAGCGGCGAGCGCGACCGCCACCGAGGCGGCAGCCAGCAGCGGCAAGCGGTTTCGCGTCACGTCATGGCCCCCCGGCCTCGTGTCGGGGCGCTACTGCGTCCCGCCTGTCGGCTCCGGTCAGGGCTTCTCGATGGTGACGGCCTCGCCGTACCGGTCGAGCACGAGCGTGTACGTCGAGGTGGAGCCGGCACCGAAGAACGGGCCCTTGAGCACGACCTGGCGCAGCTGCTGGTCGTCGGTCAGCCCGTAGGTGGCGTCGAAGGTGCCGTTCGCGTCGCCGACCCCGAAGAGGGTGGTGACGTCCTTGCCAGGCACCTTCCCCGTGATCGTCGAGAGGACGTCGCTGCCGCTGCGAACCTGGTCGCCGGCGGCCGGGTTGGTCGTCTTCGTCAGGAGGCTCGTGAGGCCGGCGTCGGTGGCGAACAGGGTGGCCGGGTCGGGCAGCCCGAGCGACGCGGGGTCGATCTTGTTCATGCCCGGCACGAGCGGCAGCTTGGCGTAGGTCTCGCCGTCGAGCGAGACCACCTCGGCGTCCGCCTGGACGCCCTTGAGGGACACCTTGAACGTGCCCTTGAACGCCGGCGGGTGCTTGCCCCAGCCGTCGGCCGACACGACGCCGCTGGCGCCGCTCGGCACGTCGGCGCTCGTCAGCGTCAGGTGTACAGACGGCGCCTTGTCGACGACCGCCTTGGCGGCGGCCAGTCGCTGGGCCGGCGTCTGCTCGGCCGACGTCCCGCCCGTGGAGTCGTCGCCGCTGCAGGCGGCGAGGCCGGTGGCGCACGCGATGGCGAGGGCCGCGGTCAGGGTGGCGCGGCGGGTCGTCGGCATGGTCGTCAGGCTAACCGAGGCGGCCCGCACCGGATGCCGGTAGCCCAGCGCCGTCACGGCTGACCCGGCTGCGCCACGACGTACAGCGGCTGGGCCGTCGCCTCGTCGACGGGCCGTTCGGCGGCCACGTCGGTGCACAGCCCGTCGACCGCGCACTCCTGCAGGGTGTTCCGGGTGGCCAGCCCCGAGGCGCCGGACGTGTTGCGCGAGACGAGGATGCGCCCCCGCCGGGTCCACGCGGCCGACCACCCGGTCGGGCCCGGTCGGTCGGCGGTGCCGAGCTGCACCTCGCCGGTCTCGGCGTCGAGGACCGCGAACGGGGTGCCCGTCACCTGCTCCACGACCTGCTGCGCGAGCAGGCGCCGCCCGTCGGGGGAGATCGAGATGGGTACGGCCGCACCGACGGCCTCCGCGCACTCCTGGTGCACCTCGCGCGCCGTGGCCCCCGTGATGTCGAGCAGGGCCCAGCAGCGGCGCACCTCACCGTCGCCGTCCGGGCTCCACACACGGAGCGCCCGGCCCCCGTCACCGCTGACGTCGGTGATGCGGCCCGGCAAGGTGCGTGTCGCCCCGGAGTCGACGTCCCACGCGAGCGTCGACGCGTCCCCCGCCAGGTAGACGGTCCGGTCGACGACGGCGGCCGCGACGGCGTCAGACTGCCGGGTGGCCACGACCCCTCCCGTCGCGTCGTAGACGGTGGCCCGGTTGCGGTCGTCGACCGTGGCGACGAGGTCGCCGTCGGTGGACGCCGACCAGCTGCCCCCGTTCGGCAGCACGGTGCGCACGGCCCTGCCCGTGCCGTCGAGCAGGCGCGTGACGGTGGCGGGCCCGTCCACCGACTCGACGAACGACCCGCCGCCCGCGAGCGACGCGAAGCGGACGATGCGATCGGCCCCGCCGACCTGAACCGTGGCGCTGCCGAGGCGCAGGGTGGTCCCCTCCGCGTACGCGGACGGCCCGCCGGCAACCGGGGACGAGGTCGTGGTGGAGGTGGTCGGTGCCGTGCTCGACGTCGTGGAGGTGCTGGGCCGCGACGTCGACGGGGTGGTGGGCACGGTGATCGACGACATCGGCCCCGACGGGGCGGGCAGCGGCAAGCTCGACTGGCGGCCGAACAGCCCCCACGCCACCGGCACCATGACGGCGACGGCCGCCAGACCGGCCACTGCGCCGGTGGCCACCCGGCGGCGGTGGTCCCGGCGGTAGCGCTTCATGGCGGCCCCGACGAGGTCGCCCCGCACCTGCACCTGCTCGGCGTCGCGGGCGAGCAGGTCGCGGATCTGGTCCTCGGAGGCGCTCATGCCCGCTGCTCCTTCATCTGGGCGCGCAGGGCGGTCAGTGCGCGGCTCGTGTGGCTCTTGACCGTGCCGACCGAGACCCCGAGGGTCGCGGCGGTCTGGGCCTCGGTCAGGTCGTCGTAGTAGCGCAGCACGACGCAGGCGCGCTGCTGGCGAGGGAGGTTCGAGAGCGCGATCCGCAGCTCGTCGTCGGCGGTCGCCGCCTCGGGCGCGACGGGCTGCAGCACCTCGAAGAGGTGGCTGCCCGAGGTCTCGCGGTGGCGCCAGGCGCGCCGCCACCAGCTGCGGTGCTCGTTGACCATGACGACCCTCACGTAGGCGTCGACCGGCCCGGAGATGGAGCCCCAGTGGCGGTACACCTTGGCCAGCGCCGCCTGCACGAGGTCCTCCGCCTCCGTGGCGCTGCCCGTCAGCAGGTAGGCCAGGCGGGCGAGGTGCCTCTGGCGCGCGGCGACGTACGCCGTGAACGCGGCATCGCGATCGGTCTCGCCCACTCGACCCTCCCCTGGTTCCTGGTGCTGTCGAGGTCTCTCACGCGAACCGACCGCCGAAGGTTGTCACGATCTCGCACGAGAATTCTTTCGACGAGACGACAACCATCCGAGGCGTGCTCGCGTCTGGTGCTCTTCGTCCGGACAGTCCGGACGTCGCACAGACAGGGGCACCACCATGCACATTCGTCGCATCCTCGCCGGCACCGCCGCCGCCCTCTCGACCGCCTGCATCGGCGTCGTCGTCAGCTCGCCGGCGAGCGCCGGAGGTGCCCCGCCCTACCCCATGGGCACGGTGACCGTCGACCGCACGGTCATCGTCGACGCCGGCACGAGCACGGTCTCGGGCTCCTACCGCTGCCTCGGCGGCGGCGAGCGCATCGGCGCCATCGACGGCGACATCTACCAGTGGAAGGTGGCCCGGTCGCTCGGCAGCTTCCGCGTCGATGGCCTGCAGTGCGACGGACGCGCGCACGCTTGGACCGCGGTCGTCGAGAACGAGCGCCGGGCCCACCCCGGTCGCGGAACGGCCTTCGGCTCGTTGGAGGTCTGCGAGAGCGTCGGGGGCGACTGCCCGAGGGCGCAGTTCGACGAGCGCATCCAGCTCGTCCGGGCGCACTGACAGCTCGGCCACCCGGCATCCTCGATCGGATGCCGGGTGGCCCGGCTGTGTGGGACACCGACGTCGCACCATGCCGGACTGAGCCTCCGAGGCCGTGTCACCTGGCGCAGCCGAGGGCTCGTCCTCACGCTCCGCGGCGCCGGACGTGAGGAGGTCAGCCGCCTCTCTGTCCCGGCCGTCCCCGGGGTTCGGGCCGAGAGAGGGCCGGGTGACCACGACGTCCCGAGAGCGTGGACCGGCCGACGAGACACGGCGGCTGCGCTCGACCAGACCTCAGCGACCGGGCCGTCACTCGGGCAGCAACGCCCGTACCTGGGCCTCGAAGAAGCGACGGTGACCGCCGGGCGTACGGACGACGTCGAGCAGCCCCTTCTCAGACCAGCGGCTCACCGTCTTGGGGTCGACCCTGAACAGGGCCGCGACCTCCGCCGGGGTCAACAACGGCCGAGGGGCCAGCGGCGACAGCGGGGCGAGGACGTCGGGAGGGGGGCTGGACGGGGCCGGGCCGCTGGGGTGAGGGAGGGCGGGGTCGGTGCCGGGTGATGACCGCATGCGGGGGACCGCTCTGGGAATGGTGCAGCCGGGCGCTCGGTCATGAACGACGTCGCTGCACGGTTCCATCTTGCCGCAGCCTTGTACTTTTCGGGACGTTGAGCCCAAGGCGGGACATCGATCGTCGGAGCGGCAGCCGGTGGAGACGGAGGTGACCGACGCCGTGGAGGGGCGCCGCCCCCCGCCGCGACGCGCCGGGCAGCCGGAGCGCCTACGGTCAACCCATGGACACCTCTGCCTCGTCGCCGCCGGGCGGCCGCCGCAGCCCGGAGGCCGACACGAACACCCCGGTGACGTCCGCGGCCCTCGGCGACGGACCGAGAACCGGTGCCGACTCGGCTCGGGGTCGGGACAAGGTCGTCGACCAGCTGGCCGCGCTGGCGCGCGACCTCGAGGCCGAGGACGACCCGGCTCTGATGCTCGAGGAGATCGTGCGTGCGGCCGTCGAGCTCATCCCCGGTGTCGACGAGGCCTCCCTCAGCATCGTCACCGGTCGTCGGCGGGTCGAGGCCCGCCACCCGTCCGGTGACCTACCACGACGGGTCGACGCCATGCAGAACGAGACGGGGCAGGGGCCCTGCCTGGACGCGATCTACAGCCACCGCGTCGTCCGGGTCGACGACATGGCGACGGAGTCACGGTGGCCCGAGTTCACGCCGCGGGCGGTCGCGCTGGGTGCAGTGAGCATGCTCTCGTTCCAGCTCTTCGTCGTGGCCGACACGCTCGGCGCCCTCAACCTCTTCGGGCGCGAGCCGAACGCCTTCGACGAGGACTCCGAGTACGTCGGCTCCCTCTTCGCCAGTCATGCCGCCATCGCCTTCGCCGACGCCGAGAAGGTGCGTCACCTGAACGACGGCATGGCCGCTCGTGACGTCATCGGCCAGGCCAAGGGCATCCTCATGGAGCGCTTCCGGCTCACCCCCGACCAGGCGTTCACCCTGCTCATCCGGCTCAGCCAGCGCAGCAACCACAAGCTGCGCGACGTGGCGCACGAGCTCACCGTCACCGGCACGACGCCCGGTCTGAGTGAGGAGGCGCCGACGTGAGCGTGCCCCCCTCCCACCGCCACCCGGCCGAGGGCGACCCGGCGAACGACGACTCCGTTGTCGAGCACACGGGCGACGCCACGCCCGCCGCCGCCGCGGATGCCGCGGATGCCGCGGATGCCGTGCCGGACGCCCCCGCGGGGCCGGATGAGCCTCCGGTCGACCCCGACCGACCCACCAACTCCGCCTGAGAGTCCGACACTCCGACACGCCCTCGCTGCACTGGGCTCCAGCCCTGGGTCGGCGAGCGGGGTGGCCAGCTGCGAGCGGTGGCCGGGTCCTCCGCCCACCGTCCGCGCGCGGCGTGCCGCGACGGGCCCCTGAGGACGGGTATGGCTAGGGTCTCGGGACCGTCGACAGAGAAGGGGATCGTCATGGTCGTGCTCGGAGTGCTGCTGCTGCTCGTCGGTGTCGGAGGAGGCGTCCTCGCCGCCGTGGCCGCCCGCAACGGGTCGGGCAACGTCACCGTCGAGGCCCTCGGCTTCACCCACCGCGCCGGGGTGCTGGAGGTCGCCGTCTACGGCGCGGCCGTCGCGCTCGTCTTCTGTCTCGGCTGGGCCCTCGTCGCCGGCGCGGCCCGACGCCGCGCGCGGGTCAAGCGCGAGGACCGGGAGCGCGAGCACATCGCCACGGTCGAGCGCCGAGCCCGGGCCGACAAGGAGGAGCTCGAGCGTCGCTTCGAGGAGGCCGGCCGCCGCGACGAGGACTTCACCCGCCGCGAGAAGGAGCTGTCGGCCCGCCACGACGGCCTCGACTCCCGCGAGCGCGAGCTCGACGAGCGCGACCGCGGCCTCGGCGAGCGGGACCGTCAGCTCGCCGACCGGGTCCGCGAGCAGGAGCAGCGAGAGCTCGAGTGGCGCGAGCGTCAGCCCCCGACGGTGGCCGACGTCGTCACCGGCCGGGCCACGGGCAGCGTCGCCGACGGCACCGCCCGTTGGGTGCGCCCGGGTGAGAGCGGCACCGAGAGCGGCGGCGGCCGTCGTGGCGGCGACGACACCGTGGTCGACGGCGAGCCGGTCGGGCGCAGCCGCGACACGTCCGACGACGCCACCCAGGCGATGCCGCGCGTCGGGCACTCCGACCCCACCGAGCAGATCCCCCGCACCGGCGACCGGCGGTGACGGGGAGCCGCCACCGCGCCTGGGTGTTCGACCTCGACGGCGTGGTTCGCGACTTCGGTCCGGGCAGTGCCGACGCGGCCATCGAGGACGCACTGGGGCTGCCGAGGGGCTCCGTGGCGGCCACGGCCTTCCGACCCGACCTCGTCGGGCCGACCGTGACGGGGGTGCGCGGCTTCGACGAGTGGTTCGACGCCGTGTGCGCCGCGTTGGCCGCCATGACGCCGGAGACGGAACCGGCGACCGGCACCGACCCCGCCATCCGTGCTGAACGCCGCGCGGCCACCGTGCGTCGGTACATGCAGGCGTGGCGCGACCACCGAGGTGAGCCCGTCGCGGCGACGGTGGAGGCGCTGGAACGGCTGCGTCACGACGGGCGGCCGACCTACCTCTTCACCAACGGGACGGACCTCATCACCCACGAGCTGGACCAGCTCGGCCTGTCCTACCTCTTCGACGCGGTCGTGAACAGCGCCGTGACCGGCCTCGCCAAGCCCGACCCGGCGAGCTTCGCCGCCGCGCACGCCGTCATCGAGGGCCACCAGGGTCGAGCGCTCGCCCCCGCCGACGTGTGGTTCACCGACGACCGGCCCGAGAACGTGGCGGCCGCACGGGCGTTCGGCTGGGACGCCAGCCTCTTCACGGGCTCTGTGCCTACGCTGGCCCGGTGACTGATCAGCGGACCGACGCGGCCGACCACTCGCGCAAGCCCCGATTCGACGTCGTCTCGCGGGAGATCTCGGCCCCGCCCGAGAGGGTGTTCGACGTGCTCACCGACCCCTCCCGGCATCCGGGCCTCGACGACAGCGGCATGGTGCTCGAGCTGCTCGACGGCGACCGCCTCACCGAGGTGGGTCAGGTCTTCCGCATGCGCATGACGATGGGCGGGGCGAACCGCTACGAGACCGACAACCGGGTCGTCGCTTTCGAGCCCGGACGCACCATCGCATGGACGACCGCCGAGGCCGACCACGAGCCGCTCGGCTGGCTGTGGCGCTACGACCTCGAGCCCACGCCCGCCGGCACGCTCGTCTCGCAGACCTACGACTGGAGCGGCGTCACCGACAAGGAGACGCTGCAGATGATCCCGTTCCCCGCGGTGCCGCGCGACGCGCGTCTCGAGACGCTCGAGCTGCTCGCGCAGGCCACCGAGAGCTGAGCCGGACAGCCGAGCGCCCACCCGACCGGGCGGTCGGGTGGGCACGAGGCAGGATGCCGGGTGGTCGGCTCAGGCGAGGACGAGCGTCTCCCCCGCCGCGTCGACGTCGACCGCGACGGTCGAGCCGTCGCGCACGTCGCCCGACAGCAGGCCCCGGGCCAGCCGGTCCCCGATCTCGCGCTGCACGAGCCGACGCAGCGGGCGGGCGCCGTAGGCGGGGTCGAAACCCTTGCGCGCCAGCCACGCCCGGGCGGCATCCGACACCTCGAGGGTGATGCGGCGGTCGGCCAGGCGGGTGCCGAACTCGCGCACCTGCAGGTCGACGATGTGGGCCAGCTCGTCCTGGCCGAGGGCGTCGAAGACGACGACCTCGTCGAGACGGTTGAGGAACTCGGGCTTGAACGCCTGGCGGACGACCCCGAGCACCGCCTCGTGCTGCGCCTCGGGGGCGAGCAGCGGGTCGACGAGGAACTGCGACCCGAGGTTCGAGGTCAGCACGAGGATGACGTTGCGGAAGTCGACCGTGCGGCCCTGACCGTCGGTGAGCCGACCGTCGTCGAGCACCTGCAGCAGGATGTCGAACGTCTCGGGGTGGGCCTTCTCGACCTCGTCGAGCAGCACGACCGAGTACGGCCGGCGCCGCACGGCCTCGGTGAGCTGGCCACCCTCCTCGTAGCCGACGTAGCCGGGCGGGGCGCCGATGAGCCGGGCGACCGAGTGCCGCTCGGAGTACTCCGACATGTCGAGCCGCACCATGGCGCGCTCGTCGTCGAAGAGGAAGTCGGCGAGGCTCTTGGCCAGCTCGGTCTTGCCCACACCGGTCGGGCCGAGGAAGAGGAAGCTGCCCGTCGGCCGGTCGGGGTCGGACACGCCCGCGCGGGTGCGCCGCACGGCGTCGGACACCGCCCGCACGGCGGCCGTCTGGCCCACGAGCCGGGCGCCGATGTGCTGCTCCATGTGCAGCAGCTTCTCGGACTCGCCCTCGAGCAGCCGCCCGGCCGGGATGCCGGTCCAGGCCGAGATGACGTCGGCGATGTCGTCGGAGCCGACCTCCTCCTTGACCATCGGCTCACTGCCGTCGGCGCCGTCGGCGCCGCCGGCACTGGCGGCCGCCTCGCGCTCCTGGGCCTCCTCGAGCTGCTTCTCGAGGGTCGGGATGTCGTTGTAGAGGATCTTGCCCGCGGCCTCCCAGTTCGCCTCCCGCTGCAGGCGGTCGGCCTGGGTGCGCAGCTCGTCGACCTGCGCCTTGAGGTCGCCGACGGCGTTGAGCCCGGCCTTCTCGGCCTCCCACCGCGCGTTGAGGGCGGCGAGCTCCTCGGAGCGGTCGGCGAGGTCCCTGCGCAGGCGCTCCAAGCGCTCGCGCGAGGCGTCGTCGGTCTCGTGCTCAAGGGCGAACTCCTCCATCTTGAGACGGTCGACGGCGCGCCGCAGCTCGTCGATCTCGACGGGGCTGCTGTCGATCTCCATGCGCAGCCGCGAGGCCGCCTCGTCGATGAGGTCGATGGCCTTGTCGGGCAGCTGGCGGCCGCTGATGTACCGGTCGCTGAGGGATGCCGCGGCGACGAGGGCCGCGTCGGCGATCGTCACCTTGTGGTGCGCCTCGTACCGCTCCTTGAGGCCACGGAGGATGGCGATGGTGTCCGCGACCGACGGCTCGCCGACGAAGACCTGCTGGAAGCGGCGCTCGAGCGCGGCGTCCTTCTCGATGTGCTGGCGGTACTCGTCGAGGGTCGTCGCGCCGACGAGTCGCAGCTCACCTCGGGCGAGCATGGGCTTGAGCATGTTGCCGGCGTCCATCGAGCCCTCGCTCGCGCCGGCCCCGACGACGGTGTGGATCTCGTCGATGAAGGTGACGACCTGGCCGTCGCTCGCGGTGATCTCCTCGAGCACCGCCTTGAGGCGCTCCTCGAACTCGCCTCGGTACTTCGCCCCCGCGACCATCGAGGCGAGGTCGAGGCTGATGAGGGTCTTGTCGCGCAGGCTCTCGGGCACGTCGCCCTCGACGATGCGCTGGGCCAGCCCCTCGACGACGGCGGTCTTGCCCACGCCGGGCTCGCCGATGAGGACGGGGTTGTTCTTCGTCCGGCGGCTCAGCACCTGCACGACCCGGCGGATCTCGGCGTCGCGGCCGATGACCGGGTCGAGCCGGCCCTCCCGGGCGCGGGCGGTGAGGTCGGTGCCGTACTTCTCCAGCGCCTCGAAGGTGCCCTCGGGGTTGGCCGAGGTCACCGGCCGCCCGCCGCGCAGGCCCGGGATCGCGGCCTCGACGGCATCCGCGTCGATGCCGAACCGGCCGGTGCGCGCGATGGCGAGCAGCAGGTGGTCGGTCGAGACGTAGCTGTCACCCATGCTCGTCATGTACTGCTGCGCCTGCTGCACGACCCGGCCGGCGGCCGGTGACAGTGCGGGCTGCTCGCCCCCGGTCACCTGGGGCAGGCCCGCCATGACGGTCTCGGCGGCCGACGTCGCAGCGGCGGCCGAGGAGCCGGCGGCGCTGAGCAGCGCCGGGGTCGTCGTGCCGCCCTGGGCGGCGAGCGCGACGAGCAGGTGGGCGGGCTCGATGGCGGGGTGGTGCTTGCCGGCCGCGGTCGTCGCGGCCTGGGCGAAGGCCTCCTGGGCCTTGGTGGTCAGCTGCAGGTCCATGCGTTCGTGAGCTCTTTCCGTCGAGGTACGGGGGTCCGAGAGTTCGGGACTCACTCAGGGCAACGGTCTTGAAGTTGAGTGTATTCCACTCAACTTGGCGCGCACTACCCTGCCCGCATGACCCGCGCCGACCTCGTCACCGAGATCACGAACGTGCTCTTCGCCCAGACCTCGACCCTGTCGCGGGGGTACGACGTGCGGGCCGTCGACGACCTGCTCGACCGCCTCCGGGAGCGCGTGCTCGCCGGGGCGTCCGCGGAGGAGATCGAGGGGCTGGTCACGCAGGCCCGGTTCACCGTCCGACGCCGCGGCTACGCCGTCGACGAGGTCGACGCGTTCCTCGCCCGCCTCCCGTCGGACGTCCGCGCCCTCGGCGCCGACGCCGGCGCCGACGCCGACGCCGACGCCGACGCCGACGCCGACCACCGTGACGGGGAGCCGCTGAGGGGGGCGACCACCGGCACCCGCCCCGACGGCATCCGGTCCGACCCCCTGCCGTCGGCCGTCAGCGAGCCGGCGCCGGGACTGCTCGACCGCCTGCTGCGGGGCCTGCGCGGGTCGTGAGGCCTCAGGGCTGCGGGTCGTACCACCCGCCGTGCTGCTCGGCGAGCGCCGCGAGGCGACCGGCCACGACGGCATCCTCGCCCTCGCTGCGGCGCGGCACCCGCACGTAGACGGCCCACTCGTGGTCCTCGGAGTCGTCCTCGCCGGCGAGCGCCTCGCGCACGACCCGCACCTCGGCGTACCCGTGCTCGTACGCGACGGCGGCGAGCTCGTCGGCCACCTCGTCGGCGCTGTCACGGTCGGGGTAGACGAGCAGGTGCTCGGAGTCGGCCAGGGGCTGCACGGCGGGAGTCTAGGCCGGTGACGCAGCGGGGCGGGCGGGGTACGTCCGGGCGATGACGGACCCGCAGACCCTCCTCGCGCTCGGCGACGCCCGCTTCATCCGCCTGACGACCTTCCGCCGCTCGGGCGAGCCGGTCGGCACCCCCGTGTGGGTGGTGCGCGAGGGGGACGAGCTGCTCGTGTTCACCCCGTCGGGCAGCGGCAAGCTCAAGCGGCTGCGGCACACCTCGCGGGTCGAGGTCACCCCATGCTCGCGTCGCGGCGAGGTGCAGGAGGGCGCCGTATCGCTGGAGGCCGTCGGCCGCATCGACCCGAGCGAGGGCAGCGTGGAGCGGGTCCGGGCGCTGCTCAAGCGCAAGTACGGCCTCGAGTTCCGCATCTTCATGCTCGTCGAGGGCGTGCTGTCGCGCGGGTCGCGCGACCGCACCACCGTGCGGATCAGCGCCGCCTGAGTCTCAGCCCGAGCCCGAGCTCACGATGACGGGCACCACGACCGCGGCCATGAGCGCGGCCTGCATGTCGGCCACCGCCTTGGCCACGGCGTCGCCACCCCACGAGCCCTCGCCGATCTCCGCGGCGCGGGCCTTGAGTTGCTTCTTGTCGATCTCGGGCAGCACCTTGGCCAGCACCCCGCTGGCCTGCGCGACCGACACGAGACCGACGGTGCGGATGCCGGGTGGCTCGCTCCCCAGGACCGCCGACCTCAGCGTGTCGACCAGTGTCGCGCGGGCGGCCGTCGTCTGGATGCGGCGGGTGACGGGGAACAGGCCGAGCACCTTGTCCTCGTCGCGGCGCACGAGCCGCTCGCTCTCGAGCCGGTCCCACGTCGCCTCGCGCAGCCGGGTGGCGCGGTCGGTGTAGCTCTCGGCACCGCCCATGCGGGCCACCGCCTTCTTCGGGGCGTGACCGTCGGCACGGGCGAGCACCTCGACGAGCTCGGGCGAGACGTCGGCGCCGGTGGCGACGAGCCGGGCGTCGCGGCCCTCACCCTCGAGGCGCACCGCCTCCTGCAGGCCGAGCTCGATGAGCGCGGCGCCGGCCAGGGCGGCCTTGAGGGGTGTGCCGTCGACGAGGGCCTTGCCCGTCTCGGGGTCGTGGGCGAGCAGCAGGAACTCGGCGTGCAGTGGCAGCGGGGTGATCGTCATGGCGCTCTCCTCCGTCGTCGGGGCCGGACCCTCGACCGGATGGTGGGTCGACGGGCCGGGTGTCGTGATGACCACGCTAGGCGTCGGGGCCGTCAGGCGGCTCCCCCGTGAGACGGAGGAGGCCGCTCCCCCGGGCGAGGGAGCGGCCGCGTTCTCCGGGCCTGCGCAAGCTCACGCCCGCCTGCGCCTGCCTGCGCCTGCCAGCGCCGGGTCTCAGGCGCCGGTCGGGCGCTGGGGCCGTGCGGGGCGGTTGGGCCGCCACACGACGAGGGCCTGCGACGCGAGCGGCCGGGGAGGGCGCTGCCCGGGGCGCACCGTGACGACCTCGCCCTGCGGCCCGACGGCGAACACGCGGGCCGCCGTCGAGAGGGCCGCCTGCGCGGCGTCGCGCTCCTGGGTCAGCTCGTGCACCCGCGCCTGCAGGGCGGCGACGTGGTCCTCGAGGTCGAGGATGCGCTGGATGCCGGCGAGCGACACACCCTCCTGCGAGAGGCGCTGCACCTCACGGAGCAGGGCGACGTCGCGGCTGCTGTAGCGGCGTCCACCGCCACGGGTGCGCGACGGCGAGACGAGCCCGAGCCGGTCGTACTGGCGCAGCGTCTGCGCGTGCATGCCGGCGAGCTCGGCGGCGACGGAGATGACGAAGACGGGCGTGCTGTCGTCGTGGGCCATGTCGGTCACTCTCCTGTCGGGGCCGGTCTGGTGGGTGGTGCGGTGTCGGGTGGTCGCCCGCTCAGGTGCGGGCGCGCTCGAAGAGGTCGGCGCGCGGGTCGACGTCACCCTCGGCGGCCGCCATCTTCTCGATGGCCTCGCGGGCCTCGTCGGTGAGTCGCTGCGGCACGACGACCTGCACCCTCGCGAGCAGGTCGCCGGTCGAGCCGCCGCGCGTGACGCCGCGGCCCTTGAGCCGCAGCACCCTCCCGCTCGGCGTGCCGGGGGCGACCTTGACCTTGACGCTCGTGCCGTCGAGGCTCGGCACGGCGACCGTGGCGCCGAGGGCGGCCTCGGCGAAGGTCACGGGCAGGTCGACGGTGAGGTTGTCGCCGTCGCGCCCGAAGACGGGGTGACGTTCGACCGAGACGGTGAGGATGAGGTCGCCGGGCGTCGAGCCGGGGTCGCCCTGACGGCCCTTGCCGCGCAGTCGGATCCGCTGGCCGTCCTTGACACCGGACGGGATGCGGGCCGTGACGCGCCCGAGCTCGGGAGAGCTGAGGCTGACCGTCGAGCCCTCGACAGCGTCGCGGAAGGGGATGGTCGTCGAGGCCTGCACGTCAGCGCCGGGTCGCGGCCCGGCGGTGGAGCCGAAGCCCCCGAAGCCGCCTGGAGCGGCGCCACCGCCACCGAACATCTGGCCGAGGATGTCCTCGATGTTGGGCTGGCCGCCGCCTCCGGCGCCGAAGGGCACCCGGCCGCCGGGGCCGCCCGGGCCACCGGCACCGCCGAAGGCGCTGAAGATGTCCTCGAACCCCGCACCGCCCCCGCCGGGACCACCGGCGGTGAAGCGGGCGCCGCCGCCCGACATGGCCCGCACGGCGTCGTACTCACGCCGCTGCTCGGGGTCGGACAGGACGGCGTACGCCTCGCCGATCTCCTTGAAGCGCGCCTCCGCCTTGGGGTCGCCGACGTTGTGGTCGGGGTGCATGGTGCGGGCGAGCTTGCGGTACGTCTTTTTGATCGTCGTCGCGTCGGCGTCGCTCGGCACGCCCAGAGTCGCGTAGAAGTCCTTCTCGAACCAGTCCTGGCTAGCCATCTGCTCGCACCTCCCTCGGGTGTCGGTCCGGTGTCGGCGACGGGTGCGTCGCCCGCGCCCGTCCGGTGACGGTGCGCGTCGCTCTCATGGTGCCGGATGCCGCGGGGCCGGCTGTGTGGCCCCGCGGCGTCCGGTGTCGTGTCGTCTCAGACGGGGTCGGCGACGGACACGCGCGCGGCGCGCACGAGGCGCTCACCGATGCGGTAGCCCGGCTGCAGCACCTGCACGACGGTCGTCCCGGTCGAGCCCTCGGGCAGCTCGGCCTCGACGTGCATGAGGGCCTCGTGCACGTTGGGGTCGAACTCCTGCCCCGCCTCGCCGAGCCGCTCGACGCCGTAGCGGCCGAGGATCGACTCGAGCTTGTCGGAGATCGAGGCGAACGGGCCGTCGGCGAGGTCACCGGCCTGACGGGCCATGTGGATGTCGTCGAGCACCGGCAGCAGCGCCTCGACGACGCTGCCGACCGCGGTCGTGCGGATGACCTCGCGGTCGCGGTCGACCCGCTTCTTGTAGTTGACGTACTCGGCCTGCAGCCGCTGGAGGTCGGCGAGGTACGACGACGCCAGGGCGTCCTCGTCGGCGATGGCAGCCTCGGCCGAGTCGACCGGGGCGTCCGAGCCGGCCGAGCCAGTCGGGCTGCCCGAACCTCCTGCGGTGTGGTCGAACTCGTCCTCACCACCGGGCTCGGACGAGGCGCCCGCGCCACCGTCGGCGTACTCGTGGCGGCCACGGCCAGCCGAGTCCGTCGTGCCCGACGCGTGAGGCGCCTGGCCCTGGGGACCGCGCTGACCGGCATCCGACGACCGGCCCGTCTCGGGGACGCCCCCCGGGGCGCCGGCGTCGCCGCCGGCCCCCGGGGTCACGTTCTCGGCGTCGGTCACTTGGCGTCCTTGGTGGTCTCGTCGTCGTCGACCACCTCGGCGTCGACGACGTCGTCGTCGGCCGAGCCGTTCGCGCTGCCGGCGTCACCGGTCGGGGCGCCCTGCGCGTCGTCGGCGCCGGCGGAGGCGCCCTGCGCCTGCTCGGCGGCGTAGACGGCCTGGCCCATGGCCTGCGACTTCGTGTTGAGGTCCTCGATCTTGGCCTTGAGGTCGTCGGTGCTCGTGTCGGCACCGTCGACGATCGCGGCCCGCAGGTCGGCGAGCGACTCCTCGACCGGCGTCTTGACGTCGGCGGGGATCTTGTCGCCCGACTCGCTGAGGAAGCTCTCGGTCGAGAAGACGAGCTGCTCGGCCTGGTTCTTCAGCTCGGCCTGCTCACGGCGGTTGGCATCCTCCTCGGCGTGGGCCTCGGCGTCCTTGACCATGCGGTCGATCTCGTCCTTGCTCAGGGCCGAGCCGCCGGTGATCGTCATCTTCTGCTCCTTGCCGGTGCCCTGGTCCTTGGCACTGACGTTGACGATGCCGTTGGCGTCGATGTCGAAGGTGACCTCGATCTTCGGCACGCCGCGGCGGGCCGGCGCGATGCCGGTCAGCTCGAAGGTGCCGAGCGACTTGTTGTGCTGGGCGATCTCGCGCTCACCCTGGAAGACCTGGATGAGAACCGACGGCTGGTTGTCGTCGGCGGTCGAGAAGATCTCGCTGCGCTTGGTCGGGATGGCCGTGTTGCGCTCGATGAGCTTGGTCATCAGGCCGCCCTTGGTCTCGATGCCGAGCGACAGGGGCGTGACGTCGATGAGCAGGACGTCCTTGCGCTCGCCCTTGAGGACACCGGCCTGCAGGCTGGCGCCCATGGCGACGACCTCGTCGGGGTTGACGCCCTTGTTGGGCTCCTTGCCGCCGGTCAGCTCCTTGACGAGGGCGGTGACGGCCGGCATGCGGGTGGACCCACCCACGAGCACGACGTGGTTGATGTCGCCGACGCTGATCCCGGCATCCTCGATGACCTTCTTGAACGGGGCCTTCGTGCGGTCGAGCAGCGACTTGGTCATCTGCTCGAACTGCGCGCGGGTGAGGTTCTCGTCGAGGTGGATCGGGCCCTCGGGCGTCATCGAGATGTACTGCGCCGAGATGTTGGTGCTCGTCGCGGTCGAGAGCTCCTTCTTGGCGCGCTCGGCCTCGTCACGCAGGCGCTGCATCGCGATCTTGTCCTTGGACAGGTCCTGACCCGTCTTGTTCTTCACCTGGGTGATGAGGTGCTGGACGATGACGTCGTCCCAGTCGTCGCCACCGAGGTGGTTGTCACCGTTGGTGGCGCGCACCTGGATCGTGGCGAAGCCGTCCTCGGCGTCCTTGCCGACCTCGAGGAGGGACACGTCGAACGTGCCGCCACCGAGGTCGAAGACGAGGATGAGCTCGTCCTCCTTGCCCTTGTCGAGGCCGTAGGCGAGCGCGGCCGCAGTGGGCTCGTTGACGATGCGCAGGACGTTGAGGCCCGCGATCTCACCGGCCTCCTTGGTGGCCTGACGCTCGGCGTCGTCGAAGTAGGCGGGGACGGTGATGACGGCGTCGGTGACGGTCTCACCGAGGTAGCTCTCGGCGTCGCGCTTCAGCTTCTGCAGCGTGCGGGCGCTGATCTCCTGGGCGGAGTACTTCTTGCCGTCGATGTCGTCGGACTTCCAGCTCGTGCCCATGTGGCGCTTGACCGAGCGGATCGTGCGGTCGACGTTGGTGACGGCCTGGCGCTTGGCGACCTCGCCGACGAGGACCTCGCCGTTCTTGCTGAACGCGACGACCGACGGGGTGGTGCGCCCACCCTCGGCGTTGCTGATGATCGTCGGCTCGCCGCCCTCCAGGACGGAGACGGCCGAGTTGGTGGTTCCGAGGTCGATTCCGACCGCACGTGCCATGGGTGACTCCTTGGTGCTCGGGTCCTGCTGTGATCAGGTCTGTGGTCCGTGGTGCTTGCCGCTCAATCTGCCTCGCGTCACCGGTCTTGTCAAAGTGACGCTCTCAAATCTTGCGCTCACCAGACTCAACTCTGGGACGGATGGTGGTGTTCCCGGTCGCCGAGGCGATTTTCGGGCGTCGGATGCCGGGTGGCTGAGTCGTGAGCGACGGTGGTGAAGGGTTCCGGCCCCTCTGGGGGCTCGTTCTCTTCACGACCCCCGAACCCGGGCCTCGGCCCGGGAACTCCGGCGCCGGGACGTCCGCGGGTCGGTAGCGTCTGAGGCAGGAGGTCCCGATGACGTACGTGCCGAACGCCCTGCTGTCGCGCCTCGTCGGTGACCGCCTCGTGGCGGTGACGTTCGTGCTCGACGACTACCTGCAGCTGCAGTTCGACGCGGCCGACATGAACGTCGACGCCTGGCCGCGGGTCACCCACGTCGACCGCACGTGGACGGCCGTCGACCTCGGCTACGCCGACAGCCTGCGCCACCTGTGCGGTGCGACCGTCACCTCGACGTCGGAGCGCGCCGGCGACGGTCTGCGCATCACGTTCGACACCGGCGAGATCCACATCGACCCGACCCGCGACGAGGTGCACGTCGAGGTCGCGGTGCTGACGCTCCGCCCCGAACCCGGCTCGCGGCATCCGGGTGAGTGGATGTGCTGGCGCGTCGGCGAGGACTCGTTCGAGCACCTGCGCTGACAGCCGCCTGCTACGCGGCGCCGGGGGTGCGGTCGCGGCGCCGGGCGAGCGCCTGGACCCCGTAGAGGGCGAGCCCGACGAGCAGCACGAGCGCCGCCCGCAGGTAGCTCTCGGCCTCCTGCTGGGTGGCGAGCACGACGCACGACGCCGCTCCGAGCACCGGCAGCACGGTGGGGATCCGGAAGTGGTCGCGGTCACCCCGCCCGGCCCCGACATCCGTGTCCGTGCCGTGGGTGTCGTCGACCTCCTCTTGGGCGGCGAGCGGGCTCTTGCCCTCGCGGCGCAGGACGAGCACGCAGACGTTGACGAAGAAGAAGACGACGAGCAGGAGCAGCACGGTCGTCGACGCCGGGGCCTCGAGGCCGCCGGTGAGCAGGAGCACGACGGCGACGAGCGTCGTCGCGGCGATGGCTGCCCCCGGCGTGCGCCGACCCGGCAGCACCGCAGCGAGGGGCGAGGGGAGCAGCCCCTCCGTCGCCATGCCGTAGGCGAGGCGGGAGGCCATGATCATCGTCAGCAGGGCGCCGTTCGCGATGGCGACCAGCGCGATGACGGAGAACAGCCCGCCCGGCACCGAGAGCGGGGACACGGCCATGATCTCGAGGAAGGGGCCGTCGCCGGATGCCGCACGGTCGGCCGGCAGCGACGCCGACACCGCGAGCCCGACGACGAGGTACGCGACCCCCGCGATGGCGACGCCGCCGAGCAGCGCCGTGGGGTAGGACCGGCGGGGGTCGACGGTCTCCTCCGCGATGTTGGCCGACGTCTCGAAGCCGACGTAGGAGTAGAAGGCGAGGAAGACGGCCCCGCCGAGGGCCGACCAGAGAGCTGTGCCCTCCCCGGCCGTCGACAGGTCGGTGACCCTCGAGACGTCGCCGCCGCCCGAGCCGAGCAGCACGACGGCCGCGACGACGACGAGCACGAGCCCGGTGAGCTCGACGAGCGTCATGACGATGTTGGCCCGCAGCGACTCGCTGATGCCGCGCGCGTTGACGAGGGCGACGAGCACGAGGAAGACGATGGCGGTCGGCACCTCGGGAGTGGCGACGAGCTCTTGCAGGTACTCGCCGGCGAACGCGGTGGCGAGGGCGGCGGCGGACGTGAGTCCGGCGCCGAGCATGGCGAACCCGACGAGGAACGAGAGCACCGGGCGCCCGAACGCGCGCTGGACGAAGACGGCCGAGGCGCCTGACCGCGGGTACTTCGTCACCAGCTCGGCGTAGCTGCCGGCGGTGAGCAGCGCGAGCAGCAGGGCGATGACGAGGGGGAGCCAGACCGCCCCGCCGACCTCGGCCTCGAGAGTGCCGACGAGGGCGTAGATGCCGGCCCCGAGCACGTCGCCCAGGACGAAGACGAGCAGGAGAGGGGTGGTGACCCTGCGCCGCAGCGACCGCGGCCCACCCGTCTCCGAGTGGTCGCCGACGGCGGTGTCGCGGACGTTCTCGGTGTCGGGCGTGTCAGGGGCGGCCATCCGAAGGCCTTACCCGGCTGTGAAAGGGTCAACCGGTCGTGGCCGTGGCGGCAGCACCGCAGGGATCTATCACGGAACGGATGAACTGCACTAGTGTTCATCCGTTCACGGGCACAAGGGGGAGCGATGAGCCAGCTCGGCCAGCACTCGGAGCCGACGGGGACCGGCAGCCGCTTCTCCGACGACCTGATGTTCCGGGCCGCCAACGCGTACTACGTCGGCGAGCAGAACCAGGTGCAGATCGCCGAGTCGCTCGGTGTCAGCCGCCCCACCGTCAGCCGACTGCTGTCGGAGGCGCGGCGTCGGGGGATCGTCGAGATCCGGGTGCACCGCCCGCAGGGCGAGGGCGCCGCAGAGCTCGAGGAGCAGTGCGCCACGGCCCTCGGCATCAAGCGCGTCTTCGTCTCGACCGGCAGCAACGTCGCCTCGGTCGGGGCCCGCCTCGCCTCCGGCGTCAACCGCGCGCTCGACGAGGCCGACCTCCAGACGGGCGACGCCCTGCTCATCTCGTCGGGGCAGACCCTGTACGAGGTGGTCCAGCAGGACCTCTCCCCCCGCCCCGGCGTCGACGTCGCCCCCATGGTCGGCGGGCTCGACGAGCCCGAGCCGTGGTGGCAGACGAACGAGCTGACCCGCCTCTACGCCCAGCGAGTCGGCGGCCGGGCGCACTACCTCTTCGCCCCGGCGCTGCCGAGCGCCCTGCTCAGCGAGTCCCTAAAGCTCGAGCCGTCGTTCAAGCGCGTCACCGGCCTGTGGGACACCGCCAAGGCCGCCCTGATCGGCGTCGGCGCCCCGCCGCTGCTGCGGTCGCAGCGCGCCGCCTTCTTCCCGCGCGAGCAGCGGGCCCTCACGGCCAGCGTCGGCGACGTCTGCTCCCGCTTCTTCGACGGCGCCGGCGAGCCCGTCCCCTACGAGGGGGCCGAGCGCCTCGTCGCCATCACCCCCCAGCAGCTCACGGCGATGCCAGCGGCCATCGCCGTCGCCGCCGGCCCCGAGAAGGTCGCGAGCATCGTCGCCGCGGTCCGCGGCGGGTACCTCAACCAGCTCGTCACCGACGCCGCCACCGCGCGCATGCTGGTCGAGCAGGCGGCCGCCGTCCGCTGACGCGAACAACAACCGCTGAACATTGGTTCTGGACAATGGTTCAGACGGATCGTAGGGTGGGCTCGACGGTGACGACGCCACGTCGCCGCAGGAGACGAAGGAGTTTCCGGATGAGCGCACCAGCCGCACCGGCCACCACGGCCGGCCCCGGCACCCGGGAAGCCACACCCTCGGGCCCAAGCACGATCCCCCGGACGATGCAGGCGGTCGTCAACCACGGACCGGAGCGCTACGCCCTCGAGACCGTGCCCGTCCCGGTCCCCGGGCCCGGCGAGGCCCTCGTCCGCGTCGAGGCGGTCGGCATCTGCGCCAGCGACCTCAAGTGCTACCACGGCGCCGCGAAGTTCTGGGGCGACGAGTCGCGCGCGGCCTGGGCCGAGACCGAGGTCATCCCCGGTCACGAGTTCGTCGGTCGGGTGGAGCAGCTCGACGACGAGGCGGCCGCCCGCTGGGGCATCGCGGTCGGCGACCGCGTGACGTCGGAGCAGATCGTGCCGTGCTGGCAGTGCGCGTACTGCAAGCGCGGGGCCTACTGGATGTGCGCGCCCCACGACATCTACGGCTTCAAGCGGCGCACCCCCGGCGCCATGGCGCAGTACATGGTCTTCCCGGCCGACGCCCTCGTGCACCGGGTGCCCGGCGACCTGCCGCCCGCGCACGCCGCCTTCATCGAGCCCCTCAGCTGCGCCCTCCACGCGGTAGAGCGAGCCGGCATCCGGTTCGGTGACGTCGTGGTCGTCGCGGGATGCGGACCCATCGGGCTCGGCATGGTGGCCGGTGCCGCTGCCACCTCCCCCGCCGCGGTCGTCGCTCTCGACTCGGCCGACCACAAGCTCGATCTGGCCCGCAGGTGCGGGGCGACCCACACCGTCAACATCGCCCGCGACGACGTCGTCGCCGCCGTGCACGCCCTCACCGACGGCCTCGGCGCCGACGTCTACCTCGAGGGCAGCGGGCACCCGAGCGCGGTGCTCCAGGGGCTGACCCTGCTGCGCAAGATGGGCACCTTCGTCGAGTACAGCGTCTTCGGGTCCGACGTCACCGTCGACTGGACGATCATCAGCGACGACAAGGAGCTCGACGTCCGCGGCGCCCACCTCGGCCCGCACTGCTGGCCGGCCGCGGCCCGCATGCTCGAGTCGGGCCGGCTCCCGCTCGCCGACATCGTCACCCACGAGCTGCCGCTCAGCGAGTTCCAGCGGGGCCTCGACCTCGTCGGCGACGGCACCGCCTCCATCAAGGTCGCCCTCATCCCGGGCTGACCCACCGCGCACCGCCCCCCTCGACCTGCACACACCCCTCCGTGCCCCGCCGCCGACGCGCGGCCATCCCGGCACGCCCCCGACCGAACGGCCACACCCGCACCGCTCACCAAGGAGATCCAGATGTCGACCACCACCCGCCGCCGCGCCACGTTCGCCGTCGCCGCGCTCACCTCCGCCCTCGCCCTGGCCGCGTGCGAGAGCCAGGGCGAACCCTCCTCCGGCAGCTCCGTCGTCGGTGGGGGCGCCGTCGAGAACGCCAAGGTCGCCTTCCTCATGCCCGACCTCGCCTCGACCCGTTACGAGCTGCAGGACAAGCCGCTCTTCGAGGCGAAGATGAAGGAGCTGTGCCCCAGCTGCACCGTCATCTACCAGAACGCCGACTCCGACGCGAGCAAGCAGCAGCAGCAAGCGAACTCGGCACTCGCACAGGGAGCCAAGGTCCTCGTCATCGACCCGGTCGACTCTGCCGGTGTCGCCTCGACGGTGCAGGCCGCGCAGTCGCAGGGCGCGAAGGTCATCGCCTACGACCGGCCGAGCACGCAGGCCAAGGCCGACTTCTACGTCTCGTTCGACAACGAGAAGATCGGCAACCTCATCGCCACGAGCCTCGTCGAGCAGCTCAAGAAGACGAACGCCCAGGGCGGCATCCTCGAGATCAACGGCTCCCCGACCGACGCCGCCGCCGGCCTCATCAAGAAGGGCGTCCACAGCTCCGTCGACACGAGCGGGTTCACGCTGCTCGCCGAGTACGACACCCCCAACTGGCAGCCGGCCAAGGCCCAGGAGTGGACCGCCGGGCAGATCACCCGCTTCGGGTCGAAGATCGTCGGCGTCGTCGCGGCGAACGACGGCACGGGCGGTGGCGCCATCGCCGCCTTCAAGGCGGCCGGCACCAAGGTCCCGCCGGTGACGGGCAACGACGCCGAGCTCGCCGCGGCGCAGCGCATCATCAGCGGCGACCAGTTCAACACCATCTCCAAGCCGATCAAGATCGTCGCCGAGGCGGCGGCCGAGAGCGCCTACTCGCTGCTGCAGGGCAAGGCACCCGAGAGCAAGGCGACCGTGTTCGACACCCCCGCAGAGCTGTTCGTCCCCGAGGTCGTCACGAAGGAGAACATCAAGAAGGTCCTCTTCGACAGCGGCATCATGAAGGCGTCGCAGGCCTGCACCGGCGCCTACGCGGCCGGGTGCACCGAGCTCGGGATCAAGTGACGTGACGGCCCAGGTCACGACCCCCGCGGCGACGGCCGCCCACGAGGGTGCGGAGGTGCTCGCTCTCGAGGGCGTCACGAAGCACTTCGGCGCCGTCGCCGCCCTGACGGACATCGACCTGACGGTGCACCGAGGAGAGGTCCTCGCCCTCGTCGGTGACAACGGCGCCGGCAAGTCGACCCTCGTCAAGGTGCTCGCCGGCGTCCACTCCGCCGACTCCGGCACCATCACGTTCGAGGGACGCCCGGTGCGCATCACTTCCCCCGCCGACGCCCAGGAGCTCGGCATCGCGACCGTCTACCAGGACCTCGCGCTGTGCGAGAACCTCAACGTCGTCGAGAACCTCTTCCTCGGCCGCGAGCTGCGACCGGGTCGGCTCGACGAGGTGGGCATGGAGATCAAGGCGTGGGAGCTGCTCCGGCAGCTGTCGGCCAAGATCCCCACGGTCCGCATCCCGATCGCCTCGCTGTCGGGCGGGCAGCGCCAGACCGTGGCGATCGCACGGTCGCTGCTCGGTGACCCCAAGGTCATCATCCTCGACGAGCCGACGGCCGCCCTCGGCGTCGCCCAGACGGCCGAGGTCCTGAACCTCGTCGAGCGGCTGCGCGAGAACGGCCACGGCGTCGTCATGATCAGCCACAACATGGCCGACGTCCTCGCCGTCGCCGACACGGTGGCGGTGCTCCGCCTCGGCCGCAACAACGGCGTCTTCCGGGTCGCCGACGTCAGCGCCGAGGACATCATCGCCGCCATCACCGGGGCCACCGACAACGCCGTGACGCAACGCGCGTCGAAGCGGACGCCGACCGCCCCGGCGGACCACCCGGCATCCGCCTCGTCGGCGGACGGCGACGGCGACGCGGCCACGTCCCCCGAGACCGACCCGACCCCCATGACGAACGAGGAGACGAGGGCATGACCACCGCACCTCCGAAGGCACCGACCAGCTCTCCGGTCGCGTCCGACCGGCTCGACGAGCGGCTCCAGTCCCGCGAGGGCCTGGGCGGCTGGGTGCAGAGCTGGGTCGACCGCTTCCGCGGCGGCGACCTCGGCCTGCTGCCCGTCATCATCGGCATCGTCGTCATCTGGACGACGTTCCAGGTGCTCAACCCGGTGTTCCTCTCGAGCGCCAACCTCGTCAACCTCACCCTCGAGTCGGTCTCGACCGGCGTCATCGCCCTCGGCATCGTCTTCGTCCTGCTGCTCGGGCAGATCGACCTGTCGGTCGGCTCGGTGAGCGGGCTGTCGGCCGCGAGCGTGGCGACCCTGTTCGTGCTCAAGGGTTTCCCGGCCGTCGTCAGCATCGCGGCCGCGCTCGCCCTCGGCATCGTCGTCGGCCTCGTCTACACGGTGATGTTCAACCGCTTCGGAGTGCCGAGCTTCGTCATCACGCTGGCGGGTCTGCTCGCCTTCCTCGGCGTGCAGCTGTGGATGCTCGGTGAGCAGGGCTCGGTCAACCTGCCCTTCGACTCGGGCCTCGTCCGCTTCGCGCAGGTCTCCTTCATGCCGGATGCCGTCAGCTACGTCCTCGTGGTCGTGGCGGCGACTGCCGTGTTCGTCACCGGCTACCTCACCGCGCGCACGCGGCGGGCCGCCGGTCTGTCCGCACCGTCGCTGCAGGGCCTCGCGGCCCGCAGTGCGGTGCTGCTCGTCGGGCTCGGCTTCGCGGCGTGGTACCTCAACCGCGACCGTGGCATCGGCTGGATGTTCGCGATGTTCCTCGCCCTCATCGTGGTGTCGAACTACCTGCTCACCCGCACGCAGTGGGGGCGCTCGATCTTCGCGGTCGGGGGCAACGCCGAGGCCGCTCGACGGTCGGGCATCAACGTCGGGCGGGTCTACGGCTGGGGCTTCGTCGTCTGCTCCGTGCTCGCGGCGCTCGGCGGCGTCCTCGCCGCCGCCCGGCTCGGCTCGGCCACCCCGGCGACCGGCACCGGCGACGTCAACCTCAACGCCATCGCGGCCGCCGTCATCGGTGGCACGAGCCTCTTCGGTGGTCGCGGCTCGGCGTGGGCGGCGCTCGTCGGCATCATCGTCATCACCTCGATCACGAGCGGCCTCACCCTGCTCGACCTCAGCAGCGGCTACCGCTTCATGGTCACCGGCGCGGTGCTGCTGCTCGCCGTCGCCCTCGACTCGGTCGCGCGCCGCTCCCGCGCGAGCCACGGCAAGGGCTGACGGAAGCGGCGGACGGGCCCGGGTCGGGTGTCCGGGCCCGTCCGTCTGCCCGCCCGTCCGTCTGTCTGTCTGTCTGTCTCTCCAGCGTGGCAGCGGGGCGGCGACGGAGCGACGCCCGGATGCCGCCGCCGCCGCCGCGTCCGCGCTCGCGACCCCGACGCCGACCACCCCGCCGTGCCACGATGAAACGGCTCCCTCCGACAGGAAGGCAGGACCAGTGACCGAGCTCGTCATCGGCGTCGACATCGGGACCGGCAGCACCAAGGGCGTGGTCGCCACACCGGACGGGCAGGTCGTGCACACGGCATCCCGACCGCACGGGCTCGAGCTCCCGCGGCCCGGCTGGGCTGAGGTCGACGCCGACGAGGTCTGGTGGGGCGACGTCGTCGCTGTCACCCGAGAGCTCGTCGACGCCGTCTCCGCGGCCGGGGACGTCAGGGCGGTCAAGGGCTTCTGCGTCAGCGGCGTGGGGCCGTGCTTCCTGCCCACCGACGACGAGTTCCGGCCGACGCGCAAGGCGGTGCTCTACGGCATCGACAGCCGCGCCGGCGACGAGATCACCGAGCTGGAGGGCCGGTTCGGCGCCGACCGCATCCTCGAGGTGGGCGGCACCCCCCTGTCGAGCCAGGCGGTCGGACCCAAGGCGCTGTGGGTGCGGCGGCACGAGCCGCAGACGTGGGAGCGCACGATGCGGTGGTTCAACTCCAACTCCTTCGTCGTCGCCCGCCTCACCGGCGAGTACGTGCTCGACCACCACACCGCGAGCCAGTGCGACCCGCTCTACGACATGGCCGCCCACGAGTGGTACCGCCCGTGGTGCGACGAGGTGGTCGGCGACCTCGCCATGCCCCGCCTGGCCTGGCCCCACGAGGTCGTGGGCCACGTCCACGCCGCAGGCGCGGAGGCGACCGGTCTGCCCGTCGGCACGCCGGTGTCGGTCGGCACGGTCGACGCGTGGGCCGAGGCCTTCAGCGCGGGTGTCCGCCGGCCGGGCGAGCTCATGCTCATGTACGGCTCGACGATGTTCTTCGTGCAGCAGGTCACCGCGCCGCAGCCGCACCCGATGCTGTGGTCGACGGTCGGAGTGCTGCCCGGCACGTCGAGCATGGCCGCCGGTATGTCGACGTCGGGCAGCCTCACCGGCTGGGTGCAGCGGCTCACCGGCGACGCCCCCTTCGAACAGCTCGTCGAGGAGGCGGCCGCCGTCGCCCCCGGCTCCGACGGCCTGCTCGTGCTGCCCTACTTCGCCGGCGAGCGCACCCCGATCTTCGACCCGCGGGCGCGGGGGCTGGTGCTCGGTCTGACGCTGACCCACGGGCGGGCCGAGCTGTTCCGAGCGGTCTACGAGGGGATCGCGTACGGCATCCGGCAGATCCTCGAGTTCCTCGACGGCCCGGACTCCCCCGTCGACCGCGTCGTGGCCGTCGGTGGCGGGACCCAGGGTCGGCTGTGGACCCAGATCGTCAGCGACGTCACGGGCCGCGAGCAGACCGTGCCCGCCCAGGCCATCGGCGCGAGCTACGGCGACGCCCTGCTCGCCGCCATCGGGACGGGTCTCGTCGACCCCTCGACCGACTGGGCCCGGGCCGGGCGGACGGTGCAGCCCGACCCCGCCCGACGCGACCTCTACGACGGTCTGTACGAGCAGTACGTCGGCCTGTACCCCGCGACCCGCGACGCGATGCACCACCTGGCGGCCCTGCAGGAGGACGACGCCGCCGGGCGAGGGTGACGTGGCGCCGACTCCGGTCGTCAAGGTCGACCTGCGGCGCGAGCTCGTCGGCTACCGCGCCCGGCACGGCCGGTTCGACCTCGTCACGCTGCCCCCGCGCCGTTACCTCGCCGTCGACGGGGCGGGTGACCCGAACACGTCGACCGCCTACGCCGACGCCGTCTCGACGGTCTACCCGGTCGCCTACTCCCTCAAGGCCGTCGGCCGGGCCCGGTACGGCCGGGACCACGTCGTCATGCCGCTCGAGGCCCAGTGGTGGGCCGACGACCCGTCGGTCTTCACCACCCGCCGCGACAAGGCGTCGTGGCGCTGGACGGTGCTGCTCCTCGTGCCCGACTGGCTGACCGACGACGACGTCGCCGAGGCGTGCGCGGCCGCGGCGGCCAAGGGCCGGCGCCCCGCGCTCGAAGCCCTGCGGGTCGTCACGCTCGACGAAGGGCTCGTCGTGCAGACCCTCCACGTCGGCCCCTACGACGACGAGGGTCCGGTGCTCGCGCAGCTGCACGACGAGGTACTGCCGGCGCGCGGCCTACGCCCCACGGGGCACCACCACGAGGTCTACCTCGGCGACCCACGGCGCTCGGCTCCCCAGCGGTTGCGGACGATCCTGCGTCAGTCGGTCGAGCACGTCGACGTAGCAAGCAACCCCGTCGTCAACTGAGCGGGCGCGACCGGGGCACAGACCGTTCCGACGCGAGCATCGCGTACTCGTACTCGTCGACCCAGCCGAGCTCCGCGTGCCACAACGCCTGCACCCCGTGACGCTCACGCCGCATGCCGAGCCCCTCCAGGATGCGCACAGATGCGGGGTTGTCGGCGAAGCACGCCGCCACCACCCGTCTCGCGCCGAGGTCGAACGCGGCGTCGAGCAGACCCCTCGCCAGCGCGGATCCGACACCCTGCCCGGCGTGGACCGGGTCGACGACGTAGCCGATGAGCGCCTCCTCGAGCGCCGCGGGTCGAGGCTGACCGCTGCCGCGCCGCAGCTCGAGGAACCCGATGGCGACGACCTCCCCGTCGCGCTCGGCCAGCTCGGCGACGCACGAGTGGTCGGTCGGGCTCGTCACCGCCTCGACGAGGTCGCGGCGCAGGTCGTCGGGGTCGACGTGGGTGTGCACCATGAAGCGGTTCACGCCCGCGTCGTTGCGGAACCGGAGCACCTGCTCGGCGTCGCCCACGCGCGGCGCGCGCAGCAGCAGCGGGCCGGCCTCACGGGGCCACGGACTGCTGCCCGTCGTCACCGGACCTCCTCGGACGCAGCCGGGACGAGCCGGCACCGCGTCACGATGTCCTGCGCCACCTCGTCGGGCGTGCGCCGCCCGACCTCCACGACGACGTCCCCCACGCCGGCGGCCGCCATGGCCGCGTCGAGCTCGGCCGTCCGCGAGAGGTACCAGTCGACCGTCTCGCCGCTCTCGCGACCCCGGAGCCGCTCGCGCATGAGCTCGACACCCACCGACAGGCGCACGACCGCGACGTCCGCACCGGGGCAGGCCCGCTCGTAGCGACCGCGCCCCGACGGGTGCTCGACGACGTCGGCGAGCACCAGGAGGTCGACCGCCTCGGCGCGCACGTTCGGCACGATGGCGGCGAGGTCGGCCAGCCCCAAGGCGATGGCGAACGGGTCGTCGTCACGGCGTGGGAACACGAGGCGCACGTCGTCGAGGTCGAGGGCGACGTGCCGGATGCCGTCGTGGTCGAGCCGCCGTGACAACGCTGCGAGAGTCGTCGTCTTCCCTGCGCCCACCGGCCCGGTGAGCACGATGACGCGCCACGGGCGCACGGTCGACTCGTCGGGCATGGTCGTCACCCTAGACAGGCGCCGCGTGCGGGCTCGGACGGCGCAGCCCGGATGCCGGTCGGGCCGTGCTCGCGCGCACGGCCGAGCTCTGCGCCGGCTGAGTCCGACGCTCAGTCCTCCGGCAGGTCGGCGAAGCGCTGCTGGGTGTCCTGGTACCACCCCATGCCGCCGGCCGGGTCCTTCCAGCGCGCCGCCATGGCGTCGGCCGCCTCACGGTGCGACTCGTCGCCCGACTCCTGGGCCGCCTTGAGATGGGCGTCCTGGGCCTGGATGACGTCGTCGGCGCTCTCGCCGCGGTGGGCCGTGTCGCAGGGTCCGCCGAGGTCGTGGCAGGTCATGGTCTTCATCGTTCCTCCTGGTGTCGGTCTCGTGCTTCCACTGTGTCGACGACGAGCGGGCGGCGAGTGTGACGAGCCGTCGTCCACCGTCTCCGGTCCGCCTCCCGACGGACCACCCGGGCGAGCGTGCCCGGCTCCGCCCGGAAGCTGATGCGCCGTACCTGCCCGTCCTCGACGTCGAAGTCGAACAGCACCCGCGCCTGCCCTCGATCGAACCACGCGTAGCCCGCGCGGTCGCCGACGAACACCGGCAGGGCGGCGTGCGCACTGCCGTCGAAGAACTCGGCGATGCGACGTCGGCCCTCGATGGCGCCCGGCGTGCCCACCTGCACCGCCTCGGCGTCGGCCACCACGTCGGCATCCGGGGCGAGCAGGGTGAGCAGCCGCTCGAAGTCGCCGCCGCGGGCGGCCGCCATGAACGCGTCGACGACCTCCCACTGCGCGAGCGCGTCGTCGGATGCCGGTTGGCGCACCTTCGCGCGGGCCCGCGACGCGAGCTGGCGCGCGGCTGCCGGGCTGGTGTCCAGAGCGGCCGCGATGACGGGGAACTCGAAGCCGAACGAGTCGTGCATGACGAAGGCGACCCGCTCGGGCGGGGTGAGCCGGTCGAGGACGACCTGCAGCGCGACGCCGACCGAGTCGGCCAGGGCCACCTCGTCGAACGGGTCGGGGCTGCCCGTGTGCCCGGAAGCCGACGTGGCGGTCTCGACGAGCTCGACCACCCGGTCGGGCCCCGCGGGTTCGGGGACACGGGCCCGCAGGCGGTCGAGGCAGAGGCGGGTCGTCACCGTCGTGAGCCAGGCGGGCAGGTTCTCGATGCCGGCGCTGGTGCCCGAGAGCCGGAGCCACGCCTGCTGCACGACGTCGTCGGCCTCGTGCGCGTCACCGAGCACGCGGGCGGCCAGTCGCTGCAGTCTCGCCCGTTCGGCTTCGAACGGCGCCGTCGTGTCCATGCCGTGCCTCCCGGTGCCACCGCCGTCGTCTGCTCCGACGACGGATGACGCGAGGGAAGTGTGACAGGCGACCGTGCCCGGCGACATCCCCGCGTGGGTGTCGGGACGTGGCCACTCGACGGTCGAGCGGGGCGGGGGCCGAACGGTGGCGTGTCGGGACGTGGCCTCTCGACGGTGGCTGGGTGGCCTCTCGACGGGGTCAGGGGGTGAGCGAGACGTCGTCGACGAGGAAGGTCGTCGACAGGCCGTCGTCGTCCTCGGTGCTCGTCCAGGCCAGGCGCACCGTCCGCCCCCGGTAGGCGGACAGGTCGAGGGCCTGCAGCCGGTAGCCGCCTCCGTCCGCGGTGTCGCTCACGGTCAGCAGCGGGGTTCCGTCGACGGTGACGCGGAGGCGGTCGTGGGCCCGGCCGTCGGTCTCCTCGCTCGCGACCCGCAGCCAGAACCTCAGGGTGGCGTCGCCGGAGGTCGGGACCGTGACCTGCTGCGCCAGCGAGTCGGTGTGGGTCTCGCCGTAGCCGCCGAGCCACGCGTACCCGTCGCCGGAACGGGCGTACAGCCCGTCGCCCACGATGACGCCCGGGTCGGCGACCCAGCCGCCGGACCCCGACTCGAAGTCGCCGTTGACGACGCCTCGAGCGCCGGCCCTCGTGCTCACCACCCACGTCACCGCGGCGACGCCGGTGGCCCCGGTGGCGTCACGGGCGACGAGCGTCGTCGCGAACGTGCCTGCCTCCGTGGGACGCCCGCTCACGGTGCCGGTGCGGTCGTCGACCGTGAGCCCCTGGGGCAGGTCGACCGCCCGCCACGCCACGACGCGCGAGCGGGGGCTGCTGGCCGCGACCGCCAGCCGCACCGGAGTGCCGACCACCGACGTCTGCGCCGCGGGCTGGGCGACCGTGACGACGTCACCCGGCGTCGGGGCGGCGAGGGCCGCCGGCGACACCGGGGTGCCGAGACCGGTGGGGCCGTCCCAGCCCGGGCCCGCGGTGCACAGGGCGCCGGGTTCGCACGCCCCGGTCGACCCGGACGTGACGTCGGTGAACGCGGAGCGGTGCGCCCACGGGTACGACGCCGGCTGCGAAGCCGGGTCGGGGGCGCCCGCAGCGGCGGACGCGGCAGCGATGATCGGCGCCGACGCGCTCGTGCCGCCGTACACGCCCCAGCCGCCCGCGCCTCCGTAGCTGTCGTAGACCGCGACGCCGGTCTGCGGGTCGGCCACGGCGGAGACGTCGGCGACCGCGCGACGGGGGCACACGGAATCCGGGACCGTCTGCCACGCCGGGCGCGGCACGGCGGCCGAGCAGCCCGATCCTGCGCCGGCCCACGCCGTCTCGGACCACCCGCGGGTGCCCCCACCGCCGCGGGTCAGCGACGTGCCGCCGACCGCCGTGGTCACGCCCGAGGATGCCGGGTAGCTGACCCCCGCGCCGTAGCCGAAGTCACCGGTCGAGGCCGAGTAGACGACGCCGCGGCTGCGGAGGTACTCGGCGTCGAGGGACGGGCCGTCGGTGCCCTCGGCGCGTCCCCAGCTCATCGACACGACCCGACCGCCGAGCCGGGCGGCCGTGCGGGCCGCCGCGAGGAGGTCGTCGCTCGGGGTGTCTGCCTCGACGAGGGTGATGCCGCACCGCGGACAGACGGCCGAGACCATCGCGAGGTCGAGCGAGGCCTCACCGGCCCAGC